>CAVYTJ010000008.1:0-228248 GCA_963771325.1 uncultured delta proteobacterium | reverse complement strand
TAATCAGCGGGTCTGGAGTTCGAGTCTCCAACGGCCCACCAAAAATCCAAACGCAGGGAGGAGGAAACGATCGCGATGGCCATTTATCTGAGTATGCAGAGGGCGCGTTTTTCCAGCGCCGCCGGTTACGAAAAATTCAAGAACATCTTCGCCGACGTGCGCCATCATCTGAAAACCATGCCGGGGTTCCTGCATCTCACATTTTGGGTCCATCCCGAAGATCCGGGCTGGTACAACGAGATCAGCCTCTGGACCAGCAAGGAAGCGCTCCAGGACTGGCACATGAACACCTATCACAAGCATGCCAAGGAGTGGGCGGCGCAGTCCGGCGCGATCATGGAGGACATCATCACCAACTTCGAACTCGCAAGCACCCGGCTGCTGCGCATCTGCCCGGTCTGCAACAAGTTCCAGGACAAGCCCTACGACCTGGCAAAGGAACAGCAGGTGCTCACGCAGCCGTGTCCGCAATGCGGTTATCATTTCCCGGTCATGCCGGAGACGCCGAGCAGCTTTGCCGTATTCAAGGATGCCGAGTGACCGTGACGGCGAAACGGTAATACCCCGAAGCGGCAGGCCAGCGCTTGGCCTTCAATGCACCGTGACGGTCACGCTAGCGACCGATTGCCCATACTGATTGGTCGAGTGCAGGACGAACGTCCGCGTCATCGACGGCCTGATCGTGATGCTGGTGCCGCGCACCGGCCCGATTGTTGGCGCGATCAGGTTGTAGCTTGCGTCGCTCGTCGCCCAGTTCAACGTCACGGTTTGTCCAGCCAAGATCGCTTTGTGATTCGCGGTGAAACTGTCGATCACGGGCGGCGCGCCGGCCGGTACGTCGGAGTTGGTGTAAACCGGGTCCATCAGGACGACCTCGAAATTGGACGCAGTGATCGTCTTGAGATTGCCCAGGTCGCTGTTGTCCCATCGATGATCCGGTGTGCCGCTGATATAGATTGCACTCCCGTTGTCGGCGACGATCATCCCGTACTTCTTAAGCGCCGTTAAAATCACCCGGTTCGCGGGCGAAAACCCTGAGATGTCGAAACTGGCCTTCAGCCGCAGCCGCATGCCCATCGGCGGCGCGTCGGCGCTGGTGTTCGAGGAGGCCCAATGCGAAGCGGGAGGCGTAAACGCCTGCCGCGTAACCGGCACGGTGAAACGCAACGCATGGTTGATCGCGCCGGCGGCGACCTCGTCGTACCGCGCCAGTCCCGGAAAGATCGGCAAGCCCGCGGCGTCGGCCGAAGTCCAGGTATAGGGCCGCTGCTCGTCGATAGTCATGTCCCAGACAGCAGTGGAGTCGGCGCTCCAGCTTGGGCTGGTCTGGCGGCGGCCGTGATAAAGCTCGTATAGCCAGCAGTTATCCTTGTCGAGTACCAACACGTGGCGGTCGCCGTTGCCGGGTTTCGGATAGCCCTCGATCAAGGCATTGTATGGAATCGGCATGTGACCGCGATCGCTTTCGTCCGCATAGGCACCCAGCAGCATACTCACTTTTGGCTGTGAGCCGGCTACAACCTGGTACGGAATACCGATCGATCGGCCCGCATAGCTACCGGAGCCGAAATCCGGATGCAGGGTGACGTTAGCGCCGATGAAATTGATGATGTTCTCCGAATTCGGATCCACCATCGCGCTCGAGATATCCGTGTTCCACAGACTATCAGCCGGGAACGGCACGAAGCCGTTGAGGCTGGTGAGTTGCCCCACCGTCATCCTGTTGCAGGTGCTTTGAGCAAGCGCCGGCGCGTTCGATAGCGGGTGCAGGATTATCAGTGCGAATGCCGCAAGGAAGACTTTCGCGGAAGCCGGAATTCTCATTGCGAATTCCGGCCGAGTCGCAGACGAGCAATATACCGTACGCATACATAGGATCCCCCTCTTTCAGTACAGGATATTCCGGGCGCATCCGCAACGGGGTCTTCGCCGCGGGACTCGGTGGGCGGCAGCCCGGGGGAAACCCCTAACTCGCTCGATCCGTTTGCGAACAGGCTCCGCTGTTTCCTATGCTCGCTGGTGGCGCGGGCGCAAACGCAAGGCTCGCGACCTCAACAGCACGAAGCGGTTCCATCGCCGATCGGGGCTTTCGGCTGCAACAGACGCGCACGTTCGAGGTCTGACCGGCAAAGTCTGGCAGCGAATTGGCGGCGAATTGGAATGTTTGAAATTCGTAAGGGAGACATCCAGTGAGCAGTGACTCTTCAAAGACGGCGGCAATTTCCGTGTCGCTCAGGCGCCTGACACGCGCGGGTGGCATCGTGAGCCTCACGCTGGCGCTGGTAACCGCATGCGCGGCGCTCGCGCTCGCGCAGGATCCTCGCGACACGACTCGCGCCGACATCGACCGATGGCTTGCGAAGTACAGCGACACCAAGCCTGACTTCAGGCCGGGCGACGTGCTGACCGTCAAGGACTTCGAGCGGATCCGTCCGTTCGTGATGCCCGGATACATCGAGCAGTTTAAATTTCCCCAGATGCGCATGGAGATCATTGCGACCCGCAACCACACACCGCGCAAGGACTACATGGATTGCACCGAGAAGTACCAGGCGCAGGTCAGAATCGATCCTGACGGCTCGATGGAGAATTATTTCTGCGGGCAGCCTTTCGCGGATGCCTCGCTGAGCCCCGCGGATCCGCTATCGGGATACAAGGCGGCGTGGAACTTCGAGGCCCGATGGTGGAACTATGGACCGATCATCATGAACGTCCTGTTCCTCTATGACCGCTTCGGCGGCGACCATCAGGGGCAGGTGCCCAAGATTATCGAAGCGCCGCCGGCGGGATGGATCAGCGGGGTGGCGTACAAGAGCAAGCTGCCGGACGACGCGCCGAAACTTTTCGGCGGCGGCGGCACATTCGTCAAAACGGCGGATACGCTTTACGAGCGAGTCTACTTCAGCCATCTCGCGCCACGCGCCGAGGCGGGTGGATTGCTGCCGCTGCCTGAAGCCAAAGACGTGTACTACAAGGAGTTTGCCGGCTTCTTCGCGCCCTTCGACTTGCGCGGTCAGGTTTTCATCACTTACCGCTACAACGATCCGCATCGCGCCGACGATGCCTGGGCCTACGATCCGCAGTCGCGGCGCGTGCGGCGCGTATCGGTCGAAGTCAAGGAGGATCAGCTCGGCGGCAGCGATCAGACCAACGAGGACTTCTACACCTTCTCCGACCGTATCGCGCAATGGAAGTTCAAGTTCCTCGGATGGAAGGACATGCTGGTCGTGATGGACGGCAAGAACGACTACGGGCGCTTTTACGGCCCCAACGGCAATCTGCCCGATGACGTTTGGTCGATCCGCCGCATGGCGGTGGTCGAGCGCATCTCCAAAAGGCCCGATCACCCCTACAGCGGTGTGGTCATGTTCTGGGATTCCGAGAACTGGCATCCCTGGATGGCGGGCATGTTCAACCGCCAGCACAAGCTCTGGAAGACGATCGTCTACTCCGGACGCTGGACCGAGGACTACAAGGAATGGGCCGAGATTAATCATGGGGTGGAGGCGACGCAGCTCCAGGGCATCACGGCCACCGACTACATCAATCAGCGCGCCACGATCTTTGCCGATTTCGGCTGCGGCTATCCGGCGGCGAATCTCGAGCAGGTAGGCAAAATCTTCGACATCAGCAAGCTCGAACAGTTCCATCGCTGAGCTTCGCGCGCCGCGGCGATCCGGCGGCTCGTGGCAACTCGGCGGACCGGCTGGCGATCGGCCGCATCCGCCCGCATAGCCGCCGTCGCGACGTTCGGCTATCAACAGGCCGATGTTTTTTTGGCGACAAGAAATTACATCAGGATGCACATTATCTCGGTCTTTATTTCGCAAGTTCTGTTTTAACTTGTCAGCTTCACAAGGATAACTGCCTTGCGCTCGACTCGCGTATCGTTCTTTTCGGCACGGTCCGACAACTTTTCTCTTCTTTCGGACCGCGCACCTTGTTAGAGTTCGTTTGCACGGGGATCGTGATTTTGGTTTCCCGCAACAATCTGAGTTTTCATGACGTTGAATAAAAAGAAATTAAAGAGTGTCAGCCCCCTGCGGTTAGGTCAGCCCAACACCCTGACCTGGCTCTCCAGTTCACAGTCGGCGAGGGAGGCAGCCAAAGTTGCGGGCACCCTCTTTTCAGTCAAGTCGACGAAGCCGATGGCACTGCTGCCCGAGGAACCATTGGCCTCGGAAGTCCAGGCACTGCTGAACAGCGCGACCAACGTGATCGAGTGCGCTACGGGCGGACACGGTCGATGCGCCAACAGCGTGTGTGGATGCCGCTGCCACAAGTCGCGGACACGGACGCGCGCGAGACGGCGTATCAGTATCTAAGCTTTCCCGACCAGCGGAAAATTTTTTTCGAACGACGCGAATAGCGAAAAACCGCTTTCGCTTGCTTGGGCTCCGGAAGCTAACGCCCCGCCGGATTCAGCGCCGAGGCTGCCAGCTTGACGCCTTCCGCGATCTTGGCCGCGACCGCGCCGATCTTCACTCTCGTCAGCAACGTAAGCGACCTCGCTTGAAGCGGGAACTGCTCCGCGCCTTGATGAAGCGCATCGCCATTCGCGCGCGCCGTATCGAGAACCACTTGCCATGCGTCGCGATCCCCAAGCCGCGGCAGCAGGAACGGAATCGCTTCATGATGGCTGTTGAGCAACAGCACGAAGTCGTCATCGATAACCGGCCGCCCTCGGTCGTCGTCTTCGTTGGTCGCGTCTCCCTGCAGGTAAAGGCCGAGGCATCGCGCGTCGGACTGACGCCATTCCTCGTCGGTCATCTCGCGCCCGTCGGGAGTCAGCCACACGATGTCCTTGACGCCGGTACCCTTGACGCGCGGCCCCTTAAAGAAGCTCCGCCGGCGAAAGCAGGGATGGGAATTGCGAAATTTGATTAGCTCGCTGACGAAGGACAGCAATTCGCGATCCTCGGTCTCGCTGTTCCAGGACATCCAGCTGATTTCGTTGTCCTGGCAGTAAGCGTTGTTGTTGCCGCGCTGGGTGCGGCCGGTTTCGTCGCCCGCCAGCAGCATCGGCACGCCCTGCGACAGGAGCAGCGTCGCAAGCAAATTGCGCTTCTGCCGCGCCCGCAACGCCAGGATCGCGGGATCGCTCGTCGGCCCTTCGGCCCCGCAGTTCCAACTGCGATTGTCGTCGCTGCCGTCGCGGTTGTCCTCCAGATTCGCTTCGTTATGCTTGCCGTTGTAACTGACCAGGTCTTCGAGCGTGAAGCCGTCGTGGCAGGTGATGAAATTGATACTGGCATAGGGACGCCGGCCGCTCAGCTCGTACAGATCGCTCGAGCCGGTGAGCCGGTAGGCGAGCTCTCCGATAAGTCCGCCCTCGCCTTTCCAGTACGAGCGCACGGCGTCGCGATACTTGCCGTTCCATTCGGTCCACAGGACCGGGAAATTTCCGACCTGGTAGCCGCCCTCGCCGATATCCCACGGTTCGGCGATCAGCTTGACCTGCGAAAGCACGGGGTCCTGATGGACCACGTCGAAGAAGGCGCTCAGGCGGTTGACTTCGTAGAGCTCGCGCGCGAGCGCCGCGGCGAGGTCGAAGCGAAAGCCGTCCACGTGCATCTCGACCACCCAGTAGCGCAGGCTGTCCATCAGCAGTTGCAGCACCCGCGGATGCATCATGTTTAGCGTGTTGCCGCAGCCGGTGAAATCCATGTACAGGCGCGGCTCTCCGGGTATCAGGCGGTAATAGGAGGTGTTGTCGATTCCACGGAAGCTCAACGTGGGCCCGAGATGATTTCCCTCCGCGCTATGGTTGTAGACGACGTCGAGGATGACCTCGATTCCGGCCGAGTGCAGCCGCTTCACCATCGATTTGAATTCATTGATGGAGCCGGTGGCCGAGTAGCGCATGTCGGGCGCGAAGAAGCCGATCGAGTTGTAGCCCCAGTAATTTTTGAGTTTTTTCTCGACCACGCTCCGTTCATCGACGAAGGCGTGCACCGGCATCAGCTCGACCGCGGTGATGCCGAGGCGCTTGAGATGTTCGATCACGGGGTCGGTCGCGAGCCCCGCGTAGGTTCCGCGCAGATGGGGCGGGATATCGGGATGCAGTTGAGTGAAGCCCTTCACGTGGAGCTCGTAGATGATCGTGTCATGCCAGGGCGCCCGCGGCGGCCGGTCCTCGCCCCAGGTGAAGGCGGTATCGACCACGCGGCACTTGGGCATCCCGGGCGCATCGTCGCGCCGGTCCATGGTCAGGTCTTCGCGCGCGCCGCCGACGCGGTAGCCGAACAGGGCGTCGCTCCACCTGATATCGCCGTCGATATGCTTCGCGTAGGGATCGAGCAGCAGTTTGTGTGGATTGAAGCGCAGTCCCTGTTTCGGATCGTAAGGGCCATGCACGCGATAGCCATAGAGCAATCCCGGCCGCGCCTCCGGCAGATAGCAATGCCAGACCTGGTTGGTCTGCCAGCGCATCGCAATCCGTTCGGTTTCGCGCCGGGTGCGCAAATCGAACAAACAGAGCTCGACGCGATCGGCGCGCTCGGAGAAAAGCGCAAAATTAACCCCCTCGCCGTCCCAGCTCGCGCCAAGCGGCTGAGGCTGCCCGCGCCATACCGCAGTCTTCGAATTATTCATCGCGATCGTCAGTGAGAACGTTGCTGCCCGGTAATTCTTCGATAATTTTAAAGGATAGCCGGGCGCCTCGCACGCTGGTTTTTCATCGAATCACCGCGCGGCGGGTCCACCGGCGGACCCAGACGGTTTTGAAAAGTGCGCACGCGCCGCTCAACGGCCAATCAGTGCGAGCACCAGCGGCGTGAGATCCATCTGAGAGAACGTCCCGCCGTGGCTCGCGTTTTCGACGATATCCTGCATTGCCGTGCCTGAGCCGCCGTCGAGTGCCAGAATGAGTGGAACATTGCTATCGGACATATCCGGGCTGCCATGCCATGAGTAATGGGTGGTGGTAGCAAAATAGTATCTGTCCTGGATCGGGATGGACGAGCTGGCCTTGGCTAATATCACTATATCGCCGGCGCGGCCGCCGTAGGGGCCGTCGCCGAGCCATTTCATGCGCTCTTCGAGGTCGGCAAGATCGGGTCGAGGATTTTTCTTCAGATAGCGATGTATCGAAACCAGTTCTCTGCCGTTGAACACTTTGAACGATTCCCCCTCTTCGTCCTGCTCGGCGGGCCGGCGCGCGAAGATGAGATCGATGTTTCCCTTACTCTGCGCAATCGGGACGCCGCTCTGATTCTCCGCGTATAGCGCGCGCACCGCTCTCATCGTGTCCTGGTGAAACCGGGGCGGCCGGCTCCAGTCGCAGGCTTGCCCGGCAGCCTGGCAGGTCGAGCGGTCGGCGAGATAGATGTAGGCCATAAAGCCCTGCGAAGCGATCACGGCCTGGAAGTCCCCGTCGCTCTTGCTCACGGTGAGCGACGCTTTACGGACGCGAAACCCGGCCGCCTTGAGAACCGCGAACGGCGATCCCGGATCATCGGGACCTCGGCGATGCGCCTCGTCGTTCATGGTCGGTGTGTGGCCGTGGTCCGCGATGAGAATTACGTAGGTGTTGGATAGCGCGCCCAGCTTGCGGTACGCGTCGAGCACCTGGCCGACGGATTTGTCGGTATAGTCCTCGATATAGCCGACCTGCGCGTGCAGCGGATCGGGTGAGGCGTGCGTGAACAGATCGATCCCGGGAAAGTAAATCACCTGGAGACGCGGCAGCCCGTGTTCGCTGATGGCCTGGAGGAGCTTGTCGATGGAAGCCGTGTCGAGCGACTTGCTGATTGACTCCAGCGAGGTCTCTCCGCTGAGTTTGCCTGCGACCAGGCCGCCGACGATGCCGGCAAAAGTCGTGGGCGGCACCGTGGTGAAAAGCGTCGAGCCCTTGTAGACCATCAGCATCGAGACGTACGAGCGGCGTTTGAGTTGCTCAAACAGCGTGGGCACCTTGAGCTGCTTGCCAACTAGATCGTCGTCGAGCATCGCGGAAAAATCGGACGTCTCGGTGACGGTGATTGGCACCGGCGCATAGAAGCGCAGGTGCTGGCGGTCAAACCATTCGTCGCCCGGCACGCCATTTTCCGCCGGCGGCTTGCCCGTGAAGGTCGCGCTCCAATCGGCAACCGTGCTCGACGGCAGGACGCTCAGTACCCCTGGCGCGGAATATCCGTGCTCGAAAAGTCCCTGGTCCTTTTCCTTGCCCAGCAACCCCGCGATGTGCGGCGCCTTGCCCGATCGGATCGCTTCCATCAACTGCGGGTAGCCGGCGCCGTCGAGACAAAAGACGATCACCCGCGGGCCCTCGGCTGGCGGGGCCTTCGCCTTGGTTACAACCGGGCGAGCGACTGGCTGTTCTCCGCCGGTACTGACGGTTTTGGCCACGAACGCGCAGGCCCCGATGAAGCACGTCGCCAGCGCGGCGGCGGCCGTCAGCAGGAGTGGGCGCAAGCACTTCGGGCGATGAGAGTGAGAATATTGTCTATACGACACCGGCCTATAAGACATGTTGTCCGCCATGTAATCAAGGAATTCTCCCGCGATCCGCGAGGGTCCGCTGGACCTGGACGGGCCCCGCCTGTTGATACGATTGGCCGGGCCCATTGAGTTAGATCGGCAATCTGGCAAGCTCTTGGCCGCGTATCTGGAGAGGGTGAAGTGGCCGACGCCAAACAGGCTATGCCCGCGGATCGCGACCTTGTCGTCGCGATGGCGGCGGGCGATTCGGAGGCACTGCGTAGCCTGAACGCACGCTATGGCAGGATGTTGGCCGCCCTTGCCCGACGTTTTCTGAGCAATGAGTCCGATGCCGAAGAGGTGGTCGCCGACGTTCTATGGCAGGCCTGGCGCGAAGCCAAAACCTTTGATGCGGCGCGCGGCTCGGTGTCGGTATGGCTGGTCACGCTCGCGCGCAGCCGCGCAATCGATCGCCTAAGAGCGAACCGCGCGCGCAAGCCGCCGTCGGGCGAGCAGCCCGCTTCAGAGCAGATCCCCGACCCCGCCGTGGGACTCGATCTGGCCCAGCGCGCAAGCATCGTTCGCACCGCGCTCGCCGGACTCGATTCCAACGAGCGCGCGGCACTGCAACTCGCTTACTTTTCCGACTTGTCGCAATCGGAGGTGGCGGAAAAACTGGGAATTCCCCTGGGCACGGTGAAAACCAGGATGCGCAGCGCGATGACTAAGCTGCGCGAGGCGCTTTCAGGGCGCACAAGTAGCCACGAGTAGAATGGACCATCAGGCAATCAAAGACCTGCTCCCGCTCGCCGCGCTCGACCGGCTGGAACCCGACGAGGCGCGCGCGCTGGAGGAGCATCTGCGCGCCGGATGCGACGAGTGCGAAGCCGAACTGCGCGAACTGCGCGAAGCCGCGGCGTCGCTCGCGCTCAGCCTCGAGCAGGAAAGTTCCGGAGAAAAATCCGAAGAACGCATCTGGGAGCGCCTGGAGGCGCGGCTACGTGGGGCCGGGCCGCAGTCCGACCGAGCCGCTGGCGCAAAAGAGGCCGACCGTTCGCGCCGTCCCGCGCGCGGCCGCGTGGGCGCCTGGCGTGCCGCAACCGCCGTGATGGCCGCCGGAATTGTCGGCATCGCGATCTACGCGGGCCAGATGAGCGATCGGATGCGCCGCGCCAGCGAGGAGAATCAGGAGCAGCTCAGGGCGATGAATTCCCGGGTCGCCGGCCTCAGCGCCGAAATCAGAAGGGCGCACGTCGAAGTCGGCGCACTCCAACGAGTACTCGCCGATCGCCTCCGCCTGGAAAAAGTGCTGAGCGCGCCCGACCTCCGGCTAACCCGCCTCGCGCCGCTTGCGCCCGCTCCCAGAGCCAACGCGATCGTAGCGGTCAGCGCAACCAACAAGGCCGCCGTGTTCCAGGCAGTCGGCCTGCCCGCGACACCGGCGGGCAAGACCTATGAGTTGTGGTGGATCACCAAGGAGCACGGGCCGGTCGCGGCCGGACTGTTCCAGGCCGAGGACGGCCATCCGGTGGTCGCGCCCGTGGCGCTTCCGCCGCCGGGCGAGCACGTGTTGCTGAGCGCCGTGACGCTGGAGCCCGCGGGCGGCGTGAGCAAGCCCACCGGCGCGATGTACCTCAAGGGCGTGCCCGGCCCGGCTTAGTTCGGCGCCAATCCGCCGTGCCGCGGCGGTCGTATCTGAAGGTGTGTACTGTCTGAAGATGTGTACTGCTTCGGTTAGCTAGCGCCAGCTTATTTGAGGTGATATCAACGAACACGAGTGGCTGCCGTCTCGAAACGGACTGTTCCCCGTGCACGCGAAGTACCCTGTCGCCCCCTCCCGACTTGCGCCTCGCTTAGTGCTACAGTAGCCCACGACGAAGGGGGGAGCTTAGGTCCCGCGCCGGGGGCAGGCGCGAGATTAAGGGATAAGCTTCAAATCGGTCGCGTGATACATCATTTCGCGTTGAAGCGAGCCGCGCTGGGCTGCGTGACGCTCGCCCTAGCGGTCGTCGCCAGCGGATGCTGGATGGCGGCGATGCAACTCGCGCCGGTGGCGATCCAGGCGGTCGAGGCGGTCGGTGGGGGCGTAGCCAATCTTGCGGTGGGCGGCGTGGCGGCCGCCCATCAATCGCATCAGGACAAGAACATGCCTCCGCCGGACAGCGAGGTCTGCGACGAGTTGTCGCAAGAGGTCCCGATGCTGGTCGAACTAAAGACCGACACGACGGGCACCACCCGCTATCGCGAGTTGAGTCTCGTCGGCTCGGACATGGACCCGGAATGGGCGGCGATGCCGAACCAGGATACGCAGGGCGGCGGTTGGAAACTGGCGAGCAACTTCACCAAGATGCATTTTCAGCCGTCGCTTCAGGGCGAGCTCACCGCAAACTCGATAGCCTACGTCGCCTACGCGGCGGCCGACGCGCACGACGTGACCGAACAGGATCAGCTGAACGCGCTTGAGATCGGCTTTGGCCCCGCGATGGGGACTTTCACCTGGAACGAGCGCGCGTTCCGTTACGCGGTGGTGCACAAGCTGCCGTGCTTTCCCCCGCCTCCCGAACCCAAAGCTTGAGCCGATTACTGTCTCGGTAATACTATCTCGGCGCTCGCCGGTTCGACCGCGATTCGCTCGCCCACGCGCACGCGCTGCGCCACCCGCACGACGTCGCAATCCCCCTCCGCGACGATCGACGTCACCTCGCCCTCGCAGCGGACCGTCTCTCCCGCAAAAACCATCGCGCGCAAGCGAAAGCTCATCCGCCGGATGAACGCTCGCGGTCCCAGCCAATCGAGCAGCGCCTCGGCCAGGAGAGCGCCGAACATCTGCCCGTCGACGATCGGTCCCGCGATGCTGCGCGCGGCGGCGTACTGCGCATCGTAGTGGAGACGATGCCAGTCCCAGGTGGCGGCGCCGTACGCGACCAGCCGCACCTGGGTCAGCACGCGCTCAAGCGGCGGGATGCGCGCGCCGACTGCCAGCGCGCCTGCGACCGGCGTCTGCGCGCTCATCGTGAAGCCTCCAGCGGCTGGAAAATGAGCGTCTCGCGATTGCGCGCCAAGAGTTCGCCCCGCTGGTTGCTATAGGCGGCGGCCGAAATCACGATCAGCATCGGTCCGCCGCGCGACGAACTGTGTTCCGAAATGTCTTCCAGCCGCCAGGTGACGTTGATGCGATCCTCAGGCAGCACGCGACGAAAAAATTCGTAATCGTGCCCGCCGCGGATCATCCGGCAACCTTTGATCGGCAGGTCCCAGGTGTGACCGATGTAACCGTCATGGTCGGGCGGTCGATGCGCATATTGGCAGGTCTCACAGACCAGGGTCGGCGGGGCGATTATCGAGGGATAGCCGGCCCCGCGCGCGTAAGCCTCGTCGACGTAGAGCGGATTGTCGTCGCCGATCGCAAGCGCGAAGTAGCGGATCGATGCCCGTCCGAGCTCCTCGCGCGCGGCGTAGCTGACCTCGCGCCCGATCCATCCCCGAAGCTCCTCTGTCAGAAGCGTGCCGATTGATCGTCACTCCGTTGGGCTTGCGTCGCGTTGATCTTACTTACTGGAAATTATCGCGAGCGAGTCAACTTCGATCTGATACTCCGGACGCAGCAACGTCTCGCACACGCATCCGGTGGAGGCCGGAAAGGGCGCGCGCAGAATTCGCGAGCGCACGCCGGCGACCTCGCGATAGCGCTCGAGCGCGGCCGGCGTGATGTACTCGACGGTCTTTGCGAGATGTTCGGGGCCGCCGCCCGCGGCGGCGACCACGCGCAGGATGTTCTCGTACACGTAAGCCGCCTGCGCGGCGACGTCGCCCGCGTGCACCGGCATGGCGCTCTCCTGATCGAGCGCCGTGTGCCCGGCGATAAAAAGCATCTCGCCGGCACGCACGGCCGGGCTGTAGGTCAACTGCGCATAGCGCGCCCATCCGGGGTTCACCGCGGCCGGCTGATGACGCGACGCGATAAAGTCGACCTGGATCATCCCGTCGCGATGCGCCACGCGCTTCATTATGATGCCCGTCGCGGCGGGATAAACCGGCCCCAGGAATTCGCGCCGCACGCCGCCCGTCTGCCGATAGTTCGGCAGCGCCGCGGGTACCAGGTAGTCCACGGTCTTGATCACGCGATCCATCCCGAGACCCAGCGCACCCAGCACACGAGCCGCGCGCTCGAAAATCGCGCGCGTCTGCGCGACCGGATCGCCCGGCGCTATCACCGCACCCGCGTCGTCGAGCGGCAGGATCGAAGAAAGGTAGACGAAGCCGTCGGCGACGCGCGCCGGCGCCCACGCCGGCGGCCATCCGCGCTCCGCGCGCGGCGGCGTCTCGGCGGGCTCGGCTTCGACCTCGATTTCGATCAGCGCCTGCGGGCGCAGCAGGCGATTCACCACCACGGTATTGAGCGCCGGACGGTTATCGCCGAACAACTCGCCGCGCACCGCCGTGGCCTCGGCGTAGCGCTCGATCCCCTCGGGCGTGACGTACTCGACGACGCGAACTACGTCGGCCAGGCTTCGCTTGCCCGCTTCGAGAATCGCCGCGATTTTTGCCCACGCCGTGCGCGTCTGCTCGCGCATCCCGCCCCTGACGATCATCTCGCGCGCGCCAGGGTCGTACTCGGAGGCCGAATGGCCGGAAAGCAGCACGCGTTCGCCGACCTTGAGGCCGAGCGAAAACGTATAACGCGAGTAGTCGTACCAGGGAAACTGAGGCGGCTTTAAGGCTGAACGTTCGATCACGCCAATGCTGCTCCCGCGCGCCGGATTGGCGCCGCTTGCGCCGACGACAGGCTCGTCGCGACCGTAGCGACGGCCAGCGCGGGCTGTCAAGTCAGACAATTTTCAGAGTAGGCTCTCTTCACCGGTTCCGCCGCGACTCACCGAATTCGTCACTCTTGTCCGGTGGCGACGGACCGTGAGATAGCTAGCGACGTAAGCTTCCGCCAATCGCGTGCGAGAGAGGCCAGATCATGACCTACGACATCATTATTAAAGACGGCACGATCGTCGACGGCACCGGCGCCCCGCGCTTTACCGCCGACCTGGCGATCGCAAATGGCAAGGTTGCCGAGATCGGCCGCGTGACCGACAGCGCCGCCGAAACTATCGACGGCCGGGGCCTGGTCGTCGCCCCCGGCTTCGTCGATCCGCATACCCACTACGACGCTCAAATTTGCTGGGACCCCCTCATCACGTCGTCCTCATGGCATGGCGTGACTTCAGTCGTGATGGGCAACTGCGGCGTGGGAATCGCGCCGTGCAGGCCCGCGGTGCGCGAGATCGCGGCGTGGGACCTCGTCAACGTCGAGGCGATTCCGTTCGATGTCTTGAGCAAAGGGATCACCTGGGACTGGGAGACCTTCCCTCAATTCATGGACGCGGCCGCGCGCCGCGGCTCCGGCATCAATCTTAGTTTCCTGGCCCCGCTGACTCCGTTTCGCCACTTCGTGATGGGTGAGGAGTCGATGGAACGTGCGGCGACGCCAGCCGAGACCGGGCAAATCGCGGCGCTGCTGCGCGAAGCGGTCGGCGCCGGCGCGATGGGCTTCTCCACCACCATCCTGGCGCAGCATATCGGCTACAAGGGCCGCCCGCTCGCTTGCCGCAACGCCAGCCGCGACGAACTCAAGGCCTACGCCGGCGTGCTCGGCGAGCTGGGCCGCGGTGCGATCGAAGTCTCGCTGACCAGGGCGCCGGGAATCCTTGCGGAGGACGAGTATGAATTTCTCGACATGCTGCTCGGCGCGAGCGGGCGGCCCGCGACCTGGCTGGCGCTGCTCGGCCGCGACGACGATCCCGACGCCTGTCTGAAATCGCTCGACCGGGCCGAGCCGCTGGTGCGCCGCGGCGGAGTGCCGCAAGTCACCTGCCGCCCGCTGATCGTGCAACTCAACCTCCGCGAGCCGTTCATCATGGCCGCGATGCGCACGTGGAACCCGGTCTTCAACCAGCCGCCAGAAGTCCAGAAAGAAATTCTACCGCGACCCGGCCTTTCGCGAGAGCTTTCGCCGCGAGCTCGAACGTCCGGGAATTTTCTCCGGCCGCTGGGAGCGGATGGAAATCAAGGAGGTTGGAAATCCCGCGCTGCGCGCGCTCGAGGGCCGCACGGTCGCCGAGGTCGCGCGCGAGCGCGGCCGCGACGGCCTCGACACTTTCCTCGACCTCGGGCTGGAGGACGACCTGCGGATCGAGTTCAGCTACGCGGTCTTCAACGCCAACGAGGATCGAATACCCGAACTGCTGCGCGATTCGCGTACGATGATCGGGCTGTCCGACGGCGGCGCCCACGTCGACATGCTGATCGACGCCGGCTACACGACCTACCTGCTCGGCACCTGGGTGCGCGAACGCCAGGCGCTGACGCTGGAGCACGCGATCAAGCGTATCACCTCCGAGCCGGCGGATTTCTTCGGCATGCGCACGCGCGGGCGCCTCAAAACCGGGATGGCGGCCGACGTCGCGATCTTCGATCCCAACACAGTGGGCTCGGCCCTGCGCGGCACGATGCGCAACGATCTGCCGGGCGGCGGACGGCGCCTGGTGATGGAAGCGCGCGGCATGTACTGCACGATCGTCAACGGGCAGGTGCTCTATCGCGAGGGCAAGGCCACCGAGGCGCGGCCCGGGATGGTGCTACGCTGCGGCAACTGTTAGACGGCGCACGACTCGGCTCGCCCCGGCAAGCTCCCTCCCCCGTGTCGTGGGGGAGGGCTGGGGTGGGGGTCGAGCGAGGAAGCGCCGGATGCCTGCTTTCTGCGGCGCTTCCTCGTCCTGATCTTCCTGGCCATGAACGCATAGTCCGAAGTAGTAATGGGAGAACGCGCACACGATGGGCAAGCTGGACGGTAAAGTAACCTGCATCACCGGGGCTGCCTCGGGAATCGGCGCCGCCACGGCGCGCCTGTTCGCCACCGAGGGCGCGCGCGTGATCATCGCCGACGTGGACGAGAGCGGCGGCCACCGCGTCGCCGGCGAGATCGGCTCCGCCGCCACATTTCTAAGTACCGACGTGCGCGATCCGCGCCAGGTCGAGGCGATGGTCAGATTCGCGGTCGAGCATTTCGGCCGGCTCGACGTGCTGCACAACAACGCCTTCTACGCGACCTGGGGCGCCGTGGCCGAAACGTCGATCGACGGATGGCTCAAAACCCTCTCGGTGACGCTCTCGGGCGTGTTCTACGGGATGCGCTTTGCGATTCCGCAGATGATCGCGCAGGGCGGCGGCGCGATCGTCAACACCGCGTCGATTTCGGGACTCTACGGCGACTACCGGCTCGCCGCCTACAACGCGGCCAAGGGCGGCGTGGTCAACCTGACCAAGGCCGCCGCGATCGAGTACGCGCGCAAGAACATCCGCATCAACGCGGTATGCCCGGGCGGAATCGAAACGCCGCCGGTGCTGGGGATGCTGGCGCTTGCGCCCGACCCGGCGCGCGCGCGCAAGATTGCCGAGGAGCATCATCCGATCGGCCGTCTGGGCAAGCCCGAGGAGATCGCGCGCGTCGTCCTGTTCCTCGCCAGCGACGACTCCTCGTTCATGACCGGCAGTATTGTGGTCGCCGACGGCGGCGCGACGGCGTGGACCGGGATGCCGGCGCCGCGTCCCGAATAGCCCGCCAGAGTAGCCCTCCAATGACTGACGCATTAAAGGACATCCGCGTCGTCGAGTTCAGCGACGGATGCTCGGCCGCCTTCTGCGGGCGGCTCTTCGCGCGGCTGGGCGCCGACGTCGTGATGGTCGAACGCCCACGCATCGGCAGCGCGGTGCGATGGCTGCCGCCGTTCCTCGACGATCGCGCGGGCGTCGAGCGCGGCGGACTCTTCATGTTTACCGCGTCCGGCAAACGGAGCCTCACGCTCGACCCGGCGCATCCCGACGGCACGGCGATCCTGGCGCAACTAGTTAAGCGCGCCGACGTGCTGATCGATGACCGGGGCATCCCCATAGACGACGCGTCGATCGACCGCGTCAATCCGCGGCTAGTGCGTCTTGCGTTCCGCCATTTCGCGCCGGGCGGCCCGTACGAAAATTGGCTCGCGACCGAGCTTCAGGTCGCCGCGCTCGGCGGATGGATGGCGCAGCTTGGCGAGCCGCGGCGCACGCCGCTGGTGAGTAACAGCCGCACGATGACGGCGTTCGTGCCGGGCGTGATTGGCGCGATCACGGCGCTGGCGGCCGTGCGCGGTGCGCGCCAGAGCGGACGCGGCCGGCGGATCGACGTCGCGGCGCAGGAGGCGCTGCTCTTCACCACGCGCTTCAACGAGACCTTCCTCTCCTACACCGGCGTCGAGATAAAACGGGCGGGCGATCGCTATCCCGCATGGGCCGCCTACCGCACGTTCAAAGCGGCCGACGGCGACGTCACCGCGGCCGCCGCCACCGACGCGCAGATCGAAAAGCTGATGGAGGTGGCGGGAGTGGACGATCCGCGCTTCAAGACCCGCAAGGATCGCGAGGCGCGCGTCGACGAGTTCGGAGTCGAGATCTCTCGATGGACCGCAGCGCATAGCCGCGACGAGATTTTCAAGGTGTGCCAGGAAGCTCGCGTCCCGATGGGCAAGGTCAACCGGATCGACGAGGTCGCCGCGATGGAGCAGGTCAAGGCGCGCGGCTTTTTCGAGGAGATCGATCATCCGGTAGCCGGGCGCCGCCGTTTTCCCGGCGGGCCGGCCAAATTCGGCGGCCAATGGCCCGCGCCGCGCCGCGCGCCGCTGCTCGGCGAGCATACGGCGGAGATTCTGACCGGCGAGCTCAAATATCCGGCCGCCGATCTCGCGACGCTGGCCGAGATGGGCGTGATATGAGCGCCGCGCCGCGGCGTGTACGCTCTTGGCACTCCAGGTAAGACGTGTAAGACTGAATTATGATCAAGTCGCGGCTCTCAACCAAAGGCCAGCTCGTAATCCCGGCGCGCCTGCGCGAGGCGCTCAACCTCAGGCCGGGAGATCAGGTCGAAATGGAACTGGAGGGCCGAGCATTAGTCCTGCGGCGCCAGTCGCAGCGCGCCGCAAGACTCAAGCGAGGAAAGTTCGGACGCCCGGTTCTCGTCGCGGCCCAGAGCGCCCCGGTTATGACCACCGAGAGCGTGACCGCGCTACTCGCGGAGCTTCCGTGAGTCATCTGCTCGATGTCAATTTCCTGATAGCGTGCGGATGGGAATCGCACGCCGAGTATATCCGGGCCAGCCGATGGCTCAGTCGGGCAAAATCTTTCGCGACCTGCCCGATTAGCGAGATGGGCTTTCTCAGAGTCAGTCTGAGCCCGGCCTTCGGCGCGAGCTTCGAGGATGCGATGACGGCGCTGGACGCAATCGTCAGGATGAGTACGCATCGGTTCTTGCGAGACGCGACGCGAGCAAAATCTTTGCCGCAAGTGAGCACAACCAAGGACGTCACCGATGCTCATCTCGTTCATCTGGCGCGGCGCAACAGGCTGAGGCTGGCAACCTTCGACGCGACGCTCTGCGAAAAACCATGGGCGCGAGGGGTGGCGGAGGACCCAACCCGATGATTCCGCTGCCGCTTGCGGGAATCCGCATCGTCGACTTCACCGCCTATTGGGCCGGGCCGCTGCCGACCGCGATCATGGCCGACCTCGGCGCCGAGGTTATCAAGGTCGAATCGATCCAGCGGCCCGATCAATTTCGTATCGTCGCCATCCCGGGTGATCCGGCGGAAGTCTATGAACTGTCGCCGCCGTTCAACGCCACCAACCGCAACAAGCTCGACCTCACGCTCGACCTCGCGCGGCCCGAGGGCGTGCGGCTCTTCAAGGAACTGGTAAAGCGCAGCGACGCGGTGGTGCAGAACTACTCGCCGCGCGTGATGCCGCAGCTCGGGCTTTCCTACGAGATCCTGCGCGAGGTCAATCCGGCGATCGTGATGACTTCCGTCTCGGGCTTCGGTCAGGAGGGGCCGTGGCGCGACTACGTTTCGTTCGCCGCGATCGGCGAGGCGCTCTCCGGAATCTCGGGCCTTAGCGGATACACCGGCGAGGGCGCGCTGATTCATGGCGTGGGCGTCTCCGACCCGTTCGCCGGCTACCTCGCCGCGTTCTGCACGCTCGCCGCCGTGCATCACGCGCGCGCCACGGGCGAGGGCCAGCACGTCGACGTCTCGCAGCTCGAAGCGAGCATGCAGTACATCGCCGATGCGCTGGTCGAATTCGAGTTCACCGGGCGCCCGCGCGCACGCGCGACCAGCGACGGCTCGGCGATGGCGCCGCACGGCGCGTTTCCCGCCCGCGGCGACGATGCGTGGGTGGCAATTAGCGTTGCGACCGAACAGCAGTGGCGCGCGCTGCTCGCGGCGATGGACGCTCCCGGATGGTCCTCCGACGCGCGCTTCGCCACGCCACTCTCCCGCCTGCATAACCGCGAGGCGCTCAATGCGCTGGTCGCCGAGTGGACCTCGCGCTTCGAGCGCCACGAACTCGCGCGCGATCTGCAATCGCGCGGTGTCCCAGCGGCGCCGGTGCTCGCGCCGTCGGACCTGCTCGAGAATCCCGCGCTCAAGGCGGCTGATTTCTTTCAGTACGTCGACCATCCCGTCGCCGGACGCCATCCGTATCCCTCTTTTCCGGCGCGAATCGACGGCGAGCATCCGCCGATCAGAAGAGTTGGCCCGATACTCGGCGCGGACAATCATTACGTGCTGTCGAAAATCCTCGGATTGAGCGACGCTGAGATCGCGCGGCTGGAAGCGGACAGGATCATCGGGACACGGCCGCTGTACTGAGCGGGGCGTTCAGCCGGTGCTCACACCTGGCCAATCAGTTCGCGCGCAGCCTCGTCGATCGCGCGCACGAATTCGCCGCTGTCGCGCGCGCGCGGCGCGACCACGATCCGATTGACGCCAAGCTCGGCGTAGCGCCGGGCGAGGTCGCGGCCGGGATTCTCCTTGGGCGTCACGCTTATCTCGATCTCTTCGAAGCGGCGGCCGTGTTCGGCGCACGCGCGGCGGATACCCTCGATGCATTGCGCGGCGGCCTCCAGGCTGAGCCCGTAGCCAAACCATCCGTCGCCCAGTCGCGCCGTGCGGCTAAACGCATGCGGCGTCTTGCCGCCGAACACGATCGGCGGATGCGGCCGCTGCACGGGACGCGGCTCGGCACGCACACCGTCGAGGTGAAAGAAGCGGCCGGAAAAACGCGGCCGTTCCATCGTCCACAATGCTTTCATCACGCCGAGTGCTTCCTCGGCGCGCAACCCCTTGTGATCGAACGGCATCCCGAGCGCCGCGAACTCGACGCTCAGGTTGCCGATCCCGACGCCGAAAATGAGCCTGCCGTTCGAGAGCGCGTCGATTGACGCCAGTTGCTTGGCCAGCACGACCGGATTGCGAAGCGGCACGATGATGATGCCGGTCGCCAGGCGCAAGCGCTCGGTGTGCGCCGCGACGAACGCCATCGTCGCGCACAGATCGACGAGTTGCGTAGCGGCGGCAGCGGCGAGGGCGGCGCCTGCGGATCGGACAGCACGATATGCTCTCCGCCCCACAGGCTCTCGAAGCCGGCCGTCTCGGCGGCGCGGCGGCTTCGGCGATCGCCTCGGGCGTCGTGCACGGATGCATGTTCATTCCGAAAACGCCGAATTTCACTGATCGCTCCGTCACATCGCTGCCGCGCCGATCACCCGCGGTCGAGCAACAGATCCAGTCTCAGCGCGCGGCCGCCGCTGCTCACCGCGTTGACCGTCGCCTTGACGCCCATCACGGCGACCGGATTCTTCGCCGCGATCGTGCGCGCCATCTCGCGCACCGCCGGGTATAGCTCCTCCTTCTTCACCACCCGGTTCACCAGTCCCATCGGCAACAGTTCTTCGGCGGTATAGCGGCGGCAGGTGATGATGATCTCCTTGGCGATCGCGGGGCCGCTCTGCGCCGCCAGCAGCGCGGTCGCATCGGGGCTGAGCGGCACGCCGAGATCGACTTCCGGAAACCAGAACTGCGCGCCGGCGACCGCGATTCGAATGTCGCAGCCGAGCGCGATACCCCATCCGCCGCCGATCGCGTAGCCGTTGATCGCGGCGATAGTCAGCACCTCGAGGTTGGCGAGCACGCCGAGCGCGCGCCCGATCAGGCGCGAGCGCCGCTTGGAGAGCGGCGCGAACAGACGTTGACGCTCCGCGGGGTCGGTCACTTCCTTGAGCGTCGAGAGATCGGCGCCGGCCGAGAAAGTGTTGCCGCTGCCGGTTACGATCAGCACGCGCACTTCGCGGTCGTCGCGCACCTGGTGCAGCAGACCTTCAAACTCCAGCACGACCTCTTCATTGAGCGGATTGCGCTTCTCGGGCCGGTTGAAAATCAAGGTTGCGACCCGGCCGTCTTTCTCGAGCAGGAAACTTGATGCCATGGCGCTCTCTCCTCGTTGGAAACCGCCGTTCCGTCAACGCGAAACCGACGTTCGGTCAACGATGCCGAGACTGCCCTAAAGCGGTCAAACTTGACAACCCAAACGAGCTTGTCTTAGTGACTGCATGAGCTCGAACCAACCGACCCACGTACTCGACGGCTATAAAGTCCTCGACTTCACCCAGTTCATCGCCGGACCGACCGTCACCAGGATGATGGCGCAGATGGGCGCCGATGTTGTCAAAGTGGAGATCGCGCCCGACGGCGATCGCACTCGCGTGCTGCCGTTTTACCGCGATCATCGTAGCGGCTACTTCGTCCAGCAGAACCTCGGCAAGCGCAGCCTCTGCCTCGACGTCAAAAATCCGGACGCGCTCGCGATTCTCAAGGAACTCGTCGCCAAAGTCGACGTGGTGGTGGAGAATTTCGCGCCCGGCGTGATCGCGCGGATGGGCCTGGACTACGAAACCGCGCGGGCGCTCAACCCGCGCATCGTGATGTGCTCGGTTTCGACCTTCGGCCAGCAGGGTCCGCTCGCGCATCTGCCCGGCTACGACTTCATCGCGCAGGCGTATTCCGGAATTACCTACATGATCGGCGAAGCCGATGGGCCGCCCTATTTTCCGACCGCGGCACTCGGCGACGTGAGCACCGGCGTGCACGCGGCGCTGGCGGTCGTGGCGGCGCTGCTGCATCGCGAACGCACCGGCGCAGGGCAATATCTCGACATCGCATTGCTCGACGCCTACTTCCACTGCCATCACACGGCGATCCAGATGTACAGCCTGAGCGGCGGCGCGATTAAACCGGGGCGCACCGGCCATCATCTCTCTTACGCCGCGCCAGTTGGGATGTTCAAAGGACGCGAGCGCTACCTCATCATCGTCGCGGGCGTCGAGCATCAGTTCGCGCAGTTGTGCGACGCGATGGGGCGGCCCGAGTTGACGCGCGACGATCGCTTCAGGACTAATCCGCGCCGGCTCAAGAATCTCCCCGAGTTGATTCGCATCATCGAAGGATGGCTCGCCACGATGCCGAGCGACGAAGCCGCGATGGAACGTCTGGCCGAGTATCGCGTGCCCGCTGCGCCCGTGCTCTCGCCCGACGAGGCGCTCAAGCTTCCGCATCTTCGCGAGCGCGGCACCGTCACCACGGTTAACGATCCGATCCTGGGGAGCTTCGACCTGCCCGGTTTTCCGCTCCACTTCTCGAGCTTCCCCGAGCCGGCCGGCGACGGCGCGCCGATGCTCGGTCAGCACAACGAGGAAATCCTTACCGGCTATCTCGGTTATTCGCGCGAGCGGGTCGAAGAGCTCGAACGCGCGGGCATCCTGCATCGCGAGCCGCGCTGATCGATCTCGGGTCGTACCTGCGCGCGAGCCGCGCTGACGCGGTCTACGACCGCATCACCTCGCGGTAGTGGCGCCAGATTCCGCGCTGCGTGGTCTCGTCGGTCTCATGACCGGCGATCGTGCCCGCGCGCTCGTGCTGTTCGCGATGGAGCCCGCGGCGCAACACCAGCCACTCGTTGGTCCGCGCGCGGAAACCTTCCTGGTTGCGTTCGTAAGCCTCGAAATCGTCGGGCGCCACCCGTCCCGCTGGCCCGTGGATCAGGTAGGTCTCGGCGAGGCGGCGATGGTTCATCTCCTCGGGCGCGCCCTTGAGCATCGTCGGATAGTAATAGACCACAGTCTCGTTGACGCTCACCGGCTGGATGATGCGAAACTGATTAAGTATGAAAATGATATTGGGGAATATGCAGAAGTGCGGTCCGCCGGTTTGTATTATCTCGCGCGCGCGATCCGCTCCGTAGCGCTGTTCCATCGCGCCCTGGTATTGCTGCCACGCCTCGGCGCTCCATCCATGCGGCACGACCCGCCCGCCGCGCTCGCGGTTGACCGCAGTGAGGTCGAGTTGCGCGCTGCCGTTTCCGAGATCGCGCGCGAGCGCGTCAGTGTGCTCCCCGAAGACCGACTCCATGTCGACCTTGCGCCCCTTGGTGATCAGCATCATCGCCGCGTGATGCAGGATGTTCGGATGGTAGCCGTCGACCGAATTCTCAAGCGCCATCTTCCAGTTGCCCTTGAACGAATGCTTGAGCACGCCCGAGCGCAACACCACCTCGCCTTCGGGCGACAGGTCGACAAATTGATCGATTAGACCCGCGGCCTCGCCCAGCCGCTCGTTGAGGCTCGGTCCCGACGCGCTCATGGTGCCGAAGATGAGCCCGCGATAGGTCTCCATCCGCGCCACCCGCGCGAGCGGATACTCATCGCGCGAAAATGAGCCGTCGTAGCCGGCGGCGTACGGGACTCCGACCAGCGCGCCACGGTTGTTGTAAGTCCATCCGTGATAGGCGCAGCGGAACGCGTGCGCATTGCCGCGCTCGCTCTGGCATACGGTGTTGCCGCGATGCATGCAGCGGTTGAGCAACAGATGAATCGCGCGATCCTCGTCGCGCGACACGATAACCGGCTGCAAGCCGATCCGGCGCGTTACATAGTCGCCCGGCTCGGGAATCTCACTTTCGTGCGCGACGTATATCCAGTCGCGATACCAGATCTTCTCCAGTTCTTCTTCGAACACGGCGGGATCGTAGTAAACTCGCCCGCTCACGCGGTCGTCCTGCACCAGGTCGTTGTAGTCGGTTTGCGTGGAAAGCATGCTAGCCATCGATCGTCCGCCTCCCGTCACAGGTCACTCATCCGGTCGCGCAGCGCGCTTGCACGAATTCAAGCGCGAATTCGATCGTACGACCGGAGCGCCTTTTCCGCAATCGCGGTTCATCTCGCGCCGCGTCCCGAAACCGCATCGCCAGACTCACCCAAAATCTCGTCCAGGCGCTGTTGGACGAGCGCCGCGGCAGGCAAATCGATTCCGAGCTCATCGGCGAGCTCCAGCGCGAGCGCAAGGTCTTTGTGGAAGAGCGTGGTGCTCTGCGGCGCTGGCCGCGCAACCGCCCATCGTTCCGCGACCCGGCTCTGCGCTGCGCCTGCGCGCACCGCCTCGCCCAACGCGGCCGCGTCCAGCCCGGCGCGCCGCGCGAGCTCGGCCCCTTCGTGCGCGGCGAGCAGGTTGAGGCACAGGATCACCTGATGCGCCAGCTTCGCCGTCATCCCCGCGCCCAGCGCGCCCATGTGAACGATCGTGCTGGCCGAAGTCGCGAACACCGGGCGGCATCGCTCGAGCGCATCCTTCACGCCGCCGACCATGTAGCACATCGTGCGCTTCTGAGCGCCGCGCGCGCCGCCGCTCACCGGGGCGTCGAGCACGCCGACGCCTCGCGCGGCGGCCTGCTCACCAATCTTTCTTACCGTGGCGGGACGAACGGTGCTGTGGATCGCGATTATGCTGCCGGGGCGCGCGCCGGACAACACGCCATCGCCGCCCAGCACGACCGCTTCGAGTTGCTCGTCGTTGACGACTATCACTTCGATGATATCGCCGTGGGCGCCAACCTCGCGCGCCGAGCGCGCCGCACGCGCGCCCTTGGATGCCAGCTCGTCGACCGGCTCGGGTCTCAGATCGTGGACCATCAGGTCGAACCCGCCCTGGGCGACATTGATCGCGAGCGGCTTGCCCTGCTCGCCGAGCCCGATGAAGCCGACTTTGATCACGGATCAATTTCAATCATCTTGTTCATGTACATCTTGCGGCGCGGGGCCGCGGCGCTCGAAGCGCGCGGGATCGAGAAACGGCAACAGGTCCTCGTGCCGGGTCGCGGCCAGCGCGGCAAGCTCGAGCGGATCGAGAAAGACGCAATGCCCGCTCTGCGTGTCGCGGATCATGAGCCGCGGGCCATTGCCGCGGTCGTCGCGTCCGACTTCGACCGCGGCGAATTCGCTAATCAGACGGAGTGTCGCATCGTTCGCGTTGTTGTTGGCGGCCACGGCTAAATCAGAAACATCAGGTTGGGCATCGGTTCATCGTTATTGATCAGCACGACTTTCTTCGAGCGAATCCTGAAGCTGCCGGCGGCTGGGACCAGCTTGTGAATCGAAGTTCCCGCCCACAGGTACTGATTGTGCCGATGCAGTTGGGCGAGGATGAAGTTGGAGCTGACCGTCACTTCGGCGGCCGCGTCGTCCCCGATTTCGATGACCTCGACGTTCGAGATCACGCGTTTGAGGCGCGGCGCCTGCTCGCGCAGCCACAAAGTTTCGCGCAGGCGCGTGATCCGGTTACGCAACTGCGTGCGGGTGTCATAGATGATCGAGACGTTGACCTTGGGATCGAGGTCGTCGTCGTTGCACGGCACCCAATACGTCACCGGGCCGTCTTCGGCCCACAGCGCATGCCAGTCGTCGTACCGATGGTTATCCATCAGGCGCGCCTCGTGGTAGAGAAATCGCTCGATCGCGCTTCGCTCAACGCCCATCGTGCCAGCTTTCAATCCGTCCAGCGGCACCCGCCGCCGTTTTTTTACAGCCCCATGTCGTAGAGGCGGTTGGCGTTCTCGAACACGATCCGGTTGGTTATCGCTGCCGGCACGCCGGCAAAATTCTCGCGGATCACCTTCTGCGAGTTGGGAAAGGTCGAGTCCGAGTGCGGAAAGTCGGAAGCCCACATGTAATTCTCCGCGCCGAAGAATTCCCAGTTCTTCGGCCCCATCGGATCGTCCTGGAAGGTCGCCCAGACGTTGCGCCGCACGTACTCGCTCGGCCGCAGCGGCAGGTTCTCGGCGATTCGCGACCTTGGAAAAGACGTGGTCGAGCCGATGCACCCAGTTGGGAATCCATCCAACGTCGTTTTCCGCCGACACGACCTTGAGCTTCGCAAAGCGCTCGAGCACGCCGCCGTAAACCAGGCGCGTGATGCACTGTTCGACCACGTGAATCACGTGTATCTGCAGGTCCGCCCACGTCGGCATCGCCGGCGTAAGCGGCATCCCCGAGATGAGCGGCTTGTGCAGCGAAAGCGGCAAGCCGGCTTCCGAGCACGCGCGCCACAGCGGATCGAACGCCGGAGCGCTGTACGGAGTATCGGTCGCGTCGGAAGCGAGGATCAGGATTCCTCGCAGCCCCATCTTCGCGCAGCGCTCGACCTCGGAAACGTCGGGCAGCGATTTCAGCGAATAGAGCCCGACGCCGATGAGACGTTTGCGATCGTGCGCGCAGAACTCCGCCAACCAATCGTTGTAGACGCGGATGCAGGCCTGCTGCAGCGCGACGTCGGGCATGTTGAAGACCGCGATCCCGAGGGTCGAGTAGAGCACCTCGGCCTTTACGCCGTCGAGGTCCTGGTCCTTGAGGCGCTCGACCGGATCCCATCCGCTGGGCCGCGCGGCCTCGTAACCATGTTTCATGTGCTCCCGCAGATCGCTGCCGCCCTTGCCGGCGGCGAACGCCGCGGCGACGGCGAGCGGATGGATTCCGGGACCGACGAAGACGTAGGCGGGACCGTTGGGCTTGGGATTTTTGATCACGCGCGGCGCGTCGTCGCGATATTTTTTGTCCAGCCGCTCGACCCACAAGCCGCCCGGCTCGGTCATGTGCGAGTCGGCCGATACGACCTTCAACGATTCCATCGCTTGGGACCCTCCATGACCGCACAGGCGCTACAGAATTGTGCGTAGGCCCGGCAGGCGATAAAAGTCAAGCCGATAGAACTCAAACGAGTCCATAGAGGCCGCGGGAGTGGGGGTCCATAATGTGTTGATCCGCATGGGTCCCCGAGCTTGAAACTGCGCGCAACTATGCTCAAATCTTTCCATACGCAGTCTTGCGCGGCGGCCAGAAGCCCGACCGCTGGTTTTTACGGAGCGCAGCTTTGAACGCCACGTTGTATCTGCTCGAGAAGGTCGCGAACGCGACGGTCGGTATCCATTCGGTGGTGCCGGCCTCGCATCCGTCCGCGAGCATCGGGCTTGGCACCGACCGCAACGGCACCGGCACGCTGGTCAGCGCCGACGGACTCATCATCACCGTCAACTACATGCTGATGGGCGCGCAGAGCGTGTCGGTCACGCTCAACAGCGGGCAGGAGCTGCCGGCGTCGATCGTGGCGCAGGACTTCACGACCAATATCGCGCTGCTCAAGGTCGACGCTCACGGGCTCCCGTTCCTGCAAGCGATCTCGTCGCTGACCTGTTCGCCCGGCCAGGAAGTCTTCATGGTGTCGAGCCTGGGGGGCGAAAAGCGCTGCGCCGATGTCGGGCACATCACGTATCTCGGGCCGTTCGACGCGGCGTGGGAGTTCGTGCTCGAGCGATGCATCTGCGTGACCGCCTCCGCGCTCAATATCGGGCTCAATGGCGGACCGATCTGCAACTCGCGCGGACAGGTCATCGGGATCTCATATTTAAATTTCGCCGACTTGAGCCGCGCGATCCTGGCCATCCCAGGCGAGTGTTTCATCCTGAGCCGCGACGAGCTGGTCCGCCACGGCCGGCGCGTCAGCGTGCCGTCGCGGCTATGGGTGGGCGTACTTTCCTACACGCTGCGCGAGCACGTGGTGATCGCGGGTGTGATGCCGGGGAGCCCGGGCGAGAAGGCCGGGCTCAAGCAGGGCGACGTGGTGCTGGCCGCCGACGAGCAGGAGATTCACGACCGCCGCACGCTATACGAGACCATCAACAGCCATCACGCGGGCGAGATCGTCAAGCTCAAGATTCTGCGCGACAACCGGGTCCGCCAGATTCCCGTCACCGCGATTCGCGTCGAAGACTATCTCGGCTAGCCCTCGCTACACATCCTTGAAGGCGCGCTTGGTGCGGCGCTCCTCGATCGCGGCCTGAGCGGCGGCCAGCCGCGCGATCGGAACTCTAAACGGCGAGCATGAGACGTAATCGAGCCCCAGGCGATGGCACAGCTTGACGCTCTCGGGGTCGCCGCCATGCTCGCCGCAGATGCCGAGCTTGAGCTTGGGGTTGGCCTTGCGCCCGCGCTCGATCGCGATTCGCATCAGGCCGCCGACGCCGTCGGGATCGAGTTGCGCGAACGGGTCAGTCTTGTAGATGCCGCGCTCGATATAATCGCCGAGGAACTTGCCCGAGTCGTCGCGCGATAGCCCATAGGCCATCTGCGTGAGGTCGTTGGTGCCGAAGGAAAAAAACTCGGCGACCGCGCCAATCTCGCCGGCCTCGAGACAGGCGCGCGGCACCTCGATCATCGTGCCGATCGAATACTTGACCCGCGTGCCGATCTCCGCGGCGACCTCGCGAACTTCGGATGCCAGCACTTCGTACTCGCGGCGCTCACCGATGAGCGGGAGCATGATTTCGGGGATCACGCGCACGCCCTCGGCGTGTAACTGCGTGGCGGCCTCGAGGATCGCGCGGACCTGCGCCTTGTAGATCTCGGGGTAGCTGATACCCAGGCGCGAGCCGCGATGGCCCAGCATCGGGTTGAACTCGAACAGGCTGTCGCGCACCTGCTTGAGATGATCCGGGGTGACGCCGATCTTGGCCGCGAGGTCGCGAATCTCTGAGTCTTCCTTGGGCAGGAATTCGTGCAGCGGCGGATCGAGCAGGCGGATCGTCACCGGCAGCCCCTTCATCTCGCGCAGGATGCCGACGAAGTCCTCGCGCTGCATCGGCAGAATCTTGGCCAGCGCGCGTGCGCGCTGCTCGCCGTTCTCGGCCAGGATCATCTCGCGCACCGCTTCGATTCGCTCCGGCGCAAAAAACATGTGCTCCGTGCGGCAGAGCCCGATGCCCTCGGCGCCGAACTCGCGCGCGGTCTTCGCGTCGTGCGGCGTGTCGGCATTGGCGCGCACGCCGAGCCGCCGCTCGGCGTCGGCCCATCCGAGAAATTTCTTGAAGAACGGCGACATCACCGGCTCGACGGTCGGCACGCGTCCTTCGATTACCTCGCCGGCGGTGCCGTCGAGCGTCAGGTATTCGCCGCGATGAATCACCTTGCCGGCGGCGCTGAGCGTGCCAGCCGCGTAGTTGATCTCGATTTCCGAGCATCCCGCCACGCAACACTTGCCCATCCCGCGCGCGACCACCGCGGCATGGCTGGTCATCCCGCCGCGCGCGGTCAGAATTCCCTCCGCCACCTGCATCCCGTGGATGTCCTCGGGCGAGGTCTCGATACGCACCAGGATCACCTTGCGCCCGGCCTTGGTCACCGCGACCGCCTCGTCGGCGCTGAATACGACCTCGCCGGCCACGGCGCCCGGCGAAGCGGGCAATCCGCGCGCCAGCACCTTTTTGGGCGCGCGCGGATCGAGCCGTGGATGGAGCAGTTGTTCGAGCTGCACCGGCTCGACCCGCAGCATCGCGGTGCCGCGATCGATCAACCTCTCCTGCGCCATCTCGACCGCCGCGCGGACCGCGGCCTCCGCCGTGCGCTTGCCGTTGCGGGTCTGGAGCATGAAGAGCTTGCCGCGCTCGATAGTGAATTCGAGGTCCTGCATGTCGCGGAAATGGCGCTCCAGCCGCGCCGCGACTTTCAACAGATCGCGGTAGGCCGCGGGAAAGCTCTCTTGCAGCGTGGCGTGCTTGGCGCGGCGCTCTTCCTCGCTGACGTTGTTGCGCTTGGCCCACTCGCGCCCGGCGGCGAGGCTGATCTGGCGCGGCGTGCGGATGCCCGCGACCACGTCCTCGCCCTGCGCGTTGGGCAGAAACTCGCCGTAGATGCCCTTCTCGCCGGTGGAGGGATTGCGCGTGAAGGCGACGCCGGTTGCGCAATCGGCGCCGAGGTTGCCGAAGACCATCGATTGCACGGTGACCGCGGTACCCCAATCGCCGGGGATATTGTTGATCTTGCGGTAGGTCACGGCGCGATCGTTGTTCCACGACTCGAACACCGCGCCGATCGCCGCCCACAACTGCTGCCACGGATCCTGCGGCACGTCCTGTCCGGTGCGGGCGCGGATGAGCGCGCGGAATTCGCCGACCAGCTCCTTCAAATCGTCGGCCGTAAGATCGACGTCCTGGATAACGCCGCGCAGCGCCTTCTTCCGATCGATCAGATCCTCGAATGGATCGGGATCGTTTTTGTTCTCGGGCTTCAGCTTCAGTACGACGTCGCCGTACATCTGGCAGAAGCGCCGATACGAGTCCCACGCGAAGCGCGCGTTGTGGCTCGCCGCCTCGAGTCCCTTGACGGTCTCGTCGGTGAGCCCGAGGTTCAGCACCGTGTCCATCATCCCGGGCATCGAAACGCGCGCGCCCGAGCGCACCGAGACCAGCAGCGGACTCGTCGCATCGCCGAACCGCCGGCCCATCGCCTTTTCGATTCGCGCGACGCTCTTGGCGACGCCCTCCTTGAGCCCCGGCGGATACTTGCCGCCGTGCGCGTAGAAGTAGGTGCACACGCGGGTCGTGATAGTGAAGCCGGGCGGCACCGGCAGCTTGAGCGAGGCCATCTCGTGCAGGCCCGCGCCCTTGCCGCCCAGAAGCTCGCGCATCGTGGCGCGGCCCTCGGCCACGCCCGCGCCGAAAGAAATAAATTTCAGGATGAACACGCGCCATCGTCGGAAATGATTCTCCCCTCCCCGCTCACGCGGGGTCAAAAACAAAAAGTCGCACCGCAGAGCAGACTTGCAGCGTTCCGGATGCGCCGGAGTACTAGCGATCAGTCCTACCGATCCGGCGATGCCAGCCGATGCGCTCGGTCAACTCGGCGGGCAGCGCCGCGATTTTGAATCGCACCTGCTCGGTCGAGTCGCGATCGCGCAGCGTTACCGTGTCGTCTTCCATCGTCTGATGATCGATCGTAATCCCGAACGGCGTGCCCACTTCGTCCTGGCGGCGATAACGCCGTCCGATCGAACCGGCCTGATCGTAGGCGGCCGTGAAATGCCGCTTGAGCATCCGCAACACCTCTTGCGCCTTCTCAGGCTGCCCGGCCTTGCGCAGCAGCGGATAGACCGCGGCCTTGATCGGCGCGAGCCGCGGATCGAGACGGAGCACGATCCGTTCTTCGTTCTCGACCACGTCTTCGTCGTACGCGTCGAGCATAAACGCGAGCATCGCGCGATCCACGCCCGCGGCCGGCTCGATCACCCACGGCCGGTAGCGCGTTTTGGCTTCCTCGTCGAAGTAGGTCAGGTCCTTGCCGCTGTATTGCGCGTGCTGGTCGAGATCGAAGCTGCCGCGCTTGGCGATACCTTCCAGCTCGCCCCATCCAAAGGGATAGAGATACTCGACGTCGGTGGTGCCGCGCGAGTAATGCGAAAGTTCATCCTTCTCATGCGGCCGCAGCTTCAAATGCTCGCGCCGCACGCCGTAATTCACGTACCAGTTGAAGCGCTCTTCGACCCAGTAGTCGAACCATCGCGCCTCCTCGGCCGGATCGGGCTTGACGAAAAACTCCATCTCCATCTGCTCGAACTCGCGGGTGCGAAAGATGAAGTTGCCGGGCGTTATCTCGTTGCGAAACGATTTGCCGGTTTGCGCGACCCCGAACGGCAGCTTGACCCGCTGCGTGTCTACGATGTTGGCGAAGTTCAGGAAGATGCCCTGCGCGGTCTCGGGACGCAGGTAGACCACGTTCGCGCTGTCCTCCACCGGACCCATGAAGGTCTTGAACATCAGGTTGAAGCTGCGCGCCTCGGTGAGCTCGCCGCCGCACTCGGGGCATCGGTTGCCCTGGACGTGGTCGGCGCGGAAGCGCTGCTTGCAGCTTTTGCAATCGACCAGCGGGTCGGTGAAGTTCTGCAGATGGCCCGAGGCCTCCCAGGTGCGCGGATGCTGCAGGATGGCGCTGTCGAGGCCGACGACGTCGCCGCGCGTCGTGACCATCGCGCGCCACCACGCCTCCTTGACGTTGCGCTTGAGCTCGATGCCGAGCGGGCCGTAGTCCCAGGTCGAACCGAGGCCGCCGTAAATCTCGCTGGCGGGAAAGACGATCCCGCGGCGCTTGCAGAGATTGACCAGCTTCTCCATCGTGACCGCGCGCTTGGCGTCCGCGGTGGATGCTTGCTCGGCTTTTGGTACGGACAAACGAAACCCTCCTGCGCGCAGCGGCGCCTGATCCGCGGTCACTTCGCCGACGATCGGACACGCTCCGCCGGCACATTTCACCGGCACACTGCGCCGGCGCATTGCGCCGACGCTATGATAAAGCGTCGCGCGAGCCTAAAAACGTACCATGCAGTGGCGGCCCCGGCAAATTTGCGGGTAGTGGGCGGCGCCCACTACCAATTTGCGCGGGGCCGTTCGCATCCGGCGCACGACGTGGCATCATCGCGTCGAAAGCCTGTAATATCGCCGGGCCAGTAATATATGGTGGCCTGCAATGTTGTCGAAGATATCCTGAGGCATGGCGGCGAAGCCGTGCACCGGAGGGCGACACACTATATGCGAAACTTGAGATCGAAGTCTCACGCCGGCCCGCGATTCCACCTGATGCAATCCCGCCTGATGCACCGCTGCCTGATGCTCGGAGCGATCGCGATCGCAATCGTGGCGGCCGGATGCAGCCATCGCGTAGTCGCCAGCGCGGGCGAGCATACGGTTAAGGTCTTTCCCGATCAGGCGACCTACGACAAAGTGGCGAAGATGAAGTCCCAAGGCGGCGCGATGGGGATGCTGGGCGGAATCGGGGCGAACCTGGCGGCCAAAGAGGTGGATGACCAGACGCCGGTGCGGATCGTAACCACCAACGACGAAGGCAGCGTGGTCGAAGTGACCGACGGGCCGTTCAAGGGCGTCAAGGGGTTCGTCCCCCGGCAGAACGTCAACTGACGATGCGCACGCGCGGGGGGCGCGGGACGGCGCGTAGCGCGCCGTCCCGCGCCCCCCGCTTCGTCTACCTGCGCCCGCGCGCTTTAGCCGCCGCGCTGGCGCGGGCGGCTAAAGCGCACGCGTTACGATGCGGTCGCGCGGTGCGCTCCCCCCGGCATCCAAGGGAGGCGGCGCGCGCTGTGCGCGCGCCGCCTCCCTTGGATGCCAGTGCTACAGCGCCGCCGAGCCGCGCTCGCCGGTGCGAATCCGGACCACCTCTTCCATCGGCATGACGAAGATTTTCCCGTCGCCGATCCGGCCCGTGCGCGCGGCGCGCTCGATCGTCTCCACTACCTGAGCCGTCAATTCGTCCGCGACGATTATCTCCAGCTTCACTTTGGGCAGAAAATCGACCACGTACTCCGCACCACGATAGAGTTCGGTATGGCCCTTCTGGCGGCCAAAGCCCTTCACTTCGCTGACCGTCAACCCCTGCACCCCGATGCTCGACAGCGCCTCTTTGACCTCGTCGAGCTTGAACGGCTTGATGATAGCTTCGACCTTCTTCATATGACTCCTCCCGGCGCGGGGCCGGACGGACCCTCCTTCCCCCTTTCGGCCAAGCTTATCTGTTCCAGATAAGCGCCGGCCCGCGCAAGCCCCCGGCTCGGCGCGGCGTGGCAGATTCCCGGTCGGCATCGGGGAGTCCATGAGCAATCTTCGCGCCTTACGTGCCGCCGGGACCTTAACACAAACATCAAGTGGAGCAACGGGATGGTGCCGGCGGGTACAACGGGCGGCGGCGTCAAGTGCTGCCTTAAGCGGCAGCCGCGTGTCTATCCTGATGTCTATCGCCCGCCTGATGTCCACTGCCCGATGTCCTTGTCTGAGGTCTTTTGCCTGAAGTCTGGAGGCGGCCGGCCTAAGCGCCTGCCGCGCCTCTCCCAGCGTCTTTGCGGCCGATCGGACGCTCCTCGCCCCGAATCAAACGAGCGATATTCTCATGATGGCGCAGCAGCACCAGCGCCGTCATGACGATCGCCAGGCCGACGTAGGGCCGCGGCAAACCCAGTATAGCGACCGCCGGAGGCAGGACGATCGCAGCGCAAATCGAGGCCAGTGAGACAATTCTGGCCAGCGCGAACACGATAGCGAATGCTCCCAGGGCGATCAGCACCGGCGCCGGCGCGATTCCGAGCCAGATTCCGAGCGACGCCGAAACTCCCTTGCCGCCGTGGAACCGCAGGAATACCGAGCAGATCGCCCCGATAAAGGCGCCGAAGCCCACGACCGCGACGACTGCGGGCGGCAACCCCGCCGTCCGCGCCACCAGCACGGGAATCATCCCTTTGAGCAGGTCACCCACGAAGGTTATCGCGCCGGCGCCTTTGCCGCCCGCCCGCGTCACGTTGGTCATCCCGATATTGCCCGAGCCGACGCCGCGCGGATCGAAGCCGAAGGCGCGGCCGACCAGCACGCCGACGGGAATCGATCCGAACAGGTACGAGCCGATGAAGAGGAGCGCGATGCTCAGCAAGTGCGGCCTTTCGCGCGAAAAGAAAAGTGGTCGGGGTGACTGGATTTGAACCAGCGACTTCTGCGTCCCGAACGCAGCGCTCTAGCCAGGCTGAGCTACACCCCGCACGCCAAGGTTTCCGACCGGGCCCCTTTATAGCATCGGCGCGCGCGACATTGCGAGCCGCCGTTTCGGCGAGCGTCGTTTCGGCGAGCCGTCCTCTTGTCCCCATCGTCAGGCGCGTGTCACGCGCTCGCGCATATCGGCGATTATCGTGTGGTAGTTTTCATGGCCGAAAATTCCCGACCCGGAGACGAATACGTTGGCCCCCGCCTCGGCCGCTGCGCGAATATTGTCGATTTTGATCCCGCCGTCGACCTCGACGTCGACCTTGAGCCCGCGCCGTTCGATCTCGCGCCGCACCGCGCGCAACTTCTCCAGGCTCTCGGCGATGAACCCCTGTCCGCCGAAGCCCGGATGCACGCTCATCACCAGGATCATGTCGAGATGCTCGGCCGCGGCGAGCACCCGCTCCACCGGCGTCTCCGGATTGATCGCGACCGAGGCGCGCGCGCCGAGTTCGTGGATTCGCGCGGCGATTCCCGCCAAATCGTCGCAGACCTCTGCGTGCACCGAGATAGAATTGGCGCCGGCCTCGATGAATACCCGGAGGTAGCGCGCGGGCTCCGAGATCATCAGGTGCGCGTCGAGCGGCAAGCGGGTTATCTTGCGGAGCGATTTCAGCACCGGCACGCCGATCGAGAGGTTCGGCACGAAATGGCCGTCCATCACGTCGAAATGAATCAAGTCGGCGCCCGCTTCCTCGACCCGGCGAACCTCCTCGCCCAGGCGCGCGAAGTCAGCCGACAGGATCGACGGCGCAATCTTGTGCTCGAGTCCCATGGGCAAAGACTACCGGCTCGGCCGCCGCGCGGCAAAAGGCGCGCTCATCGCCGGCGCATCCGGGCGGCGAAAAAGCCGTCGAGGCCACCGCGCTCGGGACTGGTCGACATCGTCCCGTCGCCTTGCAGCCAGGGCGCGAGTTGCTGGGTCTCGGGCCGCTCGAGCGCGAACTCGGGATGCTCCGCGAGAAAGCCGCGCACCACGCCCGCCCCTTCCTGCGGCGCCACGCTGCATACGGCGTACACGATCACCCCGCCCGGGCGGACCAGCGCGGCAGCGTTCTCGAGCATCGCGCGCTGCAACTCCGCCATCCGGCGAAAGTCGTCCGCCGCCAGGCGCCAGCGTATCTCGGGATGCTCGCGCAGCGTGCCCGTGCCGGTACACGGCGCGTCGAGCAACACGAAACCGGCGGATTCCAGATGCAGCGGCGGCGCCGCGGCGAGGTCCGCGGTCGCGAATACGATATTGCGATGGCCCAGGCGGCGGGCGAGGTCGCGCGCCGCCTTGAGCCCGTGCAAATTCAAATCGAGCGCCACGACCCGTCCGCGCGCGTCGGCCAGTTCCGCCAGATGGGTCGTCTTGCCGCCCGGCGCGGCGGTGCAATCGACGACGGTCGCGCCGGCCGACGGCGCCAGCATCCGCGCGACCAGTTGCGAAGCCTCGGATTGCGGATGGAACAGTCCGGCGCGATACGATTCCGAGTCGTAATCCGCCGCGCTCTCGAGCACTACGGTCTCGGGCAGATGGTCGCCCGAGCGTATCCCGATTCCTTCGGCAGTCATCCGCGCAACGATCTCCGCGCGCGTGCCGCGCGCCAGGTTAAGCCGCATCACGTTCGGCGCCGCCTCGTTGTTGGCCGCCATCAACGCCTCGGCCCGCGCCGCGCCGAACCATTCGATAAAGCACGCCACCAGCCATCGCGGATGCGAGTACGCAACCGCGAGATATCCAACCTCATCCGCCGCCCGATCCGGCATCGCGGCCACTTCGCGCGCCGCACGCCGCAGCACGGCGTTGACCAGGCCGCCCGCGCCCCGCCCCGCCGCCTCGCGCGCGAGCGACACGGCAGTGTCGACCGCGGCGTGCGGCGGCACGCGGGTCAGATGGCGCATCTGGAAAAGCCCGAGTCTGAGCGCACTCAACACCGTGAGCTCGAGTTTTTCGAGCGGCTGCGCGCATAGCCGCGCAAGTTCGTAGTCTAATCTGGCGCGCCAGGCGAGCGTGCCGAGCACGAGCCGCGTCAGCAGGCGGCGGTCGGGCGGGGCGAAAGCGGCCAGGCGATGGCCGAGCATCACGTCGGCAAACGCCGCGTGGCTCTCCACGCGGACGAGGATTTCGAGCGCGGCGCGGCGGGCCACAAGGCCCGCCGCGCCGCGCTCGGGCGGCCGCGCCACGCCAGCCGGCGCATCCGTGCCGCTGCGCGCGCGCGGGGCGTTGGGCGGACGGCGCGTCATCCCAGGCGCTCGCCTGGGATGACGCGCCGTCCGCGGAGAAACTCCGCCGCGCCCATCCGCTTGCGTCCCGCCACCTGCACCTCGGCGAGCACGATTCGTCCTCGCCCGCATTGCACCACGACGTCGGGCTTCATCCGCACGATCGTGCCGGGAGCGACGCCCGTCGAGCCGGCTGCCGCCGGCTCGTCGGGCGTCGCTCCCGGCGAGGCCGCCGCCGGCGGCGCGGAATCGTCGACCGCGGCGCGCCATATCAGCAGCTCATCGCCGCCAAACCGCGTGCGCGCGACCGGCCACGGATCGTACGCGCGCACCATCCGTTCGATCCGCACCGCGTCGGCGTTCCAATCGATGACCGCGTCGGCCTTGTTCACGGGCGAAGTGTAGGTTGCGAGGCTCTCGTCCTGCGGCGTCTCGACGAGTTGCCCGAGGCGGAGCTTCTCCAACGCCTCGAGCAGCGCCGACGCGCCCAGTTCCGCGAGCTTCTCCTTGAGCGTCCCTTGCGTTTCGCCTGGCGCGATCGGAATCGCGCGCGCGAGCAGGATCGGCCCCGCATCCATCTTGCTGGTCACGCGCATGATCGTAACGCCGCTTTCGATGTCGCCGGCGAGAATCGCGCCTTCGACCGGCGACGCTCCGCGATGGCGCGGCAGGAGCGAGGCATGAACGTTTGCCGGCATGATTCGCGCCGCCGCGAGCACTGGATCGGGCAGGATGCGGCCATAGGCCGCGACCACCAGCACGTCGGGATTCAGCGCGCTCAGCTCGGCAAGAAATTCCGCCGTGCGAATCTTCGCCGGCTTGAGCAGCGGGAGCCCGCGGCGCTCCGCCACCGCTGCGACCTCGCTCGGCTCGAGCCTGAGACCGCGCCCGCGTGGCTGATCGGGACGCGTAACCACGCCGGCGATTTCGAAGCCCGGATTCTTCAGGCCAACGCGCGTCGCATCGCCGCAAGCCTCGGCCAGCCGCTCCAAAATATGGGCCGCCAGCGCCGGCGTGCCCATAAAGACGATTCTCAACGGGGTTGCGATTTCAGATCCGGACGCTGGAGGGCCGCTGGCCATCGGCCTTGCCCTCCTTTATCAGCTTGGCGAGTTTGCGCCGATACAATTCGCGCTTGATACGGCTGATCCGATCGATAAAGAGCCTGCCGTCGAGGTGGTCGATCTCGTGCTGCAACGCGACCGCGAGCAGGTCGTCCGCCTCGATCTCGATCTCCTTCTCATCCGGAGTCCACGCGCGCACCAGCACGCGCGCAGCGCGTTTCACGTCGGCGGTGTAGTCGATAACCGAAAGGCATCCCTCCTCCCAGATAACCGAGCCCTCGGCCTCGACGACCTTAGGATTGATAAGCCGCAGCAGCTTCTTGCCGGGGTTCTGATGGTCGGTGTCGAGCACCACCACCCGGCGCGAATCGCCGACCTGGGGCGCCGCCAGGCCCACACCCGGCGCGGCGTACATGGTCTGCACCATGCTCTCGATAAAGTTCGCGAGGCCGCCGTCGATATTGGCGACCGGCTTGGCTGGATCCTTGAGCGCAGGGTCGGGAAATTTGCGGATGTTGAGGAGCGCCATCGTTAATTGTTTGCGGTACTGGTTTTCAGGGCGAAATCTTTACGTAAAACGGTAAAACGAAATCTATCAGAGCGCTTCGAGGGCCCCAAGCGCGCAAATCGGCGCGTCGCGGACGCGCTATTCGATAAACCCGTGCTTGCGCAGGAACGGCTCCATCGCGCGGACACACTCCTCGGGACGCTCGAGTTGAAGAAAGTGCGTGCTATCCGCGATCGCTTCGTATTCGAGCGCGGTCTCCTCGGCGATCGCGCGCCCGATCAGCGCCGGCGGCTGCTTGTGCTCGCTTGCGGGGTCGCCGCAAATCAGCTTGCACGGCACCGGCAGATTTTTCATCCGCGGCCATATCGTCGCGTCGCGATTGCTCTCGAAGACATGCGCCTCGAGCTCGCGCGGGCAGGCGAGCACCCAATCGCCCGCGGCGTCGTCGGGCCGCAGCGTCGCGCGCGCCATCAACTCGTATGCTTCGGGGCGCCAGCGTTTGAACTGCGGCACGTGAGCGAAAAGCTTCGCCAGGTCACGCGGGTCCTTGTAGCGCTCGGTGCGGCGGCGCGCGCGCGCTGCGATTTCTCTCTCATTGGATATCTGGACCGCCTGCAGCGGATGGCCGTCGCGCGGATGAATAGGCGGATCGAACAGTACCAGCGGATCCCATCGCCGGCCCATCTCCAGCGTGTGCATCACCGCGGTTACCGCGGAGAGCGAATGGAACACGCCGGCCATCGGCTTGGCGCCCCATTGCTCGCGGATCGCGTGCCAGATGCGCTCGTCGTCCTGGACGAATCTTTTCCACTGATGATGGGCGGGACGATGCGGCGGGTTCTGGCCGTGATTGCGGAAGTCGTAGACGATCACGTCGTAGCGATCGAGCAGCCGTCCCCAGAACGAAAAGTAGCCGTCGATCGCAAGCGCGTTGCCATGGCTGAGCACCAGCCGCGGACCGTCGGCGACCCCGTGACGGCGTATCCGGATAATCGCGCCGTCGTCCATGACCGCCTCGAACAGGGCATGCGATTCGGGAATCGTTATCGGTGTCGTTTCCGCCATCGCGGGTCCATTTTAGCAATTTCGCCCGGCATCTTTTCGCCGGGGCGTTATAAGTTAGCGCTTCGCGCACGCGGATGAGCGTTTTGACATTGTCAGCGGCGTTTATCGTGGTTATGGTTTGTCTATGGACAACGACACTGTTTTAGTCTCCACCATGAACGACATCCCCGGTTACAAGATTGTGGCCGTATATGGCGAAGTTTTCGGCCTGATCTGCCGGGCGCGCAACGCTTTCTCCAACTTCGGCGCGGGACTGCGCACGATTTTCGGCGGGGAGGTCGCCGGCTACACCCAATTGCTATCCGATAGCCGCCAACAGGCGATCGACCGCCTGCGTGTGGCCGCAGCGGAGAAAGGCGGCAACGCGGTGCTCGCGATGCGGTTCGACTGCAACGAAATCGGCGACATCATGAGCGAGATCGCGGCCTACGGCACGGCGGTCCGAATCGAAAAGCTTTAAGCCGCACGCGCGCGCGGGACGGATGCGTCCGGGCGGTCAGCGAACAAACTCCGCGCTGACCCCCGACGCAGTCCGTCGATGCTAAAATTTTGGCTGAAAATCTTTGGCCGAAAATTTTCGCCTGAAATTTCGCTTCGGTTTGCGAGCGATTCGGCTAGTCGGTGCGCTCGACGTGATAGCCCTTGGAGCTTATCAGCCATTCACCATCAACCCGATGATAGGTGAGATGATCCACATATACGGTCTTGTTGATCCTGACCCGTACTTTCACGAGCGCCTGGGTGGGAGACGCGAAGTCCATCAGCAGGATCTCTTCTTCGCGGGGAGCATTCAGAGATTTGGGCGACGGCCGGCCGGCGGTCAACTCCTTGTAACCCGAAGCGGTGAACATCGCCATCTTGCCGTCGCGGAGCCCATGGAGCTGTGCCGTCGGACGAAAAACGCGATCGAACCGCGACGTGTCGCCGTCGTACATGAGGTCGAAATAGCGCTGCACGGCCGCGGTCAGGCTCTCGATGCTGGAATGGTCAATCATGTGCTTCTCCTTGGAACTTCGGTAGCAACCTTGGACCGTATCAAACCTGCGCCGGTTTTCACCAGCCGCCGCCCGCGCTCGCAGAGGCTCAGAGCATCGCTAAGCCCTACAACATCGCGAAGCCCTACAGCATATTGACCGGGTCGAGATCGATACCGACGAAAACGCCGCCGCGCGCGTCGCGCCCTCCAAGCTGCGCCTGCATCGACGCGAGCGCCGCGCGCATCGCGGCCGCCTCGGCCGATCTCACCACCACCTGCCATCGATAGCGCCCGCGCAACCGCTCGATCGGCGCCGGCGCAGGCCCCAGCACGCGCGTCGCGTCGCCCTTGCCGTCCTTCTTGAGGTGCTGGACCTCGGTGAGACCCCGAAGCGCCTTGGCCGCCCGCTCCGCCATCGCGGCGACCGCCGCCGCTTCCGCCCCCTCGATTCGCACCAGCGCCATCCGCGAGTACGGCGGCCATCCCAGTTCCTGGCGCAAGCGCAACTCGCGCCGGATGAAGCGGTCGTAGTCCTGGTCGCGCGCCGCGCGAATACTGTAGTGATGCGGCGCGTAGGTCTGGATCAGCACGCGTCCCATCCGCTCGCCGCGTCCCGCGCGCCCCGCCACCTGGGTCAGCAGTTGAAAGGTGCGCTCGGCGGCGCGGAAGTCGGGCAGGTTGAGCCCCAAATCGGCGAGCACCACGCCGACCAGCGTCACGCCCGGCAGGTCGAAGCCCTTGGTGATCATCTGCGTGCCGACCATCACGTCGATCTCGCCGCGGCGCAAGCGCTCGACCAGCTCCAGGCGCACCCCGCGCCGCCCGCTGGTGTCGCTGTCCATCCGTTCGATACGCGCCTGCGGCAGCATCGCGGCCAGCGCCTCGGTCAGCCGCTCGGTGCCGAAGCCCTGCCCCACCAGTCCGAAGCCGTTGCACTCGGGACAGGCTTCCGGAGCGGACGTGCGCGCGCCGCACCAGTGGCATCGCAGCGAACGGTCGCGCATGTGGAACGTCATGCTGACGCTGCAATTGCCGCACGAGATCACGACGCCGCAGAGATGGCATTGCAAAAAGTTGTGAAAGCCGCGGCGATTGAGAAACACCACGCTCTGCCCGCCCGCGGCGAGATTGGCGCGCAGCGCGTCGAGCAGCGGCGCGGAAAGCGGCACCGCCTGCGGCTGGTCGGACTTCTTCGCGCCGCCGCCCGCGGCGCCGTCTTTTTCGCGCGCGGGATCTTTTTTGAATTCCGCGCGCAGGTCGACTATCTCGACCTCCGCCATCGGCCGCTCCATCACCCGGCGCGTCATCCGCAGCAGCCGATAGCGCCCGCGCCGTGCGTTGTAGAACGACTCCGACGACGGCGTCGCCGAGCCCAGCACCACGGGGCATCGCGCAAGCCGTCCCAGCACCACCGCGAGGTCGCGCGCGTTGTAGCGAATTCCTTCTTCCTGTTTGTAGGCGGGGTCGTGCTCCTCGTCGACCACGATCAGCCCCAACCCGCTTAGCGGAGCGAAAATCGCCGAGCGTGGACCGATCATGATTCGCGCCTGGCCTCCCAGCGCGGCCATCCAACTGGCCCATCGCTCGGCCACGTTCTGCGCGCTGTGCGCCACGGCCACCAGCGGGCCGAAGCGGGCGCGAAACGATCTGACGATCTGGTCCGCGAGCGCTATCTCCGGCACCAGCAACAGCACCTGCCGGCCCGCCTCCAGAGCCGCCGCCGCGAGCTTCAGGTAGACCTCGGTCTTGCCGCTCGCGGTGACGCCCCACAGGAGAAAGGCGGCCTCGCGCGCGTCGATGACGGCGGGCATGATCGTCTCGATCGCGGCCGCCTGCTCGGGCATCAGGTCGAAATCACCGCTGCCGATAGCGTCGGACAAATCCCGAGCGCCGTCCGCGATACCCGGATATTGCAGTGCGCCGGCTCGCGGTGCCGACTCGACTTCGACGATTCCGCGCTCCGCGAGCGCGCGCACCGTGACTCGCGCGCCCGGCAGCTGCTCCTCCAGATCTTCGAGCGCGAGCGCCTCGGGCGCGGCCTCGCCCAGCAGGCGCACGATTTCACGCTGCTTGACGCCGCGAAGTTTCACGGCCGCAACGCCGCCGGGCGCAAGCCGCACGGCACTCGCGCTCCGATGGCGCCCGCGGGTGGCTTCTCCGGTCTCCACGATTCGTTCGGCGACCAGCCCCGCGAGCGCGGAGGCGACTTCGCGCCGCTCGCCCAGCCGCGCGAGTTCGCGCGAGGTCATCGCGCGGCGTCCAAGCGCCTCGACGATCGCGCGCTCCATCGGCGCCAGCGTCGCCGCGCGCAAGGCGTCGGGCGGCGCGGCTAACCGGAACACCTTGCGCGATTCGATCCGCGCCGCGGCCGGGACCACGCTCTGCATCGCGTCGCCCAGCGGCACCATGTAGTAGGACGCCATGAATTCGATAAGGCCGAGATGGGCGCGGTCGTAGAGCGGGCGCGACTCGGGAAGCTCCAGGATCGGCTTCAGCGCGCCGGCGCCGGCCTCGAGGCCGTCGCCGATTTCGGTCACGATCCCGGTCAGGCGGCGCGAGCGCAGCGGCACGATCACCCGATGGCCGCACTCCACGCGGCCCTCGAGCGCCGGCGGAATCGCGTAGGTCAGTTGTCCAACGCCCCGCGCCGCTCCGATAAGGATCACCTTCGCCTGCATCGCGATTGCCATTGGCAATTTACATGGTGCGAGCGTCCGGGCAACGTGGGCGGCCACGCTCGTCAGCCAGCAGTGGCTTGACGCTCGGTTCAATACGGGCCTATGTCTCGGATGTCTGGAACGCTAAAAAGGGGAAATTCCGATGAAGTCGTTAATCGAAACCCTGGCCGACGCGCGACGGCGTCAGGTCGCGGTTGGGCATTTCAATATTTCCGAACTCACCGCGTTCAAAGCGATCGTCGAGTCGGCGTCGGAGCTCAAGCTGCCCGTGATGGTCGGCGTCTCCGAAGGCGAGCGTGAATTCATCGGCGTCGCGGAGTCGGCGGCGCTGGTGAAAACGGCGCGCGAGCGGCACGGCTTGCCGATCTTCCTCAATGCCGACCATACGCATTCGCTCGCCAAGGCGGTCGAGGCGGCGAAGGCTGGTTTCGATGAAATCATCTTCGACGGTTCGGCGCTGCCGTTCGAGAAAAATGTCGAGGAAACCCGGCGCGCGGTCGAGACCCTCAAATCGATCAACCCGGCGGTCGTCGTCGAAGGCGAAATCGGTAACATCGGCTCGTCATCGGCGATTCTCGAACGCAAACCCGAAGGGATGAGCGCTTTATCGACGCCCGAGGAAGCCAGGCAATTCGTCGAGGCGACCAAGGTCGACGTGCTCGCGCCCGCGGTCGGCAACATGCACGGGATGCTCGAGAGCATGGTCAAGGGCGAGGCGAAAAAGCGGCTCGACCTCGGGCTCATCGCGGAGCTTAGCAAGGCCACTGGAGCATTCATGACGCTGCATGGGGGCTCCGGAACCAACGACGACGATTTTCGCACCGCGATCAAAAACGGGATGACGATCGTCCACGTCAACACGGAGCTTCGCGTCGCGTGGCGGCGCGGACTCGAGGCGGCGCTCAAAGCCCATCCGAACGAGGTCGCGCCCTACAAGATTCTCCCGGCCGATGTCGCGGCCATCAAAGAGGTCGTCACCGCGCGGCTCAAGCTGTTCAACTTCATGTAAAGACAAATCCAATACCGTCCCACGCTACGTATCTCGTGAACTACGCCTTTCGCGCAGCGTCAGGCTCGTGTTCCTGCCGGAATTGGTGCGGCACCCGCTCGCCAAATGGCGGGGACGGAGAACTTTGCATTGCGAAATCTAACTTCGCGGCTGCCGGTTATCTCAACCGCCTGGCGCTTTCGAGGCCGTTGCGGTCTGGCACTTGCAAAGATTTGCGCGCCGTCTTTCGCGGCTTTGGTGCTCGTGCTTTTCCTGACGATGCCAGGCGGCGTGGCGTGGGCCGGCCAGAAGCACAGCGTCGCACAATATGTTGCAGGCACGGTCAAGGACGCGCTCGGCCGGCCCATAGCTGATGCCACCGCGACGCTGCAATCCGTGGACGGACACACGATCGCGCAGGCAATCACTGACAATCGAGGTCTGTTTCAACTACCCCAGCGCAAGGCCGGAACGTATGCACTGGTGACTCGGAGAAAAGGCTTCAGGCAGGGAACGATGATCATCGTCCTGCCCCAGAGTTCCGGCAAGCATCTGGACCTGGTGCTGGAAGCGCAAGAGGCGCTGACCGTTCCCGTAAGGGCCACCAGGATCCGCGCGCAAAACGGGCTGTCCGCGAGCGGAACCAACAAGTACACGCTGACCGCACGCGATATAGCGAATCTCCCGGAAGGCGAGGCGACGCCGCTTAACCAGGTGATGCTTCAAATGCCCGGCGTCGCGCTGGATCAGAATCAGGAGATTCACATCCGCGGCGAGCATATGGGCATCCAATACCAAATGAACGGGATTCTGCTGCCGTTGGACATCAATACCGACCCGACCTTCACGCAGTTGCTCAACTCATACTTCGTCAAGAGCGTGAGCCTGATGGACGGAGTCCTGCCGGCGCAGTATGGCTACCGCACCTCCGGCGTGATCGACATTCATACCAAGGACGGATGCGGAGGCGGACGCAATGAGTTTACAATCTCCGGAGGGCAGCGCGACACGGTGCAGCCGAGTTTCGAGCTTGGCGGATGCGACGGCAATTTCAGCTACTACATTACCGGCCTGTATTTCCAATCCAACCTGGGATTCAGTTCCGCGGTAGCGGCGCCGGACCCTATTCACGACGCGGCTCAGCAGGGGCAGGGATTCGCGTATCTGGCGTACGAGCTGAATACGGCCACCAAATTGAGCCTCATCTCAGGAATGACGGTGGCCAGCAATCAATTTCCCAACCGGCCCAATCAACCGCCTGAGTTCCAGCTCGACCAGGTCAATCCGGTCCTTCATCCATCGAGCGCGATCGATTCGGGCCTCGACCAGCAGGATTACTATGGCGTACTCGCCCTGAACGGCGTGGTCGGGTCCAACGCCGATTACCAACTCGCCTATACCGCGCACTACAACACCCAGACGTTCAGCCCTGATCCGATTGGCGACCTCATTTACCAGGGAATAGCGTCAAACGTGTTCACCAGCGATCTCTCAAACACGCTCGCGGGCGATCTGACGTACCGGCTGGGCGCTCTGCACGCGCTACGCGGCGGATTTTACTTCGGCGAATACGGCGTCGAATCGGATCAACGCTCGCAGGTCTTCCCGATCGTGACGGGCGAGCCGGCTATCACCCCGATTTCCGTAGCTGCCAACCTGAACCGGATCAACCTGGTCTATGGCGTATATCTTCAGGATACTTGGCGGATTACCGACCGGCTGAGTCTGGATGTCGGCTCACGCTGGGACCGTGTAACCGGCTTCACCACCAATAGCCAGTTCAGCCCCACGATCAATTTCGTATACAAGCCGCGGGACAATACGACCGTGCACGCCGGCTTCGCGCGAAACTTCCAGGTCCCCAACTTTCAGAACGTTTCCTCGGGCATCTTCAAACTGTTCGCGGGTACGACGGGCGCCGACGGCACCAGCCCGAGCGGCAACGCTTCTCCTGAGACGGAAACCGACTACACCTGGGACGCTGGATTCACGCATCAATTGACACCGTATGTGGCCTTCGCCCAGGACAACTACTTTCGCATCGATCGACACTATCTTGACGAAGGACAGTTCGGTTTTGTGCCGATCGACGCGCCCTTCAACTACGTTCGCGGCTACGGCGGCGGCACCGAGAACTCGCTAACCTACAATCTCGAGAACCTGGCCGTGCGCGCCAACGTCTTCGTGGCCCGCGAGGAGGACGTCGGCGTTGCCAGCGGGCAGTACAATTTCCCTGCGGATGAAGTCGCGCATATCGACCGCCATTTCATCGTGCTCGATCACACGCCGCTGGTCGGCGCGTCGGGCGGCGCCGCCTATCGATGGAAGAACTATCAGTTTACCTTCGACGGCCTGTTCAGCAGCGGACTGCGTGGAGGCTTCGCAAACGAGACCGAGCTTCCGAAGGTATGGCAGTTCAATATGAGCGCCGCCCGGGATTTCGTGCTACCGGGCCTCGGCACGTTCACGAACCGTATCGTGCTGCTCAACATTTTCGACCGGACCAACCTGATCCGGCCCGCCAATGGCATCGGAGTATTTCAGGCCGCCTACGGGCCGAGGATCACGGTATACGACGCGCTGACCGTTCCGTTGCCCTCGTTGTGAGAGCGTGCCTACGGCATTGCGAGCGGCACGCCGATCTATCCCGGAACCGGGTTGGCCGGCTGGCTGCGCACGCTCAGCGCGAGCATGATCTCGGTCCAACCGTCGAAGATCATGTCGATACCGATAAACATTCCGATCACCCACAGACCCGATACCGGCCACGAACTCCAGATCATGACGCCCAGCAGGATCGAAATCGCGCCGTTCAGAATGAGCCATCCGCGATGATGCAGCGGCGTCGAGAACGCGACCAAGAGCCGGAACGCGCCCGCAACGATCAATATGATCGCGATCACCAGCGTCAGGGTAACCGCCGCCAGCGCCGGATTTGCGACCATCACCAACCCGGCCACGGCGTACAGCACGCCGCCCGCCAAATTGATGAAAAAGCCGCTCCACGGCCGGCGCGAAAAGCCGTGAATCACCTCGAACACGCCACCGATAATCAGCAACCATCCGAGAAACATCACCGAGACGATCGTCATCTCGACCGTGTAACCGATCGCGACCATCCCGAGGATGACCAGCGCGATTCCGATCACCAGAAACCACGTCGAGTGTTTGCGTACTTCGTCGATTCCGGAACTCAGCACTAGTGGGGTCATGGTCTGGCTCCTATGACGCGCGGTGCGTCGCCCGAACGATGTTTTCCGCGCTGGCTGACCGCTAGCATAGGCGCTCCCGACGCGCCATCGCACGTAGGTACTGGTCTAATTAAGGAACGAGTCTCTTAATTTCACGGACGGGGTGTCTTAGGGTCGCGCCTCGCCGCGAATGTAAGGAAACATCCTGGCGGGAAAGAAAACGAGTCCGAGAATAGAGGCGCTGAGGTCGAGATAATGGCCCAGGCTGTGCTTTAGTCCCCAGCCCATCACCGGGAACAGGTGAAATGCTTCGCAGATATGAGTAAGAACGACGATGACCAGACATCCAGCGCCGAGTAGCATCAGATGGCTTTGCCCAAGAACTGCCATTTGCCCATAAAAACCGCCCCTTGCCCATAAAATCATGCCGCTTCTGTGCTCGATTCAGAAAAGTTGCCTATCTCCTTCAAGGCTAATTTCTGCTCCTCATAGGAGGGTATGTCGAACGTCGCATGTTCAAAGAACCCCGTCATGTTCAAGTCCCGTTGTCAGAACTGGAGGCGTATTCTTCAAAAACGTGAGCCTGTGTCGCGACAAGCCACTTTAGCGACAGTTTGTACCCATGCGTACCGCTGTCCACGAGCAGATAGGCGTCGTCATTGAGGGTGTAGTGGTCTGGCTCCAAATAATTGATGTGTCCAGCTTTTCCCTTGCGGACGACATGTATTCCCTCCCCGCTATGGACAGTAATCAGCTTGTCGGAGTTTTTAGGATGCTGACATCGGTGGATACGCACCGTATTTTTGACATCCATGCTGCCAGTTAGAATCCGGTATCTTCGCTCGCCCTGATGTAACAATAAGGAGTAAAGGTATTCTTCCGTAAGTCCAGAGTTGCCGCTAATTGTCACGAACAATGTGGACGCAGGTACATTTTGTGCCTGAAATTGTGTATATTCATATACAGGCACATTGCTCTGCAACCGCTGGCCTCTTAAGTAGTACTCCGGTAGCAGCGTCATATACTTGTCCGAAACAATCGTCTGGATTGGAACGAGTTCAGCCTTTCGGGCGATTTTTTGTTGCCCCTGCTCATCAATCCACGTCGTCCCGCCAACGGAACGATCGTCGTAAGCCATCCAACGCTCCTCCAACAGACCAGGCTGCTCGTCCCCATCGGTACTGACCCATCCGGAGATTTCATCATGCATCCAACCATTTCGGTTGTTCCTCAGCTTGGTTGGAAACCGCTTGTCTGAGTTCGCTAAGCCATCATTGTCGATGATGTACATCCAAACCGGCTGCGTCTGTATCTTTGTGATGGTCTGGCTCCGTTTCCTGAAAAAGAGCGAATAGGTCTTCTCTTTCGTATAGGGCGCAAAGGCAAACTTGGGTAGCGAGATGATGGCGGTCAGGTCGCAGGTCTCTAAAATTTCTTTCCGAATAGCGCGATAAGACGGGTTTTCCAAAACGCCATCCGGCTGTATGACGCAAGCCTGACCACCCACTTTAAGCAGTCGCCGCACCCTACATAAAAACGAAATCTCAGTACGCAGAGTTGACATCGCGGTTGTTTCTGCCTTAATAGTTCCGGATCCATAGGGTGGATTTGTAATAATGTAATCGAACTCAGTAACCGCGAAAGGGTGATCGCCTGGTTTAAGCGTGTTCGCGCGAGTCATGTTCGTATGGCCGTCGCCGACAAGAAACATGTTCAACTTCGTCCGCGAAATATTCTCTTCACGCACCTCTATCCCGTAGAAACACCGCCTTTCCAAAAAATCCCAAGCGGGCGTCTTGTACGTTCCTGTCCGCTCGTAATTGTTCTTAAGCACTTTAAAGGCTTCGGTCAAAAACCCTCCCGTACCGCATGCCGGATCGAGAAGGGTGAAAGTCTTGTCTTTATTGAAGAATTGCCCGCTAAGAAGTAACAGCTTGGCCAACAGATGAGCATAGTGTCTTCTGGTGAAATACTCACCAAATTCCTTTTTTTCTTTAGATGAGGCGAACATTTCATAGACGGCTCCAAACAGGTCAAACCCGGCGCCGTGAAGAGGACGCATTGAATTGATAACCTCATATATCCCGCGCGCATCTTCTTTTGAGACGAGCGAGGGCTTTCCATTCTCTCCGATGATGGCGGTGCGTACTGCCTGAATCAGGTCCTTAAATTCTTTGAAGCTCGTCTCCTTCGACAGTCGGCGAATATAGGCATCAATGTTCGCGACCATCTTCTCATCGCTTGGATCTGGGCAGTCGGACCAGTAGATTTTACTATGATCTCTTGATTTCTCGAGTATGGCCTTCTCCTCGAAAAATTCCAACGCTACAAAGCCAATGGTGAAATCAATTTTCTGAAGATTGTCCTTGAAATTTATTCCTCTATAAATAGTGGCGAGTTCCCAGAGCTTCTTGTTGAAAATAGCCTCAGAGATCGTCGAGATTGAATCCACATTGGTCTGGATGTTGTCGATGACTGGAACTTTTGTGAGGCGATTTTTAATAAGACGCAAAATGTCGATAGTCTGAAACTCGCGAATAGGGTTCTTGTTAAGAGAGATCTGTTTGAGCGTAGAGGCGTTATAGAATACGGAGGTTTTGCAGTTCGTAACGATGAAATAGGGCAATCCGAGTTTTGCGGCCTTTTTTCTTCCTTGGGCGAGGGCCTCCCGCCAATCGGAATCATCGACAGAGCAATTATCTTTGACCTCGGCGTAAGCTACGAGGTTTTTGACGAACTGCGTCTCATTCTCGCCATCGAACTCAAATTCAGAAATGAGCAGGTCGGGACGCTTGATTCCTGTCCAGGCGCTGAAAGAGGTATCATTAACGATCTGTCGCAGCGGGATGCTGAGTTGCCCGACAAGCACCTCATGAATTAATCGGTTGACTGTCAGGGCCTCGCGCTTCTTCTTCGCCGACTGCATCTGACTCATCCCTTCTCTGAAGATAGGGCGTTAGCGGCCTCGCGCATCGCAATTGACCGCAGCCAATTGCTCAGGTCGAGTCCGGCTAAGTCGGCGGCCTTCTTAAAAGTCTCCTTCTGGGTCGCCGTTAGCCGCAATCTAAGTTCCTCTTCCTTGCGTTCGCCCTTGGACTTCCGCCGTTTCATGCCGACACTGTAGATCCAACGGATACTCAAGTCAACACTTTTGACATGTCGGCCTACTATACCTACACTAGGGATACGCGACGGGAAGCCTCCACGAACGCACGCGAACAACGGGGACTTGAAATAGCAGCTCACGCCACCATCGAGAAACGGGGCGATGCTTGGATTGTTCCCTCGCAATCTCTCAATTGGCGGTACACGGTCACCGTGGGCGAGGACGGTTACCGCTGCTCTTGCCCCGTGCTACAACAGCACTTCAACGTAATTGGTCGAATCGGACTTCGCGGTTGACTCTACCGGCTTCGGCGTCCAGCGCTTCTATCGCCATTACAGCGCCAAATACGGACATGAACAGTACGCCCGCGATTATCTCAAGGTTCACGCCATGATCGGCGTAAAGACTCATATCGTGACGGCAGTCCAAGTGGCAGACCGCGACCAACACGATTCTCAACAGTTCAAGCCCCCGCCACTAGGCCCCCAGCAAGGATACAGCACTCTCAGCCAATTGTAATAAAGTGCCCGGTAAGGTTATGTGCCTCGACTAAAGCTCCCAATAGCGTCGTCAGCAGAATAAACGCCACAGGTATCGCAAACAGCCATATAGCCCCCGAATGGGAGCATCCCGCCTACGCGGACCGGCTTTCCCCGCCGCGCCAACTCTGGTTGAATCGATTGGCGCGGGCGCGCCCAGCCGCCGCCTGCCGACGGACGGTCCCAAGATGCTGCGTTTCCTTACAGCCGGTGAGTCGCACGGCCCCGAACTGGTCGCGGTGGTGGAAGGCTACCCGGCCGGCTTCGATATCGATCTGGCGAAGATCAACTACGACCTCGCGCGCCGCCAGAAGGGCTATGGACGGGGCGGACGGATGGCGATCGAGCGCGACGAGGTGCGCGTGGTTTCGGGCGTCCGCTTCGGGCGCTCGATGGGCAGTCCGATCACGCTGATCGTCGAGAATCGCGATTTCAAAAACTGGCTCAAGCGGATGTCGGTCGATCCCGCCGACCGCGGCGAGGCCGAACCGGTCACCCGCCCGCGTCCCGGCCATGCCGATCTGGCCGGCGTCCTCAAATACAACCTCGACGACATCCGCGACGTGCTGGAGCGCGCCTCGGCCCGCGAGACCACGATGCGGGTCGCGGTGGGCTCGCTCGCCAAGCTGATCCTCGAGCCCTTCGGCGTCACCACGCTCGGCTACGTCGCGAGTATCGGCGCAACCGAAGCGCGGACCCCCGCCGATCTCAGTATCGAGGACTTAAAGCGCATCACCGAGGCTTCCCAGGTGCGCGTCGCCGACCCCGAAGCCGAGCGCGCGATAATCGCCGAGATCGACGAATGCAAAAAAACCGGCGACACGCTCGGCGGCGTGGTCGAAGTCGTCGCCACCGGATTGCCGGTCGGCCTGGGCAGCCATGTGCAATGGGACCGCAAGCTCGACGGCCGCCTGGCCCACGTGCTCCTGAGTTTGCAAGCGGTCAAGGGCGTCGAACTGGGGATGGGCTTTCGCGCCGCGGCGACCCGCGGCTCGGCGCTCCATGACGAAATCGCCTACGACCAGGCGGCCCGCCGCTTCATCCGCCACTCCAACAATTCCGGCGGCACCGAGGGCGGGATGACCACCGGCGAGCCGCTGCGCGTGCGCGTCGCGTTCAAGCCGCTCTCTACCCTGATGCGCCCGCTGCGCTCGGCCGACATCCGGACCAAGGCCGAGTCGGTCGGCAACACCGAGCGCTCCGACGTCTGCGCGATTCCGGCCGCCGCGGTTATCGCCGAGGCGGTGGTCGCGTTCGAACTGGCCAACGCGTTCGTGGAAAAATTCGGCGGCGACTCGCGCGCCGAGATCGCGCGCAACTACCAAGGCTACCTCGAGCAGGTGCGCAATTTTTGACGCCGCCGGGGCCCAGCAGCGAACCGGCGTAGCCGAAAATAAACGATGGCGCCCAAGTTGATCCTCACGGGCTTCATGGCGACCGGCAAGAGCGCGGTCGGCCGCGCGGCCGCGGCGCGCCTGGGATGGCGCCTGGTCGATAGCGACGCCGAACTGGTGGCGCGCGCGGGCAAGCCGATTCCCGCGATCTTCGCCGAGCACGGCGAAGCGCAGTTCCGCGCCTTGGAGCGCGAGGTGATCGCCGCCCTCGCGGACGACCCCGCGCTCTGCCCGCAATGCGGCGAGCCGCGGCCCGCGGTTATCTCGACCGGCGGCGGCGCGCTGGTCGACGAGCGCAACTACCTCGCGCTCAAGCGCGCGGGCGTGATCATCTGTCTGAGCGCGCGGCCCGAGGTAATCGCGGCGCGCGTGCGGCGCTCTCCGCATAAGCGGCCCAAGCTTACCGAGGGCGGCAAGCCGCTCGAAGCGCGAATCACCGAACTGATGGAAGAGCGGCGCGCCGCCTACGCGCGCGCCGATTTCACCGTGGACACTTCCGACCTTTCGGTCGCCCAGTCGGCCGAGCGCGTGCTGGAAATCTTCGGCCGGCACGGGAGAAGCGCCCATCGGAGCGCCCATCGATGCGCACCTTCCGCGTAGAACTCGGGCCCGACGCGCATCCGGTGCACGTCGGCGCCGGCGCGCTCGACCAGATCGGGCGGCTCGCGCGCGAGGCGGGGCTTACCGCCGGACGGGCGCTTATCGTCACCGATTCCAACGTCGCGCGCCTCTATGGCGAACGCGCGGCCGCCTCGCTCGCGGCGGTGGGCTTCGCGCCGCGGACCCTTGAGGTAGCGGCAGGCGAGCAGAGCAAATCGTCCGCCACGCTCGAGCGCGTTTACGACGCGATCGTCGAGGCGGAACTGGATCGGAATAGCGCCGTGTTCGCGCTGGGCGGCGGCGTGGTCGGCGACCTGGCGGGTTTCGCCGCCGCGACCTACATGCGCGGCGTGGCGCTGGTGCAAATCCCAACCACGATGGTCGCGCAGGTCGACTCGGCGCTCGGCGGCAAGACCGCGATCAACCATCCGCGGGCGAAAAACCTGATCGGCGCGTTTTATCAGCCGCGCCTCGTCGTGGCCGATGTCGCGACGCTCGAAAGTCTGCCCGAGCGCGAGTTCCGCGAGGGCCTCGCCGAGGTTATCAAGTACGCCGCGATCATGGATGCGCCGATGGTCGAGGAGTTGGAGCATGGGCTCGACGAGATCATGCGGCGCGAACCCGTGGCGCTGGAGCGGATGGTCGCGCGATCGTTGCAGCACAAGGCGACCATCGTGGCGAGCGACGCGCGCGAGGGCGGCCTGCGCAAGATCCTCAACTACGGCCACACCGCCGGCCATGCGCTCGAGGCGTCGTCGGGCTACGGCCATTTTTTGCACGGCGAGGCGGTGGCGATCGGAATGGTCGCGGCGGGAAGGCTTTCGCAGGCGTTCGCGGGTCTAAGCGCCGCCGAGGCCGAGCGACTGGAGCGGCTGATCGCGCGGGCGGGTTTGCCGACTGCGATGCCGCCCGGATGGCGCGGCGAGGAGTTCGTGCGCGCGATGCGGCTGGATAAAAAGCGCTCAGGCGACGGGGTCGAGTTCGTACTACTCGATCGGCTGGGCCACGCGCTGACCCGCAAGCTCAGCTTCGACGAGATTCTCGCGCACCTCGGCTAACGCCTCTGGCGTCAACCCGCGAGTTTGTGAATTTTTTTGAGCCGAAGCCCCCTCTTCTGTCATCCGAGAGTTTGCGAATTTATTCAGCAAGCGCTGGAAGGTAGCCGCGGGCGCCTCTTGGGGTCATCCTGAGAGTTTGTGAATTTTTGAGCGAAGCGAGCCCGGCTCTTCGGTGAAGCTTTTTCTTCGGTCATCCTGAGCGAGCGCTGCGCGAGTCGAAGGACCTCGCGCGGTCCTCCGCGCGTAAATCCACGATTTCGGGATTCGGCGATTAGTCAGATCAGCCTCTGACGCGCTCGGATGATCCCTTGACGTGCAATCATCTCGGCTTGACGCGCGGGGAACTCCGAGACAGGGCCGCTCACGAGCGGCCCCTACAACGGAACACTTTTTTTTGTAGGGGCCGTTCTTTGAACGGCCCTTCTTCGCGCCAGGTCCCTGTATATGGGCATTGACGCGCAGAGGACCGCGCGAGATCCCTGACTCCGGCAGCCTTCACTCGGGATGAAAGGCAGCGGCAAGCGATGCGATTGCGGCCACAGTTCTACCAGCGCCGCGCGACATTAACTGTCAGCTCTTGCGTTCCATCAGCTTGACGCGGCCCAGGAATTTCGGACGGATCAGCACCGTCTCCAGCGGCAGCACGCTCATCGCGAGCAACCCGTTGAACGCCATCACCAGCGCCAGCATCAACCCCATCTCGGCCAGGAAGCGCAACTCGGACAGGAAGTACCAGGGCAGCACGCCCAGCACCATCGTGAAGGCGACGAAGAAACGTCGCCTCGCCCGTGGTGAAGACCGCGCGCGTCACCGCAGCCTGCACGTCGCCGTCGGCCGCGCCCTGGAACTCCTCGCAGATGCGGCTCAGCAGGTAAATCCCGTAGTCGATTCCGACGCCGAGCCCGACCGCCACCACCGGCAGCGTGTTCACGTCGAGCCCGACCCCGCGCAGATACATCACCGAATCGGTGGCGAATTGCGCGAACAACAACGGCACCAGCAGCATCGCCGCCGCCACGCCCGAATGGTACGTCAGCACGCACATCACGAAGATGGTCGCGAGCAGGTAGACCAGGATTCTCAAGTCGGCCGCGCGCACCACGTGGTCGAGCGCGTATTGCAGCGCGACCGAGCCGGTGGCAAGCCGGATGCGATAGACCGTGGAGGGCCGCGGCTGCACCTCGGCCACCGCGCGCTGCGCCTGCGCCATCGCCTCGTCCACGGTGCTCGCGCGCAGATCCTTGTACCAGAGCACGACGTCGCCGTTGGTGCCGTTGGGCTGGATTATGTTGCTGAAGTTCTCCAGCGAGTGGCCGGTGCGGGTCCAGAACAGGTAAGCGCCCACGTCATGGCCGGTAAGATCGATCGGCAGCCACTTGGGATTGCCGCCGCGCAGGATGAGACCGGTATAGGGGATGTAGTCGGCGAGCGAGAGCGTCGCGACGGCGCCGTGGTTGCGCTCGATCGCCTTCTGGAACCGGAGCATCGAGTCGTACACCTCGGGGCGGTACAGCGCGCGCGGGATCTTGCCTTCCCATACGACGTTGAGCGTCGCGGTGCCGGCGAGGTTGGCGTTGATCTCGCGCTCGGCGACGTTGAATTCGTTGTTGGGCCACAGGAGCGGGCTCCCGATCGCGACGTTGCCGACCGGACGGCTCACCGCGAGAAACGCCATCAGCGCCGCGACCGGTATCGCGATCACGGTCGTGACGATCCGCATCCGCGGCGTCAGCAGCCCGGCCAGCATCCGCTGCACCGGTTCGATCAGCCGCGTGCTGAGCGAAGGAACCTCGTGCGTGATGAAGACGCTTACGTCCTTGGGCGGCGGCAGGATCGCCAGCAGCACCGGCGTGAGCAGCACCGCCGAAGGAATGATCAGCAACGACCAGGTGCCGCAGAGCACGCCGAGCTTCTGGATTATCGGAATCGGCGCGAGGCAGATCATGTAGAGCCCGGCGACGTCGCACATGATCCCGAGGAAGGCCGGCGCGAACATCGAGGCCAGCGCGCCCGCCGCGCCGGCCACGCGCTCGTGGGTCTCATAGAGAATCTCGTAGTAGCGCCGCGTGATCTGCAGCGAGTGGCTGAGCGCCCGCGCCATCAGCAGCACCGGCACCACCACGGTGAGCGGTTCGAGGTTGAGCCCCATCCATCCGCCCGCGCCGAGGCCCCAGATGGTCGAAACGGCGGCGGCGATGATCGGTGTCAGCGCGCCGGCGAGGCTCCGCATGTAATCGACGTGGGCCAGGATGATGAGCGCGAGCGAGAGCAGGAAAATCCACAGCGCCTGATGGCCGTAGCGGTAAACCCACGCAATCAGCATCACGCGCCCGGCCGTGTAGAACTCGATATTCGGATCGCTCTCGGCCGCGAGCATCTGGTGCACGCGCTGGAAGACGTCGGCATAGTCGAGGTCGTGCTCGAAGAAGGCCGCCTCGATCAGCGTCGCCTTCTCGTCGGGCGAGACCAGGATTCCGGTGACGCCGGCGGCGTGGCGGGCGCGATCCTGCACGGCCGTCGCCTCGGCCTGCGTGGCCGGAATCTTGTTGGTCATCACCGGCTCGGAACTCAGGCCGGGCGGCGTCGGCCGGATCACGCGAACTTTCTCGCTCGCGATCGAGGTCAGGGTGACGTGGTCGATACCCGGCACCAGGTCGAGGTTACGCGTGATCCGCCAGATCCGGGCGAGCGTCTGCGGCGTGTAGATCGTGCCCTGCTTGACCTTGAGCAGGATTTCGACCGTGGCTGGTTTACTGAAGCTCTGATAGCGCTTGAAAACGTCGGTTACGCGGTTGTGCGCCGGTATCAAATCGGAAACTGAGGTCTGCGCCTGGAAACTGTGCGCGATTTTCACAACCCCGACGCCAAAAAAAACGGTCAGCGCCAGGTATACGACGATGACCTGCCAGCGCCAGTGAAGCAAAAAATCGGCAGTCCTCTGACCCATCGATAGCATATTGAAATAGACCGATTACCCTTTGCGGCGAGCGTGCCATCCGACCAGACCCGACCGCTCGAAGTCAAGCTCGATTACACCGTCAGCATTAGCCGTGCCCACCGCACTTGAAGCGCTGAAGTTATCCACACACTTGCGATCGCTGTTGATATTCGTGAACCGCCAAATGTTCACATTGGCAAAACAATGCATAGAATGGCCCGCATCTGCGAGGGCGGAGCGGCGGGTTGCGGCGGAGGAAAAGAGTTTTTTCGAGCAGTTGCCTTCAGGTCCGAACTCTTTCATCGAAGTCGCTGGCTCAGCAGTCCTGACCAGGGGGTGGAGATGAATAATCGCGAGATCAACCGGGTGACGGCTTCGGATTTCGACGCGATCGCGCAGCGCGTGATGACCGTGCAGGATGTATCGACCTACCTGCGAGTACATCCGTCGACCGTCTATCGCCTGCTCAAGCGCAACGAGTTGCCGGCCTTCCGTGTCGGCAGCGACTGGCGCTTCAACGTCGAGGCAATCGACCGTTGGCGCTCGCAGATGGAAGCGGGCGCTCACGTGCTCGACAAATAACGCCTGGGCCGGCCGCAAGGTTCCGCGTTTGGGTTGAGCGCGGGCGAAACCGTCTCCAATTTTTAGCGCGGGTGAACCCTCACGGGCCGTGCGGGTTTGAGCTGCCGGGTTTTGCTTCGCGCCGATTCCTGCCTCGCGCCTGGGCTACTGCTCGAAATAGTTACGCGGATTTTCGACCATCAGCGTCTGGATTTTCTCCTCGCTGACGCCTGCCTTGCGCAGCGCGGGCAGGATGTTCTTGAAGATGTGCGTCGGTTCCCAGTTGCGGATTCCCTGCTCGATCTCAGGCGTCAGGTCCAGGCCGCGTCCGAGCCAGCACGCGACCGAGTCGTGCGAGAGCACGATCTGTTTCTCGAAACCGACGCCCAACAGCCCGATCAACGCGGCCAGCCGCAGGCGGTCGGGATGGAGAAAATCCAGCCCGAAGCGATCGAAGCCCAGGTAACATCCGCGATCGAGCATGTCGATGTGGTAGCGCAAGTCCGACGCGCCGCAGCTATGTCCGACGATCACATGCTTTAGGTCGACGCCTTCAGAGGCGAAAATCTCGAGCTGTTCGCGGCCCATCGTGCCGTCGTCGGTATGCGTGGTGATCGGCGCGCCGGTCTTGAGATGCGCGCGGGCGGCGGCGCGCAGGCACTTCTCCTCGTACTCGGTGATTTTGTCCTTGGAGGTCGCGCACTTGATGACGCCGGCCTTAACGCCGGTGCGGGCGATCCCCTCGGTCAGCTCGGCCACGTAGACGTCGGCGATCTCGCCGAGCGGGCGCTGCTTAAAGTAGGCGGTGTTGCCCAGGTCTTCCTTGTAGAGGCCGGTCGCGCAGATTAGCTGAACGCCGGCGGAGCTGGCCGCCTCGGCCATGAAGTTCACGTCGCGTCCGATATCCATCGGGCAGGGATCGAGGAACGTGCCGAGACCGAGGTCGCGCAATTCCTTGAGGCGGTCGGTCGCAACCTTGAGCGCCTGCTTGCGCTCGAAGCGCGGCGCCGTGCAGTCCAGCTCCCATCCACCCCATCCGACCATCAGATGCTCGTGCATCAGCGTAGTGCCGAGCTTGTCGGCGGTGGTCGTGCCGGTAACGGTGTTGATCGTTTTCATGGGTCGCACCCCGCTCCGCGCCGGCGCAGGCGGCCGGATGGAGCATCGCAAAATTAGCGTCAGGGTCGCGCCGCGGTCAAACGCGGCGATCCGGCACGGGGAGGGAGTCCGAGGCGCCCGCTCCAATGGGCGGGGATCAGGCTGTGGCGTCGTGCGAGAACATCGAGTGCAGCAGGATGATCGCGACGCCAATCGTGATCGCGCTGTCGGCGATATTAAAGACCGGGTAACTCCACGCGTAGTAATGGACGTAGATGAAATCGACGACGCGGCCGCGCATCACGCGGTCGAGCAGGTTACCCGCCGCGCCCCCCATGATCAGCGCAAAGGCGGCAGACACTATCGGCGGACGCGCGCCGCGCGCGAGCAGCACCCCGAGCACCACCACCGCGGCGGCGGCGAGCCCGTCGAGCATAGTCTCGCGCACGGCCGGCGCGAAGCGTCGCGAACAGGCTGAACGCGGCGCCCGAATTCAACGTATAGGTAATCGCGAGCCAGTGCGGCACCACGTCGATTTGTTCGAAAAGCTTGAAATGGCGGACGATGTAGAGCTTAACCAACTGATCGAGGACGAAGACCGGCAGCGCGACGAAACTGAGCATCGTGCCAAACCGGCGCCAGTCGGTCGTCGTGCTCACATCGCCCGCGGACGGCACCGGCGCTTGCGGCGCAACCGGCGTCACGCGTTGAGCGCCTGTACTACCGCGCGGCATCGCGGATCCAGATCGGAGCCGGAATCGTCATCGAAGTACATCCAGCAGCGCTGGCACTTGCGCCCCGGCGCGCGCCGCCCCACCACGACCAGCGGCGGGTCGGTTGAAACGCGGCCGTAAGCCCCGTCGAAGCTGAACGCCTCGGCGCCGTTGGCTTTGCGGCGCAGATCCTCGGCCTCGCGCGCCTTTAGTGGCGCGACCTCCGAAACGATGAACAGTTCCTTGAGTGCGTCGCGATGGCGCGCGAGCGTCTCGGCCAGAGCGCCGTCATCGGCGCCGACCGCGCCGATTTCCACCGCGGCTTCGAGCGGCGCGCCGATCGTCCCCGCCTGGCGCATCGTCTCGAGCAGCTTGAGCGCCTCGGCGCGCACCTTGAGCAGGCGCTCCCAATGCGCTTCCAGCTCCGCGTCGCGCCGCTCGGCGACGGGCGGAGCGAGCGTCAGCAGATGCACGCTCGCCGCGCGCTCGCCCGGCATGTGGGAGTAAATCTCGTCGGCGGTGAACGGGATCAGCGCCGCGAGCATCCGCACCAGCGCGTCGATCACATGGTAGAGCGCGGTCTGCACCGAGCGGCGCTCGGGCGAGGCCGCCGCCGCGCAATACAGCCGGTCGCGCGCGACGTCGATATAGAGCGAGCTCAGGTCGACGACGACAAAGTTGATGATCGCGTGGTAGGCGGCCTGGAAGTCGTACTCCTCGAAGGCGCGCAGCACGTCGGCCTTCAGGCGCTCCAGGCGAGCCAGGATGTAACGGTCGAACTCGGTCATCCGGCTAAGCGGCGCCGCGTCGCGCGCCGGATCGAAGTCGGCAAGATTGCCGAGGATATAGCGGCAGGTGTTGCGAATCTTGCGGTAGGCCTCCGAGACCGCGGTGTAAACCGTGTCGCCGAGCGCGATTTCCGTCGTGTAGTCGAGCGAGGCGTACACCAGGCGCAGCACGTCGGCGCCGATCCGGTTCACCGCGTCGGCCGCGTCTTCGGAATTGCCGAGCGACTTCGACATCTTGCGCCCCTGCTCGTCGACCGTGAGCCCGTGGCTTACCACGGTGCGAAACGGCGCATGGCCGCGCTCCGCTACCGCGCATGCGAGCGAGGAGCCGAACCATCCGCGCGCCTGCTCGACCGCTTCAAGGTAGGCGTCGGCCGGCCAGCTCAGCTCGGGCCGTTTGCCGAGCACCGCGGCCTGCGAGGAGCCCGAATCGAACCACACGTCGAGCACGTCCTCTTCCTTCTCGAACGACGCGCCCTGGCACTTCTCGCACTTGAGATCGGGCGTGACGAAGTCGCCCACCGGGCGATTGAACCACGCATCCGAGCCCTCGCTCTCGAAAATTCGCTCCGCCGCGGCCATCACTTCGTCGTACAAACCGACGTGGCCACAGGCGCCGCACTTAAGTGCCGGGATCGGCACGCCCCACGCGCGCTGGCGCGAGAGACACCAGTCGGGCCGCGTCTCGGTCATGTTGCGGATACGGTCGCGCGACCAGAGCGGAATCCATTGCACGGCGTCGATTTCCTCGATCACGCGCCGGCGCAGTCCGTCGTGATCGATCCGCATGAACCATTGCTCGGCGGCGAGGAAAATCAGCGGGTTCTTGCAGCGCCAGCAATGCGGATAGCTGTGCGAGAACTTGTGCGAATGGAGCAACGCGCCGTTTGCGCGCAATTTTTCGACGATCGAATCGTTGGCCTTGAAAACATTCTGCCCCGCCCACTCCCCGCCGTCGGCCGTGAATTTGCCGGCCGTATCGACCGGCGTGAATGGTTTGAGCCCGTACTGGGAGCCGACCACGAAGTCTTCGTAGCCATGTCCCGGCGCGGTATGGACGAGGCCGGTCCCGGCGTCAGCGGTGACATGGTCGCCGTACATCAGCTTGACGTCGCGGGCGACAAACGGATGGCGGAAAATATCCTGCCCGTCGAGCGACTTCAGCGCCTCGCGATCGAGCGCGATACTTTTTTCGACGGTGAGCGAGCATTCCTTCGCGACCGCCTCGGCCAGCCGCGCGGCGACGACGTAGTAGCGATCGCCCGCCTTGAGCGCGACGTAATCGAAGGTCGGGTTGAGGCTGATTCCCAGGTTGGCGGGCAGCGTCCACGGCGTGGTGGTCCAGATTACGGCAAAGAGCTTGCCGGCCTGATGTGCGGCGGCGAGTTCCGCGCGATCGGAGGCGTTCGCGGCGAGCGCGGCCGCGTCGCGCAGATGCTCGTTGAACGCGAACGCGACGTAAATCGACGGCGAGACGTGATCGCGGTACTCGACCTCGGCCTCCGCCAGCGCGGTGCGATCGGCGAAGCACCAGTGCACCGGGCGCAGGCCGCGATAGACGTAGCCGCGCTCGACCAGGTTGCGCAGCACGCCGATCTCCGCTGCGTCGTACGAGGGATCCATCGTGATGTAGGGGTGAAACCAGTCGCCGATACATCCCAGGCGCATGAAATCCTTGCGCTGGAGATCGATCCATTTCTCGGCCTCGATACGGCACAGCCGCCGCAACTCGAGCTTGGGCATCGCGCGCGCCTTCTCCCCGAGATCGCGCGAGACTTTGAACTCGATCGGCATCCCGTGGCAGTCCCATCCCGGCACGAACGGCGTGCGGAACCCCATCATCGCGCGCGAGCGCACGACGAAATCCTTGAGCACCTTGTTGAGCGCGGTGCCCATATGCACGCGGCCGTTGGCGTAGGGCGGTCCGTCGTGCAGGATCCACGCGGTCGCGTCCTTGCGCGCGGCAAGCAGGGTTTCGTACAGCCGATTTTCTTCCCAGCGCTTGAGCATCTCGGGCTCCCGCTTGGGCAGATTCGCCTTCATCGGGAAGTCCGTGCGGGGAAGTTTCAGGGTCGTTTTGTAGTCAGTCGTTTTGTGCTCGGTCTCGGCCACAGGCAAAACGGCCGGCGTCCAAAGGATGCGCGCCGGCCCCTCCGCGTATCGTCGTATTGGTCTCTGGTCGCGCGCCCCGTCGAGGGCCGCGCACAGAGATTAACGCAACCGATGGGCGCGTGCGAGTATGGGCGCCGGGCCGTTCGCGGCCGCATCCGCGGCGTTGGCGGCGCGCCTACTTGAAGATCTCGCGGAAAAAATCCTGCATCGCCTGCCACGAGCGATGGTCCGCCTCCGCGTTATAGGCGAGCCCCGCGACATGGTATTTGCCGGCGTTGGGATTGGTGAAGCTGTGCTTGGCGCCGCTATAGATGTTGAGTTGCCAATCCGCGCGGGCCTTGCGCATCTCGTCCTCGAACGCCTGTATCTGTGCGGGCGATTGAAAAGGATCGTCGGCGCCGTGGCAGGCAAGAATCCTGGCTTTCACCCCGCCAGGTTTGGCCGGATCCGCAGTGTCGTAGTGGCCATGAAAACTGACGACGCCGTTAACCTCGGCGCCGCTGCGCGCGAGTTCCAGCACAGTCGAGCCGCCGAAGCAGTATCCGATCGCTGCGGTCCTGCTTGGGTCCACGTGCGGATCGCTTTTGAGCCTGGCGAGTGCGGCCGCGATACGAGTGCGCAGCTCCACGCGGTCGCCTGCCTCCAGCGCGTCGGCCCACGCCCCTGCCTGCTTGGGATCGGCCGTGACCTTGCCGTCGCCGTAAATGTCGACCGCCATCGCGGCGTATCCCATTTGGGCCAGCATCTTCGCGCGCATCCTGGGATAGTCGTTGAGCCCCCACCATTCCGGGACGACGAGGACGCCGGGGCGTTTGCCGCTGACGCTGTCGTCGTAAACGATGAGGCTATGCGCCTTCGCCTGGCCTTCCTGGTAGGTGACGGCTTCGGTTTTGATCGCGGCCCGCGCGACGCTTACGATCGCGAGCAGAAATGCGGCCGTCAATGCCGCGCTTAAGAATTTCATCCGAGCCATTGGTGGTACGAGGTCCTTGTGAAGCGGGATCCAGACGCATAGTTAGCGCCACTGGCGGCTCGGGATCAAATCGAGATTTCGTTAGCGACGAGGCGGCCAGGTCACACCTAAGTCATGGCGATTTTGACCACGATCGCGATCCCAATAAAGAGCGCTCCCGGCAGCAGGAATGCGCCCAGCGCGCGCCACGCCGAAAAACGATGCACCTCGCCCACGCAATGCAGCATCAGGATGAATGACCAGATGGAGATGATCGACTCGACACCGCGGGTTAGCGTGAACGGATTCGCCGCGGCTGCGCTAGCGGCATTGGGATCGGGGAGCGTTGGAACGAAGGCCTGCCAGACCCCGACGCCCAGCAGGATTAGCAACATCGCGGCGGAGAGGCAGATCTGCGGCACCTGGGACCAGGCCACCGCCGCCCGCACCGTGACCGCGTTACCCTTGCCGCCCAGCGCACGGCCGCCCCAGTCCATCAGGAACGCGCCGATATAAAGCCCCAAAAGCCCGAACGCCGCGCCAAGAAATGGACTCGCCAGGGTCAGAATCGGCAGGTACGGAACCAGGCGCGCGGGCAGTGGAGTCGGAGTGAAGTTGAGCGCCGCAGCGAGAAAAAAATTGAGCATCGACAGGCCGCCCGCCAGCGCGCCCAGCATGATCACCTGATGAGTCGGATCGCGATTGACGATCTTTTTGATCGTTTCCCGCGGGCTCATCCAGATTGCGATCCATGGATAATCCAGGATCGTGAAGATGCGATCGGCCTTACCGCCGGTCCTGACGTCGACGCTACCAAGCCTGTCGACTCTGAAGCCCGAATTGTCGGCCATGACCCCCACCTCGTCCGGCGACGTTGGCACCCTCAGGTAACTTTGCGGATCCCCCGGCTAGACATCCTATATGCACTGGATGGTTGCGTCGATACGAGATAACACCTGTTTGCTTTTGAGGCGTCTGGTCGCGCAGGCTTTGGATTGAGGCCGCCTTGGCAAGCTCCTGCCAACAGCCGCATTCCCAAGCAGCCTAAAGCGAAGAAGGCCCGGCATTACGGTTTGAAAACTTACTCCCCCTGCCTTATCATCGCTGCTCGTTTACGGCTTCCGCCGGCGCTCTTTTTGGCCATGTCACCTAGAAAAGTCATCTTTTTCGACCGTACCCGCCAGACGACGGCCGAGGTGGACAAATGAGCGAGCGCGGCGCGCTGGCGGGCTTACGCGTTCTCGATCTCACCGACTTCAAAGGGCATCTGTGCGCCCGCTTGCTGGCCGACATGGGCGCCGACGTGATCAAAATCGAGCCGCCGGGCGGCGACTCGGCGCGGCGTATCGGGCCGTTCGTCGATGACCTGCCCCATCGCGACCGCAGCCTGTTCTTCTGGTTCTACAACCTCAACAAGCGCTCCTTGACGCTCGACCTTGGCCATCCCGAGGGCGTGGCCGTCCTGCGCCGCCTCGCGGAGGGCGCCGACGTCGTAATCGAAAGCTTCAAGCCGGGCGAGATGGCGCGTCTCGGCCTTGGATGGGACGTGTTGCACGCGCTTAATCCGGCGCTGGTGCTGTGCTCGATAGCGCCGTTCGGGCAGAGCGGGCCGTATCGTGGCTACGAGGCCGACGACAGCGTGCTGACGGCGCTCTCCGGGATGCTTTACGTCAACGGCTTTCCGGACGCCGCGCCGGTGCGCCCGCTCGGCCTGCAGGCGTACCACTCGGCGTCGTACTACGCCGCTATCGCCACGATGTGCGCGCTGTTGGCCCGCGATTCGTCGGGCGACGGTCAGTGGATAGACCTGAGCATGCAGGAGGCGACGGCGTCCGCGGTCGAGCACGCCGCGGCCACCTTCTTCGGCACGGGCGAGATCGAGCGGCGGCGCGGCTCGCTACACTGGAGCCGCTTCTTTCGCATCGGGCGATGCCGCGACGGGCACGTTTTGCATTGCACGCTGGGCGATTGGACCTCGCTGCTCGAATGGGTCAACGGCGACGGCAAGGCCGAGGACCTGACCGCTCCCGAATGGGAGGAGGTGGAGAAGCGGCGCAAGGACGCCGAGCATCTGTTCGACGTGCTCGACGAATGGGTCAAGGACTACTCGCGCGACGAGTTGCTGGAGCGCGCGCAGCTGCTGCGCCTGCCCTATGCCTCGGTGCGCAATCCCGAAGATTTGTTCGACGACGAACAACTGCTCGCGCGCGGCTATTTCCGTGAGGTCGAGCATCCCGAACTCGGCCGCACGTTCCGCTATCCCGGCGCGCCCTACCTCTTCACCGGTTCGCCGTGGCAAGTGAGGCGGCGGCCGCCGCTCGTCGGCGAGCATACCGGCGAAATCCTGGGCGGCGAGCTCGGGATGAGCGCGGAGGAACTCGCGGCGCTTGCGGCCGAGGGAGTGATCTGACGATGGCGCGGATGGCGCTTGAGGGCGTGCGAATCCTCGACTTCACCTGGGTCGTCGCGGGACCCGTGGCGACGCGAATTCTCGCCGACCAGGGCGCCGAGGTGATCAAGATCGAGCGCGGCGGCGAAAACGTGATGAGCGTGCTCGGTCCGCGGCGGATCGGACTGCAGGGCGAACTCCATCGCAACAAGCGCTCGGCCGCGATCAACATGACCACGCCGCGCGGCGTCGAGCTGGCGCGCGGGCTGGCCGCGATAAGCGATCTCGTGATGGACAACTTCTCGGCGCGCGTGATGCGGATGTGGGGGATGGACTACGCGAGCCTGGCGAAAATCAAACCCGACATCATCAGCATCAGTATGTCGGGGCTCGGGCATACCGGGCCGCGATCCAACTACGTCAGTTACGGGCCGACGCTGCACGCACTCGCGGGCTTCACGCGCCTGATGGCCGACGCGCGCGGCGAGCCCGCTGGTTATGGCTACTCCTACGCCGACATGGCGGGCGGTTACAGTGGCGCGCTGGCGGCGCTGATCGCGCTGTGGCATCGCAAACGCACCGGGCGCGGCCAGTTCGTCGATCTCTCGCAATTCGAGGCGCTGGCGAGCCTGGCCGGGCCGGCGCTGCTCGACATCGCGGTCAACGGCCGCACGCAGGAACCTCCCGGATGGCGCTCGCAGGAAGCGCCCGCCGCGCCGCATGGCGTGTACCGATGCCGTCCGCGCGGCGCCGACGACGACCGCTGGATCGTGATCGCGGTGCGCTCGCAGGCCGAGTGGGAACGCTTCGCGCGCGCGATCGGCAATCCCGCCTGGACCGCGGATTCGAAATTCCGCACGCTCTATCTCCGGATGCGCAATCGCGAGGAACTCGACGCGCAGGTCGCGCGATGGGCCGCGACGCAAGACGCCGAGGCCGCGATGGCGCTGCTGCAAGGCGCGGGAATCGCCGCCGGTGTCGCGCTCAACGGCGCCGACCTCGCCACCGACCCGCAGCTTGCCGAGCGCGGTTTCTTCGCGCCGGTCAAACTTCCCGATGACAGTTACACCCGCGTGACGGGCGTGCCGATGCGTCTTTCGGCGACCCCCGGATCGATTCGCACGGTGGCGCCCGACGTCGGCGAAGACAACGACTACATCCTGGGCGAGCTGTTGGGTCTCGGACGTGCCGAGCGCGCGGCACTGATCGCTGAGGGCGTGGTCTGGGGCTGATTCCGGGGCCGGCGGCGAGCGCCGCGCGCGACGTCGCGGCGACAAATCAGCGAATCAGTGCAAATTCACCAACCCGCTCGCGCAGTTGCCAAAAAGCGCTATTGCGCCCGCGCCACCATCGGAATGTACTTAGGCATCGTCGTTAGCCACTGCGGAAAACCAGTGGAGCATCGGAGTGTGCAGTTAGCGAGTGTCAGCCAGCGTTCTCTCAAGCGCGCTTGCCGGGGTGGATGCCTTCCCGGTCGAAGTCGAGGTTGACATCTCGGGTGGAGTGCCGAAGCTCACGACCGTCGGCCTCGCCGAGGGCGCCGTGCGCGAGGCCCAGGAGCGGGTCAAGGCGGCGATCAAGAATTCCGGCTACGAATTTCCCAACCGCAAGATAACGATCAACCTTGCGCCGGCCGACACCCGCAAGGAAGGCTCGTCGTTCGACCTGCCGATCGCGCTCGCGATCCTGGCCGCCAGCACCGTCTCGCTCAGCGCCGAGCGGATGCACAACTACCTGATCCAGGGCGAGCTTGCGCTCGACGGCCGGATCAAGGGGATCCGCGGCGCGCTTCCGAGCGCGCTGCTCGCGCGCTCGAAACATTACGCCGGGATCATCCTGCCGCGCGAAAACGCCGCCGAGGCCTCGGTGGCGAGCAACGGCACGGCGGTGCTGGGGGTCGAAACGCTGCGCGATACGGTCGATTTTCTTGAGGGACTTCGCGAGATCGAGCCGTACGCCTCCAACGTCGGCGATTTGTTCACCGCCGCCAGCCAGTACGACGTCGACTTCAGCGAAGTGCGCGGCCAGGAGCAAGCCAAGCGCGCGCTCGAGGTCGCCGCCGCGGGCGGCCACAACGTCCTGATGGTCGGGCCGCCGGGTTCGGGCAAGACGATGCTCGCGAAGCGGCTGCCGACGATTCTGCCAGCGATGACCTTCGAGGAGGCGATCGAGACCTCCAAGGTGCACAGCGTGGCGGGCCTGATGGACGGGCGGGCGCTGATCGCGACGCGGCCCTTTCGCGCGCCGCATCACACGATCTCGGACGCGGGGTTGATCGGCGGCGGCACCGTGCCGCGCCCCGGCGAGGTCAGCCTTGCGCACAACGGCGTGCTGTTCCTCGACGAGCTGCCCGAGTTCCGCAAGAACGTAATCGAGGTCCTGCGCCAGCCGCTGGAGGACAACCGCATCACGATCGCGCGCGTGATGGGCACGATGACCTTTCCGGCCAGCGTGATGCTGGTGGCGGCGATGAATCCATGCCCGTGCGGCTTCTACACCGACACCCAGCACGAATGCACCTGCGTGCCGCTGATGATTCAGCGCTACCGCTCGCGCATCTCGGGCCCGTTGCTCGACCGCATCGACATCCACGTCGAGGTTCCGGCGGTCAAGTATCGCGAGCTGACCGCGCGCACGCCGGGCGAGACCTCGGCGGCGATTCGCGAGCGGGTCAACCGCGCGCGCGGGGTCCAGCTCGAGCGTTTCGCCGGCACGCGGGTCTTCTGCAATGCGCAGATGGGCGCGCGCGAGCTGCACGGCCATTGCCAGGTCGAGGCCGCGGGCGAGCGGCTGCTCGAACTCGCGATCAACCGGCTGGGGCTGAGCGCGCGCGCCTATACGCGCATCCTGAAGGTCGCGCGGACCGCGGCCGACCTCGACGGCGGCGGCCCGATCGAAGCGCGCCACGTGAGCGAGGCAATCCAGTACCGCTCGCTCGACCGCCCCGCCCCATAGGACCGGCGCGCCACCCAGCAATCAGTAGCAAGCGCTTCCAGTAGCAGCCGTTTCTCGTTTGACTGCAACGGTGGTACAAGAAACTCATACCGGCGGTTCCGTCACGTTGTGTGTTCTCCGAAGGTCTGATGGGGAGTGATTGCCCCTGTGAAGACAAAGAGAAACAAGCACACGATTCCTTCTTTCGAGTCCAGCTAACAGCCTCACCATAAACCTGGTGCCAGCGAGTTGAGTTGCCTTTAAGCGCTCAGCCAACCAAGCGGAATTTCATCAGGAGGTAGAAAATGGGAACCGTAAGACTCTCACGAGGCGACCGGACTTACCGATCCAGAGCAGTGACGGTGATAGTCGTCGCGGGATGTTTGTGGGCCGCGGCGGCATCTCTATGGAGCGGAGTTGCCAGCGCCCAAATGCCTGAGAAGGTCTATACGCGCGCCGACTACACGGACTGGCTGACCAAGTACGCCAACGCCAAACCTGATTTCAAAGCGGGCGACGTGCTCACCGCCAAGGATATCGAGCGGATGCGACCGTTCGTGATTCCAGGGTACCTGGACTACTTGAACTTTCCGAACTTCAAAATGCGGATCGTGGCTCCGATCGATCATACGCCACTTGGGAAGTTCCAGGATTGCACGGAGAAGTACCAGCCGCAGGTTAGGCTCAAACCCGACGGCACGATGGACAACTACCGCTGCGGACAGCCCTTCAGCAATGCCGAGCTTAAGGTGGGCGACCCCGCCTCGGGGATCAAGGCAGGCTGGAACTGGAACCAGAAATGGATGTCGTTCGGGCTCGCGCAATCCAACGTGATCTGGATTTGGGTGCGCTTCGACGGCTCACCGAAACACGCCCCGCCCACGATGATCCCGCCGGGCAACTTCATGCTGCTGGCGCCGCCGGAAGGCTGGACGCTGCCCACCGATTTTTCTCCCTTCTACCAGGGCGGTGGAACTTTCCAGCGCACGCTGCAGAGCAACTACGAGCACCTGGTTCTGAGCCATCTGGCGAATCTCGACGGCCATGATCTCCCCGGCGCCAACGGGGTGGAATGGAAGGAGATCACGGGATTTTATTCGCCGTTCGATATTCGCGGCACGGAATTCATCATTTACCGCTATACCGATCCGTTCAGGAACGATGACGCCTGGGCCTACGTTCCGACCTTGCGGCGCGTGCGCCGGGTCTCGGTCGAAACCAAGTATGACTCGCTGCTGGGAACCGACCACACGCTGGACGACTTCTACGGTTACGCAGGCCGGACGCTGGAGACGGATTGGAAGTTCCTGGGTTGGAAAGACGTTCTGTGCGTATGCGATCCAGCCAAAATGTACGACCATCTATACGGTCCCAATGGCATAATCCCCGACGAGGACTGGGAACTGCGCAGGCAAATCGTGCTCGAACGCATTCCCAAGAACCCGCGCCATCCGTACAGCAGCGCGATCATGTTCATCGATCCGCAAATCTGGTACGACTCGTTCCACGTCGCGTTCGACCATTCGAACAAGCTGTGGAAGATCTTCCAGTGGCAGTGGAAGTGGACGGAGACGATCCCGCCGCCGTGGGATAAGTACAACAAGGGCGTCAACACCGTTACCTGGCAGGCGGTCAATGACATCGATGTGCAGAATAAGCGGGGCACCATCATAAATGCTTTTGGCGACGGCTTCCCCGACGTGAGTTCCAACCTGCCCATGTACCAGAAGCGGTTCGATATCAATTCGCTGGAAGAGGTTCATCGCTAGACGATCAAAGCTAAAGGAGGGTCTGCCTATTCCCCTCCACCGTTCCCGACCGACAGGCGTGCGCCAATTGTCGCTGCGCACGCCTGTCGGCCCTTGCCAACACGCGGTCCGAACCCTGGCTGCCTGAGACGAGGAGCGATCATGAAATTCGGCGTGATGTATGACTTCCGTAATCCGCGCGGAGCGTGGTGGAAGCCGTACCCGAAGCTACTGCGGGAGTTGCTCGATCAAATCGTTGCGGTCGAGCGCATGGGGTACGACAACGTCTGGGTCACCGAGCATCACTTCGTCGAGGACGACTACAATCCCTCCGTGATGACCGCGTTGGCGGCGATTGCCGTGCGCACCGAGCGAATCAGGATTGGTTCGTTCGTGATGCTGATGCCGTTTCAGGATCCGTTGCGGATCGCCGAGGACGGGGCCTGCGTCGACAACTGGTCCAACGGACGCCTGGAGCTTGGAGTGGGACAGGGCTATCGGATCGACGAATTTTCCGGGTTCTGCATGTCCAGGCCTGAACGTACGGCGCGCATGGCTGAAGGTATTGCGCTGGTCGACCGGCTGTGGACGGAGGAAAACGTCACCTTCGAGGGCAAATTCAACCGGGTCAGGAACGTTACCATCAGCCCAAGGCCGGCGCAGAAGCCGCGGCCGCCGATCTGGATCGGGGCCAGAACGGAAAAGGCGGTGCGGCGCGCGGCGGAGCGCGGCTACAACCTGATGGCCACCATCGGGCCCGATCCGGCAATCCCTTACGGCGCCGCGCTGAAGGAATTCGGCCGCAATCCCGCCGACTATTCGATCGCGCAGCTTCGCATGGTGTACGTAGCAAAAAGCTCCGGCCAGGCCTGGGACGACACCCAGGAACATATCCACTACATGATGGGGCACTACGCGAAATGGTTGGGCGGCGAAGCCAAGGACGCGCCGGGTGACGAGAACGTATGGGATCTGCGCGAGGCCCGCGAGTTGCGTAATTCCAAGTATGCCGAGGGGCTGATAATCGGAACACCCGAGGAGTGCGCGAGAAAGCTGGAGAGGTTTTGCAAGGAGTATTCTTGCACGCACTTCGTCATCACGAGTCATTTCCCGGGGATGGATCCAAAGAAATCAACCCAATCCCTCGAGCTTTTCGCTAGAGAGATCATGCCGCACTTCCGCTAGGCACAACGCGCGCTTTTCTTCAACTTGCAAGGCCGGATGCTTGCCAAAGATCCACCAAGACCCGCCGCTCGACTGGATGGAGGAGCCATGACGCAAACGACTTCGGGTGGAACGGGCGGCTGTCTTTGCGGAGCCGTTCGCTACCGGTACGAAGGCGAGCCGACCGCGATCGGCCTATGCCAGTGTGAGCGCTGCCAACGCCAATCGGGATCGGCATTCCTGATCGGCGTGGTATTCCCAAAAAAGGCGGTAGCTATCGAGGGCTGGCTGGCAAGTTACGAGACCACCGTGAGCGGCCAGGCGTTGCAGCGCCATTTTTGCCCGGTTTGCGGATCGGCAGTGTCGATTACGCTGGATAGATACCCTGAGATCCGCTCGATGATGGGTGGAACGCTGGACGACAAGACCAGGATCAAGCCCACCTTCAGCGTCTGGTGCTCCAGCGGGCAACAGTGGCTCAAGCTCCCGGAGAGCATTGCCTGCTATCCGGAGTATCCAGAGGGAACTTTTGGCGGGTAGCCTGCCGCGGCGTGCACTCGAATATCGCAGCGCCATTCGCTCGCAGCTAAGCATCGCTGGACGATCCAGCGGCTTTTCGCTATCTCCGCACTTTTCGCTATACCTGCTTAGACCACCGCGAGGCGTACCGTCAGCGCGCCGCGGCGGCCCAGAGATGCCAACCGACCCGCTAGCCGAATTTCTGATCTCGCACGCGCAAGCGATCGTGCGCCTGCATCGGCGCGGCAATGCCGACGGCTTCGATCTTACCCCGGCCGATCTCGGGATGGCATTGCATCGGAGCGTGCGTGCGTGGGACGCCGAGGCCAAGCCCGCGGCGATCGACGAATACCTCGACAAGCTGCGCGCCGACGACTTCGTGCTCGCGGTCGCCTGCGCCCATGGCGTCGAGCGCGCCTGGGAGGGTTTCATCGAAAAGTACCGGCCCGTGCTGTACGCGGCGGCGCAGGCGCTGACTCGCGACGAAGCTGACGCGCGGGACCTTGCGGATTCGCTGTGGGCGGACCTGTACGGGATGGACACGCGCACGGACGAGCGGCGTTCGCTGCTCGGCTACTACGGCGGACGCAGTTCGCTGGCGACCTGGCTGCACGCGGTGATCGCGCAGCGCTTCGTTGACTTGACGCGCGCGGCGGCGCGGACTAAGCCGCTGGAGAGCCGTCCGAATGAACCGGCGACGGAGGGTGATCCGTCCGACCCCGATCGGTTTCGCTACGTGAGCGCACTCAGCACGGCGCTTAGCGAGGCGCTCGGCGCGCTCGAGCCGCGCGACCGGCTGCGCCTGGGCTACTACTACCTGGAAAACCTGACGCTGCGGGAGATCGCGCGGCTGCTCAGCGAGCATCCCTCCAGCGTATCGCGGAGGCTGCAGCAGACCCGCGGCGAGCTCAAGCGCCGCGTGGAACGATCTCTGCGCCGCGAGCAGCATTTGAGCGAAGAACAAATCCGGCTGTGCTATGATTACGCTACCGAGCAATGGCCGTTCGATCTGGGACGCGCGCTTTCGGAGTCGAAGTGAAGCCGCGCATCTTGCACGTTTTGGCGATTGGTCCGTTCCAATCACTGGAAGGTGAATTCATAGGATTTTCCGGTCACACGATGTTTGTGGTGGAATTTCTGGCGAAGTTTCCGGGGAGTTTCTGGCTTGGCGCTTGATGATTTAGATGACCGGTTCGCGACCGCGGTCAAGTTGGCGCTTGGCGCTTCGCGTACTTCGGGCGACGACGAGTCGGACGCGGGCATCGAGTGTCCGTCGTCCGATATGATCGCGGCGTACTACGAGTACGCGGTCGACCGGATCGAACGCGCGCGTCTGGAGGCGCACTTCTCCGGATGCGCGCGATGCCAGGGCACGCTGGCGGCGCTGCTGCGCACGGCGCCGGCAGTCGATACTGCCTCCGAAGCGGGAGGTTCCGCGGCGGCGGCGGCGCGCAGAGCGGCGGCCGAGTCGGCTGGCATCCGGGAGCGCTGGTTCGAAATCCGGCCCGCGTGGCGCATCGCGGGGGTGGCCGCGGCCACGGCGATGCTCGCGGTCGTGGTCGTCGCCGGCGTCCACGTGTACCAGGGCAGAATCTACCAGGTCAGCACCGGGCAGGAGCGTGAACAGGTTACCGCCTTGAGCTCGGCGGCGTCCCGCCCCCATCGTCCCCGGCCGCATCCCGCTCCTGGTGCTTCGAGTTCCAACGCTTTGAGCGGCGCCGAGATCGCGCTCAACGATAAGAAGTCGGCCAACAAATCGCTGATACCGGCTGCGCCCGCCGAGCCCAGGGCGGCAACTGCGCCATCCGCAGCCGCTGGCGCTCCCGGCGCTCCCTCGACTGCGCCTGCCGGTGCATCCGGCGAGACCGGCGCTCCAGCCGAGGAGGTTGCGCCGCCCATCGCACCGTCGAATCCCGCGCAGAATGAGGCCGCCCCCGCAAGCGCCGCTCAAGCGGCCGCTGCGCTCGGCGCGTTGGCCGCCACGCCTGCGCCCGTCGCCGCCACCGCGCCTTCAACGTCGGCTGCTCCGTCGGTTGCCGCAGCGCCGTCCGCCGCGGCGCCATCGGTTGCCGCGCCCGCCGCGGCGGCTTCCGTGGCCGCGGCCGCGCCGCCGCAGGTCGCAGCATCTCCTGCGACACCGCCGGCATCTGCCGCGGCAGGGACGGTCGAGTCGAAAGACAACTCTGCGGCGACAGCCGCCGCGCCAGCCGCTGGTGCGCTCGCGGCGGGAGCCGTTGGCGCGGGAATCGCGGCCAAGGCGGCCGCGCCGCCGTCCGCTTCGGGAATGGCGCCGCGCACGACAGCGCCTGCCGCGCCGGGCGCCGTCAGCGGAACGCAACAGCAGCAACTCGCCAAACTGTCACCCACCCCAGCCAGCCTGCAAAGAGTTCGCACGTGTGGTCGTGGCCCAGGCTCCGACGGCGAAGGCATCGAAACCTACCGCTCAAGAGAGCTTGGGCCAATCGGCGAGCGTGAATGAACCGGCTGCGACCCGCCGACGCATCGGTGCTAGCCAAGGAACGGGCGCGGCAGCAACTCGCCCAACAGCAACTCGCCCAACAACAACTCGCGCAGCAGCAACTCGCGCAGGACCAGCTCGCTGAGAAAAAGCGCGAGGCGGAGATGACTCGGAAAGTGGAACTGGCGCGAAAGGCCGCGCAGGCGAAGCGGGACGCGGAGCTGAAACGGAAAATCGAACTGGCGAACGAGGCGCAAGCGCGACAAGCGCAGCCTATGTCCTCCATAACTCCGCCGCGCAATGAGTCAACGTCGACCCAAATGCAAATCGCATCCGCTCCGCCTCAATCGCAAGGTGCTATCGGTGGCGCAGGCGCCGGCAGCCTGAGCGCGCGGACAGAGCCTCCGATATACAGCGCGCCGATTGTCGCCAAGGTCGCGCCCGGCATCCCGGTTGCGCCGCATGCGATCCTGATCTCAACACCGGATCACTCGGTCTACTGGTCGCTGCAGAATTCCGGGCTCATCTATCGCACCAACGATCGCAAGAGCTGGACTCCGGAGTCCACCGGGGTGCAGGCCGAGTTGTTAGCCGGGATGGCTCCGACGGACACGGTATGCTGGGCGGTCGGCCGCAAGGGCGTCATCCTGCTGACCACGGACGGATTTCACTGGGAGCGCGTCAAGTCGCCTACCGCGTCCGACGTGATCGGAATCGTCGCCGCGAGCAAGGACGTGGCGACCATCTTTACCGCGGGCGGCGTCAACTACAGCACCTTCGACGGCGGCAGCAACTGGGAACAGGCGAACTGAGCCGCTCGCCCGCCGCTGCGCCTTTCGCATCGTAAATCCCGCGCAAAGAAGTCTCACACAAAAATATCCTGCAAAGGATCGCGCCTCATCCGTTCCAAGTACCGAGGAACGGAAACATGGAAGCGCGCGCGATTGGGATTTGCGCTGATTCGAGAGCCGGGTCGCCATCGCCGGCGCGTATCGCATCGGCTGCGAGCGCGCGGACGCTGATACCGCACGATCCGCGGATTCTCCAGATCGCGTTCTTTGGGAGCGCTGCTCGCGGCCGGCGCGTACATGCGCGACTTCAGCCTGCGCCCGACGCAGATCGCGCTGACCTTCGCCGCGGCGCTCGGCGCCCAGCGTCTGCTCGACCGGCTAACGCGCAAGCCCGCGCCGAGCCTGCGCAGCGCCACGATCACCGCGCTCAGCCTGACGCTGCTTTTGCGCGCGGACAGCCTGTGGGCGTTGCCGGCCGCCGCCGTCTTTGCGATCGCGTCCAAGTTCGCACTGCGCGTGCACGGCAAGCATCTGTTCAACCCGGCCAATTTCGGCGTCGGCGCGGCGCTGCTGATACTCCCGGGTACCTGGATTTCGCCCGGCCAGTGGGGCAGCGACGTCGCGCTCGCGGGATGGCTGGTCGTGCTGGGCGCGACGGTCGCGAACCGCGCGCGGCGCGCGGACATCAGCTGGCTATTCCTTCTGTTCTATCTCGGCGCGCTGGCGGCGCGCGTCGCCTGGCTCGGCCAGCGATGGGCGGTCTGGACCCATCAGCTCAGTAGCGGCGCGCTGCTGCTGTTCGCGTTCTTCATGATTTCGGATCCGATGACCACGCCGAGCCATCCCAAGGGCCGCGCCGCGCACGCCGCGCTGGTCGCGGCGATCGCGTACGCATTGGGCTTCGGCCTGTTCCGCACCAACGCGGTGCTGTGGGCGCTGTTCGTGGCGGCCCCGATGGTGGCGGTGTGGGACGTGATCTGGCCGGCGCCCAAATTCGATTGGACGTCCATTCAGGGAAGCATCGCAGGTACGCAAGCAGTACAGGACAAGGAGGCATAAATGGTATCGACGACATCCGCAAATCGGCCGCGGCTTGGGCTGACGCTTCGACAGAGCGCGGCGAGAGTTCCATCGCTGATGCTGGCGCTGGGAGCGCTGGTGGCCGCAATCTTGATGCTGTGGCCGCCGGCTGAAGCGCAGGCGTTCTGCGGCTTCTACGTGGGCCGCGCCGACGCGCAGCTTTACAATCACGCCTCCCAGGTCGTGATGGCGCACGACGGCGATCGCACCGTGCTCAGCCTGATGAACGACTACCAGGGTGAGCCCGCGGAATTCGCGTTGGTGATACCCGTGCCGGTGGTTCTGCAACAGGGCCAGATCCATATCGGAGACCGCGAGTTGTTCCAGCGGATCGACAGCTACAGCGCGCCGCGCCTGGTCGAGTACTACGATCCGAGCCCGTGTCCATTGCCGATGTCTCAAATGCAAAGCTTCAGTATGGGAGCGGTCGCGGGGGCGTCTGCCGACGCGCTCGCGAAAAAGGATGACGCGAAGGCGCTGGGCGTGACCGTCGAGGCGCAATACACGGTCGGCGAGTACGACATCGTAATTCTCTCGGCCACGCAGTCCGACGGGCTCGAGACCTGGCTCCAGCAGACCGGATACCACATCCCGCAGGGCCTCGCGGCGGCGCTCGCGCCCTATATCCGTCAGGGGATGAAGTTTTTCGTCGCGCGGGTCAACCTCAAAGAGCATCAGCGCACCGGGCTCAGCTACCTGCGGCCGATTCAGTTCGCCTTCGAGTCGCCCAAATTCATGCTGCCGATTCGGCTGGGGATGATTAACGCGAACGGACCGCAGGACCTGATCGTGTACGTGCTTTCGCGCGAGGGCCGGGTCGAAACCACCGACTATCGCACGGTGAAATTGCCGAGCGGGATGGACGTGCCCGAGTTCGTGGAGGGCGAGTTCGGCAAATTCTACCAGGCGATGTTCGATCAGCAGGTCAAACGCGACGAGATGCGCACCGTGTTCACCGAATACGTGTGGAACATGGGATGGTGCGATCCGTGCGCCGCGCCACCGCTCAGCCGCGACGAATTGCGCGCGCTCGGCGTCTTCTGGCTCGACGATAATTCGCCGGGCGGGCCGCAGCCCGGAATGCGCATGATGAACCCGCCCATGATGAACCATCCGATGGTGAACCCGCCAATCTTCCCGATGCCCGTACCCGGCCCGACGCAGGTTATCCTGACCCGCCTGCACGTGCGCTACTCGGCCGCGACTTTTCCCGAGGACCTGACGTTCCAACAGACACAGGACCAGGAGAATTTCCAGGCGCGCTACGTCGTCCGCCATCCGTGGACCGGATCGCCCGACGCGTGCGCGGCCGCGCCCGCTTATTTCGCGGAACTGAGGCGCCGCCACGAAACCGACGCCGCCGCGCTCGCCGATCTGACCGGATGGGACCTCGCGGGCGTGCTCAAACAGGCCGGACTCAGTCCCGAGGATCGCCCGGAGCCCTGGTGGCAGCAGTTGTGGAGAACCGGGCAGAACTGAATCCTGGGAGCGATCACGTCACAAGCGCGCAGGGGCGGCGGCGAATCGGCCGCCGTCGCTGCGTCTGACATCAGCATGGCGTATGACATAGGCCCGGCCTTGTGCTCGCAGCGAAAGAAAATTCCATGCGAGAGTGTCTCATAGCTCCGTGAAACTATCGCGAATTGAGGTGTGAGCGACGTGCCAAGGCGCGCATCGACCCCGAAACCCGTGGCTGCGCGCCTCTACTCAGTCTCGCCCGCAAACAAAAAGCCGCGCGATAGCGTGTTTTTGGCCCTTTTGTTGACTTGACCCGGACGGTGGCTTAACTTTCTTGTCTGGACCGAGCGATTGTTACAAATCCAATTCCGCCGACGGCACCTCATCAGCCTCCTCCATGTTTGACACCTTAAGCGACCGCCTCGAAGGCGTTTTCAAAAGGCTCCGAGGCCAGGGCCGGGTCAGCGAGCGCAATATCGAGGAGGCGCTGCGCGAGGTCCGGCTCGCGCTGCTCGAAGCCGACGTCAATATCCGCGTCGTCCGCGACTTCATCGAGCACGTCAAGCACAAGTCGCTCGGCCAGGAAGTGCTGGCGTCGCTGACGCCCGAGCAGCACTTCATCCGCTTCGTCGCGATCGAACTGCGCGAGATGATGGGCGGCAGCACGCGCGAGCTCGACCTCAAGGTCAAGCCGCCGGTCAAGATCATGCTGGTCGGGCTGCAGGGCTCGGGCAAAACGACTTCGGCGGCGAAGCTCGCGCGGTTTCTCAAGGAAGAACGCAAGCGGCACCCGCTGCTGGTCTCGACCGACGTGCGGCGGCCGGCCGCGATGGAACAGTTGCGCGTGCTGGGCGCTCAAGTCGGCGTGCCGGTGCTCGAGACGCGCGAGACCGAGGACCCGATCGAGATCGGCAGCCGCGCGCTCGCCCGCGCCGAGACCGCCGGCTACGACGCGATCATCTTCGATACCGCCGGGCGCTTGCAGATCGACGAAGAATTGATGGACGAACTGGGACGCCTGCGCGCCGCCACGCTGCCCCATCACATCCTGCTCGTCGCCGACGCGATGACCGGCCAGGACGCGGTCAACGTCGCGCAGGGCTTCCATGACCAGCTCAAGATTTCGGGCGTGGTCCTGACCAAGCTTGATAGCGACGCGCGCGGCGGCGCGGCGCTCTCAGTGCGCGCGGTCACGGGCGCGCCGATCCTGTTCGCGGGGACCGGCGAGAAGCTCGCGGCGCTCGAGGTCTTCCATCCCGACCGCCTGGCCTCGCGCATCCTGGGGATGGGCGACGTGCTGAGCCTGATCGAAAAAGCGCAACAGAGCTTCGATCAGACCAAGGCTAAGGAACTCGAGCGCAAGTTCAAAAAAAACGAATTCACCATCACCGACTTTGCCGAGCAGTTGCGCACCCTGCGCAAGATGGGCTCGCTGGGCGAGCTGTTGGGGATGATTCCGGGGCTCAAAAAGATCGCCGGCCAGGCCGACTCCGAGGAGGCCAAGCGCGAGCTGGTGCGGATCCAGGCGATCATCGACTCGATGACCGTGCAGGAGCGTAACAACCATCTGGTGCTGAACGGACGGCGGCGCGCGCGTATCGCGAGCGGCAGCGGGACCTCGGTCCAGGAGGTCAACCGCTTCGTGAAGCAGTTCGAGCAGACCCGCAAAATGATGAAAAAGTTCACCGGTGGCGCGGGCCGGGGCATGATGCGCGGCCTGGGCATTGGGAGCTAGAATAGCTTTAGGAGAGTTTATCGTTTATGGCACTTGTGATCCGTTTGCGCCGTCATGGTAGCCGCAAGAGACCTTTCTACCGTATCGTGGTCGCCGATAGCCGGTCGCCGCGTGACGGCCGCTGTGTGGCCCAGATAGGAACCTATGACCCGTCCTTCGATCCGCCGAAGGTCCAACTGCAAAGGGACCAGGCCCAGCGCTGGATTGGATCCGGCGCGATGCCCTCCGCAACGGTAAGGAAGCTGATATTGCAAGTAGCCAGTACTGCTTAACCCCCAGTTCTAGGAGCCAGCCATGAAGGAGCTCGTCCAGTTCCTGGCGCAGCAGTTGGTCAACAACCCCGACGCGGTCGAGGTCAAGGAGACCCAGGGCGATACGGCCTCGGTGCTTGAGCTGCGGGTGGCGAAGGAAGATCTGGGGCGGGTAATCGGCAAGCAGGGGCGCACCGCCAAATCGATCCGCACGATTCTAAACGCGGTAGCCTCGCGGACCAATCGCAAGGTTGTCCTCGAAATCATCGAAGACAAATAGCCGTCGAAGTAATCCACCAAGCCAATTCAGCAAGCCAATTCAGATGGCTAGTCGCCGAGCGCGCCCGCGACACGTCAGGCGTTCGACGGCGACTACGACGATGCCGGACACCTCGCGGCGGCGGCCGCTCGCCGGACCGACCGCCGACGGGCTCTTACGCATCGGCTATGTCGCCGGCAGCCACGGGCTGCACGGCGCGCTCCGCGTGCGCACCGACGATCCCGGCTCGACCACGCTCTCGACGCTCAAGCGGCTGTTCGTCGAGACCGCGGACGGCCGGCGCGAATTCAAGGTTCTGGACGCAAGCGCGCTTAGCGCGGGCAATCACCGGGTCATGCTCGAGGGTATCGGCGACGCTGACGCGGCCGAGGCCTTGCGCGGAGGGGCCGTGATGGTCGCCGCGGCCGACCTGCCGCCGCTCGGGGAGGGCGAGTTCTACTACTTCCAGCTCGCCGGCGCGGAGGTGATGCTGACCGACGGGCGGCGCCTCGGCACTATCGAGGACATCATGTCCACCGGCGCGCACGACGTATGGGTGGTGCGCGAGGGCGAGCGCGAGGTGTTGGTGCCGGTCATCAGCGACGTGGTCAAGGCGATGGATCTCGCGGCGCGGCGGGTTACGATCGAAGCGATGCCGGGGCTGCTGGATTAGCTCGGCGCCAGGATTCGTCAGGATTCGCCAACGATGGAATTCCACGTCATCACGCTGTTCCCCGAACTGTTCGCCGTTATCCAACTGGCCCGGGATGGTCGGGCGCGCGCTCAAGGCGGGCCTGGTAAGCATCGAGGCGCACGCGTTGCGCGAGCACGGGCTCGGCAACTACCGCCAGGTCGACGACACGCCGTACGGCGGCGGCAGCGGGATGGTGCTGCGGCCGGAGCCGCTGTTCGCCGCGATCGAAGGCGCGCTCGACGCGCATCCGGGATTGTGGCGCGTGCTGCTGACGCCGCAGGGCGAGCCGCTCGACCAATCGACGGTGCGCGAACTGAGCGCGCGGCGGCCCGGGCTGCTGCTGGTCGCGGGACGCTACGAAGGCGTCGACGAGCGCGTGCGCAGCGCGGTCGACCAGGAAATCTCGATCGGCGACTACGTGCTGAGCGGCGGCGAGTTGCCCGCGATGGTGCTGATCGAGGCGGTCGCGCGTCTCGTGCCGGGTGTGCTCGGCAATCCCTCCTCGCTCGATGAAGAATCGTTCGCCGACGGCCTGCTCGAGTATCCGCACTACACGCGCCCCGAAGAGTTTCGCGGGATGCGCGTGCCCGAGGTGCTGCTGAGCGGCGACCATCAGAAAATCCACGAGTGGCGCAAGGCCGAAGCGCTCAAGCGCACCGCGCGCCGGCGCCCCGACCTGCTCAAGCGCCGCCGCACCTAGCCCATCTGGCCCGCACCTTGGCTGAAATCTTCCTCGCGCTCGTCCATCATCCGGTCGTCGATCGCAACGGCCGCATCATCACGTCGGCCATCACCTCGCTCGACCTTCACGACCTCGCGCGCTCCTCGCGCACTTACGGCGTGCGCGCGTTCTACGTGGTCCATCCGGTTCTCGAGCAGCGCGAGTTCGCGCGCAGCGTGATCGACCACTGGCGTATCGGTTACGGCCGCAGCTTCGACTCGCGCCGGGTCGAGGCGCTCGACCTGATCGAAGTCGTGGCCGGCCTCGACGAGGCGGTCGCCGCGGCCGAGCGCACCGCCGGCCGGCGGCCGGAGATCGTGCACACCTCCGCCCGCGAAGCGCAGGGGATGAGCTTCGCCGCGATGCGCGAGCGGATGGCGGCTGCGGACGCGGCGCCGGTCCTGATCCTGCTCGGCACCGGCTTCGGGCTCGCGCCGGCGGCGCGCGAGCGGGCCGACCTCGCATTGGAGGCGATTCGCGGCGTAGGAGATTACAATCATCTTTCGGTACGCGCGGCCGCGAGCATCATTCTCGACCGCCTGCGCGGCCGCTGAGCAAGACGCGCAAGCAGGCGCGGACGAGAACTGGGGGAGATAGTCTAACGATGAGCCTGGCAGCCGACTTGATGATTTTGATTGGCGCGATCCTGCTGACGTTCGGGACCGACCTGGTAATCAGTTCGGCCAGCGCGCCGGCCACGGTAGGCGCGCCGCTCGGCGTGCTGGTCTCGATGATCGGTACGACGGTGCTGGTTAGCGGGATGCTGCTGAACCGCCGCCGGCGGATCCAGCGCGAGACGCCCGCGCCGCCGGCTTCGCGCAGCAGCTAACCGATGTGGCAGAAGCTCCCGTTAGTGGATGCAGGTGGACGGGCTCACGATCGCGAACTGATTCCCGGTCCATAAATTAGACCCGCAATTTGGATTGCCGTCGAGCGCGTCGACCCCGAAGGTGCCGTTGCCGTTGCCTGAGCCTTGGACGCCGATGATGCGATTGCCCACGTTGCCCGCGGCGATCGCCACTCCGTAGGCCTGGTCGGGCTGGCTCGGCCCGTCGGCGCTGCTGGGATCGCCCACCGAGGTCAGGATATTGCCGTTGCTGGGCAGCGGCGGCGGTACGGTAGTGCAGGCCTTGCCCAGGATTCCGCCGCTGCGGAAGCATCCGAGATAGATTCCGGCATTGGTATTGCGCGAGACGCTGAAGTTGGCGATCACGTTGCGCGAAGAAGCCAGCAGCCACACACCGTAAGTTCCGCTGGTGGTAACCGTCAGGTTGGTCAGAAACGCCCCGCGCACGCCGTTGAGTTCGATACCCGCAAAGCCCAGCGTGCTGTCCACACTGATCCCGGTCAGATAGGGGCCCGGAGCAGTGCCGCTGATCAGAATACCGGTCTCCGAACTGTCGTGTACGGCAAGCGCGCTGCCGTAGGCCGATCCGCCGGTGATCCGAATCCCAACGGTGTTGCTTTGCGCGACCACGTTCTCCAGCGTCACGCTCGGCGCGTCGATCCGGATTCCGTTGGTGAAACCCGTCACCGTCGCGGGCGCGTTCAAAGTCCCCTTCACCACTGCGCCCGCCGCGTTCGCCAGCACCCATACTCCGATATCAGCGATGGCCGAGGGAGAAGATGAAATAGTCGCGCTGCCAAGGTCCAGTGTGACCCCGGGCACGGTGACGTGGATGCAGTCGCCCGGCGGCGCCGCGAGCAGGCCGGGGCCGGAGACCGTGTAGTCGCCCGCCGATCGAATCGCGCACGGACAGGCCGCGATCGGATTCGTGCAGGTGTTCATCGCGCGCGCCGGAACCGGCGCGGCGGCGGCAATCGCGGCGAGCAGCGCGGTAAACGCGCGGACGTGCTGGCGTGCTCGCCACGGCGCGCTGCCCGGAATTGCGCGAGACGATGTGCGAAAGCGTGATTGTGCGTGCGCGAGCAATGTCCAACCTGGCGCAAACAACGCGTCCAGTTCTGCCGTAGTATGCGGGCGCGGGAGCGGCCATCACCGGACGTTGGCTATATACTATTTTGTGTTTGTTGCTGTGCGGAGCGTAATCGGCAACGGCGGGTGAAATATTGGGCTAAAATGGACTCAACCGCGCAGCACTCCAGCTAGTTCTAACCCGTATGGGACGGGTGATTCGCCAAAAGCGGAACGGACCGCCGAGATCGACAGTCCGCCTTCAAGAAATCAGGCCCGTGCGGGGTCGCGGCGCGGGCGACGGTATAGAGCCGTCGTCCGCGCTGCGCTTCGAATTATCCCGCCGGCCCTCAAACCGTGCTTCGCCGTGGCGCAACTCAGTTGAGGCAGAAGACGGTCGTATCTTTTGGCTGGGCTGGAGGTCGTGAAAGCTATCGGCAAAGCCCACCGGTTGCTGCCGCAATTCGGATTCTCGTCGAGCGCGTCTTCGTCGACGTTGCCGGCACCCGTGATCAAGAGGAAGTGATTATGTAGGTTGCCCAATCCGACCGCTATACCGAAACGCTGGTTAAAGTGGACTTCTCGTATTGCTTACGAGGCTGTTCGTCGACGTTCCGTAGACAGAGCCCATGAGAGAGTTGTCGTTGCTGGAGGGCCTCCCGGCGGGGCACGCTGTGCCGTTGGGACCGGCCGCGTTACATCCCAGATAGACGCCCGCAATCCCGTTGCTCTCGGATTCGAAGCCGGAAATGAAGTTGTCTGACGCGCTCTTCAGCCAGATGCCAAATGTTCCATTACCTTCTGCTTCTGCCTCATTTATGAACGCTCCGTTTACTCCATTGAATTCGATCCCCGCACCAATAGCGTCTAAGCACCTGCAAGCACGCCCATTACGAAGTCCGTCGCTGTGGAGTTGACCTGAATACCGACGAGATTGTCCTGCTCGGAGATCGTTGTGATCAGATATGCGTTTGCGCCGTTGACGACCATACCCTTGTTATTGCATGGCCGTCACCACCTCGTCAGTTAGGCGTTAAGGCCATCAACACGGATTCCCTGGCCAAAATCCTCAGCAGCGAGTTCCTCCAGGAACACCTTGTTCGCGGTAGATTCGATATGAACTCCGAAAGTTGGGCTTGTGGAGCCTGGCCCTTTAATCGCCTATGCCGGCGCCATGAGGGTGACGTTGCTGGCCGTGATATTGATGCAGGTGCCTGTGGAGTTCATCGGGCTGGTGCCGCTTAGTGTGTAGTCGCCCGACGAGTTGATTGTGCAACCGCAGCTTGTAATCGATAGCGCGCAGGTAACAGCGTCAGCTCGCGATGGTAAAACGCGGTGAATAATATGGTGACCAACAGAGCTGATTGCCATCCATAAACTCGCGTTATGCCGAATAAGCGTGAGATCGTCGCAAGGCCACCAAGTTTGTTTGAAACATAACTTATCATCCGTACGTCCCCCTTTTTGAGATGATGTATCTCTAGAATACGCTCCAGAAGAGCGGTTAATTTGTATACGTTTGAAGGATGCGATGCAAAGTAGATTCTTGCACTCTGTGGATAAACGTTCCGACTTCAATCGAATGGAGGTTTGTAAAGAGATCGGCGTGAGATGTTGAGCGCACGCCCTCGTTCCGGTATTATTATCGGTCCGACTGAGGCCGTCATGAATGCAATCATCCAAAAGCTCGAAGACCGTGAACTACGCAAGGACCTCCCCAGCTTCCGCGTCGGCGACACGGTGCGCCTGCAGGTCAAGGTGGTCGAAGGCGAAAAAGAGCGCATCCAGTCGTTCGAGGGCGTGGTTATCAAGATGAACCGCGGAGGCAACCGCGCCGCCTTCACTGTGCGCAAGGTCTCCTACGGAATCGGCGTCGAGCGGATCTTTCCGCTGCACTCGCCGCGGCTTGAAAAGATCCAGGTGCTGAGCCGTGGCCGCGTGCGCCGCGCGCGGCTATACTACCTGCGCGATTTGTCGGGCAAGGCCGCGCGCGTCGCTTCGGCTTGAAGCCCGCGGCCATCCACACTGGGATTGAATGAAGTGCGCCGGAGCGCACCGCTCCGGCGTTTTTTTTCATGCGCTCCGCCGCCGGGGGCTGTTGCGCGTTAGCGCGAAGCCGCGCCGGCGCATGGCACGCGCACGTCGCCTTCGAGCAGCGCCCCTTCGCAAACGCGCAGGCTGTCCGTCTCGATTCGTCCGAAGACCCGCGCGCGCGGGCCGAGCACGACCAGGCGCGAGTCGGTGATATCGCCCCGCAGTTCGCCCAACACCAGCAGGCGGGGGCTGCGCACGCGGCCCTCGATCGTGCCGTGATCTGAAATCACCACCAGTTCGCTGGAGCTGACCTCGCCGCGAAAATTGCCCTCGATCCGCACTGGCTCCTGGAACACCAGGCGTCCCGAGACATTGATGTTGCGCGCGACCGCGACCCGCGTGCGTTCCTCGACCCACGCCGCACCGGGCATCGGCGGAATCGCGCTGGTCGAGTGCGCGGCAAAGTCCGGCGGGTCGGCGCCGGCGCGAACGTAGTCCGAGGTACTCAACTTGGCCATGAATCCGGCATCGAATCCGCGCCTATGGCGCGGGAAAAACATGGCAGGCAACCGCATGCCCGCCCCGGCCCGTTTCGAGCGGCGGCTCGACGGTCCGGCAGATATCTTTCGCATAAGGGCATCGCGGATGGAAGCTGCAGCCGGGCGGCGGGTTGAGCGGGCTCGGCATCTCGCCCGGCAGCTTGATGCGCTCGCCGGCGGCGGCGCCGTGCAGCGCCGGAATCGCCGAGAGCAGCGCGCGAGTGTAGGGATGGCGCGGGTTGGCGTAGATTTCGTCGCGATCGGCCAACTCCACGATCTTGCCCAGGTACATGATCGCCGTGCGCTGGCTGATGTGCTCGACCACGCGGAGGTCGTGCGCGATGAAGAGGTAGGTGAGATGGAGCCGCTCCTGCAAGTCCTGCAGCAGGTTGATGATCTGCGCCTGGATCGAGACGTCGAGCGCGGAGACCGGCTCGTCGAGCACCAGGAAGCGCGGGTTCACGGCGAGCGCGCGGGCGATTCCGATCCGCTGGCGCTGCCCGCCGGAAAATTCGTGCGGGTAGCGCTCGAGCGCGTCGGCGCCCATCCCCACCATCTCGAGCAGGCTGACGATCCGCTCCTCCTTCTCCCGGCCGCGCGCGAGCTTGTGAATCTCGATTCCCTCGCCGACGATCGAGCGCACCCGCATGCGCGGGTTGAGCGAGGCGTACGGGTCCTGGAAGACGAGTTGCATCTGGCGGCGCAGCGCGCGCAAATCGCGGCGCGAAACCCCTGCCAGGTCGCGCCCTTCAAAGAACACGCGCCCAGCCGTCGGCTCGAGCAGCTTCAGCACCAGCCGTCCCAGCGTCGACTTGCCCGACCCCGATTCGCCAACGAGTCCCAGCGTCTCGCCGGGCATGATCGCCAGGTTGACGCCGTCGACCGCGTGCACCACCAAGCGCTTGCGCCCGAGCAGGTCGAGCGAGCCGGCGGGAAATTCCTTGCTGAGGTCCTCGGTCCGCACCAGCGGGCCCAGCGCTGAGGGCGCATTGGCGATCACGCGGTTTTCAGCGGGCGTCGGATTAGACACGGATGCAGGCGACCAGGTGTTGCGGGGCCTTGGCCACAAGCGGCGGATCGACTCGCGCGCACTCGTCGATCACCATCGGGCAGCGCGGATGAAACCGGCATCCCGACGGCGGATGAAGCGCGTTGGGGATGGTTCCCGCGATCGCGCGCAGGCGGTGATGACGATGGCCGTCGGCGCCGGGAATCGATTCGAGCAGGCCGCGCGTGTAGGGATTGAGCGGATTGCGGAACAGCTCGGCGGAAGGCGCCTGCTCCATCACCCGCGCGGCGTACAGGATAGTGACGTCGTCGGCGTATTGCGCGACGATCCCGAGGTCATGCGTGACCAGGATTACCGCCAGCTTAAGCCGCACCTGAAGCTCGCGGATCAGGTCGAGGATCTGGGCCTGGATCGTAACGTCGAGCGCGGTGGTCGGCTCGTCGGCGATCAGCAGTTTCGGCTCGCACGCGAGCGCCATCGCGATCATCACCCGCTGGCGCATCCCGCCGGAGAGCTGATGCGGATAGTCATTCACGCGCCGCTCCGGATCGGCGATTCCGACCAGGCGCAGCGCCTCGATCGTGCGCTCGAGCGTTTCGCGCCGCGCGGTGTGCTGATGCAGCCGCACGGCCTCGCCGATCTGGCTGCCGATCGTGAAGACCGGATTGAGCGAAGTCATCGGCTCCTGAAAGATCATCGCGATCTTCGCGCCGCGCACCGCGCGCATCTCGGGCTCGCTCAGCTTCAACAGGTCGCGCCCCTCGAACAGCACCGCGCCGCCCATCACGCGCGCGCTCTCGGGCAAAAGCCGCATCACCGAGAGCACGCTCGCCGTCTTGCCTGATCCCGACTCGCCCACCAGGCCCATCAGCTTGCCCGCCTCGACCGCGAAGCTCACGCCGTCAACGGCGCGCACCTCACCCGCATCGGTGAAGAACGAGGTCCGCAGATCTTTGACTTCCAGGAGCGGCTGCACTTGGAAACTAACTTATCATCCGTCGCGCCGCTTTTTCATCAGCCCGGCTACGCATGCACGCGCGGGCGGCGATCCGCCCATGGCGCGGCCTGCTCGAGCTGCGACGCCAGCCGCAGCAAGCAGATCCTCGCGCCCATAGGCCGCGACGAACTGCACGCCGACCGGCAGTCCGTCGGACGTCATGTGCAGCGGCAGCGAGATTGCCGGTTGGCCCGCGATATTCCACGGCGCGGTAAACGGGCTGACCTCGTTGAGCCGCACGCCGACGTTGCGCGGATGCTCGCCGGCGCGGGTTTTGAAAATTCCCAGCTCGGGCGCCGGCTGCGCCATCGTGGGCGTCACCAGCACGTCGAACCCGCCGCTCCACCATCCCGCCGCCGCACGCGAGAAGTGGTTGAACCATTCGCACGCCGCCAGGTACTCGACGAGCTTCAGGCGCCGGCCGCGCTCGACCAGGAACCAGGTCCATTCGTCGAAATCCTCGGGCCCGACCGCGCGCCCGAGCATCGTCTCGACCACCGCGGCCTGCCGCGCCACGCCGCCAGCGACGACTCTGCCGAAGGCGGAGCTGAGCGTCGCCTCGTCGAGTGCTGCCGGGAAATTCGGCTCGACCCTGTGGCCCAGCGACTCCAGCAATTTCGCCGCGCTGCGCACCGCCGCCGCACATTCGGGATGGAGCCCCGGATGAGCGAGCGGAGCGCGATCCATAAAGCCGATTCTGAGCTGGCCCGGAGCCTGGCCGACCTCGTCGCGGAACCGTCGCGCGGGCGGCGGCGCCATCCACGGATCGCCCGGCATGTAGCCCGCGATCGTGTCCAGCGCGGACGCGGCGTCGCGCACCGTGCGCACCAGCGCGCCCTCCTCACAGAGACCATGCCAGAATTCGGCGTGCGCGGGCCCGAGCGAGGTCCGCCCGCGCGAGCCCTTGAGCCCCACGAGTCCGCAGAAGGAAGCCGGAATCCGAACCGATCCGCCGGCGTCGTTGCCGTGCGCAATTGCCACGATGCCCGAGGCGACCGCGGCGGCCGCGCCGCCGCTCGATCCGCCGGCGATCCGCGCCGTGTTCCAGGGATTGCGCGTCGCGCCCCATGCGCGCGTCTCGGTCGAGAGCGTCGCGCCCCACTCCGGCACCGTGCTCTGCGCGAGCGTGATCAGGCCGGCCGCGCGAAACTTCGCCGCCACGTATGAGGTCGACTGCGCGGCCATTTTCGCGTCCTTAAACGGCTTCCATCCCCAACTGAACGGCTCGCCCGCCGTGGTCTGGAGCAGGTCCTTCATCAGGAACGGCACGCCGCGGAAAACGCCGTCGGGGATGGCGTTGCGGTCGCGCGCTTCGGCGCGCGCCTTGTCGTAGCGCGCAAAGATGACGCAGTTGAGTTGCGGATTTAGCCGCTCGATCCGCGCGATCGCGGCCTCGGCCAATTCGGCCGGCGTTACCGCGCCCTTGGCGACGAGTTCGGCCTGCGCGGTCGCGTCGAGCCAGGTAAGTTCGTCGTTGCCGCTCATCTTTGAGATGCCTCTTTCCAGGATTTCCAGAATTTTACGGGACTTTTAGATGATTTCCGATGGCGCCGGCGCGAAATTCATTCCACCACCGTCTCCGCGCCGATGCTCGCGCTCGTGCGCTTCAAGAGCATGCACCACGGCGCGAGCAAAAGTACAACAATCGCGAGCACCCGATAGACGTCGTTGTACGCGAGCAGCCACGCCTGCGACGCGGCGGACGCGGCAATCGGATTATTTGCGACTTTGGATACCGGCAATGCGATCAGATGCGCCAGGTGAAACCGATGGCGCGCGGCCAGCAGATTGGTCGAGGCCGCGATACCCGTGGCCGCGCCGATGTTCACCATCATGCTGAACAGGCTCGACGCGAAGCCCATCCGTTCGCGCCTGATCTGGCCGAGGCCGACCGCGGTCACGGTCGGGAACACCGAGCCCAGCCCCAGTCCGAAAAAAAAGATTGGCCACAGCACCGCACTCATGGTAATCGCGAGGCCCCAGTGCGACATGCGCCAGACCTCGTACGCGCCGAGCACGAAGCCGCAGGTGATGATCGGACGCATATCGGTGCCGCGGCGCGAAAGCTGGCCCACCGCCAAGAGCGCGACCACCACGCCGATTCCGCGCGGCGCGACCGCGAGGCCCGCCTTCCAGGCGTCGTAGCCGAGCAGCGTCTCCATGAACAGCGGGTTGAGCAGGTTGATGCTGAACAGCGCCAGCGCCTGAAACGAAATGATCGCCACGGCGAGCGTGAAGCCGAAAATCTTGAACATCCGAAAATCGATGATCGGTTCGGGAAAGCGCAATTCGTATAGTACGAGCGCGACCGTCGAAAGCGCGGACAGCGCGCAGGCGTAACACACCCACGGCGCCGCGAACCATCCCGCGCGTCCGCCCGCGGCGAGCACGATCTGGAACAGTCCCAGCGCCACGGCGACAAGGATTATCCCGAGGTAGTCGATCCGGCCGCTGCCGCGCTGGCGGCGCAGGTACGGCGGGTCGTGCACGAACGCATACACCATCAGCATCGCGACCACGCCGGTCGGCACGTTGATGAAAAAAACCCAGCGCCAGCTCAAGTTGAGCGTGATCCAGCCGCCGAGCGTCGGGCCGAGCACCGGCGCCGCCATCAGGCCCATCCCGAACGTCGTCATCGCAAGCGTGTGCTCGTTGGGCGAAAAGGTTTCGAGCAGGATCGCCTGCGAGAGCGGAATCATCGCGGCGCCCGCCGCGCCCTGGAGCACGCGGAAGACCACCATCTGGTGGACGCCGCCGGCAAGCCCGCATATAGCCGAAGTGACCACGAACATCAACACCGAAGCGAGGAAATAGCGTTTGCGCCCGAAGCGCACCGCGCACCATCCGGTCATCGGAATCGTCACGCTGACCGCGACCAGGTAGCTCGTGACCACCCAGGTGATCTGACGGACGTCGGCGGCGAAACTTTTCTGCATGTAGGGCAGCGAGACGTTGACGATCGACGCGTCGAGCACGGTCATCACCGCGCCGATCATCACCGCCGCCGCAACCAGCCATTTTTGTACGGCCAGCGGATGCGCCTCGGCGCTCGCCTCGAACGAAGAAGTTGCCATGAATCAGAGACCGCGCGCCCCGAATCAACCTCGCCGCCTAGCCCAGGTTGCCCGGGTCGAGGCGGTCGCGCAGATGGTCGCCCAGAAAGTTGAAAGACATCACGGTCAGGAAAATGAAGATGCCGGGGATGAGAATCCACGGATAGCGCGCGAGATTCTGCACGTCCTGCGCCTGCGCCAGCAGGTTGCCCCAGCTTGCGGCGGGCTCCTGGATGCCGAGGCCGAGCAGCGAGAGCGCGCTCTCGCCCAGGATGAAACCCGGAATCGAGAGCGTCGCGGCCACGATCGCGTAGCCGAGCACCGAGGGAATGACGTGGAGGAAAATCACGCGCGTGCGCGAGGCGCCCAGCGCGCGCGCCGCCTCGACGTAGGGGCGCGAGCGCACCGAGGCCGCCATCCCGCGGATGATCCGGGCGAAACCGGCCCAGCTGATGAAGCTCATGATCGCGACGATCGTGAAGAAAGTCAGCACCGGGCTTACGCCCGAAGGAATCACCGCCGCCAGCGCGAGCAGGAAGTAGAACGACGGCAGCGACATCTCGATCTCCGACCAGCGCATGATCAGATTGTCGGTGAGCCCGCCGACATAGCCCGAGAACGCGCCCACCACGATGCCAAGTGAGAAGGTGATCAGCACGCCGATAAGGCCGACGCACATGCTGACGCGCGCGCCGTACACGATGCGCGAGAAAAGGTCGCGGCCCAATCCGTCGCTGCCCATGACGAAGTACGGCTCGTCCGCCGATTCGGTGGTAAAGAGATGGCCGTGATGGAGAATCCGCAAGTAGGTCTTGCGCGAGCGGTCGGGAGCGAAGATGCGGGCCGCCGCGTCGCTCAACCGCATCGGATGGGCGTAGAAAAATCCGTGCGCCCACTCGGCGGATCGTGCCAGATGAAGACGCATCGGCGGACAGTCCGGCAGATCGCGATACTGGCGAATCGGATCGTAGGGCGCGATGAAAGGCGAGGCGGCGGCGAAGAAATAGAACAGCAACAGGCAGCTAACCGAGAGCCGCACGACCCACGAGGCGCGGCGCCACTCGCGGCCAAGCCCGTCGAGCAATGCGCGGGCGTGCGACGCTCGCACGGCCGGCTGACCGGCGGCGGCGTAGTTGTTCGGAATTGTCGCGTGGGCGGCCGGCATGCTCAATCCGCACTAAGCCCCGAGAAATCGACGCGCGGGTCGACCATCACCAGCGCAATATCGGCCAGCAGGTTGCCCAACAACAGCAACACGGTGCCCATCAGCACCGAACCCATCACCAGGTAGATGTCGAGCGAGCGCACCGCGTCGAGCAACAGCAAGCCGAGTCCCTGCAGGTTCATCACCGCTTCGATCAGCGCCGCGCCGCCCAGCAGATCGGCCAGCCCATAGCCGGCCAGCGTGACGAAGGGATTCAGCGCGTTGCGCAGCACGTGCTTGTACATCACGACGCGTTCCGGCAGGCCCTTGGCGCGCGCCGTGCGCACGAACTCGGAGTTCTTGATCTCGAGGATTTGCGAGCGCATCAGGCGCATCAGCGATGCCATCCCCGCCACGCCCAGCACGAACACCGGCAGGATGAGATGGTTGATGCGATCGGCGATGCGGCCCCAGGTGTCGAGGCTCTCGTAGTAGGGCGAAAAAGTTGCGCCGACCGGAAACCATCCGGTGCGCAGCGCCAGGTACATCATCAGGAAGGCAAGAAAGAAGTTCGGCACCGACATCCCGAAGAACGCAATGAACGAGAGCACGCGGTCCCAGATCGAGTTCTGCTTGACCGCGACGACGATCCCGATCGGAATCGCGACGGCCCACGCGAAGACCATGCTCGCGAGCGCCAGGATGACGGTGTTGAACGCGCGCGCGGCGATAAGCGAAGTCACGTTGACCCGGTAGCTCATCGAGAGCCCGAGATTGAGATGGAGCACCTGCCATAGCCACTTCGCGTAACGCACCAGGATCGGCTGGTCGAGGCCGAATTGCGCCTCCAACTGGCGGATCACCTGGGGCGAGATGGCCGGGTTGAGCTTAAGGTTAGTAAGAAAGTTGCCCGGCGCGAGCGACATCACCAGGAACGACAAGAACGTGATCCCGATAATCAGCGGGATCATGTTGAGCAGGCGCTTTATCAGGAACCTGGCCATCGCTTGGGCGGCGCGCGATTACTCGGGCCGGAACTCGATCCACTCGGGCTTGTAGTTCCCCCATACGGTGGGCTGGAAATTCTCCAGCGTGTTCTTCCACGCCTCGTAACGCACCTGGCGCACCGTCTCGATGATCGGCAGTTGCTGGTACAGGATTTCCTGGATGCGCCAGTAGTACGGCGCGCGCTTGAGCGGGTCCATCACCATCGTGCCCTGTTCGAGCAGTTGATCGATCTCGGCCTCCCACGGCGTGGCCGGCTTGGGCTCCTTCGGATACCACAGATGCAGCGCGCCCGAGGAGCGCAGGAAGTCGGCGCCATTGTTGGGCTCGATTCCGCCGGTGAAGCCAATCAGCACCACGTCCCAGTCATAGGTGGAGTCGAGCTTGTCGACCAGCGTGGTGAACTCCAACGGGCGGTAATTGACCTTGATGCCGATGCGTAAGAGGTCCTGCTGCAGGATGACGCACATTTGATCGCGCACGTTCACGCCGCTGTTGGTCGCGAGGTTGAATTCCAGCCGATGGCCCTCCGGGTCGTAGCGCACGCCGTTCTTCAGATGGTAGCCCGCCTGCTCCAGCAGGTCGCCAGCTTCCTTGAGGCTGTAGTCGTAGTCCTTGAGATTGGGATTGTAGAAAACCTTGTTGGCGGGCGAGGTGTCGGAGACCGCGGGCACCCCGAGTCCGTGGAAGCAGAGATTGATCATCCCCTGCTTGTCGACCGCATGCGCGAGCGCGCGCATGAAGCGGACATCGGTGAACCAGCGGTACTTGGGATCGGTCACGCCGTTGTGGATGTAGTGTCCGGGATTGCGATTGAAGGCGAAGAACAGCGAGCCGGTATCGATGCCGATTTCCTTGAGCGTGATCCCGAGTTGCTTCTGCTTGTCCTTGAGATCGACGACTTCCTCCGGGCGCGGCGAGTAGACGTCGATCTGCCCGGCGAGAAAGCGCAGGTACTGGGCGTTGCCGTCGGGCACAATTTGCAGCGTTTCGCCGTGGAGGCGCGGCAGGCGCTCGCCCTTTTCGTCGCGCATCCAGTACTCCGGATAGCGGTTGAAATGGACAAACTGCGCCTGTACGTAACGCGCCATCTCGAACTGGCCGAGGCCGACGATTTTTTCCGGCGGCGTGTTGATGCCCCAGGTGTGATTGAATTTGCCGGCCTCCAGCGCAGTCTCGAGGAGATGGGCGGGCACCATCGGGACGCCGATCGAGTAGAGCAACGGCGCGAATACTCGCGGCATCGTCATCCGCACCGTGTAGTCGTCCAGTGCCTCGACCTTAAGCGGCTTGCCGTCGACGGTTAAGCTGGGCTCCTCGATATTGGGAACGCGCGGGTCGTAGATCACGCGCATCGTGAAGGCCACGTCGCGCGCGGTGAACGGCTGCCCGTCGAACCATTTCACCCCGTGGCGCAAATGGAACACGATCACCTTGCCGCCGTCGCCCGATTCCCAGCTCTCGGCGAGACCTGGCTCGGGCAGCGTCGTTATCGGATTGATCCTGACCAGCCCCTCGAAGAGATCGCCGACCACCTCGCCCGAGGCGTTGTCAGTGACCAGGATCGGATTGAAGGTACGGGGGTCGCTGATGCTCGATTGGTAGAGAATCTGCTCGCGCTCGTGCTGGCTGGGAGGCTGCTGCACGCGGCATCCGGCCGCCGCCGCGGCGGCGAGTGCGGAGCAGAGCAGCATCGCGAGAGCGCGCCGGAGGCTCATCGGGCGCGTTCAGCCCGCCGCACCGGGCGCGGCGCTTGCGCCGGCGTCGATCGAAATCTGCCTGGTGCCCGGCGCCGGCGTCAGCACGAAGAGCGCGGGCGCGAGCGTGGTGTTGAGCGCGGGCGCCTCGTAACGCAGCGTGATACGGCTTGCGGGGAAATCCGCCTCGACCTTGTGCGGAAAGCCGATCGCGCCGGTGTCGCGCCAGTCGCTGTAGCGAACCTCGTAACGCTGAGCGCCGGCGCTGTCGCGCTCACGCACCATCGCCAACTGCCCGGCGGTGAAACCGAGTTCACGCGTGCCGCCGTCGGCCAAGTGCCACAGCGCAACCGTCATGCCCTCCGTATCGCTGACCGAGTCGGGTGGCTTGGCGAGTTCGGCCGGATCGGGCGCGAGGCCCATCAGCAGATCGACCGCAGCCGGCGGTGCGAGCGGAATACGCACGTAGCGCTCCAGCGTCGCGGCGTTGGCGCCGCCGCTCATCAGGACGTTTTTCGACGGGTCGAAGATCATCAGCCGCCCGGCGTCGTCCGCCGCCAGCACCATCGTGGCGCCGAACGGTGCTACCGCCTCGACCCGCATGCTGGCCGGGCGCGCGAGCGCGATCTCCTCATGCGTGCGGAAGTGATGGCCGTCGGCGGCGCTGTACTCCATTATCGCCCCGCTCTGCACCGAGCGCAGCGAACGCTCGCGATCGGCGAGCGCCGCGAGCATCGCGGTGGTGGCCGGCGTGACGGCGGATGCGGCAGGTGCGGCGGGCGCTGACGTTGACGGCGCATTGGAAGTCAGCGCGCACGCGGAGAGCTGGGACACTGTAAGCGCGAGAGCGGCGGCAGCTATAGCGGCGCGCGCTCTTCGGCGGAGCAGTTCCAAACGCGGCGAGTCCACTCGCAACAAGTCCAATCGCGACAATTCCTGGCGCAACGGATCAATGACTGGCGCTGCCGACATTGCGCAGGGCTTGCAACTTTCCCTTCAGCCGCGCGACCTGCTCCTGGTCCGTGGTCCGCCGGAGCGCATCCTCGTATTGCTGCCCGGCCTGCTCGGCGCGGCCCAGCTTGGAGTAAGCGTCGCCGAGATGTTCGGTGATGGTCGGGTCGTCGCCGGTCAGGTTGACCGCCTTCTCGAGCTGCTCGGCCGCCCTGCCGTATTCGCCCTTCTGATAGTAGACCCAGCCGAGACTGTCGATATAAAAGCCGTCTTCGGGCTCGATCGCGAGCGCTCGTTTGACCAGCCGCTCAGCCTCGTCGAGGTGGGTGCCGGACTCGGCGTAGGTATAGCCGAGGTAATTAAGCGCCTGCGCGTTTTTCGGATTGAGATCGATCGCCTTGCGCATCTCCTCGATGCTCGCAGGGCGCTGCTTGCTCTCGTCGTACAGGGCGCCGAGCGTGAAGTGGTACTTGTCGTTCTTCGGCTCGAGCGCGACCATCCGCTGCGCGAGCTTGATCGCGGTGGGATAGTCCTTCTTTTCCTGGTAGACGCCGACCGTGAAGCCGAGGATCTCAGCGTCGTCGGGCTTCTTCGCCAGCGCCTGGTTGAGCGCGTCGATCGCGTGGTCGTACTCATGCTGCTTGTCGTAGATGTAGGCGAGCTGCAGGCGCGATTCGACGTAATGCTCGTTGCCCTCGGGAATCCGCCCAAACTCCGTCGCCGCCTTGTCGTAGTCGCCCAATTCGCTGTAGGCGGTGCCGAGATAATAGTGGACGCGGTAGTTGTCGGGCTCGGCGCCGAGCACCAGGTTGAACTCGGTGGCGGCGCGGTCGAAGTCGCCGCGCTCGAAGTACAGCAGTCCAATCTTGGTGCGCGTGTCGCTCGGGCTGATCTCGATCTTCTCGGGCGCCGGCGCCGGCTTCACCGGGGCCTCGGCCGAGGCGTGCGCGGCAAAGTACAGTTCGGCCAAGCGCTTGTGCGCGCGGTCGTCGTTGGGATTGATCTGCAGGACCTTCTTGTAAATCGCGACCGCGTCGTCGCGCCGGCCCTGATCCTCGCGCAGCGCGGCGAGGTCAAGCAGCGCGAGTTCGGATTGCGGATTGAGATCGAGCGCCTTGTTGTAGTAGCGCTCGGCCGCGGAGTAGTTGCCCGCCGCCAGCATCGTGCGCCCGGCGTAGTAGTAGCCCAGGAACGATTGCGGATCGAGCGCTATCAGCTGCTCGAAAACCTTGCGCGCCGGCTCATACTCCCCGCGCTTGGCGTACAGCGTGCCCAGGAACAGGTAGGCCTCCTGGTTCTTGGGCGAAATCCGGATCACATCCTTGTAGTGCTGCTCGGCGTCCGTGTCGTCGCCCAGTGCGGAGTCGATACCCGCCGCGAGCAGCAGCGCACGCGAGGAGCTGGGATCGAGCTTTACCGCCTGGTCGGCCTGGACCCGCGCGTCCGCGAGACGCCCGTCACGCACGTAGAGCGTGGCCAGCGTGATGCGCAGCGTGGCGTTGCCCGGATCGTATTGCACCGCCTCCTCCAGCGCCTTCAGCGCCTCCGTGCGATCGCCCTCTTCGGTCGCGACCTCGGCTTGCAGGAACGCGCCCATCGCCCGGGCCTGCGGCGGAATGTCGACCGCCGGCTTGCCGCCGAACGGGGAGGGCTGCTCGGCGTCGCCGGGCGTGCTGGCGGACGCCGCACCGGGCATCTGAAACCTGGGGCCTGGCGTCTGCTGCGCGCATCCGGCGCCGAGCAGCATCGCGGCCGCGGCCAGTACAGCCGGCAGCGTGCGTATCGATAATCTCATCGATAATCTCGTCATTGATCCTGTCGATAATTTTGGCGTGCTCGACGAGCGGCCGCCGTGAACAAATTGATTTGCAACTAACACAAAGAGTTGACCGTCAGCGCCGGCCTGATTTTTTGAGGCGGGAGCCCAAGTAGTATACGCGGTATCGACACCATTTATAAGTCTTGCGCGCGAGCCCACCTTCGCGCAATCCCCGCCGCCTTGTGCCCGCGCCGAGGCTCGGCTAGAGCCTAGCCCTGATGAACCCGCCGAGCCCGGATTCCGCCGACAATCAGCGCCTCGAAGCGGCCGCGCCCGCCGCAGCGTCGGCGAGCCCGCGCGCCGCGATCGCGATGCGGGGCGGTAAGCTCGGCCTGCTCTCGCTGACCTGCGTCGTCTACCTGGTCGTAAGCGGCGGGGCGTACGGAACCGAGGACGCCGTGCGTATCGCCGGCCCGCGCCTCACGCTCCTCCTATGCGTCCTGGTGCCGCTGACGCTCAGCATCCCGACCGCGCTGATGGCGGCCGAGCTCAACGCGCTGATGCCGGTGGAGGGCGGCTTTTATTTCTGGGTCAAGGAGGCGCTCGGGCCGTTTTGGGGTTTCGCCGAGGCCTATCTGACGCTGCTCTACACCGCGGTGGATATGGCGATCTACCCGGTCCTGTTCAGCGCTTACCTCGCTTTCCTGTATCCGCTCGGCACCGGCGGCCAGCTCGTGGTCGGGACGGCGCTGGTCTGGCTCGCCGGGCTGCTGAACTATCTCGGCGTGCGGCCGGCGGGCGACAGCGCGATCCTGCTGACCGCGCTTTTGCTGGCGCCGTTCGCGGCGCTGGTCGTGCTCGGCTTCGGCCATCTCGTGCACTGGCATCCGCCGGGCGGGCACATCTTCGGTCCGGACTTCGCACTCGCGCTCGGTGGTGGACTCACGATCATCATCTGGAATTTCAGCGGATGGGAAAACGCGAGCGTGGTGGCGGGCGAGATTCGCGACCCGCGCCGCACCTACCAGCGTGCGCTCGCGATCGCGCTGCCGATGGTGGTGCTCGGCTACATGCTGCCGCTCGGCGTGGCGCTCTCGGGCGCGGCGAGCGGCGCCAAGTGGGAGACCGGCTGGTATTCCGAGATCGGCCGCCAGCTCGGCGGGCCGGCGCTGGGCGCGGCGCTCGCGCTCGGCGGGATGGTGTCGGCGTTTTCGATCTTCACGGCCGCGATGCTGTGGGTGTCGCGGATGCCGTTCGTGCTCGCGCGCGAGAGCTATCTGCCGCGATGGCTGGCCGAGGTCTCGAGCACCACGGCGACTCCCGGTAAATCAATCCTGGCCTGCTGCATGCTCTTCACGATGCTGGTGCCGCTCGGCTTCGTCACGCTGGTGATCCTCGACGTCTTCTTTTACATGGGCGCGCTGGTGCTCGAGTTGAGCGCGCTGGTGGTGATGCGCCGCAAGCGGCCCGCGCGCGACGGCCTGTTCGTGATCGGCGGTGGCAGGGCCGGGCTTTACCTGGTCGCAGGACTGCCGATGCTGACCTGGTGCGCGACCTTTGGCCTCGCGCTTACCGCCGGCGGCATCAAGAAGGACTTCATCGTCGCGGTATTGCTCGTGGCGACGACCTATCCGGCCTACGCGCTTTGCCGCGGATTGTGGGGCGGGCCGCCGCGCGGACAGAGCGTTTTCGACCCGCTCGCGAACCCCGCCAAGGCGCCCTGCAAGGCGCCTTGAACGAGAGGCAGCGCGGCGCGCGAGGCGGACTGGAGTCGGGGATTTTTCTACGACTATGCGAACGGTGGCGAAAGTCAAAGCTTACTTCAACCACGGCGGACTGGCGCGCCCCGATGCGCGCGTGGCCCGGCGCGTAAGAACCGCCGACCGCGAGTTTGCGGGCCTGCTCTACAGCGAAGACGGCGGCCGCAGACTCGACGCCACGCTGGACGAGGCGCGGCTCGCCGCGCGCGCGCTCGTCGACGCGGGCGAGAGCGGCGGTGTCTCGCTGCTTTCCAACTCCTCGACCGCCTTGAACCTCGCGATCAGCATCCTCGGCGCGACGCTTACGGCCGGTGAGGTCGCGATCACCACCGACCAGGAACATCCGTGCGTCAACTGGCCGCTCTCGCGTCTTGGCGCGCGCGGGATCGAAGTCAGAGCGCTCGGCGGCGGCTCGCCTGACGAGTTCCTCGAAAATTTGCGCGCGCTCGTTCGCCACCGGCGGCCGGGCTTCGCGGTGTTCTCGCACGTCTCGTGCAAGGACGGCCGCGTGCTGCCGGTTAAGGAAGCCGGAGCGATCCTCGCGCAGCAGGAAGTTCCGTATATCGTCGACGGCGCGCAGGCGCTGGGACAGGTCGCGGTCGACGTGGCGCAAATCGAGGGCTGGGCCTACGCGTTCACGGGTCACAAGTGGCTGTTCGGCCCGATGGGCACCGGGGGGCTGTGGACGAGCGAGCGCTTTCTGCGCGCCAACCCGCTCGCGTGGACCGGGCCGCTCGGTTTCGTTCGCAAGGGCGGCGGCGAGCTCGAAAGTGGCTCGCTCAATTGCGCGCTGTTCGCGGGGATGGCCGAGGCGCTGCGGACGTGCGCCGAGGAATTCCCGTCACGGGTCGAGACCCTAACGCGGCTGCGCGCGCGAATCGCCGGGCTGCTCGATGGGCTGTACGAAAATACGGCGTCTAAATGGGACGGCCCGCACGCACCCGGCATCCTGGCATACGGGCTGCCGTCACAGATGCGGTCGGAGCAACTGGCCGAGAGCGGCGCTCCGCCGTTTCGGCGTCGCAATCAAGCCGCTGCGCCCGCCGCAGGAGCCAAACGGCTTTCGCGTTACGTTTTCGCCATGGACGACCGACGCGGAGGTCGAGTTGCTGGGCTCGGCGATGCGCACGCTCGCGCACGAATCGCGCTTCTGAAACTCCCTCCCCCGCGCACCGAGGCTGCTGTTCGCGGCCGGAGCTAAATGCTAGAGCCTGATCGAGGCGCGGCGGGCGCCCACGGAGCATCGAAAATGGAAAATTCCGGCGACCATCGAATCAGTACTGTCGACCAGTTACGAGCGCTCATCGGCGAGCCGCATCCGGCCACTCCACGCAAGCTCCTGCATGCGCTCGACGAGATGGCGATCGATTTCATCGGCCGTTCGCCTTTCCTGGTGCTCGGGACGGCGGACGCCGCGGGCAACCAGGACGTCTCGCCCAAGGGCGGCGCGCCGGGCTTCGTGGTTGTCGAGAATCCGACGACCCTGCTGATTCCCGACAGCAAGGGCAACAAGCTGCTCTTCGGCCTGCAGAACATCCTGGAGAATTCCCATGCCGGGATAATTTTCATGGTCCCCGGTACCGACGAGACCCTGCGAATCAATGGCACGGGCGAACTGAGCGTCGACCCGGCGGCGCTGGCGCGGTTTTCGGCCAACGGCTCGGCGGCCCACCTCGCGATCCGGATCACGGTGCGCGAGTGTTTCTTCCACTGCGCCAAGGCCCTGATGCGCTCGCAACTGTGGAAGCCCGAGAGCTGGAGCACGCGCATCCCCTTTTCCTGGGGCAAATACCTGGCCGTTAAGAGCGACGGCGAGGACGCGGCGGCCAAGATCGACCGCTTCGTCGAGCTCGACTACAAAAACAACCTCTGAACTCGGAGGTCACCAACTCGCGCACGCGTCGGTGACCTTCGCGTAGAGCTGTACGGAAACGATATGAGTAAACTCAGCCTTCAAATCGTAACCGGTGTGCTTGGCGTCATCCCTGTCGTCACCGGTTTGATTGGCATGTTCGGCCTCAGCGATCCGAATCTACGCGTCGGCAGGCCTGCCAGCAAACGTGTTACTCGATAGCAATCTGCGATTTTTCGGTGGAGTGTGGCTTGGATTGGGACTCGCCATGTTCTGGCTCGTCCCAAAAATCGAGAAACAAACAATCCTGTTCCGAGCTATCTGGGGCATGATCTTTCTCGGTGGCGTCGGCCGGCTCATTTCCATACTGCTTCGGGCACTGCCACCGATCCCATTCATTGGCTTCACAATCCTAGAAATCGCAGGTGCCCCAATCTTCGTCCTTTGGCAAGCGCGCCTAGCGAAATGACTTTCAAAGCTGCTCCCGCTGAATCCTGAGCGAGCGCGGACTCAGGACTTTTCAGATTTCTTCTCGTCAGATTTCTTCTCAGGCTCCCACATCCGCTGCCATGCGCGAAGCCCGTCCTGCAGCGTCTTCTGCACCGACTCGGCCTGCTTGCGCGCCGCCTCGGTCCAATCGCCCGAGGCGGTGAACGATTCGGTCGCCTTGCGCCAGTTCTCGGCCCACGCCTCCATCGGATTGGCGTGCTTTTTCTCCGCGCCGCCGCCCGCCGCCGACGCTGTTCGGCGCACCTGCTCGCGGACCTGGCGCTCCCACCATTGGAAGCCCTGCTCCAGCGCGGTCACCATCCCATCCTTGGCCATCCGCGCGGCGCGTATCCAGTTCTCGACCATCTGTTCGCGGTCGACGCCGGCGCCGGCCTGCGCCGCAAGGTCCTTGACCGCCTTGTTCACCGCCGAGAGAGTTTCGGCCAACGCCTCGCCGGCCTTGCGAATCACGTCGCCGATGTTCGAAAAATCTTCATTCGCCATCGCTGTCGCCCTCCGTGTCGCCCCGTGACGATTGGGGATTCACAGTGATTGATGTGCCCGACCGGGCGCGGGCGCCGTACAGGGCCGTCCCGACCCGTGACCATCGTCCCCTACCCCATCGTCCTACAGATCGCGGCCTAATTCGAGACGTGCGCGCACGCCGGGCATCGTCTCTTGCGTCGCGGGTTGCGGGAGGGCGACGGCTGTTCGAGCCGCGTCTGTACGAGTCCATTCTGGAAGGCCGTCATCCAGAGCGCCGCGAAAAAGGCGCACCCGAGCGAAACGAATGCCGCCTCGGCCGGCAGGAAGTACGACGCGTGCACGTGCCCCGAGATCGAACGCGCCAAGGCCGCGGCTCAGGAACCCGAGCGGCCCGCCCATGAACAACGCCGCCACATAGCTCGCGCGGGCGAGATTCAGCACTCGCCGGGGCAGCGCGATCTCGTGATTCGCCGCCGCGATTCCCACGTAAAGCGGAACGATGCAAACCAGGAACTGCGGCCACGCCAGCGGCGAGAGCAACGTGATCACCACAATCCACAGCGCGAACCCGCATCCGTAACGGTCATCCCTCATGACGCCGGTCGCGGCGAACGCGCACCCGGCCATCAGCAGTTCGATTCCGATTGCCGCAGCAGTACCCCAACCGCGATCGCCGAGCACCAGTTGCACAAACGAACCGAGGTTGAGATTCGCCGGATGACTTAGCAGGCCCGCCGGCACGCCGCGAGTATGCGGTCCGGATATGGGCAGCGCCGTCCGCACGAAGCTTACGACCGGATCCAGTCCCGCAAATGCAATCGCGAAAGCGCTGCCGATAACGCACGCGGCCAGAAAATACACAGTCGCGCGCCAATTGCGCCGCGCAACCAGATAACCCAGCATCCCCAGCGGATAGGCGCGGAACAAGGCTGCCACCGCGAGTATGGCGCCAGCCGCTCCGTCATGGCCTTGTTTTAATTCTCGCAGCGCCAGCGCAAAGATCAGCAACAAGACAACTTCGCTCTGCGCAAACCAGAAATTCAGCGCGATCGGCGGATATAGCAGCATCAGTCCCGCGACCGTCCAGCCGTCCGCGCCGGGCGGCCCATACTCGCGGATCAGCACAAACAGCGCTGCGCCAAGGCACAGCAGGTTGAACGTGATCCACGCCCAGTACGCCACTGCAGGACGAGGCAACGTAAACGGCTCGAAAAATATCAACCAGACCGGAGTATCGAGCAGCGGTTCGGTGCGCTCCCACGCCGAGATTTTGTCCAACGGACGGCCGGCTTTGATAAAGACCGTCTCGAAATCCCGATCGTACGGATTGATACCCCCTCGAAGCGCCAGCGATGCGATATAGTATGGCCTGAAATCCTGATAGTCACTCGCTTTCGAGGGCAGTGACTCGAAAACGACAATCGCCGCCATGCCGACGATGATCCATAGAGCGAGGGCGACTTGCGTGCGTAACTTCATCTTCGGCCGGCGCAATCTTGCGTCATCTTGCGCCAGTGCGGCCGGCCGATCGCCGGCATCGAGAGATGATGTTACCCGTGCAACACGGCCACCAGTCAATGGCTTGCGGATAGTGTCATCGCTTTCGCGTGGCACTGACTATCGTGTCCAATAGTAAGACTCGAAAAGTGAATCACGATTGAGACCGCACGCTTCGGTCTCAGGCTGATTCGAGATGACGCCTTATGCGAGGTAACGGTAGCCGATCGCGCCGACCGCGCGGGTCACCGGCAGCGGCAGCCGGCGCCAGATTCGCGTGAGTGCGCTGGTGGCGCGATCGGGATCCTCGGCGCTGGTATGGCGCGGCGTGCGCGGAAAGTAGCTGTATGGAAGCGGCATCGCTACCGCTCCCATCTCGGCCTTGAAGCGCGCGAGTCCCGTGTTGCGCACGTCGGTGCGGCCAAGGTCGAGCGACGCCGCCTTGCCCGCGTGATGCTCCAGGATGCTGAAGAACAGAAGATGCGAGGCGCCGGCGGCACTCTCGACCGCGCGCGCCGACCACTTGGCATATAGCGTGGGCCCGTCGCGCAGCACGACGACCGCGGCCTGGTCGCGCCCAGCCGACGAGGCCAGCCAGATTTCGAGGCCATGGGTCTGGGCGAAAACCTCGCGCACGAGCGAAAAGAAGCGCAGCGGCTGCGGCGGCACGCCGAGGCGGCGGCGGGTCTCGAGCTGGATTGCGTAAAAGCGGCGCAGCATCGCGAGCCTGTCGCCGTTATCGATCCTGAACGCCTCGGACGCGGCGCGCTTTACCTGGCGGCGGAAGTTTCGATCCGCCGCGCGCTGGACCTCCGCGAACGGAGGCGTGAGATCAAGTGACCATTGCTCGAAGGAATCGACCGTCTGCCACGGCGCGGGCGCCTTGATGCCGCGGATCTCCAGCTTCCCGCCGAGTCGGGGTTCGGCCGCGAGGCCGCGCATCAGGGCCGCCGTCGCGTCCTCGTCGATACCCAGCGGCGGGCATGAATCGGAAAATGGCAGACCCACGACGTGGCGGGCGAACGGATTTTTGGTGTGCGACAGCAGGCAGCCGGCGAGCACCTTGCCCTCGCGCTCGAGCGTCGCCGCGAAGACCCGGAATCCATAGGCGCGACGGAGCACTTGCGCCCACGCCGGCGAGTGAAACAACGTGGCGTTGCCGGTCGCTTCGCCAAGTTGCTTCCATTGATCGAGCGCCTCGGCGAGCGGCCGGATTTTTACGCCCATCGGCGATGACGCAGCGGCGCTGCCGCGGTCCATCAACGGCTTAAGCTCGAAAGCTTGCGAGTCGAAACTGTGATTTTCCACAGCCACCGTGGAATCGTTCTCCATCAAGCTATCCTGCGCTCCCGCTGGACCAACGGCCATCAAGCGGGGTAGTTCCTGCGAATTACGTAGGCACCGGCCAGCTTGAGCCCCCATGGTTTTATCCAGGTACCCTCGGCGGCAAGTGTGAATCCGGCCTTTTCCACAACTCGGATCGAGGGCTTATTGATATCTTCGACGACGTACCACAACCGGCGCCCCGGCTTCGCGAGCGTCGTGACGATGGTCTGTAGCGCAAAAGACGCGAGCCCTCTTCCGCGATGCGCCGGATCGGTCCAGGTGTCGCCAATCTGGAAGTCGCCGTCGGCTATGAACGGGAAGCGCCAATACCGTGGTGTGAAGCCGGAATAATGCACCAGCCGCCGACGGTCATAGATCAGCAATACTCCACTGCCTCGGCCGGCGAACAGATGCAGCCGATGCAAAGCCCATCGGAAGAGGAACCTCAGCCTGAACCTTTGAATTGGGAGCCCGGACGGCAGCGCAGGCCAGATTCGCGGCCGCCACACGGTCCACGAATATGGGGGATGCAGCCCGCCGCCGATCTCCTCGCGCACGTTACGACTCTGCTCCTCCGGCCCGCAGGTGTAGCAATAGAAAAGGTAATGAGGCTCAGGGCGGGTCTGCAATACGACTACGGCGGGTTCATCGGGTAGTCCGCCCTTCGCTGGGGGTCTGCGAGGGTGAGGCTATCGTGTTGGTTGCGGCCATCGATGTTCCAGTCGGTCAGTTGGACGCCGAAACGTCACGAACTGGTCGGATAGAGGGCAAGAGATATGCCACGCCTCGATTAGCGAAAAGGCCGTTAAATCGGCATCTCTAGCATCGTTTTGCTCAAAAGGGGTCGGTACATATCGCTATACGCAGGAAAAGAATCAGGAAATTTTTACACACAACCTAATGCGCCACGCGGATTTCGGGAATTTCCGCACACTCAGCGCCGGCGCACCTTGCGCGGCGGATTGTAGACGTGGAAAAACGAGAACGCCGCGATTACCAGTGCGTGGGTGATCTTTTCCGTCGCGATTAGCCGCTTCACCTCGCCTAGCGGCACCATCACGACCTCCGTCTCCTCCGAACCGCCCAGGCGAGGCCGCCCGACGCGGCGCACGTTGCGGGCCACGAATGAGTAACAGTAGTTAGGCTGGATCGCGGGATTGGGATGGACGCGGCCAAGTTCGATCACATCCTCTGAGTCGTAGCCGCACTCCTCGCGCATTTCGCGCCGCGCGGCCGCGAGCGGGCTTGGGTCTTCCGGATCGACCATCCCGCCGGGAATCTCCAGGGTGAAATCGCCGATCCCGTGGCGGAACTGCCGCACCATCACGACGTCGTTGGTGGGTGTGATCGGGATAATGTTGATCCAGTCCGGCGCCTCGAGCACGAAGAAGTCGTGTTCGCCGCGGTGCGGATGCGAGCGCTGGTGGCGATGCAGGTCGAAGATCGGCGTCGCGTAGACGCGCTCGCTCTTGAGCGTTTCCCAGCGGCGGGCTTTCGTGCGCGCCATCGCTAGCGGCGCCGCGCGCGCGCGTCGGCGCGCGCATGGCATGAAACTGTTGCTGCGCTGTTCTTCCACGCCTCTCCCGTGTCTTGGGAGAGGCCGAGGGCCGTTGCGGCCGTCGGGAGAGGGTCGATTCCGGCGCGCTCATTGCGCGCGCGCGGCTTTGAGATCTCGGAATTTGATTTGCGCAACTGCTCCATGAACTCGCGATGCCCGGCACGTGCAAATGCGATGTCCGCGCGCTCGTGAAAAACATCTCGATCCCCACCCCAACCCCCCTCCAAGACACGGGGGAGGGAGTCAGAAGTCTTCCACGCCTCTCCCGTATCCAAGGGAGTTGTCGATAAACGCAAAAGAATCGCTCCGCGTTGATCCTTCACTGAGGCTACCTTCGTTCTGGATGACAACAAAAAAGCTCCCTTGCTGTCATCGTGAGCGTCAGCGAAGGATCTCCGCGAAGTGATGGATCTTTTTCTCTAGAAGAGCCGTCCATATTCGATCGCCGGGCAGCGGTCCATCACGACGGTCATCCCGGCCGCACGCGCGCGGGTCGCAGCCTCAAGGTTGACCACCCCGAGCTGGCCCCACAGCACGCGCGCGCCCTTGGCGATCGCGGCCTCGGCGATTTCGGGCAGATACTCGGAGCGCCTGAAGACGTCGACCATCTGGATCGGATCCGGAATCGAAGCGAGGTCCGGGTAGCATCGCTCGCCGAGCGCGCTCATCAGCGCCTCGGGCCTGAGCTGCGGGTTGACCGGGATCACGCGGAAACCCTTGCGCTTGAGCAGCATCGCGATCCGCAGACTGTCGCGCGCCGGATTGTCCGAGCATCCGACCACCGCGACCGTAGCCGGATGCGCGAGGATCTCGCGAATCTCAGCGTCCGTGGGGTTGGTGAATTCCATCGGGTAAGTCCCGTACGATGCCGTCTCACTCGTACGCCTCAGTTTTTACTCTGGTTGCTCTTGGCCGAGCAGGCGATCGGCGATCCTTGGGATGAGCCGTCCGATTTCGTCGCGGCAGACGTCGAACACTTCGTGGCCCTGCTCGAACGGATCATCTATATCGCCCGACTCGCCGGCGAACGCGCGCAAGGTAAAGACCGCACGCGCGGCGGCGGCCGGAAAGCGCTCGCGCAGGTCGCGCTCCTGCGCCACGGTCATCGCGATCACCAGGTCGGCCGCCTCCAGCAGCTCCGGATGGCGCTTGAGGTCGGTCGAGGCGGCCTCTTCGCCGATATCGATTCCGATCGACTTGAGCGTCATCCGGGTGTCGAGCGAAACCAGCGCGCCGTCGCGAGCGTAGGGCGCGATACCGGCCGAGCGAATTTCGATCGCGCCGTCGGCGCCGCGCGCGCCGAGCTCGCGGCGCAGCATATGCTCGGCCATGATGCTGCGGGCGGTGTTGGCCGCGCAGATGATCAGTACGCGCCGCGAGCGCGCTCCGTTAAGAGCGGCGCCCGCGCGCGACCCGGCTTTGGTGTGAGGCATCGGCCCGCGTCAGCGCCCGGCGCTCATGACCTCGGCCAAGCTTTCCTTCTTGGTGACGCCCTTGGCGAGCTCTTCCTTCAGCCGCGCGCCGAGCGCCGCCGGCTCCCAGAACGTGCCGGGCGCCGCGGCGACCTGCGCCACCGAATGCCATCCGCGCATCAGCCACACCCGTCCCATCCCGACCCGAAACACTTCGCCGTGGACGTCCTTGGCGTCGTCGCTGCCGAGCCACGCGACCAGCGGCGCCACGTGGGCGGGGCTGAAGCGGTCGAAGTCGCCCTGCTTGACGGCCGGCATCGTGGCCGCGGTCTGCGGAGTCGCCTCGACCGTCAGCCGGGTGCGCGCGACCGGCGCGATCGCGTTGGCGGTGCATCCGTAACGCGCCATCTCGCGGTCGATGATGATCGCGAACGCGGCCACCGCGGCCTTGGCGGTGCCGTAGTTGCCCTGGCCGGCGTTGCCGAGCAGGCCGGAATCGGAGCTGGTGTTGATGAGGCGGCCGCCGAGCAGGTTGCCGTTTTTCTGCTGCTCGCGCCAGTAGGCCGTGGCATGGCGCGCCAGGTTGAAGGTGCCTTTGAGATGGACGTTGAGGACCGCGTCGAAATCCTCTTCGCTCATGTTGAAGATCATGCGGTCGCGCAGGATGCCGGCGTTGTTGACCACGATGTTGAGCTTGCCGAAGTTGTCCAGCGCGCACTCGACGATACGCTTGGAGGATTTGAAATCGCTGACGCTCTCGAAATTCGCGACCGCCTCGCCGCCGAAGCCGCGAATCTCCTTGATCACGTCCTCGGCCGGCGAACGCGACTGGCCGGTGCCGTCGAAATGGCCGCCGAGATCGTTGACCACGACCTTGGCCCCCTGTTTGGCCAGCAGCAGCGCTTCTTCGCGGCCAATGCCGCGTCCGGCGCCTGTAACGATCGCGACCTTCCCATCAAGTAGTGCCATTGCCGTCTCAATCCTCTCTTTGTCGGTAGTTCCGTGATTGTGCGGGGAGACCGGAACCGGGCTCTCCCGCCTCAGGCAGATTTATCCCGTAACTCCGCCCTCCCGCAAGCGCCGGGAACCGGGGGCGATGCGCGCGGGTTGACTCTGCGCAGTAGGGCGCGTCCGACGCGAGTGGCAGCGAGGGTGCGGTTCAGTTCGTCTCCGCAGGTTTGCGCGTATGGGCCCGGGTAAGTAATTATGATGGGCTAGGCTTCGGGGATTGGCCGCCGTGTCGGCGGAGAGGCGCCACGGCTACCTCAGCCTGCCCAAAATTTTTCGCTTGCGGAAGGTTTATTTAGCGATGCAGAACCAGTTCGGCATTATTCAGATGATCCAGCAGGGCTACTATGCGACGTACCCGCTGATCCTCATCTCGGTCGTCTGCCTGGCGGTCATCTTCGAGCGCTTGTGGGCGCTGCGCGGAATCGGCACCCGCGCCACCAAGACCGCCGACGCGCTGGTCGGCCCACTGCGCCAAGGCAAATTCAACGAGGCCCTGCAGCGCACCGAAACCGGCCACACCGCGGCCGACCGCGTCTTCCACACCCTCATCTCGGGCGCCAAGGACCTCGACCGCTCGCGGCTGGAGGAACTCGACGAGGAGCGGCGCTTTGCCGAGCTGGTCGAACTCAAGCGCTACATCTGGGTGCTCGCGACCTCGGGCGCCTCGGCCCCGTTCATCGGGCTGTTCGGCACCGTGGTCGGCATCCTGGTCGCGTTCCAGTCGATGGCGGTGATGGGCACCGGCGGCTTCTCGGTGGTGGCGGCCGGTATCTCGGAGGCGCTGATTTCAACCGCGCTCGGATTGGCGGTCGCGATCATCGCGGTCATTTTCTACAACTACTTCTCGGTCAAGATCGACAACATCAACGCCGCGATCCACATCAACGCCGCCCGCCTCATCGACGCCGCGCTGCAAGGGAGACAGACCGTTGGCGGTTAGCGGACCCAAGAGCAGCGGCGAGATGTTCTGGCAGATCAACATCACGCCGCTCACCGACATCTTCCTCGTTCTGCTGATCATCTTCATGGTAACCACCTCGGTCACCATCGAGGCCGCCTCTCACGTCGACCTGCCGCTGGCCGAGAACACCGCGCCCGAAAACAAGGGCGTCATCGTCACCTACACTGCCCAGCATGAACTATTCGTCAATTCCAAGGACGTGACCGAGCGCGACCTCGAATCGGCGCTGACCGACGCGCTGACCCGGGTCGATTCCAAGGTGGTGATTTTCCAGGGCGACGAGAAAGTCCTGCTGGGCGATATGATCCGGATCCTGCAAATCGCCAAGCTCGCCGGGGCCCAGCAGATTGCGATCGCGGCCAAACGCGTCGCGCCGGGACAGTCCCAGCGCCTCCAGACCGGGGCGGCGGGCACGACCGGCGGCTGACGCGGGCGTCGCGCGTGGGAACAAGAGGTTAGTATCGACTCATGGCGATCAGTTCCAACCAGAGCGGCGGCGTCTTCTCCGACATCAACATCACGCCGCTGACCGATATCTTCCTGGTCCTGCTCATCATCTTCATGGTGGCGACCGCGATCACGATCGAGTCCGCCGCCCACGTCGATTTGCCCAAGGTTCAATCCGAGGCGACTACCGACAAGCCCAAGGGCGTGGCGGTGATGTACACCGCGGACCATCGTATCTTCGTCAACCAGGGCGAGGTGAATGAAAAGACGCTGCCGGCGGCGCTCAAGGACGCAATCGGCAAGGATCCCGACAAGCTGGTGGTTTTCCAGGGCGACCCGGCAGTGATCCTGGCCGACATGGTCCGCATCCTGGACATCGCCAAAACGGCGGGCGCTCAGCAAATCGCGATCGCGGTGGCCAAGCTGCAGGGCGGCGGCGGTGGCGGTGGCGCCGAGCCCGGCGAGCCGGACCTTCCAAGCGGGCCGGTAGTGCCGCCCGAGCCTTCCTCCGAAGGACCATGACTTCTGTTGAACGGTCAGCGGGAGCACAATATTAAACGGCGCCCTGCGGCGCATAACTGGAACATTGGCGCCGCCTCTCGGGGGAGCAGGGCCGGAGCCTCAGAAATAAAAGGCATCGCGTGACCGTCGCGGAACAAATCGGCCTGCTCGCGGTATCAGTAGTCGTGGTGGCGATGGGCCTCTTCTGGGTCGCCACGCGAGCGCACCTGGACGAGGAAGATCCGGAAAAGGAAAAGCCCGGCTTCAAACATGGCCTGCGCCAAGGCCTGCGCTTCCTGCTTGGCCCGTTCCCGCTCTCGATCGGCCTGCACGTCGTGGTCCTGCTCTTCCTGCTCTTCGCCGTGCACATGGAGACCGGGCAGAACTTCATCCCGATAAGCCTGCAGGCGGGAGGCGGTGGCGGCCAGACCAAACCCGGCGAAGACACGAACATGCCCGAGATGCAGATGCCCGAGTTGCAGGCGCTGCCGATGGAGAAGCCCAAGCAGGTCGACGTTTACGCGCGCGAGGCCGTCGTCAGCGCCAATAACTATGTGCGCGCGACCACCGGCGGAATCGGAATCGGCCGCGGCGGCGGGATGGGCTCGGGCTACGGCCAGGGAATCGGCGGCGGCTTCGGCGGATTCATCAGTGGCTTGCGGCGCACCGGACTGGACGTCGTGATCGTCATCGACGGGACTGGCTCGATGCGCCTGGTGATCGACGACGTCAAGGACAAGACGCGCCAGTTGATGCTCGCGATCCATCGGCTGGTGCCGACCGCGCGCGTAGGGATCATCGTCTTTGGCGGACGCGGCGAGCAGATGCAGATGCTGCCGCTTACCACTTCGCCTGGCGCCGTGGTCCAGTTCCTGGGCGGCATCCAGGCGCGCAATGGCGGCGAATGGCAGGAAGACACGCTGGGCGCGGTGCGGATGGCGGTCGATAACATGGGATGGCGGTCGTACGCCAAGAAGGTGATCGTGCTGGTCGGCGACACGCCACCGTTCAAGGAAGATTTCGATCCGGTCCTCCAGCTCATTCGCCAGTTCCACGGCGAGAATGGAACCTTCAACACGGTCGACCTGACCGTCGAAGAGCACGAACGCTTCGTCAAGCAGTGGCAGAGCTTCAGCGGACCGGTGCCGGTCTCGGCATCCTCGCTGCCGGAGTTCTACCTCGAAACCCAGGCGGCGTATCAAGCGATGGCGCGGGCGGGCGGCGGCTCGTGGCGCAGCCTGACCAAGGACGAGCACATCAACCAGCAGGTGCTGATCCTGGCTTTCGGCGAGGAGTGGCGTACTGAGGTCGCCGCTTTCGGCCGCGGCATCAAGTCGAGCAATGCCGACCCGTAAGGTTCGCCACGCGCTCCATCCGGAGCCGCACTGCGGAGACCTCTCGATGTGGTTCGCCCCCCGCGATCGGCGGTCGCCGCGGCGCTGGAAGTCCGAGGAATGCCGCGTTCTCGACCATCTTTCCTTTCATATGACGCGAGCCATATAAGCTACTGCCGCTACGTGACGCGAATTTCGATTTTCTCCTGCTGGATGCAAGAAATATAGCGTGGACGAGAAACTTGCACGCGCAGGCCGCAATTGATGTCGCGTAAGTTTGGTTCGTGATAAAAGACTTGCGCTACACTCAAGCGTGTTCAACCAACTTCACTACCAGTAAGGGAGGATATCCACATGCGAAAATTCTCAATCGCTCTATTCGCGGTCGTGGCCTTGGCCGTGACGGTGTCCGCGGCGCCCAACGCGCTCGCGCAAGGGGAAGCACCGGCCAAGCACGTGACCAAGCTCGGCTATCTGAGCTGCCATGTCGCGAGCGGCTGGGGCTTCATCTTCGGCTCGTCGCGTAAACTGCAATGCACCTACACCCCGGCCGAGAAGGGCAAGAAGATCGAAAACTACTCCGGTTCGATCACCAAGTTCGGCGCCGACATCGGCTACCTGCAATCCGGTGTCATCCTGTGGACGGTGCTCTCGCCGGGGACGAAGATCACGCCAAATCCCGGACTGCTCTCCGGTCACTACGGCGGAGCGACCGCGAGCGCGACGCTCGGACTCGGCGTTGGCGGCAACCTGCTGGTTGGCGGGATGGACGGATCGATCTCGCTGCAGCCGCTCAGCATCGAGGGCAACACAGGCCTCAACGTCGCGGCAGGCGTGGCGATGATGGATCTCAAGTTCGAGTCTGTAGCGGGCATCAACAAATAGGTTCTGCCACAAGGCAAAAAAGAGGGCCGGGGAGCGAAATCTCCCGGGCCCTTTTTCCTTGCCCGCGACTCAATCCGCGGCGGCGTTAGCTGAAGCGGTGGCGTCGACGTGGCTATGGAAGCGGCTGTAGCCGAAGTAGATAGCGAGCCCGATCGCCATCCAGACAAAAAACCTGATCCACGTGACCATCGGCAGGCTGGCCATCAGGTACAGGCACGACAGCGCGCCCACGATCGGCACCAGCGGCACCAACGGCGTGCGGAAGGGACGGTGCTGTTCCGGATCGACGTAGCGCAGAATCCATACGCCCAGGCATACCAGCACGAACGCGAACAGGGTGCCGATATTGGTCAACTCGGCGATGTCCTGAATCGGCAGCAACGCCGCCGTGACGCCCACCGCCGCCCCGGTCAGCATGGTCGGTATGTAGGGCGTCTGGAAACGCGGATGGACCCGGCTGAACGCCGGCGGCAGCAACCCGTCGCGCGAGATGGCAAAAAAGATCCGCGACTGGCCAAGCAACAGCACCAGCAGCACCGAGGTCAAGCCCGCTACGGCGCCCACTGAAACCACGCCGCCGACGAAATTGAGCCCGCGCACCACGAAGGCCGAAGCGAGCGGCGCGCTCTTGTCGATCTCGGCGAACGGCACCATCCCGGTCAGCACGGCGGCCACCGCGATATAAAGCGCGGTGCAAACGAAGAGCGACCACAGGATGCCGCGTGGCAGGTCGCGTCCGGGATCGACCGCCTCCTCAGCCGCGGTCGAAACCGCGTCGAAGCCGATGTAAGCGAAAAAGATATAGGCCGCGCCCTTGGAAATCCCCGAGAACCCGAACGGCGCGAATGGGCTCCAGTTCTGCGGGCGGATAAAAAACATCCCGACCAGGATCACCGTCGCAACCGCGCAGAGTTTGATCCCGACGATCGCGGAGTTGAGCCGCGCACTCTCGCGGATCCCGACGTAGAGCACCGCCGAGACCAGCAGCACGATCAGCGCGGCCGGCAGATTGACGATCGCGCCGGGCTCCGTGCCCGGGGCGAAGCTTATCGCGTGCGGCAGATGTATCCCGATCCCCTCGAGAATCACCCGGAAGTATCCCGACCATCCCACCGCGACCGCTCCGGAAGCCACCGCGTACTCCAGCACCAGGTCCCATCCGATAATCCATCCGACCAGCTCGCCCATCGTGGCGTACGAATAGGAATACGCGGAACCGGCCACCGGAATCATCGCGGCGAACTCGGCGTAGCACAGCGCCGCCATCGTGCACGCCACGCCCGCCATGACGAATGAAACGATCAGGCCCGGCCCTGCCTGGCGCGCGCCAACCCCGGTCATCACGAAGATGCCGGCGCCGATGATCGCGCCGATACCGAGTGCGGTGAGGTCGAGTGCGCCGAGCGCGCGGCGCAGGCCGCCGCGATGCGGCCCGGCGTCATCGAGCAGCGCGGCGACCGGCTTGCGGCGCGCGAGTTGCGCTCTGAGAGCGGCCCCGCCCATCAGCGCAATGTCCCGTCTGTGCGCGACGGCGTCACCAGGCCTGGTAGCCGCCGTCCACCGCCAGCATCGAGCCGGTCACGTAACTCGAGGCCTCGCTGGCCAGAAAAATTATCGCTCCGCGGATTTCCTCGGGCCGTCCGAGCCGTCCAAGCGGCGTCGACTTTTCCATCCGCTCGCGATTGTTGCCCTTGGCAATTCCGGCTTCGGTGGCTTCGGTCGGAATCCAACCCGGCGCAAGCGCGTTGACCAGGATTCCGTAGCCGGCCCATTCCACCGCGAGCTGGCGGGTGAGATTGAGCAGCCCGGCCTTGGCCGCCGTGTAGGCCGAGAGCCGGTAGATCGAACTCGCGACGGTCGCGTAGATCGAAACCACGTTGATTACGCGGCCGGGGCGTTTGGCTTCGATGAGTCCTCGGGCGACGCGCTGCGCGAGCATCATCGGCGCGGTGAGGTTGGTCGCGATAGCGGCGTCCCAGGTCGCGCGCGGCAGCGTCTCGGCGCGGCCGGTGGGCGAGATACCGGCATTGTTGACCAGGATGTCGACCAGGCCGAGCTCGCGCTGTGCCCGAGCGAGCGCCGCGTCGATCTGTTCGTCGTCGGTCACGTCGAGCTGGATTGCGACCGTGCGCACGCCATACTCGCGCGCGAGGCTGGCGGCGAGCTGCTCTAGGCGCTCACCGCGGCGCGCGGCCAGCGCGACGTCGGCGCCCGCCATCGCGAGCGCCGTCGCGCAGTCGACGCCGAGGCCGGACGACGCGCCGGTGACGAAGCCGATATGCCCGCGCAGCGAGAACAGCGCTTGCAGCGAGTTCTTCGAATCCATCGCGCGGGCTAACGCTCCGCCGGCGCCGACGCGGCGCCGTGCGCGGTCGCGGCGGCGGCTTCAGCCGCCGCCGCAACCGCGCACTCGATGTCGGCGCCGCTCACGCCGTAGTGCGTGACGGCGCGGAACTCGACCGGGCTTCGCGGGCCGACCAGCACGCCGCGCTCCTTGAGCGCGGCGGCAAAGCGGCCCGCGCGCTCGGCGCCGCCGGCGACCTCGAAGAAAACCATGTTGGTGCGCCGGCGCGCCGGATGCACTCGCAGGCCCGCGACGCGGCCGAGTCCCTCGGCCAGCGCGCGCGCGTTCTCGTGGTCCTCCGCGAGCCGATCGACCATCGTGGTCAACGCGACAATCCCGGCCGCCGCGATTATCCCCGCCTGGCGCATCCCGCCACCCAGCGCTTTGCGGATGCGATGCGCCCGTTCCACGAACGGGCGCGGTCCGCACAGCATCGTGCCCACCGGACAGGCGAGCCCCTTTGAGAGACAGAACGAAACCGTATCGGCGTGCGCGGCGATACGGTTTGCGCTGGTCTCGAGCGCGAGCGCGGCGTTAAAGATGCGCGCGCCGTCGAGATGGACTCCGAGGCCATGGCGATGCGCCAGTTCCGCAACCGCGTCCATGTGCGCGAGCCCGACTGCCTCGCCGCCGCAGCGGTTGTGCGTGTTTTCCATCGCGACCAGCGCGTGCGGCGCGAAATGCGGATCGGACGGCGTCTCGAGCTCGGTCTTCAGCTCGTCGAGCGCGAATTCGCCGTCGTCGGTGTTGCGAATCGGAGTCAGCACCACGCCGCCTAACGCGGCGGCGCCGCCCGCCTCGTAAAGATAGGTATGGGCGCGGGCGCCGAGCACCGCCTTGGTGCCGCGCGCGCAATGCACCAGCATCGCGATCAGGTTGCCCATCGTGCCGCTGGCGACCAGCAGCGCGGCCTCCTTGCCCATCGCCGCCGCCGCCATCGCCTCGAGCCGGTTGACCGTGGGGTCCTCGCCGTAAACGTCATCGCCCAACTCGGCGCGCGCGATCGCCTCGCGCATCTCGGGCGTCGGCAGAGTAACCGTGTCGCTGCGCAGATCGATCACGTGAGCGTCCGCCTACTCGGGAAAGATCGCCTTGACCACTTCGTCGATCGCGCGCTTGCTGTCGGCCTCGTCGGTGAGCGACCAGGTCACGGCGACAGTCGCTGCGCGCCGCGGCGCGATTCCCTGGCGGATAAGCTCGCCGGCGTAGATCAGGAGCCGGGTCGAAACGCCCTCTTCCAGCCCCGAGGCCTTGAGGTTGCGCACCTTCTCGCCCAGCACCGCGAGTTGCATCGCCATGTCGCGGTCGACACCCGCCTCGTGCGCGATGATTTCGACTTCCTTGTCCGCCGGCGGGTAGTTGAACTCGATCGTGACGAAGCGCTGGCGCGTGGAGTGCTTGAGATTTTTCTGGATGCTCTGGTAGCCGGGATTGTACGAAATCACCAGCAGGAAGCCGACGTGCGCCTCAAGGGTCTCGCCGCGCTTCTCGACCGGCAGGATACGGCGATGGTCGGAGAGCGGATGGATGAGCACGGTGGTGTCCTTGCGCGCCTCGACGATCTCGTCGAGGTAGCAGAGCGCGCCACGCCGCACCGCCTGGGTCAGCGGTCCGTCGATCCATACCGTCTCGTCGGCCTGGATGAGGTAGCGGCCGACGAGGTCGCTGCCGGTCAGGTCCTCGTGGCAGGCGACGGTGATGAGTTCGGTGGGGCCATCGGGGAGGCTCGCGAGGCGATGGGCCATGTGCTCGACGAAGCGGGTCTTGCCGCAGCCGGTGGGTCCCTTGAGCAGCACGGGCAGGCGCGCCTTGTAGGCGGCCTCGAAGATTTCGACCTCGTCGCCGATCGGAAGGTAGTAGGGGGCGTTGTGCGGGTCGAGGTGGCGGACTTCAGGCCCTTCGGCCTGCATCCTGGTATCGAACTTCTTCAACTCAATCGACATTGCTCACCCTTGTGCGAGGCGCTGCGGGCGTGCCGCGGATTCTAAGAGAGCACGGCCCTCATATTCAAGCGACGCCTCTGCGTAACATTATAGTGGACCCGCCCCGATGATCCTTCACCTCGTAGCCCTTGGCCTCCAACTCCTTGCGTAGCTCGTCGGCGCGCTTGAAGTCTTTCGCCGCCCGCGCAGCGTCGCGGTCGCGCTGCAACGCGGCTATTTCCGGCGGGAATTCGCCCTCGGTCTCCTTGCGCATCGCTTCGAGGTCGAGCCCAAGCACGGCGTCGAATTTTTTCAGTACATTCCAAACTCGCTTGTCGCCGCGACGATAGGCCTCTGCGACCAGCTCGAGCGCGACGGCCAGAGCCTGCGGAGTGTTGAGATCGTCGTTGAGCGCCTCGACGAAAGCGATCGTCGAACTCCGCGACCCACGGCGAATCGGTGGCGGCGTCCGCCTCTTCGTCGGAGAGGTTGCGGGCGAACTCCGCGAAGTAGTCCAAGTTGCGCTCCGCCGCGCGCACGGCGTCGAGCGAGAACGCAAGCTCCGATCGATACTTCGCGCCCAAGCAGAGCAGTCGAAACGCGAGCGGATTGATTCCATCCGCCACCAGGTCGTCGAGCACCGGGAAACGCCCCGCGCTCTTACTGATCTTCGCCCCTTCCATCCCGACCAGGAAAGCGTTGTGCACGAAGTAGCGCACGAAGGGCTTGCCGGTCGCGCCTTCGGACTGCGCGATCTCGTTCTCGTGATGGACCGGGATATGGTCGAGACCGCCCGTGTGAATATCGATCGTCTCGCCCAGGTAGCGCATCGACATCGCCGAGCACTCGATATGCCATCCCGGATAGCCGCGCCCCCACGGACTTTCCCATTGCATCAGATGGTGCGGCTGATTGAGCACCCACAGCGCAAAGTCGTGCGGGCTTTTCTTGTCGGGCGAGTGTTCCAGCCGCTGGCCGGCATCCTGCTCGTCGAGGCTCTGACGCGAGAGCCGCCCCATGCCGCCCGGCCCGCGCCACTTTTCGACGTCGAAGTAAACCCCCGAGCGCGTGACGTAGCCGTAGCCGCGCTCCACGATTCGCTCGATGAGCGCGATCATGTCGGCGACGTGGTCTGTCGCGCGGCAAAGCAGCGGCGGGGCGGGCAGCCGGATATTGAGTTTGCCGCAGTCGCGCGTGAACTGCGCGATATAGAAATCCGCGACCTCGCGCGGCGTCTTGCCTTCCGCGCGCGCGGTCTTTTCGATCTTGTCCTCGCCGGCGTCGGCGTCGGAGGTCATGTGGCCGACGTCGGTGATGTTCATCACGTGGCGGACTTCGTAGCCGTTGAGCTCGAGCGCGCGGCGCAGTGTATCGACGAACACGTACGCGCGCATGTTGCCCAGATGCTGCGGCAGATAGACCGTCGGTCCGCACGAGTAGTAGGTCACCACCGGCGGATTGAGCGGCTCAAACTCCTCGACCCGGCGGCCGAGGGTGTTGAAGATGTAGAAGGGCTTCACGTCGATCGTCCCTGCCGCATGCGATCGGCGCCGCGCGCCGCCGGCGCCGCACTCAAGGCTGACGCGCCGACGCGGTGGCTACCGGCGCGTCCGGGTCGCGCTTGCGCCCGCCGGCAATGACTTTGTATTGGCGATCGGCGACCCATGCGTAACCCGGAAGATACCACAGATAAGCCAACAGGCTGCGCAGGCCGGCCTGGCGGCGCAGGATTTCATTGACCGCGCGCGCCCCGCGATAGACGCGACCGCGGTCGTCGATCACGTGCAGTTCGTAGAGCAGGTCGTCGAGCCTGAGCTCGGGAAAGTGCCCGCGTGCCGCTGGATCATTGGCGTCGAACAGCTCGAGCGACTCAGTATTGTCGTAGCGCAGAATCCCCGCCGCGACCGTACGGCACATCTCGCAGCCGCCGTCGTAGAGCACCGCGAGCTTACCAGCCGTGGCCTGGGCCGCAATCCGTTGCGGCTCTCCGAACAGGCGTCCCATCGTGTGCGCGCGCGAGCCTAACGCCTTGAGAGCCGCGGATTGGCGGCCATCCGCCGCAACTTGTTGCGCTCGTGGCTGATGCGCCATTCGTAGCCGTCGACCAGCGACTGCCATCCGGCCTCCGCCGTGTTGGCCGACTTGGCGAGCGTGGTCCAGGCGCTCTGGCCGTCGGAGAATTTCTTGATCGACATCACCTCGGCTTCGGTCGACTCGCCGCTCGCGTGCATGTAGGTCTCGATCACGCGGACCGGCTCGAGAAACGGGAAGTACTTGAGCAGGCCCTTGCGCAGCGCGAGATCGAGCGCATGGACGACGCCGACGCCGCGCGCGGCCTCGGTCTCCTCCACGTTGCCGATCCGCAGCACCACGGTGGCGTCGATCGTCATCTTGCCTTCGTTGAAGTCGTCGATCACGCGGCGGCGCACGACCACGAAGGGCGGCTCGTAGTTGCCGGCGCGGCGCAGCTCGTCGAGTTCGCGCGAGGCCTGCGGGTTCTCGGCCTCGTAAAATATCGATTTCGATTCTTCATCCATGATTAGGGCTTCATGCCAACTTTGATTATGCCGACTTCAATCATCTGAGTCTCAATTATCTTTCATCTGGATCTCAATTATCTTTCCCACCAAGCGGCCTTTCAAGGCAATCCGCCCGGCGCGGTCACCTTTGATGGTGCAGTAATGTGACGCGCGGATGGCTGTAATTGTTGACAAGCGCTTGCAATCATTGATCGATGTTTCGCCTTGCACCACTCCTGGCCGCGATCGCGGTCCTCATCGCGCCTTGCGGCGTCTCTTACGCCGACCCGGCGGTGCAGGTTTTCGTCCCGCTGACGATCGATTACGTCACGCTCGGCACCGCGCTCAAGCGGCAGATCTTCGACGCGCCCGGCGGCCGCGCAATCCTGTGGAAAGGCGCCAACGCCTGCGAGTTCCTCTACGCGCGCAATCCGCGCTTCGCGCAGAACGGCCCAACGGCCGCCGTGCTCGAGTCCGACGGCGAGCTTGGGCTGGGCGTGCCGCTCGGCGACCAATGCGTCAATCCGATCTCATGGAAGGGCATCATCGCGATTGACGCGACGCCCTACCTGACGCCGAACCTGACGCTGATGTTCCGCGTGAGCGACATCAATCTCTATGACCAGCAGCATCAGAAGTCCCTCATCGTGGGACGCGGCTTCGACCTGATCAAGGACAACTTCATCCCGCGCGTTCAGACCTTCAAGTTCGACCTGCGAGCGCCGATCGAGGAGTTTCGCGCGCTCGCCGAGGAGGCCGCTCCGCCCGACCAGGCCGAGCGTTTCAAGCAAACGCTCGCGACCGTACATGGGGTCGGACCGGCCGTCGCCGCGCCCGAGGGTATAAAAGTGACGCTGGGATTGACCGCACCGGCGCTTCCCGCCGCCGCGCCGGCCGCGCCCTCGGGCCCACTGACGCCGGCCGAGCTCGCAGCGTGGAATCAAAAACTCGACCAATGGGATGCGTTTATCGTGTTCGCGATAAAGCAGGTCGGCGCGGCGGTTCCCGACCAGCAGGTGCGCGCGGATCTGCTCAACGTTCTGCTCGACGGACGTTATCGCCTCGCCCAGGCGATCGATCAGCCGCCCGCGCCCGGCGGCCCCGACCCGGTGCGCGTGCTGTTTCTCGATCAGTGGCGTCAATTGCGAGAGGTGGTGCGCAAGGCGGCGGCGCGCGGCCAACTGGGCGACCGCGCGCTCGAATTCCTGTCGTTCCTGTCCGCCGGCGACGCGCTGATGGCGTTCGACCAAGCCGCGCCGGCGCTCGGCGCCCGTATCTCGGCGGCCGACCTGCGCCGTCTCGCGCGCATCATGGCTCCGCAATCTACCGCCGATCCGCTCCAGTTCAACTACGGCGAAGATCCCGAGCTGCAACACATCTTCGGTTTCACGCCGCCGCCGCAGACACCCGACTCTGTCGAGCCGTCCGACTCCGATGAGGCCGAGCCGCCGGCCGCGACCGCGACCGCCGGCGTTCCAGAAGCCGGCGGCGCCACGCCGCAAGCTACCGCGTCGACGCCGCCGCCCGACGCATCGGGTGCGACGCCCACGCCTGCACCGTCTCCTGCGCCGCCGACCGCCGGCCAGTCATCCAACACATCCTGCAACACATCTTGCGCCGCAACTTGCGCCGACAGTTTTCGTGCGTATGGCACTGCAATTGGTCGCTCCGGCCGAGTCCTTTGCCGACGCGCCGCCACAACCTCCGGACCTGCAGCGGCTCGGGACGAGGCTGCGGCGCGCGGTGGTGAACGAATCCAACGTGGACGGCTACACGCGCGACCTCGGCGCGCTGCTCGACGCCGCGGCCGCAAGTGAAATCGCCGACGAACGGCCCGACCCGGCGCTGCATCCGACCTATCGCGTGATGGTCAAGGCGGCGGCGTGGCAGGAGAGCTGCTGGCGCCAGTTCGTGCTCGCGCACGGCCGGATCCGCTTCCTCGAATCGTCCAGTCATGACGTCGGCCTGATGCAGGTCAACCGCTACGTCTGGCGCGGCTTTTACGACGTGAGGCATCTCGAATGGGACATCGCATACAACGCGGGCGCCGGGAGCCAAATCCTCGCGCGCCTGATGATCCGCGCGGCCGGCAAGGCCGCGCACGCGGGCGATCCCGATGCGTTCGCGCGCTCTTCATATGCGGCTTACAACGGCGGCCCGGATGAGTTCAATCGATGGCGCCGCGCCGACGAGCCGCACGAGCGGCGGCTGATCGACGAAGCGTTCTGGCAGAAGTATCGCGCGCTCAAGCAGGGCCAGTCGCTCAACATCCTGAAGTGCGAGGCCGAGTGGGGCCACGCGCCGGGACACTAGCCGCGCGGGCTTCACATCGCCAGGCCGCCGTCGACCTGGATCACCGCGCCGGTGATGTACGATGCCGCGTCCGAAAGCAAAAACGCCACCATCGGCGCCACGTCCTCGACCTTGCCGAAGCGCCCCAGCGGAATCATCTCGAGCGCCTTGGCGCGATGCTGCTCGGAGAGCGCGGCCGTCATATCGGTCTCGATAAATCCGAGCGCGATCGCGTTGACCCGCACGCCCAGCGGCCCCAGCTCCTTGGCCATCGCCTTGGTCATCCCGACGAGGCCGGCCTTGGAGGCCGAATAGTTCACCTGCCCCGCCATCCCGACCAGCCCGGAGATCGACGTGACGTTGATGATCGCGCCGCGCTTGGCCTTCATCATGATGAACGCGCTGGCGCGCGCGACGTTGAACGCGCCGGTCAGGTTGGTCTGGATGACCGCGGACCAATCCTCCTCGCTCATCATCACCAGCAGCTTGTCGCGCGTCAGCCCGGCATTGTTGACCACCGCGTCGAGCCGGCCGAACTCGGCCTTGGCCGCGTTTACCATCGCGCGCACGGCCTTGAGATCGGCGACGTCGGCCTTAAACGCCATCGCCTTGACCCCGAGCGCGGCGATCTCGGCTTTCAAGTCCTCGGCCTGTTGCTCGCTCTTCAGATAATTGAAGGCGACGTTGGCGCCGCGGCGGGCGGCCTCGAGCGCGATCTCGCGGCCGATCCCGCGCGTCGCGCCGGTGACGATTATTCCCTTGCCCTCGAGATCCTTCATTTTTTCACTTTTTCACGTTTCACTTTCTACACAAAAAAGACCGCCCGCACAGGCGTGCGGACGGCCGGAGCTGATCGGATTGAAGCTGATGGAATTGAAATCGCGGCCGCGCTCAGGCGCTGAACGACGATCCGCAACCACAGGTGCGGCTCGCGCGCGGATTGTCGAAACGGAAGCCCCCGGCGTGCAAGCCCTCGACGTAATCCAGCGTGGTGCCGGCAATATACGGAAGCGAAATCTCGTCGACGAGAATCTTCGTGCCGTCGATTTCCTGCGCCGTGTCGCCTTCCTTCTGCACGTCGAAGCTCAGCGAATACTGAAAGCCCGAGCATCCGCCGCCGACCACCGAGATTCTAAGTCCCTGCTCCGCGCCGAGGCGTTCCTTGGCGTGCATCTGCTTGACCATCTCGAGCGCCTTGGGCGTCAGATTGATACCACTTGCGGCCGCACTGTCACGAGCAGGCTCGTTGCGATGCTCGTGCTCATGTTCATGCTCATGTTGAACTTCTTCGGACATTCTTGAAAATCCTCCGGGCTATGCTTATCAAAGAAGCGGCTTCGCTTATCGACGAAGCGGCTTCCAGATGAAGCGCGCTTGTTACCGCTAACCAACTGGTCAATTCTAACCCAGCCGACCGGTATTGAGCAAATCCCGTCCCGCTGATGCGCGCGCCGGAAAGCGGCTGCGCAACAAGCGTAACTGGGCGATAATGTCTGGCGTCGCAGGTGCAGGGCAGCATCCGGCGGGGTTTTGCGTCCGGCATTGTCTTGCACCCGGCGGTTTTGATGATCCGACTGGAAGAAATTCTCACGACAGCGGCGCACGAGCAGGGCTTCGTCCTGGTCGGCTTCGCGCCGCTTCGCCGCCTGGATAGTCGCGCGGAGTTTTTCAATCGATGGCTCGGCGAGCGGCGTCACGGCGAGATGGGATGGCTCGGACGCGACCCGGAGCGGCGGCTTGACCCGCGGCGAATCGATCCGCGCTTGCGCTCGGTCGTAAGCCTCGGCTATCCGTACGCCGCGCCCGCAATCCCCGATATCGACTGGCGCGCCGCGATGCGCGGGCGGATTGCCGCGTATGCGCTGGGTCCCGACTACCATGACACGGTGCTCGCGCGCGCCCGCGCGGTGGCGGCGCGGCTCAAGGACGAACGTCCCGACGCCGTCACCCGCGCATACGTCGACACGGGCGCGGTGTTCGAGCGCGAATGGGCGGCCGAAGCGCGTATCGGATGGTTCGGCAGGAACACCAACCTGCTCAACCGCCATCACGGCTCGTATTTCTTTCTCGCCGAAATTTTCACCGACGCCGAATTCGCGCCGAGCGGCGAACCGTATCGCGAGCATTGCGGCACCTGCCGTCAATGCCTCGACCTGTGCCCGACGGGCGCATTGGCCGAGGGCTACGTTATCGAGCCGCGCGTGTGTATCTCGTACCTGACGATCGAGCATCGCGGGCCGATTCCAATCGCGCTGAGACCCAAACTCGGCAACTGGATTTTCGGATGCGACGTCTGTCAGGAGGTGTGCCCGTGGAACGTGAGCGCGGGCGCGGCGCCTGACGAGGCGCTGATGCCGTTTCTGCCCGGCTTGATGGCGCTCGACGACGACGCGTTCCGCCGCCGCTTCGGCACGAGCGCGGTCGCACGCACGCGGCGGCGCGGACTCTTGCGTAACGCCGCCGTGGTGCTGGGCAACAGTGGCAACCGCGACGCGGTGGCAGTGCTGGCGCGGTCACTCGCCGATGAAATCGAACCGCTGGTGCGCTCGCACGCGGCGTGGGCGCTCGGGCAACTAGGTGGCGCGGGCGCACGCGCGGCGCTCGAGCCCCGCCGCAAGGCCGAGAGCGATCCCGAAGTACGCACGGAGATCGAAGCGGCGCTGGCGCCGCTTCCCTAGAATCATCCGGTGGATGAAACTAACGCGAGGCGTTATATAAAGAAGATGAGTCCCGCGCGGACCGAAGCCGCGCGCCGCGCCGTGCGACCGGCAGTTTCCAGGATACTGAGCGATCTTACCGTGCGATGCTGCTGAGTAATGCTGCTGAGCGATCCTGCGGAGCCTCGAACCAGGGGAGACATTCATGTCGTCAACCGCGAATGGAATTATCGACAAGCCCGGCAATCATTCAGTTGACGAAACGGCGGAAAAGCTCCAGGCAATCTTGCGCGCCAAAGGAATCGCGCTGTTCGCGCTGGTCGACCATAGCGGGGAAGCGGCGAAGGTGGGGATGAAAATGCGCCCGACCAAGCTTTTGATCTTCGGTAACCCCAAGGCTGGCACTCCCCTCATGCAGGCCTCACCGAGCATCGCGATCGACTTGCCGCTCAAGATTCTGATCTGGGAAGATGCCGCGGGCAAAGTCTGGGTCTCATACAACAGCGCCGCATATTTGCGAGAGCGGCACCATCTGCCGGAGGAACTGGAGCGCAATATCGCCGTCGTGGAAACGCTGGCAGCCGAGGCTGCGAAATAATTTCGATCCATGCACTCGCGGCTCGCAAAATTAGCCGCGACGCGCGCACTGGCTGAAACTGGAGCGAGGCGATATATAACGAAGATGAATCCTGCGCGGACCGAATTTGCCCGCATCGCCGCTCGCGAACCGATTCCGCTCGCTCACGGCGCGTTGCTGATCGCCAAGGAGGAGTATCCCGACCTCGACGTCGCGCACTACCTCGAGCATCTGGCGGCGCTGGGGCGCGCCGCGCAAAGCGCGCTGCGCGAGGCCGAGAACACGGTCGAGCGCGTGCAGACGCTCTCCGACTTCCTGTTCGTGCGCACCGGCTTTGCCGGCAATCGCGACAACTACGGCGACCCGCGCAACTCCTTTCTGAACGACGTGCTGGAGCGCCGCCTCGGCATCCCGATCACGCTCTCGGTGGTCTACCTCGAAGTCGGACGGCGCGCCGGGCTCAACCTCTTCGGCGTCTCCTTCCCCTCGCACTTCCTGGTCAAGGCGGTCGACGAGCGCGGCGAGCTGATTATCGATCCGTTCAACGGCGGCGCGATCCTCGACCTCGACGACATCCGCACACGCCTCAAGCAGATCTACGGGCAGCCGGTCGAGTTGCAGCCGGCGATGCTGAAAGCGGTGGGCGGACGGCATATCCTCGCGCGCATGCTGCGCAACTTGAAGAACATCTACGCGAGCGGCGCCGATTGGCCGCGCTCGCTTGCCGCGCTGGACCGCATCCTGATCCTCGAACCGCGCGCGGCCGACGACATGCTCGAGCGCGCCGCGCTCTACGAGCGCCTCGAATGTTTCGGCGCCGCGCTCGAAGACTACCAGAGTTTTCTCACCCAGTACGCTAACCATCCCGCGGCCGACGCGGCGCGCGAGGCCGTGGTGCGGCTCACCCGCCAGGTCGCGCGGATCAATTGACGCGGCTGCCGCTGATGTCGAACGGGCCCGCCGAACAGGATTTCTTTGCCGCGAGCGAAGCCGCGGTCGCCGACCTCCAACTGCGCCGCAAACTCGAGAACGCCACCGGACGCCATCTCGACCACGTCGCCGCGACGCGCGCCGAGTTCCCCGCCTACGAGGCCGAGCGCGACGCTTCGCGCCGCATCAAAGAGGACTCGATCGCGCGGCTCGACGACCTGCTGGTCCAGCTGAAGGAGCGCCTGGAGGCCAACGGATGCATCGTGTTCATCGCCGCCAACGCGGCCGAGGCGCGCAAGTATATCGTCGACCTCGCCCGCGAGCGCGGCGCGCGCCGCGTGGTCAAGGGCAAGTCGATGGCGACCGAGGAAATCGCGCTCAATCCGGCGCTGGCGGAGGCCGGATGCGACGTGGTCGAGACCGACCTCGGCGAATATATCGTGCAACTGCGCGGCGAGCGCCCCTCGCATATCATCACGCCCGCGATCCATCTCTCCAAGGAAGACATCGGGCTGCTGTTCAACGAGAAGCTGCATATTCCCTACACTTCCGAGCCCACGGCGCTAACCGCGGCCGCCCGCGAGCGCCTGCGCGAGGTGTTTCTGGCCGCCGAGATGGGTGTGACCGGCGCCAATTTCGCGATCGCCGAAACGGGCACGTTGGTGCTGGTCGAAAACGAAGGCAACGGGCGGATGTCGAGCACGCTGCCGGAGATTTTCGTCGCCGTGATGGGTATCGAGAAGGTCATCCCGTCGATGGCCGACTTGAGCCATTTTCTCGAGGTGCTCGCGCGCACCGCGACCGGGCAGAAGCTCACGACCTACACGAATTTCATCAGCGGGCCGCGGCGCGACGGCGAAGCCGACGGTCCGCGCGAAGTGCACGTGGTGATGCTCGACAACGGGCGCACCACGATGCTCGCCGATCCGGTGTTGCGCGAGGCGCTTTACTGCCTGCGTTGCGGAGCGTGCCTCAACGTCTGCCCGATATACCGGCGCGTCGGCGGCCACGCTTACGGCTCGACTTACCCGGGACCGATCGGCTCGATCGTGAGTCCGAGCCTTTTCGGCGGCGCCACCGCCACTTTGCCGTTCGCTTCGACGCTTTGCGGCGCGTGCCGCGAAATCTGCCCGGTGAAGATCGACATTCCGCGCATCCTGCTGCATCTGCGCTGGAAGGAAACCTCTGCCAAGGGCGACGGCACGCTGCCGACTCCCGAGTGGCCACGCGCGGCGCGCCGCGCGCGCGGCGGAGTCGAAATGTTCTCTCGGATGGCGAACCATCCGATCACGGTCCGCGTGATGGGCCGGCTGGCTGCGCTTGCGATGTGGCCGTTTGCGCGCCGCGGCTACGTGCGATGGATGCCGCCGCCGTTCAGCAACTGGACGCGCGTGCGCGACTTTCCGGTGCCGCGTTTCCGCCGCCGCAGCAGTAAAGCCCGCGGCCAGGCGGAGAGCATCGCGGCGAACAATGGGAAGCAAACTTAAAATGGGAACGCGGGCATAGCGTGGCCGAGTTTCACAAGCTCATCGCCAACCTGCGCGACGCGCTGGAGCGCCCCGCCGCCGAGGCGCACAACGGCGCCGCCGCCCCGTCAGCGACGGCCGTGCCGACGACCAGGGCGGCGCGCCGGGTGGAACTCGCCTCGCAGTTCGCGCGCGAACTGCAGGCGGTGGGCGGCTATTTCCTCGGCACGCCCACGCCCAAGGAGACGGTCGCGCGCGTGCTCGCGGTCGCCGCGAAACTCGACGCGCACACGGTGGCCGTCGGCGCGGGCATCTCCACCGACCCCGCACCGATCGTCGAGGCCCTCGAGCGCGCCGGCATCACCGTCATCCGCACCGCGGCCATCAGCGACGACGCGGCGCGTGCGGAGCTGCGCGACAAGCTCGCGCGATGCGATTTCGCGGTGGTCGAGGCCGACTACGGGATCGCCGCGACCGGCACGCTCGCGATGATCGCGACGCCCGAGCGCCCGGGTTCGCTCACGCTGCTGCCGCCGGTTAACGTGATCCTGGTGAACGCCGAGCGAATCCTGCCCGACCTCGCCGCCGCGCTGGAGGCGATCGGTCCCGCGGCCATCACGAGCCGTCGCCTGGCTCTGATCACCGGCCCCAGCCGCACCGCCGATATCGAAAAGCGCATCGTGCTCGGCGTCCACGGCCCGCGCGAGATTCACGTCGCGGCGGTATGGCACGGCGATGACTGAAGTACGCCTGTTCGGCACCTGCCTCGCGGAGGAGTTCTACCCGTCCGCGGTCGACGCAGCGGCCAAGGTGTTGGGCGGGCTGAAGCTCAAGGTGCGCCCGATACGGCGTGCGTTCTGTTGCGGGCAGGCCGCGTTCAACGAGGGGATGCGCGAGCAGGCGGCCGACCTCGCGCGCCGCTTCCTTGGCGCCTGCGAGCCGGGCAAGCCGGTCGTGGTCCCGTCGGGGTCGTGCGCCGCGATGGTCAAGATATTTTATGCAGACCTGCTCGCTGACGACCCAAAACTAGCCGCCAAGGCCGCGGCGCTTAGGCCGTGGGTGTACGAATTTTCGCAGTTCCTGGTCGGCGTGATGAAGGTGCGCTACCTGGGAGCGCGTTTCGAGCACGCCGTCGCGTATCATCCCGGATGCCATCTGCTCCGCGAGATGGGCGTGCGCGACGAGCCGCGCCTGCTGCTGAGCGCGGTCGGCGGAATCCGCCTATGCGAGCTGCGCAACGTGCAGGAATGTTGCGGCTTCGGCGGGATGTTCTCGGTCAAGTTCCCGCATATCTCGGGCGGGATGCTCGCCGACAAGGTCGCGAGCGTGCGCGAGAGCGGCGCCGATACGGTGGTCGCGAACGACTGCGGATGCCTGATGCAGATCGGCGGCGGCCTCAGCCGCGCCGGACTGGATATCGAGACGCGCCATCTGGCCGAAGTGCTCGCGTCAAAATAGCGACCTATCCAGCGAAGCACCTCCGATCCGCAGACAGGGCCGCTCATAAGTGGCCCCTATAACAAAAAATCTATTGCGCAGGGGTCGTTCGTGAACGGCCCTTCTTCAACGAAATGCGCCGTCTTAGGCGCGATTCCAGTTCTGCTGCGCGAGCACGTAGGCGAGCTTCTGCAGGCGCTCGTCCAACTGACGCACCTGGTCGGCAACTCCGGCGCCGTCGTGAGCCATGCCGCCGCCGTTGCTCGAGCGCGCCTCCAGGCTCTCCTCGAGCTTGGCGATCTTGCCGCTCAGATGCGCAAGCTGCTCGGTCATCCGGGTGAGCTGCGCGAGCTCCTGGGCAAGAGCTTCGACGCGCTGCTCGATCGCCGCGACCCTGCCCTCCATCGACTTGACCGAGGCGCGCTTGGCGCGCGGCTTTCTGGGCGCCGCGCCAGCCTGCGGAGCCGTTTCCGTCTCCATCATCGCGCCGTCGCCATCGCCGTTTAAGTCCTCGCCCTCGCCCACGATCATCGACTCGTCCAATTCCTGAGTGTCTGCCATCTCACTGCCACCCCTTTTCAGTCCCTCTGCCGTTTAATCACCATCGAGCCCATCAAGCTGTCGACGAATTACCGCTGCCTATTGTTCCATCACATATTTTCCGGGCGCGGGTTCGAGCGGCGGAAACCGCCGGCTGCCCAGGCTGAGCCGGCGCCTCGCGCTTGTCGCCCGAACGCTTGTCGAGCCATCCGAGCCAATGGTCCCACCACGATCCCTTCTGCTCGGTCGCTTCCTTCAGCCACGCATCCGGATCGTCGCCCATCGAGGGATTGACGTAGTACCTGGCCTTGAAGTTGGTCGGCGGGCACACCAGGGTTTGGACGTGGCCGCTGGAGTTGAGCACGAATTCGCTCCGTCCGCCGAACAGGCGCGCGCCGTTGTAGACCGCGCGCCAGGAGCAGATATGATCCGTCATCCCGCCGACGACGAACAGGTCGTTGCCGGCCTGTCGCAGATCGATCGGTGTGCCGAGAATCTCGACCGCGCCGGCGCGCGTCAGGCCATTGCGCAGCAGCAGTTCCATGAAGCCGGCGTGCAGGCGGGCCGGCAGGTTGGTCGAGTCGGCGTTCCAGTACAGGATGTCGAACGGCGCGGGATCCTTGCCCATCAGGTAGTTGTTCACCCAATAGTTCCAGACCAAATCGTTGGGCCGCAGCCACGCGAACAGCCGCGCCATCTCGGCCCCATCGAGCATCCCCCGCTGCCGCGAGCGCTCGACCGCCGCCGCCACGCTCTCTTCGGTGGTGAACATCCCGGTCATCGACGGCATGCTCGAATCCAGCATCGTGACGACCAGCGTGGCGGCGTTGATACGGCGGTCGCCGAGGGCCGCCAGATGGCCAAGCATCAGGGCCGAGGTGATTCCGCCCGAGCATACGCCGAGCAGATTGGCGGCGGCGCTGCCGGTTATCTCGGACACCGCCTCCAGCGCTTGTTTGATCGCGCTGACGTATTCGTCGAGGCCCCAGTTGCGATTCTCGGGCTTGGGATTGCGCCAGCTCACGGTGAAAAACGGCACCCCGTGGGCGACAGCGTACTCGGTCAGACTGCGCTTGGGTGCGAGGTCCATGATGTAGAACTTGTTGATTTGCGGCGGCACCAGCAGCAACGGCCGCTCATATACCTGCCTGGTTGCGGGCGCGTACTGCAGCAGTTCAAGTATTTCCGAGCGAAAGACCACCGCGCCGGGCGTGACCGCGAGATTGCGCCCGACGGCGAACGGCCGTTTGTCGACCGTCTGCGGCATCCCGTTGTTGTTACGCAAATCGTCGAGGAAGTTGCGCAGCCCGTGCATCAGGCTCGCCCCGCCGGTCTCAAACGCGCGTTTGATTGCCGCCGGATTGCCGAGCAGCAGGTTGGTCGGCGCGAGCGCTTCGGTTAGCAGCCGAACCGCAAAGCGCTGCTGCTCGGTCTCTTTCCATCCGCCGTTGCCATTGCCGCGCTCGGGCACCCGCTCAGGCACCATCGACTGCATGGTCGAACGACAGACAAGATAAGTCTGCATTATCCGGCGATAGAGTGGATTATCGGACCAGGTAGGGTCGGCGAAACGCTTGTCGCTATCTTCGGGGGCAACCTCCGAAACGCCGGCGACGACCTTGGCCAACTCAACCGCCATCCTGGTCAGTTGGCCGCCGAGGACCTCCGGATGCTTGAGGGACTCGCTGACGAAATTGGTCAGCTCTCCGATGATCTGATCTGAATCCAGGCCGACAAACGGATTGGCGCCCAAAATAGCATCGGCCGCCCTGACCGACTGCTCGGGCGCTTCCGCGAACTCTACGGATTGTTTCGCAGCAGTGGCTTTCATCTCGTCGCCCTCCCTCGACGCGATGCAACAGCCCAGCTACAGCCGTAGCAAAGGAGCGCTAACCTAGCAACTCCAAGCCACGTTCAAACAAGCGTGGACCCGATAGAGCTATATCCTCCCAGGTCGGGTCCGGGCGTTTGCCGCGTCTATGTAACATGAGATTAAACGCTGTTATAACTCCGAACCGGTAGCCCGCGAATGCCCGGAACCATCGCACCTGGTCGATATCAATAGCTGAGCTTGCCTTGGAGGCGTAAAGCTTGGCTATCTCGTCAGGATGCAGGACGTGCGGCGGCACCAGGTTTTGGGTTTCCCAGCTCTCATGGTCTGAGAACAGGCTGAGCCATCCGAGATCGATCAGCGTAGCGCCTATTTGCGAGAGCTCCCAATCGATAACCGCGTTGAGGCGTCCGGCGTCGAACAGACAGTTGGACCATTGGAAGTCGCCATGCACGCATCCGACATGCACGCGCTCGGGCGGCGGCAGACTGTGGCGCAGTCGCTCGCGCAAGAGCGGTCCGCGACCGACGACCTTGGGATCCAGCGTCGGCCGGTCGAGCAGGTTATCGAGGCGCTTCATTTCATCGGCCAGTGAGAGCGGCTCGCCCCAGGCCTCGCGGCGCGGCTGCCATGGCACCGCGTGCAGCGCGGCCAACGCCTCGACCGCCTGCGTGACCATCGCGCGCGTCTCGGCGGCAGTATAAGTGCGCTCGCCCAGTGCGAGCTTGTCGCCATTAAGGAAGCCGACCACGAAGAACGGGCGCCCGAACCATCGCGGGTCGCTGTCATACCATTTGACCGCAGGCACCGGCACGGCGGTCCCCGCAAGCGAGGCCATGATTCGCGCCTGACGAACGACGTCGGTCGGCCCGGCTATCGGGACGCCCTCGGGCGCAAGGCGGATCACCAGCCGCTCGGTCCGTGGCGTCGCACCGGCGCGATAAGTCAGCTCGAAGCTGTAGCTCAGTCCCGCATGGCCGGGCAGCGCCGCCGGCTCGCCCACGACGGCATCACGGTCGCCGGTCTTCTCATGCACCAGGAGCGTGAGTTGACGCGCGATCTGTGCAATCTGGGCGCGCTCGTCGATCTGCGGGTCCTTCTTCTGTGCTTGCATCGTATGCTTGTGACACCGCGCGCGGCCGATCCGTGGCTCCCATGGATGGAGCCGCGGACCGGCCGCGAACGGAGTTTTTCAGCCGCGCATCTTGAGCTTTTCGGAAGCGGGATGGAGGCTCGCGCTGGCGCTCGGCCGGGCTGCGACGCGCTTGAACCACGTCTGGAGGTTTTTGGCCGAGGCGGGAATCGTCTGGCCCACGCCTGAAGAGAAATCGACGCAGCAATAAAGAATGATGTCGGCGATCGTGAAACGCTCAGGTACGATCCAATCGCGCCCCGCCATCAGCCCGTCGAGCCATTCCATCCGCTTCTGACCGAGCGTCTTGAGAGCAGGAGCCGCCTCGGGAAAAACCGGCACGCGGTCTTTGAACAACTCGAAGCCCTCGGCGTAGCGAAAGCCGTTGTAGATGTTCTCGGTGATGTTCAGCTCGACGCGGCGCTGCCACTGGTGGGTCTCGGCGCGCTCCTCGGCCGTCGCTCCGACGAGCGCCGGCTTCGGGTGCTTCTCTTCGAGATAGTCGAAGATCGCGACCGTCTCGCCGATGGTCTTGCCGTTGTCGAGTTCGAGCGACGGCAGTTGTCCACCCGGATTGCGGTCGGTGTAGGGCGGGCGGCGGTTTTCCGCGGCCATGAGATCGACGTCGTGCATCGGGATGGTGATGCCCTTTTCGGCGAGGAACATCCTGAGCGCGCGCGGATTCGGGCCGAAGGAGTTGTTAACTTTCATACTGGCTGTCTCCTTAAAATTAATTGCGCCGGGCGGACGGCGCGCCGTTGCGCGCCGCCGGCCTGGCCGGAACGCTTCCATGCGAAGCGCCTGTTCCCAAGCGTCCTTACCTTAGACCATCGCGAGTTTTCAGTACACCGCCGCGCGCGTTAGCCCGCTGGCGCCGGCGACGTGCGATACGCCAGCCTGAGCGGCCGGCTGCGCAACCGCGCTCCGCGCGGTTGCGCAGCCGGCCGCGGCTGTGATTTTTTCTTGGGGTGACCCGGCTGCGGCGAGGATGGCGGGCCGCAAAGCGGCCCGCCATCCTCGCCGTAGCGCACAGCACCAACGCCCCGCCCGAGCGAAGCCGGGCACAACAACGCAAGATGCGATTTTGTCCGCAATGCTCTACGCCTGTCATGCCCGGCGCGAAGTTCTGCGTCGGATGCGGCACGCCGGTGACGGCGCCCGCCGCGAACGCGGCGGGCGCCGTCACTGGTGGCCGGGGCGGCGGCGCAATACGAGCGCCGCTTGCGCCCGCATCCGGGGCCGCGCCCGCGGCGTCGCACTTCACGCCGGCGTTCGCCGTAGTTTTCGCAGCAATTTTCGCGATCGGGCTGGGCGCCGCCGCCCTCATCATGCGCCAGCAGCCGCAACGTGAGCGCGCGGCCGCCGAGGCGCCAGCGCAGCCGGGCGCGGCTGGAAACCTGCCTCCCGGTCATCCGGAGGTCATCAAAATTCCCGATAAGGCGCGCAAGTTCATCGACGAGTTACAGGCCAGAGCCGAAGCCGAACCCAACGACATCGCCGCATGGGACCGCTTCGGCGAGGCTGCCGAACGCGCCGCGATGTTCGACCCGTCGTATTACCCGAAAGCCGCGGACGCTTATGCTCACGTGCTGAAGCTCAATCCCGACGACCTTCCGGCGCTCCGCGGCGTCGGCAATATCGACTACGATCGCCGCCACTACGACGAGGCGATCGCCGCCTACGAGCACTACCTCACCCGCAAGCCGGACGACGCCCGCGTACGCACCGACTTGGGCACGATGTACCTCTCCAGCGGCAATTCCGACATCGCGATCGTCCAGTACAAAAAGGTGGTGACCGCACATCCTGATTTCTTCGAGGCCTATTTCAACCTCGGCGTCGCTTACGCCGAGCAGGAGGACAAGCCCGTCGCGCGCGGCTACTTCCAGAAGGCGCGCACGCTCGCGCCCGACGACAAAGCCCGCGGTGAGATCGATCAGATGCTCGCGACCATCAATGCGCAGGGAGCGCCGGGCGAGTCCGCCGCCGCTCCCGGCGGCAATGCCGGAGCGGTCGTGGCCGACGGCGACACCGCGACCTTCCAAGGGGCATTCGAGCAGATGGCGCGCGGGCTGCCGATCGCGGGGCCCAAGGTCCACGGCGTGCAGTGGACCGGTGACAACCACCCGCGGCTGCTGATGGACGACTTCCCGATGGACCAGATGCCCCCGTTCGCGGCGAAGCGCTTTCTCGACGATTTGAAATCGGGAACCGCCGACGCGATGAAGTCGCATCACGTGCAGGGGCCGGTCACGGTTGAGATCGCCGACGCAGCGAGCAATCGCGTGATGCAATCGGTGACGGTCGCCGCCGTCGAATCTCCGGCTGCAGGGGCTTCCACTGCCGGGGCTTCGACGACGGCCGCCGCTTCATCGGCTTCCGGCTCTTCAGGATCTTCCGCGACTTTCCAGGACGCGGTGGCCGACATGATGCGCAATCTGCCGGTGGCGGGACCCAAAGTCGCCGCGGTGCAGTGGCCCTCGACGATGCGCGCCAAGGTGATGATGGACAATTTTCCGATGGAAGCGATGCCGCCGTTTGCGCGCGACAAGTTTATCGCCGACATCAAGTCCGGACTTACGAACGCCAAGAGCGCGCACAAGGTCGCGGGCACGGTGACGGTCGATATCGCGGACGCGCAGAGCGGCCGCGTGATGGGATCGGTCAGTCAATAGCCGCCTTCGGGCAGTAGCGGCCTTCGTGAAGTGCATGGCGCTCGAAACCGAGAATCTGGAAACCGATCTCAGCCTCGCACAGCGCTTTCAGCAGCTCCACGTGCGCAAGTCGCGACCTAAATTTGGAGGGCTACCCATGAACGGCTTCAAGGAATTCCTGCTCCGCGGCAACGTCATCGACATGGCGGTCGGAATCGTGGTCGGCGCCGCCTTCGGCACGGTCGTCTCCGCGTTCGTGAAAGACCTGCTGACGCCGTTCATCGCCGCGGTCGTGCGCAAGCCTGACTTTTCCGCGATCGCGTTCACGCTCAACAGCAGCAAGTTCATGGTCGGCGATTTCATCAACCAGTTGATCTCGTTTGTCATCGTGGCGGCGGCGGTCTATTTCGCGGTGGTGATGCCGGTGAACAAGCTGATCTCGCGCTTGAAGCCGCCGCCCGTACCGACCACCAAGACCTGCCCCGAGTGCCTAAGCGAGATTCCGATCGGCGCCAAGCGCTGCGCTCATTGCACCTCGCAGCTCGCGGCCTGACTAGACGCGGGGCGCGTCGCCCCTCGTCGAGCACGTCTGAATACCACTAGTGCAGCGCCCATGGCGGGTCACCCGATTCCGCCACGCGGCGCAGATCTTCGAGCCATCCCTGATGGCCCCGCAAAAGCATCCGGCGCAGGTACCATCGCGCGAGCGTCGGCACCCATCCGCGCTGCGTCTCTTCGGTGACCACGCGGCATCCCACGGCGGCCGGCTCCAGCATCCATCCGTGATAGGCATAAAGGCCGGTCGAGCGCGCGTCCCATCCGACTTCGCGAAACGGCTCGAACGCGCGGACGACGCTGCGGACGCGCGTGCCGAAGGTGCGCCATTCGAAGCTGCGCTCCGCGGCCAAATCCGGCCCACGCTGCCCGTCGAGGTAGTGAAAGGTCGTGCAGTTGCCGTACCATTGCGGCCAACGCTCGCCCGCGACCAGCCATCGCCAGACCCGCTCCGGCGCCGCCCCGATTTCGATTTCGTTACGCACGTGCACCGCGACATTTCCCGGCTCCATCCCGCTTGGCCACTGCATCAAAATTTCCCGCTCCTTCCCGGTCATTCGGGAGGCCCGCATGGCGGCATCCCCGGCACCCCCCATAGAATCATTCTCGTCAAAATGTGACAATTGCTGCTTAGACGTATTCACTATCGGCTAGTGGCGTGATCCTCGCCACAATCGAAGTGGAGAGAGGAATCAAAAACAATGAACAGCTCACCGGATGTCGTGGTGCTCGGATGGATGGCGGTCGTAGTCTTGCTCGGACTGATCGTGCTGTTCGGTTCATGGTTCACCGTCGAGCAGCAGGAGGTCGCGATCCTCCAGCGTCTGGGAAAATTTCTGCGAATCGCGCGCGCGGGACTAAATTTCAAAATTCCACTCATCGACCAGGTGGTAGCCAACGTCAACCTGCGCGTGCAGCAACTGACGGTCAAGGTCGAAACCAAAACCCGCGACAACGTTTTCGTCCACGTCACGGTGGCCGTGCAGTTCTCGGTCTTTCCCGACAAGGTCTACCAGGCGTTTTACAGCCTCACCGACGCGACGCCGCAGATCACCGCCTTCGTCTTCGACGTGGTGCGCGCGCATGTGCCGAGCCTCGACCTTGACGACGTCTTCCTGAAAAAGGACGAAGTCGCGCTCGCGGTCAAGGGATCGCTGGGCGCGCAAATGTCCGAGTACGGCTACGACATCCTGACCGCGCTGGTCACCGATATCGATCCCGACGAGCGGGTCAAGGCGGCGATGAACGAGATCAACGCCAACCAGCGATTGCTCGAGGCCGCCAAGGCTAAGGGCGAGGCCGAGAAAGTGCTCAAGGTAAAGCAGGCCGAGGCGGAAGCCGAGAGCAAGGCGTTGCAGGGCAACGGAATCGCGCGCGAGCGCACCGAGATTGCGCGCGGCCTGCACGATTCGGCCGCGATGTTCCAGCAGGGATTGCCCGGCGCCACTGTCCATGAAGCGATGGTGGTGCTGCTGCTGACGCAGTACTTCGACATGCTCAAAGAAGTCGGCGCGCACTCCAACACGATCATGCTGCCGCATTCGCCTGGCGGACTGAGCGACATCGCTGGCCAGATCCGTAACGCGATAGTCGCGGCGCGGCAGGTCCCGGAGGAGCCCATCGATCACAATGGCGGCTCCGCGATCCTCGCCCCCGGCGCGGCGATGTCGGGCGCCATGCCCTCGCGCAACAGCGCTTAGAGGCGGTCGCGGGCGAAAGTTCGGCTTAGCAGCCCCGAAACTTCTATCCGGGCGCGATCCTGTGCAGTGAATCGATGATGTCCTGCGCCGCGTAGCCTAATAGTCCGTAGTGGTACGCGGCGGTCACGCCGGCGGCGAACATCGCCAGCATCAGCACGGCGAGCGGCGCCCCCATGTACCACGGCGCGCGGGTGGGATGCTCCTGTTGGCCGGGCGGACGCGTCACCAGGATCGCGACGTCGTCGTGGAGTTCGCGGTAATAGTCGCGGACCTCGGCGATCAGATGATTGCGAACCTCGACAGGATTGACGAGATCCTCGCCGGTGAAGCGCAGTATCTCCTCGAACTGGGCCAGAGCCCGCTCGGCGTGATCGGCGACGATTTTGACGTACGCCGACGGCACTTTGTTAAGGTTGCCCCTGCCAAGTCCGTGGAACAGGCCGAGCGTCCTCTCAAAGTAGGCAAGGCCGCCGCGAAAGCTGAGGTTGCGCGGATGCAAATCCTCGCGCACCAGGGTGGCGGGCCTGAGTTTATCGAGTTGCTTGAGGCTCGCCTTCAGACGGGATCTTTCATTTCGTTCGGACCCGGCCATCGATCAATACCCCCGGCCCCCCAAGGTGGCATTATGCTACGCAGTACGTGTGAATGTATAGAGCTTCTTAACCGTTTCTAACGCTGCGCTTCGTTCCTGAGCACTGTCCTCGACGCCCAAGTGCTTTGATATCGATCTGATGAGGCCTGATGGATGATAAGCGCATTATAGCGAGGCAAACCGCCGGTTCTCGTGCGGCCACGGCGGCGAATCTTGAATCGCCCCGAGCACCTGCTCGGGTTGCGCCACCACCTTCCACATCGCTCGATGGCGCTCGTCCATGAAGCGGCGCTCGATCGAGCGTTCGAGCAATTCGATAAGCGGGCGGTAGAAGTCCTCCGTGTTGACGATCACGATCGCGCCGCCGAACAGCCCCAGCCGCTTCCAGGTTATCGCCTCGAACAGCTCCTCGAACGTGCCGCAGCCGCCGGGCAGCGCGACCACCGCGCCGACCGAGTCGATCATCAGCCGCTTGCGCTCGTGCATGTCGTTGACGACGAGCAATTCGGTGAGTCCGCGATGCGCCCATTCGAGGTCGTGCATGAAAGACGGAATCACGCCGATCACGCGGCCGCCCGCGGCCAGCGCCGCGTCCGCCAGATGTCCCATCGAGCCCACGCTGCCGCCGCCATAGACGGTCGTGTGACCCGCGCGCGCCAACTCGTGCCCCAGCCGCGCGGCGGCCTGATGGTAGATCGGATCACATTGACGGCTCGACGCGCAGTAAACGCATACCCGCATATTCGGCATGTTTGGATATCGTAGCCGACTTGCCCGGCCTCTCACAGTCGGTCGGGCGCGCTAGCGTTACGCGATATGCACAGCCCGATGACGAAAAAGTGAAAAGGGGCGGCCCGTAAGGGCGGCCCGTAGTGGATCGCCCCTTTTCGCCGGATTTTCGCTCAAGCCGCGAACCGCGACCGTGCGCTGCAATTCCCGAGATCATGCGGCTATGGACCATGCGGATGAAAAACGCTTACCCCTGCGTCAACATGGTATGCCAGAATTGCGGCCACACGATGCTGTTCAACGCGGCGGTGCTGGACCTGCTGCCGGAGGGCAAAAGCTGAGCAATTATGGAACGGGCGCGAATCAATGGAGTCGAGCTTGCTTACGTGCTGCGCGGAAACGGCGCGCCGCTGGTCATGATTCATGGCGCGCAGGGCGATCAGAGCATGTTCGCCGATCTCGCATCGGTGTGCGCCGCAAACTTTCGCGTGCTCACCTTCGATCAGCGCGGCTCCGGACTGAGTGAGAAACCGGATATCGACTACAGCATCGCGATGCTGGCGGACGACACTGCCGCCCTGATGGATCACGTGGGCTTTTCCGCGGCGAATATCATAGGGGTCTCGATGGGCGGGATGATCGCCCAGGAGCTGGCGCTGCGTCATCCGGAAAAAGTTGCGGCGCTGGTGCTCGGCTGCACCACGCCCGGCGGAGCCAAAGAGATTCCCGCTCAAGGTAACGCGTTCGCCGCCGCGTATTCCCTCAAGCCGATGCCGGCCGAGGAGCGCGGCAGGGCGCTCGCCGAAGCCGTATTCAGTAAGGGCCATCTCGCGCGGCATCCGGAGATCATTGCGGCGATGATCGAGGCGCGGCGTCAGCGGCCGATCGATCCGGTCGCGCTGAGCCATCGGATGAAGGCGCTAGCCGAGCATGACACCTGCGATCGGTTGAAGAATATCAGTTGTTCGACGCTGGTAATCACCGGCAGGGACGACGCGCTGATCTCGTGGGAAAATTCGCGGCTCCTCGCCGAGCGCATTCCGGGTGCCGCGCTCGAAGTCCTGGATCCCGCCGGCCATTGCTTCTGGCTGGAGCGGCCGGAGGACTCGCGCGCCGCGATCGTGGGTTTTCTCTCCAGCAGGGAGCGCTGAAATGCGCGCCTCAGACTGGTACTAACCAGGTATTGAGTATGTATTGAGTATTGACTCCTCTCTCAGCATTTTTGGAGAGAGGAGCTGTCGAGAATAGTACACACCCAATATGTACTAGCAATTCCTAGTTCCTAGCTCCCTCCCCCGTGTCTTGGGGGAGGGTTGGGGTGGGGGTCGAGGCGGTTCTGAATCTCTTGTGAGAACAGCGTTTTTCAGCGCAAGCAATCGGCGCGCGCATCGCAAAAAACCAGGACGAGGAAGCGCCGAAGAAAAGATAACCGGCGCTTCCTCGCTCGACCCCCACCTCCATCCTCCCCCAAGACAAGTGGGGGAGGAGGTAAAAACTCAGAGCGACGCGATCAGAATTTGCACGAGCATCCCGACCATGCAGACCACGCCGAGCGTGAAGGCGATCGTCCTCCACGGCTGCAACTTCGCGAGGTAAGTGATCGTGTGGACGATCCGCGCGCCGGTGAAAGTATAGAAATACGTCTGAGCGGCGAAGGCCGAGGCCCCCATCAGCACGAAGATCAGCCCCACGGTGAAGAAGGGCAGGATGTTCTCGAGGTCGTTGCGATGCAGCCGGAGCATCCGGAGCACGTCGGGATGTTCCTCCTTCACGCCGGCGCCGCCTAACGTTCGTGCATCTTCGGGATTGAGAAATTGCTTGACTCGGGTACGCGTGGCCGCAGTGATGATCGCGGCGGCGAGCATTTTGAAAGCCAGGATTGAGCAGGCGATCGCGTAGGCCCTGAAGGCGGCGTCATTCATCATCTGCGGCATGGAATCCGGCCCTCCCTGGCGCAAAAATGGTGTGGCGGAGCGTAGCAGAGCGATCGCGTATCGGCCAATGAGCCGAAGGGCGACGCCGGACCCTGGAGGCGGCGCCGCCTCGGCGTTTAATCAGTCCGCCAGCGCCTCGTCCTTGGTTTCCGCGATCATCAGGATAGCGACGATGCCGATCGCGCTGGACGCGATCAGATACCAGGCCGGCGCGAGCGGATTGCCCGTCGCATGAATCAGCCAGGCCACGACGAACTGCGTGGTGCCGCCGAACACGGTGACCGCGAGCGCATAGACTGTTGAGAGGCCCGCGCTGCGCACCGACTTCGGGAAGCACTCCGTAATCACCACCAGCGCGACAGCGCCGAGCGCATTCAGCGCGCCCATCAGACCGGCCATCAGCAACAGCGCGGCGAGCGTGTGATGCTGATTAATCGCCACGAAGGCCGGATACGCCACCGCGGTCAGAGCCAGCTTCGAGAGCAGGTACACGGGTTTTCGCCCGACGCGGTCGGAGAGCCATCCGCCGATCAGGCTGAACACCAGCAGGCACGCGCCCGTCACCGCCGTCGCACTCATCGACGCGCCGGTCGCCATGTGCAGCGTGCTGAGCGCGTAAGTCGTCATGTACGCGCCGATATAGGTCGCGATAGTGCCGCTGGTGATAAGCATCAGGGCGACCACGAGCGGGCGCAGGTGATTCTTCAGCAGGGCGGAAAATACGTGGGCGGTGTTCGGATGGATCGTCGACGCATCGGCGTCCACGGTCTCCTGCAGGCGGCTCCGCATGATCAGTCCGACCGGTACGATCGCGACTCCGATGATGAACGGGATACGCCAACCCCAGGATTGGATCGCGGCGTCGTCGAGCGCGAAAGAGAGCGCCACGCCGAACAATCCCGCAAGCGCCATCGCGGCCCCCTGGCTCGCGATCTGCCACACTCCGTATTGCCCGCGTTTTCCCGCAGGCGCCGCCTCCAGCAGATACGCAGTGGATGGTCCGACCTCGCCGCCCAGCGCGAAGCCCTGGATGAGGCGCGCCACGACCACCAGGATCGGCGCCGCGATCCCGATTGCCGCATACGACGGCGTCGCGGCGAGTAGCACCATGCCCACCGCCATCAGCCCGATACTCAGCATCATCGCCGGCTTGCGCCCGGAGCGGTCCGCGTAAGCGCCAATCACGATGCCCCCGAGCGGGCGCGAGATGAAACCGACGCCGAAGGCGGCAACCGAGAGCAGCAGGCTGATGAACGGATCGTGCGAGGGGAAAAACGCGCGCCCGATCATCACCGCGAAGAAGGCATAAGTGGTGAAGTCGTAAAACTCGAGCCCGTTTCCCAGTACCGTCGCGACTACGGCGCTAGTCGGGATGGGCGGTTGCGATTGTGCCGCTCGCGCCTCGGTCACGCGAAGGGCTGGAATTTCGGCCATGCGAGCGGACCGCGGCTACTTAAGGCCGCCGCCGATCGCGGGCAGGAAATAGACTTCGCTGTTTTCTTTGACCGGATCGGTCAGGCCACCGATCCCCATCTCGCCGTCGACCGAAACGTTGATGCCCGATTTCAGATCGCCGTCCTCGATCAGATGCGCCTTGATGCCGGGGAACTGGCGCTCGAGATCCTCGACGACCTGGCGCACGTTGGCGCCGCGCACCGCGACGCGGTCCTGTCCGTTGGTCAGTTGGCGCAGCAGCGCCGGCACGATCACGGTCGGCATAAGTTCATAGTAATAACATCACGGCAGGCATGGAAATCGCGGCCGGCACAAAAAAAGGGCCGGGCTCCTGGTGGAACCCGGCCCATCGCTCACAGTGACTTCAGTCGGCCGCGGCCGATGACTGCGCGGAGACTTCCTTGTGCAGAATCTCCTTGAGCACGCGCCCCGGTGACATCGGCAGCTCGGTCATCCGCACGCCCACCGCGTTGGCGATCGCGTTGGCGACGGCGGCCGGCGGCGGCACGATCGAGACCTCGCCCACGCCGCGCGAGCCAATCGGATGGCCGGGCGCGGGAACCTCGACGATGCAGGTTTCGATCATCGGCAGGTCAAGACACGTCGGCATCCGGTAATCCAGCAATCCCGAATTACGCAGCACGCCCTTGGCGTCGTAGAAGTACTCCTCGTTGAGCGCCCAGCCGATGCCTTGCACGGTGCCGCCCTGCATCTGGCCCTCGACGTAGCTCGGATGGACCGCCTTGCCGGCGTCCTGGGCGACCGTCGCGCGCAGAATCGTGACCTTGCCGGTTTCCGGATCGACTTCGACGTCGACGCAGGTCGAGGCGAAGGCCGGGCCGACGGCGCGCGCATTGACCGTGGCGCGTCCGGTGATTGGGCCGCCCGTGCGGCCGAGCCGCGGCACGATGTCTTTGATGGACATCGGCTTGACGCCATTGCTTTTTGAGCTCAGCAGGCCGTCGTTGAACTCGACCTCCTCGGGCTTCTTCTCCCACAGCTTGGCCGCCCGCTCCTTGAGCTGGCGGACGGCGTCCTGCGCCGCCTCGAAAACCGCGAGCCCGGTGGCGACCGTGGTGCGGCTGCCGCCGGTCACATCGGTAAAACCGATCGAATCGGTGTCGGCGACGAGCGGACGGACGTCGTTGACGTCGAGGCCGAGGACTTCGGCCGTGATAATCGCCATCGAGGCGCGCGACCCGCCGATATCGACCGAGCCGGTGACCACGCTGGCGGTGCCGTCGTTGTGGATATTGACCATCGCCGAGGACTGGAAGCCGATGTTGAACCAGAAGCCGGTGGCCATCCCGCGACCGCGGTTTTTGCCCTCGAGCTTGGATTTGTAATGCGGGCTATTTTTGATCGCTTCGACCGTTTCGATCATCCCGATACGCTTGTACGGGGGCCCGGCGGTCTGCGGCGTGCCTTCATGCGCGCCGTTTTTGATGCGGAAGTCGCATGGGTCCATACCGCACTTGCGGGCAAGCTCGTCGACGATCGTCTCGGAGGCAAACGCTGCGTTGGTCGCGCCCGGCGCGCGGTAGGCCGCGGTCTTGGGCCGATTGACGACCACGTCGTAGGCGTCGACCAGGATGTTCGGGATGTCGTAGGGCGCCAGGATGCACATCGCGGCCATCGGCACCGGCGATCCGGGGAAGCCGCCCGCCTCGTACGCCATCCAGGCCTCGGCCGCGACAATCTTGCCGTCCTTGGTCGCGCCCATCTTGCAACGGATCGTTCCGCCGGAAGTCGGGCCGCTCGCGCGCAACACCTCGGCGCGGTTCATCGTCAGCTTCACCGGATGGCCGGTCTTCTGCGAGAGCAGCACCGACAGCGGCTCGAGGTAAATCGTGGTCTTGCCGCCGAAGCCGCCGCCAATCTCGGCGGGCACGACGCGGATTTTGCCCTCGGGAATACCGAGCACCGCGGCGCTGAGCGTGCGCACCACGAAGCTGCCCTGGGTCGAGCAATAGATGGTGGCGTGGCCGTCGGAGTTGTAGATGCCGACGGCGTTGTGCGGCTCGATATACCCCTGATGCACCATCGCGCTCTTGAAGCTGTGCTCGATCACGTAGTCAGCTTTGGCGAAGCCTTCCTTCACGTCACCGCGCTTGAACTGCATATGGGCCGCGACATTGGTCTGCTTGTCGGGGCCGTCCTCCTTGTTGCGCAGCGTCGGCAGCAGGATCGGCGCGTTGGGCGCCATCGCATCCTCGACCGTCATCACCGGCGGCAGCACCTCATAATCGACCTCGATGAGGCGGAGCGCCTCTTCGGCGATGTGCGGGCTGGTCGCGGCGACGGCGGCGATTGCGTGGCCGTCGTACATCGCTTTGCCGCGGGCGAGGATGTTGCACGACAGATGATGCAGGTTGATCGGAAGCTCGCCGCCCTGCTCGATTCGGTCGGGCAACTCGGGAAGATCCGCCCCGGTCACGATCGCCTTAACCCCGTGGAGCTCGAGCGCCTTGTCGATCTTGATCGATTTGACGATCGCGTGGGCGTGGGGGCTGCGGAGCACCCGGCCAAAAAGCATTCCCGGAAACGCGTAGTCTGCGCCGTAGCGGGCCGCACCGGTCACCTTCTCGACGCCGTCGTGACGGATCGGACGCGTTCCGATAACGCGGAATTGATGTCCTTCTGTCGTCGCTGCCATGTTCAGCTATCTCCCTTTACCAGGAAACTGTTTCAGTGCCGGCCACCTTTTCAATCGCGTGCAATCGCGCCGCTGCGGCCTCAGGCGGCCTTCGATGTACTTGCCTTGGAGGCTTCGAGCACCGCGTGAACGATCTTGTCGTAGCCGGTGCATCGGCAAAGATTACCCGCCAGCGCGTAGCGAATCTCGGCCTCGCTCGGATGCGGATTGTGGTCGAGCAGCGCCTTGGCCGACATCAAGAAACCCGGAGTGCAAATGCCGCACTGGAGGCTCGCGTTCTCGAGGAACTTCTGCTGCAGCGGATGCAGCTTGGAGCCCTGCGCAAGGCCCTCGACGGTTTCGATCTCGTGGCCCTCGGCCTCGACCCCCAGCATCAGGCATGAGCAGGCTGCGCGGCCGTCGACCAGGATGGTGCATGCGCCGCAGTCGCCCGTCAGGCATCCTTCCTTGCTGCCGGTCATCCCGAGCACGTCGCGCAGGACCTCGAGCAGGCTCTGGCGCGGCTCGCACAGGAATTCCGTCTGTTCACCGTTGATTGTCGCTTCTACTACTGTTTTGTGATCCATGTTCAATCTTTGTTCAATCAGTTGCCAGTTATTGCGTTAGAGCCGTTGAGAGCGATTCGATTCCCCACTGAGGAGGCGGCTATACCATCCTCGCGCGTTCTATCGCGATCGCGAGCGTCCTGCGGGTAAGCACGCCAACCAGGTGACGCCGGAACTCGGCCGTGCCGCGCATGTCGTCGATCGGCGAGCTCTGCTCGACTGCGAGCTTGCACGCGCGGTCGATCGTTGCGGCGTCGATCCTTTTGCCCTCAAGCGCCTCGGAAGCCTTGCTTGCGAATATCGGCGTCGGTCCGACCGCGGCCAGCGCGATGCGCGCGTCAGTGAAGCGGTCTTCTTCGAGGTCCAACGTCACCGAAGCGCCGACCCCGACCACCGCAATGTCCATCTCGTTGCGCGGGATGAAGCGCAGGTAAGCATCTGAGGAATGGGGCGCGGGCACCGGAATTTGGAGTTCTACGAGGATTTCGTTCGGCTGCAGCACGGTCCGGCCAGGCGCGGTGCAAAAATTCTCCGCTGCCACGATGCGCTCTCCCTTCGGACCGGCCACTCGGCATTTGGCACCCAGTGCGATGAGCGCCGGGGTGGTGTCCGCCGCCGGCGAGCCATTGCACAGGTTGCCGCCCACAGAAGCGCGGCTCTGGATCTGGTTCGATCCAATAAGGTGCGCGGCCTCGGTAAGCCCGGGGAAATAGCGGCGCAGATCGGCGTTTTCGTAAATCTGGATTGTCGGCACAGCAGCACCCAGCCGCAAACCTTTCTGGAGATCGAAGCTGATCTGGCCGAGCTCAGGAATCTTTTTTACGTCGACCACGTGGTCGGGGCGGCGCATTCCAGCGCGCAACTGGATGAGTAGATCGGTGCCGCCGCACAGCGGACGCGCCTTCTCGCCATATTGCGCGAGCAAGGCGACCGCGTCCTTCAGCGTTGTTGGAGCTTCGTAGTTAATCGCGTGCAAGTCCGCTTATCCTCCCGGACGGGCGATACCCGTCCACTAGACTTCGTAATCCAATCTGCAATTCAACTCCCGAGATTTAACTCAGAAGCATTTCGCCGTAGCTCAATCCATTAGCTTAGTCCAAAGACCAGCTAAAAGAACACCCCCGCAAGATGTAGGCCCGCCGCGCGGTCTGCGCAATTGCAACTTGCGGTTTACTCCCTAAAGCCGAATTTGGCAACGACTCGCGCTGCCTGCCGCGCCAGCACCGGCGCCCATTCGCCCATGTTGGCAAAGCGCGGGTCGTTGGTCTGCCCGCGCACGTAGCGGACGTAAATCTGCTCGACCACCGTGGCTGTCTTCCAGTTGGCCCACGCCCGATAGTAATCGACCATGCTCACGTCGCGCCCACTGCGCCGGGCGTAGCGCTCGGTCATTTCGTCGCGGCTGAGGAAGCCGGGCGCCGTGGTATGCGCGTAGCCTTGCGAGAGCGCGATAAGCTCGGGCGGGTCGTCGGCCTGGCGCCAGTAGCCGATCGTCAGCCCCAGAGTCGATCATCGGGTCGCCCAGCGTCGACATCTCCCAGTCGAACACGCCGACCACCTTGCCTGAATCCCCCGCCGCCAGCATCACGTTGTGCAGGTAAAAATCATTGTGCAGCAGGGTGGGCTTCTGCGCCGCCGGCATGTGCTCCAAAAACCATGTGCCGAGCTTTTCCATCAGCGGCACTTCACGCGTCTTGGCCTTCTCCCACCTGCCCATCCATCCCGTGATCTGGCGCTGCAAAAAGCCCTCGGGACGGCCGAGGCCGCCCAGGCCGATCTTCTCGTAATCGGCCGCATGAAGGTCGGCCAGCGTGTCGACCAGGCTTTCCGAGATCCGGCGGAAGGTCTCGGGCTTGGCGTCGATCTCGGGCGGCATCGGATGGCGATTCTTGATCACGGCGCCCTCGCGCCGCTCCATCACGAAGAACACCGCGCCGATGATCGACGGATCCTCGCACAGCACGATCGCCCGCGGCGCCGCCGCGAAACCCTGCCACAGCCGCGACAGCACCCGGTACTCGCGCGCCATGTCGTGCGCCGAGGGCGGCAGCGGTCCAAACGGCGGCCGCCGCACGACCCACTGATGGCCGTCGGCGAAGCGCAGCAGGTAGGTCAGGTTGGAACTGCCGCCGCGAAACTGCTTGACCTCCATCGCGGAGCCCGCGCCGGGGACGTCGTGCTCGCGCAGGTAGGCTTGCAGTTTGGGCCAGTCGAGCCGCTCCTCCTCGCGCACCTCGCCGTATTCGGCGGCGAGGTCGTCGATTGCCCCGGCCTGCGCCGATGTTTGCGTATGCTGTTCCGGCATATTGTTTCAACTGCTCCCGGGCTCGCCCGCTACGGTCTTCCCCGCTACGATCTCCGCATCGGCTAGTGCTGCCAGCGGCGCACTTCGCGCCGCGAAATCTGCATCCGATGGACTTCGTCGGGGCCGTCGACGATCCGCATCGCGCGCTGCTCGCGCCAAAAGCGCGCGATCGGCGTGTCGTCGGTCATCCCGAGCGCGCCATGAAGCTGAATCGCGCGGTCGAGCACGTTCATCACCATGTTGGCGGCGAGCACCTTAATCTCGGCGATCTCCTGGCGCGCCTCGCGCTTGCCGGCGGTGTCGATCTTCCACGCCGCATGCATCACCATCAGGCGCGTGGCGTCGATCTCGATCCGGGAATCCGCGATCCATTGCTGGATATTGGCCTTGTCGGCGAGCACGCTGCCGTGGGTAAAGCGCGTCGCCGCCCGCTTGCACATCAGCTCGAGCGCCCGCTCGGCCACGCCGACCATCCGCATGCAGTGATGGATACGGCCGGGGCCCAGGCGCGCCTGCGCGATCGCGAAGCCGCTGCCCTCCTCGCCGAGCAGGTTGGTCACCGGCACGCGGCAATCCTTGTAGATGATTTCGCAGTGGCCGCCGCCGCCCGCATGGCCCATCACCGACACCGCGCGCACCAGTTGGAATCCCGGCGTGTCGGTGGGGACGATTATCTGGCTCGCGCGGCGATGCGGCTCGGTCTTCGGGTCGGTCACCACCATCGCGATCGCGAACGACGCGCCGACTGCGCCCGAGGTGAACCACTTGTGGCCGTTGATTACGTAGTAGTCGCCCTCGCGCACGGCGCGCGTCGCAAGCTGGGTCGGGTCGGAGCCTGCGGTCTCCGGCTCGGTCATCGAGTAGCAGGTGCGCATCGTGCCCTCCAGGCAGGGCTCGAGCCAGCGCTTCTTTTGCTCCGCGTTGCCGAAGTCGGCGAGGATTTCCATGTTGCCGGTGTCGGGCGCCATGCAGTTGAACGCGCGTGAGCCGATAAAGCTGCGGCCCATCAGTTCGCTGAGCGGCGCGTACTCGGCCACCTTCAGGCCCTTGCCGTAGTGCTCGTCCGGCATGAAGAGATTCCACAGTCCCTCGGCCTTGGCCTTCTTGCGGACCTCCTTGAGGATTTCAGGCTCGGTATGCTCCTTGCCGTGGACATTCATCTCGTCTTCGACGCGCTTCTCGATTGGATAGACGTGCTCGTTCATGAAGTCGGAGACGCGTTTTTGCAACTGCACGACTTTGGGCGACAGCGTGAAATCCATTAGTTCCTCTTAGCGGGGCGATATTGCGGTCCGCTGTGGCGGCTCCGCCGGTAAACCCGAACTCAAGTTCGGCGCTCCCAAAGGAAAGTCATAACCCAGCGCCACTTGAGAATAAAGCGACGGACGAACCTCGGACGTTGGTGCCCTCCGGCCGGACGGCGGCCCACGCTCTCTGTTGCGCCGGGCGCGACTTTGCTAGTGCGGAACAAGAGCGTAACGAAGCTTTTGGGGGTAGCGAGCGATGAAGCGCAGCACCGAACGGATTCTGACCACCCATACAGGCAGTCTGCCGCGGCCCGACGACCTGGCCGACATGCTCTTCGCCAGGGAGTCCGGCGAACTCGCCGACCGCGGCGCCTTGGAGGCGCGCGTGCGCTCGGCGGTGGCCGAGGTCGTGCGCAAGCAGGCCGAGGTCGGAGTCGACGTCGTCAACGACGGCGAGATGGGCAAAATCGGCTACTCGACCTATGTAAAAGACCGCCTGAGCGGCTTCGGCGACGAGACCACCAAGCGCGCCTCGCTCACCGCCGCCGACATGGCCGAGTTTCCCGAATTCACCCAGCGCGCATTTATGGGGCGCAAGCTGCCGCCGATGAAACGGCCGTCGTGCAATGCGCCGATCGCGTATCGCAACCGCGACGAACTGGAGCGCGACCTCGACAATTTCAAGGCCGCGCTCGCCGGCGTCAACGTGGCCGAGGGGTTTTTGAGCGCGGCGTCGCCGGGTGTGATCGCGCAGTTCCTCGGCAACACGTATTACCCGACGCACGAGGCCTATATCGCCGCGCTGGCCGACGCGATGAAGGTCGAGTACGACGCGATCCATCGTGCGGGCTTCCTGCTGCAGGTCGATTGCCCGGACCTCGCGATGAGCCGGCATATCCAGTTCGCCGGCACCAGCACGGCCGAGTTTCGCAAGGTCGCCGAGCTGCACGTCGAGGCGCTCAACCACGCGCTCCGCGACGTACCGCCGGAGCGCATCCGCTTGCATCTATGCTGGGGCAACTACGAGGGACCGCATCACCACGACATCGCGCTCGGCGACATTATCGACATCGTATTCAAGGCGCGTCCGATGGCGATTTCGTACGAGGCGTCCAATCCGCGCCACGAGCACGAGTTCCAGGTCTTTCGCGACATAAAACTGCCGGCAGGCAAGATTCTGATTCCGGGCGTGATCGATTCGACCACCAATTTCATCGAGCATCCCGGGGTGGTCGCGATGCGTATCCGCAACCTTGCGAACGTGGTCGGGCGGGAGAACGTGATCGCGGGCACCGACTGCGGATTTGCGACCTTTGCGGGATTCTCGCGCGTGGTGCCGTCGATCACGTGGGCCAAGTTCCGTGCGATGTCCGACGGCGCGAGGCTCGCGTCCCGCGAGTTGTGGCCCAGTGAGTTATCGCTCTAAAGGTAAGGCCGTTCGTGAACGGCCGTGGATGGATGTCGAGCAGAGGGCCACCCCCGAGCGACCCCTATAAGCAGAGAACCGGACAAAAGATTTTTTAAATCGCGCGCAACCGCGCAACGACCACTGCTGACCTGTTCTCTTTATGCGCTCGCCAGCGATTATTCGCGGGATAGGGTCGGGCGAGGGTCCATTGGGAAATTCTGAAGCGGGAAATTTCTGAATCGTGCGGCGGCTGAAACCTACCACCGCGAGCGCGAGCGGCCGCGCGCGCGTCCCGCACCCGACCTGAACAGCGTCACCGGCTTGGGCGCCTTTACCTCGGGCATTTCGAATCCTTCGACCTGTTCGCGCTTGAGCTCTTCGCCCAGCGCCCGCTCGATCTGGCCCAGCGACACGCGCTCCTGCGGCGTCACCAGGCTTATCGCCTCGCCCTCGCGGCCCATCCGCGCCGTGCGGCCGATACGATGGATGTAGCTCTCGGCGTCCTCGGGCAGATCGTAGTTGACCACGTGCGAGACGCCGGGGATGTCCAGCCCGCGCGCGGCGACGTCGGTCGCGACCATCACGCGGCAACTTCCCGCCTTGAACGTCCTAAGCGCCGTGTTGCGCTCGGCCTGCGAGCGGTCGCCGTGAATCACGGCGGTGCGCACACCATGGCGTTTGAGCATCCTGCCGATATGTTCGGCACGCACGCGGGTGCGGGTAAACACGATCGCGCTCTGCACCTCGGGCTTGCCGAGGATCTCGAGCAGCATCGCTTCCTTGTCGCCCCACTGTACGGGATAGATGGTCTGGCTAATTGACGGCGGCGGCGCGGCCTTGCGGCCGATCATGATGCGCTCGGGATGATGCAGGAAATCGCGCGCGATCGCCTCGGGCCCGGAGCCCATCGTGGCCGAGAACATCATCGTCTGCCGTTCCTTGGGCACCGTGCGCATCACCCGGCGCAACTGCGGCAGGAAGCCCATGTCGAGCAGGCGGTCGGCTTCGTCGATAACCACCACCTGTATGTGCGCGAGGCTCACCTTGCCCTGCTCCATCAGGTCGATAAGGCGGCCGGGGCACGCGATCACCACCTGGGCGCCGGCGTGCAGGTCGTCGATCTGACGGCGCATCGACTCGCCCCCGACGATAACCGCTGCGCGGAGGCCGCAATGGCGCGCGAGGCGCGTGAATTCCTGGCCACACTGGGCCGCAAGCTCGCGCGTCGGCGCGATCACCAGCGCGCTCGGACCCTTGGCGTGCTTGCGATGCAGCCGGTCGATAAGCGGAATCAGGAACGCGGCGGTTTTGCCGCTGCCGGTCTCGGCGCTGACTACCAGGTCGCGGCCGTCGAGGGCCACGGGGATGGTTTCGCTCTGGACCGGCGTGGGATGATGATAGCCACAGTCGCGGATTGAACGTTGAAGTTCAGGGAAAAGAGAGAAAGCGGTAAAAGACAAAGCTTACACTTCGACCGTAGCCTGTTGAGGGCAAAACGGCCTTTCCAAAAATTGGTGGTTGAGAAAGTGGGCGCGATCGGAGGCGGCGCCCTGGTCGGCCTCTGCGGGCATTCGCTAGTAGCGTACAGACCCGAGCCGATGAAATCAACGGCACTCGGTTTGCTCGCCCTCTTTAAACAGACCAATGCCCGGCGGATTTTAGCCCCTCCCCCGTGTCTTGGGGAAGGTCGCCGGTCGCCGCGGCCGGCGGGTGGGGGTCGAGCGAGGAAGCGCCGGTTATTTTTTTTCGGCGCTCCTCGTCCTGTTTTTTGCGATGCGCGCGCCGATTCACCCCCGGCGGCGCGGGGCGCTCGGCACCGGCGCGGCTGCGGGCGCGCCGGCATCGGCGTCTGCCTCCTCGGGCGAGGGCGGAGCCGGCGGCGGGCCGATCTTGACCGCGAGCTTGGCGCGCACCTTGGCCTCGATTTCGTCGGCCAGCGTCGGATTGGCCTTCAGGAGGTCGCGCGCATTCTCGCGTCCTTGCCCGATCCGTTCGCCGTTGTAGGAGTACCACGCGCCCAGCTTCTCGATTACCGCGTGCTCGACCGCGAGGTCGACCAGCTCGCCCTCCTTGGAGATGCCCGAGCCGTAGAGGATGTCGAACTCGGCTTCGCGAAACGGCGGCGCGACCTTGTTCTTGACCACCTTGACCTTGGTGCGCGAGCCGATGACCTCGGTGGCGGTCTTGATCGTGCCGATGCGGCGGATGTCGATACGGATGGAGCTGTAGAACTTGAGCGCGTTGCCGCCGGTGGTGGTCTCCGGGTTGCCGAACATCACGCCGATCTTCATCCGGATCTGGTTGATGAAGATCACGATCGTGCGCGAGCGCGAGATGATCGAGGTCAGCTTGCGCAGCGCCTGCGACATCAGCCGCGCCTGCAAGCCCATCTGCGGCTCGCCCATCTCGCCTTCGATTTCGGCTCGCGGCACCAGCGCCGCCACCGAGTCGATCACCAGCACGTCGATCGCGCCCGATTGCACCAGGGTCTCGACGATCTCCAGCGCCTGCTCGCCGTTGTCGGGTTGCGAGATGAGGAGGTCCTCGACCACGACGCCGAGCTTGCGCGCGTAGGCGGCGTCGAGCGCGTGCTCGGCGTCGATAAAGGCGCACACCCCGCCGCGCTTTTGCGCTTCCGCGATACACTCAAGCGCGAGCGTGGTCTTGCCCGAGGACTCCGGCCCGTAGATTTCGACCACCCGCCCGCGCGGCAATCCGCCCACGCCGAGCGCCAGGTCGAGCCCCAGCGAGCCGGTCGAAACCACCGAGAGGTCGGCTTCGATCGCCTGCTCGCCGAGCTTCATGATCGAGCCCTTGCCGAATTGCTTTTCGATCTGGCTGAGCGCCAAATCGAGCGCCTTGCTCTTGATATCCTGCGCCATGATTTTCCCGCCTGGCGGGTCTCAACTCCTGTGTGTAGGCGAATCTTGCCACAAAAAGCGGCGGATAGCGCTAGCCGCGCCGCACACGCGTCAACATCGTCGATCGCTAATTCTAACCGGGGGTCGCTGAGGTCGCTCCTCCGGCTTCACCAGCGTTCGCGGACGCCCAGCGGGAAGGCGGCCAATTCGTGGTAAATCGACGATTGAGGCCCAAGCTCGCTTCGATAGAGCTTCACGCCCTCGATCCGCGAGACTCCGAAGCTCGAATCCGCCGTCTCGCTGAGCGCGCGCCGAAGCCGCCCCGGCGAGTTGAGCGAGCGCACGCGGCCGATCGTCAGATGAGGCGAATAGGCGCGCCGCTCCGGCGCGAACCCGTATCGCGCGGCGGCCTGGGCGACGCGCGCCGCCAGTGCAGCCAGTCCGTCGCCATCAAGACCAACCCAGATGACGCGCGGGCGCGCCGGATTCGGAAAGACGCCAACGCCGTGCGCCACGATTTCAAAAGGCGCGGTCGCCTCCGCGATCGCGCCAAGCGCGTCCGCGATCGGCGCCAAGCGCTCGCGCGGCACCGCGGGGCCAAGAAAAAACAGCGTCAGATGGAAGTTCGCGCGCCGGACCCATCGGATACCGTCCTCCCTGATATCGTTGATATCGTTTTGGGGCGCGCGCAAACGCTCGATCAGCCCGGTAATCGCATCTTCGACCGCGGCGTCGAGGCGCAGCGCGATGAACGCGCGCACGCGCTCGGGCAGTGAAGCGAAGCTGGCGATGCTCGTGGCGGGCATCGATCTCAAAAACGATGGCGCTCAAAAATGATTGCCGCGCGCCGCGTCCGTCCGTGGCCGGTCGTCGTATGCGCTTGGCACGGGCGTGGCCCGCGCGTGGCCCGCGCTAATGCGCGAGCCGATCCTCGACCAGCACCAGGCGGTCGTTGCCGAAGAACATCTCGCCCTCGACGAACATCGTGGGCGAGCCGAAACCGCCGCGCGCGATCAACTCCTCGGTGTTGACCCGCAGCTTGTCCTTGTACTCGGGCGCGGCGATCTTCCTGAAAAATTCGTCGGGGTCGAGATCGGCCGCGCGCACGATGTCGCGCAGGACCTCGTCGCGGCTCACGTCGCGGTCCTCGCCCCAGTAGGCCTCGAAGACCGCGCGCGAGTATGGCGAAACCCTGTTGTGCTCGATCGCGACGAACGCCCCGCGCATCGCCTTGACCGAGTTCACCGGAAAGACCGTGGGATGGCCGATCTTGAGCCCGTAAAGGCGCGCCCAGTCCTGCAGATCCTTGTCGTAGTAGCGGACCTTGGGCTTCACCGGATGCTCGCGGCCCTCATACACCGAGGGGTTGACGGCATTGAAGACGCCGCCGACCAGAATCGGCCGCCATACCAGTTCGGCATCGTGGCGGCGCGCCACGTCCTCGATCCGGCTGAACGCCAGGTAAGTCCAGGGGCTGGAGCAATCGTAAAAAAATTCGAGTTTCTTAGCCATTGTCGTCCGCCCTCGTCCTCGCGATGCCGATCCATTAGCAAAGCGCCCGCGTGTCCCCCAAACCGTCGCCGCTAGCGTTCCACCCGTTGCGTGGCATTGCTGGGATCGATCACCTTGACCAGATCGATCCGGACGCTCCCGATGAAGACCGCCGACTCGACCCGCAGCGGCAGGCGGCGCGCGTCGGCCGAGACCCAGAGCGTCGTATCGTGCACCTCGTCGTTGATCTTCCCGTCGCTCAAGTAAGTGACCGAGGGCACGATCCTGAAAGCGTCGAATTCGCCGAGCGGCGTGCCGATACGCTCGCGCCGAATCACTTTGAGCTCGAAGACGTAGCGCGTGGTGCCGCTAAACGCGTCGAAGCTCAGCGAGTCGCCCGCCGAAAGCGGCTGCGACAGCGCCATCATCGCACCCGACACTGGGCCCGAGGGATTGTAGGAGAGGAACTTGCGCGTCTGCTGGCCGCGTGGCCCATGCTTGACCAGCGTGACCACGTGGTCGCGGTGGTCGAATGTGACGTTGAAGGTGTCGTGGCGGCGGCCTTCGTTCTGCCGGATGTTCATCTCGGTGGGCTTGAGCGAGGCGGCGGTGAAATCCTCGCGCAGGTAATCGCGCATCTTGTAGAACTTGTCGGTCAGGCGATTGGTGCTGATCCAAATCTCGGCGCTCAGAAGCGCGGGGTCGCCATTGCCGTCATGCAGGACGACCTTGCCACCGGCCGCCGGGATTCCAATCCACGAACCCTGGTAGACGAGCTGCTCGCCGGTGTGGAACGGCATCGGCCCGGGCGAATACCTGGGAACTCGAACACCGTCGGGGAGCGGGCGCGGGGGAACGGCCGCGTCGGCGATGTCCGGATGAGCGGCGGCCGAGCTTGCCTCGTGAAGTAGCCCGCCGGCCGACGCGCCGGGCGCTGCCACGCCGGCCGCGGCGATGAGCGCCGCGGCGGCTATCGCGACGATCGCTTTGGGCGCCCGGAATCTGCTACTTGCAATCGAAACCATTTTCATCGATGATTTTGCCGCAACTGACGAGGACATGGAATTGTCAAAAGCTGGGCTGATTTTTTCCGGAGGCCTGCTGTTGGCGCTGGCGATGCCGCCGGCGTCCGCGCTTGCTCAATTCGGCGGTTACGGCGCCCAGGGCGGCGGCGCCGGCAATATGATGAGCAAGATGATGCAGGGCGGCCAGAAAGGGCAGGAGACCAAATCTCCCGACCAGCTCGAGACGGACGCCAAGAAGGGGATGAGTGACGCCGATCCGCGGGTGCGCGCCGAGGCGCTCGACAAGCTACGCGGCGTCAATGAGCCCAAGGCCCAGGAAATTCTGATCCAGGGGCTGACCGATCCCGATATCCGGGTCAAGATTCGCGCAATCGACATCCTGGGGGCCCAGCAGGCGACGTTGGCGGTGCCCCTGATGAACCAGCAGTTGTTCCTGCGCGAGACGCAAGCGGTGGTGAAGCTCCATATCGTGGCCGCCCTTGGACGAATCGGCGATTCGCGCGGCACCCTGCCCGTGGTTGGCTACCTCAAGCAGGCTCCGGACGATGCGGCCCGCGGCACCGCGGTCTTCGCGCTGGGCGAGATCGGCGACCCGCATGCGACCGACATCCTCGTTCAGACCGTCACCAACGACAAGAACCCGATGGTGCGCAAGCTGGCGCAGGAGTCGCTGGAAAAGATCGACGGCGAACTGCCCACCGTGCACAGCGAGCAGCAGACCGCCCAGAGCGACTCGCGCTTGATTCCGACCGACCAGCGGCTCTCGAAGATGCGCGAGGTCGATCGGGAAATGCAGAAGCTCGGGGGCGACCAGTAACCTACCATTCCCGGCCGCGCTCGGTTTCCCGTTCGCTGCGCTAAAAACTGGCCTCGACGATTCGATCGCTCCGGCTTCGCCCTTACGGGACGGCCGGAAATCTGATCGAGCCTGCCCCCGATCCGTTCCCGCTCCGAAATTGTGAATTTATGCGGGAAGCGTCGAAAAATGACTTGAAGCTGCCTCTTGTGTCATCTTGAGCGAGCGCTGCACAAGTCGAAAGACTCTGGATCCTTACTGACGGCGCATCGCGAAAGTCCTAGCGCAAAGAAAATCCGGGGTCCCTCGACTCGCGACTCGCTCGGGATGAGAAAAAGATTATGGGGAGGCGGGGCCGGGTGGGGGGGACGACCCCGGCCCCGCCTTTGGCAGGAGACTATTCAGTCGTCGGTCGATAATTCAGTACGACAGTGCCGCCCTGCGGTTACACATCTAGATCGTCATTCACTTTTCAAAATTCACCGCTCGCTGCGGCGTAATTTCTGCGTGAATGGCTTCTGAAAACGCCATTGGTCATAACAAGAATCATTCAATTGTCAGGACATTACCGGCCCAGACGCTCCAGGGCCTCGATCGAGCAGAAGTCGCCGAACAACCTGGCGTCGTCGACAGTGGCGTGGTACCCGCCAGGCACGGTCTGCGCATAGTAAAAGCGCGACATCCGGTTACTCTGGAGATCGTGCGCGTGCACGTGCGTCCAGCTCCAAAAGTGTTCGGGCACCCCTTCGATCCACGTCATTCCAGGCTTACGATCGTAGTAGTCGAAGCCACCTTCCCACTGCTTCCATACCTTGCCCTGACGGTCGTAGCTGATCATCGTGAGCGGAGTCAGCGTGCGAGCATCGTACCAAATCCGCTTCTTGCCAATCGGCGCGCGCGGATACGCGACGGGCTCCAATTCGACCACGTAGGCCTCCGGCACCAGTTCCATGCGCGTGCGCCAGTACTTGACGCCGCTCTTGCCGCCGCAGGTCTTATGTAACCAGTTGGGTTGGTCGAGGTCGGCGCAATGATGCGCTCCGGCGAGCATCGGACCCTTGCCGACCAGTTTGAAGTTGCCCCACGTCAGCAATGGGTCTCCCGTGCTCCAATATTCCGAAACGAAAAACGTGTTGCCCGGAAACTGCGGCTCGAAGCGTTGATCGACCGGGTAGGAACGCACGCGCTTGGTGGTCGGCTGGTAAACGTAGTAGCCGGGAAGCTGACGCTGGTCGTAGGCCCAGACCTGGAGGATGCCCGTGCCGTTGACGTCGGCGGGTGAAACTACGGTCCCGCCCAAGAAACGGATCTGGTTCTCGTGGCCCGGCATGTAAGGATGCGCGTCGAGAGTCAGGCGTCCGACCGTCTGCCATTCCACATAGAAGGACCCGTACTGGTACTCGACGTTACCGTCAGCGTCGGTGTCCCAATCGAGCGTTGCGTGAGCTTGGGTGTCGTGTTTGCCCCAGCTCAGCGTGTTCGCCATCAATACTTCCTGAGCAGCTTGCGGCTGTGGGAAGGGATTCCCACCGATCCACGGCTTGCCCTCGAGCGTATAGAGGTTGCCGTCGGGGAAAATCTTGTGCCTTCCCTTGTTGCTCAAGGTGGCCTGCAGGTACGGCAGCGGCGTCAACCTGGTAACGTCCGTCTCGGTCGGTGCAAGATCGACCAGGCGTCCATCATGTTTGATCTGGTAGTAGGCGCCGGGATCGAGCAGGTCTTTAACGATGTCGACGTTCTCGGCGTTGAGCACGTCGCCCGGCTTGAGCTTGCCCTTGGTGTAAGCCTCGATCGACAGCAACTCGGGCGGATAGGCGGCGTCGATCGTGCCGTGCCTGCCAACCACATCCATCAATGGTGACAAAACTCCCGCGGCAAATACTCCTTTGCCGGCTTGCTCGAGGAAATGACGGCGCGTCCATCCCTCGGTGTACTTCATCAGACGCATACGTTATCGCTCCTTTTTTGGGGATCTGCTTGAGCGTTGGTTCAGTCGCACTATTAAAAACCGTTTTTGAGAGTGCTATCTGGAAAATCTCTGTCCATGACATATGAGTATTCGTCGGCTGCCCGCCCAAAGTTACAACCACTCAGTAGCTATTGCTTCATTTCTCAAGATTCACCGCTCGCTGCGGCGTAATTTCCGCGTGAGTGGTTCCCACCGCGTGGTCGTAGACGAGTTCTCCACCCGTCTTGCCCTGGTAGAGCAGCGCGCACACGGCAACTATCGCAACCGCAAAATAAACGAGCTGCGTCCGCTTGAGTTTCGCCCAAATTTCGAGCAGCACGCGCCATCCAGCCAGCGCCACGAACGCATACATCAGGTACGTGCCGAGCACCGCGTGAGAAAGAAATGGAGCGGAGCCGGTATCGGAAAAGAGGATCTGTTGCGCGGCCGGAGAGATGGTGTCCCAGACCCGCTCCGCCTCGCTTTCCCCGGTAAACCGGGAAAAGATCGCCGATATCGCGCCGGGAACGAGCAGTACCAGCGCCGCTCCGCGCAATCGATCGCCCAAACTCCTGGCGCGCGAGCTTCGATTGCCAAGCAGCGACGCGATCGCGTAGCCGCCGACATCCGCGAGCACCCCGATGCCCAGGAGCGCAATCGTGAAGTGATCGATAATCGGATGCAGATGGTACTTTGCGATTAGAGTTTCCATCGAAAATTCCGGCCTTGCCCTATCTCGATACCGTGTTGGACGCGCTAACGATCGGTGCGGCCGACGATTTTGCCGTGGCCTCTTCAACCACGATCGTCATCTTCATCCCGCCGTGGCCGAGTCCGCAGTAGTGATCGCAGATCGTGGTGTAAGTGCCGGCCTTCTCGGGCCGGATCGTGATCGCGGTCGTCTTGCCCGGCTGGATGTCGGTGTCGATACCGAACGCCCTGACCATGAAACCGTGCGTCCGGTCGGCGCTCGTCAGTTGCAGGGTGACCGGCTGGCCCTTTGCCAGCACGATGTGATCGGGCGTGAAGTGGAACTTGCTCGCCGTGATCTTCACGACCTGCGCCGTTTCGGCAGTGCGCGCGGGAGCCGGCGCCCCATACGTTACCAATCCAGTAGCCAGTCCCAGGATGCCCAGTACGGCCATTTTCTTCTTAGTCAGAATCATTGGATGAACCCCCACCGATTGATTTGTTGTCTTTGATCATCTGCTGCATTCCCGAAAGGCCGGAGAACTCGGCCTTGGTAAGAACGATGTCGTTGACGCCAAGGTCCGCGGGCTTGTTCTCGGGCCCCTTGGACGAGACGAGCCGGATTCCCAGGTCCTTGAACGGATCGTTCTGGTCGAACGGAAGCTGTTTTTTGTTCTCGTTGGTCGCCGGATCGTTGAACGCGAAAATCAGCGAGCGGGCCGCGAAGTGCTTCACGTTTCCAGTCTGATGCACGTCGTGCCGATGGATATGGCCGTAGAGCACGGTCACGTTCTCATACGGCGCGAGCGTGTTCATCACCGCGTCGCCGTCGCGCGTGAACCATTCCCACTCCGGCTTCAGATCGAACAGCGGCCGATGAGTGAAGACGATTATCGGCGCGGTCTTGGGAAAGCGCGCGAGGTCCTTCTTGAGCCACGCCAATTGCGCCGGACCAACCTCGGGACTGCCCTGCGACACATTGTCGAGCGCGACGAAATGCACGCCCTTGTGATCGAATGAGTAGTGGCTTTCGCCGAAGTGTTCGCGGTAGAGCACGCCGCCGTCGAGCGCCGCGTCGTTTTCACCCGGGACGGTGTGGATCGCGCGCGTCTTGAGGCCGCCCGCGATTTGCTTGAACAATTGCATGCGCTGCGCATGCACGTCGCGGCTGTCGGCATCGTGGGTCAAATCGCCGGTGAAGAGCACGAAATCCGGCCGCTGTGGCGATTTGTTGAGCAACGCCACCGCGCTCTGGAACGCCTTGGTGCCGAGCGGATCGGGCGGGCCCTGGAAACCGACGTGCGGATCGCTGAATTGCGCGAAGGTGAAGCTCGAGGGCGCTTCGCCATTGACCTTTTTGAAGTAGCCGTTCATTTCGCCGGCTTCGGCCCGGCGCTCGAGGAATGGCGCGAACTCATAGAGTACGCCGATCCCGATCGAGGTCCCCGCGATTTTGAGAAACGACCTTCGGTCGATTCTATTTTGTCGATCTTTCATTTTTTCTCTCCGTCTCCTGGCTGGCGGTAAATCCGCCAGCGGTGCGGCGCCCGGAACCACGCTCCTTGCGCCATCGTTTTCACAAGCAAGACTCAGTGGGCGTGCCGTTTATTCCCCCAGATAGAAACAATGCGCAATGCAATGAATCGACCTCGATCTACAGAAGGGTTGGATAGAGGATCAGCAGAGCCAGGAACGCGAGGACGACTATCGCGTTGAAGACGTCCGTAATATTGAAATGGATATCGTGTTGAACGCGTCCATAGTATTGAAGATCGTGAGTAGCCGGACTCAACGAGTCGATTCGCGTAACCTTTCGATATTTCATTTTCTTGCCCTTGTCTGACCGGCGGTGCATCCGCAAAGCCGCGCGACGCCCGTAACCGGGCTCCTTGCGCCATCGTCTTCAGCAGGCAAGACTCGATGGGCATCCAGGTTATTCCCGGCCGGGGGCGCCGAGGCCGGGAATAAAAAAGCTCCGCGGGCGGTCTATCCAACAGATGGCGGCCAGCGCGGGAAAAGAGAAAAGCGGTTGGCGGATCGGGACGAAGCGCGAAACTTCGAGCAAAGCCTGCTGGGCTGGCTCGACGACGCCTACAACTTGGCGCGCTGGCTCCTGCACGACGACCAGGACGCGCAGGATGCGGTGCAGGACGCGTTCATGCGCGCGATGCGCTATGCAGGCGGCTTTCGTGGCGGCGACCGCCGGGCCTGGCTGCTCGCGATCGTCCGCAACGTCTGCTACACGCAGCTTTCCCGCTCCCGCACGGCCGCGACCGACGTGGTCTTCGACGAGGAACAGCATCAGGGGACCGACCTGGCTATCGATCCCGAAACGGCGGCGCTTACCCGGGTCGATCGCGAGGCGCTGACGCGGGCGCTCGAGGCACTGCCGGTGGAGTATCGCGAGGCGATTGTGATGCGCGAAATGGAAGGCTTGTCCTATAAGGAAATCGCCGGCGCCGCCGGCGTGCCGATCGGTACCGTGATGTCGCGCCTGGCGCGGGCGCGCGATCGCTTGCGCCTCGCGCTCGGCGGCAAAGCCGGAGAATCCGGCAAGGTCGAACGAGTCCGGCAGCTTCGGTAGCTCCGGAGACGTGCGTGAACTGCAACGAGGCCAAAACGCTAATCCACGCCTATACTGACGGCGAGCTGGGACTCGAGTCGGCGCTCGAAATCGAGCGCCATCTCGAGGAGTGCGCCGACTGCGCGCGCGAGCGCGCTTCGCTCGCGGCGCTGAGCGCCGCGCTCGGCGACCCGGCGCTGCGCTACGCGGCGCCGGACGCGCTGCGCCGGCGCCTCGGCGCGGCGCTGGCGGCGGGCGAGGCCGCCATCACGGCGCGCGCGCCCTCAGCGCGCGCGCCGTGGTGGCGGCTGCGATGGCTCGTCGGCGGCGGCGCGCGGAATAGCCGGCAGCAAGGCGGGATGGGCGGTCGCGGGGGCCGCGTTCGCGATGCTCGCGATCGTGGTACTCAACGGCAGTCCCGGCCTGTGGCGGACCTTTCGTAGCGGCGCGCCGTTCGGCAACGGCGCGCTATTGGGCAACGGCGTCGAGGCCGACGTCGTCGCCCGCGAAGTCCTGACCAGCCATCTGCGCTCGCTGATGCCGGGTCATCTGATGGACGTGGTCTCGACCGACCAGCATACGGTCAAACCGTGGTTCGACGGGCGGATCGATTTTTCGCCGCCAGTGAACGACTTCGCCGCCGACGGCTTCCGCCTCGTCGGCGGCCGTCTGGACTACCTTGCCGGCCGCCCGGTCGCGGCGCTGGTCTACCAGCGCCGCAAACATATCGTGAACGTCTTCGTGTGGCCGGCTGCCGACGGCTCCCAGAGCGCAGTGGAGAGCACCGCGCACGACGGCTACAACCTTCTGCATTGGCGGCGCGGCGGGATGAATTACTGGATGGCGTCCGACCTCAACGCGCAAGAGATGGGCGATTTTGCCCATCTCCTTCGCGGCGAGGGCGCTCCGCCCGCGCCGCATTCGTAATGGGCGATTTTGCCCGCCTCCTGCGCGGCGAGGGCGTTTCGCCCGCGCCGCATTCGTAGCCGCGCCGGCGCGCATCGCGCCGGCGCTCAGGCGTGGTACGCTTACCCACGTGCGAAGCTGGAGTTTACACGGGTGGCGGACGCTGCCGGCGCTCGCGATACTCGCGATGGCGACGCTCGCGATGGCGGCGGCGGCGCCGGGATGCATGCAGGAAGAGCGCAACCGCCAGGAGATGATGCATCAGAGGATAGTCACTCTCAATCGGGCGGACGTGATGGTGATGACCGGCGATATGTCCGAGCCTCATCAGACGCTGGGCGAGATAAAGTACAGCGAGCCGTTCTCGGGCGCCGCGATCGAGACCGATCATATCAACGAGAAATTACGCACCCTGGCGATCGACCAGTACCAGGATCGGGTCGACGCAATCATCCATGTTGCTACTGGGGCGAGCAGCGACGGCAGGGACTTTGTCGTGTCGGGGCAGGCGGTCGAGGTCGTGGGGCCGTGTACTTTCTGCCGGCACAAGGAAGTGGTCGTCGTCGATCGGCCCAACCCGGAGCATCGCGAAATCGCGACGCCTAAACTTGAAGTCGGCGACACCTGGGTCTCCCGGCTCAACGACACCGACGGCAAGATCGAGGTGGTGAAAATCGCGAGCAACCGGATGGTCGTCAATTGGTTCGGCCATCAGAACACTTACACGCTCGAGGGCAACCTCATCTCCGGCCACGTCGGCACGCTGATTGGCTCGTTCGATCCCGACCTCGGCACGTTCAATTTTCCGCTGTGGGCGGGCAAGAAATGGTCGAAGGACTGGCTGTTGAAGACCGAGGCCGGACGAATCTGGGGCAACACGCACGGCCAGGCGCTCGATTGGGAGCAGGTGACGGTTCCGGCCGGAACGTTGAACGCGCTCAAGCTCAAGATCGTATATCGGACCGGGCTCTCCAACATGCAGATGACCTGCTGGTACGCGCCGGAAGTGAACGCGCTGGCCAAATGCGACACCACCGATCCGGATTTCAAGAGCCAGGAGCTGGTTTCGTATCGCCCGGCCAGCGCCGCCGCCTCGCGATAAACGGCCGGTATGTCGTGAGGGCCTTACCAGACACCAACGTGCTGGCACCCGCTGACCGCTCGTATCTTCGGACAACAGGGCCGTTCACGAACGGCCCTCTCCATGAATGATCCAGCGCCGGGTCAGACCGAAATCAAACCTGCGGTATGGGTGCTGGACCGCGGGCGGCCGGGAAAAACGCGATCGATCTGCGCCTCGCCGAGCCCCATGTGCCCGCGCAGCACGGTCGCGATCGGTTCGCGGAAATCCGTCGTCACCGCGAGATCGCGCTCCTGGTAAAGCTGCTGGTTCGAGAGCCCCGGCCACGCGCCGTAGACCTTGCGCCCGCGCACCGGGCCGCCCATCACCCACATCACGTTGCCGTGGCCATGGTCGGTGCCGCCATTGCCGTTCTGGCGCACCGTGCGTCCGAACTCCGAGATGACCAGGATGACCGTGTCCTGGTAGTGCGGCCCGAGCGCGGTTGCGAAACTCGCGAGCCCCTCGCCGAGCGGTTGCAGATGGTTTGCGAGCTGGCCCTTCGCCGCGCCCTGATTGACGTGCGTGTCCCATCCGCCGAGCGCGAGAAAGGCGAGCCGGATACTCGGGTCGCGCGCGATCAGATGCGCGAGGCGGCCGGTGTCGTCGGAGAATCCTTTGGGCGAGGGCGCGCCGTTGTTGGCCTCGGTCATGTCCTGTTCGAGTTCGCTCATCAGCTTGGCCCGCGCCGTGCGCCCTTCCTGGTAGACGTGGCTGAGCGCGTCGCTGCCCCGATACATCCGATCGAACGCGGTCTCGACGATCGGCCGGTCCATCGGCAGCGGACGCGCCGCGCCGCGCCCAGCGCGATATTGGCGACCGGCATCCGGCCCGACAGGATGCGCGGGACGTTGGCGCCGAGGCTCAGCGCCTCGGTCGGCGACGCCTTGCCGGGCATCACCGCGAGCACCCGGTTCATCCATCCGTCGCCGGTGCTTTTCACGCCCGGCGTGCCGCTTTCCATGTAATCCTGGGCGTCGAAGTGCGAGCGCGTGGGGTCGGGCGATCCGCAGGCGTGAACGAACGCGAGCGTGCCGTCGTTCCACTGCGGCTGGAGCGTGGCCAGCGCGGGATGGAGTCCGAAGAAGCCGTCGAGGTTGATCACCGCGCCGTCGCCGCCCGCGCGCGCGAGCGCAAGCGTCGGGCGCGAGTCGTAGTAGTTCGTCTCGCCATACGGCACCACCACGTTGAGTCCGTCGACCGCGCCGCGCATGAACACCACCACCAGCCGTTTGCGGCTTGAATCACCGCCGAGAGCGCGCGCGGCCCACGCGTCAGGACTCAGCATCACGACCCCGGCCGCGCCGAGCAGGGCCGCGCGCCGCAGAAATGCGCGCCGGTCGAGCGTAACCCGCGCCAGGCCCGTCAGGCCGCTCATACCGTTCACTGGCCGCGCGTCCCCGTCGCAGCATCGCGCGTCACAGTATTGATAGTCCTCGCGTTTGTTCGCCATTTTTCCTTACCCCGTCGCTCGCTAGCGCACCATGAACTCGGGGCTTCCCAGCACGAGTGCGGAGCGCAACTGCACCGGCGCGGCTTCGATCGCTTCGCGCGTGTTGGCCGAGAGATTGCCGCCTAGCGACGCGACCAGTTGCGCCGGCTCAGGCGGATCCATCTGAGGATTCTTGCTCCCTGCAGAAGCATTGCCCGGGTTCAACTCGTACATCTTCGCGCCCGGGCCGCCGCCATTTTTGAACTTCACGCGAAACCCCGGACCGCCGCCGCCACCCGCCTCGAACGGCGGCGCCAGCAGCGGCAGATGGCCCTGGCCGAGCGCGGTGGCGAAGCTCAGCCGCGTCATCATCGCGTCCGGGTTGAGCCAGGCCTCGCGGGTGTTCGCGTAGCCGTCGGGCGTTTCGTGCGCATACGGCGCCATCCCGAGCAGCGTCATCGTGCCGAACAGCGGGCGGTAGTTGGTTACCTCGGGCGCGCCGGTCACGCGCACGGCCGAGATGACGTAGTCGTAGGGGGTTTTGAACTTGGCCCCGTAGTAGCGCTCGTCCCAGAACTCGGGGCTGAAGAAGAGCGTCTCGAGCGTCGCGCGGATGTCGCCCTGGCTCTGCTCGAAGCGCTCGGCCATCCGCGCCACCAACGTTTGTGGCGGATTATCCGCCACAAAGTATTGCGCGAGCTGGTAGCTCAGATGCCGCGCGGTGGCGGGTGCGCGCGCCAGCACGTCGAGCGCCTGCTCGCCCGCGGCGATCCCCGCACTCCCGCTATAGGAGCGGCCGAGAACGACCTGGTCGCTGAAGTCGTGGCGGCTCGGGTCGAAGTAGAAGCCGTACTGATCGCCCTGGGCGCCGGGCAGCGGCGCCCGACGCGCCGGACGCCGCCACCACGGCCCCCATCCACCCATCCCTGTCATTCCTCCCGGAGCATGCATCCCAGGATTGCCCATGCCCGGGGCGCCCATCCCCATCCCGGCCTGCCCGCGTTTTTGCAGGCCCCATCCGGTAAGGATATGCGCGAGCGCGGTTACGTCTGCCTGGGTGTAGCCGCCGTTGACGCCGAGTGTGTGCAGTTCCATCACCTCGCGCGCGTAGTTCTCGTTAATGCCTTCGAATTTGGCGCGCCGCGCGCCGCTGTTGGGCGCGCTGTTCTGCCAGTTGTCGAGATAGAAGAGCATCGCGGGATGCTTAGCGGTCGCGCCGAGCAGCGTGCGAAAGCGGCCCATCGTGTGCGGCCGGATTGCCTCCTGCTCGTACGCGCCGATCCACAGATGGCACAGGCCCTTGCCGGCGAAAACGTTGAAATGGTTGAACCAGAAGGCGGTCATCACCTCCTGCAACTGGCGCGGTCCGTAGATCGCGCGCATCAACCGGCCCTCGACCGCCTCCTGGAGAATCACCTGCGAGCGCTGGCGCGCGGCTTTCTGCGTGTCGGTGTCGCCCTTGGCTTGTTGCACGGGAAGCTGGAAAGTTACGAACAGCTCGACCGGCGTCATCTGCAAGGTTCTGAGCGCGCCGACCCGTTGCGTGAGTTCCGGCGGCACCGGGATCGATTGCGGGTCGAGTTGTTCGCGGAGGTAGCGTTCGATGCCGATCTGGTTGACGCGCTCGAGGTCGCCGGGGCGCGGCCCGAAGGCCAGCCGGTTGAGCGCGTGGAGCGCACGCTTTTCCTGCGGCATGTTACCGACTCTAAGCATCGGACGCCTCGCCAGAGACTACTCCGGCCAACTTGGAAGTACGACCGCGAGGCCGGTGCGGTTTCGGCTCTCTTTGATGGACCGTAGGTCCTTGATCGATCCACTGCGGCGACAAATTGGCGCGCACCTGTATTGAATCCGAACGCCGGGAGCGGCATCCGATTAGCGCGGGAGCATTTCTCTACAAATTGACCACCTATAGCCCTTATCGGCAAAGGCAATCTCCGGCACGGCCGCGTGGCACATGGCTTGCTCGAATACGAAGCCAAATGGACGAGCCGCGAACCACAGCCAAGCATCGCTCCGCCGTCACGGGATGGCTGCCTCATTTCGGCAACAGCACCAGGCTCGTCCGGATCGGTTTCGCCACGGCGCTGGTCGCGGCCGCGGTCGTTCTATGGAGCGCGTTGGGCAACCCGAACGACTTTGCCGAGCGGACCAACTGGATAACCCATACACAGAACGTGCTCGAAGTGCTGGGAGTGGCCAGGGCGGACGCCTTTTTCGGCGTCGCCGCAATGCAGGAATACTACCGCACTGGAAACCAAAAGCGGCTCGACAGCCTCCCGGGCGACTTTTTCTGGCTTCAGCATCAGGCCGCCGCGCTGCGCACTCTTAGCAGGGATAATCCTTCCCAGCAAAGTCGGGTCGACCAGCTCGATCGGCTCATTAAACGTCAGGTGACTGTGGGCGGGCAACTTACGCAGATGGCCCTGACCCACAGCCTCGCACAAGTTGCGGCAGAACCTGACGCGGCCGAGCTCAGTAGCGGGTTCAGCGAGGTCACGCGGATATTGCGCGAGATGACGGCAGAGGAAGACCGGCTCATGACGCTGCGGACCGCAGCCGTGCACGCGGCCTCCAGGCGAAGCGTGGTGACGATCACAATCGGCAGGATGGTGATCTTTTGCCTGTTGATCCTCGGCTTCCATGCGATCAGACTTTCCGCACGCGCGAGCGAAAGCGCCGAGGATCTGGCGGCGAACCGTCAGAACCTGCAAAAGCTCAATGCGACTTTGGAGCAACGGGTGACCGAGCGGAGCGCCGCCCTGCTCGAGCAAACCAGCCTGGTCAGTTCGATTTTCGAGTCGGTTCCCGAAGCCATGATGACCCTCACCAACGAAGGCATCATCACCAGCTGGAACCCTGGCGCGGAGCGGCTCTTCGGCTACGCCGCAGCTGAGATCATTGGCAGGTCGGCCTGCGTGCTGATGGAGCATGGCGAACAGTGGCTGATTGATCCTGGAGTCGAAGGCGACAAGCGTCTCGCCACGCAGACCTCGGAGGCCAGGCGGCTCGGCAAGGACGGCACGGTGATAGAGGTCGTTGCGACCGTGGCCGCGATTTGCCTGGAGGGCCGGGTGCAAGGATTCGCGGTCATCTATCACGATAATGCGCAGAGCAAGCGCGCGCAGGCCGAGATGCAGGCGGCGCGCGATCTGGCGCTCGAGGCAGTTCGGGTGAGGTCCGAATTTCTCACCAGCATGAGCCACGAGGTGCGCACTCCGCTCAACGCGATCATCGGACTGACGGAATTGCTGCTGCTGTCCGACCTTTCTCCCATGCAGCATCAGCAGGCCGACCAGGTCCGCTCCAGTGGCGAACTGCTGCTGACTATCGTCAAGGACATCCTCGACTTTTCGAAACTTGACGCGGGCAAAGTCGTGCTCGAAAAAGTCAGTTTCTCGCTTGACCATCTGGTCGAGGAAACTCTCCATGACTTCGTCCCGACCGCGGCGCACAAGGGAATCGAGCTGGCGCTTTTCGTTGCCCCTGGAATAACCGGAAATCTGCGCGGCGATCCGAATCGCCTGCGGCAGATTCTCAACAACCTGCTCTCGAACGCGGTCAAATTCACCCACCAGGGCGAAGTGTCGCTTTCGGTAGCGAAGCCGCAGGAGATCGATAACGACCTGTTGCTCTCCTTTGAGGTGCGCGATAGCGGGATCGGAATTCCGCGCGAGGTCCAGGGGCAGCTGTTCCAGCCCTTCGTTCAGGCCGATAGTTCGACCGCACGCAAATACGGCGGCACCGGTTTGGGTCTCGTGATCGCAGCCAGCCTGGTCAAACAGATGGGCGGCGAGATCAGCTTCGAGAGCGAGTCCGATAAGGGCTCGACCTTTCATTTCACCGCGCGCTTCGAACGTGACATCGCCGAGGCCGGCACGACCAAACTGACGCTGGGAGAGGACAGTTTTGCCGGGACGCGTGCGATGGTGGTCACGCCCAGCGCGACCAATCGCCGGATGTTGTCCGAGCATCTTTCTCTGTGGGGCATTTCCAATATGTCGATGAATACTGCGGCCGGCGCGCTGAAGGAACTGCGTGAGGCCACGGCGAGAGGAGGCCCGTTTCATCTGGCATTGGTCGAGGCAACACTGACCGCGGTTAGCGGGCCGACCCTGATCGAGGAAATCAAGCGCGACCCGGTACTGGCCGGGATCAAGATACTGGCAATTGGTCCGTTGGCCCCGGCTGGGACAGCTCCTGGCGCGGGCGGCGCGGACGCCACCATCTCCAAGCCGATCAGGATGTCGCAATTGCTCAACTGTCTGATGGCGCTCTTGCGCGGGAATCGGCCGGCCGCCCACCAGGCGGTCGCGCAGGGCAAGTCCGCGATGGTCGAGGAGGATAACTCGGCCGCGCGCAAATCCGTAAGCGTGCTGGTGGTCGACGACAATCTGGTGAATTCCTCACTTGCCCGCACCCAACTGGAGCGGCTCGGCTATTCGGCGGAGATTGCCAACGACGGCTATGGCGCACTCGAGGCGGTTGCGCTCCGGCACTACGACATCATCCTGATGGACTGCGAAATGCCGGGAATGGATGGTTATGCGGCCACCGCCGAAATCAGACGGCGAGAAAATTCCGTCCACCGCACGACCATAATCGCGATGACCGCTCATGCGATGGCGAGCATGCGCGCGCGCTGCCTCGCGTCCGGCATGGACGATTTTCTCACCAAGCCGGTAAAGCTTTTGCCGCTCGCCACCATGCTCGATCGATGGGCGTTCGGCGAATGCGCAGGCAAACCAGGCGCGGCGACGCCGGCGGTTGCCCCATCGGCCAAACCTGGCGCCAGCTCTCAGAAGAAAGAGTTCGATCTTTCGACCATCAGAGAGCTGCGTGCGCTTTCGAGCGTGCCGGCCGAGGACGTGTTTCTTGATTTGGTTGAAGTCTATCGCTCGGAGCTGTCAGCAGGCGTCGTGGCGCTTCAGTCGGCGGTCACCAATCGCGATATCGAAGCGATCCGCAAGCTGGCACATGCCCTCAAGGGTTCTTCGCTCACGCTCGGCGCCTCCGGCTTCGGAGCGCTGTGCGAGGGCGTTCAGGTGAGCGCTCAAGGACCGCAAATTGAAGAGACGATCTTCCGCACCAGGACGCTTATCGCCGAGGCCGCAGGCTTGCCTGAGCGGCTCGAGAAGGCAGGCGTGGAGGCAAGAGCGTGACGAACGGCGGCGGGTACGAAGTTCGATGGGTCCAAGCCCCTGGGCCGGTCTTCGGGTTAATTCTCGGGTTGGCCCTCGGGTTAGCCGGCGGGCTCATCAATGATGCTCATGCGGCCGAGCAGAGGAGAGTTTGATGTCCGTTCGTGCGCTAGTCGTTGACGACTCACCGGTGGTCCGCAAGGCCATTCGCTATCAACTGGCGATTTATGGCATCAGGGCGATCGACGAAGCCGAAAATGCGCTAGGGGCCCTGGCGCTGTTTCGCGAGCACGCGCCAAACCTGGTCATTTTGGACCTGATGATGCCCGAGTCACAAGGCATCGGCAGCCGCGAGCTGTTTGACACGATCAAGAAAGAAGCGCCCGACGCCGCAATCATCATCGCCAGCTCCATCCCGTACGAAAAGGTCCGGGGGACCTTTATGGGTGATGGCGCCCTGGATTACATCGTCAAGCCATTCAATCAGTATTCGTTCGACCGCGCGCGCCGCAAGCTGAGCGGGATTTTTCCGGTGTTTGCGTTGCAACGGAAAATCTAGCCGCCGCGCGCGGCACGACGAGCGTGCCCACAACTGCGCTATCGGCACGGCTGCGCTATGGGAGCGCTCGCGTTACGGATTCGATGACGGCGCGGCGGGAACGCAGAGGCGATGCGGCTGAAGTGCGGAACCTCATTCGCCGCGGCTCCGGCCCCAAACGCAAAAGTGGAGCGAGCCTGATGGCTCGCCCCACTTATCGCGAACGCTTTTACTCTCCGCCGGGGCCCCTGGTCTCTTCCCGATGCATCGCCTTGGCCTCGTTCATTTTCAGATAGGTGCCCGGGTCCGCCAGGAAACGCTCCTTCGAGCCCTGGTACTTGTTGAAGAAGTCTCGCAGGTCGGGATATTTGCCCACCCACGAATCATTCGTGACGACCTCGGGATTCTGTTTCAGACGCCGCCACATCCGATGATGCATTTTGAGCATGCGGTGGAAAGCCTTCACTTCGTCCGCATGCTCGTCAGTAGCGGCTGGCGCTGGCGCGGCCGGAGCTGCTTCTGCTGGAGCGGCCGGAGCTGCCGCGGCCGGAGGCGCCGCCGGAGGAGCGGGTGGCGGGGCTCCCTCCTGCGCTAACGCGATACCGAAGCCGGCTCCTACGAAAAGAGCGCCAATCAACATTGAAGTGATCCGTTTCATGCGTCGTCCCCTCCCTCGGGTCAGGTTGTGTTAGTCCGCTGCGACTACCATGCGGTTGCGCTTTTGCGCAACCATCGAGCCGCTCCCCCAAAGAGCGTAACCTGCTAAGGTTCGGCGTATCTTACGAATTCGCACCGCTTGATGCTAGCGAGGGGCACGTCCCCAGGCCTCGATCAGGCTCTCGAAAGCCCGGCGCAGTTCGGGGTCCTTGAGCTCCGGCAGTTCGATTGCGCGCCGCGGCGCGCGCGCCACCGTGCGCAGCCGCGGGCGGGCGGGGCGGCGGCTCAACCGTCCCTGCACGAAGCGCAGGTCGCGAACCGCATCGTCACCCACGCGCGCGGCCAGCCGCGCGAGAATCTCGGGCTTGAGCAGGTTGAGTTCCTGTATCCACATCGCGCCCGAAACCTTGATCACGGCGGTGTGGAATTTCAGCTCGACCACTTCGGTGCGCCGCGCGATCGTTTCGCCGACGATTTCGGGCCACGCCTGGACCAGCCGCACGATCGCGAAATGGCCCTCGGAATCGAGCCGGTCGATGATCGAGCCGAGCGTACTTGCGATCGGCTCGGGAGCCCTGCGCCGCCGTACAGCCATCGCGCCCTACGATAACCTTCCGCAGGCCGCGCGCAATGGTTCGGTAGTCATTCAAGGCGTGTTCGGATGGGCCAAACCGATCATGTGTCCACAGGCGTCAAAGGTTCATTTTCTATTACCTTTGTCTTGCGCTCAAATTAGATGATCTTATGTCAGCGAAGATCGGCCGAAATACTGTCAACAGCCCTTCCTATGGGTTGTCCACAGGTTGTACTATACTATCTGTGGTGGTCGGGGTCTTGACTATACCGCTCACTGGAGTAACGTCCCGACTTACCGGTTGATCGAAGGGCGGGGGCGGCTGAAGAGGAGGAGGGGACGATGGCGGCTGGCGAGATGACGATGCCTGGACTCGATAAAAAACCACCTAAAGCACCTGAACGCGCCCAGACGGCATCGCGCGCCGGGCTAGTCCTGGAGCGTTATTTCACCCGCCCCGGTGTCGACCCGTTCAGCGAGATCGAATGGGAGTTGCGCTCGGCGGTGATCGCCGGCGAGGACGGCCGGGTGGTCTTTGAACAGCGCGACGTCGAGGTTCCGCGCGCCTGGTCGCAGACCGCGACCAACGTGGTGGTCTCCAAATATTTCCGCGGGCCGCTCGGGAGCCCCCGGCGCGAGTCCAGCGTCCGCCAGCTTATCGGCCGCGTGGTCGACACCATCGCCGGATGGGGCGAGCGCCAGGGCTACTTCGCCGACGACGCCGGGCGCGACACCTTCAAGGCCGAACTGACCGCGTTGCTGGTGACCCAGCGCGCCGCCTTCAACAGCCCCGTGTATTTCAACGTCGGTATCGAGCCCAAACCGCAATGCTCGGCCTGCTTCATCCTGAAGGTCGACGACAACATGGACTCGATCCTGAACTGGTACCGCAACGAAGGAATCATCTTCAAAGGCGGCTCCGGTGCGGGCGTCAACCTCTCGGCCGTGCGCTCCTGCCGCGAGAAGCTCTCGGCCGGCGGCACCGCCTCGGGTCCGCTCAGCTTCATGAAGGCGGCCGACGCCTCGGCGGGCGTGATCAAGTCGGGCGGCAAGACCCGGCGCGCGGCCAAGATGGTGGTGCTCAACGCCGACCATCCCGACATCGAACTGTTCATCAAGTGCAAGCAGGAGGAGGAGCGCAAGGCGTGGGCGCTGATCGACGCCGGCTACGACTCCTCGCTCGACGGCCCGGCCTACGGCTCGGTGTTCTTTCAGAACGCCAACAACTCGGTGCGCGTGCCCGACGAGTTCATGCGCGCGGTGGCCGAGGACGGCGAGTGGACCACCCACTTCGTCAATGACCACAAGGCCGACGCGACCTACAAGGCGCGCAACCTGATGCGGATGATCGCGGAGGCGGCACACGCCTGCGGCGATCCTGGGATGCAGTTCGACACCACGATCAACACCTGGCACACCTGCCCCAACTCGGGGCGTATCAACGCCTCCAATCCGTGCAGCGAGTACATGCACCTGGACAACTCGGCCTGCAACCTCGCTTCGATCAACGTGCTCAGGTTCCTCGACGAGCGCGGCGAGTTCGACGTGCGCGCCTTTCGCCACGCGGTCGACGTGATGATCACGGCGCAGGACATCCTGGTCGACAACTCGTCGTATCCGACCGAGGAGATCGGCCGCAACGCGCGCGACTTCCGCGAACTGGGCCTGGGCTACGCCAACCTGGGCGCGCTGCTGATGGCGCTCGGGCTGCCGTACGATTCCGACCAGGGACGCAGTTACGCCGGCGCGATCACCGCCCTGATGACGGGCGAGGCCTATCTGCAATCGGCGCGCCTCGCGCAGGCGATGGGCCCGTTCAGCGGTTATCCGATCAACCGCGAGCCGATGCTCAAGGTCATCGCGAGCCATCGCGAGAAGGCTCACGACCTTGACTCCGCCCACGTGCCGCTGGGGCTGCTCCGCGCCTCGCGCGAGGCCTGGGACGAGGCGCTCAAGCTCGGCGAGAGCGCGGGCTACCGCAACTCGCAGGCGACCGTGATCGCGCCCACCGGCACTATCGCCTTCATGATGGATTGCGATACCACCGGCATCGAGCCCGACATCGCGCTGGTCAAGTACAAGAAACTGGTGGGCGGCGGGATGCTCAAAATCGTCAACGGCACCGTGCCGCGCGCGCTCAAAAGGCTCGGCTACGACTCGCGCGAGGTCCAGGAGATCGTCGAGCACCTCGACGAGCACGAGACGATCGAGGGCGCGCCGCACCTGGCCGACGCGCATCTGCCGGTCTTCGATTGCGCGTTCAAGCCGCGCGCGGGCGCGCGCACGATTCATTACCAGGGCCATCTGCGCATGATGGGCGCGGTGCAGCCGTTCATCTCGGGCGCGATCTCCAAGACTATCAACATGCCGGCCGAAGCCGACGTCGACGACGTGGCCGAGGCCTACATGACGGCGTGGAGGCTGGGGCTGAAGGCGGTCGCGATTTACCGCGACGGCTCCAAGCGCACTCAGCCGCTCAACACCGGCAAAAGTAAGGTCGAAAGTGCGCCGGCGCCCGCGGCAGCCGCGATGGCGGCCGTGATGGCGGCGGCGACCGGGGCGGAGCGCGGGCTGCATCGCAAAAAAATGCCCGACGAGCGCAAGTCGATCACGCACAAGTTCGACATCGCCGGTCACGAAGGCTACATCACGGTGGGCATGTACGAAGACGGCCTGCCGGGCGAGATCTTCGTGATGATGTCCAAGCAGGGCTCGACCATCTCAGGCCTGATGGATTCGTTTGCGACCGCGATCAGCTATGCGCTGCAATACGGCGTGCCGCTGCGGTTTTTGGTCGACAAGTTCTCGCACATGCGCTTCGAGCCGTCGGGCTTCACCAAGAATCCGCAGATTCCGTACGCCAAGTCGATCGTCGATTACCTGTTCCGATGGCTCGCGTCCAAGTTCCTCGACGAAGAGGCGCGGCGCGAGGTCGGCGTGATCGCGCTCCAGGATCGCGCCGACGCGGTGCCAGCGATGGCATCCGCGGCGGTTGCGGGAGCGAGCGCCGAGGCTCCGCTCGAGCAGGTGTCTGCAGCGGCTTCGAGCGCCGGCGTGCGCTCGCGCCAGGCGTTCATCAATCAGGCCGACGCTCCGCCGTGTCCGGACTGCGGATGCCTGATGGTGCGCAATGGCACTTGTTACAAGTGCCTCAACTGCGGCGCGACCAGCGGCTGTTCGTGATGAACGAGGGCGAGGCGAGTGATGCGAGGGCTGGCGGATGAAGGAAGCTGCGACATCGGAGCAGCGGCGCGAGGGTTGGTGAAAAACGGTTAGGGTGAGGGGCGGTTGGCGAAGGGTAGTTGGCGAAATCGGCGGAGGTGCGGTGCGGGACGAGTAGATGAGGACGTGCGGAGGGGGTGATCCTTGGCGGGGGGAGAGGCGGTTCTTGAGTCGAGCGGGCGGCGTGCGGAGGTGCGGGTGCGAATGACGGGGAGCGGCCTCGCTTGAGAAGCGTGGGGCGGGGTTGTGGATGTGGAGCGGCGGGGGGCCGGGCTAACGCCCGGCCCCCCGAGTTTTATGCGCGGCGACAGGACTCGCCGCGTTGTTTTTTTGCCCGCGTCTTCTGAGCGACGAGAGTCGCCGCGTCGTTTTTTCTTTCTGACCTCTGACCTCCTCCCCCGTGTCTTGGGGGAGGATGGAGGTGGGGGTCGAGCGAGGAAGCGCCGGTTATCTTTTTTTTCGGCGGTTCCTCGTTCTGTTTTTTTTGCGATGCGCGAGCCAATACGGAAAGAGGCGGTTCTCCCAGAGATTCAGAACCGCCTGGACCCCCACCCTAACCCTCCCCCAAAACAATTTGGGGAGGGAATTTTAGGGAGGCCTGTCGCCTCACGCGCCGACGCCGCTCGTGACGAGGCGCGGCCAGTCGTGATAACCTCAACGCACACGAGGTTGATCATGGCGGACTCCACGAACGGCTCTTCGAACGGTTCTGAGCAAAAAGAATTCCGGGTCATCGGCACCCGGCCCATCCGGCACGACGGGATCGAAAAGGTCACCGGCCGGGCAAAATACGGCGCCGACTACTCATTCCCGGGGATGCTCTTCGGCAAAGTGCTGCGGAGCCCCCACGCCCACGCCCGGATAATCGCGATTCGCACGGAAAAGGCCGCGGCGCTCCCCGGCGTTAAGGCGATAATCACCGGCGCCGACTTTCCCGACATCCCCGGCACCACTGCGATGATGGGTGAGCTCGTCGTCAACACGCATTACCTGTCGCTCAACGTGATGGCGCGCGGGAAGGTATTATACGACGGCCACGCGCTTGCCGCGGTCGCCGCGACCAGCCCGCATATCGCCGAGGAGGCTCTGCGGCTCATCGAAGTCGACTATGAGGTGCTGCCGCCGGTGATGACCGCCGATGCGGCGATGAAACCGGATGCGCCGATCCTGCTGCCTGAGATTCGCCAGAAATTCATCGCCGGACGCACCGACCCGGGATCGCCCGAAGGCCCCGACCGGCCGACCAACGTCGCCGCGCATATCCAGTTCCAGCGCGGCGACCTCGAAGCCGGCTTCCGCGAGGCCGACTACGTCGTCGAGCGCTACTTCCGCACCGCCACCGTCCATCAGGGCTATATCGAGCCGCACAACGCCGTCGCGCTCTACAGCTCCGACGGTCACGCGACCATCTATTGTTCGACCCAGGGCACCTTCAACGTGCGCACGCTGACCGCCACCGTGCTCAAAATGAACGAGGGCGAGATCAAGGTGGTGCCGGCCGAGATCGGCGGCGGCTTCGGCGGCAAGACCACGATCTATCTCGAACCGCTCGCCGTGCTGCTCGCGCAAAAGAGCGGACGGCCGGTCAAGATGACGATGAGCCGCGGCGAAGTGCTGCGCGCGAGCGGACCGACGTCGGGCACCTGGATCAAAGGCAAGATGGGCGCGACACGCGACGGCAAAATCACTGCCGCGCAGTTCTGGATGGCCTACGAGGCGGGCGCTTTTCCGGGCTCGCCGTTCGCGCCTGGCGCGATGTGTTGCACCGGCCCCTACAACGTTCCCAACCTGCTCATCGACTCGTACGACGTGGTGGTCAACCGGCCCAAGGTCGCAGCCTATCGCGCACCGGGATCGCCCAGCTCCGCGTTTGCCTGCGAATCGCTGATCGACGAACTGGCGCTGCACTGCGGAATCGATCCGCTCGACATGCGCATCCTCAACGGCGCCCATGAAGGCACTCCGCAACCCGCCGGGCCGCCCTACAAGCGTATCGGCTTCATCGAGACCTGCGAGGCGATGAAAAACAGCGAGTACTACCGCTCGCCCCTTAAAGGCCCCAATCGCGGGCGCGGCGTCGCCGCCGGCTTCTGGTTCAATGGCGGCCTGCAATCGGCGGCGGCCGTCAACCTGCACAACGACGGCACGCTGAGCGTGGTCACCGGCTCGGTCGATATCGGCGGCTCGCGCGCCGCGATGGCGATGGTCGCGGCCGAGGTGCTCGGCGTGGAGGCCGAAGACGTGCGTCCGATCGTCGCCGACACCGACTCGATCGGCCATACCGACGTGACCGGCGGCAGCCGGATCACGCTCGCCACCGGGATGGCAGTCTACGAGGCGGCCGAGGACGTGGTGCGCCAGCTCAAGGAGCGCGCCGCCAAGTTGTGGGAGAAGAAGCCCGAAGAAATCGAGTTCAACAACGGACGCCTGAGCGCGATCGGCAACGGCGTCAAACCGATGACGATCAAGGAAATAGTTCCGAAGCTCGGCCGCACCGGAGGCCCGATCACGGGGCGCGCGACCCTCAACGCCGGCGCGGTCGGCGCGGTCGGCAACGCGTTCGCGGTCACCTGCGTCGACGTCGAGGTCGATCCCGATACCGGCAAGGTGAAAATCCTGCGCTGCGCCGTCGCGCAGGACGTCGGCCGCGCGATCCATCCGGCCTACGTCGAAGGGCAATTGCAGGGCGCCACGGCCCAGGGAATCGGATGGGCGCTCAACGAGGAATACGTGTACGACGAACGCGGCATCATGCGTAACACGGGGCTGCTGGACTACCGGATGCCGACCTGCCTGGACTTGCCGATGATCGAGACGATTATCGTCGAAGTCCCCAACCCCGGCCATCCGCTGGGCGTGCGCGGTGTGGGCGAGGTTTCGATCGTGTCGCCGATGGCGGCGGTCGCAAACGCCATCTATCGCGCCGTCGGGGTGCGGATGACCGAGTTGCCGATGTCGCCGCCGAAACTGCTCAAGGCGATGCTGCACAATCCGCGGACAGGCGAAGAATTGCATACCGCGGCCGCTGACTGATAAGAATCGCGGGCTTAAGTTTCGCCCGTTTAAGGCGCGGTCCTGGCAGGGTCCTGCAATGCTGGCCGGCGTCACCGGTAGTCGTGCGCTGAGAATGCCAAAAGTGAGGCTAGTCAGTTTGGGCTAGACTTGCAGCAATGAGGCGTCATTTGAAGTTTTTGCGCTTCATTCCATCTTAGAACCTATTGCAACTAATTATAACTGGCGTACAATGAGTTCGCTGGCCGGGGTTTGCCCCCCCTTTTCCCGGTTGGCTGGGGCCGGACGGCGTAAGCCGTTCGGCCTCGATTAAACCTCGCTTGCGTGCCGCGCCAGCGCTGCGCCCACCGGTCGTTCACCGATAGTGGTGTAGAGATGACTGATGCGTGCGCTGCCGACCGAGCGGCTGTCGGCGGCGATTCGCAAATTCAAAATTTCGACTATCGCAGGGTTCGCGATCAGGATACGCGCGCGAGCTTCGCGCGAGCGAATGCGCGAGTGCAATTGACCGTGGGCGCGACTGCGAGGAATCGAGTGCGCGCAATTGACTGCGCTCGCGATGACCGCAATGCTCAGCGTCTCAACCACGCGGTAATGAATGCCACGCGAGGAAGATGAACGTCACGCCCGAATTCGTTAGCGACGGCCTGCGGCGCGCGCGCTACATCACCAACGAGCGCGTCGAGACCGCGGTCTTTCTCGCGCTCGCGCTCGACAAGCCTCTGCTCATCGAAGGGCCAGCCGGCTCGGGCAAGACCGAAGTGGCGAAGGTGCTGGCCGAGATGCTCGGCGCCGAGCTTATCCGGCTGCAATGCTACGAGGGACTGGACGAGGCGCGCGCGCTCTACGAGTGGAACTATCAGAAACAGCTTCTGCGCCTGCAGGCCGATGAGCATCAGGGACTGCGCTGGGAAGACGTCTCCGAGCATCTGTTCTCGCGCGAGTACCTGCTCGAGCGTCCGCTCCTGCGCGCGATATCGTCGCCGCGCAAGGTGGTCCTGCTGATCGACGAAGTCGACAAAGCCGACGAGGAGTTCGAAGCGTTCCTGCTCGAGCTGCTCTCCGACTTCCAGGTCACGGTGCCCGAACTCGGCACGCTTCGCGCCCGCGAGCATCCGGTGGTCGTGCTGACCTCCAACCGCGCGCGCGAGCTGTCGGAGGCGCTGCGCCGCCGCTGCCTGCATCTGTTCATCGATTTCCCCGGCCTCGAACAGGAACGGCGCATCATCGAGCTCAAGATTCCGGAACTCGACGCGCAACTCGCCGCCGACGCGGCGCGCTTCGTCAATGCGCTGCGCAAGCTCGCGCTCAAGAAGCCGCCCTCGATCGCCGAGACGCTCGACTGGGCGCGCGCCCTGCTGCGCCTGGGCGTAACGCAACTCGACGCCTCGGCGATCCGCGCGGCGCTCGGCGTCTTGCTCAAACACGAGGACGACCGCGCCAAGGCCGAAGCCAAAGCGGGCGCGCTCGCGGCGCGCCCGCGATGAGCACGCTCAGCGCCGAGTTGCTGCGCTTCGTCGGCGAGTTGCGCGTGGCAGAAGTGCCGGTGTCAGTTGCCGAAACGCTCGACGCGATGCGCGCGGTCGCGGCGGCCGGCTTCGCCGACCGCGCGCGCGTGCGCGAGGCGCTGGCGGCGGCGCTGGTCAAGGACGAAGCCGACCGCGCCTCGTTCGACGAAGTGTTCGCGCGCTTCTTCGGCGCGGGTGCCGGGGCGGCCCGCGAAGCGGGCCGCCCCGGCACCCATCGCCGCCTCGCCGCCGCCACAGGCGGCGGCCGTGGCGAGGCAGGAGCGTCGGGCCGGACGCGCGCCGAGCGCGCCCGGCCCGACGCTCCACCCCACGGCGGCGCGCCGCCTGGCGCGCTGCCGCCGGCCAAGGCATCGCCCCAGGCGGCGGGCGCGACCGCGCCCGCCGCCTCCGGCGATACCGCGCCGCGCCCCGGCGCGGCGAAGTCCGCTGCCGCGGGGGGCGGCGTCCCTAAGGACGCCGCCCCCCGCGGCGAGCGCGCACCGCAGAGCGACGCCGGCGCCGAAGCCGACGAACCCGGGAGCGACGCGCGCCGCCAGGCTGCGTTGCGCAGCGCGCGGCGCACACCGTTCGCGGCGTATACCGATCTCGAGTACGAGGCCGCGCGCGACGCCCTGGCGCCGCTCGCGCGCCGCTTCCGCCTGCGACTGGGCCGCAGGCTCCACGCCGCGCCACGCGGCCGGGTCGATTTCCGGCGCACCATCCGCGCCTCCTTGCAGCACGGCGGCGCGATGGCCGAACTGCGCTTTCGCGCGCGGCGCCCGCGCCACGCCGACCTGCTCATCCTGGCCGACGTTTCGGGCTCCGTGCGTTACTGCTCGGCGCTGACGCTCGAGCTGGCAGCCGGCGTATACGGACACTTCCGGCGCGTGCGCAGCTTCGTGTACATCGATAGTCTCGCCGAGGCTGAATTCGCCGGCGGGCATGTCGCCACCGAGCCGGCGCTGGATCTCTACGCGCGTTCGGATTTCGGACGGGTGCTCGGCGAAATATGGCAGCGGCGTTCGGAGCTTCTCTCACGGACGACCCTGATGGTGATACTCGGGGACGGGCGCAACAATCGGCGGCCGGCGCGGGCCGACCTGCTGCGCGACATGCGAGGGCTGTGCCGCGCGATTGTATGGCTAACGCCGGAGCCGGATGAACGATGGGGCACCGGCGACAGCGCCATCTATCAGTATGCGCGCGCGGTCGACGCACTCTATCGATGCGCCAACCTGAGCGAGCTCGAGCGTTCGCTTGAGCGTTCGATTAGAACCGCCTTCTAAGCGCCTTTTAGATAAAGAAATGTCTCATTTAACAGCTTAGTGATTGACATATGTGCTTAAGGACGGTAAACATGCGCGAGGATAGCGACTATTGCTTCTCAAAGAACGTCTATTGATGAATAAGAATATCATCTCTCGCCTAATTGTAGCGATTGTAGTCACTATTACGCTATTCATTGCAAATCGCACGATGGCGCAGGTGACGCCAGCCGGCTCGGTGACCTCGCTCACCGGGGACGTGCATATCGAACGCGGCGGAACCACCGTACCGGCCACGCCGGGAATGGCGGTCGACGTGGGCGACCGGGTCGTCACCGCCGCCAACAGCCGCGTCACTATAACGCTGACGGACAACAGCAAACTGGAGCTGGACGAATCGACCTCCCTAGTTATCGACAATCAGGCGGTCACGGCCAACTCGCGCAACACCAAGCTAAGCCTGTTCTCGGGCCTGGTGCGTTCATTCGTGTCGTACACGTCGTCGCCGACGCCGAACTTCGAGGTGCATACACCTAACGCGGTTGCCTCGGCGCGTGGCACTCAGTACGACACCTCCACTGAAACCCAACCGCCCGGCACGATGAGCGACGAGGACCGCAAGAAATACAAGGATTGCCGCCGGTTCACCCAGGTGTCGGTCTACGAGGGCACCGTCGAAGTGACCAATACAACTAACCCGGGAGGCGGATCGGTTCAGGTGCCGCCGGGTCACAAGACGATGGTGGTGTGCGGATATGCGCCATTTGAGCCGAGCGAGATAGCCGCCGCGGCCGCAGGAGCAGCAGGAGCTGGCGCGACTGGCGTCGGTGTCACCGGTCTGTTGCTCGGCAGCGCTATCGTCGTCGGCGGCGGCACGGCCGGTGGATTGGCGGCCGGCGGAGTGTTCGGTGGCGGCGGCAGTGGGCACCAGCCCAGGACGGCCGAGAGCCCGAACCAGTAATCCGAATCTCGTCGTCGCCGTAGCAGCGCGCTTCGTTCAATCCCTACGCTCTACGTCCCATACGCGCAATTGCGCATACGCGCGACCGGCCCCTTGCAGAGGCGGGGAACGGGATGCTCTTGGGCTCTCGCGCAACGGCCGGGCAGCGATGGTCGCGAGCAGCGCAACGCGCTAAGCTCTGAGCCGTTCGCCCGCGATGGCTACGACGACAACTGTCAGAACGCGCCGCCACCGGCACGCATGGCGCCCGCTGCTCATCGGGATCGCCACCCTCACAGCGCTCTTCGTCTTCAATTATTTGCATCCGGCCGTCTTCGACCTGGCCGATCTGAAGGCCTCCGACCTCAGGATGTATGTGACGCGGCGGCCGCCGCTGACCGGCGCGGTCGTGATCGCGGCGATCGACGAGAAAAGCATCGCGGAGCTGGGCCATTGGCCCTGGCCGCGGAGCGTCGAGGCGCGGCTGAATGACGCGCTGCGCGACTACAAGGCCGCGGTAGTCGGATATGACGTCTTGTTCAGCGAGCCTGACGAGGACGACGTCCAGGCCAAACGCATCGCCGCGAGCTTAAAGCGGCTCGGCGTTGCCGACGCCGCGATCGAGCAGACGCTGGGGACCGGCAACGACCTTGCCTTCGCCGACGCGGTGAAGCAGCAAGGCTCGACTTTCCTCGGGTACGCCTTTGAAAAGCACTTTGATCTCAACAGCGCCCCGCCGATCCTCGCCGCCCCGGTTCCGACCGGTTTCAAGACGCACACCGGCCGTGCCGCCGCCGCTCGCCTACAACCTGGTGCGCGAGTTGCCGGACGCGGCGCCGAAGCTGTTGATTGCGGCGCGAGCCTACCTGCCTCCGATAGCCGTACTGAACAGCGCGGCGCGCGGCACCGGTTACGTCGACTACGACGCCGATTCCGACGGCGTCCTGCGCTCGGAGATCGCGGTGATTCGCTTCGGCAAGCGCTACTGCGTGCCGCTATACCTGGCGCTCACCGCGGCTTACCTCAAGAACCCGCCGCTGCGCCTGGTAATCGGCGCCGACGGCGTGCGCCAGGTAACGCTGGGCGACGAAGAAATCCCGGTGGACGAGATCGGGCGGATGCTGATCGATTTTCGTGGGCCGCCTGGCACCTTTCCCGCGTATTCGATCGCCGACCTCATCGCCCATCACGTGCCGCCCGCCGCCATAGCCGGCAAAATCGTGCTGGTCGGTCTGACCGCGCACGCACTCGGCGACCGCAAGGTCACCCCGGTCTCCGGCGACTTTCCGGGAGTCGAGATCCACGCCAATGCAATCGATAACGTACTCCGCGGCGACTTCGTCAGACGATCGCGCGTGGAGGGCACCGCCGAAGAGGAGGCGGTGGCGCTGGTGCTGGTGCTCGCGATCAGCGTGGCCGCGGCCTATCTCTCGCCGCTCTGGTCGGCGGCGAGCGCGTTGTGGGTAATCCTCGGCTTTTCGGCATACGCGCAGTATCGCCTGGTCTACGACGGCGTGCTGATCGACATGGTTCTCCCGCTGGCCGCCGCACTGCTCACCTACACCGTGCTGGCCACCTACCGCTTCATGACTGAGGGCCGCGAAAAGCGCTTTATGCGTTCGGCCCTTGAGCACTATCTCAACCCGGATGTGGTTGAGTCGGTGGTCGACGATCCCGGAGGTTTGAGACTGAGCGGCGAGCGCCGCCATCTCGCGATCCTGTTCTCCGATATCGTCAACTTCACTTCGCGCGCCGAGCGTTTCGAAGCTGAGCGGCTCGTCTCCTTGCTCAACGCCTACATGAACGAAATGTGCGGGATTATACTCGATTCAAAAGGCACGCTGGACAAGCTGATGGGTGACGGGATCATGGCGTTCTGGGGCGCGCCGAATGAGATCGAAAATCCCGCGCGGGCCGCAATCGACTGCGCGCTCAAGATGCTCGATGGGCTCCAGCGACTGCGCCACGACGACGAACGCTTCGCCGACGTCGATATCGGCATCGGGATTGCCACCGGCGACGCGATCGTAGGGAACCTCGGCAGCGAGCATCGCTTCGATTACTCGGCCGTCGGCGACACGGTCAACCTGGCCTCGCGCCTGGAGGGGCTGACGCGCCATTTCCATGTCCATCTGCTGGTCAACCGCCAGACCCTGATCGAAGCCGCCGGCAACTACTGCGCGCGCGAGGTCGGACTGGTCAAGGTCAAGGGCAAGGAACAACTGGTGCCGATCGTCGACGTCGCCGGGCACGCCGGCAACGGAATCGATCCCACCTTCTATGAACGCTTCAATCGCGTGCTCGAGTATATCCGCAACGGCGAGGCGACCGCCGCGAACACGATGCTGCTCGCGCTTGGCCGCGAAGCGCCCGACGACGCGCTGGTCAACCTTTATCTCGAAAAGATCGTCGAGGCGACCGACGGCCAGCCGACCGAGATGGTCTTCGAGTTCGAAACCAAGTAGCCGCGCGCGGCCCCGACGAACTCTCAGAGCACGGTGAAATCCCGCGTGATGATGAACGGGAACGGATGCGTGGTGTCGATGAAGTTGGGCTCGTCCGCGCGCACCGCGCGGAACTCCGGCGTCGTCGCCGATTCGCGCATCGCGGCGGTCGAATCGAACCAGACCTCGGCCACACCGTCGTAGGGCGGCTGGCGGCCGTCGCGATACGCGGCCGGCCGCACGTGGCACTGCACGTAGCGCCGGACCATCGGGATCTTCGCGCCCAGCGGTCCGTGCACGGCGCTCCAGTGGCGCTGGAACGCCTCGACTGACATCCCGGGCTTGCGCGTGACGAATTCGACCAGATGCACCATCGACGGATCGGCCGGCGCGTCCTTCTGCACCCGCTCCTCGGTGATGACGAAATCGATCTTCGCGAGGTCGATAAAATTCGGCTCGTCGGCGCGCACCGCGCGGTACTCCGCGGTCCGCGCGCCCTCACGCATCGCGTCGGTCGAGTCGAACCACACCTCCGCCACGCCGTCGTAGGCGGGCTCGCCGTTACGATAGCCCGACGGAATCGTGTGGCACTGGACGTAGCGGCGGAGCCCCGGCAGTTTGGTGACGATCGGGGCGTGTTTCGTGCGCCAGTATTGTCCGAAGTCGTCGACGCTCATCCCGGGCTTGCGCTTGATAAAGGTAATCGTCTTGACCATGGCCGATGCCTCCGTGGAGAACGCCGGCGCACCGGGCGTGCCGGCCGGCTTGAACGGTCCATCTAGATATCGAATATCTCGCGCATCTTCGCCAACAGCCGGCTCGAACGGCCGCGCACGCCGCCGTCGGTCTGATGGCCGGCGTCGAGCAGTTCGCGCCGCTGGGTCATGCGGGCGGCGATGATCTCGCTCATCTGCGCGGCGGCGTCGGGATGGCTCTTGAACAATTCGATGAAGCCGTTGCGGCTCATTTCGAGGACCTCGGCGTCGGTGCGCGCCCGGATGGTGGCGTTGCGCGACTCGCCGGTCATCAATGCCATCTCGCCGAAGAAAGCCGGGCGGGTCAATTCGGCGATATGGACCTGCTTGCCCTCGGCGCCGTTGGTAGTCACATCGACCACGCCGCGGCGGATGATGTAGAAGGTATCGCCGGCATCGCCTTCGCGCATCAAAGCCTCGCCGGCGCCGAACTGGCGCACGCGAACAGCGCCGGCCAGGATTCGCAACTCGTCCTCGCTGAGCTCGCGGAGAAAATCGACGCCGCGCAGTTCGGCGGCGATTTCGCGCAGCGCCTCGGACTCCTCGACCCGGCTCTCCTGCCTGAGCACCAGGGTGCGCATGGGAAATGGGATTTCAATCCCGTGGCGGCGCATCGCATACCACAGTCCTGACACGACGCGCGCGTGAACCTGTTCGCTGCGCCCATAGTCCGCGAGCCAATACTTGACGCGGTAGCGAATCGCGTAGTCGCCGAATTCCCACGGAAGGATTTCGGGCTCCGGATGGCGCAGCACGTCGGGCACGTCGCGCAGCACGTCGTGGATGACCTCGCGCACCCGGTTGGGCGGCTCGCCGTAGCCGAGTCCGATCGAAACCTCTTCGGCCACCGCATGCTTGCCGTAGTTGAACAGCAGGTCCTTGGCCAACTGGGCGTTGGGAATATCCAGCCATTCGTTGTTCCGCGTCACGATCGTCGTCGCACGCCAGCCCACCCCATGCACGGTTCCGACCTTGTCGGCCACGCGCACCCAGTCGCCCGATTCGAACGGCTGCGAGATTTGCAGCGTCAGCCCGCTGAAGATGTTGCCCAGCGTCTCCTGCAGCGCGAAGCCGATGACCACGGTGAGGACGGCCGGAACCGCAAGCAGCGCGGTGACGTCGATCTTGAAAAAGGCGCGCAGCACGACCATCACCACCAGCGACCATAAAGTCAGGGTGAGTAGATCCCTGAAGATGGTCGAGAAGTGTTCGCGTCCGCGATGGGTCGCGGCGTCAGCCAGTTCCAACCCGATCCGGATTACGCCCCACAGGAAGAGGATGACCGCAGCGGTGTCGACAATTTTGGCAAACCGGGGGGTTTGGTCGAGGAGCGGCGTCGCCAGATCGAACACCAGCCCGACCCCGGCCATCGCGACCGGCCAGGCCCGCAGATTGCCCCGGCGATGGCGTAGCGCCAGCGCGTAGAGCAGCGCGGCGATCGCCACCGCCGACTCGATCACCGCGCGCGTATCGACGGACAGGCCGTCGAGCCCGAGCAGGGTCTGGAGCTGGGTAAACTGATGCATCGGCTAGAGCCCGATTATCTCGGCTATCTCGCCGAGCAGGCGCTGCGCGTCGAAATATTCGCGCGCAATTTCGCGCGCCGCTCGCGCATGGCGGGGATAGTCGGCGCTGACCGCGCGCAGCGCCTCGATCGCTGCGGCGTCGTCGGCAAAACCAAGCAGGCCGGCTCCGGCCGGGATGAACTTTTCGAAGCCGGTGAACTGGGTCACCGCTGGCCGCCCGGCGGCGAGGTAGCAGGCCGTGCGGTCGCTGAACCATCCCGAACGCGTGCTGACGTAGAGATCCTTGGCGACCGTGAACTCGCCGCGCGAAGCGCTGATATAGCTGCGGTAGGTATCGATATCGAGCGACATCGGAACCACCGGCCGGAAGCTGAAGCCGCCCGCCAGCGCCCGCTCGTAATCGGGGCCCGAGCTCAGGTCGGTTGCAAGCTCAACCGCCTGTCCGGCGCGCCGCGGAACGTCCAGCATTTTGACAAAGTTGACGTGCTTCGACCAGTGGTAGGTGCGCCCGCCAAGCTCGACGTCGTTGCCCTTGTTGAGCCACGTGCCTACGGTCGTGAACGCCGCCGGCATCGGGAGAGCGCTCTGCGCCGGCCACTGGTCGAGCAACACCGGCGGGCGCGTCGGATGCCATCGCAGGCCCTCCGTCGGCAGCACGCAGTCGGACTGACCGATATTGGCGGCGTAAGTGAAGTGCACGCGATGCGCATCAAGCATCCCCCGCGCGCTCTCGTCGCCCTGCGCATAGCGCACCTGGTACACCCCGGGATCGGTTTCGAGATACACCAGACATCGCGTGCGCCGATGCTCGTCGCGCGGCCAGGTCGCACCGCACAAATTGATCACCGCGTCCGCCTCCGCCAGCAGTTGCAGGCTGCGCTCGCGCCCCATCCCCACGTACTCGCCGCTCGCCACGTCGAAGAACGCCCAACGATCGCGAAACCCCCAGCGTTCCATCACCTCCGCGAGCAGCTTGAGATTGCGGCTGGCATCGCGCGAGACCGCATCGGCAAGCGGATCGTAAACCCACGCGCCATGATCTTCGAGGTAGTAGACGTCGAGCCCCAGTTCCCGCAAGCCAACCAGATGATGGATGAGCTGCCACATCACGCCCGCGAACGGGTAGCGCGCGGCCAGATGCAGCAGGACGACCTTTCCGTTGTGCTTTTTTTTCATCGGGCGGGAGCGGAAATGCGCGTCCCGAAACTCACAGCCTGCGCACCGCGGCGCGGCGATGCAAGTGCGCGCGCCATCTCAGCGCGAACCCGCGATCCGGACGAGATCGGCGCGCAAACCCTCGAGCGCCGCGCGCCGCTGGCTTAGGCGCGCAGCGTCCTCGTCGGAAAGCTCGCCCAGGTAGCATCCGCGATCCGCGAGCAAGAGCACCGCGCGATACGGAAACCCCTTGCGCATCCGCGGCCACACGCGATCGGCGATGACGCCCTCCAGCGCGGCCTCGCTCACGCGCTCGTGGATGCGCCCGTGTTCGTGATAGACGAGCGCGGTGGCCGCGCGCAGACGCGCGCCCCGGCGCGCCGCCTCGACCCCGGCCATCCGGCGAATCACTTCTTCGGCGAGCGCGCGGTCGAGGTCTCCGTGCGGGGCGGCTGCGGCGCCAGCGCCGAGCCATCGATGCGACCGCACGCCGGGCTCACCGCCGAGCGCGTCGACCATCAGCCCGCCGTCGTCGGCGATCGTCGGCAGATTGGCGCGGGCGAAATAGAAACGCGCCTTGAGCAGCGCGTTCTCGGTAAACGTGGCGCCCGTTTCTTCCGGAGCGTGATCGTCAACGCCAGCCTCAGCGAGCGACACCGGCGCGAGATCGTACTCGCGCAGCAGCAGCCGGTACTCGTCGAGCTTGGCGGGATTGGTGGTGGCAACCAGCAGAGGTTTCATCGCGCCGCTGACTATTCTTTGACCTCGTAGGTTATCTTGAGCGCGGCGCGTTCGCGACTTTCCTCGAGCGCGAGTTCGATCAAACGATCGATCAGCCGCCCAAGCGGCAGACCCGAGGCCTCCCACAGTTTGGGATACATGCTGATCGCGGTAAACCCGGGAATCGTGTTGACTTCGTTGAGGTAGATTTCGCTGAGCGTGGGGGTGGCCAGGAAATCGACCCGCGCCATCCCGCGGAGCGCCAGTGCGCGAAACGCGGCGCACGCGAGCTCGCGCAGATGCTCGCTCTGGGACGCGGTCAGCGCGGCGGGAATCCTGACCTCGGCGCCGTCAGGGTCGACGTACTTCGATTCGTAGCTGTAGAACTCGTGGCGCCCCTTGATGACGATCTCGCCGGGGATCGACGACTCGGGCCGTTCATTGCCGAGCACCGCGCACTCCAGCTCGCGCCCAACGCAAGCGGCCTCGATCAGCACCTTGCGGTCGTACGCGAAGGCTTCCGTAAGTGCCGCGCCGAGCGCGCCTTCGCTCTTGACCTTGCTAATCCCAACCGACGAACCGAGCGCATTGGGCTTGACGAACATCGGGTATTCGAGCGAGCGCGCGAGGTCGGCCACGCGCTTCGGCTCCTCGCGCCACTGCCAGCGCTCGACCGCCGCGTAGCGCACGACCGGCAATCCGGCCTCGCGCAGCAGCCGCTTCTGGATGTCCTTGTCCATCCCGACCGCCGAGCCGAGCACGCCCGCGCCGACGTAAGGAAGTCCCGCCAGCTCCAGCAGCCCCTGCACGGTGCCGTCCTCGCCATAGCTGCCGTGCAGCACGGGAAAGACCACGTCGAGCGGGCCCGGGAGCCGTCGCGCCGCGGCTGGCATCGCGTCTCGCCCCGCGGCCTGTCCCGCGCCGCGCGCCGCCGGTTGGCAGTTGCCCGGCGCCTCGACCAGGAGTTGCCGGCGGGATGCGGCAGCAGGCTGACCTCGACCCCGCCGCCCGCCAGCGCTTCCAGGCGCGGCGCCGCCTCGGTCAGCATCCGAATCGCGTCGGCGCGCAAGTACCAGCGGCCGTCGCGTCCGATCCCGATCGGCACGACTTCGTAGCGCGCCGGATCCATCGCCGACATCACGGTCAGCGCCGAGCGCAGCGAAATTTCGTGCTCGCTCGAGCGTCCGCCGAACAGCACGCCGACCCGGATTTTCTTCAGCTCAGCCATCTGATGAACCGCCCCGCCTCCGCACGCCTCGACAAACAGCGCGCGCGCACTCCCGGCCCCCCGTTCGGCCGCCAGATTTTTGATCGTACGCAAGCCCTACGGACGATAGTTGGGCGCTTCCTTGGTCACGAAGACGTCGTGCACGTGGCTCTCGCGCTGGCCGGCGTCGGTGACCCGGATGAAGCGCGCGCGCCGGCGCAATTCGGCGAGATTGGCCGAGCCGATATAGCCCATCCCGGACTGCAGGCCGCCGACCAGTTGCTCGATATTGGAAGCGAGCGGTCCGCGATGGGGCACGCGGCCCTCGATTCCCTCGGGCACCAGCTTGCTCTCCTCGATGTCGCTCTGGCCGTAGCGATCGCGCACGCGTTCGCTCATCGCGCCGAGCGATCCCATCCCGCGATAAAGCTTGTAGGTCCGCCCCTGGTACAGAATCGTTTCGCCGGGGCTCTCTTCGCTGCCCGCGAACAGCGAGCCGATCATCACGGTCGCGGCGCCGGCCGCGAGCGCCTTTACGATATCGCCCGAGAAGCGGATTCCGCCGTCGGCCACCAGCGGGATGCCGCGCGGCTCGGCGATCGAGACGCAATCCATGATTGCGGTGATTTGCGGCACGCCGACGCCAGAGATCACGCGCGTGGTGCAAATCGATCCGGGACCCATCCCGACCCGCAGCGCGTCGGCGCCCGCGTCGATCAGGGCCTTGGCGCCCTCGGCGGTCGCGACGTTGCCGGCCACCACGTCGACCTCGGGATGGGCGCGCTTGGTCGCGTAGAGCGCGTCGATCACGTTGCGCGAATGGCCGTGCGCGGTGTCGATGCACAGAACGTCGGCGCCGGCACGCACCAGCGCAGCCGCGCGCTCCTCGCGCTCGGGTCCCACGCCAATCGCGGCGCCGACTCGCAGCCGGCCCATCTTGTCCTTGCTCGAATGTGGATGGCGCGTCGCCTTGTCCATGTCCTTGACGGTGATGAGCCCGCACAGGCGCTGGCGTTCGTCGACCAGCGGCAGCTTTTCGATGCGATGGGCCTGGAGGATCTCCTTGGCCTGCTCGAGGCTGATGCCCGGATGGGCGGTGATGACGTGGGTGGTCATCACTTCGCGCACCAGCTTTTCCAGCCGCTTCTCGAAGCGCAGGTCGCGGTTGGTCAGGATGCCGACCAGGCGGCCGTCGGCGACCACCGGCAGGCCCGAGATGCCGTGGCGTTCCATGGTCGCGAGCGCGTCGGCGATTTTCTGCTCGGGATGCACGGTGACCGGATCGGCGATCATGCCGCTCTCATATTTCTTCACCGCGGCGACTTCGGCGGCCTGGCGTTCGATTGTGAGGTTGCGATGGATGAAGCCGAGACCGCCCATCTGCGCAATCGCGATCGCGGTGCGCGACTCGGTCACCGTGTCCATCGGGCTCGAGACCAGCGGGATGCTCAAGCGGATGTTGCGCGTCAGCATCGTCGAGACGTCGCAGCTCGAGGGCAGCAGGTCGGAAGCCTGCGGCAGCAGTAGCACGTCGTCGAAAGTGAGTCCCTCGCGAAGCTCCGAATGAGGCATTGGGAGTCTCCTTATGCAAAAAAGCCCGCGGGTATCCGCGGGCCTTCAACCATGTTGTTGGATGCTGCTATTGGGTGCAGCGCCATAACGCAATTTAACAAAATGGACCCTCCGGATCAATTCGACCAATTTTGTCGTCCGATTTGCTGGTTCGCCCAACAATTCGCGCGCGGCCGTCGCACGCGATCGTCGATCCGCACGCTGGACGTAGGTTGTGGCGCATGCGGGCGTATGTTACCCAAGCTGTACCTCGTTCCCACCCTCCGAATATGGCCAGAGCGTTAGATGAGAATCGCGGCGGTTAACTCGCATCACGCGCGGATCGGCGGCGCCGAAACCTATCTCGACACCGTGATTCCCGCGCTCGCCGCCGCAGACCATCAGATCGCTTTTTATTCCGAATTTGACGCGCCGCCCGGTGCTCCGCTAATTCGCCTGCCCGATCGCGCGCCGCTCTGGTGCGCGAGCGAAATGGGCACGCGCCAGGCGCTTGCCGCCCTCGAGCAGTGGCGCCCCGATGTCATCTACGTACACGGGATGTACCTGCAGAGCGCGGCTCCTGTGGTCGAGATCGCGCCGGTCGTACTGTTCGCTCACGGCTATTACGGCACCTGTATCAGCGGCAACAAGATGTTCGCCGCGCCGCGCCCGCGGCCCTGCGCGCGGCGCTTCGGATTGCGATGCTTCGTTCACTACTATCCCCATCGATGCGGCGGGCTGAATCCGATGCGGATGTTGCTTGACTACCGCTCGCAGGCCGCGCGCCTTGCCCTGATGCGCCGCTACGCCGCGATCCTGACTACCTCGGATCATATGCGCGCCGAATTCGTGCGCCACGGGCTCTCACCCGAGCGCGTGCACACGCTGCGGCCTCCGCTTGCTCCCGACCGATTTTTTCAACAATCCCGCAGGCGCCGAAAACGCGCGAGTGCCGGCGACGGCGGATCGCGAACTTCGGCTGCTGTTCGCGGGCAGGATGACCGGACTCAAGGGTGGACTGATCATGATCGATGCGCTGGCGCCGGTTGCGAGCGCGCTCAAGCACCCGCTTCGCGTGACCTTCGTCGGCGACGGTCCCGATCGGCCACGATGGGAACAGCGAGCGCGGCGTGCGCAGACGGCGAGCTCGAACCTTCAGATTGAGTTCACGGGCTGGTTGGATCCTTCTCGCCTCGGCCAGCTCATGCTCGACTCCGACCTGCTGGTTGTGCCGAGCACCTGGCCGGAACCCTTCGGCCTGGTAGGTCCGGAGGCGGGAGTGCATGGGCTGCCCGCTGCCGCGTTCGCCGTCGGCGGAATTCCGGAATGGTTGAGCGACGGAGTAAACGGCCGCCTCGCGCCGGGCGACCCGCCAAGCGCCGCGGGGCTGGCACACGCGATCGTCGAATGCGTTCGAGACCCGGCCGAACTCGCGCGGCTGAAAAATGGTGCGCGGGAGCAAGCGCGCCGCTATGGCCTCCAGGCGCATATCGATGCGTTGCTGGCGATTTTTGCAAGTGTCACCGGCGTCAAGGCCGCGGCAATGGCGCGCTAAGGGCGTTAAATCTCCGTCGTGACCGAGGCATCCATGCCCTCGTTCCTTCCCTGGCTACGCGCTTACTTCCACTCTTCAGGATAGAGCAGCAGCAGATCGCCGCCGAGGTTGCGCACCAGGAAGCGCTGGACTTCCGCTACCGTGCGCTCCAGCGCGCGGCCGCCGATTAGCCAATGACCGCGGCCGCGGACCACGCGCACCGCCGCGCCGACGCGCGCCGCGAACTCGTTGGTCCGATCGAGCGGCGCAAACGGATCCGAATCACCCGCCACGATCAGCCGCGGCACGGCGCGCGGGTTGTTGGCCAGATCGATCCCGCCGACCTTGATTCCGCCGCGCACGACTTCGAGCGCCGCGCGCGCGTCGTCGGCCACCAGAGCCCGCATCAGCGCCTCGCGCTGGAAGGGCTCGGCGTCGGCCAGCAGATCGAAAAGCACTGCGCCGCGCGGCGGCTTGAGTGCGCGGCCGAACAATCGCGCCGGCCAGTTCGTCGCGCTCGTCACCAGCGCCGATCGAAACCCGGGGAGCATCGGCGCCAGCGCCACGGCCGCTCTCACCTGTGGCTGTTCAACCGCGCTAAGCGCGAGCAATCCGCCCAATCCATGACCGATGACGATCGCGTCGCGCGCGAGCGCGGCCAATGCCTCGGCCAACAGCGCGGCAAGGCCGTCGAAGCCGCCGGCGCTCGAGGCGCGGCTCGCACCGTCGCTCAAGTCCGAGGCGCGCATGTCCGTGCGCGCCGCCTTCGCCGCCGCGCGGAGATCTGGCGCGTAGACTTCCCATCCGATACTCGCGAAATATCCGCGCGCGACCGCGAGATGGCGCGCAGTGGTGAAAAGCTCCGGCAGCAGCATCAGCGGCCAGGCGAACTTCAGCGGTTCGGGCCGCTCACATTCGGCCGGGATTCGGCCAAGCCGCGTCTCCATCGCGACTACGTTGCGCCACGCGCATCACGCGCCGCAAGCGCGCTCGCGGCCTCACGCGTGCGCGCACATAGCGCATAAAAAAAGAGGGCCCCCTTTCAGGGGCCCTCTCGCGGTACGGGGTTAGTTCACCCCGGCTTATCGCAGCAGCATGCCCGGCATCTTGGCCAGCCTCCGGTTTCCCGGAGGAAAACTTATGCCGTTACTTCTTCTTTTTCTTGCCGGCTTTCTTCTTCATATTCGTCTTCAGCTTGGATTTGGATTTTGTAGCAGAACTTCTTTTCTTCTTCACTGGCATAGACACCTCCTCTAACTTTGCTGCTGCCGGACAAGCTCCGAAAACCCCCTGAACCCTCCTGGCTGGGCCCGATAGCCTCGCCTTCAGGCTGGATTATAGAAACCTGTTATTCAAAAATCAAGCAGAACGAGGATCATTTATAAAGAAATTTTAAAACTGTAAGAAGCCTTGCCCTGCCTCGCCTTTGCCGGATTAGAATGGCGTTCAGGCATAAGCGCGCTTGAAGTTGGAGGTAAGTCTTTTTACCATGCTGCTTGTGAACCGGTTAAGCCTTTACCTGCGCCGCGAGTGGCTGACCCTGGTCCTGGCCGCCGCCTGTGGCCTGCTCGCGGTGGATTTTGTCACCGGACCGTTAGGTGTGCGAGACCTGATAGTGCTGCGTGAACGGCGCGCACAGCTCGAAGAAGTGCATAGGGGATTGCTCAAGTCCAACGCGGCGTTGAAGCTCAAGCTCAGCCGCCTGGGCAACGACGATCGCTATCTCGAACGCCGCATCCGCGAGCAACTCGGCTATGTGCGTCCCGACGAACTGGTCTACCGGTTCGCCACTGAGGCTTCGTCCGAAGATCGTCAGGCCGATCACTAGACCGCACGATCATCGTTAGATGTTCCGGCGCACGCGATCACTTAAATAAACGACGACGCGCGCGCGACGCGTTCGCTTTGCGGCGCGCGACCACGAGATTCGGATGAAGCAAGCGCGGTCCGCGCGCGGCGCTTGCTTGACTGCGACGCCGTCATGCGATTTCCTTCATCGCGCGCGCCAAGACAGACAAGACAGATCAGACAGATCCCGATGCCAACTTCGCAACCATCCAATCCGGCGGCGTCCGCCGCGGCGCCCGGCGGCGCGTCGCGCCTGATCCTGTTCGCGACCGTCTTCTTCGACTTGCTCGGCTTCGGCATCGTGATTCCGTTTCTACCGATGTACGCCGAGCGCCTGGGTATCGGCGCCGGCGCGATCGGCCTCCTGCTCTCGGCCTACTCGATAACTCAGTTCATCTTCGCGCCGCTGCTCGGGCGGCTTTCCGATCGAATCGGCCGGCGCCCGATCATCATGCTGGGGCTGTTGGGCTCCTCGCTCAGCTATCTGATCTATGGATTCACGGATTCGTTTGCGGGGCTGCTGATTTCGCGCGCGGTGCACGGCGCATGTGCGGCGACGATCTCGACCGCGCAAGCCTACGTCGCCGACACCACCGAAGAATCGAAACGCGCGCAGGCGATGGGAATGATCGGTGCGGCCTTCGGCCTGGGCTTCGTGCTGGGGCCGGCGGTCGGCGGCCTGCTCGGCGCGGTCAGCCTGCGCACGCCGGTGCTGTTCGCGGCGGCATTGACCTTCGCCAATCTCATCTTCGCGGCGGTCTGGCTACCCGAATCGCTAGCACCGCAGGCCGCCGCGCGCGGCGCCGGCGCGAAGCCGGACACGCGCGAAGATTCGCGCCAAAGTTCGCGGGAAGGCCTGCGAGCATCGTTCGATCTGCCGCGCCGGCTCGGACGTCATCGCGCGATCGCACCCTTGTTCGTGGTGGCGTTTCTGATCACCTTCGCAATAGCGGCGCTGGAGGCGACCTTCGCCCTCACCGTGCCTGCGGTGTACGGCTACGCGGCGGCCGGCGTCGGCGGATTGCTGGCTTTCGCCGGGCTGGTGCAGGCGATCGCGCAGGGCTACCTGGTCGGCAAACTGGTGCCGCATACGGGCGAAGCCGCGCTGGTGGTGGGCGGTGCGGCGGCGCTCGCGGCCGGACTTGCGCCGTTGGGAAGCTGGCCTTCGCACGCCGCGCTGTACGCGATGCTGATTCTGATCGCGTCGGGGTACGGACTCGGCACGACGGCGCTCACCACGCTCATCTCGCGGCGCACGGGGCGCGAGTTGCAGGGCGAAGCGCTCGGACTCAACCAGTCGGTGCTATCGCTCGCGCGCGTGATCGGCCCGATCGCAGGCGGGCTGGTTTACCAGGCGAAGGGACCAGCGGCGCCGTATCTCGGCGCCGCGGCGGTGGCGATAGTGGCGATGGTGCTGGCGGCGCGGATAAGCCATATTCGAGCGGCCTGAGGAGGGCGCGGCGCGATGGTCAATTGGGCGGGCCTCATCAGCTGGGGAATCGTATTTCATCTGTTCGGAGTGATCATCTGGATCGGCGGCTTGCTGGTGATCGCGTCGATGCTCTCGCTGGCCACCGAAGAGGTGGGCGCGGCGCGCGAGCGGCTGATCGTGGTTTCGCGCCGCCTCTTCCAGATCAGTTGCAATATCGGGGCGCTGGCCACGGTCTTCTTCGGCATCATTCTGATCCTGCTCGACCCCGCCGTTCTGATGGTCGGCTGGCTGCATACGAAGCTGGTGCTGGTGCTCGTGCTGCTGTACTTCCACTACCGCCTCTACCGCCGCATCCTGAATCTCGAAACCGATCCGTCCGGGGCCTCGGCGCGCGAGTTCAAGCTGATTCACGGAATCGTCAGCGCGCTGCTGCTCGCGATCCTCGCGCTCGCGGTGCTGAAACCGTTCTAGAGTGCGGTGACGCGGGGTCTACGCCCCGGAGCTTGCGGCCAGCGCGAGAAAATCCGCGAGATGGATCACGCGGACGCGCGAGCCGCGCCGGCGTAGCTCCGCCGCGATCTGGAATTCGCAGCCGGGGTTCCCCAGCACGACGTAGTCGGCGCCGGTCGCCTCGATATTGTCGGCCTTGCGCTGCGCCAGTTGATGCGCCATCGCGGGCTCGAGCAGGTTGTAACTCCCGGCCGAGCCGCAGCACAGATCGGACTCGGCCATCTCGATTAGCCGCACGCCCGCGATCGAACCGAGCAGTTTGCGCGGCCCCTCGCGCACGCCCATCCCATGCACGAGATGACACGAATCATGATACGTGACGGCGCATTCGAGCCTTCCCGCCGGTTTGCCGCGCGCGAGCAGCAGGGCGCTAAGGTCGGTCGCGCGCGCCGAGACCTCGCGCGCGTCCTCGGCCAGTTCCGGATCATTTTTGAGCAGCTCGCCATACGACGCGATCGCCGCGGCGCATCCTGACGCCGCCGAAACGATCGCCTCGGCGCCCGATCGTTTGAGCGCCCGCACGTTGCGGCGCGCGAAGTCGAGCCCGCGCGCGAGGTTGCCGTCGTGGAGATCGAGCGCGCCGCAGCAGACCGTGGGCGCGAGTTGCACGACGCGATAGCCGCCGGCCTCAAGCGCGCGCTCCGTGTTGCGATTCTCCGAGGGCGTCAGCACCTGCGCGACGCATCCGTGATGCACCACCGCGACGGGGCCGCCGGAGTTCGGCCGGATCGCCTCGGGATAAACCGGCGAGAGCTGGTTCTCCTCCGGCACCAGGTCGATCCACTCGCGCAACGCGCGCGGCATCAGGCGGCGCACCACGCCGCGCATTTTGAGCCGCTCGGCGGCGCGCAGCGGCCAGAGCATCGCGCGCAGCCGCCCGGGGTACGGAAAGATGAAGCGGACCGCCGCATGGCGAACCGCGTCGAACAACCCGCGCCGATGGTTACGATCGATAAAGTCGCGTGTCCGCTCCAGGAGCCGTCCATAATGAACGCCCGAGGGGCAGGCGGTTTCGCATCCGCGACACCCGAGACACGAATCGATATGGCGAACGACGGCGTCGTCGAGCGCCATCCGCCCTTCCGCGAGCGACTTCATCAGGTAGATCCGCCCGCGCGGCGAATCCATCTCGGTCCGCGTCAGCAGATAGGTCGGGCACGATTCGAGACACAGCCCGCAGTGCACGCAGTCGAAGAGCAGGTCGTATTCGACCACGTCACGCACCAGCCCGGGAACCGCCGGCGCGGGGCTGTTTCGTGTCTCCGCGTTTGCCATCAAAGTCCCCCGACGAAGCATCCGGGGTTGAAAATCCCCGCCGGATCGAACGCGGCCTTCAGCCGACGCATCAGCTTGAGCGCGCCGGCCGGCGGCTGGTCGAAAAAATCCAGATGCGATCTGAGCGCCGGCGCGGCCGCGAGCAGCCGCAGATGGCCGTGCGCGGCGTGCGCCGCGACGCGCCATCGCGCAAGCGTCTGTTGCGCGTTTATCGGATCAAGCTCGCCGCCGATGAATATCTGCGCAACCCCGCATGCGGCGTGCGCGCGGAACTCCGCGCCCGAGTCTTCGACGCATCGCGCGAGCTCGGCCGGCGCCGTAGCGAGTTGGGCGGCGAGCGCGGCGGGCGCGAATTCGAGATCGCGCAATTGCTCGTAGGTCTCGATCGCGCGCGCGCCGTCGCTGAACGCGGCGCCGGCAAGCCCGCCGAAGTGGCCGCGCTGATACTCCAACTCGGAGGCACTGCCGGCGACGGCGGCGATCAGCAGAAAAGTACCCGGATAGCCGAAGCGCGCGGCCAGTGCGGGGCTCAGCACCTCGACGTGCACGAGCGGCAGCGCGTCGTGAAGCTTGAGCGCGGCGCCGAAAGCCTCGGCCGCGTGCGCAAACGGCGCGGTCCCGAGCGTGTAGCCCTCGGGAATCGGCCGCAGCTTGAACGCCGCCTCCGTGATTATTCCGAGCGTACCGAACGATCCGGTCATGACCTTCATCAAATCATAGCCGGCGACGTTTTTGACTACCCGGCCGCCGCCATGCACCGCGCGTCCCTCGTGGCCGACGAAGCGCACGCCGATAAGAAGGTCGCGCGGCGTGCCCTCGGAAAGCCTGAGCGGGCCGGCCTGCGAGGCCCCAACGAGCGCGCCGAGCGTGGCCGCGCCCGGATTGCGCGGGTCGAGTGGGAGGCGCTGTCCGTGCTCTGCCGCGCGCTGGTTGAGCGCGCCGAGCGTCATCCCGGCCTCGGCGATCACCGTCATGTCTTCGGGCTCGTAGGCAACGATACGGTCCATGCGCGCGAGCGAGACGCCGAGCGTCGCGGGCGCGCGGCGGATTTCGCTGAGCGTGCGCGCGGCGCCAAGCGGCGCGAGCGTGATGCGGCCGGCCTCGCATTGGCGGACGATCGCGGCAATATCGTCGCTGTCGCGCGGCTCGGCGATTATCCGCGCGGCCAGGGTTTCGCGCCCGCGCGGCTCGCGCACGCGCTCGGCGCCCAGCAGCCCGCGGATCGCGTTCTCGATTTTGTCGGCCTGGGCGTCGCTCACCGGCTATAGCGGGGCCTGGCGGCGCGGTGCCGCAACTTCGACACAACCGCCGGGTTGCGGAATGATCTTGCCAGGGTTGGCGTGTCCGTTGGGATCGAACACGCGGCGCAATTCGCTCATCACGATAAGGTCCTCGGGCGCGAACAACAGCGGCATCTCGTGCTGCTTCTCGACCCCGATACCGTGCTCGCCGGTCAGGCTGCCGCCCATCTCGACGCAGGCCTTCAGAATTTGGCGGCCGACTTCGATCGCGCGCCGCACCTGGTCGGGATCGCGCTCGTCGTAGAGCACGATCGGATGGATGTTGCCGTCGCCGGCGTGGAACACATTGCCGATCGCAAGCTTGTAGTGCCGGCTGAGCATCGTGATCACGCGCAGGATGTCGGGCAGCCGCGTGCGCGGCACCACGCCGTCCTGAGTGGCGTAGTTGGGCGCGAGCCGGCCGACCGCGCCGAAAGCGCGCTTGCGCGCCTTCCATAGGAGCGCGCGCTCGGCCTCGTCGCGCGCAAGTTTCACCTCGACCGCGCCGGCCTCGGTGGCGATGCGTGCGATGCGCTCGGCGCGCTCGCTGAGCCCGGCCTCCAGACCGTCGATCTCGACAATCAGCACCGCGCCGGCGTTGGCGGGAAACCCGACTTTGAACGCCGCCTCGACCGCGCGGATGATGAGCGCGTCCATCATTTCGATCGCGCCCGGAATGATCCCGGCGGCGATAATCGCGGTGACCGCCGCGGTCGCACGCTCGACGTCGGCGAAGATCCCGAGCATCGTGCGATGCGCTTGCGGCTCGCGCAAGAGCCTGAGCGTCGCACGCGTCACGATTCCGGCGGTGCCCTCCGCGCCGACCACGGCGCCGAGCAGGTCGTAGCCCAAGCGCTCGTCGGCCGGACCGCCCAGCTCGACGACTTCGCCGCCCGCTAGCACCAGCTCGACTCCGAGCACGTGGTTGGTGGTGACGCCGTACTTAAGCGTATGCGGGCCGCCGGAGTTCTCGGCGATATTGCCCCCGATGGTGCAAGCGGCCTGCGATGAAGGATCGGGCGCGTAAAAATAACCGGCGGCCTTGACCGCATTGGTCACGTTGAGGTTGACCACGCCGCTTTCAACCACGACGCGGCGGTTGGCGAGATCGCAGGCGACGATGTGATTCATGCGCGACGTACAGATCATCACCGGCGCGTCGAGCGGCAGGCATCCGCCGGAGAGTCCGGTGCCCGCGCCGCGCGGCACGAAGGCAATCCCGCGCCGCTCGAGCGCCGCCAGCACGCCGCTTACATGCGCGGTGGTTCGCGGCAGCACCAGCAGGTCGGGCGCGCTCTTGGCGATCGTCCATCCATCGCACTCGTAGACGGCGAGCTCGCTTCGGCGCGCGACGACGCCGTCGGCGCCGACGATTTCGGCCAGTTCCGCGGCGAGCGCGGGCAATTCCGCGGCGAGTTGCGAGTCGGCGGTGAGGCTTTCCACGGCCAGCTACTGTAGCATGATCGCGCGCAATCGGATCCGTACGCGCGCCGCGCGTTCGCCGCTGGGCGCGCTTTTGCCATGCGCGCCCTTAGGGTCAATAATGAACCCAGCGCAACATCGCCGCCGGCGAAAGGCCGCGCTCCCCAAGCGCCGCTCAACGTAACCGGCGTTTATAAGGGAGATCACCTTTGGCCAGTTCCTCGTTTCCGGAGTTGCAACCGTCCGCCCGCGTGCTGCTTGGACCGGGCCCCTCCAACATCCATCCGCGGGTGATGAAGGCGATGCTGTCGCCGATGGTTGGGCATCTCGATCCCGACTTCATCAGGGTGATGGACGACATCAAGAAGATGTTGCGAATCGTTTTCCAGACCACGAACGAGATCACGTTCCCGGTCTCCGGCACGGGCTCGGCCGGGATGCAGACGGTGATGGCGAACCTTATCGAGGCCGGGGACGAGGTGGTCATCGGCACGGCCGGCGTGTTCGGCACGCGCATGGTCGAAGTCGCCACGCGCCTCGGCGCGCGGATCCATCGGGTCGACGCCGAGTGGGGCAGAATCGTCGAGCCCGCGCTTATGGAGAAGGCGATCACGGCGGCCAAGTCGCCCAAGCTGGTCGCGATCGTGCACGCCGAAACCTCGACCGGGATCGATCAGCCGATCGAGGAGATCTCGAAGATGGCGCACGCGCACGGCGCGCTGATGGCGATCGACGCAGTGACGTCGCTCGGATGCTCGCCGCTGGAGATCGACGGCTGGCAAATCGACGCCTGCTACAGTTGCACGCAAAAGGGTATCGGCGCGCCGCCGGGGCTGTCACCGGTGACCTTCAGCGCGCGTGCGATGGAAGCCGTGCGCAAGCGCAAGACGCCGTGCACCTCGTGGTACTTCGATCTCTCGCTGATCGAGAAATACTGGGGGCCCGACCGCGTCTACCATCACACCGCGCCGATCACGATGAACTACGCCTGTACGAGGCGCTCAGGATCGTGGTCGAAGAGGGGCTCGAGGCGCGCTTCAAGCGCCATCGCGGCAACGCCGCCGCGCTGCAGGCGGGAATCGAGGGGATGGGGCTCGGCCTCGCGGCGCAAGCGGGCTTCCGGCTGCCGCAGCTCACCACGGTCGCGGTGCCGTCCGGAATCGACGAGGCCAAAGTGCGCGCGCAACTGCTGGAGAAATTCAACATCGAGATCGGCGCCGGGCTGGGCCCGCTCAAGGGCAAGGTATGGCGCATCGGCCTGATGGGCGAGTCGTGCAAGCGCCAGAATGTGATGCTGATCCTGAGCGCGCTCGAGACGATCCTGGAATCGATGGGCTTCGAGTTAGCGCGCGGCAAGTCGCTCGCCGCCGCCGACCGCGCGTACGACGGCTCGGCCGCCTAGCGATCGCGTGCGCTGGGGGAGAGGTTCCGAAAGCCGTGAGCCGGCACGACAGTGAGGGCCCGGGACCGCTTTCGACCAGTCCGCAGAACGTCCACGAGCTGTACCGCCATCGGGACGAGGGCGTCAGGCCCGGCTTCTCCGATAGCGATGAGGCGAAGGCCTACTATTCGCGTTACGTCAGCTTCGTCGACCGCCATCTTCGCCGCTCCTCCACGATGCTCGACATCGGTTGTGGCTCCGGCTGGAGCACGTCGATGTTCCGACAGGCGGGGCATCGCGCTTTCGGCCTCGACCTGCATGCGGCGCGGCTCGACGCCGCCGTGGCCTACGTCGCGGCGGACGCGCAGCGCTTGCCGTTTCGCGACGGTATTTTCGATGCGGTGGCGATGCATACGGTGCTCGAGCATCTTGGCGATCCGGCCCGGGCGCTCGGCGAGTGCTTGCGCGTAATCGGTCCGGGAGGACGGCTGATTGTAGTTGGCCCGAACCTGCTATCGGTGGGGGTGGCGGCGAAGTATGCGCTGATGTCGACAATCGGTTCGATTCGCGCGCGCGGCAAGTGGACGAAGCGAACTCCGGCTACTCCCCGTCATCCCTTCGGCAACAACCTGCCCGAACACTGGCGCTTCGTGTTCCATCATCTCTGGCATACAGGCGTAAAACTCGCAGGGGTTGGCGGGGTGCGATTTCTGATGCGCGAGCCGGACCCGAATCCGCCCTTTCACGCCGACAATGACGCGACCTATTACTGCAATCCGATGGATCTGTTGTTGTGGGCGCGGCGGACACCGGGCGTACGCGCCGTGCGATGGTGGGACGATCATCGCCGAGCGGCGCACCTGCTATGGCCGGTCAGCGGCGGAACCTGGGTAGTGCTGGAGAAAGCGCGCTAGTGAATCGGGGCGCGCAGCCGCGCCTCCATCGCCTCTCGAAACGCTAAAGGACAATTCGAGTTACAGCGCGTGTGCAAGATACAGCGCGTGTGAAGATCAGGCAGCGGCGGACGCCGGCTTATCCGGGCGTTCGCTCAGCGCGGTCTCGCGAATCACGCGCAACAGAGTGCTGCGCTTGAGCGGCTTGCCCAGATGCGAATCGCATCCGGCCTCGAGCGCCTTGCGTACGGTCTCGTCGAAGGTTGACGCGGTCAGTGCGATGATCGGCGTGTGGCGTGAGTTGTGCTCCCGCTCCAATTGCCGGATGCGCCGCACGGCCGTGAAACCGTCCATCACCGGCATCTGGATGTCCATCAGGACCAGGTCGTAGCGGCCGCTTGTGAGTTTGTCGACCGCGACCTGCCCGTTCTCGGCCTCGTCGAGTCCGTAACCGGTCTTGCCGAGATAGGCGCGAATCAACAGACGGTTGTCGATGGAGTCATCGGCCAGCAGGATTCGGCACGGCGCCGCGGCAGCCTCGTCACCGGCGAGCATCAAAAGCGCCTGCACGGGCGTGGCCGCGGCATTATCGGACGAGAGCGCCGCTGATTCGCCAATCGCAGCAGTATTCGAGGCAGCAGCCGGGGTCGCGAACTGAGGTGTCTCGAGCGCACGCTTGGAAAAGTCCGCCGCCGCGGCCAGCAGGTCGGCACGCTTGAGCGGCTTGACCACGTAATGTTCCAGCCCGGCTTCGCGCAGTCCGACAAAGGCTTTCGACAGATCGTACGAACTGACGGTGGCCACAGTGAGTCCGGCCGCCGCGCCAGCCTTGGCGCCGATGCGCCGTGCGAGTTCGAAACCGCCGGCGTCGGCGCGCGAGCAATCGGCGAACACGAGGTCGAACGGTTCGGCGGCGCGGTTGGCCTGCGCGACCGCCTCCGCGGCCTCGTCCGCCGAGGCGGCTTCGGCCACGGTGGCGCCATGGGTTTCGAAAATATCGCGCGCGGTGGTGCGGCAGGTGGCGTTGCCATCCATGATCAGCACCCGCACTCCGCCAAGGTCGATCCGCGCTGTAGCGTCGGCTGCGCCGGGCGCCACACCGAAGCGGGCCGTGAAGTGGAAAGTGCTGCCCTTGCCGATTTCGCTTTCAACCCATACCCGCCCGCCCATCAAGCGCACCAGGCGCTCGACGATCGCGAGTCCCAGGCCGCTGCCGCCGTACTTGCGCGTGGTCGAGGAGTCGGCCTGGGCGAAGGGAGAAAAAATCGAGGTTAGTTTTTCCGGCGCGATGCCGATACCGGTGTCGCTTACGGAAAAGCGTAGCGCCCCGGGATCGCGGCTTTGCGTGTCGCGTTCGATCGCGACCACGACTTCGCCGTGCTCGGTGAACTTGATCGCATTGCCGACGAGGTTGGTCAGCACCTGGTTCAGCCGCAACGCGTCGCCGATCAAAGTGGCCGGCAAATCGGGTGCGCAACGGGCCACGAGTTCGACCTGGCTCTCGCGCGTGCGGATGGCGAGCGTATCGGCGACGCGCTCGGTCAGCTCGGCGACGTTGAAGGGCGCCTGCTCGAGGCTGAGCTGTCCGCTTTCGACCCGCGTGAGGTCGAGGATGCTGTTGAGCAGCTCCAGCAGGTTGGAGCCATTATTGATCACACGGTCGACGTAATGGCGCTGCTCGGGGCCGAGTTGGGTGTCGGTCAGCAAGTCGGCCGAGCCCAGGATGACGTTGAGCGGAGTGCGGATCTCGTGCGACATGCAGGAGAGGAACTGCGACTTGGCTTCCGAGGCCGCGAGCGCAACCTCGCGCGCGGCGACCAGCGCCTCGTGGGCCTTGCGCAGTTCGGTCACGTCGCGCACCGCGCTGATCACGCATTCCTGGCCGTTGATCGTCGCTCTCACCGAAGAGATCAGCGCCGTGACCCGCTCGCCGTTGCGCATCCGGAAGTGACCCTCGACGTTGCGCGCGAAGCCCGCGGCCTTGATCTCGTCGGACAGCAGTTTGGCCTGCGCGCGGTCGTCCCAAAGGTCAAGCTCCGCGGGCGGGCGGCCGATCACTTCCTCGCGGGTGAAGCCGGTGCGGTCGGCGAACTCGCGGTTGACGTCGATGATGTGGTCGTCGACGGTCCGGGTGATGACGATCGCGTCGGCACTGGTCTCGAACACGCGGCGGAATTTTTCTTCGCTCTCGCCGAGCTGCAGATCGCGCTCGCGCAGCGCCTTGTACTGTTGCGTGCGCTCGCGGTAGCGCACGCCGAAGCTGGTCGCGCACTGCGAGAGGCACGCCGCGGTGATCACGCCCAGCCAGTGATACATCAGGTTGGGATCGATCTGGTGCGCCAGCATCGTGTTCGCAAGCAATGCCGTGACGCTGAGCGTGCCCAGCCCCAACTGCCATCGCGATTCCCACGGCACCAGCATCGCGGAGCCCAAAACGATTTGTTGCAGCGAAAGGAACAGCGCTTCGTGGCGGCCGCCCGCGGCGATGCTCATTACCGTGGAGCTGACGATGAGCATCGAGCACAGCGAGAAAGCCGCCGAGCGCCAATGCTCGCGAAAGCCGCGCGTCCAGCTTATGCCGAGGCCGGTCAGTGCGGCGGCAAAATTAAAAAGATGAAACCCCGTGAGCAGCCAGCGATCGACTTCGCGCGTGCCGCCGAGCCGGAGTTCGGAAATTATGAACAGAGGTTGAGTGACGAGAATAATGGCGATGCCGACGCGCGTCAGCAGTACCGCCCAAGCGTCGTCGGGTAGCGTCGGCTTCAGGTCAAAACTGAAGGCCTCCGAATTCGGTTCTTCAGAGCTGGCCGAGATAAATTCGCGCATTATGGGCTCCTTAGCCCCTCAGAAGCGGCCTAAGCGCAAGTAATGTGCCCAAGAAAAAATCGAGCTAATACGCTATAAATTGGTCTTCTAGACCCTTAAAAGCGGGCGGACCTGCATCAAGGTCTTTGCAAACGTGCAACATTAAGCTAAAAGATGGGTCACAAAGAGAGCGATATCGGTCGCAGGGTTAATGCTCAGGTGACGTATTGCAATTACGGATCCTAACGACGCAAGCCGAACGGCGTGAATTCGCCGACCGGATGGTGCGTGCGAGAGCCGGCAAGGGACTCGGGTTCGTCGAAACCCCGCAGTCTGTCCTCGGCGAGATCCATCTCAATTATGGAGAAGTCTGCGCCCTCTACAATGAGGAGGGGCCGGAGCCAGACGAGATGCTGGCCGGGTTTGTGATCCACAACCTGGGAATGTTTCCGCAAAGCTATCCACGGCCCGACCTGACCCATCTGCCTCCAGCGCACGTCTATGAATGTGGCGAGTTGTGGGCGCTCGCGCCGGGTGCGGCGCGGCTCGCAAGGCACGCCGGTTACATCCTGGCGGGCATCAGAAAGGCGCAAGCGATACTGGTATACGTAGCGCTGAAGCCGCGTGACACCACGTCCTTGTATAAAACTTTTTCGCGCGCCGGTAAGCCGATCCCGTGGCACTACATAACATCGCTCGACGGCACTCCACACTGGGCGCAGCCAATGGTGTTGGAAGGGGTCGCGCTCGAGATGACAGTCAATGTCGCGACCGCGGTAAGTTTCGAATCGTTCGACGAACAGACCCTGCAATTTCGCAATCCATTTCCGATCGTGCCGATGATCAATCGAAGAATCCCGCTGCGAGTTCCAGCCACGCAGGAAATTCCGGACACGAAGGAAGATCGCGGCAGCCGCGTCGCGCAACTCCGCCGCTGACAACCGTTCCGCTGCGCGCGGTCTGACTGTCACATCTGACGAATACTGCTGTTAGGGAAGAGCCTGAGAGACGAGGCATAAAGGGCCTCGCTGACGAACTTTACGACGGATCGGAATCGATAATCTGGCCGGGCTGCGGTCCGGGAATCATATCGGCAAGGTCGGCATCCTTGTCCTTGGCCACTCCGGTTGGAGTCTGCCGTTCGGCGACGCGTTTTACGCGTCGCTGTTCCTTGTCCTGTTGCTTCTGCCGGCGAAGCTGTTCTCTGCGACGTTTTTCCAACTGGTCGCCCCTGAAAAGCCGACGCGATAGGCTCGCAGCAGCGGCCAACGCAATCGGGCTCGAATGATTTGCCTACGCTTAAATACAACGGGGGCGGGGCTCGGCCCGCCCCCGTTTCGATCGACTGTTACCAGCGATCGCGGCCGCGATTTCCACCGCCGCCGCCGCCACCGCCCCGGTTGCCGCCGCCGCCACCGCCGAAGCTGGACTCACGAGGCTTGGCCTCGTTGACCTTGATGTTGCGGCCCTTCAGCTCAGTCTCGTTGAACTGCTGAATTGCCTTGGCCGCATCTTCCGCACTAGCCATCTCGACAAAACCGAAACCCTTTGACTGGCCCGAAAACTTGTCGGTGATGATCGCCACGCTCTGCACCTGTCCCACTTGTGAGAACAGCTGTTGGAGATCATCGTTGGACACTGCGTAGGCCAGATTGCCTACGTACAATTTGCTGGGCATTATTGCCCTCCGTTGGTATTTGTCGGGAAGCTCTCGAACAGAGAACCCGGGCTCATTCCCGGGCAGTTGATAGGGAACACTCCGACCGTTACATGCTCCACCCTATGCGTTTCTGACGAACAATGGAAGGGGGGTCTAAGGGACGCCCAGAATTGCCCAATACAGGCTGGCCCATTACGGGTCGCGCGTGACCACGATCCCGCTGCCCCGGAGCATCGGCGAGCCGTCGATCGCGCATACCGCCGCCGCCTCGGGAACTTGCCGGCGCCCGGCGCGCCCGGTCACCTGGAACACCGCCTCCGCAATATGCCCCATCCCGTGAAGCCTGCCCTCGCTCAAGCTGCCACCGAAGGTGTTCACCGGCATTTCGCCCTCCAGCGCAATACGGCCGTCCTGGATGAACTCGTAGGCCTCACCCCGTTTGCAGAAGCCGGCCGCCTCCAGCCAATAGAGCGCCGAGGGCGCGAAGCCGTCGTATAACTGCGCCGCGTCCATGTCGGCCGGGCCGAGTCCCGCCGACGACCACAACTTGCCCGCAAGCGATTGTCCGCAGGCGACGTAGTCGTCGAGCGTGTAGAAGAGCAGCGGCGGGCGACTCACCGTGTTCAGCCCGTGACCCGCGAGATAGGCCGGCGGATGGCGCAAATCGCGCGCCCGTTCGGCGCTGGTCATCACCAGCGCGACGCAGCCCTCGACCGGGACGTCGCAATCGAACAGGCAAAACGGCTCGGCGATTGGTCGCGCGGCTAAATAGTCCTCGCGGCTCATCGGCTTGGCATAAAAGAACGCGCGCGGATTCAGGTTGGCGTTGCGCCGCGAGTTTACCGCCAGCGTGCAGAGATGCTCGCGGGTCGCGCCGTACTGATGCATGTAACGGCGCCATGCGAGCGCGTGCGACTGGATTACGCTGATACATCCCCAGGGCGCGAGGAACTGCGCGTCGCCCGCCGCGCGCGCGCTACCGAACGCTCCGTAGCTGCGCGGCTGATGCATCGCGCGCCAGATCAGCACGTAGTCGCACGCCCCGGCCATCAGCGCGTGCGCGCCCTCGATTACCGGCGCCGCTATCATCCCGGTCTCGATCTGCGCGTACCATCGCACCTCAGGCGCTAGCGGCAGATGGTTGATGATCCAGGAGACGCTCACGATATCGACGCCGTCGCGGTTGCCGGCGCCGAGAAACGGCGCCTCGGGATAAGTCGCGAGCCCGTCGATCTGCTGCGGACTCAACCCCGCATCGGCGATCGCTTCGCGGCAGGCGTCGAGTGCGAGCAATCCCAGTGGCCGCTTGGACTGGCGCACCAATTCCGAAAATCCGATCCCGACGATCGCGGTCTTGCCCCTGCCCTGCCACATCGCGACGCTACCCTCCGCTCAAGCGAAATGAGTCCGGCTCTTCGGTCATCCTTCAGACCGGCTTGAATTGCGCCAGCACCAGGCCGGGGCCGCGCTCCTCAAACCAGACCTCGACGCGGCCGCCGATTCGAATTTTGTCCAGTTCCGCATGCGGCAGATTGGAAACCATGAAGAGCATCGGCTGCTCCTCGAGCTCGACCACGATATTGACGTACGGGACCTCGCCCTCGAAGCCGGCGACGCTCGGCTGATGCATCACGGTGAAGCTGTAGATCGTGCCGCGGCCGGAGAGCGATGCGAACTCCAGGCGCTGCGAGGAGCAGTGCTCGCAGACGGGGCGCGGCGGATGGTTGTAGTAGCCGCACTCGGCGCATCGCTGCGCCACGAGCCGGCGCTCGTTCGCCGCGTCCCACAACGGCTGCGAGAGTTCGTCGGCAACGGGAACCGGTTTTTCGCTGCTGCGCGCCGCCACGCCTCCGTCTATAGCAGGTTTGCCGGCGCGAGCGTCAGCGTTGGGCGGCGCCGGCCGTGTCGCAACATTCGAGCGCCGCGACGGTCGCGCTGGAGGCGGGAAAATAACTGCGCCGCGCCCACAGCGCCACGTCGACCAGGCCGATCATCACCGGCACTTCGATTAGCGGCCCGATTACCGCGGCGAAGGCGGCGCCGCTGTCGATTCCGAAGGTGGCGACCGCCACCGCGATCGCCAGCTCGAAGTTGTTCGAGGCCGCGGTGAACGAGAGCGTGGCGGTTTGCGGATAGGTCGCACCAGCCTTGTAACTCAGGACGAACGAGAGCCCGAACATGATCGCGAAATAGAGCAGCAGCGGGATCGCGATTCGCACCACGTCCAGCGGCAGCCGCACGATCGCCTCGCCCTTGATCGAAAACATCACCACGATCGTGAACAGCAGGAAAATCAGGGTCAGCGGGCTGATTTTCGGAACGAACCGTTCGCGATACCAGGCCTTGCCCTTGAGCCCGACGAGGATTTTCCAGGTCGCAAACCCCGCGGCGAACGGCACGCCGAGATAAATCCCGACGCTCTCGGCGATCGCGCCGATCGTCACGTGCACCACCGCTCCGCCCAGTCCGAGCCAGCGCGGAAGCACCGTCACGAAGACGAAGGCGTAGATCGAAAAGAACAGCACCTGGAAGATCGAGTTGAACGCCACCAGGCCGGCGCAGTAGTCGTTGTCGCCGTCGGCAAGGTCGTTCCACACGACCACCATCGCGATACATCGCGCAAGCCCGATCATGATCAGTCCCGCCATGTACTCCGGGCGGTCGCGCAGAAAAACGATCGCCAGCACGAACATCAGGATCGGCCCGATAATCCAGTTCTGCACCAGCGAGAGGCCGAGGATTTTCCAGTTGCGGAAGACATCGCCCAGTTCGTCGTAATTCACCTTCGCCAGCGGCGGGTACATCATCAGGATGAGCCCGGCGGCGATCGGGAGCGAAGTGGTGCCGACGCTGAGGCGGTCGAAGGCCGCCTTGACCCCGGGCCACGCGTAGCCCAGCGCCACGCCGGCGGCCATCGCGAGAAAAATCCACAGCGTAAGGAAGCGATCGAGAAACGACATCCGTCGCAGCACGGAAGGAGCCGGTAAACCAGTGCCCGAGGGCTCCTTGAACGCTATCGCATCCGCCATCGAGCTATCGCAGACGAGAGTTAGTCTCGGGCTGGCGCATCATTGTGCGGCGAGCTTGATCATTTTCAGCTGTTTCTCCTCGGCGGCGATGACCGATCCCGGCAGCGGCGCGTATGACAACGGAATCGTGAAGTTTTGACCGTCGTGGAGCATCCATTCAATGAATTCGACCAGCGCCTTGCCTTTCGCGCCGTCCTTCTGCTGTTCATATATCAGCAGATAAGTGAACGACGAGATAGGATAGGAATCGGCGCCGGGCGCGTCCGTGATCGACACTCGAAAATCCGACGGCATGCTCGCGGCTGCGCTCGCCGCGGCGCTCGTCACGGTTTTGGTGTTGGCCTCGACCCAGTTCCCGTCATGATTCTTGAGTCGACTGACCGGCAAGTGATTTTCGATAGCGTATGCGAGTTCGACGTAACCGATCGCCCCGGTCGTCTGCTTGAGCAGCTCGGTTACGCCCTGATTGCCGTTTCCGCCGAATCCGACAGGCCACGAGACCGAAGTTCCCCTCCCTATCTTGCTCGCCCATTCGGGACTGACCTTGGACAGGTAGTCGGCAAAAACATAGGTTGTGCCGCTGCCGTCGGAGCGATGGCACACGACGATCGGAATGTCGGGCAGCTTTGCGCTCGGGTTTAGCTCCGCGATCGCCTGATCGTTCCATTTTGTGATCTTGCCCAGAAAAACGTCCGCTACCACGGGGCCGGTGAATCGAAGCGGCTCGGTCAACTGAGGCAGGTTGTATGTAATCACATCAGCGCCGAGCACCGTGGGAAAATGCAGAATCTTGCTGGGAGCTTCCGCCATCTGTTTGTCGTTCATCGGGGCGTCGCTGGCGCCAAAATCGACCTGGCGGCTGACGATCTGCGCAATGCCAGCTCCCGACCCGATCGACTGATAGTTGAACCTGACGCTCTGGTCGATCCTCGCGTAGGTATTGAACCATCGAGTATACAGCGGAGTCGGAAATGTCGCCCCTGCTCCATTGACGAGGAATTGAGCTCCTGCCGGACTCCTGCTCACGACTGCGGCGCACACAAGAGCCATCGCGATGATCTGTCTGGTCGGGCGCATGTTCACTCTCCCATCGTGTTCTTCGTGATCGAAGCTGGAGCTCACGAACCGGGATCAATCCGAGCGATCAGCCAAAGATTTGACCTTGCCGATGTCCGTTATCCGACTTTGGAGCGAAAGACTGTCGAGAGCATCAACGGGCAAGAGGGTGAAAAGCTTTATACGGGTCTCGAGCTCCCGATAGATTTTGTGAAAGAAACGGTACTTTTGTTCTTCGGTAGCTTCGAAAGTGGCTGGATCGGCTGATCCCCAATGTGCGGTCAGCGGCTTTCCGGGCCATACCGGACATACCTCACCAGCAATGTGGTCGCAGAGAGTGAATATGAAATCGAGCTGCGGGCCGTCCGGGCTAACGAACTCATCCCAGCTCTTGCTCCGCAGTCCTGACGTGTCGTAGTCCAATTCTTTCAGGACCCGCAAAGTCATCGGATGAATTTCGCCCAGCGGATGACTGCCAGCGCTAAAACCCTTGAATGTTCCCCTGCCCCACCGGTTTATCGCGCATTCCGCCATGATGCTGCGGGCCGAATTGCCAGTGCATAGGAACAGCACGTTGAAGACGCGCGGATTCATGACTCGGCCGCCTCGAGCTTCACGGTCAGTGGAATCGCACGCGCGCGCGGGAGCTTGAACGACAACAGCGCCGCCGCGAGCACCAAAATACTGGACGCAAGCAGACAGGCGCTGAATCCGTAGAATTCGAAAATCACACCCGACAACAGCGTGCCCAACAGCCTGCCGCCGGCATTCGCCATGTAATAGAACCCGACGTTGGTGGCCACCTCGTCGTCTTCCGAGTAGGCGAGAATCAGGTACGAGTGCACGGCGGAGTTGATCGCGAACACGACCATGAAGATGGCAAGCCCAACCATCAGGGCCGCGGTCGGATTCGCGTTAACCTGAAGTGCGGCCGCCAGGCCCAGCGGGATTGCGACCAGCACGAAGGCCCAAAGGCGGGCCGTATCTCCGGTAACCCCTTCTCGCGCACCCGCCTGGCGAAGAACCTCGGGAACGATCGCCTGCACGATGCCGTAACCGACGAACCACGCGGCGCAGAACGCGCCCACCTGCCAGAACGACCAGTGCAGAGTCGAAGCGAGGAAGACCGGCAACCCGACCACGAACCAGACGTCGCGCGCGGAGAATAGAAACAGACGTGCCGCCGAAAGCCAGTTCACCGCCGAGCTCTTGGAAAATAGCGTGGTGAATTTGACTTTCGATTTGGCCTTTCCCAGACCGCTGGGGAGCGCCACGACAGTTCCGATCAAAACAAAGAAGAGCCCGGCCGCCATCGCCGTCAGCGAACCGACGAAACCCAAGGCGCCCAGCAGCGCCCCGCCCATGAAGAAGCCGAGTCCCTTGAGTGCGTTCTTCGATCCGGTCAGACGCGCAACCCATCGGAAGAGGGCACCGTCCTCGCCCTCCGGCACCACCACCTTGATCGCGCTCTTGGCGCTCATCTTGGTCAGGTCCTTCGCGATTCCCGAGAGCGCCTGCGCCGCCATCACGTACGCGACCGAGGTGGCGCGAGCCCACGCCGGCTGCAGAAAGGCCAGCATGATCAGCGCGCCGATCTGCAGCAGCAGGCCGCCATAGAGAGTGACCTTCAATCCCGAGCGCGCCGCGATCCATCCGCCGAGCAGATTGGTGACGATTCCGAAGAACTCGTAGAAGAGAAACAGAAAAGCGATCGCGACCGCGCTGTACCCGAGCCGGTCGAAATGCAACAGCACCAGCATCCGTAGCGCGCCATCGGTGAGCGTGAAGCCCCAGTAGGCTCCCGTCACCAGCGCGTAGTTGCGGACCGCGGTTTTCATCGCCGGGTCATCCCGCCACCGTCGCCCGTTCGGCGTCCGGCAGGGTCGCCGCAATTTTCGCGGCCAGTTCGACGAGCCGGTTGGCGTAGCCCCACTCATTGTCGTACCAGGCAAGAATTTTGACCTGCGTGCGATCGACAACCATGGTCGAGGGACCGTCGATGATCGAGGAACGAGGGTCGTTCACGAAATCGACTGAGACCAGCGGCCGCTCCTCGAACCCCAGGATCTCCTTGAGCGGGCCGGCCGCGGCTGCTTTCAGGAATCCGTTGACTTCTTCGACGGTGGTCGGGCGCGCGACTTCAAATACGCAGTCCGTCAGCGAGGCATTGAGCAGCGGCACCCGTACCGCCATCCCGTTGAGCTTGCCCTGCAGCTCCGGATAGATGAGCCCGATCGCGGTGGCCGAGCCCGTCGTCGTCGGGACCAACGACAACAGCGCCGAGCGCGCGCGGCGAAGATCCTGATGCGGCAGGTCCACGAGGGTTTGAGTGTTGGTAACGTCGTGCAGCGTGGTGATCACGCCGTGGCGGATGCCGAGGTTTTCATGCACCACTTTCACCACCGGCGCCAGACAATTCGTGGTGCACGAGGCGGCAGTGACGATGTCGTGGATTGCTGGGGTCGTACAGATGATCGTTGATACCGACCACGACGTTCAGGGCGTCCTTTTTAATCGGCGCCGCCACGATCACCTTGCGCACGCCGCGCTCGAAATACTGGCGTAGAGCTTCCGCGGTGCGAAACTTTCCCGAGCACTCCAAAACCAGATCGACGCCCGAATTGTCCCATCGCACCGCGCCTGGCTCGCCTTGGTCGCTGAACGCGATGCGCCGTCCGTTGACGATGAGCGCGTCATCCTCCGCGCCTACCGGCGTGTGCCAGCGGCCGTGCACGCTGTCGAACTCGAGCAGATGAGCGGCGGTTTTGGCCCCGCCCTTGATTTCGTTTATGTGGACGATCGGAAGCGCCGCAAATTCCGCAAATTTCGCAAATTTCGGACGATCGAAGGCGGCGCGCAGTGCGAGACGGCCGACGCGTCCGAAGCCATTGATTCCGACCCGTACGGACATGTTCACGCCTTCGCTTGCTTCACACCGCTGCGGCGTTTCGCCGTGGGAGAGCATCCGCCCGGCTTGCCCGCATCCGTTGCGCACGCGGCTATTCCGAAACCCGCCGGCGCGCAGATTTCCGGCCGTCCGCCGCAGCAGTTTTCGGTCAGGTAGGCGAGCAAGGCGGTCATCGCTTTGAAATTCGCGCTGTAGATGATCGAGCGGCTGACGCGCCGCGACGTCACCAGCCCGGCGAAGCGAAGCTGGTTCAGATGAAACGAGAGTGTGGGCGACGGCAGCCCGAGGCGATCTCCGATCTCGCCCGCCGCGAGACCGTCCGGGCCTTTCTGAACCAGCAGGCGAAAAACCTCGAGGCGGGTCTCCTGGGCCAGCGCGCCGAGCGCCGCGACCGCGGTTGACTTCTTCATAGTTTGAGATATATGGAATTATTATTGGATGGTCAACTACAGACGCGCGCGAGCGCGGAACCATCGAAAAGCGCGGCGAACGCGGAACAACCGCCGCGGCGGCGGTATCGGAGCAAAACGGCAATGAGCAAATCTTCAAGCGAAGCGGCGACCGCCGCGGCCGGCAGTGCGATAAAGGAACAGGTCCGGGAAAATTACGCGCGCGCCGCGCGGCGCGTCACCAGCCAGGCGAGCGGCGGATGCTGCGGCACGGCCGCTCCCTGCGGTAATCCGATCACCTCGAATCTCTATGCCGACAGCGAAACCGGCGCGCTTCCGGCCGCCGCGGTCGCCGCTTCGCTCGGATGCGGCAATCCAACCGCGCTCGCCGAACTCAAAGCGGGCGAGACGGTGCTCGATCTCGGCTCCGGCGGCGGAATCGACGTGTTGCTCTCGGCGCGCCGCGTCGGCCCCGACCGGCAAAGCCTACGGCCTCGACATGACCGACGAGATGCTCGCGCTCGCGCGCGAGAACCAGCGCAAGGCCGGGGCGCAGAACGTCGAGTTCTTAAAGGGCGAGATCGAGAACATCCCGCTGCCCGACAACTCGGTCGACGTGATCATCTCGAACTGCGTGATCAACCTTTCGGGCGACAAGGATCGCGTGCTGGCCGAGGCGTTTCGCGTGCTGCGGCCCGGCGGGCGCTTCGCGGTCTCGGACGTGGTGGTGCGTGGCGAGGTGCCGGCCGCGATCCGCCGCAGCGTGGAGTTGTGGATCGGATGCGTCGCCGGAGCGTTGGAGGAGTCCGAGTACCGCGCGAAATTGAGCGGCGCCGGATTCGAGCAGGTCGAGGTCGAGCCGACCCGTATCTACCGCGCTGAGGATGCCAAAGAATTCTTCGCCGGCGCCAACCTGGAGATCGAGAAAATCGCGCCGACGGTCGACGGTAAATTCATGAGCGCGTTCGTCCGCGCCCGCAAGCCGCGGTAGCCGCCCTACCCCAGATAGCCCGCGTGCTGCAGATACTCGGCGAGCAGCACCGCGCCGCGGCCCGCACCCATCGCCGCGTTGTGCGTGACCAGCACGTACTTGACGCCGTTGGGCAGGACTTCATCGGTGCGAATCCGTCCGACCGAAGTCGTCATCCCGCGCTCGGCGTCGCGATCGAGCCGTGGCTGCGGGCGCATCGGATCGCGATGCACGGTTATCATGTGCCGCGGCGAGTTGGGCAGGCCGAGCGCGGTGAACTCGCGCCCGAAACTTTCGAACGCCTCGCCGACCGCGTCGATTCCGGCCGCCTTCTTCAACGACACGGCGACCGCCTCGGTATGCCCGTTGAGCACTGCGGCGCGCGTGCAGGTCGCGCTCACGCGGAGCGCCATCTCCGCGATTCCGCCTTCGGCCAGGCGGCCGAGAATTTTGCGCGTCTCGATCATCACCCGCTCCTCTTCGCGCGGGATGTACGGGATCACGTTCTCGACGATGTCGAGCGCGGAGAGGTCGCGTCCGGCGCCCGAGATACCCTGCATCGTCGTCACCATCGTGGCCTCGACGCCGAAGCGCGCATCGAGCGCCTTCAGCGTGATCGCAAGGCCGGTCGCGGTGCAGTTGGGCATCGTCGCGATATACCCCTTCCATCCACGCCGGCGGCGCTGTTCGTTCACCAGTGCGAGATGGTCGAGGTTGACGCCCGGGATCAACAGCGGCACGTCGGGCTCCATCCGATGCGGTCGGGCGGTGCTGATGGTCGGAACCAGGGCGGCGTAAATCGGCTCCAGTTCGCGCGCGGCCTCGGATTCGACTGCGGCAAACACCACGCCGATCCCGCCCAGGGCGAGCGACTTCGCCTCCTGCACTTCGAGCCCGAGCGCTTCGGCCGGCGGCTCGCAACCGCCGACGTACCATCGCCGCACCCCGCTTTGCGCGTCGGTTATCGCCTCGGCAAAGCTCTTGCCGGCTGAACGCTCGGAGGCGGCCAGCGCGGCGATTTCGAAATACGGATGGCCGTCGAGGGCGGCCAGCACCTGCTGGCCCGCAATTCCGGTGGCGCCAACGATTGCGGCTTTGATCTTCATCTATAGGGCCGAGCGGCTGAAAGTCTGGAGTTTAACAGGTTATAGATGCCGGCAGCCGTGATCCATATGGCACGCGCGCCGATGCGGATACGCCGCGGCCATCTCTGCCGGATTGGTCAGACGCGTTCGAGCAGCCAGTCGCGGACAGTTTCGAGCAGTTCATCGGCCGCCTCGGTGAAGCGATGGCCGACGCCGGGAAAAAGCTTGAGCGTCCGGGGCTCCTTCGCGCGCTCGTAGAGCCGCTCGGAGCATTCCTGGGGCAAAATCGAATCGGCGGTGCCGTGCAGCAGCAACAAGGGACGCGGCGCGAGTTCGCCGACCACATGCGCGCCGAATAGCTGGCTCGAGACCGCGACCACCGTCGTCACGATCGGAGCGAGCGTGCCCGCGTTGATCGCGACCGCGCCGCCGAAGGAGTGGCCGATAAGCGCGGCGCGTTCGTACTGCATCGCTTTGAGAAACGTGAGGCCGGCCATCGTGTCGAGTACGCATTCGCCGAACTCGTTGGGCATCCGGTAGTTGAGCCGCACCACCGTGATGCCGAGCGGCGGCAGCTCCAGCCCCAGCCGCGCGTAGAGCTTTGCGGGACCGTCGAACCCGCCGATCGCGCCGCTGATACACAGCACGGCGCGGCCCGGAGTTTCCGCGGCGTGCACGATTATCGGGATCTCGCCGCGCGTGGTGCGCAACTTGAGCTGGCGCGCGCCGTCGACCTCGTCACCCTGATCGATGCCGATAATGCGCAGGCTGAGTTCGTCGTCGCTCATCGCGCCTTCACGCGGCCCGTCTCGAAATCACACATATAACGTGGCAAGGCGGTGCAGCTCGGCCTGGTAATTTTCCGGCCGCAGCCCCGCCTCCAGCATCATGATGACAAAGCGATGCGCTCCGGCGGCAGTGTACTGCGCGAGTCCGGCCTGCACGTCGGCGCGCTCGCCGCGCATCTCGCGCCGCATGATCGTGATGTCCATGCGATTGAAATCGCTGCCGGCCGCGGCGCACTCCGCGCGCAGTTTGGCGAGCTCATCCTTGAGCTGCGGCGGGGTCAGGAAAATCGGGCACCATCCGTCGCCCCATCGCGCGACCCAGCGCAGCGCATTTTTGTCCTTGCTGCCGATGATAACCGGCGGGCCGCCTTTGCGCGCGGGCTTGGGATAACATCGCACCGGCGGAAACTTGATATAGCGGCCGTCGAACGAAGCTTCGTCTTTCGTCCACAGCTCGCGCATCGCGGCGACGTACTCGCGCGTCTGGGTCCATCGATGGGCAAAGTCGACGCCCAGGATTTCCGATTCCTCGCGCAGCCATCCCGCGCCGATGCCGAGGATCACGCGCCCGCCCGAGAAGCGGTCGAGCGTCGCCAGTTCATTGGCGGTGAGCAGCGGATTGCGCTCCGGCACCAGCAGCACTCCCGTCGCGACCATCAGGCGCGTGGTGGCGGCCGCCGCCATCGCCATCGCCACGAACGGATCGCAGATGTGGTAGTAGATTTCCGGGATGCCGCCTTCGCCGGGGCGCGTCTCGGGGAGCGGCGTCGCGGTATGCACGGGCATCACCGAGTGATCGGGGACCCACAGCGACTCGAAGCCCAGCGCCTCGGCGGCGCGGGCCACCTCGGCCGGATTGGCGCTGCGCTCATTGGGTGCGACCAGCAGTCCTATTTTCATAAACAAACCGTCGTCTTCATCGGGAAGCCGTTGTTTTCATAGACAAGCCATTGTCTTCATAACAGAAGGCGTCGTTGACAGCGAAATCTCTGCCTTCACTGCATCAAGCTTCCTTCTTCAATGCTATCCTATAACGTGCTATTGGATGTAGTGTGTCATCAAAGTCTGACCGGCAGTACTCTTGAGCGAGGAGCGATGTCATATGAGGCGAGCCGCGATTCTGAGCGCAGATTTGGTCGTCTCGATCATCGTCGTTCTGTGGTACCTGTGGGGCCCTTGGATCGATTTATACGGGTTTTCGGTTTATCACAGCCGCGGCGACGTGTGGCTGGCGACGCCGCCTCTGGCCAGGGCTTTTTTATCGGGGATGGTGTTGAGCGCGACGCTGGTGTTCGTCTCGTTCTTTGTGCTCGCGTCACTTTTGACCTGCGTCTTCAGGCGGTTTCCGTTGCATGATGCGTTCTATGGCAACGGCCGCAAGCTGCTGATCAAGCATTGCGCCTTTTTTCTGAGTTCGATCGCTTTGCCATTTGCGCTCAATCCCGCCCACAAATATGGCACCACCCGTGAGTTCTACATCGCATTCGCTGTCGCCGCATCGCTGTTGAGCTTTATCACTATCGTCTTTGTTGCGAATCTGCTGTTTGCTCGCCCGCCGCGCCAATACGTCCGTCAGGAGCTCTCACGACCGACAACATGATTTAGTGGCTCACTTCATCTCGTAACCTGACTCCATCTGCACGTCTTCCGATTTGCTGACTGCATAGATCGTCTGTTCTTCATCTAGACCATTTACGGACGCCAACGACCCGATTCGACTGCAGATCTGAAGCTTTCGCATCATCGCTAGTGTTGTGTTTTTCGTGCAAATTCACATGGTTAAGCTACACACTGCCATGCACTGGTGATTAAAACCTATCATTTCATAGAATAGACTTGAAAACAAGTTATAACATGATCATAAAAGGTATTGAAGTCGATCGGGCAAAGAATCTTGCGAAATGACTGAGCGATAAAACCTCCTGATGACTGCTCCTCATCGCTGTCTGGAAATAGCAGCCGTCAGGCGCGCAACTTGAGCATCGGTCACGGCTCGAGTCACGGCTCCCTGTACATACTCGTGATGGGCAGTTCTGGCGATGTCGCTCAGCGAGAGAAGACCGACGAGACGAGCCTGCTCGTCGAGGACCGGTAGGCGACGGACCTTGTTATCGCTCATGGTGCTTTCCGCCGCCGAGAGATCATCATCCGAACTGCAAACGAAGAGCCGCCGCGACATGACGTTGGAAACCTTGATTTCGGCGATCGGCCTTCCCTGAAAGAAAGCTGCCATGCAGATGTCCCGATCCGTAACCACTCCCACCACCTGCGCCTGTTCATTCAACACCGGGACGCACCCGCAGTCGTGCTCCCACATCAGTTGCGCCGCCGTGGCCAGGTTGTCGGACTTAAAGCAGGTTCTGACGTTCGCAGTCATCACGTTTTTGACCTTCATGACGGTTCATCCTGCTGCTGGCGAGGCTTATCCGCGGCTTACTCACAATGCGTAGCGCATCGGCCATGCCAGCAAAACGTGACCACACATTCGCGCTTTTGGCGCCACTTGAGATCCTCTTTTGGCCGGAAAGGAGACATCGCTGTTGCCGGAGGAACCATTGTCCTGAAGTGCAGTCGACCGCGAGGTTGCCAGCTGGATCGGCGAGCACTCCGCGCTCAGGACTCTTCTTCCTCCAGGCCCTCCGGGCTCTCGGCTTCCGTGATGACCAGCGCGTCAACTTCGGGCTCCTGGCGTCCGCCCATCAGGTCGCGCAGATCCTCCGCAATCTGGCGCAGATCTGCCGCGATTGCGGCTAGAGCCGAGATCGCCTCGGCAAGCGAATCCATATCGGCCAACTTTGAGGCCGCAAGAGCTTTCCGCGCCCGAGTCGCCGGAGGGTTCGTCTTTGCGGGACGTTTCGCGGCCTTTGCTGGCTTCCTTGCGGGCACAGGCTTCGTTCTTGTTTTTGGCTTTTTCATTGTTGCTCTCTCCCTTCGCACTATCAAATAAGCAAGAAGTGTATCCGCCACGTCGCGTCCCGGACGGCGGACGGTCCGCGCGCGAGGGGCAAGTGTAGATTACCCGCGGGTGTGGGGAATGCCCTTGGTAAGTGTTCCTCTCTGCTCTCTGCCGGCAATTCAATTCGCGATGAGTACTTTCCCGGATGTGGTGTCGATATGGATGATCCAAAAAGCCGTGGCGTCTTCCTGGCTAATCATGGCGACCACGCCCTTGCCGGGCGCGAAAAAATAATACGCCGAGTCCTGCGTCATGGCCGGGCCGATTTTGCCAGAGCATTTGAGACGGAGCAGCACCGCCGGGAAAGTTCCCGCCGGCACCGTGACTTTGTACGTTCCCACGTACGTGTACGTCCCGTTCAGAGTTCCAGAGTACTTCTGATCCGCCGGATCGTCGAGGGCTAAAACCGCGACTTGCTGCGAATAGGATCGGCTCTGACCGGGCTTCATGCCTTTAAGGACGAATGGATTGGCGGGCGTCGTGATGACCACCACGCCCTCGGTCGTGTCGGTTACGGAAGGCACCATCAGATCGCCCTCAGTCGTCTGACGGACAAATCCGGCCAAGGTGGGCGAAAACATAAACCGCCAGGCCGGCCTACCATTGGGGCGCCTGACCTTTGCGAGGCCGAGCGTTTGCGTTTTTCCGCCGTTTGGGCCGGATGTTACATGGTAAGTCAAGGCTCGATCCTGCAGCGGCAAATAAGTGGAAACATCCTGGATCGGCTTGCTGGGCAACGCCTGCCCCACGACGCCCGTCCCGAGTTCTTGGTTTATTTTTTGTTGATCCTCGGGCGGCAACGGCAACACGACATCGCCGGCATGCGCTGATGCGGCGGCTAGCAACAGGAGTCCGAAGGTTACGGCTACAAATGTTCGCATCAAGGATTCCCTTTTCTTATCTCTCGGACGCGGGGTGTTTTGAGCTTCACGCCCAAGCCGCTGACAGCGTGGGTCTCGTCGTGCCCGATGACGGACGAATCGATTCGCGCGTGTTCCATTCACCTTTGCTATCACACCACGGCCGGCCGCTCAGAAACTTTGGCAGGAGGTCGTTGCTTTGCGAAGGCGGACCTTAGTCCTAGTCAATGATGTGGCAAGACCGGGTGACGCTGTTCAGCAGGCAATTTGAACCGGGTCGAATGAATAAAGCGCCAGGGCGCGGCGTCATTGTCTATACGTCATTGATCGTAACGCTCGTTTCATGTAACAAGTGTGGCACTTTTTATGAAACGATCGTTACATGAAGACGACAAGCGTTCCGGTGCCTGAACGCCGGGCAAAACTGCTCGACGAAATCGTTGACTACATCCTGAGCAACGGCCTCGCCGGACTCTCGTTACGGCCGCTGGCGGCAGGCGTCAACACAAGCCCCCGAATGTTGCTCTATTTTTTTGGCTCCAAGGAGCAATTGATATCCGAAGCGTTAGCCCAAATCCGTTTACGCCAACAGGCCGACTTTGTGCGTGCGATGGCGCAGCCGGGTGGTCGCCGGGAGCGGCTTTTGCACGCGTGGGACGCCTGGTGCTCGCCAAGGAGGGCGAAATTCTGGAGGTTCTGCTTTGGAGTCTACGGTTTGGCGTTCCAGAACCCGAAACAGTTTGCGGTGTTTTTGGAGCAATTCATCGGCGATTGGTTGTCGCCGTTCGAGCAGGCCCTTGGCACCGGTGGTTTTCTTCCCGAGCGTGCGCGCAGTCTGGCCACGCTCTCGTTGGCTGCGATGCGCGGGTTGCAACTGGACCTGCTGGCTACAGGTGAGCGAGCCCGCATCGACGCGGCATTCCGGGAGATGTTGGGACTGTTAAGGTTGGCGTCGCGTGGCGCGCCGAATGAGAGTACTCGGCGGGCCGCCCGGAAAAAGCATCGATCAACGGCCGGCGCCGGATTGGAGCAGACGGCAAAAAAAACCATCGTGGACGGTCCCGCCAGGGCAAAGAAGCGTCGCTACTGATGACTGGAGGGACGATTCGGGGGGACATAACCTGGCGGGCCGTCCACCTTCCTCGAAATACGCGTCGTGCGTACTGGCCGCGACGCAACTGAACCGGGATTCATACGTCAATGGAGGTACGTGAGATTGACCTTTTTGGAGTTCGATAGAAAAAGACTTGCCCAGGATACTCTTTCGGCTATTTCCCAATGGGGCGCCGGCAAGAAATTCGTCGGGCATGATGGCCGAGAGTACGCGATCGTCAGCGGAATCGAGAAGCCTGGGTCGGAGAGGTTCATTGACGTGGCGGTGAAAGACAACGGTCTGGACAAAGCCGTCGCCAGATACGCCGTCGTCCTGATCAGGATTTCCCTGCAATGAGCACCCCAGCGAGTGCGACTGGAACATTGTCCGCCGGTCCGGCCAAGGACAGGACAGATGGCGTAGTGCAAGTTGGTGGGAAAAATCGCCGCGCGGCCGCCGCGATTCCGGGGTCAAAAACCGTGATGACGCTGCAGGAGACCGCGGAGTACCTGCGCGTGACTCGTTCGACGATCCATCGGCTGCTAAAACGAAACCAGATTCCGGGGTTTAAGATCGGCAGGCACTGGCGTTTCCGCCTCGAGGAGATCGAGAACCTGTGCTCGTCCAACACATCGACGAAGGAACCCAAGGCGGATGTTTAGACAGATGTCGAGGCGAGCCCTTTCTATTCCGCTTCCGATGATGGCAATCCCCGGGATGAATATTTCCCTTACCGGCGCAGCTGGGAAGCTATTGGGAGAAGCTCAAAGCGCCGCGCGCGTGAAGCCTGGCCAGCTCGCGCGGCGGACGAAGAGCGGCAGTACACCCGTTCAGAAGACATACTCAGTAAAAGCCGGCCGGGCCGCAACGGTCGTAGTGGTGGACGACGACCCGTCCGTTCTACGTGCTCTGTCGAGGCTGATACAAACCGCCGGCTTCACGGTTCTGGCTTTCGACCGGCCAAGCGCTCTGCTGGCGAGCGCCATCCCGAGCGCCAACGCCTGCATGGTGCTCGATATAGGTCTTCCCGAGATGACTGGCAGCGAATTGTGCAGCGCGCTGGCCGCCTCAGGGCGCGGCCTGCCAGCCATATTGATTACCGGCCGAAATGACTCCGCGACTCAACGCCTGATCGAACAGGCGCATCCGGTCGCGGCGCTGTTCAAGCCGGTCGACGAGCGAACCCTGTTCGATGCGATCGCACGAGCGCTCGCTCTTTCGGGAAACGAATCGAAGAAATGATTCGCGAAAAGATATCACCACCGGCGGCGGCGATTTCCAGGCTGCTTTGCATAGCCCGGTGGCCGCGCTGTCTTCTCAACACGGGTCTCGCGCGCCAATGGAATTGACGACCACGTTCTGAAGCGCGAGCCTCCGCGCGCCTCAGGGATGGTAAAGCGTCGGCTCCATGGCGAGTCTGCGCTCCGGCCACTCATCTGTGCAGAGGTCTTTATCGCGCAGGTGCTCTGCCACCTGCGGCGATTTCGGCGGAATTGCGACGTGCGCGTAGACCAGCCAGGTCCCGTTAGGATCGACGTTCACGTAACAATCGACTTCCGCGGCCAGCTCGCCACCCGGCAACGTTACGGGCGCCACGAGGGGCACCAAGTGTGGGCTTCTCGGCGGCGCAGTCTGAGCAGGCCGCGCGGCCTCCGCGGCCAGGTAGTTCTCGATGGCGCTCGCGCAGACGGCGTTGGCATTAAGTTCGCATCGTGGCCGCTCAAGTGCCGGCTCAGCGCTTCGGACACTGCATCCCGCGAGCGCGAATAGCGCCGCCCCCAAGGCCCCAAGCGCAATCCTTTTCAGATGGTTAAGTTTGTCTAGTGGGCATTGCTCGGTGACAGATTTCATGGGCTGGATCATGCGCGGGTGCCGCAGGCCGGTAAATTGCCCTTTGGTCCATTGCCCCTTAGTCCAATAGAACTGCGACTCTGTTTGAGAGCAGAATCCACGTCACTGGGGCGCACGCGGTCGCATCGTCCTTAGTGCCCACAAATAAGACAAGTCTCCCTGACGCGCTCGCCTGAGTGCGCGCTCGTTCTGAGGATCGAAAGGGGATGATTAGAAACCGTCCATTGCTAACGGTCGGCGCGATTGCACTGCTGCTAGCGTGTCTCTGGAGCCCCGCAGCGGTCGCTGTCAATCCAGCGGGAGGGCAGATCTGCGACGCCACGGCCGATTATTTTCTCGCCGCGGAGAATTACCCTGAGGCGATTCGTCTTCATCGGGAAGTCCTGCGCAAGTATCCGCAGAGCGCGCTCGCTCACTATCACCTTGGTTTTGCCGAGGGGATGGTCGGCGACAGGACGCAGGAGCTGGATGAGTATCGACGCGCCGCTGCGCTCGGACTCCTCAGCTGGGACCTCTACCTCAACACGGGCCTCGCGCTGTTCGAGAATGGCAGCCTTGAGGCGGCCACAGATGCGCTGCGGGTTGCGGTTCGGCTTGGCCCCAGCCGGCCACAATCACATTACAATCTCGGCCTGATCTACGAGCGGCGCGATATGCTGACCGACGCGGAGCAGGAGATGCTAGCTTCGCTGCGCCTGGAGCCCGAGCAACTCGATGCCCGCAACATGCTCGGCGTGATCTACGCGCGGCAGGGAGATAAGGCTCGGGCGTCCGCCCAGTGGCGTGACCTGCTCCGCAACGCGCCCGACTATGGTCCGGCGCGCGCGAACCTGACGATGCTTGACGGCAAGCGGCCTGTTCCTGCCGGTGAGCAAGAGACCCACCGTTATTTCCAGCCGCCTGTGGGCTCCCTTGAAGATCAATGAGGTCGTTAAAGCGTTTCGATGCCGACCGGCGGTCAGACACGTTCCTTGTCCGTGTGGGCGCCCAATAGCTGAGCCATGCGTACCAACTGGGCGAGTGAATCGGCTTCCATCTTTTCCATCGCTCGGGCCCGATGAACCTTGACGGTCCTTTCCGCGAGGCCGAGATCGGAGGCGATCTGTTTGTTGAGGAGCCCGGTTGTGACCAACGCAAACACCTGGCGTTCACGAGTTGACATTCGCTCGTAGCGCCGCGCGATAGCGATCTTCTCGTCGCGCGACGCCTTCAATGCGCGGCTCCGCGCCGCGGCGCGACGGATCGCCCCCAGGAGGGCCTTGTCGTCAACCGGCTTTTCCAAAAAGTCCACCGCGCCGCGCTTCATAGCTTCGACGCTCATCGGAATGTTGCCGTGCCCGGTGATGAACACCAACGAGAGATGAGGCAGCGTTTTGTTAAGCTCCTCCTGGAGCTTGAGCCCGTCGAAGCCCGGCATCCTCATATCGGTCACCGCACAATCCACTTGTCGATGAACGGGGTCGTCAAGAAATTCGCGCGCTGATGAAAATGCGGCAGCTTCAATTCTTGCCGACTTTATCAGACGCACCAGCGCCCTACGCATCGGCGCGTCGTCATCAATGACCGCGACCTTGATTGGCGACGACATGGCCGTCTCGGCAGTCGAATCAGTTCTTGCTTTCTGCGCTAACCTTCACTGGTAACTCGAATTCCAGAGTCGCCCCGCGGTCAGGATTTCGGGTCGCCCAAAGCCGGCCGCCATGGTTCTCAACTATCGAGCGCACGATCGCGAGTCCCATTCCCATGCCCTTGGGTTTGGTCGTAAAGAAGGCGTCGAACAGCCGCGGCATGATTTCGGGGTCGATGCCCTATGCCGGAGTCACGCACGGCAACGTGCACCCGCCCGGTTTCGCGCTGGCGCGCGCACACCTCCACCTCGCGCGGCCCATCGGCGCTCTCGCGGACCGAGTCGAACGCGTTAGAAACGAGGTTTATCAGGACCTCTATGAGATGCGTCCTGTTGCCAACGACCGCGGGCAACGAGGGCGGTAGATCGAGCCGGAACGAGATCTTCTTGGTTGAACCATCAGACCTCAGAAGGGGTTCGACGTCGAGCAGAATCTGCCTGAGATCCAGGGAAGACATCTCCATTTTGTCTCGCTGAAAGAGCCCGCGAATGTTCCGGATGATATCGGCCGCACGGGTATCGTCCCGAATGACGTCGTCAAGCGCAGCGCTCGCATCCTGCACGTTCGGCTTCTTGCCGGCGAGCAGACGGCGCGCCGCCTGTGCGTTGCTCAAAATTGCGCCCAGCGGTTGATTCAGCTCGTGCGCCAGAGAGGCCGTCAGCTCTCCCATCATTGAAGCGCGCGAGGCCCGACGCACTTCTTCCTGCAAATGGTTCAGTGCGTCGGAGCTTTGCCGCAGTTCCTCCTCCGCCTTCCTGCGGTCTCTGTTCTCCTGCTGCAGGTCGGCGTACAGGTGGGCGTTTCTGAGCGAGATTGCGGCTTGCGACGCGAGCAGTTCGAGCACTGCGAGCCGGTCCGGCGTGAAGACGCGCGGCGCCAGGTTGTTCTCCAGGTAGAGCACGCCGATCGATTCCCGCTGCCTTACCAGTGGCAGGCACAGGACGGACCGTGGGCGCCTGAGAAGCACGTATGCGTCGTCGGAAAACGGATTCTCGGTTGAGGCATCGTCCAGGATCACGTTTTCCTGCGTCCGGACCGCATAGCGAAGGAGCGACTCGGGGAATTCGGGAGGCGCGGCGAACGCCGGGGAGAAGGTCACCTCGACCCGGTCGGCGTGGGTCGTGGCCTTCGCCTCGATGCGCTGCTCGGACCCGTGGCGCAGGAACAGAAGGGCCTGCTCGGCGCCCGCGTGCTCGAGCGCGCTCGCCATGAGCGTTTCGATGAGTTTCTCGAGATCGATCTCACGGGATACCGCTTGCAGCGCCCTGACCACGGTTGTGAGATCCAGTTGCTCACTGGACGCGCCCATCGTTGCAATCGCCCCGAGCGGCGCCTGCCCTTCGAGTCCTCGGTAGAGTTGGTCGAGCCGTTCAACCTTGGCCTTGGCGCCCCATCGCTGATAGCAGCGGCGGGCGCTCTGGAGGTAGATGTGGCCGATCGTTTCGAAGCCGCGATTGAGATAGAAGCTGCCCGCGACTTCATTGGCAATACCCTCGTTCTGGATGAAGGCATTTTCGCGTGCAGACCGGATGGCCTGCTCGTAGAGGCGCATCGCGTCGAGGTCCCGCCCTTCGATGCGAGCGAGCTCGGCCGAAACAAGCGCGTATTTGTCGAGAAAGGTGGGGGGATAGTTATCCGCCCACTCTCGAAGCTGCATCAGGTGCCCGGCCAGCGCCTCGCGCCACTCGCTCTGCCTGTCCGGTGACCCCGTCGCAAACACCGCCGCGATCGCGAGCGCGGTATAGTAATGATAGTCGAGCAGTTGGATGCATCCGGTGGCGGCCGAGAGCAACTGCTTTGCCTGCGCGGCGGCCGCGAGGGCCGATTCGTAGTCATCCAGAATGAAACGCGCCTGCAGTTTTAAAATCCAATACCAACAGACTATTGTGCGGTCGTCATCGTTGAGCAGCGCCTCGAAGGCGGTTTCGTCAAATTGAGCGTCACCGAAGGTTAAGAAAGCCGCGGCCCGCTCGCGCATACCTTGCATGAACCATTGTTGGCTTACTACACGGTGTACGTAATCGCGCGATCTGGCTCTGCGGACGAAATCCAGGGATTTTTCAGACTCGCGCCATACCTCATCGAGATGGTCACCTCGCGTGAGAAGATCCGTGACGGTCCAATCGCAGCAGTAACAGGCGTAGGTCAAATCGCCAGTCTCGACAGCCGCGCGGAAGGCAGAACGGACGAAGTCCAGGGCGGCGGTGACTGGCTGGGTCCATATCGCGACCCAGGCCACCGTCATGTAGACCTTGGCCTTGTAAGCCGCAAGTCCGTATTTCTCCACCAAATCGGCACCGAGCTTCGCGAAACGGTAGCCGTCAGACGTAGCGATGAAAGGCCGGCCCGAGGATGAATCCGAAATACGCATAGCCGTGCGCCGACGCATCGGTGGTACCATGCTTCAAAGTCAGATTCACGGTATGGCAGATGCATAGATAGAAGAGCTTGATGTCGATCGAGAAGGCCGAGGAGTACAGGACCGAGAGCACGCGCATGGCGGCCTGTATCTTCCGGATCGGTCATAGATGGCAGATCGATCAAGCTCTCGATGGAACGTTCGCCCAGGGTTTGCCACACCTTCTCGCATTCAGTCCGCACCTGCTCCCAGGTGGGATGCGCGGAGAACTGGATAGCGAATAGCTGCAGACACTCCAGGGCCGTGTCGACCGCCCTCATGTGCTCGGATTTGATGATGTGCAGGTCGATCCTCAAGCGATAAGCTGCCGCCT
>CAVYTJ010000007.1:0-92233 GCA_963771325.1 uncultured delta proteobacterium | reverse complement strand
AGAGTCAGCTGCTCTACCAACTGAGCTAACGGCCCACCGAGGGGAGTACGTTCTTAGCAGGATTTGGTGGGGTGAGTGAAGGGACTTGAACCCTCGACCGCCGGGGCCACAACCCGATGCTCTGCCAACTGAGCTACACTCACCACCGTCTATAGTCGTTTCTCGGCCCGTCCACTGCGCTGCAATCAAAGACCCAGGCCGCTTGGCGCGCCAGAAGGGATTCGAACCCCTGACCCACGGCTTAGAAGGCCGTTGCTCTTTCCACCTGAGCTACTGGCGCGAAGTCGGGGCGAGCCGATTTGAACGGCCGACCCCCTGCTCCCAAGGCAGGTGCGCTACCAGGCTGCGCCACGCCCCGAACCATATCGAATAACACACGCCCGTGGCGCCCTCAACCGCACATGCGTCGCCGCGACGTTGGGACTCGCCCTCGCGATGACTTTGCGCACGTTGATCGTGACGTTGCGTGCACGACGGTGCTTGATCGAAAATCGCGGAGCCAATGCGCCAGCCTTGCGATCGTGCTCGGACGCACGACGTCTCCCGAGTGAAAAAGTGAAATCGAAACGGCGATGCGATTTGCTCGAAACACCACTGCACTCGCGTTTGGGCTTATGCATGCGATCCGGACGCGCTGCAAATTTCAGCCGCTCAAAATTAAGGCATCTGCTCAGCGATCGAGACAGCATCAGCGGCATAGGATCGTCTTCGGTGCCCGGGATGTACTGCTCGCGGTCTAACCCTCGCACGGCGCCGCATTTCCCGAGCGTTTTGCGAATAACGACTGAAATCAATCGCTTAGAACCTGTTTTTGGCGGGTTTGGATCATCACTGTCGCAATTCACGAAGAGAATCCGTGGTTGCGACAACAAATATCGGAGCGATTTGCGACATCATTTTCAGGGGCACAGGAATTGCTTCTCTGAAGAATCGCGCTGCGGTCTCCCCCGAGAACCTATCAGCGCTTGTCCCCAAGCAAGGCCGGGCTACCGCCGTAGGTCCCCCAACGTGCGGTCATAACGGTAGCCCGGCCACTCCCACTTAACGACATTTCTCAGTTGCGCGCCTTTAGCCGATCCCGCAACTCAATACAGCCGCGGCGTCAGGAAGACTCCGTCGATGAAATGTTTCGTGGCGGTCGCCGCCCTGGATGGCTTCTTCGCCAGCGTATCCGCGAGATCGCGCGCGGCCTTTGCCAACTGCCGCGCCTTCACCACCTGGTTGACCATCCCCATCGCCAGCAACTCGCGCGCCGTGTAATGGCGGCAGAGGATCGCGGCTTCCTTGGCGCGCCAGGGGCCCATCCGCATCGCCATCACAATCGCCGGGCCGCCGGTGAACGGCGCACTCAGATCGACCTCCGGCACCCAGAACTCGGCACCCTCGGCCGCGATAGTGAAATCGAAGGCGAGCGCGAGCGCCCATCCGCCGCCGACGGCGTAGCCGTTAACGGCCGCGATGGTCATGCAATCAAGGCGGGTTATCTGATCGAAGGCGCGACCGATCATCCGCGCCAGTCCGGCGTTTCGCTCGGCGAAGATACGCCGGCGCTCGTTGGGATCCTTCACGTCGCCAGTGCCGGACACATCGGCGCCGGCCGAGAACGCGGCGCCCGTGCCGGTAACGATCAGCACGCGGGTCTCCCGGTCGTCGCGGACGTCACGGATCAAACGCTCGAACTCGGCCATCACCTGGCGGTTCATGCAGTTGCGCCGCTCGGGCCGGTTGAAGGTGATGGTGGTGATCGGGCCGTTCTTTTCGAACAGGAAATTCCCGGGCTCCGTGGCACTCATGGGGTGGCTGGCCATGCTTACTTCAGCTCAGTATTTCGCGAATCTATTCGCAGGTCTATTCATAGGACGACTTTTTCCAGATGCCCCGCTGATGCATCAGCGCGATCTGCTTTTCGATTACCTCTTTGCGGTATTCCTGATGCTTCATCGGCGCGCGATCGAGGTAGAGGTTTTTGGGGTAGATCGGTTCCGTGTACAAGATCTGGTAGAGCTCGGTGCGCAGATCCTTCATCCAGTTGTCCCACTGCGCGGTGCTCCGATGATAACGCAGTGATTCGATATCAATTACCCCGGCCACGTAGGCCGACGTCCCGCCGTACTCCTGTTTGCCAACGATTTGTCCGCGATGATTGATGATGAACGAACGGCCACCGAAAGTGTCTATCGGCAGGTCGCTATCCGGAAATAAGTAGTATGACCCCATGTTAGGCGCGACAATATACATATTGTTGTCGAGCGCGCGCGCCCGGCTCTGGATCTCGAATAGCTCGTTGCCGGTGGCCGGATGCGGATACGATCCGCGATACACCACCTCCGCGCCGTTCATCGCCAGCGCGCGGGCATTTTCGGGGTATGAGCCCTCGTTCGCCATCATGATCCCGAGTTGTCCGATCTCCGTATCGACCACCGGCCAGAATGCCTCCAGCGTCCGGCCGTACTTTTCCACCCACCAGTCGAAAATGTCGTGCGGGCAGACCGAGTGCTCGACCGGAAACAGCGGCGACACCTTGTAGTGGCGCAGGATGATCTCGCCCTTGGGATCGAGGATGAAGCCGACGTTGAAGAAGCGATCCTTCCAGTCGGGATGGCGCGCCTTGGCCTGGGCCATGATGAAGGCGTTGTACTGGCGGGCGAGCGCGCCCAGCGCTTCGGTCTCGGGTCCCGGTAGGTCAATTGCGCACTCGCGCGCATATTGCACGTGGTCGAGGTCGAGCACCTCGTCGTTGAAGGCCTGCAATGCGCCCTCCGGCAGCGCGATGAGGCGGACCGGGAGATCGAGGCTGGAGAGCCAGGCCGCGGCCTTGCACATGTGGGCCATGTGCTCGAGGTTCAACTGGATATCTTCGCGCTTGCGTATTCCGCGCACCGTCGGAATCAACCCGACGGCGGTGTAGGGTTTTACTGCCATCATGCCGCGCTCCTTTGCTGAGGCCCTGTATCGGCGCGCGGGCCGTCAGAGCGGCCAGCAGCCTCTGCGCGCGCCGGACTCACGACGCGATCCACGCGCGAGACTCACGCGCGAGACTCACGACGGATAGGCGACCTTGGGAAGTTCCGCCAGCGCCATCTTTATCGCTTCGTCGGGATAGGGGCTGTCTTCGAGCTGGCCGCTCAGGTAGCGGTCGTAAGCCGCCATGTCGAAGTGGCCGTGGCCGGAGAGGGTGAAGAAGATGGTCTTGGGCTCGCCGGTCCGCTTGCAGGCCAGGGCTTCGTCGATCGCCGCGCGAATCGCGTGATTGGTTTCCGGCGCGGGGATGATTCCTTCGGCACGCGCGAAGATGATCCCGGCCTCGAACGTCGCGCGCTGCGGCACCGCGATGGCTTCGACCAGACCCTCGTGATGCAGTTGCGAGACCAGCGGCGAGTCGCCGTGGTAACGCAGTCCGCCCGCGTGGATTCGCGGCGGGACGAAATTGCGCCCCAGCGTGTACATCAGCATCAGCGGCGTCAGGCCGGCTGAATCGCCGGAGTCGTAGGCGTAATGGCCGCGGGTGAGCGTGGGGCATGACTCGGGTTCGACCGCGAGCAGGCGGACCTGGCGCCCGGCGGCCTTGTCGGCGAAGAACGGGAACGCGGTGCCGCCGAAATTCGATCCTCCGCCGCAGCATGCGATTACCACGTCGGGATAGTCACCGGCGTTGGCGAATTGTTTCTTCGCTTCCAGCCCGATCACCGTCTGATGCAGCAGCACGTGATTGAGTACCGAGCCGAGCGCGTAGTTGGTATCCTTGCGTCCGGCCGCTTCCTCGACGGCTTCGGAAATGGCGATGCCGAGTGAGCCCGGAGAGTCGGCGTCGTGCGCTAGCACGTCGCGGCCCGACTTGCTATTGGTGCTCGGGCTTGCGATCACCTCGGCGCCCCAGGTCTCCATCATCGAGCGCCGAAAGGGCTTCTGCTCGTAGCTCACGCGCACCATGTAAACGCGGACCTCGATACCGAACATCCGCCCGGCCATCGCGAGCGCGGAGCCCCATTGACCCGCGCCGGTCTCGGTCGAGAGGCGATGAACGCCGGCCACGTGATTGTAGTAGGCTTGCGGAACGGAAGTGTTGGGCTTGTGCGAGCCGGCGGGACTGACGCCCTCGTACTTATAGTAGATGCGCGCGGGAGTGCCGAGCGCCTGTTCCAGGCGGAGCGCCCGATACATCGGCGACGGACGCCATTGGCGGTAGATCTCGCGCACCGCCTCGGGGACGGGAATCCAGCGCTCGCGCGAGACTTCCTGCTCGATGATCGCGCCCGGAAAAATCGCCGCCAGCGCCTCGGGACCGATCGGCTTGCCGTCCGGACCAAGCGGCGGCGCCGGCGGATTCGGCATGTCCGCCACCACGTTGTACCAGTGCTCCGGGATGTCGGATTCGTCGAGAAGAATTTTCACCTGCTGCATGATGCACCCGCGAATGCGCGAATAATAATCGTGAATACGTCTGCCGCTCCTTTACACTCATCCGTGGAGGCTGTAAATCAGGCTGGATCAGCGCTGCTATTTTATCCGGATTTGGAGGGTGACGAGCGATGTTGAACGCGACGCGCGACAAAAAGCTGGCGACCGCGATGGTCGGGTCGTTCCCCAAGCCTGCCTGGTTCACCGAGAGCCTCCGCGGGCGCCCGTTCAAGATCGCGATGGGCGACTCGCTCTATCGCGAGCAGTACGTTGATGCGGTTGCCTGCTACGTGAACGAGCAGGAACGCGCCGGACTCGACATCCTGACCGACGGCGACACACGCTTCGACCTCGAGGTGGGCGGGCGCTCGTGGTTCTTCTACGTCATCGAGCGTCTCGGCGGAATCTCGGGCTATCGCGACACCTCGCATTTCCTGGAGTACGCCGACATCAAGCCGGGCCACATCCTGTACGAGGTCCAGGAGGCGTACCATCCGCCGGCCGTGACCGGAAAAATCACCCGCGGCCCGCTCCATTACAGCGCGCTTTGGAAGACCGCGCAGAGGATGACCAGCAAGCCGGTCAAGTTCGGCGCAATCAGCGCGACCTGTCTGCCGATGATGCTGTGGAACGAGCACTACAAGCACGACCAGGAGCTGACGATGGACCTCGCGGCGGCGCTCAACGAGGAGTTGCGCGAACTCGCGGCGGCGGGATGCCCGGTGATCCAGGTCGAGGAGCCGCCGCATCACTTCGCCTGCTGCACGACTCCGCCGGCGACGGAGAAGGACCTCGACTTTTTCACACGGGCCTTCAATCGCGAAGTCGAGGGCGTGAACACGGAAATCTGGGCGCACACCTGCTGGGGAAATCCGAATCAGCAGAGCTTTTACTGGGAGCGGCCGAGCTACGAGCGCTCGCTGCCTTACCTGATGGCGCTCAACGCCGACGTGGTGGGACTGGAATGCGCGAGCAGCAATGGGCGCGACCTGCCGCTGCTCAAGCATCACAAGACCTCCAAGAAGATCGCGATCGGGGTGATCAATCACACCGCCACCACCGTCGAGCCGCCTGAACTCGTCGCCAACCTGATCCGCAAGGCGCTCGAGTACGTCCCGCCCGAGCGCTTGATCATCAGTGCGGACTGCGGTTTCGGACGCGAGGGACTCTCGCGCCGAATCGCCTTCTACAAATGCGTGTCGCTGGTGCTGGGAACGAATATCGTGCGCAAGGAACTCGGGCTGCCCGAGGCCGAGGTCCGCGCCGCCGACCGCGCTTTGCATTCAGGGAGGCGTAGAGTCCGCCGCGGGTATCGAAAAACCCGGTGGTATCGCGCGCGGATGCTCAGACGCCGCCAAGGTGCTATAACGCGATCTGCATCCCAAATACGTGAGAGGGAGCCATGAGCCCGGCTACGCAAACGGTCGGCGGTCCGTTCTTCGACGACCTTCACGTTGGACTCGTCGCCGATAGCGCCCCGTCTTTGACCCTGACCGAAGGAGTCGCGGCCGCGCACGGCGCTATTGTCGGCGACCGGATGCGGCTTGCGCTCGACGCGGAGTTGAGCCGCCGCGTGCTCGGTTCCGCGCTGGCCCATCCCGCGCTCGTGTGGGACGTGGCGAACGGACAATCGACGCTATTCACCCAGCGAGTGATCGCGAACCTGTTTTATCGCGGCTTCATGTTCCACCGCGCGCCCTCGATCGGCGACACGCTCTACACGAAGACCGAAGTCGTGGCGCTCAGGCAGAACCGGGCGCGTCCGGGACGCGCCGCGACCGGCCTCGCCGCCTTGCGCGTGCGCACGACCGATCAGAAGGGCCGCGCCGTGCTCGACTACACGCGCTGCGCGATGCTGCCGCTGCGCAATCCGGAGGGCCACACGGGGCACGACGCCAATCTCGAAAAGATCGGGACGGAACTCGACCCTCACGCAATGCGCGCGCCGATCGAAGGGTGGGACTTGGCGGCGTTTCGCGCCGCCGTGCCGGGCTTGCACTTCGCCGGCCTTGCCGCGGGAACGATATGGGAGGTTACGGGCGGCGATGTCGTATCGGCGGCTCCTGAACTGGCGCGGCTGACGTTGAATATCGCGATGGCGCATCACGACGCCGCCTCGAGCTCGGCGGGGCGGCTGGTTTACGGCGGCCACACGATCGGCCTCGCGGCGGCGCAGGCAACGCGCGCGCTGCCGAACCTGGTCACGATTGTCGCCTGGCACGGATGCGATCATCTCGCGCCGGTCCGCGAGGGCGACACGCTGCGCAGCACGATCGAACTCGAACGCGCCGAGCCGTTTGCGAGCAGCGGCGCGAGTCGCGGGGCGAGTGGCGGTGGTGGACTGGTGCATCTGCGCTCGCGCGTGCGCGCCGACCGCGAGGGCGGTTCGCAGGCTTCGCAAGAGGTGCTGGACTGGCGCTTCGTAGGAGTAATGGCATGAGCGGAATCCTCTCGGGCCTCCGCGTGGTCGAAGGCTCCGCGTTCGTGGCAGCGCCGCTCGGTGGGATGACGCTCGCGCAACTCGGCGCCGACGTTATCCGCTTCGACCAGATTGGTGGCGGGCTGGACTACCATCGATGGCCGCTGGCGGCCGACGGCCAGAGTCTTTTCTGGGCCGGTTTGAACAAGGGCAAGCGCTCGATTCAGATCGACGTGCGCACGCCCGAGGGTCGCGAGTTGGTGGCGGCGCTCATCGCCGCGCCGGGCGAACAGGGCGGCATCTTTCTGACCAATTTTCCCGCCCGCGGCTGGCTCGAATACGACGCGCTGCGCAAGCGCCGCGCCGACCTGGTGATGGTAGCGCTCACCGGCAATCCCGACGGGACCAGCGAGGTCGACTACACCGTCAACCCGGCGACCGGATTTCCGTGGGCGACCGGGCCGCGCAATCTCGCCGAGCCGCTCAACAGCATCCTGCCCGCATGGGATATCGCGCTCGGCACGCTGGCGACCGTCGGACTGCTGGCCGCCGAACGCCATCGCCGCCTGACCGGCGAGGGGCAACTGGTGAATCTTTCGCTCTCGGACGTGGCCTTTGCGATGGTCGGGAATCTCGGCCGCATCGCGGAGGCGGAACTCGGCGGCCGCGATCAGCAGAAGGACGGCAACTACTTGTATGGCGCGTTCGGCCACGATTTCGAGACGCGCGACGGACGGCGTGTGATGGTGGTTGCGCTCACCGCGCGCCAGTGGACCGCGCTGAAGGACGCGACGGGGATCGGCGATGCGTGTGCGAGCGTCGAACATGCGACCGGCCACGACCTCGACACCGAAACCGGGCGCTTCCAGGCGCGCGACCTGATCGCCGCGCTGCTGCGACCGTGGTTCGCCTCGCGCGACCTCGCCACCATCCGCGAGACTTTCGCCGGCACCAACGTTTCATGGGGTCCCTACCAGACTTTCCGCCAGTTGGTGAAGGAGGACCCGCGCTGCTCGACCGCGAATCCGATTTTTGCCGAGGTCGAACATCCGGGCGTCGGCACCTACCTGATGCCCGGTTCGCCGCTGGACTTTTCCGCCGTGTCACGCGTGGCGGTGCGGCGCGCGCCGCTACTCGGCGAGAACACCGATGAAGTGCTGGCCGACGTGCTGGGGATGAGTGCGCGCGAGATCGCGGGGCTGCACGACAAAGGCGTGGTGGCGGGAGCGAAAATCAAGCGCTGATGTTTCCGACCTCGTGGATTGGCTTCCGCGGAAGTTTGATTGTCTTCTGGCGAAGAAATCCAGGGACAATGGTCGAGCGCTTCTGACCTCCTCCCCCGTGTCTTGGGGGAGGATTGAGGTGGGGGTCGAGCGAGGAAGCGCCGATTGTTCTTTCTTCGGCGCTTTCTCGTTCTGGTTCTACTCGCGCCGATTGCTTGCGCTAAAAAAGGCGGTTCTCGCAGACATTTAGAACCGCCTAGACCCCCACCCTAACCCTCCCCCAAAACACGGGGGAGGGAATAGTACGTTCGAATCTCTAGCTATTCAAAATGATTCGCTAATCAATTCAGAGTAGTCAGACAACACCGGCTTTGCGTAGCCGTCCGATCTCCTCGGGCGTGACGCCGAGCATCTCGCGCAGGATTTCGTCCGTGTCCGCACCGAGCATCGGTGGCGCCGACCGATAGTCGATCGGCGTCATCGAGTATTTGATCGGATTCGCGACGGACGGGACTGAGCCAATCGACGGATGGGGCAGGTCCAGCTTCAAACCGCGTGCCTGCACCTGCGGATCGGCAAATACGTCGGCAACCGTGTTGATCGGTCCGCATGGAACGCCCGCGCGCTCCAGCGCCTGGAGCCAATCGCGCATCGTTCGCGTTACGAAAATCCCCTGCAGGATCGCGACCAGCTCCTCGCGATTATGCACCCGCGAGGCGTTGCTCGCGAAGCGCGCGTCGCTCGCGAGGTCGGGGCGCCCAATCACTTCGCACATCCGCGCGAACTGGTTCTCGTTGCCCACGGCCACGATTATATGGCCGTCGCTCGCGGCGAAGACCTGGTAGGGCACGATGTTGGGATGGGCGTTGCCGAGGCGCTGCGGCGCGACGCCCGTGACGAGATAGTTCATCGCCTGGTTGGCGAGGACCGCGACCTGCGTGTCGAGCAGCGCGAGGTCGATGTACTGTCCCGCGCCGGTGCGGTCGCGATGCGCCAGTGCGCCGAGAATCGCGATCGCAGCGTAAAGGCCGGTGAAAATGTCGGCCACCGCCACTCCGACCTTCATTGGACCCCCGCCGGGACGCTGATCGGGCTCGCCAGTGATGCTCATCAGGCCGCCGATCCCCTGGATCATGAAGTCGTAGCCGGGCTTGTGCCGATACGGTCCGGTCTGGCCGAAGCCGGTGATCGAACAATAGATGAGGCCGGGGTTGAGCGGCTGCAGTGAGGGGTAGTCGAGGCCATATTTCGCGAGTCCGCCGACTTTGAAATTTTCGATCACGACGTCGCTCTTTGCGGCGAGCGTTTGCACCAGTTTCTGGCCTTCGGGATGGATGAAATCGATCGTCACCGAGCGCTTGCCGCGGTTGGTCGAAAGAAAATATGCCGACTCGCCGCTGTGGCTTCCGTCGCGATTGGCCGCGTATGGCGGCGCGTAGGTGCGGGTGTCGTCGCCGGTGCCCGGCTTTTCCACCTTGATGACGCTCGCGCCAAGGTCGGCCAGCGTCTGCGCCGCCCATGGACCGGCGAGCACGCGCGAGAGTTCCAGAACCCGGACATGGCCCAACGGACCGCCCATCAGCTACGTCTCAACTGGCTATCGTCGTTCAACTGACTATCTCCGCCCAACTTACTATTTCGCCCTGGCCTTGGCCGCCAGCGACGCCTCCCTGATCTTGCTCAGCGTCGTCCGCGTCGAGATTGCCTCGGGATCGAGACGCAACTCGATGAGCGCGGCGCGTCCGGACTTGCGCGCGCGCTCGAACGCGGACGCGAACTCGGCGGTGCGCTCGCAGGTCTCGCCATGCAGGCCGTAGGCGTGCGCGAGCGCCGCGAAATCCGGATTGGTGAGCGCCGTGCCGCTCACCCGTCCCGGGTATTCGCGCTCCTGGTGCATGCGGATCGTGCCGTACATGCCGTTGTTGACCACGAAGAAGATCGGCGCGGCGCCGTACTGGATCGCGGTCGCGATCTCCTGGCCGTTCATCAGGAAGCAGCCGTCGCCCGAGAACGACAGCACCGTGCGCTCCGGATGCGCGAGCGCGGCGGCTACGCCGGCCGGAACCCCGTAGCCCATCGAACCGCTGGTCGGCCCCAGTTGCGTGCCGAAGTCGCGATAGCGCCAGAAGCGATGCACCCAGCCGGCAAAGTTGCCCCCGCCGTTGGCCACGATCGTATCGCGCGGCAACTGATCGCGCAGGCTCGAGACGATCTCGGCCAGTTGCAGCGCGCCCGGGTTGGGCACCGGTAAGCTGTATTCGAGATACTCACTATGCGCGGCTTCGGTCGACGCGGCCCAGGCCGAGGAATCGACCGGCCTAAGCGCTCTGGCCGCGGCAGCGAATTGCACCATCCCCGCGTTGATCGGCAACTCCGCCTGGTATACGCGGCCGAGTTCTTCCACTCCCATGTGCACGTGCACGAGGGTCTGCCTGGGACGCGGCACGTCGAACAGCGTGTAACTGGAGCTGACTATCTCGCCGAGGCGCGAGCCGACGGCGATGACGAGGTCGGCCTCGCGGACGCGCTCCGCGAGCTTCGGACTCGGTCCGATCGCGAGGTCGCCCGCGTAGCAGGGATGGAGGTTGTCGATGCGGTCCTGGCGACGAAACGTGCTGGCGGTGGCGAGCCGGTTGGCTTCCGCAAACGCCGCGATGTCGCCGACCGCTTGCGCGGTCCACGTGGTGCCGCCGAGCAGCATCATTGGGCGCTCTGACGCCGCCAGCATCTCGCGCAGCCGCGCCATCTCGGCCGCACCCGGACTCGCCTGCACCGTCTTGTAGGGCGCTGCATCGACGGCCGCCGCCGTCTCGCGCAGCATGTCTTCAGGCAGCGCGATCACCACCGGGCCGGGCCGTCCGGAAGTCGCGAGCGTAAACGCGCGGGCCAACAATTCGGGGATGCGGCCGGGGTCGTCGATTCGCACTACCCACTTGGCCATCTGGCCGTACATCCGTTCGAAGTCCAGTTCCTGGAACGCTCCGCGCCCGAGGAAGGGGCGCGCGACCTGGCCGATGAAGAGGATCATCGGCGTCGAGTCCTGGTAGGCGGTGTGAACGCCCACGCTCGCGTTGGTCGCGCCCGGGCCGCGTGTCACGAAGCAGATGCCCGGCCGGCCAGTGAGTTTGCCGTAGGCGTCCGCCATGTAGGCAGCACCGCCCTCCTGCCGGCATACGATGAGACGGATTTGCTCGCGCGTGTCATAAAGCGCGTCGAGCACGGCCAGATAGCTCTCGCCGGGCACGCAGTAAGCCGTTTCGACGCCGTGGATGAGAAGCTGATCGACCAGGATTTGCGCGCCGGTGCGCGGCCGCGTCGTGCGCCGGTCGGCGAGGATCGATACAGGACTATTGCTAGTCTTATTGTCAGCCATGTCGTGACCTTCCGGTTCCCCTTCTCGTTACCCTTTCTATTAACCGCAGCGTTGCGGTCCAGTGCGCGCCGATCGAGTGCCCTGGGGAACTATACCTATCCCTTCGACTTGGCCGCCATGCTATCCTCAGATCGGTAGGCTTTTGAACAGAGTCGCACTGCATGCGGGCTGAGCCGTCAGCGCTCCGCTCCTCACAACTTTCCTTCCGCCGCGCCTCGGGTGAGACCCTGGTACTCGCGTTGGCCGGCGATTGGCATCTGAAGCGAGGATTTACTTCGGGCACGGCGGTGGAGCGCGAACTCGTGCGGCCGCCGATCCCACGGCGAATCACGTTCGACGCCGCAGGCCTGGGTGAGTGGGATAGCAGCCTTGTCGCGTTCGTCACGGAAGTTCTCGAACTCTCTCATGCGCGCGACGTGGCGGTCGATCCCGCGGGTCTTCCTAGTGGGCTCAGGCGGCTGGTCGAACTGGCCGAGGCCGTCCCTGAAACGAAGGACGCGCGGCCCGCTGCGGCTCGCGCACCGCTGGTCGAACGCGTAGGCGCCGCGACCATCGTCTATGCCGAGTCGATCGGCGGCTTCCTTGCGTTCCTCGGGGCGGTGACGATCGCGCTAGGCCGGTTCATGGCTGGCCGCGCGCGCTATCGGCGGGTCGATCTGATGGTCGCGATCCAGGATTGCGGCGCCAACGCGTTCGGGATCGTCACGCTCATCAGTTTCCTGGTCGGCACCATCCTCGCCTTCATGGGCGCCGTGCAGCTGGAGCAATTCGGCGCGTCCATTTTTGTCGCCGACCTGGTCGGTATCGGCATGGCGCGCGACATGGGCGCGATGATGACCGCGATCATCATGGCCGGCCGCACCGGGGCCGCGTTCGCCGCGCAGCTGGGCACGATGAAGGTGACGCAGGAGATCGACGCGCTCACCACGATGGGCATTTCACCGATGGAATTCCTGGTGCTGCCGCGCGTGCTCGCGCTTATCATGATGATGCCGCTTTTGTGCTTCTACTCCGACCTGATGGGCGTGCTGGGCGGCGCGGCGGTCGGCTCTGGAGTGTTGGGACTCTCATTTACGACCTACTTCAGGGAGACTTTACACGCGGTCACGCTGGGCGACGTGCTCGGCGGCGTGTTCAAGAGCTCCGTCTACGGCGTGATCATCGCGATCGCGGGATGCCTGCGCGGCTTTCAGTGCGGCAATAATTCATCGGCAGTCGGCGACGCGGCGACCTCGGCGGTGGTGACCGGAATCGTCTTTATCGTGGTCGCGTGCGGAGCGTTCGCGCTGGTTTTCAATATCCTGGGATTCTGACGATCTTCAGCATCTTGGAATTCTGAGACGATGGGTGAATCTACGGCAGCAACGGGCACAACTTTGACGGCCGACCGGCCGGTACGCATCACGGTGCGCAACCTGACGATGGCCTTTGGCAGCTTCATCGTGATGCGGGATATGAACTTCACGGTTCGCCGCGGCGACGTTTTTATCATCATGGGCGGGAGCGGCTGCGGCAAAAGTACGCTGCTGCGCCACATGATCGGCTTGCTCGAACCCGCAGCCGGCGAAATTTGCTATGGCGACTTCAACTTCACCAAGGCGGGGCCCAGGGACCGCGAGCGGATGCTGCGCCGATTCGGCGTGCTCTACCAGGCGGGCGCACTGTGGGGCTCGATGACGCTGGCGGAAAACGTCGGTCTGCCGTTGGAGGAATTCACCGATCTGTCGCCCAAGGAGATCCGCCAGGTCGCGGCGCTCAAGCTGGCGCTGGTCGGGCTTAAAGGCTTCGAGGATTTCTATCCGAGCCAGATAAGCGGCGGGATGCAGAAGCGGGCCGGCCTGGCGCGTGCGATGGCGCTGGACCCGGAGATTCTGTTTTGCGACGAGCCGTCGTCGGGATTGGATCCGCTGAGCTCGCGCCTGCTCGACAACCTGCTTCTCGACCTGCGCGACAATCTCGGCGCGACCATCGTGGTGGTCTCGCACGAGTTGGCGAGCATTTTCGCGATCGGCAACAACAGCGTGTTCCTGGACGGGGAGTCGCACACCATGATTGCGAGCGGCGACCCCAAGGAGCTGCTGGCGCACTGCGCCGATCCGCGGGTGCATCGCTTCCTGACCCGCGACGAGGAACAACGCCGGACGGCATAACGATTATGGGAAAAAGAATCAGTCCGACACTGGTTGGAACGTTCGTGCTGGGCGCGATCACGCTCGCGGTCGCAGCCGTCATCGTCCTGGGTTCCGGCCGTATCTTCCTGCGCCCGCACTTGTTCGCGCTGTACTTCAGCAGCGACGTGAACGGCCTGAAAGTGGGCGCGCCGGTCAAGTTCCGCGGAGTGGAGATCGGTTCGGTTGCCTCCATTCTGCTGAGTGTGGGAACGCCGAGTCAGAGCCGCGACGCGGAGAACGTGGGTGATCAGTACCGGATTCCTGTCATCATCGACCTCGAGACCGAAAAGCTGGTCAAGCGTGGCGCGGCTGTGAACCTAGACGATCCGGCCACGGTTGCACAGGCGATCAAAAGAGGCTTGCGCGGGCAGCTCAACGTGGAAAGCCTGGTAACCGGACTGCTCTACGTCGACCTCGACTATCGGCCCGACACGCCCGCGAATTTCTACATGGGCGCCGATTCGCCCTATCCAGAGATTCCGACGGTTCCAACCAAGCTCGAGCAGGCGGCGACGATGCTTTCGAAGATGATGGACCAGCTCGAGAAGATTCAATTCGACGAGGTGATCAAATCGCTGACCAACACCGCGGTCGCGATAAGCACGCTCGCGAATTCGCCGAAAATCCAGAACGCGGTGGATTCGCTGAATCTCGCCGCGCGCAGCCTGGGACAGGCCTCCGCCAGCGTGAATCGCCTGGCCGCCAGCCTCGACCGTGAGATCGGACCGATGGGTACCGATTTGCGGCTGACCACCGAGCAAACTCGCGCCACGCTCAAGCAGACCCAGGACACCCTGGCGGCCGTGCAGATGACGCTCGGGCCGAACGCGCCGCTCAACTATGAACTCGCGCAGACGCTGGAGCAGACCTCCGCGGCTGCGCGCTCGCTGCGCGAGCTTTCGGACTACCTGCGGCGCAACCCCAGCTCGGTGGTGCGCGGACGCTACACATCGGATCAGGGAAACTGATGCGCTCACGCCGGTCAGTGACCGTAGTGGCGGTTACCCTGGTCGTGCTGGCCGGGGCGTTGGCGGCGGGCGGATGCTTTTCGCCGCAGCCGGACCCGTCGAAATTCTTCGTGCTCGCTCCGGCCTCAGCGGCAGCGACGAACTCGATCGCGCCGGCCGGACTCTCCACCTCTTCCAGTCCGACTATCGGGCTCGGCCCGATCAAGCTGCCCGAATATCTCGATCGCGACGAGGTGGTGACGCGGGTCGGGCCGAACCGGCTTGAGTTGTCCGATCAGGATCGATGGGCCGAGCCGCTAAGCGATAACTTCAGGCAGGTGCTTGCGCAGGACCTGACGCAGTCGCTCGGCACTCATTCGATCATGTTTTTCCCGTGGGTTGGAACCACCCGCATCGACTACCAGGTGCGCATCGACGTCTATCGCTTCGAAACCGATCCCAGCGCCAACGCCCAGCTCGTCGCGCACTGGCAGGTGCTCGACGGGTCGGGGAAACTGCTGTACGCGGGCGATTCGAATCTCAGCCAGCAGGCCCAGCCGGGAGAGCCGGTCGCGGCCGCGCTCAGCCGGACCGTGGAAGACCTCGCGCGCGAGATCGCATCCGCAATTCAGTCGCTGCCGCGCCGTCGGCAACCGGGACAAGTGTAACCCGCGGTACGGAATTGCGCGGTCGCGGGGCAGTCACATAGATTGCCTCGGGTTGCCTCGGAACTCGCGTTGATAGACTATCATCTACAGAGTTCCGCTTCCCTCAATTTTCGGCTAAAGCAGATTACATCGTCCCATGCGCTGCCAGTTTGGATCGCCGCGGCGCCGATGAAGTATTTGGAGAGTATTTGAACAAAACGATGAGCGAGCGGCAAAAAAAGTTCCTGGTTGAACTGATCAAGCCTTCGCACTACGACGACCAGGGTTACATCATCCAATGGTGGCGCGGCTTCGTCCCGTCGAACTCGCTTTCATGTCTGTATGGGCTCGCGCTCGACGTGAGCGAACGGCGCGCGCTCGGCGGCGACGTCGATATCGACATCGAGGTCCGCGACGAGACCAACGTCTTCATCCCGGTAAAAAAGATTATCCGGCGCTTCGCGGAGAATGGGAACTGCGGCCTCGTATGCCTGGTCGGAGTACAGACCAACCAGTTCGCGCGCGCCGTCGATATCGCGCGCGAGTTGCGCGCGGCGGGAATCCAGGTCGCGATCGGCGGCTTCCACGTGAGCGGTTGCCTCGCGATGCTTCCCGAGTTGACTCCCGACCTCAAGGAGGCGCTGGCGCTCGGCATCACGCTCTTCGCCGGCGAGGCCGAGGGTCGTCTAGAGGACATTTTCCGCGCGGCCTACGAGAATCGTCTTGAGCCGCTCTATAATTTCATGAAGGACATGCCGGACCTCGGGAATCGGCCCCTGCCGTTCCTGCCGGAGCGCTACGTCGCGCGCTATGCCGGGAAGCTCGGATGTTTCGACGCCGGGCGCGGCTGCCCTTATGCGTGCAGCTTCTGCAGCATCATCAACGTGCAAGGCCGCAAATCCCGCTACCGCACCGCGGACGATATCGAGCGCGTGATTCGCGCCGGCTACGCGCAGGGAGTGCGCAGCTATTTCATCACCGACGACGATTTCGCCCGCAACAAGAACTGGGAAGCCATCCTCGACCGCATCATCGAGACTCAAGAAAAAGGAACGGCTTCAAGATCAACATCATCATGCAGGTCGATACGGTCAGCTACAAAATTCCCAATTTCGTGAAGAAGGCGGCGGCCGCCGGATGCCGCAAAGTTTTCATCGGGCTGGAGAACATCAATCCCGATAGCCTCAAGGGCGCTTCAAAGGGCCAGAACCACATCAGCGAATACCGCGCGATGTTGCAGGCATGGCGCAATGTCAGGGTGCTTACCTACGCGGGCTACATTCTCGGCTTTCCGGCCGACACGCCCGAGAGCATCGCGCGCGACATCGCGATCATCCAACGCGAGCTGCCGATCGACATCATGGAATTTTTCATGCTGACTCCGGGGCCGGGCTCGCAGGACCACCAGGAGCTGTATTTGAAGGGCGTCGCGATGTCGCCCGATACCAACCAGTATGATTCCGAGCATGCGGTCACGGCGCATCCGCGGATGACGGCCGAGGAGTGGGAGGCCATCTACAAAAAGGCCTGGCACCTGTACTACTCGCCCAAGCACGTTGAGACTTTGCTGAGGCGCGCCTCGGCAACCAGGCTCAACACCGGCCGCGTCGCCTCGATGATCTTTTATTTCTACGCGAGCCACGCCTTCGAGGGCGTGCATCCGCTGCAGTCCGGGGTTTTCCGGCGCAAACGCCGCTCGCAGCGCCGCGCGGGATTTCCGCGCGAGAGCGCGATGGTCTTTTATCCGCGGCGGATCGCCGAGATGTTGGGCACCTACATTCCGGCGCTATGGTATCTGGCGCGGCTGGAACTGCTGCGCTGGCGAATCCGGCGCGATCCCAACTCGAAGAACTATAGCGACATCGCGATCTCGCCGGCCGCGCAGGACGACAACAAACTTTTCGAGTTGTATCGACGCACCAGTGCGGAGCAGGTCCTCGGAAAGGCCGCCCCGAACCCCGCATCGGAATCCGCTGCCCTCTGAGACTAGGCGACCAGGACCTTTCCGGCTAAGCTTCGCGGACGCCAAGCATCGCGGCCGCTGACCGCGCGACGACTTTGGGGAGTCGACACATAATGGCGACCGAGCAATTGCATCCAGCCGCCGGCGCGGCGGCCTCGGGCGACGGGCATGACCCGCAGCTCGCGATGGGCAGCCGCGTCCCCGCGCTCAACAGTAGAGCCCTGGTTGCCGGGCGCGGAATCTACGTCGGTGACATCACCCTTCCCGGCATGCTGCACATGGCGCTCGTGCGCAGCATGTACGCTCACGCGCTGATCAAATCGATCGACACCAGCGCCGCCGAGGCCGTGGCCGGGGTCGTATGCGTGGTGACCGGCGAGGAGATTCGCCGCAACACCAAGCCGATTCCCCAGCCCTACAACAAGGCGGGGATTGGCGTGCGTGCCTACGATTGGTACGCGCTTGCCCACGACAAGGTGCGCTACGTGGGCGAGGCCGTGGCGGTGGTGGTCGCGGAGGACAAATACACCGCGCGCAAGGCCGCGGAACTGGTCGAGGTCGACTACGAGGAATTGCCGGTGGTCGCCGACGCCGAGCGCGGGATGGCTCCTGGAGCGCCGCTCATCGAACCCGCATGGGGCACCAACCTGGTGATGGAGCGCGTGTCGGAAACTGGCGACGTGGCGGGCAGCTTCGCCGCCGCCGACGGCGTGATCAAAGGATGTCTTTCGACGCAGCGCTACTCGGCCTCGCCGATGGAGCCGCGCGGATACGCCGCCAACTACGACAGCTTCCGCGACCAGCTAACGGTGTGGGCCTCGACGCAGTGTCCGCATCCGCTGCGCACTTACATCGCCCACATCATCGGCATGGAAGAAAGCCGCGTGCGCGTGATCCAGCCCAACGTGGGCGGCGCTTTCGGCTCCAAGATTCCGACCTACCAGGAGGAACCGCTCACCGCGTACCTCGCGCGCAAGCTGGGACGGCCGGTCAAATGGATCGAGGAGCGCAGCGAAAATCTGCTCACCGGCGGCCATGCTCGCGAGCAGAAGGTCCATTTCGAGGCCGCGTACAAGCGCGACGGCCAGGTCACCGGGCTCAAGGCGAAGATCGTCGCCGACGTCGGCGCGCCGGCCGCGCTGGCGGGATGGGAGATGAGCCTCGTCACCACGTTCTGCATCCCCACCGTCTACAAGATTCCGAACTGCCGCGTCGAGCTTTACCCGGTCGTGACCAACAAGTGCCCGTGGAACGCGTACCGCGGTTTCGGTAAGGAGACCGCTTCCTTCCTGATGGACCGGATCATGGACGGCGTCGCGCAAGCGACCGGACTCGACCGGGTGGCGGTGCGGATGCGCAACTTCATTCAGCCGCACGAATTTCCCTATCAGCAGGTGAGCGGGGTGATTCTCGATAGCGGCAACTATCCCGGCGCGATGCGCAAGCTGCTCGACCTCGTCGGCTATGCGGATTTTCCCCGGCTGCAGGCCGAGGCGCTTCGTGAGGGCCGCCGTATCGGCCTTGGCCTTGGCCAGGAGCTGGTCGCCGAGGGCTGTTCGCTGCCGACCTCGCTGCTGGTCGCGGGCTACGACGGCGCCACCGTGCGCGTCAATCCCTCGGGCCAGGTAACGGTGCTGACGGGAGTGACCTCGCCCGGCAGCGGCAACGAAACCGCGATCGCGCAGGTGGCCGCCGACACGCTGGGCGTGGACGTAAACACGGTGCGCGTGAGTCCAGGGCGACACCGAGACCTGTCCGTGGGGGCTCGGCAACTACAGCTCGCGCGCGGTCATCATGGGCGGCTCCGCCACTTTCGTCGCGGCGAGCGAGCTCAAGGAAAAAATTGTCAAAGTTGCGGGCCACATGCTCGAAGTTCTGCCGGCCGATCTGGAATGCCGGGGCGGCAAAATTTTTCCCAAGGACGCGCCCGCGCGCTACGTCGAGTTCAACGAGGTTGTCCGCACGATCTACAACGACACCTTCGGAATTCACGCCAAAGAGATCGAACCCGGACTCGAGGCGACGCGCTACTTCCGCCATCCCAACATCTACCAGGAAGGCGATCCCGAGGGCCGTTCCTCGGCGTATCCTTCGTGGCCCAACGCGGTGGTCGGCGCGATCGTCGAAGTCGATCCCGCTGACGGCAAGCTCAAGCTGCTGCGGGTGTGCATGGTTCACGACAGCGGCGTGGTGGTAAATCCGATGCTGGCCGAGGGCAACGTCCACGGCGGTATCGCGCAAGGCATCGGCGGCGCGATCTACGAACATCTGGTTTACGACGAGAACGGCCAGTTCAAGACCGGCACCTTCATGGACTACACCCTGCCGACCGCGGTCGAGATTCCGCCGCTCGAACTCGCGCATCAGGAGACGCGCTCGCCGTTCACGCCGCTGGGGACCAAGGGCGTGGGAGAATCGGGCGTGTTGGGTATCCTGGGCGCTATCTGTGGCGCGGTCGAAAACGCTTTGCCCGAACTCGATCTCCGGCTGCTCGAGATGCCGCTTGCGCCCGAGCGTCTGTGGCGCGCAATCCAGGCGGCGCCCAAGCGCACGGCCAACGGCGGAGGCATCGCGCGATGATCACCCAGGAATTCGAGTTTCGCGCGCCCGACAAACTCGACGAGGCTCTGACCCTTCTGGCCGACGGCGGCGACGACATCAAGCTGCTCTCGGGCGGGATGAGCCTGATGCCGATGATGGCGCTCGGGCTGGTGCGGCCGCGTATCGTGCTCAGCCTCAATCGCATCGACGGGCGCGGCTACGTGCGGGAAGACCGCGACGCACTGCGGATTGGCGCAGGCACCCGTCACTACGAAATCCTGCACGCCCCGCTTATCGCGCGTCACTGCGCGGTGCTGGCCGAGGCGGCCGCCTTTATCGGCGACATGCAGGTGCGCAATCGCGGCACGATCGGAGGCAGCCTGGCTCACGCCGACCCGGCGGCCGATTACAGCCCGGTGCTGGTCGCCGCCGGCGCTCGCGTGATCGCGCGGAGCGTGCGGGGTGAGCGCGAGATTGCCGCGGAGAAGTTTTTTACCAACCTGATGGAGACCGCGCTTAAGCCCGACGAGATCGTAACCGAAGTGATCGTGCCCAAGCTGGGCGCGGCGCGCGGCGCCTACACGCGACTCCATCGCGTCGAGGGCAACTTTGCAATCGTCAATGCCGCGGCAATCCTCGGCGATAAGCACGCGCGGATCGCGCTGGGCGGCGTCGGATCGACTCCCGTCGCGCTCGACGTAAGCGCGGAACTCTCGCGCGGGCTCGACGCCGAGCGCGCTCGAAGCCGTTGGCCGGCGCGTGCGCGCCGCCTGCACCGACGCGCCCGCGGACCTCAACGCCAGCGCCGATTATCGCCGTGAGATGGCCGCGGTGTACGCCGCGCGCGCGCTCGCGGTCGCGGCCGGACGCACGCCCTCCCAGCAGACGCCCGAGGCCGGCAGAAAATCCGCGCCGGCGGCTTCAGCACCGCGCAAAACCACCTCCGGCGCGGTCGGCGGAGCGCTCCGCACCGCGATCGCGGTTTCGGTAAACGGACAGGCGCGGCGGCTCGAGGCCGACAACCGGATGGTGCTGGCCGACCTGCTGCGCGAGGTGATTGGGCTGACCGGCACCCACATCGGCTGCGGCACCGGAAGCTGCGGCGCGTGCACCGTGATGCTGGACGGGCGCACGGTAAAGAGTTGCTCGGTGCTGGCCGCGGACGTCGACGGATGCGCGGTCGAGACGATCGAGTCGCTGGCCTCCGACATCCATCATCTGCATCCGCTGCAGGAGTCCTTCGTGCGCAATCACGGCCAGCAATGCGGTTACTGCACGCCCGGGATGGTGATGTCGGCGTTGCAACTGCTGCGCGACAATCCGAATCCTGACGAGGCCGCGATCCGGCACGGGATTTCCGGCAATCTCTGCCGATGCACCGGCTATCAGTTCATCGTCAACGCGATTTCCGACGCGGCGCGCGCGCTCGGCGCCGCCAAGCCGCCGGCGTAATCGCGCATCGCATCAGGGACGGCGGTGGCGGGGTCGCCTATCCCCGATTGACCGGCTGGCCGTTCGCGTGCGCGCCGCCCGTAAATACGTCCATCGGGACGAGCGGCGGGCGGCGGCTGCGCTTCAGTTCGTCGAGTTCGGCCTGGACCTTGGCTTCGGCGTTGCGGCGGCGAATCTCTTCGAGCTTTTGATCGATCTCCGCGCCGTGGATCTCGCGGTTCACACCGGAGCGCGTGAGCATCTGCTGGATCGATTCGCGCACTTCCTGCAGCGCGCGCAGGTCCTCGTCGTAGGAAAGCCCCTCCAGCGCCCGCTCGACCCGCATCCGGGCCTGCGCGTTGCGCAGCCGCGCCAGCATCCTGACCTTCTCCGTCTTGAGCTTGTCGATCTCGCTCTTGAAGCCGACCAGGTTTTTCTTCGCGTCCTCGGCTTCGACGGTGAGCTGCGACAGTTCCTCTTTGACCCGCTCGCAGTCGGCCTCGATCTCGTGCTTGCGCCGGATGAGGATTAGCGCGCACTGGTCCTCGTTAAGGTCGGCGGCCTGCGCGGCCTGCTCGGCGACTTCGGCCAGCTCGGCGGATTTTTGCTTCAGCTCGCGCTCGAGCTTGTTGCGCATGTAGATCGCGCCGGCGGCGGCGTTCTTGAGCTGACCATAGCGCCGGATGCGATCGGAAATCGCGGCCTCGTACACCGCTTCCGGGTCTTGCGCTTCGCGCGCTTTGAGCCAGCGGCTGAATTTTCCACCGATCAGGCTCTTCAATCTTGAAATGAACATCGCGATTTCTCCTTATTCCGCATATCGCGGCCCGTCCGTCCGGCCACTTAGAACCAGCGCTGGACGCGCCGCTTGTAATCGAGGTATTGCTCGCCGAACAGCCGCTCCATCGTTGCCTCTTCTTCCGGAATCAGCCTCCGATCGATCACCAGGAAGAATAGAACCGGCGCAATCAGCATCGTGGGCGAGCCGAAGAACAGCGCAAACCCGAGCAGTATCGACGCGAGTCCCAGGTACATCGGATTGCGCGTGAACGTGTACGGCGCTTCGGTCACGAGCGTGGTCGGCTCTCCGTGCGGATTTTTCGTCGTGGCGTGTCCGCTGAACAGCGCGGCGGCGTAGGACGAAAGCCCGACTCCTCCGGCGACCAGCAACAGGCCCAGCAACTGATGCGGCTGAACGAATCGATGATGTCCGCCGAGCAGATGCAACAGGAGTACGCCCAACAGCAGGAGGCCGGCGAGAACCGGAGGATGAATCCTGAGTGTGCCGCCGTTTTCGGGATGGCTCTCTGTTTCGTTCATGGCTATCTCCCTCTGAGCCGCCGCTTGCTCGAGCGGCGGCGTTACTCACCTTGTTAGTCGTCGGTTACGCTTCTCGCGTGGTCACTCGTCTCGCGTGGTCACTCGTCTTGCGTTTTCAGTCCGAGGTCGTCGACGCTGATTCCAAGCTCGCGCATCTTTTGCTGAAAGTTCTGCCGGTACATCCCGGCCCGCTCGGCGGCGCGCGAGATATTGCCGCCCGTGGCCCTGAGCGCGTTGATGAAGAAATCGCGCTCCCACTGCCCGACGAATTTTTCCTTGGCCTCGCGGAACTTGATTTCGCCGCCATCTCCCGGCGCATCGGCGGTCACGCCCGCGGCCGCTATCCGCGCCGCGTCGTGGTTGCTGGCGGCCTCGGCGCTCCCGCTGGCAGAGCCGCCCAGCAGTTCCGCAGGTGTGATCTCGGCGCCCGAGGATAGAATCACCGCCTGCTCGATCGCGGCCTTGAGCGAGCGCACATTGCCGCGCCACGGATTCTCGACACAGGCCCTCATCGCTTCGGGCGTCAGCGTCTTGTGCGGCGTGCCGAACTGCTTGCAGGCCTCGTCGAGGAAATGCATCGCGAGCGAGGCGATGTCCTCGCGCCGCTCGCGCAGCGGCGGAACCCGCACCTCGACGACTTTGATCCGGTAGTAGAGGTCCTCGCGAAAGCGCCCATCAGCGGCCATCGCTTCGAGGTTTTGGTTGGTCGCCGCGATGATGCGCACGTCGGCCACGAGCGACTGGTTGCCGCCGATTCGTTCGAAGCGTTTTTCCTGGATCACGCGCAGCAGCTTGGCCTGGGTCTCGAGGCTCATGTCGCCGATCTCGTCGAGGAACAGGGTGCCGCCGTCGGCGGCCTCGAATTTGCCCTCGCGGCGCGCGACCGCGCCGGTGAAAGCGCCCTTTTCATGGCCGAACAGTTCGCTCTCAACCAGCTCGCGCGAAAACGCGGCGCAGTTGACCGGCACGAATGGGCCGTTGGCGCGCGGGCTGCGGCTATGGATCGCACGCGCGACCAGTTCCTTGCCGGTGCCCGACTCGCCGCGCACCAGCACGGTTACGTCGGTCGGCGCGACCTTGTCGATCGTCTCGAACACGCGCATCATCGCGCGCGAACGCCCGATCATCCCCGCAAAGCGTCCGCTCTCGAGGTTCACCTGCTCGACCAGCCGGTTGTAGGCGCGGCGCAGCAGTTGCTTCTCCATCACGTTGCGGACTTTGATTCTCAACTCGTCGTTGTCGAACGGCTTGGGCAGGTAGTCTTCCGCGCCGGCCTTCATCGCTTCGACCGCGATCCGCTGCGTTCCGTACGCCGTGATCATCAGCACCGCGCATCCGGGATCGAGTTGGCGCACGGCGCGCATCAGGTCGAGCCCGCTCATCCCCTGCATGCTCAAGTCGGTGATGATCACGTGGAACAGTCCGGCCTTGACCTTGGCGAGCGCCTCTTCGCCCGACTCCGCGGTTTCGACCTCGTAGCCCTCCTTGCCGAAGAGCCCCTTGAGCGCGACCAGGATGCCGTGCTCGTCATCGACGACCAGGAGCCGCCCTTTCATCGGCGTTCCCCGGCCTCGGCAAGCTGCGGGTTCGGATCGGCCGGCGCGTGCTCCGCATCGGCGGGCGAGGCGTGATTGAATCCGGCCTCGGGTTGAGCGGCTTGATTTTGCGCGCGCGCCGCGTCGGCGAGCGGAATCGAGAGCCTGAACTCGGTGCCGGTGCCGGGCTTGCTCTGGACTTCGATCCGGCCGCTATGGGCGTCCATCACTTTCTTTGCGATACCCATCCCGAGGCCGGTGCCGTTTTTCTTGGTGGTGTAGAACGGATTGAAAATCTTTGCGAGCTTATCCTCGGCGATACCGCAGCCGTTGTCGCGAATCACCACGCTGGCCGTTCCCGGATGGAGGTTCACGATTCCGAATTCCAGGCGCCGCTCGCCCGCGTTCGACTCCATCGCGTCGATCGCGTTGTCGATCACGTTGGTGAAGACCTGGCGTAGCTTGTCGGCGTCGGCACGGACCGTCGGCCCTCCGATATAGTTGCGCGACACGCTGACCTGGTTCGCTTCGAGCTTGGCGCGCATCTCGGTGAGCGCGTGGTCGAGCACCGACGCCAGCCCCACGTTTTCGAAGGCGTAGTCGGTTTCCTTGGCGTACTTGAGCAGATGAGAGACGCTGCGTTCCACGCGCGCGAGTTCGTCGAGCGCGACCTTGGCGTACTCCACGTTCTCGTTCGAGGTCGGGTCCTCGCCCATCTGCTGCACCAGGCTCTTGGCCGCGGCGATCGGATTGCGGATTTCGTGCGCGAAACTGGCGGTTAGCTCGTCGAGCGAGGCCTGCTTCTCCGTGCGCAGGACCTCTTTCTCGCGCGTGACTTCGCGCCGCACTTCGCGCTCCACGGCGGGCTCGAACACGCGCTCGTGAATCCAGCGCCATCCGTATACGGCGCCGAAATGACTGACGAGCCCGATACCCCATCCGAGCGCGGGAAAAACCCACCATTCGTACCAAGGGCTGACGATGAGATTCAGGATGAGCAGCGACCCGATGACGATCCCGTACCACATCAGGTGAACGTAAAAGCCGGCCTCGCGCGAGGCGCGCCGGCGGGCGCGCGCGTAGGCCTTGCGTTCCTCCTCGCCGTCGCGTTGCGGGCTGCGGTCCTGTGCGGAGGACTCGCCGCCCCGGTCCGGCCCGGACGCCGCCGAACTCCCGCGCGATTGCGAAGCGGCCGCGTCACCGGGCTTCGCCCCGTCGGCGCGAAGCCGGTCAGCCTCGCGCCGCAACCTGGCCTCCGCCATTTCGAGCGTGCTCGCGACTTTGTGCCCGACGTCGGCGGCCTGATGGCGCGCGTCGTCGGCCCAGCGCTCCCAGTCCTGCCACTGGCGGCTCCACTTGTCCCACTTGTCATTTCCGGGATGGCCGGCCTGACTCTTTGCGTCTCCGCCCGACTGCATCCGTTCCCATCGGCGCGACCATTTGTCGCACTTGCCGCCGCCGTCGATCCGCCGGTATTTGCGCCGTTGGACCAGGGCGAAAATGATGATCGCTAAAATCAGGAAACCCATAACTTAAACCGACTCAAAGCGCGGCCGCGATGCGCGTTGTCTGGCGATATTGCAGATCGCACCGGCTTTGCCAAAGCTTATTCTTCATTGATGCAGATGAGGAGCAAGCCTGATGCCGTCGCGCTCGCTCGCAGAAAGCGCCGAAAAGCCGCGGTTTTTCGTAGATGCGCGGTGCAGTCCGCGGGCCGATGCAGTCGTTTTAATGCATGGCGCGGACTGCATCCGACGAACCCGTCCGCTATTCTCGTTAAATTCTATGTCTCGCCCATGCCTTGCCGGAGTTCACCCTTGATTCGTGTAATCCAGACTATCGCACTGGCGTTCGTCGCGGCGCTCGTCGCAGGCAGCGGCGTCGCGCGCGCCGAATCCGCCTATTCCTTTGCCACGACGCCGGGCAGGCTGCCGAAAAACGTCGTGCCGACGCACTACGCGATCGATCTCAAGCCCGACCTGACCACGCTTGCCGTCGGCGGCTCCGAGGTGGTCGACATCAAAGTCATCACGCCGACCGATCGCCTGGTCCTGAACGCGGTCGATATGACGCTTTCCTCCGCGGCGCTTAAGGGCGAGCCGGGGCAAGTGGCGGTAATTACGCCGGCGCCCAAGACCCAGACCGTTACGCTCGTTTTTCCGCACGCGCTCGCGGCGGGGCCGCACAAGCTCAGCATCGCATTCGCCGGACATCTCAACGGGTTCGGCCGCGGCATTTTCCACGTCGACTATCCGACCGCACACGGCCGCAAGCGGATGATCGCGACCGAACTGGAGCCGGCCGACGCGCGCCGAATCTTTCCGTGCTGGGATGAACCGGCTTTCAAGGCGAGCTTCGAACCGTCGGTGACCGTGCCGCGGAATTTTCTCGCGGTCTCCAACATGCCGATTGCGCATGAAGAGCCGGCGGGCGGCAGTATGAAGCGCGTCGCGTTCGGCGCGACACCGAGGATGTCGAGCTACCTTTTCGTGCTGGTCGCGGGCGATCTGGAACGGCTGACCGGCGACGCGAACGGAGTCACGGTGGGCGTGGTCACGGTCGCGGGCAAGCGCGAGCAGGGGCGTTTCGCGCTCGCGAGCGCGATCGACATCCTGGGTTATTACAACGATTATTTCGGAGTCAAATATCCGTTGCCCAAGCTGGACCTGATCGCGGTTCCCGGCAGCGTCGGCGGCGCGATGGAGAACTGGGGCGGCATCGTCTTCAACGAAAGCATCCTGCTCTTCGACCCGTCCTCGAGTCCCGACGCGCTGCGCCGCGGCATCTTCGGCGTGCTCGCACACGAGATGGCTCATCAATGGTTCGGCGATCTGGTCACGATGGCCTGGTGGAACGATCTGTGGTTGAACGAAGGCTTCGCCAGTTGGATGCAGAACAAGCCGACCGAACGCTTCCACCCGGACTGGCAGGTTTGGCTCAACAACTCGGCGTCGAAGCAATCGGCGATGGACGTTGACGCGCGCCACACGGCGCATCCGATTCAGCAGGCGATTGCCGATGAGAGCGAGGCGCAATCCGTCTTCGACAGCATCACTTACAACAAGAGCCAGGCGTTCATTCGCGAACTCGAAAATTACCTCGGCGCGGAGAAATTCCGCGACGGCATCCGGCATTACATCGCCGCCCACGCCTACAGCAATGCGACCACGGCGGATCTGTGGACGGCGCTGCAGGCCGCTTCGGGCAAGCAGGTCGCATCGATCGCGGCCCCTTACACCGAGCAGCCGGGCGTGCCGCTAGTCGTGAGCAGCGCAACCTGCGTGAACGACCGGCAGCGGCTCGCGCTAGGTCAGGAGCGCTTCATCAGGGGGCCCGCCGCCGCTGACGCGCGTGCGCAACTCTGGGAGATCCCGATCGCCTTCGGTCCGGCCGGGGCGAAGGAGCCGAGCGGCGTGGTCTTGATGAAGGGAAAGACGATGCAGGTCGCGGCCGGGCGATGCGGCGCGCCGATCAAGCTCAACTTCGGCGACGCCGGTTATTACCGCGTCGAATACGATGCCGCCACTGAGGCCGCGCTGGCCAAGGCGATCGAGACGATGGAGCCTGCCGACCGCGTCAACCTGCTCGCCGACAACTGGGCGCTGGTCGAGACCGGCCGCATCCCGGTGGACAGGTATTTCACCCTGGCCGACGCCGTTGGGAGCGATCGCAACCGTGCCGTCTGGGAGCAAGTGATGGGCACGATCGCCCGGCTCGACGATCTCGAGCGCGGCTTGCCCGGCCGGCCCGCGTTTCAAGCCTATGCGCGATCGCGCCTGCGCCCGGCCTTCGACCGGCTCGGATGGAATCGTACGGCGGGCGAGTCTGAAGACAATACGATCCTGCGCGCCAAGTTGATCGGAGAGCTGGGTGGGCTGGGTGACGATGCCGTGCTGGCCGAGGCGAAGCGGCGGTTCGCGGCGTTCGTGAAGGATCCGGGATCGCTCGATGTGAATCTGCGCGGCTCGGTGATTTTCCTCGCCGGCCGCGAGGCCGATCGAGCGACGTTTGACGAGCTGAGAGCGCTCGGCCGCAAGGCTACCAGCACCGAGCTGCGCAATCGTTACTACATCGCGCTCGCCTCGGCCAAGAATCCCGAACTGGCGAAGGAGGCACTCGCAATCACGTTGACCGACGAGGTGCCCGCCGACCTCGGCAACGGCATGATTCTGACGGTGGCGTCGGGGGAGCATCCAGAACTCGCGCTCAACTTCGCCAGGGCGAATTTCGAGGCGCTGGCCGCGAAACGCAGCCCCACGTTCCCCGCGTTTTTCATGCCCTCATTGATGTCCACCTTTGCGGACCGCGCGCATGCCGAGGAACTGGCCAACTTCGCGCCGGCGCATGAGACGGCCGGCGGACGGATCGCGGCCGCGCGCGCCCAGGAGGAGATTCTCGAAGCGGCGGAGTTTCGCGAGCGACAGATTCCGGCGGTCGACGCGTGGGTGAAGCAGCACGCGACGGCCGCGTAGCGCGTAGGGTCAGAGTCTCGGCGAGGCGGTGGGAGAAATACATGACCGAACAGACAACCTACGGGCCTGTCGCGACGCATCTGCGGTTCGAGAACGAGCACGTGCGGGTGTGGGAAATGGATCTCGCGCCCGGCCAGATCTGCGGCCTGCATCGGCATACGCTCGACTACGTTCTATACATTCTCGAAGGTGGCCGGATCGCGGTGGAGTCGCCCGGGATGACCTCGAATCGTTTTCCCGGTCAAACCACCTATGAGCTGGAAGTGGGCGCGCGGGCAATTTCATACGTCCCGGCGGGCGGCGCGGAAAGCGCTCGCAACGTAAGCGGCGCGGGCCGTTTTCGTGAAGCCCTGTTCGAGATTCGCCGGCCGCTCCCGCACGGCGTCGCCAACCCGGGCTTCGCCCTGACCGAAGCCGCTGCCCGCAGGCCGCCGGAACGGGGAGAGGTGATGCTGCTCGAGAACAGCCGCATCCGGGCGCTGGAAGTGACGCTCGCTCCCGGTGATACAGCCGGGCCGCGAGCGCATCCGCGCGACGCCGCCGTGTTCGTGATCGAAGGCGGTCGGATACGACAGCGCGAAACGCGCGGCGGCAATGAGTGCGCGCAGGAACTCGACCTGGCCTCCAGCACGGTGCTCTGGCAACCCGGCGGATACGAGCGCGAAATTACCAACGTCGGTTCCGAGCGGTACCGCGAGCTTCGCGTCGAGTTCCGCTGAATCGGCCGCGCCTTGCGGCGCTTAGTTCTCTGTACTACAGCGTGACTATTGGTCTCCGTTCTACGATCTCCACTTTTCTGGAGTGATACGACATGGCACGAGCGAGCAATGGGCACAACGCGAATGACGACGGTCTGCTTTCCGGACTCAGAGTTATCGACTGCGGAACCTACGTTGCCGGCCCGGCGGCCGCCACCGTGATGTCCGACTTTGGCGCCGAGGTGATCAAAATCGAGCGCCCCGGCGGCGGCGACCTGTGGCGGCTCTTTTCCAAGCTCCCCGGAACGGCCAAGTCCGAACTTGACTGGTGCTGGGTGCTCACCAGCCGCAACAAGAAAAGTGTCGCGCTCGACCTGGGACGGCCCGAAGGACGCGAGGCGCTGATCCGCCTGGTGCGCACGGCGGACGTCTTCCTGACCAACTACCAGAGAACGCTGCTCGAGAAATTCCGCCTGACCTGGGAGGACCTCGCGCCCGTCAACGACCGCCTCATCTACGCGCACTTGACCGGCTATGGCGACGCCGGAGACGACGCCGACGATCCGGCGTTCGACGCGCTCGCGTATTGGGCGCGCTCGGGTCTGATGATGAGCGTGACCGGCGCCGACGGATCGCCCAGCGCACCGCGGCCCGGGATGGGCGATCATCCGACCTCGATGTCGCTGTTCGGCGCGATCATGCTGGGCCTGTACCAGCGCGAACGCACCGGGCGCGGATCGAGAGTCAGCACGTCATTGCTGGCGAGCGGAGCGTGGGCGAACGCGTGTGACATCCAGGCGAAGCTCTTGAACGCGAAATTTCCGCAGCGTGGCGAGGGCAAGCATCCGCCCAACCCGCTCACGGCCGCGTACCTCAGCCGCGACGGCAAGATATTTTTGCTCGTGCTGATCGATCCGGACAACGAGTTTCCACGCCTGTGCCAGGCCTTTGGCCAGCCCGAACTCGGCACGGGCGAGTTGTTCGCGACCAACGACGGCCGCGATCGCAACGCGGCGGCGCTCTACGCAATCCTGCAATCCCAGTTCGAATCGCGCGACCTGGCCGAGTGGCGGACGATCTTCAAACTCAACGACATCAAATGGGCGCCGCTGCCCGTGCTCGACGAGGTCGTGAAGGATCCGCAGATGCGCGCCGCCGAGGCGTTCATCAAGATGGATTATCCCGGCGCCGGCGTGCTCGAGACGGTGAACAGCCCGGTCTTCGTCGACGGCAGCACAAAGCGGAAACCTACTGCGGCGGCGGAGGTTGGCGCGCACACGCGCGAGGTGCTGCGGTGAACTCGGCTACAGCGCGGAGGCGATCGATTCGATAGTGCGTCGATAGTGCGCGATTCCGCTCGGCGTTAGTGCGGTTTTTTTTGCAGCGCCGGCATTACCGCCGCGGCACGATAGTGGGATAAGCTCGGTAGGTAGTTTTCGGCAAATGAGGAACGCAAAGGCCAGGCGAGAGCACGGCGATTCCTCGAGACAAAATCGTAAAGGAGCGGAGAAGACAAGATGCATTTCATGTGGTTTACGGAACGGGCGTACCATTATGATCCTGAGGTCGACCCGGCAAAGTATCATGCGCTGGAGAACCAGATCGTCGGATTGCGCAGCTTCTTCAACACCCCCAATCGCTTTTTCGAGCGCGAGCACGGGGCCAAACTGCTCAACCAGTATCTCGACGAGAAGATTTACACCGACTCCGAGCTGATGAATTTCGACGGCGTGATGCTCAACGAGCATCATGGCACGCCGTTTTGTCTCGGTGCCGTGATGGATGTCGAAGCGTCCATCCTCGCCAAGGTCACCAAGCGCCTGAAGATGGTCCTGCTCGGCAATCCGGTCGCCACCGTCGCCAATCCGCTGCGCCTGGCGGAAGAACTCGCGATGATCGATCTCATCTCGGGCGGACGCCTGGTCTCCGGATGGGTGCGCGGCGCCGGCTCCGAGCAGTTCGCCAACAACACCAACCCGGCGCTCAACCGCGAACTGTTCGAGGAAGGCGTCGAATTTATCGTCAAGGCGTGGACCACGCCGGGCCCCTTCCGCTACGAGGGCAAGCACTTCAACTTCCGCAACGTGAACCCCTGGGTGTTGCCGCTGCAACGGCCGCATCCGCCGTTCTGGATCCCCGGCCTGGTGAGTCCCGACACCGCGTTCTGGTGCGCCCGCAAGCGCTATCCGTACGTCGCCCTGGCGACGCGGCTGCAACCGACGCTGGAGCTATGGGACTTCTATGCCAAGGCCGCGGCGCAGGAAGGCTATCAGGCGGGGCCGGAGAATTTCGGCTACCTGCAGCCGGTCGTGGTGGCCGATACGCAGGAGCGGGCGGAAGAACTCGGCAAGCGGATTCTGTTTGGCGGCGCCTTCGCGCACTTTGCGCGGCCGGAATGGATGTTCCCGCCGGGGTACAATTCCAAGGCTGCGACCAAGCGTCTGGCCGAGTCGAATTTCGGCGCCAACGCCGCGGCCAAGTCGCTCTATGGCGAGGGCGGCAACGGCGAGTCCCTCGAGCAGATCGAAGCGGTCAAGAAAAGCATCTACGACGGCTACCCGGACGTGCTGAAGGACTACGTAATGATCGCCGGTACGCCGGACGACGTGATTCCCAAGCTCAACAAGGTGCTCGACGTCCTACGCCCGGGCATCTTTTCGTTCTGGCTCGATGGGCCGGTTCCGGCCAAGGACCGGTTGCGATGCCTGGAATTGCTCAATCGCGACGTGATTCCGGCCATGCGCGACTACGGCAAGACGCTAGGATTGGTCGACCCGTTCAAGCGTGCGCCGGGCTCGCGCCTGCTCCGCGCGGGGGTCGCACCCGAGCCGGTGAGCAATGCCGACGCGCTTGCCTCCATGACAGCCTGAAGCAGACGGCCTGAAACGGACAGTCTGAAACGGATGGCCTGAAGCGAAATTTGCACGGCCCGGGGCCGGACCGTCAATCGGTCCGGCCCCGGGGTCAAGCCCACCGAATGTTTCTCACCCCGCCCTAAGCTGCGGAAGATAGCCTCGAAAACCCCGTTGTCGGAAAGGCTCCGCCTGTTGACCGCGGATGAAAATGGGTCTAAACGGGCAGAAGGAAAGTAGAACTTCGCGTTGGGGGTTTGCTTATGCGCTCTACGGATGAGGTGGCGGCCGGACGTCCTCCGACCGGCTGGCTAGTCGGCTGGAAGACCTTATTTGTCGCATGCGGCCTGCTTATGGCCTGCAATGTTTTCCTTTGGGTCTGGGACTACAACTTCGCCTTCACGGCGGGGCTGGACTCCTCCAGCCGCGCCTTCGCACTGCATTACCGCACGCTGTTTTGGGCGGAACTGCTGAGCGTCGGGGCCTTCGCCGGCCTGTGGTACGGATGGCTGGTCAGGACCGGCCGCAGCCTGCTGAACGAGTCGGTCGCGCCCGCCGAAGAAATCCGGCGCGTCGTGGTGCTGTGGGGAATTATCGGCGTGACCAGCCTCTCGATCTACATCGAGGCGAGCTTCTGGCCCAACTGGGATGGCGCATGGCATCAGACGATGGTGCGTGATACCGCGCTCACGCCCACGCACATCCCGATGTTCTACTTCTTTTTTCCGATGTCGGTCGTGCTGGCCCTGGGAGCGTACCTGTACGGGCGCTTTAGATTGCCCGCCGTCTACGGCCGCGAGAAAGGATTTCCCTGGTCCTTCTTTTTGCTGATCTCGGCCGCAGTGCTCGAATTCGTGGAGGTCGCCTTCAACGAATGGGGTCACAGTCTCTGGATGTCAGAGGAATTTTTCTCCGTGCCCTTCCATTGGCCCTTCGTCATCTATGGATGGCTGGCGGGCGGGATGTTCGCGGTCTGGGGCGAGACAATTCTGTATCTGTTCCAGATCGAAAAGAAGGCCCGCGCGGTCGAGGAACTCCCGACACATACGGCTGCCGCCGGCTAAGCGGCGCAAAGGCCTGGCTCAAATCCTGACACCCTGTCCTGACATCCGGCGAGGGGAAGCATGGCGACAGCACCATCGATAGCCGCGGCCGCGGCGGCCGAGCGACAGCGCAGGCTCGCGCTGCGTGACCTGCTCAACGCGAAATATCAGTGGATCGATCGCACCTGGGACGCGGTCTTCTGGATCACGGCTATCTTTGTCGTGGCGGGTGCGGCGGATATCACGCGGCTGCTGTTCGCCGGCGACTGGGATTTCTGGACCGATTGGAAAGATCCGCAATGGTGGCCGGTCATCACCGCGTTTGCCACCATCATCATTCCCTCCGCACTGCAGTACATCCAGTGGGCCGCATGGCGGTTTCCCACCGGCGCGACCTACACCTGCGTCTGCCTCTTCATGGCCTCGTGGATCGGGCGCTATCTTCCAATGGCACGTGGCCGAAAGCTATCCGATAAATTTCATCTGGCCGATCTCGACCATTCCGGCGGCCATAATTCTGGACTGGCTATTGATGAGGACGAAGAGTTTCGTGCTGACGTCGCTTTTCGGCGGCGGTATTTGGGCGGTGATGGTGTGGAGCTTCAATTACATCCCGCTCGCCCCGTTCCTCCAGCCGATGCAATTCATGCATCACATTCTCACCGTGGCCGACGTTCAGGGCATCGTTTACATCCGCACCCAGACGCCCTGAATACATGCGGCATATCGAACGTGGCGCGCTGCGCAGCTTTCTCGGCGAGACGCAGTACGTATCGCTGTTGTTCGGTGGCACGCTGGCGATGCTCGGTTACTGGATCGGCCAGTTTATCGGGCGTTATCTCGCCGTGTGGCCTATTGGCAGGTATATCAAGACCGTCTGACAAGACCGTCCGAGTGAATTACTGGATCGCAGGAACAGCAATGCGTACTACTCTTCGCGCCGTCGCAGTTGCGCTCCTATGGAGCGGCCTGTTTGCCGCCCGCGCGTATGCGCACGGCGGAATCGCCGGACCCGACGAGCTTGGCCCTCCGGTAATCACTTCGGCCGTGCTCGGCGTCGGTGGCTACTGGCTGATGTTGATGTGGCCGTCGCGCCGCCGTCCGGTGGTCAACAAAAAGCGCAAGCCGATGCGCACCGGGACGAAGTAGGGGACTTGCCAGGGGACTTACAAGCGGCTTTGCACGCCGCGCGGGGAGACGGAATGCGAATACGATTTCCGGCTGTTCTGTCAGCGGCGCTCTTCATGCTCGTCGCGTCGTATGCGCCGTGCGCCTTTGCCCACGGCGAAGCGGCGGACGAGCCGTTTCTCAAGGATCTCACGGCCGCTTTCTATGACGTGCACATCTCTCCGACCACGATCAAAGTAGGCGATCCGGTCACGATCACCGGAACGGTAAAAATTCTCGAGACTTGGCCATATACACTGGACCCGCCGCAAACCGCGTACATCACGCCGGTTGTTCCCGGGCCGGTTTTCGCGCTCGTCGACCGGGTAGTCAATGGCACTACCACTCCGGGCTCCATCCTGGTCGACAAGGGCCGGACCTATCATTTCAAGATGGTTATGAGAGGCCGCGACCCGGGGAACTGGCACGTGCATCCGGGCATCGCGATCCAGGGCACCGGAACCTCTAATCGGTCCGGGCGAGTGGGTAACGGTTGAGCCGGCCGCCGAGCCCTTCAAAATGGACGTGACCCTGCTCACCGGCCAGACTGTCAACCTCGAGCACTACGGCGGCAGCTTCGTGTGGTGGTGGTCCTTCGCCGGGTTCATAATCGGGATGATCTGGATGGTCTATTGGACCGTTCCCAAGCGCACCGTCACCCGTCTCGCGGTGACCACGCAACTTCCGGTCAACGATGACGCCCCCGACATCGGGCTGATCACGCCGCGCGACCACATGTGGATGGACGTGCTCGCCGGTGCGACGATCGCGATGCTAGTCGTCGGCTGGATTTACATGGCGGTGAAGTTTCCCGTGCGGCTGCCGCAGCAGACGGTGCGCTTTGCGCCCCCGGTTATCGATTCCACCGAGCACTCGGCCCAGGTGATGAGTGCCGATTCCACCTACGACGAAAAGACCGACACGCTGTCGATCAATCTTGCGATAAAAAATACCGGGACCGCCCCGTTGAGCCTCAAGCAGTACATCATGGCGATGGCCACGTTCGTCAACGGCGGCAAGGACGACCTGGACAAGGCCGGGCCGGCGCACTACGTCGGGAGTATGCAGGTGCAGCCTGACGTTCCGATCGAGCCGGGGCAGACGGGGAAGATGCAATTGAAAATCAGCAGCCCGCTGTTCGACGAAGAGAGGCTTATCCCGTTGCACGATCCGCAGGAGCGGATCGCCGGGCTGCTGCGCTTTACCGACGCGCAAGGCCACGAGGACCTGGTGACGCTGCAGACCGACCTGGTGCCGACGGAGTTCCGTCCGCAATACTTGCCTTAGCGCCGAAGCGGGAGCCATATGAAGATCAAGCGACGGGAGTTCCTGCACAAGAGCGCGATGGTGGTCGCCGGCGTATCGGCGGCCGCCGCCGCCGGCGTAACGGCCGCCGGCTTTGCCGCCGAATGGACCGCGAAACTAAAGACCCTGAACGCGCACGAGGCTGAAACGCTGCTCAAGATGGCGCGGCAGATCTTTCCACACGACCGGCTCGACGATAGCTACTACATAAAGGTGGTCGAGGATCTGGATACCGAAGCGTCGGGCAGTCCCGCCACCGCAAAAATGCTAAGCGCAGGAGTGGCTAATCTCGATCATTTGGCTAAGGGCAAATTTTCCGCCCAGCCCGCCGCCGATCAAGTCGCCGCGCTCGAAAAAATTCAGCACACGCCGTTTTTCGAGAAGGTCCGCAGCACCGAGATGGTTTCGCTCTATAACAACGAGGACGTCTGGAAGGTTTTCGGCTACCAGGGCGCGTCCTACCGTTTCGGCGGCTACCTGCATCACGGTTTCAACGACCTGAACTGGCTGCCCGACCCGCCCGAAACGGCAAGCCCCAAACCTACCTGAACGGAGAGTTGCGTAGTGGCTCGATTCGATTCGAACGACGATTCCGTCGTGGTAATCATCGGTTCGGGAGCGGGCGGAGGCACGCTCGCCAACGAGCTCTGCCACAAGGGCTTCAAGGTCGTGGTGCTCGAGGCGGGCCAGCGCCAGTCGCCGCTGACCTTCCACAACGATGAATGGTTCGCATTCAAGCAACTGGCCTGGCTCGACAAGCGCACCACCTCGGGCACCTGGCGGGTCGCGAAGGACTTCCCCAACCTGCCGGCCTGGACGTGCAAGACGGTTGGCGGAACGACCGTGCACTGGGCGGGCGCCTCGTTGCGTTTTCAGGAGCATGAGTTCAAGGCCAAAACTACTTATTCGAGCGTCAACGGCGCGAATCTGCTCGACTGGCCGATAAGCCTCTCGGACCTGGCGCCTTACTATGCGAAGGCCGAGGACAAGATGGGCGTGACGCGGACCAACGACATTCCCGGGCTGCCGGGGAATAACAACTTCAAGGTGATGTACAACGGCGCGACGCGCGTCGGGTACAAGACCGTGCACACCGGGCGCATGGCGATTAACAGCCGGCCCCGCGATCGCCGTTCGTCCTGCTGGCAGCTCGGGTTTTGTTTCCAGGGATGCAAGTCGGGAGCGAAGTGGTCAACGCTGTATGCGGAAATTCCGAAGGCCGAGGCCACCGGCAAGCTCGATCTGCGGCCGGAGTCCCACGCGCTCCAGATTCAGCACGACGCCCACGGCAAAGCGACCGGCGTGCTTTATGCCGACAAAGACGGCAAGCACGTGGTGCAGAAGGCGCGCGTGGTATGCGTGGCATGCAATTCGATCGAAAGCGCGCGGCTCCTGCTCAACTCGGCCTCGCCCACCTTTCCGCACGGGCTCGCCAATTCATCCGGCCAGGTCGGCAGGAACTACATGCGGCATACGACCGGCTCGGTCTACGCAATCTTTGACAAGCCGGTGCACATGTATCGCGGTACCGTGATGGCCGGCATCATCACCGACGAAGCCGAGTTGAATACCAAGCGAGGGTTTGCCGGCGGTTTCGAGATGGAGACCATCTCGCTCGGGCTGCCGTTCGCGGCCGCGTTCCTGGATCCGGGAGCTTGGGGGCGCGACTACGCGAGCGTGCTCGAACAGTATCCCAACATGGCCGGGATGTGGATCGTCGGCGAAGACATGCCACAGGCGACCAACGCCGTGACGCTCCATCCGACCGAAAAGGACCAGTGGGGCCTTCCGATTCCGAACGTGCACTACGACGATCATCCCAACGACGTCGCAATGCGCAACTACGGCTACAAGCAGGGCGCCGCAGTGTACAAAGCCGCGGGCGCAATCAAAACTATCGCGGTCCCGCCGTATCCCTCCACACATAACCTCGGCACCTGCCGCATGAGCGAGCGCTCCGGCGACGGCGTCTGCAACAAGTGGGGCCAGACTCACGACGTGAAGAATCTGTTCATCTCCGACGGCAGCCAGTTCACGACCAGCGGGGGCGAAAATCCCACGCTCACGATCGTCACCCTGGCGATCAGGCAAGCCGACCACATCGCCGCTGAGAGCGCGAAGCAAAACCTTTAGATGACGCAGCGTTGTTTCGTATGGGCGGCATGGATCGCATCGGCGGCGGCGACGCTGTTGCTGGCACTTCCCCTCGTGGCGCGGGCGGCGGCGACTCCCGCCGACGGACTGCCGAAGGTGAGCCTGACGGATCAGAATGGCAAGACGATCTCGCTTGCGTCATTGAAGGGCAAGCCGGCGCTGGTCGCTTTCATCCATACCCAATGCGAAGGGCCCTGCGAGCTGATCACCGCCGAGATGAAGTCGGTGGCCCGGAATCTGGGACCCAGATTCAAGTCCGAAGTCACGATGGTCTTGATCACCACGGAGCCCAACGAGGACGGATCGCGCGAATTACTCGCCTACGCCAAGAAACAGGGAGTGAACGCGGACGGCTGGCTGTTCCTGACCGGCGCGCCCGCCGAAATCCGCCGCCTTCTGGCGCTATATGGGGTCGCGGCCGAAGACGATAAATCGGATCACGTCCTGGAGCTATTTCTGCTCAGCGCTGACGGGGCTGGAGTGCGGCGGTACAGCGGTGTCGCGGCGCCTCCGCAAGCGATCGCCTCGGATATCAGGAAAACCGCCTCGCTTCATTAGAAGATCGTTTTCCGATCGGAATCGTACCGCGAGAGTGGCGACGCGAAATTTTTCGCCAGCCGGTCGATCTGGCGCGCGCCCGTTCGACTATAGAGCGTAAGAGAGACCCGCGAATAACGGAGGCGACAATGCAGTACATGCTTTTGATCTATAACGCCGAAGGGCAGAAGCTGAGCCCGGAAGAACAGGGCAAGCTTTTCCAGGAGTACATGGCCTTCACCCAAGGGATCGTGAAGGATGGAAAGTTCAAGGCCGGCGACCCGCTCGAGCCGACCAGTACGGCCACCACCGTGAGGGTGCGAAACGCAAAGACGCTGACCACCGACGGTCCCTTCGCCGAGACCAAGGAGCAACTTGGCGGCTACTATATCGTCGAGGCCGAGAACCTGGACGAGGCGGTCGCCATCGCAGCCCGGATTCCAGGGGCTCGTACCGGGTCGATCGAAGTGCGGCCGGTCATGAAGATGCATATGTAGACTGTGGCGGACGTCCCGCCCGCCGCGGTAGCCTTTTCGCCGGGCGGTGGTCAATGAGTTCATCGGCGATAGAGCGCCTCTTCCACGAGGAGTTCGGGCGAATCCTCGCCACGGTAATTCGCCTGGTCGGCGACTTGGAGCTGGCGGAGGAGGCGACGCAGGATGCTTTCGCCGCGGCGCTCGCGCAATGGCCTCGCGACGGCGTGCCCACGAACCCCCGCGCGTGGGTGGTGAGCACGGCGCGTCACAAGGCGATCGATCGCATGCGGCGCCACGGGCGCTTAACTGAAAAGCTGAACGAACTGGGCGGAATCCCCCGAGAGCATGAGGACAGCGCGATCGCGCAAGAAGCGGAAGCGGAAAGCGCGGTGCCCGACGAGCGCCTGCGCCTGATCTTCACCTGCTGCCATCCGGCGCTCGCGCCCGAGGCCCAGGTCGCGTTGTCGCTGAGGACGCTATGCGGGCTTTCGACCGAGGAAATCGCGCGCGCCTTTGTCGTGCCAGCTCCCACGATGGCGCAGCGGCTGGTGCGGGCCAAGCGCAAAATTCGGACGGCTCGCATCCCCTACGAGCTGCCGCCGGCCGAATTGCTGCCCGAGCGGCTCGACGCGGTGCTCGCGGTCATCTACCTGGTCTTCAACGAAGGTTACTCGGCGACGGTGGGCGGCGCGCTTGTGCGAGCGGAGCTCTGCCGCGAAGCTATCCGGCTTGGGCGCATCCTATGCGAGCTTCTGTCCGGCGAGCACGCGCCGCGCGGCGCGGGGCTTGGCAAACCCTCAGGCGAACCGCTAGGACTACTGGCACTGATGCTCTTGCACGACTCGCGCCGCTCGGCGCGCACCAACGCCGACGGCGACCTTGTGCTGCTCGAAGATCAGGACCGCTCGCTGTGGAACCGCGTGCGGATAGAAGAAGGCCTCGCGCTGGCCGCGTCCGCGATGCGAACGGCGGAACGCGGCCCGTACACATTGCAGGCCGCGATCGCGGCGGAGCATGCCAGGGCGCGGCACTCCGCCGACACCGATTGGCGCACAATTGCCGGGCTCTACGACGCCCTGCTCCGGATACGGCCGACGCCCGTTGTTGAGCTCAACCGCGCGGTGGCGCGCGCGATGGCATACGGGCCGCAGGCTGGCCTTTCTGAGATCGCCAGGCTCAAGACGAGCCACCAGTTGGACTCCTACTACCTGCTCTGGTCCGCCGAGGCCGACCTGCTCCGCCGGCTCGGCCGCCGCGCCGAAGCGCAACTGTCCTATCGCCACGCGCTCGAACTCGTGACGACGGAACCCGAGCGAAGGTTTCTCGAACGGCGAGTTCAAGAGTTGTAGTTCCTCGTCCTTTTCGTCTCCCTTTGCGATCGCGGTCTAACGCTGCCACTTTCGGCGCTGCTGGCAGAGGCCACGGCTGAAACAAATCGTCACCGGCAACCGTTTCTATTACACCGGGAGCTGTGAAAAAGTGATACGGCAGCCGCGCCGCCCTGGGAGAAGGCGCAGAGCGCGGGCTCGCAAGGTCAGGGACAGCACCGGGCAAGGACGCGATGCTAAGGGGTGGCAAGCGATACAGTCCGACGGTGAAGGCGGTGATTTGCCTCGCCATCCTGCTCACCGGAGCTTCGCCGGCGGCTTCGCAGCAGGGAGGACTTGCCGCGCCGCCCCCGGCAATCCATGGCCATCAGGGCGAATCGGTGCTCGAAGTGCCGGTGGCGCCGGCGAATCAGGGCGGCAAGGACGCGTCCGCGATACCGCAACTCGCGCCGCAGCAGGGTCCGGAACTGGAACTTCCTTCGCGCGCGTTGCGCAGCCAGAGCGGATACGAGCAGCTGACCGTGACCGTGACCGATCAGGGCGGCCGTTACGTCACCGGCCTGCAGAAGGGCGACTTCCGCATCTACGTCGACGGGATCCAGCGCCCGCTCGAGTTCCTGCGCCGCGACATCAACACGCCGGTGTCGATCGGAATCCTGGTCGACACCTCGGGCAGCATGGAACCCAAGATTCCGCAGGCGCGCGCGGCGATCGCGCAGTTCATTCGCGACCTCAACCCCAACGACGATATTTTTCTGTACGCGTTCTCGGACCAGCAATTCCTGTTGCAGCCGTTTACGCTTAATCACGACCTCGTAATGCGCCGGCTCGGCCTGCTCCACGCTTACGGTGACACGGCGATCTTCGACACCATCATCGATGGCCTGCACACGATCAGCCGCGGCCGTTACGACAAGAAAGCGCTCCTGGTCGTGACCGACGGGATGGACAACGCGAGCCAGGCGACGCTCGCGCAGGTGGTCGGACGGGCGCGCCGGATGGGCGTGCTGATCTATTCGATCGGGATTGGCGATCCGAACTCCAGCAAGGTCGGTTTCGGAATCGGGCCGCTACTGTTCGGCGGCAATCGCGACCACGTCGATGCGGAGATGCTGCGCGAACTGTCGACCGAGTCCGGCGCGCGCACCTACCTGCTGCGCGAAGTCGGCGACGGCGAATTGCTGCGCGAGGATTGCACCGCGATCAGCAACGAGCTACGCGAGCAGTACACTGCGGGTTTCGTGGTGCCGGATCCCTCGATGGCGGGTTATCGCAGCCTGCGCGTGGACATCCCGGGGAAGCCCGAGCTTACCGTGCGCACGCGCAAAGGCGTGACCGTCGGCCCGGGAGCGTCGCCGGCTTATGCCGGTGCACCGGTGCCGAATCCGTAGACGCGCTCTCGCACCATCGCGATGAGCCGGCCCGCGCGCGTCTCAGTTGGCTATCGGGGCGCTTACTTTTTTCACTTTGCGGAGTTTGACCACCGTCCGAAAGGGCCGCGTGGGATCCTTGCGCGCGAACCACGGACCCGCCGTCGCCGATACTTCTCCCACGTAGATATCACCTTCGCGGCTCACCGCGATTCCGTGCGGCGCGATCATCTGGTCCGGAGCCTCGCCCTGCGCGTTATCCAGCAGTGTCGCGCGCAGCGTTCCGTCGAGCGAATAGATACTAACTCGCGGGCCATAGCCGGGCTGATTCTGAATTTCCCAGAGCTCCGGCGCGATTTGACACCACCATGACGTGGACAGCTCGCCGATATAGCACAACTGCGAATGGCTGGTGTCGATATACATTCCGCATGGCCGCGCCATGTTCGTCCAGATGTCTTCGAGCTTGCCATTCGGCGTGAACACCTGGACGCGCTGATTTTCGCGGTCGGCGACATAAACGTAGCCGTCGCGGTCGGTGCAGATATTGTGTGGCAGGCTGAACTGCCCCGGTTTGTTTCCCGGCTCTCCCCACGAGCACAGCAAACGGCCGTCGGGCGTGTACTTGTGTACCTTGGCATTGCCGTAACCGTCGGATACGAACAACTCCCCGCTGCCCGGATGAATCGCCACGTGAGTACAGCGGCACAATGGCAGCCCGCTCATGCCTTTGGCGGGCTTGCCACTGGTCCCGAGCGTCAGCAGCACTTTTCCGTCGGGCGTGCATTTTTTTACCGTATGGTCGAGATTGTCGGTTAGCCACACGGCGTCGTCGGGGCCGATCGTGACCGCATGCGCATTGGGGAATAATTTCTTGTCGCCCCAATAGCGTAGAAATTCTCCGTCCTTGTCCAGCACGATCACGGGACGCGGGCCGCGATTGAACAGGTAGACATTATCCCTGGAGTCGATACCCACGCCGGCAACGTCGAAGGTTCCGTCTATCCCGGTCGCTCCCGACATGCCCCATCCTTCCACGATTTCGTAGATGTACTCGTCGTTGCCGGTGCGTATGGGCAATTGTCTATCTCCTCGCGTTGTCCGCTCAGGGTTGAATCGTATCGCCGCGGACGTTGATCGCAAGCCGTCGCGGACTATGCTGTCACGTGATCGCTATGTCCCTCGAGGTCGTGGCTCATGATTAAAAGGTCGCGCGGACGGCCCTTGCGATCGACTACCCAATCCTGCAACAGCGCCTCGACACTGAAGCCGATCTTCTCGAACGCGGCGCGCGCGCCCGCCTGATCGGGCGTCATCATCGCGGCCATCTTCTTGAGTCCGCGGGCCTGTCCGAGTCGAAAAATTTGCGCCGTGAGTTGTCTGCCGAGACCCGCGCCCCGGTATGGGACGCCGACCTGCACGCGAATCTCGCCGACTCTGCGCGTCCAGCGCGCCTGTTCGAGATGCAGGCTCGCGTAGCCGGCCATTTCGCCGTCTATTTCCGCGAGCACGGTTACCGTCGCGCCCTTTTCAAGATTTCCGATCCATTCGTCAATCAGCGCGGGCTCGGTGATGTCGGTGCGCAGGAAGAGCAGATCATCGGGCGGGAGCGATCGCGCAAAGCTCAGAACTGTTTGCTTGTCCGCCGCCCCCATCATCCTGAGCGAGACGCGCCGGCCGTCGGAAAGTTTCAACTCTTTGGCATAGCCGGAGCTTTCGCTCGTTTCTCGTTTAGCCATGGATTTCTCCTTGATGGCCGGCGCCAATAACCTTCGGCCGTAAAGCCATCGGATCGGAATCGGAAGCGCGATCTGCAGACGGACAATATCAAACCCGTCGCGTCTTGGTAGAGCGGCGCGCGCCTCGTAACGGCCAGTGCTCTTAATTGACCGATTCGAGTAAATGGCGCATCGTTGGCTTTCCAAGCAGCAGCAGGATTCGGAGCGCCAAGATGGCTGAGGCAAGCAAACCTTCGCGTCGCCTGAGCACCCAGGACGCTTCATTCCTCTACAACGAGACGCCCAACGGTCCGCTCCATGTCGGAATCCTTCAGACCTTCGAGGGCGAGATCGAGTTTGACCGGCTGATAGAGCATTTCGCGCGCCGCATCCACCTGTTGCCGCGTTACCGGCAGCGCCTGGTGTTCGCGCCGTTCAACCTGGCTCACGCGACGCTGGAGGATGATCCGGAATTCGAACTGCGTAATCACCTCACGCATCATGTGCTGCCGAGCGGCGCCACAGACGCCGAGCTGGCCGAAGCGGCGATGCGCGCCAACGAGCCCGCGCTTGATCGAAGCCGGCCGCTGTGGGAGCTGCATCTTTTCCGTGGACTCAAGGACGGACGCTCGGCGCTGCTGTGGAAAATTCATCACAGCATCGTCGACGGCGTCTCGGCGTTGCAATTGATTGCGACCGCGATGGATTTGCGGCCCGACGCTGCGCCGCCGGCGCCCGAGGAGAAACCGTGGGCGCCCGCGAAACTCCCCGACAGCTCAAAGTCGCTGCTGGACGCGGCGATCGCGCTGGTCGAGAGCCGGCTCGATGAAGTGCGTGAGGCCGGCAGGCTGCTGAGCTCGCCGGCGGATCTGGCCGAGCGGAGCGCCGCGATGGCCAGTGCAGCCGCGCAGATGTTCCAGATGATGTCGCGGCCGATTGTCGCGGCGCCATGGAACCTGGGGCTCGTGAGCCGGGCGCGCTCGCTTGCGTGGCTCAGGGTTTCCTTCGGCGACCTGCGCGCGATCCGCAGCGCCCTTGGAGGAACAGTCAACGACGTCGTACTGACTATTTTGAGCGAAGGCGCCGCCCGCTATCTGAAGCATCACGAGATCGCGGCTGTCGGCCTCCCGCTGCGTATCGGATGTCCCGTCAACGTGCGGCGCGAGAGCGAAGCCGGCGCGATGGGCAACCGGGTCTCGATGATGTTTCCCGAACTGGCGGCGACGCCGATGGATCTTATCGAGCGCTACCGCTCGGTAGTGCGGGAGACCGAGCGCATCAAGGCTGCGCGCGAACCGCAGGGGATGGACCTGCTGACGGCGACCGCCGATTCGGTTTCGCCAAGCCTGCAGAACCTGAACTCACGGATGACGAACACCGCGATCGAGGCCGCGACGGCCTTCGACGAGTTCACCGGCGGCATGGCGCGGATGATCGCGGGGCCGCCGATGGGGGTCAGCTTCATCGCCACCAACGTGCCGGGCGCGCAGGTGCCGATGTACCTGGCGGGGCGCCGGATGCTCGATTTCGTCGGCCTCGTTCCGCTGGCGGGCACGTTCGGCTATGGCGTGGCGATAGTGAGTTACAATCAGAACCTGTTCTTTGGCTTGATGGCGGAGCCGCGGATGATGCCCGACGTGGAATTCATGAAGTCGTGCATCGCAGGCGCCTTCGAGGAACTCAAGACCGCGGCGGAGAAAATCATGCCTGCGGAAGAACGGTTGATACAGGCCTCCGAACAAGTAGTCAAACGCGATTCGGCGGTCGCGTGATCGCGGCCGCGCCAGGAGAAAAGACTATGGGACAGCCGGAGAACGCGGGGGATATAGCTTCGCTGTATCAGGCCCTGGGAGCTGAGCTGCAGGAGGTTATTCGCAAGGCGTCCGCGGCGGGAAGTGATCGCGAGGAAGTCAGGGCCGCCGCCTGGAAAGCTTACGAAGCGTGGGTGCGCGCGGCCCACGCGTCAATCGAGAAGGTGGTGGCGACGCCGGCCGTCGGTGACGCCGCCGCGGGGGTGCTGAATGTTTTCCTGCGCGCGGCGCAAATCGGCAACTCGGTGGTCGGTTCGCTGTTCGCACCGTTGTGGCCGATGGTCGGACTGACGCCGCTGACCGAGACGCAGGCCCTGTTCGATCGGATCGAGAGCCTGCGCCGCGAGGTGCGGAATCTCACCGCGCCCAGGACGCTCAAGCCGATCGAGCCCGTCGTGCCGCCGCGCGTTGCGACGCCCCGCGCCCGGCGTACACAAAACGGAAGTCCTGCCGCCGACAAGAAACCGGCTTCGATTGGCCAGTAAGACCGCAGTGCCGGCGTCACCGCGCCGCGCAGGAGACAAGCGCCCATGTCATTGATGACCGAACTGCCGAAGTACTGGATGGATGGCGCCGTGCGCGCGCTCGATGGCCAACGGCGGGGATTGAGCGACCATTATCCGCTGAGCGAGGATCCGCCGGGGGTGACTCCGTACGAGGTTGTCTACGAAGGCGGGAAGGTGAAGCTGCGGCACTACGCGGCACAGGGGAAAAAATCGCATCGCACGCCGCTGGTCTTCGTTTACGCGCTGATCAAGCGGCCTTTCATACTCGATATGTATCCGGGGCGCAGCGTGATGGCGAACCTGACCCGGCAAGGATTCGACGTCTACATGGTTGAATGGATTCCGCCGGCGCGGGCCGACAGTTGGCGCGGATTCGACGCCTACGTGAATCAAGACCTTGCCAACGCCGTGCGCGCGGTTCAAAGCTTCACCGGCGCATCGAAGATCAATCTGCTGGGCTATTGCTTCGGCGGCTTGCTGACGGTGCTGTACGCGGCGTTGCATCCAGAGGACATCAAGAACCTGATCACGCTCACGACGCCCTTCGACACCGCGGTCGACGAGAATCCCCTGTTCAACCTCGAGAGCAGGTTCAGCGGCCAGACGGTTGACCTGATTACGTCGGTCTACGGAAACTGCCCGGCCTGGTTCATCCGGGGGCTGTTCACCGCGACCGCCATCGTGCATCACGTGATCGACAAGTACGTCGGGCTCTACCGGAACAAGGAGAAGGAGGACTACGTGGAATTCTTCGACTTGTTCGAGCGCTGGATGGCGGGGGACGTGCCGCTCGCCGGACGGATCTTCCGCGAGGTGACGCGGGATTTTTTTCAGAACAACCTGCTCAAAAAGGGCGAGTTCAACGTGGGCGGCGAGCGCGTGGAGTTGGGCAATATCGTCTGCCCGCTGCTGAACGCGATCGGCGAGTTCGACGACGTGGTGTTTCCGGCCTCGAGTCTGCCGCTGATCGATTTCGTGGGCAGCGAGGACAAACGCAATCTGACGTTTTCCGCCGGACACGTCGGGATGATAGTGAGCGGCGCGGCGCAGAAACAGTTCTGGCCGCAGGTCGGCGCCTGGCTGGAAGAACGCGACTGAGCTGCGCAGCTAGCGGCTGTGCCTGCTCGCAGAGCGTCAGCCGTGCGAGAGCTTTTCGATATGCTCTCTTAGCCTCATCGCCTGGTCGGCGACGTGACGGTGTTCCTGCTCCGCGGACTCGAGTTCTCGGATGGCGTTTTCGAGAGCGTCGCGACGATGCGACCTCGATTGTTCGATCTGCTGATCGATCTCACGCCGTCTGGCTTCCAGTTCCGCCAGTTCTTCCTTCAAGCCTGAAACCAGGGCGGGATCTTCCGGGCTGCGCAGAAGGTCATTTATGTGATCACGCAGCTCCTTGATTTCCTCCACCAGTCTCTCGCCTTCTCGGACGGCGTCGGTTTCCCGAAGTGCTTCGGTCGCTTCGGTCAGCCTTGCGCGTTCCAGGGCTGCCCTGAGTTCAGCGTTACGCACCGCATATGTGGAACTGGCGCCTGTCAGCTTACGCATCCTCTCCTGAAGTGCACGCAGAAGCGTTTCGCTGATCATAAGCTCTCCCTGGTGTGTGCGTGGATGGCGGCAGTCGGGGCCGGTCACCCTCGTGCGGCGCGTCCCATCTGCTTCGGCCCTTTCAACTTCTTGCGCAGCTCGGAAATCGAAATCGCTGGGAGCGTCATGACGTTGACCGTGCCGCGCGACCCCAGATCAACCGACAAGTGAGCAACCGTTTCGTTGTCCGGCGCTTCGACGATGGTGACGAAGTCGTAACCTCCAAGCACCGCATATTGAGCGCTCACCTTGCATCCGAAATCGGTGATTTCCTTATTCACTTGCTCCAGGCGATCCGGATCGCTGTGCAACGTACGGCGTCCCTCGGGCGTCAGTGTGCTAAGCAAAACATAAGTCGGCATTTTCGATGCTCTCCTTGTCGGCTCGGCGTGATAATCCAACCTCTCCGCCTCCGGCAGGTGAGCGTCAAGTCACTCGAGTGATGTGTATGAGCACGCAGCAAAGCCGGGGCAGAAGAGACAACGAACGCTCGTTTGGTTTCGATCGCTTCCCGGAGTGCTTCGCTCTCGCGTGCACCGGGCCTATAATTGCCCTGCACTCACAATAAGGGGTTCGTCATATGCCGACCGACGACGATGACGTATTTAAATCGGGCGAAGAAGAGTGTCCCGGACCCGCCGACCTGGAATCCGCTCTCCTCCTGGAGACCCTGGACAACGTCACGACCCAGCCGCCGCTCGTGGTTGACGCGGGCGCGACGCTGGCCGAAACCATCGGCCGCATGCGCGAAGGATTGCGTGGTTGCGCGTTGGTGATCGATGCCGGACGCCTGGTTGGAATTTTCACCGAACGCGATGTTCTGATGCGGGTGGTGGGCTGCCCCATCGACTTCGAGCGAACGGCGGTCAGGGATTACATGACGCGCGATCCGGTCACGCTGCCGTCCGATTCCAGCGTCGCCTTCGCTCTCAACCGCATGTTGATCGAAGGGTTTCGCCACATACCGCTGGTCGACGAGCTGGGACGTCCGACCGGAGTGGTGTCGATGCGTTTATTGATCGAGTACCTGAGCGACTTCTTCAATCGCGATCTTCTGAACCTCCCGCCCGAGCCGCGCGCGAGCTTTCGCAATCGCGAGGGAGCGTGAGGCCGTGAACCGACCGCTCTAGAGCAGGGCACGGCGCATGTCGGAGAGGATCGCGCTCAGGTAAGTGACGAAGCGCGCGGCCAGCGCGCCGTCGATCACGCGATGATCGTACGCGAGCGACAGCGGCAGCATCAGGCGCGGAACGAAAGCGCTGCCTTGCCATACGGGCTTCCGCGCGAGCCGCGAGAGCCCGAGAATAGCCACTTCGGGTGCGTTAATAATCGGCGTGAACGCGGTGCCGCCGATTCCGCCAAGGCTCGACACGGTGAAGCATCCGCCCTGGATGTCGGTCATTTTGAGCTTGCCCTCGCGTGCCGCCTGCGCCAGCGCCGCGGTCTCGCGCGCGATTTGCGCCACGCCCTTTTTGTCGACGTCGCGAACTACCGGCACCAACAGTCCCTCGGGCGTGTCGGCGGCAAAGCCGAAATGAAAATACTTCCTGAGGATGAGATTGTCGCCGTCGAGCGACGAGTTGAATTCAGGATACTCAGTCAGCACTCGGACCAGCGCCTTGAGCACGAAAGCCAGCATCGTGATGCGGACGCCATCTTTCGCGTGGGTCTCGCTGAGTTCGTGGCGCAATGCCTCGAGCTCGGTTACGTCGGCCTCGTCGAACTGGGTGACGTGCGGGATCATCACCCAGTTGCGCGCCAGGTTCGCTTTCGAAAGCCGGCGGATGCGTGACAGCGGGCGTGTTTCGATCTCGCCGAATTTGGCGAAGTCGATTTTCGGCCACGGCGCGAGCTCGAACGCGGCGCCCACGCCCGTGCCGGTAGCGCGGGCTGGGGCGGCGATCGCGGATTTCACGAACTTCTGCACGTCGCTTCTGAAGATTCGCCCGTTTAATCCGCTCCCCTTAACGGCGTGCAGATCGACCCCGAGCTCACGCGCGAATTTGCGCACGGCGGGGCTCGCGTGCGGCTTGCGCTCAGACTCGGCTCCCGTCCCGCTGCCTGATTCGGGCGCAGCCGGTCCACTTCTCTCGGACTTGGCGGTTGCAGACGAAGCGTTCTTGGAGTCGGTCGGCGCTTCTTCGGCGGCAGCGGGCGGCTTTGCCTGCCGCGCCGGCTGAGCGGTGGCCGGTGCGGGCTTTTTGACGACGGATAGCGTGGGTGCCGGTGCGGGCTTGGCGGCGGGGGTGGGCGCGGCCGCTGCCGCAGGATTGCCATCGGCCGCCGCCGCGGTTTCGATCACGACGATGGGTGATCCCTCCGAAACTTTGTCGCCGATCTTGACCCGGATTTCCTTGACGATGCCGGCCTGGGTCGCCGGCACCTCCATCGAGGCCTTGTCGGACTCGATCGTGATGAGCGAGTCATCAACGCGGACCGGGTCGCCCGGCTTGACCATCACCTCGATTACTTCGACATCGGTGAAGTCGCCGATGTCGGGAACCTTGATATCGACCAGCGCGCCCATCGGATTACACCGTTGCGGGATTGGGCTTTTCCGGATCGATCTCGTACTTTTTGATCGCGGCATCGACCCTGGAAGCCGGAATCTGTTCTTCGTCGGCGAGCGAGCGGAGCGCCGCGACCGTGATGTAATGCCGATCGATCTCGAAGAAGCTGCGCAAGCGCGCGCGATAGTCACTGCGGCCGAAGCCGTCGGTACCCAGTACACGATACCGGCGCGGAACGTAGGGCCGAATCTGATCGGCGAACGTGCGGATATAGTCAGTCGCCGCGACCACCGGCCCGGGACGATCGGCGAGACAAATCTCGACGTAGCTGCGCCGCTGAGGTTCCAGCGGATGCAGCATGTTCCAGCGCTCGACCTCGATTCCGTCGCGCCTTAGCTCGGTGAAGCTCGGCACGCTCCAGACGTCGGCGGCCACGCCGAAATCGTCGCGCAGCAGATCGGCCGCGGCGATCGCCTCGCGCAGGATGGTTCCCGAGCCGAGCAACTGCACGCGCGGCCCCTTGCCGTTGCCGCCGCCGTTGGTCAGCGGGTACATGCCCTTGAGAATACCTTCCTGCACGCCTTCGGGCATCGCGGGATGGACATAATTCTCATTCATCAGGGTGATGTAGTAGAAGACGTCCTCTTGCTCAGTCAGCATCCGCCACAGACCATTGTGAATGATCACCGCCAGCTCGTAGGCGAAGGTCGGATCGTAGGCGACGCAATTGGGGATGACCGAGGCGAGGACGTGGCTGTGGCCGTCGGCATGCTGGAGGCCTTCGCCATTGAGCGTGGTGCGCCCGGAAGTTCCGCCGAGCAAAAAGCCTCGGCATCGCGAGTCGCCCGCGGCCCATGCCAGGTCGCCGACGCGTTGGAACCCGAACATCGAATAGAAGATGTAGAAAGGAATCATCGGCAGGTTGTGGGTGCTGTATGAAGTCGCCGCGGCGATCCACGACGACATCGCGCCCGCCTCGTTGATTCCTTCCTGGATGATCTGGCCACGCTGATATTCGCGGTAGAACATTAGCTGGCCGGAGTCCTCGGGTTTATAGAGCTGGCCGACCTGCGAAAAAATTCCGAGCTGGCGGAACATCCCTTCCATGCCGAAGGTGCGCGACTCGTCGGGGACGATCGGCACCACGCGGTTGCCGATATTCTTGTCGCGCACCAGCGCCGAAAGAATCCGCACGAAGGACATCGTGGTCGAGACTTCGCGTTCGCCGGTGCTTGTGAGCTGCGATTCGAAGGCCGATAGCGGCGGCACCACCAGCGGCTGCGAGGCGCGCCGGCGCTGCGGCAGGCTGCCGCTCAGCGCCTTGCGGCGCTCGCGCAGATACTGAATTTCTATGCTGTCGTCGGCCGGCCGATGCAGCGGCACTTCCGCGATCTGCTCGTCGGTCACCGGAATCTTGAAGCGATCGCGAAAAGCCTTGAGCTCTTCGAGGCCCATCTTCTTCTGCTGATGGGTGATGTTCATGCCCTCGCCGGCGGCGCCCATCCCGTAGCCCTTGATGGTCTTGGCGAGGATGACGGTGGGCTGATCGCGATGGCTGACGGCGGCGGCGTACGCGGCATAGACCTTGATCGGATCGTGACCGCCGCGGCGGAGCTGCCAGACTTCGTCGTCGGTCATGCCGGAGACCATCTCGAGCAGCTCCGGGTACTTGGCGAAAAACTCCTTGCGCACGTATGCGCCGTCGCGGGACTTGAAAGCCTGGTACTCACCGTCGACGCATTCCTCCATCCGCTTGCGCAGCAAGCCGAGCTTGTCGCGCGCGAGCAACGCGTCCCAGTTGCTGCCCCAAATGACCTTGATGACGTTCCATCCGGCGCCGCGGAAGTCGGACTCGAGTTCCTGGATGATCTTGCCGTTGCCGCGCACCGGACCGTCGAGCCGTTGCAGGTTGCAGTTGACGACGAAGATCAGGTTGTCGAGCTTTTCGCGCGAGGCAAGCGCAATTGCGCCGAGCGACTCTGGCTCGTCCATCTCGCCGTCGCCCATGAACGCCCAGACCTTGCGGTCGCCCATGTCGCCGAGGCTGCGCCCCTCCAGATACTTCATGAAGCGCGCCTGGTAGATCGCCATGATCGGCCCGAGGCCCATCGACACCGTCGGGAACTGCCAGAAATCGGGCATCAGCCACGGATGCGGATAGGACGAGAGCCCGTGGCCGTCGACCTCGCGCCGGAAATTGAGTACCTGTTCCTCCGTCAGGCGCCCCTCGACGAAGGCGCGCGCGTAAATCCCCGGGGACGAATGGCCCTGGATATAGATGATGTCGCCGCCGTGGCTCTCGGACGGCGCGCGCCAGAAATGGCCGAAGCCGATATCGTACAGGGTCGCGGCGGACTGGAAGCTCGCGATATGGCCGCCGAGCTCGGAGGAGTGCTGGTTGGCGCGCACCACCATCGCGAGCGCGTTCCAACGGATCATCGAGCTGATGCGCCGTTCGATCTCGCGATCGCCGGGGTAGTGCGGCTGGCGATCGGCGGGGATCGTGTTGAGGTACGGCGTATTGGCGTTGTAGGGCAGGTAGGTGCCGCGCAGGCGCGCCGTGGTTATGAGCTGTTCGAGCAGAAAATGAGCACGGTCAACGCCTTCGGCATCAATCACCGCCTCTAGCGAATCGAGCCACTCGCGGGTTTCCTCCGGGTCTGTGTCCTGAATCGTTTCCATCAGAAGTCCCTGCTTTTTCGCGATGCCTTGAAACTTCGCTCCGCCGCCCGGCGGCGTTGCGTCAACAGAATTACATTTTGCGCCAACCGCGGCGAAAGTGCATCGGGGGCCCGCGTCTTTTCCGGGGGGCTTGTCTGCTCCGCCTATCCCGGCTGCCTGCCCGGCCCGCACCGGACTTAGAGCGTGGGCGAACGCGCCTCGCCGTGGCGCGGAGTCCAGTCCTGTTGACGCGGGCGGATGCTTCGCGTTATCGCCTGTGGCGTATGCACGACGCCGCTTCGCGATGGGATCACCTGGTGCAGGACAGCCGAGTGCATCGCTCGCTCTACACCGATCCCGCGATCTTTGCCGAGGAGATGATCAGGATTTTCGGCGGCACGTGGGTTTATCTCGGCCACGAAAGCGAAATCAGCAAGCCCAATGATTTCGTCGCGCGCACGCTTGGCCTAAGGCCGATCATCCTGACCCGCGACGGCGCCGGCAAGATCAACGCGCTGATGAACCGATGCGCGCATCGTGGCGCGACCGTGTGCCGCCAGCGCGAGGGCTCGGCGCGCTATTTCACCTGCGGCTATCACGGCTGGACCTACAGCAACAGCGGAGAGTGCGTTTCCGTGCCGGGCGACAACGCCTACGGCACCGGCTTCAAGCTCGAGCGCTATAACCTTGCGCGAATTCCGCGCCTTGAAACCTACCGCGGATTCATTTTCGGCACCTTGAATCGCGAGGCGCCGGACTTGGTGCGTCACCTCGGCGCGGCGCGGCCGCTTATCGACCAATGGCTCGATCGCTATCCCGGCGCGGAGGTGGTGGTGCGCAGCTCGGCGCAGCGGATGGTCATGGGGGCCAACTGGAAGTTGGTCTACGACAACGCGGGCGACGGCTACCATCCGCCCTTCTCGCATCGATCGCTGCTGCTGATGACGGCGCGGCGTCACGGACCCGACCGCGACATGTCGTACTACGGAACGAGCGATCCCGACGATTGCGCGATGTACTCGCAGGCGCTCGGCAACGGCCATACTTTTATCGATCAGCGGCCCGAGATGCATGCGGATTCCGCCTGGAAGCGGCAGCGGCCGCAGCCCGGACGCGAAACCTACGAGGCTCAACTGCGCCAGCGCCTCGGCGACGAGGAGGCCAATCGGCTGCTGGAGGTGGCGGTCGGCTCGGGGATGAACCTCAACGTGTTTCCCAATCTTCTGATCATCGGCAACCAGATCCAGGTGGTCGAGCCGATTGCGGTCGATCGGGTCCAGGTGACGTGGTACGCCACTACGCTGAGCGGCGTGCCCGAGGAGGTAAACGTGCTGCGGATGCGGACGCAGGAGGATTTCCCGAATTTCGGCGAGGTCGACGATTGTGCGAACTTCGAGGCTTGCCAGCAGGGCCTCGCGATTCCGGAGATCGAGTGGATCGATATCAGCCGCCATCTGCATACCGGCGTCGAGCGGACCGACGCAGAGGGCGTCATCACCGGCCCGATAAGCGACGATCTCCACTTCCGCTCTTACTACAAGGAATGGAAGCGGCTGATGAGCGCCGAGCTGAAGCTCACGGTGGGATAGGAGACTGGTTTTCGTGACGAAGGACGACGCCGGCGCGCTTGAGCCCTCGCTCTACGTCAACGATGCGCTCTACGAGCGGTTCATCGCGCTCGACGGCATGTGGAAGCAGCCCGGAGAGCCGCCCGCGCCGGAACTCGAGCTGGTTTGCGAGCGGCTGATCAAGCGCGAGGCGCGGTTGCTCGACGACGGCGAGTTCGAGCGCTGGCTCGAACTGTTCAGCCGCGAGTGTATCTACTGGATACCGCTTCGGCGCGGCAACGATCCGCGGCGCGAGGTAACGGTCGAGTTCCACGACCGGCGCCGGCTGGCGGATCGCGTCGCGCGGCTGCGCACCGGCAACGCGTACTCGCAAATCCCGCCCACCCGCACCTGTCATCTTCTGAGTAATCTCGAAATTTTCACGAGCAGCGAGGGCGAACTCGCGGCGCGGGCGAACTTCGTGATTCAGACCTACCGGCTCGGCGTCCATCGCGCGCTGGCCGGCTGGTGCGGATACCTTTTTGTGCAGGAAGATGGCGCGTGGAAGATTGCGCTGAAACAAATCAACCTGATCGACTGCGACGAGGGCCAGGAAAACAACTCCTTTTTTCTGTGACGGTTGCGGCTTTGTACCGGCCGCGCCGACGTGTGCGCTAATTCTTCGCGAGCGGGGGTGACAATTGGCTGGATCGAATGAAGTCCAACCGTCGGGCCTTTCGCGCCCGGGATTCGTCGAGCGCCACGGGCTCTGGACGGCGGCGCAGAGCGACCGCGCGCGATCGATCCGCGACAGAATCGAGCGCGACCGGATAAGCTCGGTGCGGATCGTGTTTGCCGACCAGCACGGAATCGCGCGCGGCAAAACGCTGACCGCGCGAAACTTTCTCGCCGCGCTGGAGCGCGGCCACGGCGTCGTCAGCACAGTGTTCGCCTTCGACACCGCCAACCTGCCCGTCTTTCCGGTTTTCACCGGCCAGGGCGGCTTGCCGTTAGGCGCGGCCGGCGGCACCGGCGACCTCCTGATGGTTCCCGACCCGGAGACCTTCCGCGTGCTGCCGTGGGTTCCCGCCACCGGCTGGATATTGTCCGACCTGTACCTTCCCGACGGCGCGCCGGCGCCGATCGCGCCGCGTTACATCTATCGGCGAGCGCTCGAAGAGCTGCGAGGCAAGGGCTTCGGGTCGATGGCGGGTCTCGAAGTCGAGTTCTACGTGATGAAGCTCGAAGACGCGCGTCTTCGTCCCGAGCAATCCGGCCACCCGCCCGATCCGCCGCAGGTGAATCTGCTCTCCCATGGATTTCAGCACCTGGCCGAGCAGAAGATCGACGAGATGCAGCCGATTCTCGAAACGCTGCGCGAAAATCTGGAAGCGCTGGGACTGCCGATTCGCAGCCTGGAGACCGAATGGGGCCCGAGCCAATGTGAAGTGACGTTCGAGCCCGAAACGGGGCTCGCACCCGCTGACGACATGCTGCTGTTCAGGAGCGCGGTGAAGCAGATCTGCCGGCGCCACGGATGCCATGCGACGTTCATGTGCTGGCCGGCGGTGCAAAACGTGTACGCGAGCGGCTGGCATCTGCATCAGTCGCTGTATTCGCTGGCGACCGGCGAGAACGCGTTTGTCGCTCCGGACGCTTCGCAGATGCTGTCGGCGGCCGGCCGCAACTTCGTCGGCGGTCTGCTGCATCACGCGGCCGCCGGCTGCGTCTTCAGCAATCCGACCATCAACGGCTACAAGCGCCTGCGGCCCAATTCGCTCGCACCACATCGCGCCAACTGGGCAACCGAGAACCGCGGCGCGATGATCCGGGTGATCGGTAGGCCGACCGACCCCGGCACACACCTCGAAAACCGGGTCGGAGAGCCGTCCGCCAATCCTTACCTGTACCTGGCGGCAAACCTGATCGCGGGCATGGACGGTATCGAGAAGGCGCTCGATCCCGGCCCGCCGACCAGCGATCCCTACGCCGACACCGATCGAGCCGATACTGCCGCGGTCGCTGATGGACGCCGTGAGCGCGCTCAAGACCAGCGCGCTATTCCGCGAGCGGATGGGCAGCGATTTTGTCGATTACATAGTTGCACTTAAGGAATTCGAAATCTCCCGCTTCCTTTCGCACGTGACCGATTGGGAGCATCGCGAATACTTCGAAATGTTCTAGCGCCGGCCGCGCAAACCGGCGGACGCGGCATCGCCGCCACTTTAGGAGGAGACCGTCATGCTTTTCATGATCCACTACCGGCCCAAGGATGGCTGGACCGAAGCGATCGCCAAGCGGGCCACGCGCCTGTTCGATAACTGGAAACCGCCGGCCGGGTTCAACATCAAGGCCCATTACGCGCGCAGCGACAGCGAGGGCGGACTGGTGATCGTCGAGGCTGAATCGCCGGCGGCAATAATGGAGGCGACCAGCACGTTCGCGCTCTTCTATGAGCATAACGTGAACCCGATCGTCGAAATCAGCCAGGCGGTGCCGATCGTGCATCGGACCACCCAATGGCGCGACTCAATCGCCTAAGCAGAGCGTGAGTTCGGCCGAGCGCTGCGCCGCTGACGTCGTCCCAACTCGTTTCCGCGGCGATTTGGAGTTGATGCTGAATTCGTTTTCCTTTTTTTACAGATCACGCTATTAAAGGCAGACTTATCGAAGCGCGAGGGAGGCTGCGTCGAAATGGGCCAGCGTCGAGCACCGGTCTCAATTCTTGTAGCGTTTGTTCTCGTCTCATTCTCCTGCATTTTGCGCGGCACGGCTGGCGCCCAGCAGAAGTCAGGGGCTGACAATGCCCTGCTGGTATGCACGGCGTGTCACGTTCCCAAGGACGGCAAGCTCGACTCAATTGAATCCGTGCGTATGACGCCGGAGGGCTGGCGGATGACGCTCAGCCGGATGGTCCGCAACCACGGCTTGCAGCTCAAAGAGGACGAGGCCCACAAGATTCTCAAATACCTCAGCGACAACAATGGCCTTGCGCCCTCGGAGGTCACCCCGTTCGAGTACGTGCTTGAAGAACGCAACAGCACGCTAGAAGGACAGGACAAGGCGGGCCTGCCGGCCAACGTTATCGGCGCCTGCGTCCAGTGTCACTCGTTCGCGCGTATCGGCCTGCAGCGCCGTACGCCGGAAATGTGGAAGCGGCTGCCTGACTTGCACGAGTACTTCGTGCCGTTCGTCGCCTCGGACACTTCGTCGGCCGGAAACCTGATGGACCCTTGGCGTCAGGTCGCCACCCAGGAGGCGGTCCCGTACTTCGCCAAGCGCTTCCCCTTTGAGACCCCGGACTGGACGCAATGGCAGGCCGTCGCGAAGCCGGACTATTCCGGCAAATGGCTGGTGGTTGGCCACGACCCGGCCAAGGGTGGCGATTACACCGGCGTGCTCACCGTAACCTCGGCGGGCAACGATCAGTACAGCGGCAAATTCACCCATGACTTCGAGGATGGCTCGTCGGTCTCGGGTACCACGGAGGCGGTCCTCTACACGAAATTCCAATGGCGCGGACGGGCGCAGGTTGGTGATCGGACCGAAGTGGAAATCTTCTTCGGGAACGAGAACGGCACCAAGATGCATGGGCGGCGCCTGCTGACACCGGTCGGCGACCTGGGGATGGACGAAACCCTGTACAAAGTCGGCGGGGGCGGCGCTGAGCTCGTGACGGCGATTCCCAAGTCGATTCAGGCCGGCCAGACAATCAAGGTTCGGCTGTTCGGGATGAATCTCCCTCCGAACGTCAGCGCGAGCGCGATCAGCCTGGGCGACGGAATCAAGGTCCAGTCGGTCAGTCAATCCGGTGACAACACCGTGATCGCCGAGGTCGCGGCCGACCCGGACGCCAAGGTCGGGCCCCGAAGCGTCAAAATCGCCGGCGTCGACGGCGAGCAGCCCTTCTATCTCTATAAAACCGTTGACTACATCAGCATCACTCCGGAGCGCGGCTTTGGACGGCCCGGCGGGACGCGCGGACCCAAGGTCAACCAGCAGTTCGAGGCGATGGGGTTCACCCATGGCCCGGACGGCAAGCCGGTGAATATCGGCCGGGTGGGGCCGCTTAAATGGGATGTGGCGGAGCGCGTCAGCAGAATCAGTGACGACGACATATTGTACGTAGGCAACGTCGACCAGTATGGAACTTTTATCGCGAACTACGACGGGCCGAACCATGAGCGCGAGCATAGCGAATCCAATGTGGGCGACGTGTGGGTCGAGGCGTGGTATCAGCCCGACCCGTCCAAGCCCCCGATGGGCGCGCGGGCATTCATGTTGCTGATGCCGCCGAAGTTCGTATTCAATCCGATTAACTGATAGCTTTCTGCAAGAGGCTCACCCCATGCGTCCTGGCGAACTGGAATTCCGGCCCGAGAACGCTCATGTGGTCAACCATAGCGGGATGACCGTTCTGGTGGCCGCGAAGACCATGTCGCTGTTCACGATGGACCCGCTGTCCGAGGCGGTGCTCCAATACTGCCAGAACAAGCGCCGCTTTACGCTGGAGGAAGTAGTAAGCCAGCTCTCCAGCGATTTCGTCGGCGAAGATGTAGCCAACGTGGTCAGGGAGTTCATGAACGTCGACGTGCTGGTGGGCGGGCAGAACAGCGCCCCGGTCGCGCTGCCGTTCGTCGACACGGAACAGTTTCCGCTGAGCTCGCTGGTCCTCAACGTCACCAACAAGTGCAACCTCCACTGCACCTACTGTTACGAGCCCGATGCGGCCAAGTACGGGCCGGCGCCGGTCCGGATGGAATGGGAGACGGCCCGCTCCAGCGTGGATTTTCTGTTCGAGAAGGCGGGTAGAAACCGCGAGGTCAATATCGTCTTCTTCGGCGGCGAAGCGCTGCTCAACTTCAAGCTGATGAAGCAGGTCGTCGACTACGCCGAGAATAAGAGCGTGGTGGTCGGCAAAAAGGTCGATTTTTCGATTACTACCAACGGGACGCTGCTGGTCGATGAGATCATCGATTTTCTGCAGGAACATCGCTTTGGCGTGACGATCAGTATCGACGGACCCAAGGAAATCCACGACCGCCGCCGCTTCTTTCTCAGCCACAGCGGCGAAAAAAAGGGCTCTTACGACCAGATCATGAGCCGCGTCGAGCGCCTGCTCGAGCGCTACACGGCACGCCCGATCGTCGCCCGCGTCACGGTCACCAAGGGCGCGGTCGAGATCGTGAGGATCTACGACCATCTTAGCGGTCTCGGATTCTTTGAGGTCGGGTTCTCGCCGGTGACCGCCAAGCCGGGCCTCGATTACGGCCTGGAATCGGCCGACCTGCGGGAGGTCCTGGCCGGGTTCAGGGAACTCGGCGGGCGCTACGTGGAGCGCGCGCTAAACAGCAAATACACGGGATTCTCGAACCTGAGCACGATGCTCACCGACCTGCACCTGGGGACCAACAAGATGTTTCCCTGCGGAGCGGGCTTGGGACTGCTGGACGTCGACGGCAACGGCGACGTCTATCTGTGCCATCGCTTCCCCGGCGTCGAGGAGCATAAGTACGGCAACGTGAAGCAGGGCGGAATCGAGTATGGGCGGCTGACGGAATTCGTCAACAGCGTCCAGGTGGGCAACAAGCCGGTCTGCCAGACCTGCTGGATCCGCGGGATTTGCGGGGGCGGATGCTATCACGAGGCGCTCCAGGAATTCGGCGAGGCCGCGCTGCCCAATCTCCATTATTGCGTCTTTTTGCGCGAATGGACGGAATATGGTATCGGAGTGTTTACCGAGCTCGAGCAGAAGAACCCCGGGTTTGTCGAGAAATACATCGTGCGAAGCCGGAGTGATGTCCCCAAGGAACTGAGTTAATTGAGCTAGATGACGGTCGGGCGCGAAGCCGCAGAAAGCGCCTCGGATCCGCGGCAGGAGGAGACATGAAACACTTGAAGGCGGCCAATCGGAAAGCTCGCGCTGTCGAAGCCGTGCGCACGGGGGGAGACGTGGTCGGGATGGTTCAGCCGATGGGCTGTACCACGATTTTCAATCCCGGCTGGGAAGCAGACCCATGGGGTGGTGCGCACGCGATGTGCAGTCCGACCGAAGCCGACCTGGCGGGATGCTCGGGCATCTGCTGGTGGCCGGCGCAGGTGCCGGACAGCCTGCAGAACTATCCGGAATGGGCGAAGGGTTGCTCCGGGGTCAACATGGAAGACTGGAGAAGCCTGAACGTGGAGTTCCCGAAAGTTAAGTAGCGCGGTTCGGTCGGTTTCCCAGTTCGTAGATTTCTCGATGACGCGGACCACTCGCCGCGTCGACGCGACGATCCGTGCTGGAGGCTCTGCTCCGCTCCGGAGCCGAAATCAAGATCCAGATCATAGAAAGATTCAGGGAGTTTGATGGGAATGATTAAGATGGACGCTCGCCGCCTGCGTCTGTGTTGTTCATCGATACTTGCGTTCGCCCTGACGATGCCAGCCGCGAGCGCGTGGGCCAAATGGTACATGGTCGTCGGAACGCTGCCCAACAACGTCGAGATCGTCGATACCACGACGGACAAGGTAGTCAGGACCGTGCCCCTGGAAGGCCAGGGCCCGGTGCTCCAGATCGCGACCAACTCGGCCACTCCGCGCTTCGCCTACGCGACCACCAACCTGGATCAGGCCATCGCCGTCGTCGACCTCGAACAGGGCAAGCAGGTCGCGACGATCAAGCTGTCCAGCGACACCGAGACCGTGCGGGTTTCGGGGACCAATCTTAATCCCAAGGGCGACCGTCTCTACATCAGCGAGATGCCGCTCAAGGTGAGCCTCGGGCGCTACCAGCACGAGGAGCCGCGGTTCCGCGTGATCGACACTGCCACCAATCAGACGATCAAGACCTTCCCGGCCCCGGCCCAAACCATGTCGTTTGGGTTCTCGCCCGATGGCAAAAAAATATACGCCTTCTGTGTCGGCCAGGACATCCTGGTGCTCGATTCGGACGACGGCCACCTGCTGAACACCATCCCGCTCGCCCATCGGAATATCACTGGCATCCGCGCGACCTACGGCCTGCCGCTTCTGGTGAACTACCAGGAGCAGAATTACCTGCTCAGCTTCGCGATAATCGTTGAAGACTCGATAACTGACACCGACACTCTGTCGATCGGCATTATCGACCTCAAGCAGGAGCATCCGAAGCTCGACATAATCGAGACCGAGCCCTTCGTCGAGGACTGGTACTCAGTTGAAGGAATCGGTACCACGCCCGACCTCCACAAGGCATTCTTTGTGTGGAACAACCTATGGAAGGTCGATTACAAGACCAGGAAGAGGGACGGGGAGGTGTCGCTGCCGAACAGCCAGGCGGTGCCGCTGATTCATCCCGACGGCAAGAAGCTCTATTGCGGCGGCCAGTGGCACGCGCTCTCTGTGTATGACGTCGATAGCCTCAAGCACATCGATGACGTCGAGCTCGGGCACTCGATGGCCGGAATAGGCATGAGATTCGTCAGTACCGACAAGGACCTCTCGGCGCCAGGATCCACTACGCAGGACCCGTGAAGAAAGTGCGCCGGGTTTCACGCCCGGGCGCGGCGACTCGGCGGCGCCCGCGCGCTCGCCGCACGTCCGACACGTCATCGGAGTTCGATCCCGAATCATTGAGCAACCGCACCGGCGTGGGCGTTCGTATCGCGCTCATCGATAGCGGTATCAACCCCGCCCATTCGCACGTCGGCCCGATCGCCGGCGGAGTGGCGTTCAGCGTCGGTTCCAGGGGCGAGGTGCTGCAGACTTCCGACTATCGCGACACCTTGGGACACGGCACCGCGCTTGCCGGAATCCTGAAGTTCAAGGCGCCCGAGGCGGCGCTGTTCGCCGTCAAGGTTTTCACCGACCGCCTTGTCACCTCGATTGAGATTCTCGAAGCGGCTCTCCGATGGGCGATCGAGCAGAAGATGCAGGTCGTAAATCTCAGCCTTGGCACCGCCAACCCCGAGCATCGCGCGCGGATGGCCCGGATAGCCGCGCGGGCAAAGCGCGCGGGGACCTTGATTGCGGCCTCGTCGCCGCCGGAGATAACGGACATGCTGCCCGCGGCGCTGGAGGGAGTTTTCGGCGTGGCCGCCAGCGACGACTGTTCGTGGAGCGAGTATCGATACCTCGCGGAGGCCCCGATTCACTTCAGGGCGCATCCTTCGCCGCGTCCGCTGCCCGGCCTGGACCAGTCGCGCAATTACCGCGGTCACAGTTTCGCCTCGGCCCATCTGAGCGCGCTGTTGGCGCTGCTGATTCAGGATCGGCCGGAGATGGGCTTCGCGTCCGCCCGCGAGCGCCTAATCAAATGCGCCGGAGCGCCCCTGCCATTGAAGCTGCCCTAATGGAGCCATCCCCACGAACGCGTGGGGGAGCCTCCACGCGAACGCCGGTTCTAGGCGACGCGTTCTTGCGGCATCTTCTGCGAGAGGCCGTCGGGATGATCCGCGTAGCGGCCGCTCCACAACACGCGTCCCCGCTCGAGCACCATCACCTGGTCGTCCTGCCGGATCGAGGACACCCGATGCGTGATCATTATCACCGTGCGCCCGGGTAGCGCCTGCTCCACCGCGGCCCGGATCTCGGCTTCGCTAGCCACGTCCAGGGCGGAGAGCGCCTCATCGAGAACCAGGATTTTCGGATCCTTGAGCAGCGCGCGGGCGATCGATATGCGCTGGCGTTGGCCGTCCGAGAGCGTCGCGCCGTGCTCGCCGACCGGGTTGTTGTAGCCGCCGGGCAGCGAGCTTATGAAATCGTGCAGGCCGGCCGCGCGCGCCGCGGCGATCACCTGCTCCAGCGAAGCGTCCGGGCAGGCGTAGCGGAGATTTTCGATCATCGGCGCGTGAAACACGAAGGCCTGATGCCCCGTCACCACCAGTTGGCTTCTCAGCCAGGCGAGATCGAAGGTGCGGAGGTCGTGACCGTCGAGCAGGATCGATCCGGCGCCGGGTTCGATCAGCCGGGCCATCAGGTCGACGATCGAGGTCTTGCCGGCGCCGCTGGGACCGACAATTGTCAGTCTCCCGCCGGCGGGAATTTTGAAGTTGAGGTCGTCGAGGATCGGCACGGCCGGATCGTGGCTGAATGAAACGTGGCGAAACTCGATCTCGCCGCGAACCTCGGGCAGCCGGACGCTTCCGGTCGCGCCGTCGCTCTCGGTCGGAAGGTCCAGGAACTCGAAGATGCGGTCCACCGATACGCCCGCGCGCTGCACCCGCAGGTAGAGATCGATCAGCGCCTGCAACGGATTGAACGCGCGCGCCTGGTAGGCCGAGAATGCCACCAGCGCGCCGATCGTCATCTGGCGCTCGATCACCAGGTAGCCGCCATAAAGCATCACCAGCGCGGAGCCTAAAACGGTGCTGGAGGTCGAGGCGCTGGCGCCGAGGTATGACAGCATCTCGAGCCGCGTGACCGCTTTGACGAAGGCGTCGCCCAGCGCGGAAAGCCGAACGTGCTGAATTTTTTCCGCAACGAAAAGCTTGATGAACCTTATCGCCGACAGCGACTCCACCAGGAAGGACGAAATCTCCGCGTTGAGCTCGCGCACGGCGCGGGTCTGGTTCACGATCAGCGGCCGGAACTTCATTACCCCGTAAAGTTGCAGCGGCACCAGGGTCAGGCTGAGGAGAAACAGCTTCCAGTTGAGCCACAGCAGAAAACCGGTGGCGGCGAACAGCGTAAATACGTTCGCGATGAAGCTGAAGCCGGTGTCGGTCAGCATCGATTGCACTTCGGCGATGTCGCTGTTGAGCCGCGAGAGCAGGTCGCCGACCTTGGCCCGGACGTGAAAGCGCATCGGCAGCGCCTGCAGGTGCTCGAACAGATGCTGGCGCAGATTGAAGAGCACTCGCGCCGTTACATTGGTGTAGTAGTAACGGTTGAACGCGCCGAGCACATAGCTCACCAGGGTGACGGCGATCATTACGCCGCTAAGGATCCAGAGCAGGCGCAAATTGCGCGGCAGCAGAACGTCGTCGATAAGAATCTTGGTGAAAATCGGCTGGAGCAGGCCCAAAATCGTGTTGGAGAACGATAAAAGAAAAATGATCGCGAGCTTGGAGCGAAATCCGGCAAGGAATGGAAGCAGGCGGCGGACTCGCGACAGGCTGACTTTGCTGAGCGGTTTCATTCAATTCCGTCCTGGCAAACGAACCGCCCGGCTATCCTGTTAAAGCCATCGACTTTCGCGCCCGCAATGATAGTAATCCCATACGCGATAACGCAAGGAACGGGAATTCGATGGGAAAACCGGCTGAAATCACCAACGCGAAGGATGGCTCGCAACTGATACAGATTCCCGAGGGCGAGTTCCTGATGGGCAGTGACGACGGCTATCCCAGCGAACGCCCGGCACATCGCGTGTTCGTGAGCAGCTTCCATATCGCAAAGAACCTCGTCACCAATTCCCAGTATCGGCGCTTCGTCCTGGAGACCGGCTATGCGGTGCCGTACCTGGACGATCCCAGGGCCGAGTGGGCGAATTGGGATCGTGAGAACAAGAGCTTTCCCATCGGCCGCGAGAACCATCCGGTGGTGCTTATCGCGTGGGTTGACGCGATGGCCTATTGCGAATGGGCGGGGACCAGACTGGCTACCGAGGCCGAGTGGGAAAGAGCCGCGCGCGGCGGCCTGGAAGGCAAGCCTTTCCCGTGGGGCGATGAGGAAATCTCGCACGAGCTTGCCAACTATGACAATCTGGACGGTACGACGCCGGTAGCCAGCTATCCACCCAATGGCTATGGCCTTTACGATATGGTGGGCAACGCGTGGGAGTGGGTGGCTGACTACTATGATGCGAAATACTATTCCCGCTCGCCGCCGCGCGATCCCGGCGGGCCGGAGCAGGGTTCGTCGCGGGTGCTGCGCGGAGGGTCGTGGATGCTCTTTGCCCGCTACTGCCGGGTCTCGTACCGATTCAGGAACAGCCCGAATTTTCGCGCTAGCCTGATCGGATTTCGCGTGGCTCGATCGCGATGAGCACGCCGTCGCGGTAGAGCCGGACCAGGGCGGCTCTCACCATGCCGGAATCCGAGTTCTTTCCTTCGCGCCGCTTCAGATAACCGGCCACGATGTCGGTCACCGCGGGCTTCTTTTTGATCTCCCTCAGCAGGGCCGGAACGCATACGTTATGCAGGAACCGAAGCCCGCGCGCGTTGCTGTCGGTGACGAGGACTTCGCGCGTCTCCACGTATGGCCATTCCAGCACCGGCCGCCGCTCGATTCTGACGTCCGGAGCGAGGCGCACGTGCGAGACCTCGGACGGCGGCTTGAGCGCCGCGCCCCCGCTGTTGCCGTTCGCGCCCGCGCTTGTAGCGGAGGCCAGCAAGCCGCTCCTCTTTCGCCAGAAAATCGAATCCGGCCATCTGCGTTCCTGGTCGTAGTATTCGGCGGATTGGCGATAGTGTGTCGAGTAGGCATTGTTCTGAGCGTCGCGATAAAAGGCGAGGGCGCTCGCGGCCGCCGCGGGACGGCTCAAGATCGTGTTTATCACCACGGCGCCGGTGAGCGCCGACGCCATCGCGGTCTGCACGCCCTCCGAAGACAGAGGATCGATAAACAGGCCGGCGTCGCCCAGGAGCAGGAAGCGCTCGCCGGCGAACTGGCGGGCGGTATACAGGGTGGCATCGGAAACCCGGGGCGCAACCGGCAGCGAGGCCGCGCCAAGAAATTTCGAGACGTATGAAAGCCTGGCCATTTCGGACAGGTAGAAATCGCGCAGTCCGAGTTCGCGGATACGCCGGCCCTGGCTCCAATCGACCAGCACCGTGACGTTGCGCAGCCCATTGTGCAGCGGGACAGACCATACCACGCCGTTTTCGTACGCCTCGAGCAGAGTGTTACCGAAATCATCGCCGGCCGGCGCCGTAGCGTCGCGCCAATAGCCGGTCACCGCGAGCGTTTTGAAATCCGGATCGCGCTGGCGCAGATCCTGGCGCGCGAGCACTCCGGCATGGCCGGTCGCGTCGACGAAAAATCGCGTCCTGATTGGCCCCTGGCGCGTGGCATGTACGGTCACGCCACGCCGATCGATGTCGACCTGGTTGACGCCCGTGCCGAGCTTTGCCTCGACCCCTTTCTGGCTGCGCGCATTTTCCAGCAACAGCGTATCGAAGCTTTCCCGCCAGACCTGGAAGCCCATCCTGGATTTGTCCGGACTGTAGTACCCGGTGCGCGGCTCCGGACTGCCCCAGCACACGGTATGGCCGGGCATCCGCAGAAACCCGGCACTTTCCACCGTCTGGCGCAGCTTGAGAAAATCCAGGACCGGCAGAATGCTAGGCGTCAGCGACTCGCCGATTCGATAGCGGGGAAAACCGCTCTTCTCGAGCAGCAAAACCCGAAAGCCCAGCCCCGCGAGCAGATAGCAGGCTGTGCTGCCCGCCGGACCTGCGCCGGCGATCACCACGTCGGGTTTGGCGGCCATGCGGCGATCCTATGCATTGAGCGGTGGGTGATGCAAAAAGCCGCGGCCTGTCCAGGATCGCCGCTGCGGCCCGCGATGAGACGTGTGAAGTCTCGACCGGTCACTGATTGATTTTCATCAGCCCTTCGGGGCTCGCGTATTGGCGCGCATCGAGGTATTGCGGCTGGCAGTTCGTGTTGTAGCAGGAGGTTTGTGTCAGGTCGATTGTGATGTGCTTGTCCAAAAAATTTACCGAAAAGTCGACCTGCGGTCCATTCGTGCCCAATACGGAACCGCCGCTGGGAATAGCCATTGGCGTCCAGAGTTGGGTAATAAATTTGAAAAGAGCGCCTTGCGGGTCGTAGAGCTCGATCGCCAGCGGCAGGAATGTCTCCTTATCAATATACAGAACCCGGCGGCTGTAGCAGTATCCGCTCTTGAAGGCCGGGAGCCGGGACATCTCGATTACGTAGACGTCACGTAGCTCCCATTTGCCGAGACTCGGTTTTCCCCACGGCACAATACCCTTGGCCGCCGGGTAATAGTAGTCACTAGGCAGTTGGGTCGACCCTCCACACTGTTTGAGGGCGGTGGGTTGAGCATGGACCATGGCGAATATCCGCTGTTCGCCCAGGTATTTGATCTCGAACTGTTGCGGAAAGCCCGGCGGTCCAAGCGCCGCATCTTCCCAGGTGAAATCGGAATTCTGCAGCGGAGCGCATCGAGCGGCGTCCGATGAGCGGATCGGCCTGCGCGAGCTCGGCAGATAATTGTAGATCTCGTCAAGCTTGGTGATGTCTTCGTAGGTGAGATCGAGAGAGGTCGTATATTTTCCCTGTTCGGGCGCGATCTGCTGAATGAATTTGGCGAAAAAAAAGTTGTCCTCGGTCGGAACCGTGGCGGGCATCGTTGGATCGCTCAGATGAGTAAGTTGCGAGTACACAACATCCACCTGTCCGCTGGCCGTAAAGTTGCCATAGGAATCGCCCGAGTAGTTACAGAAGATGGAGCGCTGAACACGCGGATTGTAGTGGTAGTACAGGTCATAGAAAATCGCATAAGGCGCCAGCGCCGATTGGCTAAGCGGATTAGGGAAAGGTATGCCGGCCACGTAGCCCATCGGTATATAACCGGCGTCGGGAAGCTTCTTGAGGGTCGCGCGGCCAGCGTTCTTTTCAGTATCGGCCCGGTAGGCCGGCGGAAGCGGCATAGGTATCGTAGGCCCTACTTCCATCTGGACGTCGGCGGGCATTTTCCAGAAGTTTTGGCCGGCGAAGAGCGTCTGCATGGCGGGCGGCATGAACTGCTTGTACTGCTGCCAGTTGGCATAAGTGATTTGCGTGCCCGGCTGTGGCGCGGCATCGTTGGAGTGGGCCGGGTCGGCGGAATTTACCTCGCCGCGCAGAGTAAACAGCAGCAGCACAACGATAAATCCAGCAAAGGCCACTGCGCGCGAACGACTGCTTGGTCTCATGCCTGAAGGCCCTCGGATAGAGTTAGATCGGATGCGTTAGAGTTAGTGACGACTCGCCCAGACCAAGCGCAAGCATATAATCTGCCTCGCGCGCCCGTCAAAGCTCGCACGCACGTCAAAACGCTTGCAAAGCCGGCGTTTGCTAGTGTTGAATCCCCGCCCGGAGGCCTATGGGAGCCGACCGCAGCGGGGAGCGGGCTTGGCTATGTGCGATGGATGTCTGTGCTCATCGGGACGAAAATAACAGTCGCGGCCAAAAGGAGTGTATCGGCGGCCGCCGCGCTGCTGGCGGCAGCGGCTGTTTTCGCGCTCGTCGGATGCGATCGCACCGAGGGCCTGCCCAATCCCGCGTCGCAAACGGTGCAAACCGCTTCTGCCTCTGCCGCCGCTCCAATTGGCTACGTCTATATAACCAACAATGGCGAAGGCACGCTGTCTGAGTTCAGCCGGGGTGCTGACGGCAACCTCAATTTTCTGCGCACGGCAAAAGCCGGGGCGGTGAACGGCCCCACCGGAATCGCGATCGATCCGTCCAGCCGATTTCTCTACGTGGCCAACGAGGGCGACAGCCGAATCCATCAGTTCCGCATCCAGCGCGACACGGGCGAGCTGGCGCCGATCGGCGAAGGGGCGGTGGACGACGGCTCCGCTAGCCGCCCGCAGCAGATCGCGATAAGCCCGCGCGGCGACTTCCTATATGTCACCAACCCCGGCAAGAGCAGTGGCGGCAAAAACAATGGGGGATCGATCGCGGAATATGCGATCGACCCGACGACCGGCGCGCTCAAGCCGCTGGAAACGTTTCGCGGCGGCGGTCTTCAGCAGCCCTTGGGCATCGCGTTCATGCCCAACGGCAAATTCATCTACGTTTCCGACCTCGGCGCCGGCACGCTAGTCGCCTTCGCGGTCGAAACTTCCGGAAAGCTCAAGCTGGTGTCGAGCACTCCCAGCCTTGGCGACAAGCCGGGACGTCCCGGACTGATCGCGGTTCGTCCTTCAGGCAGTTTCGTGTACACGGCCGACCGTTCGCAGGGTGCCGTTGTAGTGGCTAAAGCCGCTGAGGACGGAAAGCTCAGTGTAACAGGGACCTACCATGTGGGAATCTCGACCTCGGGACCATTCGGGATCGCCTTGGCCACCGTGGGACCGAACGTATTCGTTTACACCGCAAACCTTGTGAGCGACACTGTCTCGTCCCTCGCGGTGAAGCCGAACACGATGGACCTTGTGGGCGAGTGCCCGACGGGGATGGGCAATCCGACCGGGATGGTGGCCGACCCAGGCGGACGTAATCTATACGTGGTCAACCGCGACTCCGCGACCGTGGCGCAGTTCGCGATCGGCGCGACTAAGGGCGTTGCTCTGATCCCGGCCGCATCGATCTTTACCGAGGACTCGCCGAGCGAGACGAGCCATCCGCTCTACATCGCGACGACTCGTTGGGACGCGCCCGCTTCAGCAGCCGATCCCCGCAGCAGCGGGCGAACTCACTCCCGTACAACTCGAATCGGTGCGGGGCGGGTCCGTCTGCAGGCGGCGGGTCTGCCGGAGGCGGCGGGCCCGGCTTATCCGCGCGCGCCCTTGAGCTCGACCGGCGGATAAAAGGGCCGGTCCCCGAGTGCGTCGATGGCGCGGAAGAATTCCGGGCCGGACGCGCTTCCGTCCTCTTCGAGCTGCATCGTCTGGCGCAGATAGTTCCATCGCTCCGGGCACAGACGCCGCGTCTCCTGGAAGTAGCGCTTGGCGGCTTCGAGGTGTCCCTGCTGATGGAGATACTGCCCGAGCCGAAAATTGACGGTGGCCAGCGGGTCGACGTTCACGGGCGCATTGATCCGCTTGCGCACCTCCGCGGCTGAGAGCACGTACTCGCTCTGATCGCCCTTGGCGACCCAGTCGCGGATCGCGTCCACGTAGGCTGTCCGGATAGCTCTCCCCCGCTCGGCCGCGTCCTTTTTCATCTGGAAGGTGGAGCGATCCATCGAACGGAATCCGTCACTGCTGCCGGCGCTCTCCGCGGGGCGTACGATATTTCCGCGCTCGTCGATCCACACGGCCATCGGGACGTTGGTCATGTTGTAGAGTTCGGCCACCACATGGCGCTCGTCGATCAGATTCGGATAGGTCGGAGGCGCCGCGCGATCGCATAGCGCCGCGTCCCATCCCATGATTTCCTGAAACAAAGGTTCGATCCGCACCGGCTCCGCCGGTTTGATCCAATCGCGCACCGCGGCGGTTCCGCCGCTATCGAAGGCAACCGAGAGAATCACGAAGTTGCGGTCCTTCAGTTCGCTGTAGATAGCCTGCCAGACTGGCAGGTCAAAGCGGCATCCTCACCAGCTTGCCCATGACAGCAGCAGAACCTTGCGGCCCCTGTAGTCCGAGAGCGAATGCATCTTGCCGTCGAGATCGGGCAGGGTGAAGTCGGGTGCCTTGAGCGAAGCAAGGGCGGCGCGCCGGGCATCGGCCGACTCGCCGAAAAACCAAACCGCATGCGAGTCGTCGTGGACGACCGGCTGGCCGAGTTGACGCGCCAGGGCGGCCAGATTGACGAGATCGCCGGCGCGCAAAAACTGGTCGCGCCGGGCAGGCGGGATGGGCACGCAGGACTCACCGCGACATAAGCCCTGCGGCTTAAGCTCCCAGCCCGTCGCGGCCTGCAACTCGCGCATCGGCACCCAGAGATCGTCACCCTGGGCCTGAGCGTTCTCGACGGCTGCGGCCTTGTCTTCGTAGATTATAGTTACTGCCATCGGCGGCTCCTCCGGCACGAAAGTTGGCGCGGCGGCGAAAATCCTTCGAGCATTATTTTTATCTGATGCGCGACGCGGTCATGCTGGACACTCACGCGCGCGCGCCCTATTCTCCACCCATCCAATCCCAAAATAAAGGAGATCGTTCCATGCCGGCACGAAAGCCCGAGGAATGCGATAGCCTTCTGCTCGAGGCGCTAACCCGCGGGGATCTCGAGACTGCGATAACCCTTTACGAGCCCAACGCCAGCTTCGTCCAGGACTCCGGCGAGGTCATCGTTGGACGAGCGGCGATTCGCGAAGTCATGAAAGGCTACATCGCGCTCAAACCGAAATTCACCGTGAAGTCGCGCTCGGTCGTGAGCGGAGACGGCAGTCTCGCGCTGACCGGGCTTAAATGGAGCGCCGTCGGCACCGATCCCGAGGGCAAGCCGGTCACGATGTCGGGCAACAGCACCGAGGTGGTGCGCCGCCAAAGCGACGGAACCTGGCTCTTTGTGATCGATAATCCTCGCGGCGCGGAAAATCCCGGATAGGCGCCAGCGGAAAAATCCCGGATGAGCGCCAGCGGAAAAATCCCGGTTGAGCGCTATCGGTTTGCACCCTGCGTGATCGTGACGGAGGAAAGGAGCTTGAGGGCCTGCTGCTTTTCGGCAGGCGGCAGATTGTCGGTCGGGCTCATCGGCGCATAGGTCACCTGCAACTCCCATTCTCCGATGAAGGCGATCCGCTGCAAAAGATAGCGCTCGCCCTTCTGGCCAGGGCATCCGAAGGCACGCATCTCGTAAATCAGATCATCCGCGCTCTTGCGGAGCGACTTTGCGCTGGCTTTCTCGCACTGATGGTTTGCCGTCTGCACGAGCGCATCCACGATCGCCTGGGGAGAGTCGAAGGTCGGTTTGGGCGTCTGCGCAACCATCACGCGCACCTTCGCGGTTGCCGGCGTCTCGCCCCTGCGCACAAAAACCTTGACCATCGCGCGATGCGCGCGCTGGTCGCGGACCACCTGCCAATCCTCCCAGCCCGTCCCTTGCGGCAGGTTCACTTGAGAATTGGTCGCCTCCTGCGCGCCGCCAGCCGGAGCGGCCGCGCTCGTCACGGGCCGCATTAGCATCAGCACGAACAGGTATACAAACGGCAAGAATCTGATTGGTCGCCGATCGCGCATCGGGCGCGAATCTTTCCACAAAACCGCGGCGATGTCCATTTTGCATGAAACATCTCCGTTTTCGCGGCAAATCAGGCCGTAACCGAGGCCGTGCTTCAGCGTCTCCTAAGGGATAATATTGTTATGAGGAGCACACCCCGTCATGCGAGGCTTAGCTCCGACTGGTGATAAAAACGAAGGAAATGATGGATTCAAGCGATTCGCCAGGGGGCGGCGCGAGCGAGGTCTATCTCGCGCCACGGCATGGCCAGTCCAGGGGATGGGTCTGGCTGGCGATCGTCTCGATTCTCCTCGTTGTCGGCTACTTTTTGCTGACCCGGTTCGGTGGAGCGCGCGGCAAATCCGCGCACGCCGCGGTCCGTCCGGGCGTGCCGGTTTCTGCGGACGAGGTTAAGCGCGGCGACCTCAACCGCTATCTGACCGCCATCGGCACCGTGACTGCGTTCAACACCGTGACGGTAAAGACCCGGGTCGACGGCCAGATCGTGAACGTTGCCTTCAAAGAAGGCCAGATGGTGCATCAGGGCGACCTGCTGGTCGAAATCGACCCGCGCCCCTATCAGGCGGCGCTCGCCCAGGCCGAAGGACAGTTGACCAAGGACGAGGCCACGCTGCTCAATGCGAAGATCACCATGGCGCGAGATAAAGCGTTGTACCAGCAGGGGGTGATCGCGAGACAGGACTTCGACAATCAGCAATCGCTGGTGGGCCAGTCGGCGGGAGCGGTGGAAAGCGATCGTGCGAACATCGCGGCAGCCAAGGTGCAGGTGGTGTATACGCGGATCACCTCGCCAATCACCGGACGCATCGGGCTCCGCCTGGTGGACCAGGGCAACATCGTCCATGCGGCCGATACCACGGGCCTTGCGGTAATCACCCAGTTGCAGCCGATCGCGGTGGACTTCAGCATTCCCGAGGACAACCTGCCGCAAGTAATCAAGGACATGAGGAAGGGGCAGGAGTTGCCGGTGGACGCGTTCGACCGGGAACTCAAAACGCAACTTGCTACGGGGTCGCTTGAGACCTTCGATAGCCAGATCGATCAGACTACGGGAACGATCAAGTTAAAAGCGGTCTTTCCGAACAATGACTATTCGCTGTTTCCCAACCAGTTCGTGAACGTCAAGTTGCTGGTCGACACGATGCGCGACACCCTGTTGGTGCCGGCGGCCGCGGTGCAGAAAAGCACGCAAGGCACGCTTCGTATACGTGATCAAGCCCGACAACACCGTCGAAGTGCGCACGGTGACGATCGGAGCGACGCAGGGTGACGTGATCGCGCTCAATTCCGGAGTGACGCCGGGCGAACGGATCGTGACCGACGGATTGGACAAGCTGCAGGCGGGCACCAAGGTGGCCGTCCAGGTGGCAGCCAAGGCGCCAGCCAGTCCCACGACGGCCAGCGCGGCGCCAACCAATCCCACAGCAGCTGATCCCGCGGCAGCCAAAGCGACGGTGCAGAGGAGCGCTCAGTGAACCCGTCGCGTCTGTTCATTCTGCGACCGGTCGCAACCTCGCTCCTGATGGCCGCTATCCTGCTCGCGGGCCTCGTGGCCTATCGGCAGTTGCCAGTATCGGCGCTGCCAGAGGTGGACTATCCGACGATCGAGGTTCTCACATTCTACCCGGGCGCGAGTCCCGACGTGATGGCCTCGTCGGTTACCTCGCCGCTGGAACGCCAGTTCGGCCAGGTGCCCGGGCTCAACCAGATGACCTCGAACAGCTCCTTCGGCAGTTCGGTGATCACGCTCCAGTTCGTACTCAGTCTCAACATCGACATCGCCGAACAGGAGGTGCAGGCCGCGATCAATGCGGCTTCCACCTACCTGCCGGCGGATTTGCCGAATCCTCCGATCTATAGCAAGACCAACCCGGCCGACGCTCCGATCCTGACGCTGGCCTTGACCTCGACCGCGCTTCCGCTGACCCAGGTGGAGGATTTGGCGGACACGCGCCTCGCCCAGAAGATCTCACAGGTGACCGGGGTTGGACTGGTGAGCATCAGCGGTGGGCAGAAGCCGGCGGTGCGCGTCCAGGCCAACCCGACCGCGCTTGCCTCCTATGGCCTGAGCCTCGAGAACCTTCGCAGCGCGATCGCGGGGGCCAACATCGACGAGGCCAAGGGTAACTTTGACGGCCCGCAGCAGGCTTACACCATAGGCGACAATGACCAGTTGCTTACCAGCGCTGCGTATCGGCCGTTGGTGGTCGCCTATCACAACGGCGCGCCTGTACGGCTCGAGGATGTCGCGCGGGTCATCGACGATGCGGAGAACGTCAAGCAGGCGGCCTGGATGAATAGCGTGCCTGCGGTGATCCTCAACGTTCAGCGGCAGCCCGGCGCCAACATCATCACGGTGGTGGATAAAGTGAAGGCGCTGTTGCCGCGGCTGCAGAGCTCGCTGCCGGGATCGGTGAAGGTTGCGGTGCTCACGGATCGCACGACCACGATTCGGGCCTCGGTGCAGGACGTGGAGTTCGAGTTGCTGCTCACGATCGCGCTGGTGGTGATGGTCATCTTTCTGTTCCTGCGCAATCTGTCGGCGACGATCATTCCCAGTGTGGCGGTTCCGCTCTCGCTGGTCGGCACCTTCGGCGTGATGTACCTGCTCGGGTACAGCCTCAACAATCTCACCCTGATGGCGCTGACCATTTCGACCGGTTTCGTGGTGGATGACGCGATCGTGATGATCGAGAACATCGCCCGCTTTATCGAGGAAGGCGAAGCGCCGCTCGCAGCCGCGCTCAAAGGCTCGGAGCAGATCGGCTTCACCATCGTGTCGTTGACCGTCTCGTTGATCGCGGTGCTGATTCCGCTGCTCTTCATGGGCGACATCGTGGGCCGCCTGTTCCGCCAATTTGCGATCACGCTGGCCGTCACGATCCTGGTTTCGGCGGTGGTCTCCCTGACGCTCACGCCGATGATGTGCGCGAGGCTGCTCAAGCATACGCCCGAGGCCGAGCAAGGACGCTTCTACCGTAAGACCCAGGAAATGTTCGACGCCACCATCGAGTACTACGGCACGACCCTGCAATGGGTGCTGCGCCATCAGGATGCGACGCTGTTGGTCGCGGTGGGCACGCTGGTGCTTACGATCGTGCTGTACATCATCGCGCCCAAGGGCTTCTTTCCCATTCAGGATACCGGCGTGATCCAGGGAGTATCGGAATCGCCGCCGACCGTGTCTTTCCCCGCGATGGTGCAGCGGCAACAGGCGCTGGCGCAGGTGATTCTGAAGGACCCCGCGGTCGAGAGCCTGTCGTCGTTCATCGGCATCGACGGGACCAACACCACCGTCAACAGCGGACGGTTCCTGATCAACCTCAAGCCGCTGGCGGAACGCAAAGTCAACATCAGCGAAGTGATCGACCGCTTGCAGCCGCAACTGGCCAAGGTCCAGGACATCACGCTGTTTCTGCAACCGGTTCAGGACCTCACCGTGGAGGACCGGATCAGCCGCACGCAGTATCAGTACAGCCTGGAAGACCCCAACATTGACGAGTTGAACACCTGGACCAACAAGCTGTTGGCCAAGCTCAAATCGCTGCCTGAGCTGCAGGATGTTGCGACCGATCAACAGAACAACGGCTCGCAGGTTGAACTGGTGATCGATCGCAACACGGCTTCGCGCCTGGGAATTTCGTTGCAGATGATCGACGACACGCTCTATGACGCGTTCGGGCAGCGGCAGGTATCCACGATGTTCACGCAGTTGAACCAGTACCACGTGGTGCTCGAAGTCGATCCCGAGTTCCAGAGCAATCCGCGCGCGCTCAGGGATATCTACCTCACTTCGCCGACGGGAGGCTCGATCCCGCTCAGCACGTTCGTCCACTTCGAGCCGAGCAATGTGCCATTGATCGTGAGTCATCAGGGTCAGTTTCCGGCAGTCACGATTTCGTTCAACCTGGCGCCCGGCTATTCGCTCGGCAACGCGGTAACCGCGATCGAAACGGCCCAGAAGGAGATCGGGATGCCGGCCAGTGTCGAGACCGCGTTCCAGGGCACCGCGCAGGCCTTCGAGGCTTCGTTGAGCAACGAACCGCTCTTGATCCTGGCCGCGCTGATCACCGTCTACATCGTTCTCGGCGTGCTGTACGAGAGCTACATCCATCCGATCACGATTCTCTCGACCCTGCCGTCGGCGGGTGTGGGAGCGATTCTTGCCCTCCTGCTCACCGGCAATGATCTCAACGTGATCGCGCTCATCGGCATCATCCTGCTGATCGGTATCGTCAAGAAGAACGGCATCATGATCGTCGATTTCGCCCTGGAGGCGCAGCGCAAGGAGGGCAAGCCGGCCCGCGAAGCTATCTACCAGGCGTGCCTGCTGCGCTTTCGGCCGATCATGATGACCACGATGGCCGCGCTGCTCGCCGGCTTGCCGTTGGCGCTCGGTACGGGGACAGGTTCGGAGTTGCGCCGCCCGCTCGGAATCGCGATGGTCGGGGGACTGCTGCTGAGCCAACTACTGACGCTGTACACGACCCCGGTTATTTTTCTCGCCTTCGAGCGTCTCGCGGAACGCACGGCCAAGGCGCCGGATGACGCCGCGTACCGGGAACCGGCCGCCTCCCCCTCATGAGCTTTTCCGAGACCTTCATACGCAGGCCGGTCGCGACTACGCTTTTGACCGCGGCGATCGCGCTTGCGGGAGCGGTCGCGTTCCGGTTACTGCCGGTCGCGCCATTGCCGGAAGTCGATTTTCCGACCATCCAGGTGAGCGCGCTGCTGCCCGGCGCCAGTCCGGAGACGATGGCGTCTTCGGTGGCGACCCCGCTGGAGCGCCAGTTCGGGCGCATTGCCGCGCTGACCGAACTTACGTCGACCAGCGCACTTGGAACCACCAACATCGTTCTGCAGTTCGACTTGAACCGCAATATCGACGCGGCCGCACGTGACGTGCAGGCCGCGATCAACGCGGCGCGCAGCCAACTGCCCGCCAATCTGCCGAGCAACCCGACTTACAAAAAAGTGAATCCGGCCGATGCGCCGATTCTGATCCTGGCGCTGACCTCGAATACGCTCCGCCGCGGCCTGATCTATGACGCGGCCGATTCGATCCTGGCCCAGAAGCTTTCGCAGATTCAGGGCGTCGGCCAGGTAACGGTCGGAGGCAGTGCACTGCCCGGGGTTCGCGTCGAGCTCAATATCAACGCGCTCAACAACGACGGAATCGGTCTCGAACAGGTCCGCAGCACGCTGAGCAACGCCAACGCCAACCGTCCCAAGGGCGAAGTGGCCGACCAGACCCACGCCTGGTCGCTCAGTGCCACCGATCAACTGCTCGCCGCGGACCAGTACAGCCCGCTGATCGTCGGCTACAACAACGGCGCCGCAGTCCGGCTTTCCGACGTCGCCGACGTGATCGATTCGGTTGAAGACGTGCGCAATGCGGGGCTGGTCGACGGCACCCTCTCGGTCTTGATCATCATATTTCGGCAACCCGGAGCCAACATCATCGACACGGTCGACCGGGTGACTGCGGCGATGCCCCAGTTGCAAGCCTCGATCTCGCCGGCGATCAAGATGGCCGTGGTGCTCGACCGCACCACGACCATTCGAGCGTCGGTCAACGACGTCGAACTGACGCTGCTCATCTCGATCTCGCTGGTCATCATGGTGGTGTTTCTTTTCCTGCGCAACGCGCGGGCCACGGTGATTCCGGGGGTGGTGGTTCCGATTTCGCTGATCGGAACGTTCGGGGTCATGTACCTGTGCGGGTACAGTCTCGACAACCTGTCGCTGATGGCGCTCACGATCTCGACCGGTTTCGTGGTCGACGACGCGATCGTGGTGATCGAGAACATCTCCCGCTACCGCGAGCAGGGTATGGCGCCTTTCGAGGCGGCCGTGCGCGGAGCGCGCGAAATCGGCTTTACGGTGGTCTCGATCAGTATTTCGCTGGTCGCGGTGTTTATTCCGATTTTGCTCATGGGTGGGATCGTCGGCCGCCTGTTCCGCGAATTCGCGGTCACGCTCTCAACCGCGGTCGTGGTTTCGATGGTCGTTTCCCTGACTACCACGCCGATGATGTGTGCCAAGCTGCTGCGGCCCGAGGCGGACGAGCCACATGGAAAGTTCTACCGCTCGAGCCAGCGCATCTTCGACGGCGCGCTGGCTGGATACTCGGTCGGTCTCTCGTGGGTGCTGAGGCATTCGCGCCTGACGCTCGCGATAGCGCTCGCCACGCTCGGACTCAGCGTGTACCTGTTCTCGGTCATTCCCAAGGGCTTCTTTCCACAACAGGACACGGGGCGTCTGATGGGCGCAATCCAGGCCGATCAGGACACCTCGTTCCAGTCGATGCGTGATCGGCTGACCCAATTCGTCGGCATCATCAAGACCGATCCGTCGGTCGATCATGTGATCGGATTTGCCGGAGGCACTGCCGGCAGCACCAACACGGCCCGCATGTTCATCGCGCTCAAGCCGCTGGGACCGCGCAAGCTCAGCGCCGACCAGGTGATCGCGAGCTTGCGTAAAAAAACCGCTCATGTCCCGGGTGCGACGCTTTATCTCCAGGCCGTGCAGGATCTGCGGATCGGCGGCCGCTCGAGCAACGCGCTTTATCAGTACACTTTGCAGGGATCCGACTTGCAGGAACTGAACCTATGGGCGCCGCGCCTGCTCCAGAAGATGCGGGGTCTGCGGATCTTGACCGACGTCAATAGCGACCAGCAGAACTCGGGGCTCGAGGCCAAGCTCGTGGTCGATCGCGATACCGCGTCGCGCCTGGGTCTCACGCAGCAGGTGATCGACGATACTCTGTACGACGCCTTCGGTCAGCGCCAGGTCTCGACTATGTATACGCCGTTGAACCAATACCACGTCGTGATGGAGGCCGCGCCCAAGTACTGGCAAAACCCTGCTACGCTGTCGCAAGTCGACGCGCGCTCGACCACCAATGCCGAGATTAAACTGAGTACCTTTACTCACTACCAGCCCGGCACGACGGCCCTTTCGGTTAACCATCAGGGACAGTTTCCTTCGGTCACGATCTCGTTCAACCTGACCCCGGGCATCTCGCTGGGCCAGGCCGTCACCGAAATCAATGCGCTTCAGCGGAGCATCGGGCTTCCGAGCACCATCCACGGCAGCTTCGCCGGAACCGCGCAGGCCTTTCAGGACTCGCTCGCGAACGAACCGATGCTGGTCCTGGCCGCGCTCTGCGCCGTCTACATCGTGCTCGGGATCCTCTACGAGAGTTACGTTCATCCGGTCACGATTCTCTCCACCCTGCCGTCGGCCGGTGTCGGAGCGCTGCTGGCCCTGATGATTTGCCGCATCGATCTGACCGTCATCGCGCTCATCGGCATCATCCTGCTCATCGGAATCGTCAAGAAAAACGCAATCATGATGATCGACTTCGCGCTGGAGGCCGAGCGCAAGCATGGCAAGTCCCCTCTGGAAGCCATCGAGGAGGCCTGCAAGTTGCGCTTTCGGCCGATCATGATGACCACGATGGCGGCGCTGCTCGGCGCGCTGCCCCTGGCCGTGGGCACCGGCACTGGGTCGGAACTGCGCCGTCCGCTCGGAATCGCGATCGTCGGCGGACTGGTCGTGAGCCAGATGCTCACACTGTTCACGACTCCGGTGATCTACCTGTACATGGAACAGCTTCGCCTGTGGGGCGAGAACGCGCGCAAACGCTTCTCGCGCAAGCCCGCCGTAAGGCCCGGAGTCGCCGGCGCCTAGTGCCTGGGTTAGCGATTCGCAAGAGTGTGCGAGTTCATGTAGCGGAAGGTCCCTGAGCGAGCGTTGCGCGAGTCGCAGGACCCCGATCTTTGCTCAGCCGAGCCCCTCGCGCAAACGCGCGTGGCCAAGCGCCGGCAACTCGCGCCGCACCCGCATTAGGTACTCGAGGTCGATCGACGCGACGACCACGCCCTCCTGGTCGGAGGCGCGCGCGATCACGCGCCCCCACGGATCGACGATCATCGAGTTGCCATAGTCGCTGAAGCCATGGACGTTGGTCCCGAACTGCGCCGGTGCGATAACGTAGGCCTGGTTCTCGATCGCGCGTGCGCGAACGAGCGCATCCCAATGCGCCTCGCCGGTGGGGAAAGTGAAACAACTCGGCACCGTGATGATCTCGGCGCCGGCGAAAGTCAGGCGGCGATAGAGTTCGGGAAAGCGCAGGTCGTAGCAGACGCTAAGCCCGATTGTGCCGCGCGGCGTGCGCGCCGAGACGACCTCGCTCCCCGCGAGCTTGGCGTCGGACTCCTTGACCGTGACGCGGCCCGGCAAATCGACGTCGAACAGATGAATTTTGCGATAGACGGCGATGCGCGCGCCGTCGGAGCCGATCAGCACAGAGGTGTTGTAGCGCTTGGGCTGGCCGGGTCGCGTGCTCGGTTATCGACCCGGCGACGATATGTAGGCCGAGCTCGCGAGCCAGGCGCGAAATCGCCGCCAGCGATTCGCCCTCCAGCGGCTCCGCGGCGGCTGCCTCCTCGGAGCGCTTGCCGCGCCAGTTGAAGGTCTCGGGCAATCCGACCAGGTTGGCGCCGCGCGCCGCGGCGAGCCGAATCAAGCGCTCGGCGCGTTCGAGGTTGGCCGCCTTGTCGCTCCCCGCCGCCATCTGGATCGCCGCCGCAAGATAGTGACTCATGCGCCTGCCTCCGATTGTCGCGCCGTCGCGCTCGACGCGCCGAGTTCAACCGCGGATTCAATAACGCGGCACCGCGGGGTCGACGGTTGCCGACCATAGATCGATTCCGCCGCTCAGATTCGACACGCGCTCGAAGCCGAGCCGCGCCAGGTACATCGCGACCTGCGCGCTGCGGATCCCGTGATGGCATACCACGACGGTCTCCTGGTCGGGATCGAGTTCGGTTAGACGCGACGGAATCTCGCCCATCGGAATATGCGTAGCGCCCGGGAAAGACGCGATCGCGATTTCCTCGGGCTCGCGCACGTCGAGGATGACGGGCCGCTCGCCGCGCTTGAGCCGCTCGTTCAGTTCCTCTGGGAGAATTTCACCGATTTCCATCTGTTTTACTTTTCACCATTTCCACATCATAGACCGCCTGGCGTCACGGTTCATGATCGCGATTCTCGGTTGGGCGCCCGCGCCTTGTCAATGTAGCATGGTCAGCGGGCCGCGGAGCTTAAGGGTACGGCCCCAATTCCGCGAATTCGATGATCGAGCGCACGCGACAGATTGAACTGATGGCCCGGGCGATTGCCGAGGCCCAGCGCGGCGCCGCCGAGGGCGAAGTGCCGGTCGGCGCAGTCGTGATCGCCCCAGCTAAGGATAGCGACAACGGCGCGATAGTCGGCGGCGGCGCACAATCGCCCGATCGCGCTCAACGATCCGACGGCGCACGCCGAAATGCTGGCGCTGCGCCAGGCCGCCGCCGCGCTCGGCGCGTACCGCCTCGCGGGCGCGGCGCTGTTCGTAACGCTCGAGCCGTGTGTGATGTGCGTGGGCGCGATGGTTCACGCGCGGATCGCGGAGCTTTACTTCGGCGCGCGCGATGAAAAGGCGGGCGCGCTCGGATCGGTGTACGACATCGGGCGCGACGGGCGCCTCAATCATCGAATCGAAGTCTACGGCGGCCTGATGGAGCCCGAATGCGCCGCGCTGCTGCGGGATTTCTTCCGCTCCCGCCGCGCGACGTAGTTAATCGACCCCGGTTCCCCTCTTCTGAAGGGAGAGGGGTTAGGGGTGAAGTCGCTTCCGCTCCCGTCATAGCTCTGGCTAGACTTGATACGTTAGTCGAGCCTTCGCGGCGTTTCCAAAACACTTCAATACGAGAGAACAACCATGCAGCGATTTCGAAAACTGGCGTCCATGATGGGCATCGAGCACGCGATCATTCTCGCACCGATGGCCGGCGGCACCAGCACTCCGGCACTGGTTGCCGCGGTCTCCAATGCGGGAGGGCTCGGCTCGCTCGGCGCAGGCTATATGACCGCTGACGACATCGCGAAGGCGATCGCGGAGATCCACGAACGGACTGACAAACCGTTCGCGGTGAACCTGTTCGCCGGCGGCTACGACGGCACCGGCTCCTCCGACGCGGCCGCGATGCTCAAACTTATCGCGCCCTGGCACGAGCGGCTCGGCCTGCCGCCGCCGGCGGCAGCTCCGGCCGGTTCATTGCCGCCGTTCGAGCAGCAGGTTGAAGCAGTTCTCGACTCGAACGTTCCGGTGTTCAGCTTCACCTTCGGCATCCCGGCGGCTGAGATCATGCGGCGGATGAAGGATCGCGGAATCAAGCTTATCGGCACCGCGACGACCGTGGCCGAGGCGCGAGGGCTGGAGCAGGCCGGAGCCGACGCGATCGTCGCGCAGGGCAGCGAAGCCGGCGCCCATCGCGGCACCTTTATCGCCGCACCCGAGGACAGTCTGGTCGGAACGATAGCGCTGGTGCCGCAGATGGCCGACTCGGTTTCGGTTCCGGTGATCGCGTCGGGCGGAATAATGGACGGCCGCGGAATCGTCGCCGCAGCGGCGCTCGGCGCAAGCGGCGTGCAACTGGGAACCGCCTTTATGGCCTGTCCGGAGAGCGGCGCGCCGCCGGCCCACAAAGCGGCGATTCGCGCGGCCCGCGACGACGGCACCATGCTGACGCGCGCGTTCAGCGGTCGGCTCGCACGCGGGATCACGAACGGGTTTGCGGCCGCGATGCGCGGCCATGAAGGCGAGCTCCTGCCCTATCCCGCGCAGAACAACCTGACGCGCCCGATGCGTACCGTGGCGGCCAGGCAGGACAACGCCGATTGCCTCTCGCTGTGGGCCGGGCAGGCGGCGCCGCTCGCGCGCGAGATGCCGGCTGCCGAGCTGGTCGCGCAACTGTTGCGCGAGACGGCCGCGATGCTCTCGTCTATCGCTCAATAGCCACGGCTCTCGTCTATAATCGGTCACGCGTGCGATGGGCAATTTCCGATTCTACCGCCGGCTTCATATCTTCCCGGGTCTCTCGGTCAATCTCTCCAAGTCGGGACCAAGCCTCACCGTCGGCGTGCGCGGAGCCCATCTCACGATGGGTCCGAGCGGCGTGCGCCGCACCGTCGGCATCCCGGGCACGGGCATCTACTATACTTCGCACAGCGGCTACCAGAGCGGAGTTCATTCGGCCCACGTCGACACTCCGATCAGCCCCGAGCAGCGGCAGCGCGCGCATAGCGTCGGCGGATGGCTCGCGCTGGCGGTGATCGTGGGGATCGCGTTGGTGATAGGAGTCGCGATCGGATCCGCCGGCCACTGAGACGCTCGCACAAGCCCGCGCCATTGCGCAGGGCATATCACATTGACTATGAAATTGTGCACGGCGGCTCGACGACGCTTCGGCCGCGTTGATTAACCGCGATGCCCAGCGAGAAAGCCAAAGACAACAAAGCCTTGGCGGCGACCTGCGTCGCCTGCAACAAGGCCGTCTCGACCGAAAGCATGGTCAGCCTGCTCGGCCGCGAAAACGGCAAGTACAAGCAGTTCAACGTCTGCCTGGTGTGCGCGAACGGCGGATGGCGCCCGCCCGGATTCGAGGGAATCTACACGCCGCGTCCGATCTAGCTTGGCCAGGGTCAGCCGCAGGTCACCCGTACATTCTCCGCGCCTCGGCGGACAGTTCGCCGCGAAAATCCGGATGCGCAACCGCGACGAGTTCGCGCGCGCGTTCGCGCAGCGACTTGCCGGCCAGCGTCGCCACTCCGTACTCGGTCACCACGTAATGGACGAAGGCGCGCGGTAGGGTAAAGACGGTCGCCGGCGGAAGGCTCGGCGTGATGCGCGAGACGCGTTTGCCGGCGCTGAGCGCGCTTGCGGGCAGCACGATGATCGATTTGCCGCCGGCCAATGACGCGCCGACGCCAAAGGCGATTTGCCCGCCCGTCCCGGTGTACATCTGATGGCCCACCGACTCGGATCCGACCTGCCCCGTGAGGTCAACGCACAGCGCGTTGTTGACCGAGACCAGCCCCTCCTCGCGCGCGATGGTGCGGATGTCGTCGGTGAAATTGAAATCGTAAAGCTGGAAGCCCGGATTGCCGTCGACGTAGTCCAACTGCTCGCGCGGCGTGCCGGTCGCGAAGCCGCTGCCGACCACCAGGCCGGGAAAAATCTTCTTGTGCTTCCCAGTCAGCACGCCCTCGCGCACTAGGTCGGCGGTGCCGATCGGGATAATCTCGGTTTGCATCCCCAGGTCGTGATGGCCGCGCAGATGCGACATCAGCATCCCGGAGGTCGAACCGACGCCGACCTGGATCGTGGCGCGATCGGGAATCAATTCGCTGGCGACCAGCGCGCTGATCGTATCGACGGTGCGCCGCTCCTCCTCAGAGGGCGGTGGGGCCGCGATCTCGGGCATTCCGACCGTGCGCTCGACGAAATAATCGATCTCCGAGATATGCATCGAGTTGTCGCCACCGACGCGAATCGAGCGCGGGTCGATCTCCGCGATCACCAAATCTGCGTTGCGCGCGCACAACTTCGACATGATCTGGAAATCGCCGAAATTGACCTCGCCGTTGGCATCCGGCGGCGACACGGTCATCAGGTAGACGTTGAAGTCCTGCAGTCCGGACGGCAGGTGGCCCGCACGGTAGTAGCTGACCGGCACGTATTCTCCCATCCCGTCGTGAAACAGCTTGCGATCGATCGGCGAGAGATAGAACGACTCCAGGCGAAAGCGCTCGCCCAGGCCGGGCAGGTCGAAAGCGAACAGCGCCGCGCTGTAGTTTATCACCACCCGTTCGAGTTCCATCAGGCGGCCGACCAGCGCGTGGAACAGCGTGAACGGCGTCCCGTGCGCGATCGAGGCGGTGATCCGATCGCCCGACTTGATCTGCGCGACCGCCTCTTCGGGGGTGACCAGCTTGGCCCCGAGTTGCTCGCGCCAGTTCGAAGTCATCGTGATCGCAGTGGCCATGGCAGCTCTCCTCGTAATTCTTCGGCAGCCTGGCCGCACGCTAGCAGACCTGCGCGAAGCCGGCCAACGCGGCGCTCCGGCGGCGCCAGCTTGACTGCGGCGGGTCAAACATCAATGCTGCCTCGTGTGGAGAGGTTCGGGAGTCTGGTTTAACCGGCGTGACTCGAAATCACGTGAGCCCTTGTGGCTCCGGGGGTTCGAATCCCCCCCTCTCCGCCATCGAGTCCTTCTCTGTTTGCAATTCGACGACAAATGATCGAAATACGGGCCTGGGCGGCCGATTTCGCGCAGCTTGTGGCAGCGGAGAACGCTCCGAATCGCGGACTCGGCCGATTCTCGGCTCGTTTTATCCGCAGGAAACAGATTCGGGGCCACGACGAAAATGGGCCGCACCACCTGGAATTCGTCGATCGCCCTACCAGTCCAACTCCGCCTTTCAGAGCAAGCGGCACCGGATTGTCGCAAACAAAAACGTCGGGTAGAGACGGAGAATGGCAATCACTGAAAGAAGACCTTCCTTTGGAAAAAGGAGCTTGATAACCACCCTGGTGCAATGGCCGAGGCGCTCGAGCCTCTCGCGGACGGCGGTGCCGACCTGCGGCTCATAATGGTCTGTCGTTTTCCCGACGCTCACAAAGGGGCGGTCGAAGTTCACCCTATTTCGGAAAGAACATTGAAATCCACTGCTAAACGGCGCCGCGTTCGCTCCGTCACCCGTTCCGGTGCTGCTTGTCGTGGCGACAATCGGCAGGGACTGGGCTATGCGCTCGCCAAAGCGAATAGGCGATGCCGGCATTAGCGTAAGTTTTCTAATGGCCCAAGTGATCGGTCGCAGATATGCCGCGATATTCGGCTTCAAGAATGACGATGATGCAGCGAAAGCTGCAACCTTGATCAAGAAAGCCGCAACGCAATCGCGCGGACGATAGTCTCTAGATCGGCCGTTCTTGGGGGACGTTTCTCAAGTCGCAGGGGCCGCTGGCCAGTCAGATCCGACGGGTTAGCGTTCAATCCGAAAGAAAGCGCTGCTGCGCATCCCATTCGATGGGGAGACGAGCGTGGTCCTTCAAACGCTCCGCCGAAGTGGTAACGGATTGTTGTCCCGCACAGATCGCTTCTATGAGCTTGGGGGCGAGTAGTCCGAGTGGGACCACGTGGCGCACGTAGCTATGGCTCAGACCTTCTCGGGCCGCGATCTGTTTGGTTGATGCCACTCTTCCCAACGCCAATTCGCCAAACCACTGATAGCCGCGGGACAGAGCTCGCAGGAGAGCCGGATCGCTCCGAGAAACTGCGACCGCTTCTCCAGGAATTACCAGCCGCGTTTCGACGCCGCGCCGCTTCATCTGCATACGCACTACGCGGGTCATGCATAGGCTACCTCCGCCATCCGAAACAAGCTCGGTAGGGAACAGCGCTCGAAGGTTGAGCGTGATCTGCATGCCGTCACGCTTCAACTCCACGCGTTCGACGACTGATCTCGCGGCGTCCATCGCTCCGATCTCATCAACTGACTTGACTTTGCAGTCGACAACCTCGAGCGCCTGCTTCAACTCCGCCGCAGCAAGACCGCAAGCCTTGAGCGTAGACGCCAATGCGCCGCGATCCACAAGCATCTGTCGCGCGCCAGCCATCACTGCATGTTCGATTTCTTCGGCAGAAACGCGCCATCCACCTTCGCGAGTCTTGTCGGTTCTTCTGATCAGTTTCCGTGAAACGAAGTAGCGGTAGCGTCGATCGCCCTTTCTAGCCCCGCAAGCGTAAAGTGGCTCACCGTTCTCATCGAACAGCTTGCCCATGAGGAGACTCGGCGTTCTCCTGCTCGCGCCACCGCTCTGGCGAGTCGCTCTCTGCTTGAGCATCGCCTGGACTCGCTGCCACAATGGTTTCTCGATTATCGGCTCATGCTGACCCGGATGGCTGACTCGTTTATGACGGATCTCACCCACGTAAATTGGGTTCGCCAGCATTTGATAGAGCGCACCTCGCCCGAACCGAACCCCGCCGGATCGCGAACCGCTCTTTGACACCCGCTGCTTAGAAACAATCGACCTGCGGTCCAGTTCGTCCCTGACCTGACGAACGGATCTCAGCTCAATATAGAGCTGAAATACCAACCGCACGGTCGCGGCTTCCTTAGGGTTAACCATCAAACAATGATCGCGGACGTCGTAGCCGAGCGGCACCGTGCCCCCCATCCACATCCCTTTCTGCTTGGAAGCCGCAATCTTGTCGCGGATGCGTTCGCCCGTCACTTCGCGTTCGAACTGGGCAAACGAGAGCAGCACGTTGAGCGTCAGCCGGCCCATCGAAGTGGTGGTGTTGAATTGCTGGGTTACCGCGACAAACGAGACCCCGTGGGCGTCGAAGATTTCCACTATCTTTGCGAAGTCGGCCAGCGAACGCGTCAAGCGGTCGACTTTATACACCACGACCACATCGATGCGTTTTTCCTTGACATGAGCGAGCAACGTTTTGAGCGCGGGGCGGTCCATCGTGGCGCCCGAGAATCCGCCGTCGTCGTACTTAGCCTTGATCGGACGCCAGCCCTCACCGCCCTGACTCTTGACGAATGCTTCGCAAGCCTGGCGCTGCGCGTGTAGTGAATTAAAATTCTGCTGGAGTCCTTCTTCAGAAGACTTCCGGGTGTATATTGCGCAGCGCTTTGGAGCGTTGTCACCTTGCGCCACGGCTCGTCTCCTGCTGTCGTTTGCCGCGCAGTCCGAAGAAGAGCGGACCCGACCAGCGCGACCCGGTGATCAGTCGGGCAACCTCAGAGAGGGAGCGATAGCGCTTTCTTTTGTACAATACTCCTCGATCGAGAACCTTCACCTCGTGCGTGGTGCCCTGCCAATCGCGCATCGGGACCGTTCCTGCGGACGCTGGCGCGCATGGCGACAATGTCAGCGGTCGTCCGCTGCGCGCGTCGCCGGCGAAGCGCTCCAGCAGTTTACGAGTGGAGGGTTTGAGCCCTCCCAGGGCCTGTTCCTGGATGCGGTAGGCCACCGCACGAGTCAGCAGTTCGCGGCTGACACGATGCGGCGGTTCGGAGCCATAGAGCAATCGCCATTGCTTCTTCAACCGTTTAATCGGAAGCAATCGAAGCGAAGCGAGTTTACGCGAAACCGCTTCATTTGAATCGGAACGTGTCTTGCCCTGCACGCGTTGCCCTCCTCCTTTCAGGCAGACACACACATTGCTCTTGTTGGGGCAGACAGCCAGTCGTTAGGACCCGGTTTACGGGGTTGGCGCCCCGATCTTTGCCCTTTCCATTCGCCTTTCAATCGCTTCCTTCGATGCCGCCGCCAAATCCTGCCAACAGCCGCTCGTGCGTTCCAGGGTGGAAATCTAAAGAGACCATTCGCTTCACACGCCGACGAGAGCAAACATCCCATCGAGCCCGTTACGGCTCCGGAGGTTTAGCGGAAATGGAAAACTCGAAATTGGCAAACAGGAACGGTGATGGAGCGCAGATTGGACGCTCTGCGTCCTCGGCCCAGCAGGATCAAGTGAGCGCAGTGAGGTCGGCCGGCGAGAAGGCGGTTCGGAAGAAGACAGCCTCCTCGAGAAAAACTGACCCTACGCCACTACTACGAAATAAGATGGGTAGCCAGCCAAAGTCGAGCAAGCTGGTCTGTCGCTATTGCGGCAGCGAAGACCTTGCTCCAAGTTTTATCAAGCGGCGTGATCACCGATGCCGGAAATGTTTCAGCAAGCGCTATGGCTCGGCCGCACGGGCGCGAAAGGCTAAGAGCAGGAAGTAGCTCAAGATCTCGAGAACAGGGACCGGACTCGAAAGAGTTCGGTCCCTGTTCTTTTCCGCCGGTTTGAACGCGGTCAAATGAGGGGTACTGGAAGTCCAAATCCCCCTCTCTCCACCGTCCAGTCTCGAAGTTCTCGGACATCTCAGAGAATCGCTCGAAATCCGAGCGCGTGCGCGCGATTTGCGATGAAGCGTGGACCCGGAGAGCGGCTGCGGCCAGTAACGAGAAACGCCCCAGCAGGCCACAACGGGCGGCATACAGCCACGAAGCCGCCGATTCCACCGAGCTTTGTCGTGGGAAAATCGCGTAGATAGGCGCCAAAAGGACGTCAAGGACTCATAGACTCCATCTTTGAACCCGTTCAACTGAGCGGGATTGTGCGTTTCAATGAAAGTACGATCCTTAAGAGGTCTTGGATTAACAGCAGCCGTCTAAGTGTGATAAATAGTAGCTTCACTTCTAGCATCTGGCGAGGTAGGGGAATGCGCTGTTCGAACTGCGGCTTTGAGAATCAGGATTCGCCCAAGCTCTGCGGAAAGTGTGCTTCTCCCCTGGTGAGTCCTGAGCGTCGAGCGGCGGTTCTCAAGGCGCGCGATACTTGGGTCGCCAAATTGATCGGCCTTTCTCGACGGAACAAACTGCTATTCTTTCGAGACCTCAAGACGGGCACCCTTGATCTTTCGAGCAACGATCCCAAGGTTCTGAGCGATCTACTTCGAGGCGATAGCGTCACCTTAGCCAATCTGCTTCCGGGTGCGGACGAGGTCAGCACATCCGCCCGTGCAACCGAAATCCGTAGGACGGCACTCTCAAATCTTGAGGAGCGGGGGCTGGAGACACTATTCATCGCCTTCGGATTTGCTACTTGGCTCGCGACGGACGGTGGAAGACCTGCCGAGTCGCCGATCCTACTGGTTCCGGTAGTCCTGGAGAAACGAGGTCGCGAGGGTCGCGCTCTGAGTTTGCGGCTTGCGGGCGACTTACAAATCAATCCGGTACTTCTGTTCTCCCTCGAGAGGGAACACGGCAGGCAAGTTAACCCCGAAGCGTTACTGGAAGCCAAGGAAGCGAACGGCGAGGAACCTCTGAAAGACCCCGCCGTTGTTTACGGACGCCTTCAGAAGATTGGATCTGGCATCAAAGACTTTCGCATAAGTCCGCGTTCGGTCCTCGGTAATTTTGCATACCAGAAGATGGCGATGGTCAAGGATCTAAAGGACAACCTTGACCAGCTTACTATGCACGATCTTGTTGCGGCAATTGCGGGCGATCCGGGTGCCCGGCAAACGCTGCGGTCTGCCAAGACGGAGGAAAATCCGAGAGAACTGGATCTCATCCCACCGAACAACGAGTTCCTGGTGCTCGATGCTGACTCCACCCAACAGGCTGCGATTGCGGGAGTTCTCTCGTTAAAGAACGGAGTGATCCAAGGACCTCCAGGTACCGGCAAGAGTCAAACGATTGCAAACTTGATTGTCGAGCTCGCTGCCCGGGGACGTCGCGTATTGTTTGTTGCAGAGAAGCGTGCAGCTCTCGAGGTCGTGCTCGATCGCTTGCAGCGTCGCGGCTTACGACATTTGGCACTCGACCTCCACGGGGCCGGAGTCACCCGTCGCTCGGTGATGAGCCAATTTGCTGAAAGCCTAAGCATCGTCCGCGAGTCTACATCGATCGATTTGGACCAACTCCATCGCCGCTTCGTGGATCGCCGAACACGCTTGAACGACCACGTCACGCGGATCCATCAGCCCCGGCCTCCGTCAGGATTGACTGTCTATAAGTTGCAGGGACGACTGCTGCACCTTACCGCCGAACAGCAGTCGAGGGTTCGATGGCGCGGCATAGACCTTGATCGTCTTACCCCTAGCGCTATGGATGAAGCTTATGCCCTCCTTTCGGAGCTCGAAGGCTTCAGCGGCCTCTTTTTGCGAACAGATCCGTCACAATGGACTGGGGCCAAACTGACCAACGGTGCGATCGTTCAGCAGACGATCGATTCGGTACAACGGCTGGTTAACGAATGCTGGCCAACGCTGCAGACGAGCTTGTCCACCGTGATCGCTAACAGCAAGGCACCAAAGCCGAATACCCTTGAAGAGTTGAGCTCCTTGGTGGGGCTGCTGAACGGGATAAACAAAACACTCGACTGTTTTGATGCCGCGATTTTCGAACAAGACCTCGAGGCGATCAAAGTTGCTCTGAACCCAGCGAATAATCGCGTATCAGCCACGTTGGCTTGGTGTTTCAAAAGAAAGTATCGGCGGGCTCGAAGACAAGTCCGAGAACTCCGACGCAATGGAGAGAAGTCCACCGCGAAGCTGCTGAATGTGATCACCATGGCCGCAGCCCAACTCCGACGTTGGAACTCGCTGGCACCAGGAAGGTCTCCGGTCATCTGCAACGGTCTAGCGGAATGTCGATCGGTTCTCGACCGCACCCTTGCTGAGCTCGAAACGCTGGCTCCAGTTCTCGCTCGCGGGGAGCTGCGCCGTTACTCAATTGACGGCTTGCAACGCCTATGCAGCACACTCGCCGCGGATAGCTTCACCCCACACCGTTTGCCCCGGCTAATCCAGATCGAGCAGCGACTTTCAGAACTTGGTATTGCAGCTCTTCAAGATGAGATTAGGAAGCGGAGACCAGCCTCGCCAGTCTGGCCCAAACTGCTAGAACACGCCTGGCTTGCATCATCGCTGGATCGCGCACGGAACGAGGACCCGAATCTTGCCGGCTTCAACGGGAGTGCCCATCAGAAATTCCGCGAAGAGTTCTGCGAGTTGGATAAAGAGCGTCTCAATCTGTCGGTCCAACGAGTCCGGCGGGCTCACGCCGAGCAGGCATTGGGTGCGATGAACGCGCATCAAGATCAAGAAGACCTGATACGACATGAAGCAGCCAAAAGAGCCCGACACCTTCCGTTTCGTAAACTATTGTCTCAGGCACCCGACGTACTAACAGCGCTCCGACCGTGCTGGTTTGCCAGCCCCCTCTCTGTCAGCGAACTGATGCCGGCTGCGCGGCAGTATTTCGATGTAGTCTTGTTCGACGAGGCCAGCCAAGTGTTGCCGGAAGATGCCGTGCCTGCTCTTCTGCGAGCCGCCGACCACGTTCTTCGATTTGAGTGGAGACGAAGACGAAGAAGCTGAATCTGCTTCTGCCGTGGAGGGTTTTGAAAGTTTGCTTGATCAGATGATCGGTTTGATAGAAAACCCATGGTCCCTTGACTGGCACTATCGCAGTCTCGACGAGTCTCTTATCGCTTTTTCAAACCGTCATATTTACGGAGACCGCCTCATCACGTTCCCGGGGGCTGGAGGTCCGCCGGCGCTATTCCATGTCGTGGTTCCGTTCATCCCCGATCAAGACGGCCAGGAAGAGAGCTCGGGCGCGGAAGTCCGAAGAGTTGTCGAATTGGTGTTGAAGCATGCGACTGAACGCCCTAGTGAAACTCTTGGAGTCATCGCGATGGGCATCAAGCACGCCCGCAGGGTCGAAGCTGCGGTGGATTACGCGTTGATTTCTCGCCCCGACCTCGAAGCTTTCTTCGCAGATGACAACAGAGAACGGTTCTTCGTGAAAAATCTTGAGCGGGTGCAGGGCGATGAACGCGACGCGACAATACTGACCATCGGATACGGCAAGGATCGTTCAGGGAGGCTCTTGTATCGATTCGGTCCACTTAACGCCAAGGGCGGCGAGCGCCGCCTCAACGTCGCTATCACTCGCGCTCGCAAACGGATGACAATCGTTTCCTCCTTCGATCATCGCGATATGGATCCCGACCGAACAAAGGCCCGAGGTACTGAGCTACTTCGTCTATATTTCGAATACGCGGCAAGCCGGGGAAAGCGGTTTGGTGATGAGGGTCAGGTGGCTTTCTCGGAAAACTCGTTCGAAGCGGACGTTCAGAATGCACTTTCAGTCAAGTGGGATCGAACTCATCCCGCAGTATGGCGTATCCAAGTATCGGATCGATTTTGCGGCCAAGCACCCTGAGCGGCCGGGTCGGCTAGTTCTCGCCATCGAATGTGACGGCGCCAGTTATCATTCGGCATACACGGCGCGCGATAGAGACCGTCTCCGGCAGCAACATCTGGAAGCATTAGGGTGGCGCTTCC
>CAVYTJ010000006.1:0-4332 GCA_963771325.1 uncultured delta proteobacterium | reverse complement strand
CATCGGACGTCTCCCTAACCCTCTCCGTGGATTGTGAGGGTATCGATAATGGGAGAAAGGGAGATTTTGTTGTCATTAACTGGGTGACAAACCCCACCCGGGTAAGGCTGCCAAGCTGGCACGAAGTGTGATGGACGAGCTACCGAGCAACGTTGATCGACCACCACTCCGCGGCTTGCTCTTGGAGCACCCTGCTCCTTCCGCCGTCCGCGCGGGGTGTGGTAGTACTCGGGGCCACAGGAGGCACGATGCGCTGCCCATGCTGCAACAACGAAAGCCCCGCCGATGCCTCGTTCTGCGAGGAATGCGGAACGAGGCTGGAGTTGATTTGCCCAACGTGCAAAGTATCGGTGAGTCCGGGGGCGCGATACTGCAAAAAATGTGGGACTGCAATTGGGACTGGAAAAGCCGCCGCCTCCACGACCGTTTCTTCGACTAAATCGCAAATCATAGTCGCCGCCGAAAGCGCCGCGTCCGAAGCAATCGACGGCGAGCGCAAGATGGTCACGGCGATGTTCGCCGACATCAAGGGCTCCACGGAGTTGATGGAGAACCTCGATCCTGAGGAGGCGCGCGCGATTATCGACCCGGCGCTGAAGCTCATGATCGACGCGGCCCGTCGCTACGACGGCTACGTCGTGCAGTCCACCGGCGACGGCATCTTCGCGCTGTTCGGAGCTCCGGTCGCACACGAGGATCATCCGCAGCGCGCGTTGTATGCCGCGCTGCGAGTGCAGGATGAGTTGGGGCGTTATTCGGCGAAGGCGGTTGCGGACGGTGGCACCCCGATCCAGGGTCGCGTCGGCATCAACACCGGCGAAGTCGTGGTGCGTTCGATCCATACCGGCGCGGGCCACGTCGAGTACACGCCCATCGGGCACATGACCAATCTGGCTTCGCGAATGCAGACTGCCGCACCGGTCGGTTCGATCGCGGTCACCGAAGCCACTCGCAGGTTGTGCGAGGGCTACTTCATGCTGAGGCCTCTCGGCGCCACCAAAGTCAAAGGCGTCAGCGAGCCGGTCAATGTTTACGAGGTGACCGGGCTGGGGCCGCTGCGGACAAGGCTCCAACGCGCGGCCGGGCGCGGGCTGACGAAGTTCGTAGGGCGCGAGCGCGAGATGGAGGCGATGAGGGCGGTCGCCGAGAGCGCGCGTGCCGGCCGCGGTCAAATCGTTGTCGCGATCGCGGAGGCGGGCACCGGCAAATCGCGCCTGTTCTTCGAATTCAAAGTAACAAACCAGACCGGCTGGATGGTGCTGGAGGCGTTCTCGGTCTCGCACGGCAAGGCGTCGGCCTACCTCCCGGTGATCGATCTGCTTCACGGATATTTCCGCATCGCCTCCCATGACGACGCACGCACCCGGCGCGAAAAAGTCAACGGAAAGATCCTGACGCTCGATCGCGCGCTCGAGGACACGCTGCCTTTCCTTTTCGGTCTGCTCGGCATTGCCGAGGGCGAGGATCCGCTCGCGCGGATGGATGGGCCGGTGAAGAGACGCCGCACGGTGGACGCGATCAAGCGGATCTTCCTGCGCGAAAGCCTTAATCAGCCGCTGATGGTGATTTTTGAGGACCTGCATTGGATCGACGAGGAGACCCAGGCCTTTCTCAACCTGCTCGCCGATTCGATCGGCACCGCGAAGATCCTGTTGCTGGTCAACTATCGCCCCGAGTATTCGCATTCGTGGAACAGCAAGACCTATTACACCCAGCTTCGGCTCGATCCGCTGGGCAAGGAGAGCGCGGAGGAGATGCTGTCGGCGCTCTTGGGCGACGGATCCGATCTTGCGCCGCTCAGACGGGTGATAATCGAGAAGACCGAGGGCAACCCCTTCTTCATGGAAGAGACGGTGCAGGTGCTGCTGGATGAAGGCGCCTTGGTGCGCAATGGTGCCACGCGGCTTATCCGGCCAATATCGGAATTGAAGATTCCGCCCACAGTGCAGGCGATCCTTGCCGCACGCATCGATCGGCTCCCGCGCGACGCGAAGGACCTGCTGCAGACGCTATCGGTGATCGGGCGCGAACTTCCGATGTCCTTGATTAGTGCGGTGCTCCCGCGGCCCGAAGAGGAACTTGCCCGCACCCTGAATCAACTGCAAAACGGGGAATTCATCTACGAGCAGCCCTCGGTGGGCGATTCCGAATACGTTTTCAAGCACGCCCTTACGCAGGAGGTTTCCTATAACTCGCTGTTACAAGAACAGCGCAGGCAAATTCACGGGCAAATCGGAGAGGCGCTCGAAAAGCTCAACGCTCCCTCGATTGACGACCACCTCGACGAACTGGCTCATCATTACAGCCGCAGCGGAAACTCGGCCAAGGCGCTCGACTATCACGAGCGCGCCGGACTCCGCGCGGTTCAGCGCTCCGCGTACGGCGAGGCGATGCGGCACTTCACCGCCGCCCTGGAATTACTTGAACGCATGCCGTCCGACGGCGAGAGGGACCGGCGCGAATTCGCGCTCCAAACCAGCCTCGGCGCCGTGCTGATGGCCACCAAAGGGTGGGCGGCGGAGGAAACCGAGCGGGCCTACTTTCGCGCCGAGGCACTCGCCGCGACCGGCGCCACGCCCGAGCAGCAGTTCGCGCTGCTGACTGGATTATTCTCGTTGGCCTACGTCGGCGGCAACTTGAATGCGGCCCGCGAGCGACTGAAGCAGATCTGGTATTTCGTCGATCGCCACCCCGATCCGGTTTTCGTCCTCGACGCGACCCATCATGACTGGTCGCTGGCGCTTTCCGCGGGTGAACTGGAGAACTCGCAACGCTATATCGAGCGTGGGCTCGAGCTGTTCGAGTCGAAGCTTCGTTCGGCCACCGTTCCGCTCTACGCGGCTCATCATCCTGCCGTGTGCGGCTATGCATTTGGCGCGCAGGTGTTGTGGCTGCGCGGTCGTCCCGACGCGGCACGGCATTATGCGAACCAGACGATTTCACTCGCGCGGGAACTAGGAGACGCGATGTCCGCGGCCTTCGCCCTCGGCATGAAGGCAGCGGTTCACCGGATGATGCAGGAAGCGCAGCCCGCCCTGGAAACCGCCAAGGCCGCGATGAGCGAGGCAGAAGAATTGGGTTTTCTACATGTTCTGCACTACGCAGCGATCATGAAAGGATGGGCGTTAACCGAGCTTGGGCGCGCGGACGAAGGTCTGGCCCTGACACGGGAACATATCGAGGCACTGTCCGCCAGCCGGTCGGGGCATTTCCTCACGCTCCACATGGCGACACTCGCGGACGCGTGCCTGAGCGCCGGACGCATCGAGCAGGGTTTGAAGGCGATCGGCGAAGCCCTGGACCTGGTCCGTCGCAGCGGTGAATGTTTCTGGGCGGCGGAGATTCATCGGATTCGCGGCGAGTTGCTCCTGCATCAGAGCCCTTCCGACCCGGCCCTGGCGAGAGCGTCGGTCGAGCACGCGATCGAGGTAGCCCGACAGCAGGGGGCAAAATCCCTCGAATTACGCGCGGCCTGCAGCCTTGCCCGAATACTGCGCGAGAGCGCCCGCCGCGACGAAGCCCGCGCGATGCTGGCCGAAATCTACAACTGGTTCACCGAGGGCTTCGATACCGCCGATCTGAAAGAGGCCAAGGTGCTGCTGGAGGAACTGCAGGCGCGCCCGGTCTTGGGTGAACAGCGATAGGGACACGACACATCAGTGGCCCGCTCCGCGGTCCCGTTCAGGCGGCAGTTTGTGCGCCCGAATCCAGGCGCGGACGCTTCCACTCGCGTGGCGTCAGTTCCAGGACCAGCCGCGCCGGATGCGTCGAGACACGCTCGATGACATCGCGCAGATACACGAACGGATTGATCTACAGATGCTTGCAGGTCTGCACCAGCGAACACAGGATAGCGGTTCGGTGCGCCGCTGCTTCGCTCCCGGCAAAGAGCCAGTTCTTCCGGCCCAACACGATCGGCCGTAGCGCCTGCTCCGCCCCGTTGTTGTCGATCTTGAGCCGGCCGTCCTCGGTGTAACGCGTCAGCGCGACCCAGTTGCGCAGCGCGTATCCGATGGCCGCACCGAGCGGGCTCTTCGGTAACGCCGCCGCCTGCTGCTCCTGCAGATACGCATGTAGCTTCTCCAGCATCGGCCGAGCCTGCTTCTGCCGAAGGCGCTGTCGTGCGGGCGCATCGAGATGCCCGTCGCTGGCCGCTCGCTCGATCCCGTAGAGCTGCCCGATGATTGCCAACGCCTGTGCGCACGGGACCGCCGCCGTCGGCATTGCCTCCTTGAAGTACCGTCGGGCATGCGCCATGCATCCGACTTCGATAATCCCGTTATATTGCGCAAACACGTCGTCATAGGCGGGCGCCGCATCCACCTGGAGGCC
>CAVYTJ010000005.1:0-530920 GCA_963771325.1 uncultured delta proteobacterium | reverse complement strand
CAATTCCCCTTGATTTGCTTGGGGTTTTTGCCGCAGTGTCACCAAAGTGTAACCCCGCGCGCTTCAGGTATTCGCTGAGCGCGGGCACTGCCGGCGAGATCTCGTTCTCCGCGCCGATCGCGTAGCGGCTGTAAATCTTGTCGGTCCAGCCGCCCAGCTTCATCGCCACGCTGCGCGGCCAGCCAGCGCGCTCGAAGTTGCGTGCGGCGGAGCGGCGGAGGTCGTGAAAGAGTAATCCCGGTAGGCCAACGCTCGCACAAGCCGCGGCCCAATCGCTGCGCAGCACGGCGGGCAAGCCGCGCTGCCCGGTGGTTTTGAACAACTGCCCGCCTGCCGAATGGTACTGACGGCCGTGAACGGTGATCGGCGCGCTGAAGCAGAAGACCCAAAGCGGGAAGACCGCGGCGCGCTTAAGCTGCTCGCGCACGGCCGCGCGGCGCTCGATGATCGCCGCCATATCCGGCCACTGGGCGTAGGGGATCGCGCGCGGCCGTCCAGTCTTTGTCTCGCGCAAGTGAATCACCCGCGCGTCGGGCTCGACGTCGGCCCACTTGAGCGACAAGGTTTCCATCTCGCGCGCGCCACAGAGAAACGCGAAGTCGGCCGCATCGCGAAAGTCGGACCGCAGCTTCGGGCGCAACTGCGCCCACTGGCGCGGATCGACGAAGCCTTGACGCACGCGCAGATTGCCGACTGGCGGGAAATCGGGGATGCGCGAGACCAACCCGTTAGCGCGCGCCAGCTTGTATGCGCGCTTGGCTATCGTCAGCTCGAGGTGCACCGTGTCCGCAGCAGCTTCCTGCTGTCGTTCCTTTGCGTACTTGAGCCAGACCGCGTAGTTACAATCTTCGGCGCGATAACCTTGGAGCCGCGCTTTGAGCGTTCGCGCGGCACCGCCGAGGCGCGCGAACTTGCGCCCGCGCACGCGCGCGTCATCCACAAGCGCATCGACGATCTGCTCGAAGCTTGCGGTGCCAGGGAGAGTTCCAGCGCTCGCGTGAAAGACCTTCTCTCTCAACAGCGCGTCGGCGTCACGCTTGCTCTTTGTCCGCGTCGTTTCCTGCCGCCACGTTCTGCCATCGGCGAGAAGATACTTGATTTGCCAGTAGGGTGAGCCCCGTCGCTTGTAGACCGAACCGCCGACCCGCTTGAGCCGCAGCGCGTGCAGCTCGGCGAGATCGCCGTAAAGGCGTCGTGCTGCCCCACCGCTCGCCAGATAGAACTCGTCAGGGCCATCGGTTAGTTGGAGCTCCGCCCCGTCCAGAGTTTCCAGCACGCCGTCAGGGCGGACACGGAAGGAAACCTTCGGTAGTTGCGGGTTTCGATCCTTCGGGGGTAAGCTGCTAGGCATCGCTGTCCACCAATCAGCGAGTTTGCGCCGCGGCGCCACGGGGGGCAAGAGCTGCCACCCGTGGACTAACCGCGGCGCGGCTTTTTGTGGCGGTTTATTCCAGGCGGTACAATCACCTCGCCATGCGGTGGACCAAGCATTTGCTCAGGCGGTTGGAGCGTTTCGAGCGTCAAATATCCAGCCCTAAACAGCGTCCAGCCGAGGATCCAGCGCCACCAACGATACAGGTTGGCGTGGCTGGCGCACTGTGCGCGAGGTGCCGCCACGCGCTGGTCCGCAACCCGCATCAAGTACGCGCTGGCCGTGCACGCGCGCGCAATGCGCCTCGCGACGAGCGTGGGCGCTTTCTAGCACTCTGATGGACGCATCATCAGCGGGATTTACTAAATGGTGTAGGCGATCGCTCGAGTACTTACGGGCGGTCTTGAAGCGCAGCACGATCCTCTTATTGGGTCTTATCACCGGGAGCCTTTTTGCAATTCCGGCTTGGGTTCGGCCGCTATTGTCAGCCAATTATCAGGCGGCGCTGGATAGTTGGACTGCATGGCTTGCTAGTCCGAAAACTTATGGTCTCCTTGCGAAGGTTGCCCTTGCAACATCGATTCTTATAGCGAGCTTCTGTGCATGGAATGAAGAACGGGACAGCCTTGAAAAGGTCACGTTTCGTCTAAGCGAGCTAGAGAACGACAAGCCGAAACTCACAGGCCATATTTCAGGATGGCAAACCGGTCAAGTCGAAACATCAAAGTTTGGTCGAACTACTGTGATGCTGATTGATCTAGAGATAGTAAATTCAGGCGGTCCTACTAGTGTTCGTCAGTGGCAAGGGTTCTACAGGTTCAAGGCTGGGAATCGAACTTTTTTGAGCGACCGGATGTTCGTAGAAGAACATATTTCTTTGAACAACAAACGGAATTTAGTCAGCGACGATTGGTGGCTGAGAAAGGGCGAACGGCGACTAGGAGCCGTTGCATTTTACTTTCACGACGATGCCTCTGAGATTTTTCAAGTCGCTGTTCAATTTCAAGACCACACGGGCCAAATGTTTACAGTGTCGGTGCCTGATGAAGAATTGATGGCCCGTATGGAAACTGCCGGTAAGCTCCCGTGGCAGGTATCCAAAGGGTGACCTAGTCAAAAGCGTGTGATTCCTTTCATGTTCTGAAGGAGCAAGTCTTTAGCTTAATTTTCCTTCCCCAATGACCACCCTCCAGATTGTCACACAACAGCTTGTGTGACAGACTTCGGTCATGGTCACTGAAACCCGCTTACGTCGGATGTCGGCAAAGGTTGCTTGGGAGTGCGAGCAGGCTATTGAAGAGCGTTGCCGCTGCCGCTGCAAAGGAAAATTCCACGGCGCAAAAAGAGAACGCGTCGGCCGCGATGATCCGCATGCAGCCGCGTTTTACTGTCAGTATTGTAATGGGCCAGCTCGCCCTGTCATAGGCGGGAAGCGGCCTTACGAATTTCGGCGCTAAGCGTCCAAAACCGCGAACGCCACTGCTCATTTCGCTAGAGAGTTGAAACAATGGAAATGGACGATCTCGTTATCGCCGTGGTCGTGGGCAACTTTATTTTCGTAGCAATCAGCGCTGGCATCAGCTTTATAGTCGCCCTGTTCGAGACATCTTTCGACCCCATGACGGTGCTGTCGGCCGACGTCCATGAGCTTAAGAACAAACTGGACACCATCGAGCACCACTTACGCTGGGATAGCGGCAACTCCAGGCAAGAGATTCAGCTTGACAATATTGAGGATGCATCGAGCAAAATCGAGGGTACATTGAGGAAAGTCGAGAGCCAACTCGACGACCTGCTGAAAGAAAATAAACGGAAACTTAGTAGCATCGAAACCAATCTCGAAAACATCGAACAACTACTGAAATACCGATGACACCCTCTTAGAGTTCGGACGCCGCGCGTGCACTTGTTTCGATATGAGACAAGTGAAGGCGGAGCAGATTCCGCGCGCAGCGCGCGGGACGTTGGGCAATCTTGAAAACGGGGTCAGACCAGAGCACAATCGAATGGCGCCGGCGTGACGAACCGGCGTGGCAACTCAGAAAACGGGGCGACTCCGTAAGGGGTCGCCTTTGTTTTTTGGCTCGGTGACGCTTTAGCGTCTATAAACGTCGCGATTAGATGCCCTAGGAACGATTCTGCGGCCAGAGTCGATACTAAGGAGCCATCCCGCCATATTAGCTAATCCGAGCAATGACTAGCTACGCTGACATAGTCAGTCGCTCTGACTAACTATTCAGTGGCTATTCGATACCTACCATCCGGACCGCGAGTGAGTAAGCCGCCATCTGGACCGCGCGGCGCCCAGGCGCGCCGTTGGCGCGCCAGCCACTCATCGTAGGGATAGAGCCGCGGTTCAAGCTTGCGATCGTTGCGATCGAGCGCCAGGACAACGGCCGCGGGCGACTCGTCGAGCGGGCGCGGCTCGACGGCCGTCCAGTACCAGTCAGGGTTGCTTGGACGCGGCCCCATTTCTCGAGATGCGGGGCGGCTCGCGCTCCAGCGCCGCACGCCTCGCGCCCAATCGTCGCCCGCGGCCGTCCCGCTGCCAGTCTTGCGCGCGTACGCCACGACCCGGAAGCCTTGCTTTGCGGAGTAGCAGACAGCCGCACTAGATCCTGCCCGGCCGGTCGAAAGCTCAACGGCGCGGCCCACGCGCGAGATATGGCAAACCGGTCCGAAGCCGCACGCTGCCGCGATTCCCGACAGCTCGCATTGATCGATCCAATCCCAGTCCCACAATACGTTCAGATGGAGCCGGCCGGCCGGGCCCGCGTGCTCTTTGAAGTGCATCGACTTTGGTCGGCGTCCGAACCGCCGGCACAGGCGCTCGTAAAGCCGACGCCACGCGCGCATCATCTCACGCCGGTTGTCTTGCGATCGCCAGTCGCCCAGAGAGGGCGGCATCGTAAGCACCACGAACGCGCGGAGCCCGGTCACTTTCGACCAACGAGCCGCGAGCGCGGCTCCGTAGGCTCGCGCGCACGCGGCGCACTCGCGCCAGGAGCGGCAAGGCGCGGGATAGTGCTGCCCCGTCGACCGCTGCACCAGGAAGCCGCGCCCACGCTCGCAATGCATCTTCCTGACGATGGCCGCCGCGCCGCGCCGTGTTTCCCGATTCGCGTCGGGGTGCGCCAAGCGCGCGGCCGCCCACCGAAACCAGCGCGGGAGCCTGTGAACCGCAGGACCAGGCGCAGGCCCAGGTAGCGGATCGCTTTCCTTCCATCGCAGGAGCGCGGCCCAAACGGAGGCTACCGGCTCTCCGTCAGGTGATCCCGCCAGTCGGGCGCAGGGGTCAGTCTCCTTTTCCGAGAGTGTCACCAAAGTGTCACCACAAATGGCAAATTTTCGGACGTTTGGTTCATCAAGAGCCTTGATTTTGCAAGGGATTTTTGCGCTGGAAGGTTCGACTCCTTCCCCCCTCCGCCATTGGTTTCAAAGGACTTTCGAGCCAGCCGCGATTAGCCGGAGGGCGGGGGAGAGGCACCAACCGGGGGAATCGCTAATCTTTCGCTAATCACGATAGATTGTTTCGTAATCAGCAGGTCGTCGGTTCGAATCCGAAGCCCAATATATCGATGGCTTTTAGAGAGATGGAGTTTCGTCGGCCCGTCCCGCCCGCTCTCCAAGGTAACAAATGGGTAACAGCCGCGGCCCGCGCGACCCTTGGGAGAAACGGCACCTACCTGGACCGTTTACCTACGAAACGAGTGTTCGTAAGTTGATTCAACTTCGGGAGACGCTCTGAGAGGCCCCTGTCTCTCTCGTTATCGCCCCGGCTACCTGTGTCGATACGTCCGATAGCGCTCCGTCCCGCTCCGCGTCCCTCCGTCGTAGAGCGCGACGCTCTGGCCCGTCGACCGGCGATATCAGTGAAATCGCCCTGTACAGCACGCAGGTTTGTAGCAGCGCCAAGGCCTCGCCCGCCACAGGCTCCGTATTCACCACCTAAACCACAGCGCGCTGGCATCCCTGTCGACGTCCGACTCTGCGAGATCGCCCAGACGAGGGCGACGTTGGGCGTTGAAGCTGCCGAACAGCGCCTTCAACCGCGCCTGATTGTGAGTTACATTCCTCCAGAATGAAAAAGCGCCCGCCGACGAATGTTTTGGGTCTCATCGAGATGGGCTCAGCAACGTACAACCTGATCCGTGAGGCAATTCTGAAAGGATGCGTCGTGACCGGATGGTACGACGGACGATACAGAGAGGTTTGTCCGCACACGATTGGCCTGACAGGAGGGCGCGAGAAATTTTTTGCCTACCAATTTGGCGGCGCAAGTTCCAAAGGACTTCAAAGTTTGGGATCAGAAGAAAACTGGCGATGCTTTTTTGTCGCGAAATTCAAGGTCGATCAGATTCGATTCGGACCATGGCGAACGACTGAAGAGGGTGCGCGAAACCAGAAGTGCGTTGACATTGTAGATGTCGAATTCCGCTGCTGACTTGGAAGAAAAAGCTCGCGTGCCGCTCGCGGTCCAATCAACCAGCTAAGGGTTTCTTCATGCTTCACTGCACTGCACTGCACTGCTTGCATACCACCGTTAAGGTGTGCCCTCCGGCACCTTACGCGCCCGTTCCGTTATGCTGGACCTCCGGTCGGGGCGGGGAGCATACATCCTTACGATGGCGGGATCAAAGCTTCTAAAGGTGGTCGAGGCGTACGTCGGCTTCAGCCGGACTCAAGAGGAATATGGTAGACAGTGGGCGATGGCGAAGTACATCGAAGCCACCGAAACGAAGGACGAGACCTTGCGGGCCAAACTCATGAACTCTATCTTCGAATACAATCGCGAGAACCTGGCTGCCACCTGGGCAGTGTTCCAGTGGCTGCAGGCCAAGCGGCGCGACTAAGGTCCTCCCATTGAGTTCCAAGACCACATTGCCCATCCAAAAGGGACAAACGCAACGGCACATCTCTGAACGAATGAAGCGCGTTCGCCGGGCCGGTACTCGAGCCGAACTCGCGGTTCGCCAGCAATTGCGCCTGCTCGACATTCGCTTCACGTCGAATGCCAGTTCGCTGACCGGCAGACCGGATCTCGCAGACAGACAAACGAAGTGGGCGATCTTTGTACACGGTTGCTTTTGGCACGGCCATGACGGTTGTCGATTCGCCACCCGTCCAAGAAGTAACAAAGAATTCTGGGAGCGCAAACTCCAAACCAACCAATCGCGCGACAAACGGAATCTTAAAGAACTTCGGCGGCAAGGCTACGTGGTGCTCGTAGTGTGGGAGTGTGAAACTCGCGAGGTCCGAAAGCTCCTTGGCAAGCTGAAACGTTTTCTCTCACCAATCGGGCGTTCGCGCCATCCAGTCGGCAACGCGGGCTTGACCGCGCGAATACTATGAGTATCATCTTTTTCTACGAGGAAGATGCCGCAGGCTCCACATATTAGAGCTCGTCGCTTGGAGCTGGGCCTTCGACAGCGAGATCTCGCCCGAGCGGCTGGAGTGAGCGATACGCTGCTTCGCAAGTGGGAGCGCGGGTTGGAACTTCCAGACGCCGAATCAGCACGCAGGCTCGCATCGGCTTTGGCTATCCCCGTCGAAGGGCTCGTGAACGCCCAGCAAGCACACTCCGTCCGTGCCGTACCAGGCGAGGGGTACACGACAGCCGAAGCTGCCAACGGTCGAATCATTCCTCGTACAACTCAACCACCGCCAGGTCTTCGGCACGTTTTGGATCTCTTTTGCGGAGCGGGCGGGCTTTCCTTCGGTTTCGAGCAGTCGGGGCATTTCGCTGTCACCTCGGGTATTGACCTCCTGCCTGATCGCATCGACACGTTCACCGCCAATCACAACTACGCGCAGGCAATCGCAGGAGATCTGCTCAAATATCCGCTTAGCAACCTCAAACGTCTGACAGGACCAGTGGACGTGATCCTCGGAGGTCCACCCTGCCAAGGCTTTTCCTCGATTCGCCCCTTCCGAAACCTCACTGAAGGAGATCCTCGCAACTCGCTCGCAGAACACTACGTCCTGGTAATCGCGCATTTGCAGCCCGCGTGGTTTGTCTTCGAGAATGTACTCGGGATCCTAACGCACCAGGGCGGAGAGCGGCTACACGCGCTACTTCGAGGATTCCGAGACGCGGGCTATGAAGTTGACTGGCGCATTCTGAACGCAGCCTTATATGGAGTGCCGCAATACCGCGAACGCATCGTCATCATAGGTAACCGCATGGGTGTCAAGTTTGTATGGCCAAGCCCAATTTATCGAGTGGACTACAAGAGCATGGCCGGCAAACGACATGAGCTCATCCACACCCCACCACTGTTTTCGCAGGCGTTGTCACCTCCCGTCACTCTTATGGATGCCATAGGTGATCTGCCTCCAGTGGAAGCCGGAGGGCAAGCGACGAGTTATCTGAACGGTCCCGCGACCGCGTATCAAAAGTCGATGAGGGAAAGAAACTCAGCGTTGACCCTTCACAAAGCCACCAGTCACTCCGATCGCATGCTCGAGATCATCCGGCATGCTGGCCCTAATATCTCAGCAATCCCCGCAGGTATGATCACGAGCGGCTTCAGCTCCTCGTACAGCCGCTTAGATCCAGATCGTCCGTGCACGACACTAACCGTCAACTTTGTGCATCCAGCTTCCAACCGGTGCGTTCATCCCTACCAAAATCGCGCGCTCACGCCGCGTGAGGGAGCAAGAATTCAAAGCTTTCCCGATCGCTTCGTTTTCAAGGGCACGGCCGCTCAAATAGTCAAGCAGATCGGCAATGCGGTTCCTCCAATACTCGGCACAGTGATTGCTCAGGCTATAGTCTATTCCGAAGACACCTCATCTCAAATCGTGGGAAAAAAGCGACTCTCCCTTCATTATCCACGCGCTCAGTCTGTCTGAGTGATACGGTGCTTCGATAGCACCTCGGGCGAGAAGAGCGTAGCCAATTTCTTGTAAGTAGCTCCGCTAAGCGAATGGGGGCACCTCTCCAGGTCGCAATAAACCACTTTTAGAGAGTCCATACCCTGCGAATTAATAACGGCCGTTTTACCCGAATCACCCTCAGTGTTACTGAAGTTGAAGTGCTGGTCCTGCAGCCTGCCTGCGCGTACCTCCCAAATCCAAGCGACATTGCTTCGATTGTTCTTGCCACGCAGGTAAGTTCCGTCAGCGCTTCCCAGCACGTACCGTACGGTGAGATGCGGTCCCGCTTTGATCAAATGCCCTTTTGGTTTGTTGGTTTCCAGCGCCACTTTGATTTCCACATTCTTGCAACCGGCTCCTACGCCCAACAGGTCTGGGTACGTGTGGGGAGTGTTTGCTTTGAACCTGCCCTCCGAGGCCTTGACGATTCCGCCTCGAAAAAGATTCCCTATTATTGCCGAAAGGTTGGCCAGCTCCAGGAGTTCAGACAGCATCGACCCACCCGACTCCAGCAGTTTCGCATCGATGCTGTCCAAAACCTCGTAGGTGTACGACACACCTTTGCCGATCATCGCGACATCCATACCGAACTTGTTCAAGACCGGATCTGCAATCAGGAAAGCGTCGTTGCAGGCGCGCGCCACGTCCGTCGATCACTCCAACCCATTCAAAAGATCTGCAGGACGCAGCTTGAGAGCCCGAGCTAGCTTCAAGATATTTAGTACGCCGACATTGCGCTCTCCTCGTTCGATTCCGCCGATATATGTTCGATGAAGGCCCGCACGGTCCGCGAATTCCTCTTGGGACAAACCCACACGCGATCTGAACTCGCGGACGCGCTTTCCAAATCGTTGAAGGTCTGACGTCATCGCGCCTTGATAAGTCAGACGCGATGACTAAGCGTCTACAGACTATGCGTAGCATCTCAGCCGCCTGTCCGTAACGCGTCGTGACGAAAAGAACCACCCTGTCTCGATCGTCCCCAACCCGTCCCGTCATGTCAGCAAATCTCCTGCAGACCGGGGGGAACAGGATAGGCGTGAGCGTCGGGGCTTGCAGAGCCGAGGCGGGAGTCTCACGGCGCAGCGTCGCGAGATATCTGAAAACCAAGCAGAAACGCGGCTTACTTGAGGCTCTCTACTAACCGCCCATCGCCGCGCCGAGCGCTGCGTCGATCTTTAGCGCGGCCTCCTTTTGCAGACCAGGGAGGACGTGCGAGTACGTGTCGAGCGTAATGCCAACGCCGCTATGGCCGAGGCGTTCACTGACGACCTTTGGGTGGACGCCCGCCTGAAGCAGCTGGCTCGCGTGAGTGTGCCGCAGGTCGTGGATACGCTTGCACCACGACGCAAGCCTGATTGCCTGCGGAGGGGCATTTCGCGACTGACGCGCGAACTTTACAGCCTCGCGCACAGCGTGATAGCTGATGCCGTAAATCTAGTGTAAGCCGCGGTTGCGACACGCGAGACTGAATCGTCAGGGAGGACTGTTATGGCCGATCGGGTAAAGGGCAAAGTGGCGCTGATTACCGGCGGTGGATCGGGTATCGGACGAGCGACCGCGATGCTGTTCGCGGCCGAAGGCGCGCGGGTGGTTATCGCCGACTACAACGCTGACGGTGGCGAGCGCACCTTGCGCGCGATCAAAGAGGCCGGCGGCGACGGGATATTCCATGGCGCCGACGTTGCGAATCCCAAGGAGGTCGAGGCGCTCGTGGCCAAGACAGTCGCGACCTACGGCAGACTCGACTGCGCCTTCAACAACGCTGGAATCGAGGGCGAGTTCGCGCCCACACCCGAATGCACGCTGGAAAACTGGCAGCGCGTGATTTCGATAAATCTGAGCGGCGTCTTTTACTGCATGAAGTATGAAATCCCGGAGATGCTTAAAAACGGCGGCGGCACGATCGTCAATACCTCATCCATTTGCGGCCTGGCCGGAATCGCCAACACGTCCGCCTATACCGCGGCCAAGCATGGCGTCGCCGGATTGACCAAGGCCGCGGCCCTGGAGTTCTCGAGCAAAGGCATCAGGGTAAACGCCGTCTGCCCGGGATTCATCCGCACGCCGATGGTCGCACGTGTGATGGATCGCGGCAGCTTCGATGAAAAGGCCGTCATCCAGACGCATCCGATCAACCGGCTCGGAAGGCCCGAAGAAATAGCCGAGGCGGTGCTGTGGCTATCCACGGACGCGTCGTCGTTCGTTACCGGCGTGCCGATGCCGATCGACGGCGCCTATATGGCACAGTAACTTTGAGGGCTATTCGTTGCCGCAGCTTTCGCAATCGAGGCAGCCGCCGTGGATAAGGCTTAGCTGCTCGGCGAGCGCGGTATCGGGGAAGCCGACGTGCTCACCCACCTGATGTCCGCAGGAGTGGCATTTCTGCCGAGCGCGCACGGGAAAAAGCGGCTGCCGGAAAGCGGGTCGCAGGGCGGTGCGAAAAGCGGTGCGAGAAGCGTTGACGGACTGGTTCATCGTGTTCCAGGCTGCGGCGGCAATGAGCTCAAAGGCGGGTGCCCCCGGCGAGGCCAATGTCGGAGAACATTTGCGCCGCCGGGGGAAGATCGGAGGTTGTAAAAACGTTGTAGCTCATTGGATTGGACGATGGCTGACCATCGATAAAGCAAGCGTGTCAAACAGACAGCAACCAATGTGCCAGTAGGCCACGATTCAAAACTCGAACATTTATATGGGGTTTTAGCCCACCACTCACCGGCCGACGACAGTCGTGTTGCAAACCTGCAATAGCGATCTTCAGATGCGCTCACGCGATACGCTCTACGCATGAGTTAACACGGCCAGCTTCTTCCCGGCCGTGAAAACGCACCGACAGAACGCACACGCCGCTTAAAACTTAACCGCGAAGCCGCTTGATTTGACACCCGCGCGGCCTGCCCTCTAAGTTACGCGGGTCCGCTCACGACCAACGATCAGCCCTGGAGGAAAGCTCGCATGAAGGCGGCTGTGTTATATGAAGCCCGCAAACCCCTGGTCATCGAAGACCTCAAGCTCGCTCCGCCGAAGGCCGGTGAGGTGCGGGTAAAGGTCGCCGCCAACGGCGCCTGCCATAGCGATCTCCACGTCATGACCGGCGACATGCGGATGCCGATGCCCGTGGTGCTGGGCCATGAGGGGGCGGGAATCGTGGCGGAGGTCGGCGCGGGCGTCGCCTCGGTGAAAGAGGGCGACCACGTGGTGCTGACTTTTTCACCTGTGTGCGGCCACTGCCGCTACTGCACCCTGGGCCAAGTGAACCTGTGCGAGACGCGGCCCAGTGGGCTCGGCACACTGCTCGACGGCACCACGCGTCTCAGCAAAAACGGCACCGAGATTTTTCACTTCGCCTTCGCGTCGACCTTTGCCGAGGAGGCGGTGGTGCCGGAGAGTTGCGCGATCAAAATTCGCGACGACGTCCCGCTCGATCGCGCCTGCTTCGTCGGTTGCGGCACGATGACCGGGATCGGCGCTGCGATCAACACGGCCAAGGTGCGGCCGGGCGCGAGCGTCGCGGTAATCGGCTGCGGCGGCGTGGGACTCAACGTGATCCAGGGTGCGGCGCTGGCGGGAGCGCACGAAATCATCGCAATCGATCTGCTGCCGAACAAGCTTGCGCTCGCGAAAGTGTTCGGCGCGACGCACGTGGTCAATCCCTCGCAGGACGACGCCTACAAGGCCGTGATGACGCTGACGCATGGGCGCGGCGTGGACTACGCCTTCGAGGTAATCAGCACGGCCAAGACGATCGAACTGGCGTTTCGGATGACCGGACGCGGCGGCACCTGCACCATCGTCGGAGTCTCCCCCGAAACCGCGCGCATCACGCTCAACCCCAATGTCTTCACGATGATGGAAAAGCGCCTGGTCGGTTCGTTTTACGGCTCGACCCGGCCGCGCGTCGACATGCCGCTGCTAATCGACCTCTACATGGACAAGAAAATCAAAATCGACGAACTGGTCTCGCGCACCTTCCCGCTCGAAGGCGTGAACGAGGCCTACGATCTGCTGCAAAAGGGCGAGGTCTCGCGCAGCGTGATCAAGTTTTTCTAGATCGCGGATCGGCGCCTTCGCTCACGGCCCGCCGTGTTGGCGTTCCTGCTCCTGGTCAGAAGCGACCGCGAAAAATTAGATCACGATTCGCTTTGTCTTCACAGACAGATGTTTCCCCCTTGGGAGGCAGTCGTGGACCGGAGCGTGTTCTATCGCACCTGTTGCGGCGCTCGGCCTACTGGGGTTGCGTCACCGTCTTCCAGAACGGATGGTCCGCAATGTGGAGAAGATTCTTCGGATCGAAGATATCCGCAGGTATTTTTTGGTTCCGTATCACTTTTGTCACGTCAATCTCTGAACTCCCGCCCGACTGGACGTTGTTCATCACGATCTTCGTGATCGTCGGAACGCCGTCGACCGTCTCGATCGTGCAATGCTCGGTCTTGAAGAGATTGCCGGCGCGGTCGTAAAAATCGCGTTCGACGGGCATCAACGAATCAGTCGCCACGTAACTTATGACCTTGGAATAGTAAGGATGATTGATAGGATGGTCTTCCAGTTTGTAGACCTTCTTGCCATCGCGGGTTTCAGTTCCAACCAGTTTCTCGCCTCCGCCGCCGAGAAGTACGAAACCCAGGTCCTGGTAGCTGAAGTCGGTAGCGAAGAAAGCGTCGTAGCCTTCCACTGGAGTAAACTCGAGCACACGTCTGGTCGCGGGAAGGTAAGCGTACTTGACGGTCGAGGTTGCGCTCGTCGATTCCTTGTCCAGAAACGCTATTCCCCTCGCGTCGGGCGGCGCCAGCACCACGGTTAGTATCCAGTGGGCGTCATTCGCATTTCCATTCGCCTGAACCATCTTCCATTGAACCGCCGAGTTGCCGTTGCTGATAACCTTAAGCTCCATGATCCGCACGGCGTTGTCGGGACCCTGGAGGCCCCGTTTCATCTGCATGACGATCGTTTTCACCTCGGGGCCGGCCGCAACGCCCGAGGTGGTGGCACACGCAACAATCAAAAGGATGGTGGCGAGGAGTAGGAATGCGCGTTTCATACCCGTAATCCTCATTTGCGATCAGATTTGTAAGTCTAGATATACTGCACTCGCCGCGTATATGAAATGGAATGAGACCGATGATGAGCAGCGATGGAGGCCGCGGCTGAACCCCTGAGCGTTGGCGCGAGTCGAAGATCCGGCGGCAAGTTATGCGATGGCGGCCGCGAGATTCTTCGCTCCGGTCGCCTCCGCTCACACTCCCGCGAGCTTGCGCGCGTAGGCCGCCACGCTCTTGAAATCGTACTCGCGGTAGGCCTGCAGCTTTTCCGCCTCGAAGCCGCCCTCGGCGTGCACCGCCAGCACCTCCTGGTAGCCGCCGAAATCCGACGCCGTCAGGTCGCCGATTAGATTGAGCAGCCGAAGGCGCTTCTCGGCGTCGAAGCCCTTGGCGCCGCCCATGTACTTCAGCACGTACGCGCGCGTCGCCTCGCTGGTCAGGTCCTCGGCCGCCGGCGCCGTCACCAGCAGCCCGCCCGCGAGGTCCTGCACGATCTGCACCGCCTGATGGTAGTTGTGCGCGAAGTGATACTTGGCGACGTTGGTGAGCAGCGTGTTGGGCACCGCGAGGCCGTCCTCGATAGTGCAGGCGGCCGCGGCATGCTCGATCAGTCCGCGCACGGTCGCGTGATAGGCCGCCAGATGGGTCAGCTTGTCGCGCACGTGGGCCGCGCGGAGCACGCCGTTGGCCTCGGCGATCGCGTAGCCCGCGCCGGCCATCAGTTCGAGCAGCGGCAGCTTGTACGAGACCGCGGTGAAGCGATGGTAGCGCACGAAGGTCAAGGCCAGCAGTCCGGCGAAATCGATCTCGCCATTTAGGAACACGCGCTCCTTGGGCACGAAGACGTCGTCGAACACCGTCAGCGTCTCCATCATCTTGTGCCCCGCGCTCAGCGGATGCTCGAACTGGTTCTTGTGGCTCGAGCCGTGCGGGCTCGCGATGAGCTTCAGGCCGGGCGTGTTGATCGGCAGCGCAAAGGCGACCGCGTAGGCCTTGTCCTCGGCGCGCATCGCGCGCGTCGGCAGCACGATAACCTCGTTGGTGTTGGTCGAGACGGAGGTATGGACCTTGGCGCCGCGCACCACGATACCGTCGGGGCGCTCCTCGACCACGCGCACGTAATAGTCGGGATGGTCCTGCGCGGTGGGTCCGAGCGAGCGGTCGCCCTTGACGTCGGTCTGCGCCACCGCGACCGCGAGGTCGTTGTCGCGGCAATAGCGATGGTACTTCGCGACGCGCTCGCGGTACTCGGGCTTGCCCGCGGCGGCCATCCGCTCGCCCAGGATGTGGAGCGCGTAAAGCGCGTCGGTGCCGATCTCCTTGATCAGCACGACCAGCGTCGCGCCCTCGCGGGTCGAGGCCGCGATAAGCTCGCTGCGCTTGAGCAGATCATCGGAGTTGCGCGGCAGATGAAAGTACCGGCTGTACTCGCCGCCGCCGTCACGCATCACGGCGAGGCCGCGGTACTTCGGATCTTCGGCCATCCGGTAGTCGATACAGGCGTGCTCGACCGCGATCCCGATCACGGGATCCTTGGTGACGTCGGCAACTTTTTCGCCACGCAAATAAACCGCCCGCCCGTCGCGCAGCGATTCCTTGTACTGCTCCGGTGTTCTCAGTCCCATCGTGATTCACCCCGTACCCTGCTGATTTCGCGCCGCCGCCGCGCGCCCCACGGCGCTCGACTTGGCCAACTCCGACAGGCCAATATAGGAGCCCGCGGCGGCCACGTCCAACGGACGCACGCAGCGTCCGACGGGCAACGTCCTAAGGGCGCAAGCAACGTCCAATGACCGGAAGACCGTCCGCGCGCGGCGCGCCGGCCGTCGTCGCCGCGCGCGCCCTACAATACTTTTGCGACAGGAGAGTCACGCGATGGCCAAGGCGTCTGCCCGGATGTTCGAGAAGATGTTCGATCTGAGCGGCAAGGTGTCGATCGTCACCGGCGGGAATCGCGGGATCGGACGGGGCCTCGCGTTGGGTCTGGCCGAGGCCGGAGCGGCGGTCGCAATCCTTGCCCGCGACGAGGAAAAGAGCCAGGCCACGCTCAAGGAGCTGCTGGCGCTCGGCGTCCCCGCAATCGCGCTCAGGGTCGACCTCAAACAGCGCCGCGAGCTCAAGCCCGCCTTCGACGAAGTCGAACGCAAGCTCGGGCCGGTCGATATCATGGTCAACAACGCCGCCTACGCGACGCTCACCAGCGTGGTCGATACCAGCGAGGAGGACTGGGACGGCGTGCTCGCGGTCAACCTCAACGCCGCGTTCCTGTTTTGCAAGTACGCCGCGCAATCGATGATCAAGCGCGGCGCGCGCGGCAAGATTATCAACGTCACCAGCCTCGCCTCCGCGTTCGGCAGCGGAGTCTTTCCGTCCTACGCGGTCACCAAGGGCGGGCTTGCGCAGCTCACGCGTTCGCTCGCGATCGAACTTGGGCCGCATAATATCCAGGTCAACGCGCTGGCGCCCGGATGGGTCTCGACCGACATGACGGAGTGGCTTCGCACCGGCCCCGAGTACGAGTGGCTGCTGAAGGAAATGATTCAGCGCACGCCGCGCGGGCGCTTCGCCGAGGCCGAGGAACTCAAAGGCGCGGTGGTCTTCCTGGCCTCTTCGGCCTCCGACAACATGACCGGCGCCGATTTTCTGATCGACGGCGGGTTCTCGATTCGCTGACGGGGAGACGCGGTTATGGCGGCGCCTGAGATGTTCAACCTTGACGGCCGCGTCGCGGTAGTCACCGGCGGCAACGGCGGAATCGGCCGCGGGATCGCGCTCGGGCTGGCGGAGGCCGGCGCCGCGGTCGCGGTACTCGCGCGCAACGAGGACAAGAACGAGGCGGTGCTCGGCGAGCTGCGCGCGTTCAGCTCCGCGTCGATCGCGCTCAAGCTCGACGTGACCGACCGCGATGCGCTCGCGCCCGCGATGGCGGAGGTCGAGCGCAAGCTCGGCCCGGTCGATATTCTGGTCAACAACGCGGGTATCGCGCTTCCCGGCGGCGTGCTGAAGGTCGATGCTGCGACCTGGGACCGCGTAATCGAAACCAACCTCAACTCGGGCTTCCTGCTCTCGCAGATCGCGGCGCGCTCGATGGCCCCGCGCAAGCGCGGCAAGATCATCAATATCGCCAGCGAGTACTCGCGCTTCGGCAATCCGATCGCGCCGTCGTACGCCGCCTCCAAGGGCGGCCTCGTCCAACTGACCAAATCGATGGCGGTCGAGCTGGCGGCGCATAACATCCAGGTCAACGCGATCGTGCCGGGATGGATCGAGAGCGAGATGACCGCGCCGATCAAGGGACGCCCGTTTTACGACGACATCATCAAGCGCACGCCGGCCGGCCGTTTCGGCACGCCCAGGGAATGCGCGGGCGCGGCCGTATTTCTGGCCTCGCACGCCTCCGACTTCGTAACCGGCGCGACCCTCTTCGTCGACGGCGGCTACGCGATTCGCTGAATCATGACGACGATCTATCGCGCCGAGGTGATCGGTTCGATGCTGCGGCCCGCATGGCTTAAGCAGGCGCGGACCGATTTTGCCGCCGACCGTATCTCGACCGCCCAATTCAAGCGGATCGAGGACCGTGCGGTCGACGAAGCGATCGCGCTGCAGGAGCGATGCGCCGTCGACGTCGTGAGCGACGGCGAGATGCGCCGCTCGGGCTTCGTGGCGCCGCTGACCGACTACGTCGAAGGTTTCGAGGCGGTCGCGTTCGACACGCGGCGATGGCAGGGCGGGGGCGGCGGCACGATCGGCGAAACCAGTTTGGCGGTGCCGCTCACCGTGACCGGCAAGCTTCGCCGGCGGCGCTCGCTGGCGGCCGAGGAATTCATCTACGCGCGCGCCCGCGCGACGCTCCCGCTGAAGGCGACGCTGCCGAGTCCGCTGATGCTCGCGATGCGCTGGTCGCCGGAACATTCGGCGGCGGCTTATCCCGATCCGTTCGCGCTTTTCGCCGACGCCGTCGATATTCTGCGCGCCGAAGTCGCCGAACTGGCGAGCCTCGGATGCGAATATATCCAGATCGACGCACCGGAACTGGCCACGCTGGTCGATCCGTCAACGCGCGAGCGCGTCTTCGAGGCGCATGGCATCTCGACCGCGCGGATGCTGGGGGAGGGCGTCGAGATGCTCAACGCGCTCGCGGATACCTCCGGCGTCACGTTCGGGTTGCATCTGTGCCGCGGCAACAACGCCGGCCATTGGCTGAGCACGGGCGGTTACGAGGCGATCTCGAAGGAAGTCTTCGCGCGCGCCGCGCGCTACGACATTTTCCTGCTCGAATACGACAGTCCGCGCGCAGGCTCGTTCGAGCCGCTCGCCGACCTCCCGCACGACAAGCACGTGGTGCTGGGGCTGGTGTCGACCAAGAACGACGCGCTCGAGACGCCGGATACGCTGATCGCGCGAATCGAAGAAGCGGCGCGCTACTTTCCGCGCGAGCGGATGGCGCTCTCCACGCAGTGCGGCTTCGCCTCGGTGCTCGCGGGCAATCCGATCGCCGAGGCGACCCAGGAAAAAAAGCTGCGGCTGGTGGCCGCCGTCGCGCATCGGGTATGGAACTGAATTCCCGCGGTGCCCCCAGAATTGGCGGTCGTTGATGAATGGCAAAAGGAAATTTGGAAGAGTGATCAAGCGCTTCCAGGTTTCCTCCCCAGTTGTCTTGCGGGAGGATGGAGGTCGGGTCCGTGTGCTCTGAGCTTTCGAATTTCCTCCCCCAGTTGTTTTGGGGGAGGTCGCCAGCCGCCGCGGCCGGCGAGTGGGGGTCGAGCGACGGAGCGCCAGATGTCTGCTTTTTTTGGACGCTCCCGCGTTCTGGTTTTTTCGCAATGTTCGCGCGACGATTGCTTGCGTTAAACAAGGCGGTTCTCGAAGAAAATGGAGAACCGCCGCGACCCCCACCCCAACCCTCCCCCAAGGCACGGGGGAGGGAGTCTAGGGGGAAGGAGTTGGAGAGATCAGGCGCATGGGCCGCATCATGAAGCGCACGCAACGTATCAGCGGACGAATCGGCAACCGCCGCAGCGCCAAAGCGCCGCGCGCCGCCGACGGCGCCGGCAGCGGGCGGGTCGAGCTTCCCTCGCTCAAGCCGCTGCGCGTGCTCGTTGCCGGCGAGGTGATCCTCGACCGCTACATCATGGGCGACGTCGCGCGCGTCTCGCCCGAGGCGCCGATTCCGATCCTGCAAGTCAACCGGATCGAGGAGCGCCCGGGCAACGCGGGCTTCGTGATGGCGAATCTGCGCGCGCTGGGAGCGCGGGTGAGCGCGCTCAGCGTGGTCGGCGCCGATCGCAACGGCGAATTGCTGTGCGAGATGTTCAACGACCTCGGGATCGACACGCGCTCGGTGCTGGTCGACCCCGATCGCCCGACGATCGTCAAGGAGCGGATGCTGGGGTCGGTGCAATCGGCCAACCGCGCCACCCAGCAACTGCTGCGGGTCGATCAGGAAGCCCCGCACGCGCTCAGCCCGGCCAAGGAGCGCGCGCTCACGCGCCATCTCGAGCGCGAACTGGCGCGTGTCGACGGCGTGCTTATCTCGGACATCAACAAGGGCCTGCTTACGCCGGGGCTTCTGCGCGCGCTTATCGACGGCGCGCGCCGCCGCAAGATTCCGGTCATCGTCGATCCGCGGCTGAGCGAGGATTTTTCGATCTATAGCGGCGCGACCGCGCTCACCCCCAACCGTTACGAGACCGAGTTCGCAACCTCCACGCGCCTGGTCGACCGCGCAGCGTGGATGCGCGCGGCGGACGAGCTGATGCGCCGGCTGAAGCTCGACGCCTGCCTCATCACGCTCGACCGCGACGGAATGTACCTGAGCGAGCGCCGCGGCCCGCATACTTACATCGCGACCACGCCGCGCGCGGTCTACGACGTGACCGGCGCGGGCGATGTGGTGCTGGCGGTGTTCGGCCTGTTCGTGATCGCGGGGCTCAGTTTCGCCTCGGCGGCGCGGCTGGCGAATCTCGCCGCGGGGATCGAGGTCAGCCGCCTGGGCACCGAGATAATCTCGCGCGAGGACCTCGCGCGGGCACTCAGTCCGGTACCCGAAAGCGCGCAGCGCAAGATCGTCGCGGTCGAGGAATTGCGCCCGGCGCTCAAGCGCGATCGCGGCGCGGGCCGGCGCGTGGTGTTCACCAACGGATGCTTCGATCTGCTGCATGCGGGGCATGTCGAGATGCTCTCGTTCGCGCGCACGCAGGGCGACACGCTGGTGGTGGGAGTCAACAGCGACCGCAGCGTGCGTTTGATCAAGGGCGACGGCCGCCCGATCTATCCGGCGGTCGAGCGCGCGTTGATCCTGGCCGCGCTCGAGGCGGTGGATTACGTGGTGGTGTTCGACGATACGCGCGCCGAGCGTATCGTCCGTGCCGTGCGCCCCGACGTGCTGGTAAAGGGCGAGGACTGGCGCGACAAAATCGTCGACGGCCAGATTTTCGTGGAGTCTTACGGCGGGCGGGTCGCGCTCGCGCCGCTGCTGCCCGGCTACGGCACGACGCTGACGATCGAGCGCCTGCGTGCCACCACGGCGCGCGGCGCCGGCGCCGAGCTAGCGCTTAAGGGAGCGCAGGCCAAGCCGCGCGGCAAGGTAGTTGGCCGCGCGCTCAAGCTCCGGTAGCCCCATCCACCACGCGATCCCGAGATAGACCGCGCCGAACGCGGGCAGCACCGCGAGCGCCATCAGGCGTGGGCCGGCATGCCCCATCCCAAGCTTCACCGCCCATCCGGCCGCGCTCGCTATCAGCGCGATCCCCCACAGCCGCGCCACCAGCCCGCGTCCCAATCCGGTGTGGCCGATTCTGGCGTTGAGTTTCCATCGCAACAGCGCGAATTCGACCCAGGCGGCGACTCCGGCTGACGCGGTCAGGCCCGCCGCGCCCCATCGCTGGGCGATTCCCAATGCGGGCGGCAGCGGAATCGCGCACAGATATCCCAACGTCAGCGTGAGGGTGAAGCGGACGAGCGCGAACTTAAGCGGTGTGCGCGTATCCTCCAGCGCATAGAAGGCCGAGTTGTACAGCCGGCCCATCGTCGCCGCCAGCATCCCCACCGCCGACCCGGCCAACACCGCCCATACGTAGATCGCGTCGCGATGGGTGAAGCTGCCGGACTGAAAGATCAGCGCCGAGACCACGTCGCCGAGAAACAGAAACGCCGCCGCGGAAGGCACGACGAAAAACGCGATCTGCCGCAGGCCCGCGTCCAGGCGTATCCGCAAAAGCTGCGACACCTCCGCGAAGGTGCCGGCGGCGCGCGACATGCTCGGTAACTCGGCCGCCGCGACCGACATCCCGAACAGGCTTATCGGCAGCAGGTAGAGGATGCTCGCGTAGCTGAGCGCCGAGACCGCGCCGGTCGGCAGCAGGCTTGCGAGCAGGTTGTCGACGTAGCCGGAAATCTGGCTCGCGCCGCGTCCGGCGACGACCGGCGTGAGGTTGCGAAAGACCGTGCCCAGGGCCGTGCGCGTGCGCGCGAAATCGACTCGGAGGCGGCCGACCAGCCGCAGCGTCTGCGGCGCCTGCACCGCGATCTGCAGGAACGCACCAACGACCGCGCTCCACGCAAGCTCGACCGCCAACGCCTCCTGCGAACTGCGCGGTCCGTAGTAAACCAGCGCGGCGATGATCGCGACGTTCCATGCGACCGGCGCCGTGTACGAGGCGAAGAAGCGATGATGGCTGTTGAGCACGCCGAGACACCAGGCCGACAACACCAGCAGCCCGGCGCCGGGGAACAGGATACGCACCAGCGCGACCGTCAACTCGCGCTTGGCGCCGGTGAATCCCGGCGCGATCACCGCGATCAGCCAAGGCGTCGCCCACACTCCCAGTGCGACCAGGATCGCGACCCCGAGCGCGAGCAGCGTGCCGACGCCCCACGCCAGCGTCTCGGCCGTCTCCGCGTCGCCCTCGCTTAGGAGCTTGCTGTAGACCGGGATGAAGGAGGCCGAGAGCACGCCCTCGCCGAAGAGGTTTTGCAGGATGTTGGGGATGCGGATGCCCGCCTTGAAGGCGTCGGCGGCGTCGGAGTTGCCGAGGTAATGCGCGAAGATACTTTCGCGGACGAGACCGGCGATACGGCTCAGCAGGATACCGGTCGCGACCAGCCATGCCAGGTTGGGGCCCAGACGCGCGGCGAGCATCCGGCCGGCGGCGGAGTCCGCCTTCGCGCCGGCGGAATCCGCTGGCGCGCCGGCTTGCGGTTCGGGATGCGCTGATGGCGCCGCTGGTTGGTTGTGCGAGCCGGTTACGATTTTGAAGCGCGCTCCTTTGGGGCGTCGCGCTAGAGTATAGCGGCGCGTCGCGGCGGCTTGTAGGCGGCACGCCGCATCAGTTGTGACGCTCGAGCGCTGCTGACTCCCTCCACCTGTTGTCTTTAGTTTGTGCGCGAGACATGGGTAACGGGTGTGCGAGGACATAGGTAACACCCAACCTTTGCAAATCGCGCGCGACGTTCTGGCTCCGACCCCCTCCCCCGTGTCCTGGGGGACTATGTTGATTAAGACAGAATTAACCGATTGAGTGATTAGGACGTGACAGGTCGGCTTTTACCCCATTAGGCCCCACTTCGTACCGCTATAATCAGTAGTTGTAGACTTGCTACGGGTCTACCGGTTGGTTATTCTGAAGGAGCAATGGACGTGGCAGCACAAATATTGGAGCTTGCAAAAAGGCTAGTTAGACAGGAACAGCAGATTCAACAGCTAACGCGTGAGCATCGCGAAACATTTGCTGAATACCAGAAACTTGTAGGCCAGCTTTCCAATGGACGCGGCGAACACGAGGCTCCGGTGATAGAACAACCTCTAGTTGCAGAACCGCCCCTTCGCCAGCGCATTTATTCCTATTTGAAGCAAAACGCGGGTGTCCGGTTACATTTGGCAGAGATCGAGCGTGCCGTAGGTATCAGCACCGAAGACGAACGCGAACATCGCCGCATGATTTGGACCCTTTCAAACATGCGTCGCGACAGTGTCGTACGCCGTGAAGGTCGGGGTTTGTGGATGGTGAGTAAGGAGGATGTTGCGGAGGAGTATGCGCCCACCGCTCAAGACGACGACATTCCCTTTTAAATAAAAGAGCCGAAACCGTTAGGTTCCGGCCCAGTTTTGGGTGCCTTCTGTAGACTCCCAGTGTGGTTACTGCTGAGTCTATCCCAACATCGGGCCACCCTGCAACAACTCCATTCGCGCTGATAAGGGTGCGCAGAGTGGATGGAATGGTGCGCCCGTGCGTTTTGATACGTCATAGAGAAAAGTCCCGGATTCCCGGGGCTAGATTGCCCGAGTGCTAAACCTGGCTTATACTCAAGGAGACGGCGGTAATGCCCTACCATCGCAAGGAGTCGCCGACGCAAACAAGCGCGGATGCAAAAGCACAGCAAAAGTCGGGGGAAATCTGGGGTCGTCCCGCAAATAGCAGCATCTTCCCCACCGTGAAGGCATATCGAAATGCACTGCCCGCAAGCGACCGCGGGGTTGAGTTTACGACCGGTGTTGCGCCTACCCCTGGGAAAGGCAGCCCGACGGAGGCTCGCTGGTATCCCAACACGCCGGGGGTTAGGGTAATAGTTCAGGGCGGCATTGATTTTGCTGTAATTTCAGCTACGGTAACGAAGAATACGCAGGTGCCGTGATGCTGCGACCCATTGCCTTAAAAGACTTGGACAAAGTTGACCTGGTTCCGCAGGCAATTCTCAGCAGACCTATATCGTTTTTTCAAAGTCGCGGTATTATGTTCGTTCAGGGGTATGACGATTTAGATGCATATCTAGGCGCTGCCCTGTCCCTAAACGACGAACTACCTTTCGCCTTGAAACACTACCGTGGATATCCCGACGATACGACGACAGTCTATTTGCCCGGTAATGTTGAGAATGTGGACGAGATCACGAGGATCGTCCAAAGAATAGTCACAGCATTGGAATTGTCACGCGATGCCATCTCTTGGCAAAGAGCGGACAACCCAGAATTTTGATCATTGCTAGCGTCCTCGCGTGGGAGGATTCGTCCTCCTATCGATTTCCCCCTTAGGGACTGCGATTACCTTCCGCATCATTCTATCGAACGAATGGAAGTCGGGCTTGTCGAGCAGCTTCTGCAGCTCGGCGTCTTTCTTCGCGGTACTTGATTTTGATTTTCGATCTGCGGTCTGCTTCGCCATGCGGCCATTTTAGCGTAGCGACCGTCTCTCGCCTACTGAGACACCGATGAAATTAGCTGCGCGAACGGATCTTCCGCGTTCCTGAAGTTGTGGCGGAACGAGAACTCGTTCAGGTAAAGCTGCAGATAATCCTTGCTGACCTGATGATAGGTGCCGATCACGCCGCGCTTGAGCAACGACCAGAACGATTCGATGTTGTTCGTATGGACCTGCCGCGCACGTATTCGCCTTTGCCATGGGTGACGACTTCATCTGGCAGCGTCGGCTTGAGAAATCGATAGCCGCTATGTTCGTCGGTCGCGACCAGCGAGACTTTATTAGCTACAGTTTAGCGCACAAACTTGTCTAGCGTCGGGGTATCCGTGCTCTCAATGATTTCGCACACCACGTTGCCTTTGCGCGCGATCGCAGCGATGACCGTAGTTTTATCGCTCATCTCGCCGCCTCTGATGTGCGTCTTCTTGTTCCAGTGGCGGTTCTTGTCTTTGCCGCCGATGAAAGTTTCGTCAACCTTGACTTCGCCGCTTAGGGGCCATTCTTCGTTCCGCAACGCGGCGCGCAACCGGTGACACATAAACCAGCAAGTCCGATAATCGCTGCCGCCGCTCTGCTTCATCATGCGGTGAATCTGAAGCGCGCTGATGCCCTTTTTCGATTGCAGCATCATGTACGCGACTTTGAACCAGGTCTTCAGCGCGATCTTCGTGTCCATGAAGATCGTCCCGACCAGCGGCCCAAAGCGATAACCCTTCGGCGCGCACTTCTGACATTGCCAGCGGAACGGCTCCTTCAGCTTGTAAACTTTCTCGTTCCCGCAGCGCGGACACGTCACACCGTTGGGCCAGCGCAGCGCAACCAGATATTCCTTGCAGGCAGCTTCGGTCGGGAACTGACGGTCGAATCCATCTAGCGTCTTCATGCTGTTAGAGTGGCGCAGAATCGCTCTTTCTGTCAACAGCAACATAGTCCCCGTGTCTTGGAGGAGGGTTGGGGGTGGGGGTCGAGCGAGGAAGCGCCGGTTTCTTTTCTCTGCGGCGCTTCCTCGTCCTTGTTTTTTTCCCGGTGGCGCGCTTGCTTGTGCCGCTCGGCGGGCGTGTCTAAGCTCGTGAATTCGGCGTGGCCCGCGGCTCGCAAGGGAGGGTAGACCAACGTTCGCGGTCAGCAATACTGCATCGCCTGATCGTTACGATATCGAGCATTGGATCAACGTCGAAGCGATCCAGTTGCTCGTGCATCACGCGAGCGCCGTGGTCGCCGCGATCGTGATTTTCGCGCTCGTCGCGCGCCTCGCAATCTGGCTGCTGCCGCACGGATTCGTCCGCAAGGTTGTGGTCATCATCGACGACGTCGTTTTGATCGGGCTGCTGCTGTACTTCGGCTACGAGATGTTGGTCTACCTGTGGAACCGGCGTCCGCCGGTGGAGCGCAATGCGGCGGCGCGCGGAGCCGCATTCGCCGCCGTCGAGTCTTATCTGCTGCTTACCTGCCGCCGCCGATCGCGAAGCCGCTTGGCGCGGCCTCGCAGGCGCTCGCGCGGCTTATCGCCGTCACGTGGTAACCACCGTCGCGCGGGCATAAGCTTGAGTGAGGCCGAGGACGGCCCGCGATGCTTACCGGAAACGACAACAGCCACGGCGCGGCCGCGTTCTCGCTCTATCTTCACATCCCGTACTGTCAATCCAAGTGTCCGTATTGCGATTTCAACTCGCACGCCGTCGCGAGCTGGCCCGAGGACGACTACGTGCGCGCGCTCGTCGCCGAGATCGAGCACCGCGCCGGCGAGGCTCCATGGACGGGACGGCGGCTCAAGACGATTTTCTTCGGCGGTGGCACGCCGTCGCTCTTCCAGCCGGAATCGATCGCGGCGGTCCTGGCCGCGGCCGAGCGCAACTTCGGCCTCGAGCGCGGCGCCGAGGTCACGCTGGAGGCGAATCCGGGCACGGTCGACGCGGCCAAGCTCGACGGGATGCGCGCCGCCGGAATCAACCGAATCAGCTTCGGCGCCCAATCGTTCAATGACCAGCGGCTTAAGTTCCTCGGCCGGATCCACGGCGCCGCGGAAACTCGCGAGGCCGTTCGGCTCGCCCATCGCGCGGGCTTCGAGCGCCTCAACCTCGATCTAATCTTTGCGGTCCCCGGGCAGACTATCGACGAGACCCTCAACGATATCGCGGAGGCCGCCGCGCTCGGCCCCGATCACATCTCGGCCTACAACCTGACCTTCGAGGAAGGCACCGCGTTCTTCACCGAGATGAAGCGCGGACGAATCCGGCCGATCGACTCCGACCGTCAGGCCGAGTTTTACGCGGCGGTCCGCGAGGAACTGCCGCGGCGCGGCTATAAGATGTACGAGATTTCCAACTACGCCCCGCCGGGCCACGAGGCGCGTCACAATCTGAGTTACTGGCGCCTGGAGAGCTACCTGGGCCTCGGCGCGGGAGCGCATAGCTTCGCGCGCGACGAGAATGGCGGAGGCGGGCGGCGATGGTGGAACGAGCGGATGCCCGTGCGCTACGTCGAGCAGGCGCTTAAGGGCGGCCTGGCGGAGGCGGGCGGCGAAACGGTTGACGCCCACGGCGCGCGCGGCGAGTTTGTATTTTTGAATCTGCGGCTGCGCGACGGATTTGCGCTTGCCGATTTCGAGGCGCGCTTCGGCGCGAGCTTCGACAGCATCTTCGGCGCGCGCGCCGCGCGCCTGTTCGAGGGCGACCTGCTGGTTCGTGAACAGGGCCGGATCTATCTGAGCGAGCGCGGCCTGGAACTGGCCGACTCGGTTTTTGCCGAGTTCATTTGAAGCATTTCTGATTCCTCGGCCTCCCCATCGTATCTCCTCGAGGCGAAACCGCAGCGGATTGTGTGGGTTCGTGAAAGCGTCAGGCTTGCTCCGCTGGTGCGGTGCGCTACCTCAGTTTCTTATACCTACCTTATTTAGTTTTTACTCTCGTGTCCGAGGCCAAGGTTGGCGCCAAATAACGATATCGAGAATCAGTTCTCCAGCGCGGTGAAGTCCGCACTTGATGCGTCAGGGCCGGTCGCTCCGCCGTCCGAGACGCCCACCTCACCAGCAGAGACGATCCGCCCGAGGCGCAGCCGCGCGTGGGGCGTCGCTCTGCTATGTCTGGCGTGCACTGCGATGGCGGTAGTCGTTGTTGTTACGGTCCTGCAGGTACGACGCATCGGCGTGGCGCCTGCAGAAGTCGAGGTCGCTCCTACGCGACCAAACAGCGACTCAACTGCGGCGGCCGAATCGACGCCGGCTGCTGCTTCGAACCTGACGACTACGGCCACGACACCGGCGCCGACCGCCGATGCGCTGGCTTCAACGGCGAGTATCGACAGCGAACCGCAACAACCCCTCGCCACGCCGTCGGTTCCTTCGCAACGTGCCCATGTGTCGCGGCACGCACGCCGGCCTGCGGGTACGTCAAGGAGAGCCTTGGCCTCAGCTCAAACGCGCCATCGAGCTTTAGCGGCCGCGCGAGCTTCTGCCCGTGGTCACCAGTCTCCTTTGTCAAACCGATTCGCAAAGGCGCCAAGCCCGGTCTTTGAGTCGCCGATTCCTGCGACCGCCGCCGTAGCTCCAGCGGCTGGAGCGAGCGTTGCGAGCGCGAGCGCGCCGGCTGTTTCAACTGTAACGTCGCGCTCCGTGCTGGTTTCATCGCCGGACCAGTCGGTGTACTGGGCCCTGGAGGACTCCGGGGTGATCTTCCGCTCGACCGACCGAAGAGTCTGGCAGCAACAAGGTACCGGCGTACGATCTGATTTGCTGGCCGGCGAGGCGCCATCAAACACGGTGTGCTGGGTGGTTGGACGCCATGGGACGATTTTGCTTACGACCGACGGCAAGCGATGGCAGCGAATCAAATCGCCGACCAATGCCGATATTATTGGCGTGTCGGCGCTTAGCGCTGACGTCGCCGACATCGTTGCCGCTGACGGTTCACACCTGAGTACTTTCGATCGTGGCAGCTACTGGATGCCGACCATCTGAGCGGGCGCGCGGCCCCGGAACTCGCCGTAACGCGATTAATCGAGCCTGGCGTCGACGATCTCGGCCACGCGCGCGGGGGTGGTGAGGCGGATGAACGCGCCCAGGCGCGGGCCGCGTTCCTGGCCCAGGATCACGCGATAGAGCAGCGGAAAAATCTTGCCCGGCTTGTCGTAGTGCTGGCGGCCGAGTTCGTAGATCGCCTTTTCGATATCCTCGGCGCCGGCTTCGCCGTTTTGCGCGAGCCACGCGCTGAGCGCGCGCAACTGCTCGCGCTCGCCGTCGCTCGGCGTGTAGTGAAACTTGGCGGGCTCGATAAAGTCGCGGTAGAAATTTAGCGCGCATTCCATCAGCTCGCGCGTCAACTTCATCGTGTCCGCGTCGCCCTCGATCGCGGGGTCGTAGTGCACCAGGTAGCGCCAGATAAGATCGCGCTCGCCGCTGCCGAGCGCCGCGACCAGGTTCATCACCAGGCCAAAGCTGAGCGTCGAGTTGAAGCGCCGGGCGCTTTGGCTCTGCAGCACGAACTCCAGCGGCGAGTTGCGCCGCGCGCGCTCGTCCGCCGCGCCCCATGCGCGTAGCGCGTCGAGATACTCGTCGGTGTACTGCGGAATCGATTCCAGGAAAAGCTTGCGCGCGCGCCGCGGATTCAGAATCAGAAAATACTTGAGCACCTCGATCGGCGCGTACCGCCGCCATTGCTCGACGCCGACCCCGCGGCCGATCGATTTAGAGACCTTGTGCCCTTCCTCGTCGAGATACATCTCGAACGCGAAGCCGAGCGGCGGCCGGCCGCCGAGCAGGCGCAGAATCTGGCCCGAGAGCCGCGCCGAATCGATCAGGTCCTTGCCGTAAAGTTCGTAGTCGACCCCCAGCACGTACCATCGAAGCGCCCAGTCGACCTTCCACTGCACCTTGGCTTTGCCGCCGAGCACGCTCTGCTCGCCCTTAAAGCCGCATCCGTGCGAGCCGCCGAAGCTGCGCTCGCAGGAGAACTCGACGGTGGCGCGCTCGGGATGATACGCGGTCACCAGGGTCGAGTTGATTTGCCCGCACGCGGGACAAAGCGGCATCACGGGCGACCATCCGGCGCGATTCTCCTCGCGCAGCGTCGGCGCGACGATACGGATTATCTCGGCGTGCTTCTCCAGGATAAGTCTCAGCGCGTCGTCGAAGCGGCCGCTTGAGTACATCTCACTGGAGCGCATCAATTCGTAGCTGACCTCGACCGGCTCGAGGAATTTCTCGAGCAGCCCGATCATGTGCGCGGCGAAGCTTAGATGGCACTCGCCGAAGGGGTCGGGAATCCGCGACACGGGCTGGCCCAGAAAGGCCGCGGTCGCCTCGCGATTGGGGATGCTTTCGGGGACCTTGCGCAGTCCGTCCATGTCGTCGATGAAAACGACGAGCCGGCTTGGGCGGCGGTACGCGGCGCTGTTGGAGTCGGCTTCCTCGAGGACTTGGCCAAGGACATGAAAGGCGTGCTGCACGTAAGCGGGACGCAGCACCTCGCCCATCGTGCCGAGATGCGGCAGGCCCGAGGGGCCGAAGCCGCTTTCGAAGATTACCGCGCGCTCGGGCGCATAGCTGCCGACCCGCTCGGCGAGGCGGCGCGCCTCTTCATACGGCCAAAGGTCCAGTTCCGTTCGCTCAGCCATCAACCCCGTTGCCTTACCCGAATTGCCTTACCCGTACTGCCTCACCAGTATTGCCGTACCCGTACTGCCCTTACCGGCGCTCCGGTGGAGGGTCATATTCTGCCCTTGAGCACGCGCGCGAGCGCCTCATGCAGCCACGGATCGATCTGGAGGTCGCGGTTTTTTTCCGAGGCGAGGCGTAGTTTCACGCCACAATTGGCACAAATAAAGGCGTCTTGGCTAAATCCAGCGCGGTCCTCCACGGCGAGATGCAGGAACCACTCGTTTATCGGACGCCGGCAGATTTCGCAACTTTGCTCGCTCATCGTAGGCAGAAACAAGGGCGCCCCATGATTGTATCATTGATACGGCCGGGGAGGGCGTGTTAGAGAATTTCCTCCGGACCGGTGGCTGCCCTGCAAAACCTTCGGCCTCCATACTACCCTAAACCTCCAAGGTTCGGCGGCATCGGGAGCGGCGGACGCCAAAGCCTGGTCTGAGCTGGATCGGCGGAGCTGAATCAGCGTAGCTGCCTTCGGCCTTAGGGGCGAAGATTTTCCGCTTCATGGAAGACAATCTGACAAAGCACAAAATCAAGGAATTACGCGCGTTGGTGTCGGAGGGCGACCGGGTCGCCATCCTGCTACAAGACGATCCCGACCCCGACGCGATGTCGAGCGCGATTGCGCTGCGGACGCTGCTGGGCCGCAACAAGCTCACCACGCCGATCTTCAGCTTCACTCCGGTCACGCGGCCCGAGAACAAGACCATGATGCATCTGCTGGAGATCGAGGTCGCGCCGGCCGATACCGAGGAACTCGCCGCGTTCGACCGGGTGGCGATGGTCGACGTGCAGCCGCCCTACTTCAACGGCCGCCTGCGCCGTGCCGACATCGTGATCGACCATCATCCGGGTTACGCGCCGAACAACGCCGCCTTCCAGGACGTGCGCCCCGGCTACGGCGCCACCGCCACCATCATGACCGAGTACCTGGTCGCCGCCGACGAGCGGATAAGCGAGCGCCTGGCCACCGCGCTGCTCTACGGCATCCGCAGCGACACGCTGATGCTCAAGCGGCGGGTGACCGACAGCGACATGCAGGCCTTCACCCATCTGTACCCGCACGCCAATTACAACCTGCTGCGTCAGATCGATCGGCCCGAACTGCCCACGCGCTTCGCCCGCGTGCTGGCGCGCGTGATGCGCCGTTTCGAGGTCCACGACGGCGTCGCGCTGTTGCACCTCGGCCGCGTCGAGCGCGACGACCTGATCGTGCAGATGGCGGACTTCTGCCTGCAGTTCGAGGACGTGGAGTGGGTGGTGGTGTCGGGCAAGCTCGACGGCAACCTGGTGATCGCGGTGCGTAATCACGGCACCGGGCGGCGCAACGCGGGCGAGGTCGTGCGCAAGCTGTTCGGCGAGATGGGCAGCGCGGGCGGCCATCGCAACATGTCCAAGGCGGTGATCGCGCTTAAGGATTGGCGTGCGCGTGAACATACGCTGCGCGACAGCGCGATCGAAGCCCGCCTGCGCGAGCTGTTCGAGGCGCAAATCAGCGGCGACCACGACACCGCCGACTGATTTCGTACACACGTCCAGCATGCCGCCGCGCCCCGTCTGGTCCCTTATCGTCGGGATTTGGTACGCTCGAAACTGTCCTGGGGAAGCGGAGCGATGATCGAAGTTGTGCGGGCGTTCAGCGCCAATCATGTAGTCCGGCTAACCGGCCTGTCGCAGAGCCAACTTAGGTACTGGGACGAGACGCGGTTCTTCCGTCCGCGCTACGCCTCAGAAAATCGCCGGAGTCCGTTTAGCAGGGTTTATTCCTTTCAGGACGTAGTGGGTCTGCGGACTCTCGGCATTCTTCGCAAGCAATTCAACATCCCGCTGCAACAACTTAGAAAGGTTGCTCGCGAATTGAGCCAGTATCGGGACCAGCCGTGGTCAGAACTCGTTCTGTATGTGTCGGGCAACGAAGTCTATTTCCGCGAGCCTGAGAGCGAGCGTCTGCGCGGCGTGCTAAGCAGGCAGTACACTCACCTTCGGCTTCAAAGGATCATCCACGACGTTGCGAGGGAGGCGGAAAAGCTCAAGCGGCGCACTGAAGATCAGCTCGGCCGAATCGAGCGCAATCGCTATATAGTTCATAACGCGTGGGTCGTGGCTGGAACACGCATTCCGACCAAAGCGATTTGGCGATTTCACCTTGCGGGTTACTCGCCAAAGTCGATTATCAGGGAGTATCCGCCGCTCACCGAGAGAGACATCGCCGCGGCGATAAAGCATGAGGAAAAAGTGGCGAGTCGGGCATGAACAGGCATCGTGATGTCTGTAACGATCCGCCTGTTGCTTGACCACAATGTACCCGACTCCGTGGGCGAAGTCTTCCGACGACGCGGACATACTGTACAGCACGTCCGAGATATCCTGCCTGTCGATTCGCCAGACGCTCTCATTGCGACCGTCAGCGAGGAAGATCGATCGGTGTTGGTGAGCTGCGATCGAGATTTCCGGCTTATCGCTCCGCGCATTCCTCGCGGGATGCGTGCACGATTTCGCCGGTTGAGCAGGATCTCGCTCGAATGCAGTGAACCACAGGCGGCAAAGCGGGTCGAGGCAGCAATGTCGCTGATCGAGGCAGAATATGAGATTGCGCAGGCCAGTTCCGACGCGAGGATGATAATTGTCATCCAGAACGCGGGCATTAAAACCGTTCGCTAGTCTCGGTAACGCGCCCCCTTATCCGCGTGACCCGTTTACCGGCCGACCCCCAGCGTCTATCGTAGAGTGGATGAGTGTGCTGGAGGGGACAGTGGAGGTTAGCAATCGGCTCGGGCTCCATCTGCGCGCCGCCACCAAGCTGGCCGAAACCGCACGCAGCTTCCAGTCCAAGGTGACGATCGTCGGCAAGGACGGTCAGGCCGACGCGCGCAGCGTGATCAACCTGATGATGCTCGGCGCGGCGATCGGCGCGCGGCTCAAAGTGCGTGCGGATGGGCCGGACGCGCGCGCCGCCCTCGACGCCATCCAGCGCCTGTTCCAGGATCGGTTCGGCGAAGACTGATCGCTTCGGCGAAGACTGACCGCTGAGTGCGCGACGGTCAGTGGTCAGGCGATTAGTGTCCTATTCGGACACTGCGCGTCCGGTGAGCGCCTTGATCGCGCGTCAGCGGTTGGCTATACCAATGCATCGTTCTTCGTTCCGGATGAAATACCTTCTTTTATCGAGCGTTGTGCGGCGAGCGCTCGCTTCGCAATCAAGCAAACATTACGTTGCCGCTGGGCCGGACGAGCGGGCTTCGCACTGACGCGGGCGCTTGCAAGACTGGCACCTCCAAGGAGACATCGCTAAATGCCGCTCAAGGATTTTCTTTTCACCTCGGAATCGGTCTCCGAAGGCCATCCCGACAAGATGTGCGACCAGGTCTCGGACGCCGTGCTCGACGCGCTCATCGCCGAGGATCCCAACTCGCGCGTGGCCCTCGAGACGCTGGTCAAGACCGGCCTCATCGTGCTGGCCGGCGAGATAACCAGCAGGGCGCGTCCGGACTTCGTCCGAATCGCGCGCGATACCGCGCTTGAAATCGGCTACAACCATATCGACACCGGCTTCGACGGCAACAACTGCGCCGTGCTGACCGCGATCGAGCCGCAATCGGCCGATATCTCGCAGGGCGTCACCGAGGGCGAGGGGCTGCACAAGGAGCAGGGCGCCGGTGACCAGGGTTTGATGTTCGGGTTCGCCTGCGACGAAACGCCGGAGCAGATGCCGCTGCCGATCGCGCTCGCGCATCGGCTGATGGAAAATCTCTCCAAGCTGCGCCATCAGGGCAAGGCGGATTTCCTGTTGCCCGACGGCAAGAGCCAGGTCAGCGTGCGCTACGCGGGTGGGCGCCCGGTTGAGGTCAGCACGGTGGTGGTCTCGGCGCAGCATCGGCGCGACGTCGGCCATGCGACCGTGCGCGAAGCGGTGATCGAGGAGTTGATAAAGCCGACTATTCCCAAGCAGTTCCTGACCAAGGACACGGTAATCCACGTCAACCCGACCGGCAGCTTCGTGATCGGCGGCCCGCACGGCGATTGCGGCCTGACGGGGCGCAAGATCATCGTCGATACCTACGGCGGATACGGACGCCACGGCGGCGGCGCGTTCTCGGGCAAGGACCCGAGCAAGGTCGATCGCTCGGCCTGTTACATGGCGCGCTACGTGGCCAAGAACGTGGTCGCGGCCGGGCTGGCAACCAAGTGCGAGATCCAGGTGGCGTATGCGATCGGCGTGGCCGAGCCGGTTTCGATCCTCATCGACACTTTCGACACCGGCGCGGTCCCGGACCAGAAGCTGTCCTCGGCGCTGCGCGAGCTGTTCGACTTCCGGCCCGCCGGGATAATCAAGACGCTCGGCCTCAAGCGGCCGATTTACAAGGCCACCGCCGCCTACGGCCATTTCGGGCGGGTGCCGCGCAATGGGCTCTTTCCTTGGGAGCAAACCGACATGGTCGACGCGTTGCGCAACGCCTTCGGGCGCGACGGCGGCCGCTAATCAGAAGACCATCGCGCACGACAACCTGGGGCGCGCGGCGCATTCGCGTACGCGCGCCCTTTGAAATTCGGAGATGATTCAGATGGAGGCGAAAGCCAGCAAGCGTAATAGTAAAACCACGCCGGCCGCGTCACGCAACGGGCGCGCCCTGCCGCACGACGTGCGCGACCTCGGACTGGCCGAGGCCGGGCGGCGCAGGATCGAATGGGCCGACGAACAGATGCCGGTGCTGCGGATCATCCGCGAGCGCTTCGCCAAGGAGAAGCCGCTGCGCGGCCAGCGCCTGAGCGCCTGCCTCCATATCACCACCGAGACCGCCAACCTCCTGCGCACGCTGAAGGCCGGGGGGGCCGAGGTGCTGTGCTGCGCCTCCAATCCGCTCTCGACCCAGGACGACGTCGCCGCCGCGCTGGTCAAGGAATACGGCATCCCCAGCTACGCCGTGCACGCCGAGGATCGCGACACCTATTACAGCCATCTGCGCGCCGTGCTCGAGGCCCATCCGACCATCACGATGGACGACGGCGCCGACCTGGTGAGCCTGCTGCACACCGATTTTCATGATCAGGCCTCCGAGGTGCGGGCCTCGATGGAAGAGACGACCACCGGCGTCATCCGCCTGCGCGCGATGGAGCAGGACCGCGCGCTCCGCATCCCGGTGGTCGCCGTCAACGACGCGCAGACCAAGTACCTGTTCGATAACCGCTACGGCACCGGCCAATCGACGCTCGACGCGATCATCCGCGCGACCGGCGTGCTGGTGGCAGGTTCGGTATTCGTGGTGGCGGGCTACGGATGGTGCGGGCGCGGCGTGGCGTCGCGCGCGCGGGGACTCGGCGCCAACGTGATCGTAACCGAGGTCAATCCGATCCGCGCGCTGGAGGCGGCGCTCGACGGCTACCAGGTGATGCGGATGGCGGAGGCGGCGCGCGTCGGCGACATCTTCGTCACCGTCACCGGCGACAAGGAGATCATCGGCGCGAGCCACATGAGCGCGATGAAGGACGGCGCGATCATCTGCAACTCGGGCCACTTCGACGTCGAAATCGATCTGCCCGCGCTGCGCAAGCTCGCGCGCCGCGTCGACCGCCAGGCCGAGCGCGAGGTCGAGACTTTCCATCTGCGCAACGGACGCAAGCTCTACCTGCTCGGCCAGGGACGACTGGTGAATCTCGCGTGCGCCGGGGGCCATCCCGCGCAGGTGATGGACATGAGCTTCGCCACCCAGGCGATGGCGGCGGCGTGGGCCGCCGGGGCGCAGCTCGAAGTCAAAGTGCACAACGTGCCGCTCAAGATCGAGGACGAAGTCGCGAGCATGAAACTGGTCGCGATGGGAATCCGAATCGACCGGCTATCAGCCGAGCAGAAGCAGTACCTGGCAAGCTGGCAGAGCGGAACGTAAGTAGGTATCTCGAGCAGACGCCTCTCGATTGCGGTGCGGCCGCGAGAACGCCTCGGTTCAGCCAACGCCGGCTAGCTGGTTGGCAGCCAGCCGCGGCGGCGCGCCAGCTCGCCGCCGGCGAAGCACAGCATGATCAGCGCGAGCGCGAGGAAAAAGCGCGGCGAGGTCGGATGCCATAGCGCGTTGCCCAGGAAGGCGAACAGTATAGTCCCCGGGACCATCCCGATCATGCTCGCCCAGAAATAGTCGCGGAAGGTGATGGGCGAGGCGCCGGCCAGCAGGTTGAGCGCGTTGTAGGGGATGAGCGGCACCAGGCGCAGATAGAAAATGATCTGAAAGCCGTGGCGTCCGATCTTCGCGAGCAGCTTTTCGAAGCGCGCGCCGACCAGACGCTCCACGAACGAGCGTCCCAGAAACCGCCCCGCCGCAAACGCAATCAGCGCTCCCGCGTCCGCACCCAGCAGCGAATAGACCGAGCCCCACAGCGCCCCGAACGCGAGCCCGCCCGCGATCGTCATCACCGCGCCCGGCACCAGGAACGACGGGCCCACCGCGTAGAGCAGCATGTAAACGACCGGCCCCCACAGCCCGCAGCTCAGCACCTCCACCTTGACCAGGCTCGGATTCTCGAACCACTCGGAATGCGCCCACAAAAGCCATCCCGATCCCAGTACGAGGACCAGCACGAGTACGATCTTGACGACACCCAGCGGAGTGAGGAGACGGGGCCGTTCGTCGGGGGTTGGTATGGGAGTAGTGGCCGCCATCGTTGGCCCGCACGAACGCGGGTGATTTGATGATACGGGCCGCTATGGGACACAGACAAGCCGTCGCGCACAGGACTTTCGGTTTTTCGTTTCGCGACGCGCACTTGCGGCTATGGTTGGTTTAAATAGGCACCGGCGCCGCTATCCCTCCCTTCTTCGACACGAGCATCCGTCTTAGCTCACGCGGCGTCCCCCGTTTGCGGGCGAACCCGCGCAGGATTCGTCATTTCCACCTTTTCATTGCGGAACTTTGCGGCTTGTGCTTCGGTTAGGCACTTGATCGGTTCCGTTAGCCGGACATCCACGGCAGGAGGGCCTGCGATGAGAAGCGTGTATCTCCACGTTCAAGTGGCGTTTCTTTGCCTGGCTGCGGCCGGCATCGTCAATGCACTCTCGGCTGCGCCAGCGGCCGCGAGCCCCGCCATCGTTACTCAGAACGGTCCATTGAAGGGAGTCGAGACACCGACTACGGACGAGTACCTGGGCATTCCCTACGCGGTGCCGCCGGTTGGAAACCTCCGCTGGACGCCGCCGCAGCCCAACGGCAGATGGCACGGCGTGCTACAGGCGAATCAGTTCGGTAATTTCTGCACCCAGCCAAATGGTTTCGGGGAAACCCTGGGCAGCGAAGATTGCCTGACCCTGAATATCTACACGCCACGCGCAAAAAAGAACCAGAACAAGCATCACGGTTTGCCCGTGATGGTATGGATCCACGGAGGCGCGCTGGTGACCGGCGCCGGCAGGGACTATGACCCGACGCGAATAGTGGAACAGGGCGGGGTGATCGTCGTTACCATCAATTATCGGCTGGGTCTTTTGGGTTTCTTCGCGCATCCGGTGATCGATGCGGAAGGCCATCTCAACGGCAACTACGGGCTGATGGACCAGCAGCTCGCGCTCAAATGGGTGCGACGAAACATCGCTGCCTTCGGAGGCGATCCGCGCCGTACGACGATCTTCGGCGAGTCCGCCGGAGGACAGAGCGTTTACGCCAATCTCGCATCTCCTACTGCGGCCGGCCTGTTCCAAAGGGCAATTTCCGAGAGTGGATCCTATATCGAGTTTCAGGATTACTGGACTCCCATCTCGATTGTCCCGCTTGCGCAAGCGGAAACGCTCGGTACCTCGCTGGTGGCCTCTGGCACTACTTTCGCTGCCAACCCTGCCGTGGGATGCTCCAGTCAGACGGCAGAGTGCCTACGGAGCGTGGCGGCTTCGACCTTGGTTTTAGTACAACCCAGTACGCTATATCCCTTCGTGGATGGAACCATACTCACACAGAGCCTGGAGGCCGCTTTCAGCACCGGCCATTTCAATCGGGTGCCGGTAATTTCCGGCGGCAATCATGACGAATGGCGGCTATTCGTAGCTGATGAGTTTGATGCCGTCGGGAATCCGCTGAAGGACGAAGCGAACTACGAAACAGCAGTAGCTGCACTATGGGGTGCGTTTGGGTCGGGTTTTGTGACGGAGATCGAGTCCGTCCTCTATCCGCTCGCCAATTACCCGATCAGTCCTCCGATTCCACCCGGTGATCCCAGTCCCAGCCCCGGTATAGCGCTGGGCGCCTCCGGTACCGACGGGATCTTCGACTGTCCGGAGCGCAATGGCGTTGCGCTGCTGTCGGTATTTGTGCCGACCTATGCTTACGAGTTCAACGACGAAAACGCGTATCTCGTCTTCGATGAATTTCCTTCTCCTCCTTTCCCGCCGATCACCTTCCCGCTGGGTACTGCTCACTTCACCGAGGTTCCGTACCTGTTCGATGTCTTTTCCACTCCCAGCATGTTCACGCCCGAGCAGCAGCAGCTGTCTGAATCCATGATCAGCTACTGGACCACCTTCGCGGCAAAAGGCAATCCGAACTCCGCCGGCCAGCCGCTTTGGTCTCGGTACAACCCCGCGACCGATGAATTCCAGTCTCTGGTGCCACCAATGCCGATGGTCGAAACGACCTTCAACAGCGAGCACCTATGCTCTGCGTTCTGGAATACGTTCTGACGTCCGACGCCTGGTAGGCGCGCCCGGCCCGGCTGGAGCGGTTCAGCGCGCGATATCGTTGTGGCGCACCTGGAGGACGACGCCCTCCAGGCCGAGACGCCGCGCGAGTTCGTTAACCAGCGTCGGCGATCGATGGCGTCCGCCGGTGCATCCCAGTCCGATCGTCAGGTAGCTTTTCCCCTCGCGCCGGTAGAGCGGCACCAGGAAGGCCAGCAGCCGCGCGATCTCGTCGACGAAGCGCCGCGCCTCCGGCTGTTTCATCACGTACGATCGCACCCGCTCGTTCGTTCCGTCGAGCGCCCGCAGTTCCGGCACGAAAAAAGGATTCGGCAAAAAGCGCACGTCCAGCACCAGGTCCATCCCGACTGGAATCCCGTACTTGTAGCCGAACGAAACCAGCGCGATCGTCATCGCGGCGCCGCTGCCTGCGCCCAACACCGCCGTCGTGATGACCTCGCGCAACTCGTGCACCGTGAGCGCGCTGGTATCGATCACGCGGTTGGCCCGCTCGCGCATCTCGGCCAGCGCCAGGCGTTCGCTGCGGATGCCGTCGGTCACCGAGGCGCCGCTCTCGGCCATCGGATGCGGCCGGCGGCTCTCCGAATAGCGCCGCACCAGGACCTCGTCCGAGGCGTCGAGAAAAAGCACTTCGGGGCGGAAGCCGTCGCGTTCAAGCTCGTTGAAGACGCGCGGCCACTGCGGGAAGAACAGCCGCTCGCGTGCGTCGATGCCGAGCGCGACGCCGGCGAGTTCCGGGTCGCGGCTGGTCGCCAGCCGCATCACCGACTCGGCAAGCGCCACCGGCATATTGTCGACGCAGTAAAAGCCCAGGTCCTCGAGCACCCGCATCGCGGACAGCCGCCCGGAGCCCGAAACCCCGGTGACGATGATGAGGCGTGGAGCGCCGATCGGAAGCAGGTGAAGTGCCAGAGGTGGCGGAAGCGTTTGCTACGGGCGATGCGCCCGCGCCACGCGTGCGCGCCCGCCGCCGCAGAGCCATCGCAGGGTCAAAGGCGCGCCGGCAGCACCCCGCCTCAGTGCCGGGCGTCTTCCTCCTTGATCAGGCGAAAAATCTCGGCCGCGTCGGGCGCGTTGCTCAAGCGCTCGCGAAACGCCGGGTCCTTCATCAGGCGCGAGACGCGCGCGAGCGCCTTCAGATGCAGGCTGGCCGAATCCTCGGGCGCGACCAGCAAAAAGAACAGATACGTGGGCCCGCCGTCGAGCGAATCGAAGTCGACGCCGCGTTGATGGCGCCCGAAGACGCCGATGATGCTGTTGACGCCGGAGAGTTTCCCGTGGGGGATGGCGATGCCGTCGCCGATCGCGGTCGAGCCAAGCCGCTCGCGCTCGGCGAGCACTGCGGACAGCGCCGCGGGATCGATCTCGCGGTGTTTGCTAGCGAGGTATCCCGCCAGCTCATGCAGGACATCGGGTTTGGTGTTGCCCTTGAGCTCGGGAATCACCATGTCAGGGCTCAGGATATCGGTAATTTTCATCGCCTGCTCAGCGCACCGATTATTGCATCGAAGGCAAGTCCGAGCGAGTCTATGTGACCCGGGCGAGCCGAAGTGGCCGCGAAAAGCCGCTAGGGTCCGCGGCCCCTGATTACGCAGGCGCCGCAGGCGCGCCTACGAGCGGGATTCGCTCTCCGCTTCCTCAGCCGCGCTCAGAACCTCGCCCGCCGATGGGGCGCGCCATTTCTTAGCCTCAATCTTCTCCAGGTGTTTTTTGAGTTGCCGCTGGACTTTGTCCGCGAGCAGGTCAATGACCGAGTAGAGGTCCTTGGTCTCCTGCTGCGCCGCGACTACGGCCAGACGGCCCGACTTAACCGTAACTTCGCCGCACTGGCGGTATTTATCAACTGACAGGATCAAATGCACGGTACACGGGCGCTTGAGCGCCTGGGCTACGTGGCCAAGCTTGCGTTCGCCGTACTGGCGGATTGCCTCGGTCGGTTCGACGTGACGGAAAGTCACGGTGACCTCTGCGACCGGCCGCGCCTTGAGCGCCTCGCGGCGGCGCAGTTTGCGTTCTACCATCCGGCCGCGCTTGCCCGCGGGCTCTTTCGTCACCATCTAGGCACCCCTTCTTCGCCACCCCTTTTCGTCATCGCTGCTTGCGGCCAAACGATCAGCCTACCTTCTTGCGGCGCGCGGAGGGCAGGATGCCAAGTGCCTGGCGGTACTTGGCCACCGTGCGGCGTGCGATATTGATCTGGTCGCGGCGCAGAACTTCCGCGATCGCCTGATCGGATAGCGGATCGTGATGCTGCTCGACCGCCACCATCGCGCGAATCTTCTCCTTGACCGTCTCCGCGCTAACGTCCTCGCCGCTGGCGGCTTTGACCCCCGAGGTGAAGAAGAACTTCATCTCGAAGATGCCCTGCTGGGTGTGGGCGTACTTGTTGGCGGTGGCGCGGCTGATGGTCGACTCGTGCATCCCGATGTCCTCGGCGACGTCCTTGAGCACCAGCGGCCGCAGGTGGGTGATGCCGTGGTCGAAGAACGCGCGCTGGAACTTTACGATCGAGCTTGCGACCTTGAAGATCGTCTGCTGGCGCTGGTAGATCGACTTGACCAGCCATCGCGCCGAGCGCAGCCGCTCCTGCAAATATTCCTTGGTATCGTCGGCGACCGCGCTGTCGCTGAGCACGCGCTGGTAGTAGCCCGCCAGCCGCAGGCGCGGCACCGCGCCCTCGTTGAGCAGCACCACGTAGTCCGCGCCCATCTTGTGGATGAAGACGTCGGGCACGATGTAGGCCGGCTCCTGGCCGCCATAGTCGCGCCCCGGCTTGGGTTCGAGCAGCGAAATCACCTTGGCCGCCTGCCCGACCACCTCCATCGTAACTCCGAGCGCGCGCGCTATTTCGGCGTAGCGATGCTTCTCGAGCAGGTCGAGATGGTTGAGCACGATGCGGGCCGCGAGCGACTCCTCCATTCCGATGTTGCTGAGCTGCTGGTAGAGGCACTCGCGGAGATCGCGCGCCGCGACTCCCGGCGGATCGAATCTTTGCACGCGCTTGAGCACCCGCTCGACGATGGCCGGTTCGGTTTCCAGTTGGGTCGCCAGGTCCTCGATCGGCGTTTCCAGGTAGCCATCGTCGTTGAGGTTGTAGATGATGGTCGCGCCGATGATTTGATCGTTGTGCTCCAGCGCGGACATCCTGAGCTGCCACATCAGGTGCTCTTCAAGTGAAGTGCGGCGGGTGAGCGTGTTCTCCAGAGTCTGGCGGCGTTCGTCGTCCTGCTCGGATTCCTGGTTGTCCTGCCAGTTGTTGGAGTAGTTCTCGAGATATTCGCGCCAGTCGAGCTTGTCGAGGCGGCCGTCCTCCTTGATCTCGGTCGTGGCGTCGCGCGCCTCGCTCGTCATTCCCTCGACCGTCGGCTGCTCGTCGCCGTTGCCGTTCCACTCCGACTCGGCCGCCGCCGCGCCCGGCTCGGGTTCGGGCGGCAACAGGTCAGGCTCGGAGCCCGGCGTGGGATCCGGCGCGGCGGCCATCTCGTCGTCGGCCGCGGTGGCGGTGGGGCTGCGCTCCTCGACCATCTCGAGCAGCGGGTTGGATTCCAGTTCGGTCTGGACGACGGCTTCGAGCTCGGGCAGGGACAGTTGCAGTATTTTGATCGCCTGCTGGAGCTGCGGCGTCATCACGAGCTGCTGGCGCAGCCGCAGGTCCTGTCCTAATTTGAGTTCGGGTGCCATATCCAGCGCCGTCGACTAAGGCGACTTAGCGACAGTCGTCTTATTAGGCGACTTAGCGACGGCCGTGGTCTTATTATCGCGGGTTTTCTGCTCCTTAGGGAAGAACACCGCTCGTGCTCCCTCGACTTCGCTCTTGCCGGTGTCAAGATGCACCGTGATTTTGCTGCCGGTGACCTGATCCTCGCCGTCGTGCACCACCGGGCTGCCGGTCAACGTCACGGTATGCTTGGCCTGGTCGAGCACGGCATGGTCGCCAGTCGCCCATCGCGTGCCCTGACTCATCCGCACGTTGTTGTCGGCGACCATCTCCTTGACCTCGTGGAAGTCCTTGCCATAGCTCACCGTCAACGTATCGCTGGTCAGTAGCGCGTCGGCCTGTGCCGCACGGACGTGGCCGCGAAAGGTCACCACGTTGCCCTTGTAATCGAGATCGAGCGCGTCCGACTTGATATCGATCGGGCCTTTGTTGCCCGAAAACTGGAGCGAGGAGAACGGGCCCTGCTGAGCCTTGGCGTCATTCGAGTCCGCGTTGGTATCCTTCGAGTCGCTCTTCGCCGACGCTGACTGCGTGGCATCGCTGGAGTCCGCGGCGTGCTTAGTCTTGGTCTTCTTCTTGGTCTTGCTCGCCTTGGCATGCGCGGAGGGCGTAGCGAGAGCGGCCGGCACGCCGGCGCTCTCTATCGCGCCGGGAGCCGCAACCGATGCGCTCGCGGACGCATCGCTGGAGGCCGGCGCGGCGCCGGCGCCAGCAGCGGACGCCGCCCCTGCGGGCGGCGCCGACGCTGACGCCGCGCCCGGATTATCCGCAGACGCCGGCGCGCCGCCTGCGGCGGCGGCGCCCGGCGTCTTGCGGATGCTCGCGCCGAGCGCGGCCGACGGCGTATTCTGCGCCGCGGCCGCGCCCGGCGAATCCGAGGTGCTCTGCGCGAGCGCGCCGACTCGGCGCGCTCGCGCAGAGCGCCAGCGCAATCGCCGACGCGCCAATCGTCCTGATCGGTCCGGCGATCCACCCGCTGATCGTGCCGCCGATCGCGTTGCGGCGGCCCGCGCCGTTACGACTTGCCTGACTTGAGTTCACTGTTCTTTTTTGGAACCACCACGGTGTTGGTCTGACTGAGCAAGCTGAAGTTGCGCTCATTGGGATGGCCGGTCAGGCCCACGCCCGTAACCGTCAGCCCCTGGCCTTCAACCTGGACCTCGCCGGGCGCGCTCACCATGTCCTTGTCGGGGGCGAAAGTCGCTTCCCCGGTTTTCAGCACGAAATCGCCATAGTTGATTTTGAGCCCGCCGCTTAGGTGGGCCTGGTTGATATGATTGCCGGTCACCGAAATTTCCGCACGCGGCGCGTTGACCTCGACATTCTTGCCGTCCTTGGAGACCATCGACAGTTCCGCGTCGGTCAGCACCAGCGAGGTCTTGTCGTGCGAGTAACTGGCATCGCGCGCGCTCAGATGCCATTGACTCAGCCCGCCGCTCATTTGCGTCCACTTGAGATTGTGCGCATGCAGCAACGCGTTAGGCATCACCTCCGCCATCTGCTGCAAGGTCGTTGCGGGTGAGCGATGGCGCACAACATAAATGGCGACCGCGAGCACCACGGCCAGCGCCGCGGCGCCGAACAGTCCCATCGCCTTGGCCACCCGCCTTGGACTCATCGCGTCGCCTCCCTCGATGAGGTTATCAGCGGGGATTTAGAGTGTAAATCAACCTTTGCCGGCACGCCGAGTGCGCTCGCGCCGCGATCTGAAACGGGCGGCCAACGCAGTTAGCGCCGCGGCCCATATCAAGCTGTTCGGCACCGACAGCAGCAAAAAATAATCGTCCGTGCGCGATCCGGCCAGATGGACCAGCGGCATGCCGAGCACGCCGAACAGCAGATACCAGTCTTCAGTGCGTGAGGCGTTGGCCCACGCCAATGCCTGCGCGATCCAATGCGCGACAAAAAAACTGAGGAACACCGCCCCGGTCGCCAGGTTGTCCGCCAGCGCCATCCAGGCGGACCGAGGACTCTCGGCAACGGGCTGCGCTTTGACGCGCCGCAATTGGTTAGTCGCGGCTTGCCGCCTCGCGAGCGGCGGCGTCGATTCGAGTGATGTCGGCGAGCAGCGCGGGCAGCAAATCGAGCGGATACGAATTGGGACCGTCGCTCAGCGCGTGGTCGGGGTCCTCGTGCACTTCCATGAACAGCGCGTCGACGCCCACCGCCGCCGCCGCGCGCGCCAGCGGCGCCACGAACTCGCGCTGGCCGCCCGAGCGCTCGCCGCCCGCGCCCGGCAATTGCGCCGAGTGCGTTGCGTCGAACACCACCGGGTAGCCGAAGGCGCGCATGATCACCAGCGCGCGGAAATCGCTCACCAGGTTGTTGTAGCCGAAGGAGAAGCCACGCTCGGTGACGATCAATCGATGGTTGCCGAAGCTTTCGGCCTTGGCTACCACCGCGCGCATGTCCCACGGGGCGAGGAATTGCCCCTTCTTGAGGTTGACCGCCGCGCCGGTCCGCGCCGCCGCCGCAATCAGGTCGGTCTGACGCGAGAGCAGCGCCGGAATCTGCAACACGTCGGCGACTTCGGCCACCGGCGCCGCCTGCGCGGGCTCATGGATGTCGGTCAGCACCGCGAGCCCGGTTTCGCGCTTGACCCGCTCGAGCACGCGCAATCCCTCTTGCAGGCCGGGCCCGCGAAACGAAGCCTGGCTGGTGCGGTTGGCCTTGTCGAACGAAGATTTGAACACGATCGGAACGTCGCTTGCGCGCGAAATCGCGGCCAGCCGCTCGGCATGGCGGAGACAGGCCTCGGGGCTTTCGATCACGCACGGCCCGGCGATCAGCACGATCCGCGGGCCGCCGAAAACCACCGCGCCCGCCGCTACCTGCCGTTTGCTCACGACACCGCTTTGAGCGGACGCACCTTGGCCGAGCGCTCGGGCGCGGTCTCGGCGCGCCGCACGACCGCCGCGCGGATGAGCCCGCGGAACAGCGGATGGCAATCCCAGGGGCGCGAGCGCAATTCGGGATGGAACTGGCAGCCGAGGAACCATGGATGGCCCGGCAGTTCCATGATCTCGACCAGTTGATCGTCGGGCGAGGTGCCGGTGGCTTTGAAGCCGGCTTCCTCCAGCGCTTTGCGATAGGCGTTGTTGACTTCGTAGCGATGGCGATGGCGCTCGGCGATACGGCTGCGGCGATAGAGCGCGAGCGCGAGCGATCCCGAGCGGATGACGCACGGGTACGACCCCAGGCGCATCGTGGCGCCCTTGCGGTCGACCCCCTTCTGGTTCTCCATGATATCGATCACGGGGTCGGGCGTGTCTTCCTGGACTTCGCTCGAATTGGCTTTCTTGAGCCCGACCAGGTCGCGCGCGATCTCGATCACCATCATCTGCAGACCCAGGCAGATTCCGAGGATCGGCACCTGGTTCTCGCGCGCGTAGCGCACCGCGCGAATCTTGCCCTCGATCCCGCGCTCGCCGAAGCCGCCCGGGATGATAATCGCGTCGGCTGCGCCGAGACGCGCCGCGGGATTGCCTTTTTCCAGTTCTTCGGCGTCGACGTAATCGATCGTGACCCGCGCCTCGTTGGCGATCGCGCCGTGGGCGATCGCCTCGTGCAGGCTCTTGTAGGAATCGACCAGGTTGACGTACTTGCCGACCACCGCGACGTTGACGGTGGCCTTGGGATTCTGCACGGTCTTGACGATTCGCCGCCACTTGGCGAGGTTGGGCGCGCCGGTCCAGATGTTGAGCTTTTCGACCACGCGCTGGTCGAAGCCTTCCTCGTGAAAGCGCAGCGGCACCTCGTAGATCGATTCGACGTCGCGCGCCGAGATGACGCAGTTCTCCTCGACGTTGCAGAAGTGCGCAATCTTGGCCTTGACCTTTTTGTCCAGCGGACGGTCGCTGCGGCAGAGCAGGATGTCGGGCTGGATGCCCAGGCCGGTCAGCTCCTTGACGCTGTGCTGGGTCGGCTTGGTCTTCAGCTCGCCGGCGGCCGGGATGAACGGCACCAGGGTCAGATGGACGTAGAGCACGTTGTCGCGTCCATAGTCCCAGCGGAACTCGCGGATCGCCTCGAAGAAGGGCAGGCTCTCGATATCGCCGACGGTGCCGCCGACCTCGACGATCGCGAGATCGAAACCGTCGGCGGCCTCGCGGATGCGCTTTTTTATCTCGTCGGTGATGTGCGGGATGACCTGGACGGTCGCGCCGAGGTAATCGCCGCGGCGCTCCTTCTGGATCACGGTGTCGTAGATCTGGCCGGTGGTGCAGTTGTTGCGCCGGCTCATCCGGGTCTCGAGAAAGCGTTCGTAGTGGCCGAGATCGAGATCGGTCTCCGCGCCGTCGTCCGTCACGAAGACTTCGCCATGCTGCAGCGGGCTCATCGTGCCGGGGTCGACGTTGATGTACGGGTCCATCTTGAGCAGCGTGACGTGTAGTCCGCGCGCCTCGAGCAGCGCGCCGAGCGAGGCCGCCGCGAGCCCCTTGCCCAGCGAAGAAACCACGCCGCCGCTGACGAAGATGAACTTGGTCTTGTTGTCGCGATCCACTCTTAGGCCCTCCCGGCTTCAGCCGCCAAGCCGCCGTGCGTGCGCGCGGGCGCGCGTGAGGTCCTCGGCTGTATCTACCTCAAGCGAAGGCGCCACGGAAGCCACCACCCGGATCCGAAAGCCGCGCTCCAGCGCGCGCAGTTGTTCGAGCTTTTCCAGCGCCTCGAGCACGCCCGGCTCAAGTGCGGCAAAGCGCAGCAGGAAGTCGCGGCGATAGGCGTACACGCCGATATGGCGGCGCGCCTGGGCGGGCGGCGCGGCGCCCTCGCGCGGCCACGGAATCGGCGCGCGCGAAAAATAGAGCGCGTCGCCGCGCGCGTCGCATACCACTTTCACCACGTTGGGATTGTGCCACTCCTCGGCATCCACGATCGGCGTCGCCAGCGTGGCCATCGCGATATCGCCGTCGGCGCGCATCGGCACGGCCAGCGCGTCGAGGTCGGCCGGATCGATAAACGGGAGATCGCCCTGCACATTGAGATAAATCGCGGCCGGCACCTTGGCGGCGACCTCCGCGATCCGGTCGGTGCCGCTTGGATGCGCCGGCGAAGTCATCATCGCCTCGCCGCCCGCCGCGGCAACCGCGCGCGCGATACGCTCGTCGTCGGTGGCAACCACCACGCGGCTGAGCGCGCGCGCCCGGGCGGTCTGCCGCCACACCCGCACCACCATCGGCACGCCCTCGATTTCGACCAGCGCCTTGCCCGGCAGCCGGGTCGAGGAAAAGCGCGCCGGGATGACGCCGACAATCTCAGCGGCCATCGAGGGGACTCCGAACAGGCTGTGTAGGAACCGCAGACTCTGAGCGTAACCGCACAATAATTAGTAGCTGGCGGCGCCCCATGATGTCAATTTCGGGGCGGGATTTTGCTCCACAGCGCGGCGTTAATGGTGTAAACCATGCGACGTTTTTGCGTCATCCTGAGTGAGCCTGCGAGTCGAGGGATCCCGGATCCTCGGGTGCCAATACTCTCGCAAAATGTGTCAGAAAGGGGACTTTTTGGTTGTCATCCTGAACGAAAGTTTGCCGCAGTGAAGGATCAACGCGAAGCGATTTTTGTGTTTATCAGTAAATGGGAAAAAATATTCATCGCTTCGCGCAGATCCTTCGTTAACGCTTAGGATGACACAAGAAAAAATCGAAGAAGGGCCGTTCACGAACGGCCCCTACGGAAGAGGTGTTCCGTTGTAGACGCCGCTCGTGAGCGGCCTTGTCTGGGAGTCCGCCGCGTAAAAACCGATCAAACCGCGGCGCTGCGCTCGGCGGTCAGCTTGCCTTGCGATTGCGCGTGCGGCGCATCCGGAGCTTGCGCCTGCGCGCCTGGATCGGGTCCGTGCGGCGCTTGCGCGCGAGTTTGCGATTGCGCCGGTTGCGCTGGCGGGAGGCTGGGTTCATCGATTCACCTTACGGGTATTGCAGTTTGATTTATCGGCGCCGCGGCGGGGTTCATCGGTGCTATGGCCGCATTGATTGACGCTGCGGCCGCAGACGGCGCAACACGGATCGTCGCGCCCCGCTCGTTCGTAACCTCGGGGACCGGCGCGGTCGACGGGATAGCCGGCGCACTCGCGGCAATCACCCCGGGTTGTTGACCGATCGGGAACGACTGCTGGCCGACCGGCTGCGGGCACACCGCGTCGAACGTGGCCACGACCTCGCTGCGATTGCGCACGATCACGTGGCCGATGGTCTGATCGGATGCCAGCGGTCCGTAGAGCGACGCCGGCACCGCAAAATCCATCTTGAGGTCGCTCGCGTCCTTCTTCAGCACGATTACCGTGACGCTGCTCCCCGCCACCGGTTGCATCACTTCGTTCGCGCCGACCCGCACTTGCATCGGCAGAAGCTGGCCCTGCTTGACCACCTCGACCCGCTCGAAATTGTCGAAGCCCCAATCGAGCAGCTTGGCCGCCTGCACGAAACGTTGCCCGTTCGAGGGCGCGCCCAGCACCACCGCGATGAGGCGCATGTTGCCGCGCCGCGCCGTGGCGGTCAGGTTGAAGCCGGCCTTCAGGGTGAAGCCGGTCTTGATTCCGTCGGCGCCCTCGAAATGGCCGATCAGACGATTGGTGTTGTGCAGCATCGTGACGCCTTCATCAAACGGCGCCATCTCCATCGAGGACCATTGCAGGAGGTCGGTCTGATGGATGAGCGCGCGGCCGAGCGTGGCGAGGTCGTAGGCGGTCGTGACGTCGGCGTCGTGCAGCGGCGTGGGCGGCAAGCCCTCGACCGTGCCATAGACCGTGTGCGTCATCCCGAGGCTCTGCGCGCGCGCGTTCATCATCTGGACGCAACGTTCGGTCGAGCCGCAGACCTCTTCGGCCACGGCGACCGCGGCGTCGTTGGCCGAACGGATAAGCGCGGCCTTCATCAATTCGCCGAGCGGAATGACGTCCCCGGCGTGCAATCCAAGGCGCGAGCCGCCGGTGTAGGCGGCGTTGGCGCTGATCCTAGCCGCGGAGTTCAGAGTGAAGCGGCCGGCTTTGATCTGATCCTCGGCCACCATCAGCAGCATCATCTTGGCCATCGAGGCCGGCGGCCATTCGATACCGCCGTTGTAGTCGTAGATGATCCTGCCGGTGTCTGCATCTTCGAGCAGCAGGGCGTGATAAGCCACCGTGCCGGTGCGTATTTCGCGATGGTGGCGCGAAACTGCGTGCCGATGATGGGGCTTGTAGCTCGCTCGTGCCGGCGCGGCGGCGATCAGTGCGGCAGCCGACGACAGAATCGCCACCACGAAGATCGATTGCATCCGCCCAAGCGGCTTTGTCACTACGGTTGTACCGATCGTCATCCCCATCCCGCACCCCCCTGGCGCGCGTTTCCCATCCCGTTCCGCCGCGTCCATGTCGTGCTCATCTACAACCCGCCTCGGGACTTAGCGTCCGCGCGCGAAGTCAGCCACGCCGCTCTTTGCGCCGGCGCGTTGCGCGCGTTCGAGTATCGCCAGATTCTCGCGGGCCGGGGTGTAGGCCGGATCGGCGCTCAGCAGGTCCGACCACTCCTCGCGCGCGAGCGGATACCGGCCTTCTTCCGCATAGATGAGCCCCAACGTGTTGCGCGCGTCAGTCTCCCCGGGGTTGAGCCTGAGTGAGAACAGCATCTCCTGCTCCGCGTCGCTGAGCATCCCGCGCCGCTCGTAGGTCAGTCCCAGGTTGAAGTGAGTCTCGGACTGATAGGGCCCGAGCAAAGTTGCCAGCCGCAATACCTGCGTCGCGCCCTGAAGTTGGCCGTCTTCGAGATAGACCAGCCCCAGGTTGAGAAACACCTGCCAATCGTCCAGTCCCAGGTCGACCGCACGGCGGTATTCCTGGAGTTCGGCCCGATGCTGCCCGGTTACGCCGTAGGCGAAGCCGAGATGATAGTGGGCAAGCGCGTTATCGGGATGTTCTCGGATAACGACGAGATGGCGTCGGATTGCCGCGGGATAATTTTCCATCCCGAGATAATAGTCGCCCAAGGGATCACAAACCTGCTGGTCCCCAGCGATCTGTTGGTCGCCCGCGATATTGTCCGAGGCCCGCGCAATAGCCGGCGTCAGTGTAGCCGAGCAAATCAGCAACACGAAAAAAAGCCGAAACGCGCGGCAAGTACTCAAAATCATACGGTCAGTTGCCCAAGGCTACGAGAGCCTTCAGAACCTTAGCAGGAAAGTGAATTCAATAAAAAGCGCGCGACGCCGGATGGCGTCGCGCGCTTGAAGAAAATGCCGTTTTGGGGGCACCACGGCCTTACGCGGCCGTGGTCAGCCGCTCAAAACAGCATCGCGAGTCCTGGAACGGACAGCGTTTAGTGGCTGTCGCCAGCCGGAGGAGCCGCAGGAGCGCCCGGGGCGCCAGTCGCACCCGTCGCACCGGTGGCGCCCGTCGCGCCAGTGGCGCCCGTCGCGCCGGTATCCCCGGTGGCGCCCGTCGCGCCTGAAGCACCGGTATCACCCGACGTCGTGGACTTCTTCTTATGGTGATGCCACTTGTGATGCTTCTTCGCCATCGGCGTCGCTTCGGCCGCCGGAGCCTCAGGCGCCGGAGCCTCAGCCGCTGGAGCGCCAGCCGCTGGAGCTTCTTGCGCCCGCAGCGCCGGAGCCATCAGGGAGCCGGCGAACAGCGCCGCACTCAAGATCGTCAGAGTCCGCTTCATACCAATTTCTCCTTTATCCTTCGTCCCTTTGTCCCTTGGCAGCTCTGCTCTGCAGGCTGCATGTTCAAAGCCATTGCCATTGCCGTGCCATCTAAAAACCCAAGCCAAACAGCCGGATCGAGCTGCTCTTGGCGATTTTGCCTGACGCAGTTCGTCTAACCGTCATACGTTTTGCGGTGCCGATTAGTCGCCACGAAGCGGCAAAGATGCGCTGCCTAGTGCTCCACGTGCGCCGTTTCACCCTTGCGACGCGCCCGACGCAAGCGTCCGTAGAGCAAAAACAGCTCCTTGAAGGCGCGCGCGATCACCTTCAGGCTGGCTCCCGATTGCTCGCCGGTCACCCGCGGCAGGTGACTGACGTCAACTTCGCAAACCTTCGCTCCCCGCCCCGCCAGTTGCGCCATCAGCTCGGCTGAGATCATCGCGCCCTTGGCCTGCATATCGATCCCGTCGAGCAGATCGCGCCGAAATAATTTCAACCCACAATCGATATCGCTGATGCGGATGCCCAGCAACAGCCGCATCAGCACCGTCCAGGCCTTCCCGTTGATCCGCCGCATGAGAGGGTCGGCGCGATGCGCACGGTGCCCGACCACGACGTCATACTCCGGAACCTTCGCCGCAAGGCGGGCAATATCGGCAGCCGCGAACTGGCCGTCGCCGTCGCACAGCACGACCCACGGCTGGGTACAGGCGCGGATGCCCGAGATTACCGCGGCACCATAACCGCGGTTGACCGGATGATGTACCACTTTGAGGTGCGGATTGGCAGCGGCCAGGCGATCGGCGATTTCGCCGGTGCGGTCGCGGCTGCCGTCGTCGACTACGACGATTTCGTAGCGCTCAGCCAAGCGGGGAAGTTCGGCCTCGAGTCCAGCCGCCACCCGTTCGATGTTGCCTTCCTCGTTATGACAGGGCAGGAAGACGCTGACACCGGACAGGCGGGCCGACTTAGTCACCGAGCGCGCGGTAGCCGCCACGGAAAAAGAGCAGGGGTTTGCGGTCGACGGTCGCCGCCTCCTGGATCTCGCCGATATAGATCGTGTGGTCGCCGCCGGGATAGTTCGCGGCAAGCTTGCACTCGATATACCCCAGCGTGCCCTCGAGGATCGCAGCCCCGTTGGCACCGGGCCGATAGGCCACACCCTCGAACTTGGGGCCGCCGCTGACCGCGAAGCGGCGCGACAGCGCTTCCTGGTCGTCGGCCAGGATGTTCACCGTGAAGACCTTGCTCTGCTCGAAGAAGGGATAGCTCTCGGCCTTCTTGTCGACGGAGATGAGCAACAGCGGCGGCTCCAGCGAAACCGAAGTAAAAGCGTTCGCCGTCAGCCCGTAGTGCTTGCCGTCGTTGGAGACGGTGGTGATCACGGTCACGCCGGTGGCGAAATGTCCCATCACCCGGCGCAGTTCATTCTTATCGATAGGCATCGGGGGTGCTCCGCGTTGGCGGATGGTAGCAGAGCGGTTTGGCGACGGTCAATTTAAAATAAAACCAGCCGGAAAAGCCAAGCGGGGAGCCCGGCGTGAGGACAGGCTTGCGCTGCCTACCTGGCCGCTTGTCTGACTAAGCCCGTATCGGCTTTCACCGTTTACCATCCGGTGCGGTCGCGCGGCAGGACCTCGCGTCCGCCGAGATAGACGTAGTCGAGATCGAGCGAAGTCAGCGGGCGCTCGTTGCTGTTCACGCGCACGCCGGCCGGCTGGGCGACGAAGATCGTATGGTCGCCGGCGACGAAGCTCTCGATCACTCGCGCCTCGATCGAAACCATCGCCTGCTTCAGCCACGGCACGCCGAGGACGGGCGAGAGTTCGTACTCGATATCGGTCAAGTTGTCGGGACGGCGCGCTCGCGACGAGTAGAAATAGTCCTCCAACACTTTGCCGCGCGCGCCCACCACGTTGAAGCCGAGCACGCCGCTGCGCGCCAGCGCCGCGCGGGAAAAGTGGTTGTTATCGACCGCCGCCGTGAACAGCGGCGGCTCGCCCGAGACCTGGGTCACCCACGACGAGGACATCCCGTGATGATGGCCGCCGTCGACCACGGTCAGGACGTAGATGCCGGTGGTGAGCGAGGCAAAGGCGCGTGCGAGGTCGTTATCCATCGAAGCACCAGTTATTATCGCGAGTGGTGAATCAAGTATTATGACCAGTTAATGTCCCAACTCTAGGCAACTACTGTGGCGCAACCGCTATGGAGAGTCTGGCGGTGTCAAAGGCTATTTACAATTGACCCGGCGGCCAGGCTCTTTCACAATAACTGACGTGGTGGTGGGAAAGATGCGGACAAAGCTGCGATGAAGCGTCGGTTGCGGCTGGCTCTCGCAGGGGCTCTGGCAGGAGCAATCTTCGCGGGCGCGATCGCGATGCTATGCGGTGCGAACGCGGCGGCGTTAGCAGCGTCGCCGGCGGCGTCCCCGGCAATCTCCCCGGTCAGTCCCGCGAGCGCAACCCCGACAGCGTCTACATCGGCGACCGCATCGGCGACCGCTACACCCACGCCCGCTGCTGCAGCCGCCGCCACGCCCCCACCCGCCATCGGCGATGCGACGGCGGCGACCGCCGCCGTCGCATCGCCGATGGCAGCAGAGGCTACCTCCGCTCAACCCGTCGTATCGTCCACCCCCAAGCCCGGCCAATGGGTCGTGCTGCCGCCGGTTCAACCGGCGGCATCCGCGAGCCTTGGCGTCGCCACGAATCCGGCTGCCACGGTCGCGGCCGCCGCCATGACGCCAGTCGCGGCGGCGGTAGCGACGCCATCGGCACAGACGGCAGCGGTGGCCACCGCGGCAGCGGCGGCCACCGCTGCTAGTCCCGCCGCTGCCAGTCCCGCCGCGCCAGCGCTGTCGGCCAGTGGCGCGGCGATAAGCGCGGCCGCACCGCCTGCGACGGCGGCGGCTGGCGTCGCGCAGCCCGTGACTGCGGCGCAGCCGTCGGCTGCGCCGACGCCGAGCCTGGCGGCGCTCACCCCGCCCGGCGGCGGCGCGCCCCCGATGGCGCCGACGTGGGTATCCACGCCGGCCGCCGCCGCAACTCCGTCGGCCTCGTCTTCAACCCAGGGTTCCGCAAGCGCGGGCGCAGGGGCGCAAGATCATAAAGCGCAGAACGATCAGCCGACCGCGGGCATGATCGCGCTCCGCGACACTCACGACCCCGCAATCGTGCGCAATCCGTATAGCTGGTCGGTGATGGTCTACAAGTCGCAGCATCGGCTGCTCGTCTACTATCGCGGACATCTCTACAAGGAGTATCACGCGGTATTCGGGCGCAACCTCGACCCCGGGACCAAGCTATGGTCGGGTGACCGGCGCACGCCCGAGGGCGCCTACACCATCATCGCCAAGCGGCTTAACTCGCGCTGGCGCTATTTCCTGAAGCTCGACTATCCCAACAGCGTCGATCGCGCGCGTTACGAGCAACTGGTCTCGCAGGGCGAGGTGCCGCGCTTTCGCGGCCGCTCGATTTCCGAAGGCGACGGGATTGGAATTCACGGCACGGACGAGCCGATCCTCAATACCGGCAACGTCAACTGGACCACCGGATGCATTTCGGTCGACAACGGCGCAATCGATGAGCTCGAAACTCTTCTGCCGGTCGGCACGCTCGTGGTAATCAAGCACTGAGAGACCGACACGCGCCGCGGCCCGGATACGCCGCGCGCCATATATAATCTGAGAACCGTGCGAGGGAGTGATCCGATGGACCCAGTAGCGGGTGAGTTCAACTTTACGCGCCTGGAAAAGGTGACCTTCGGGCCGGGCAAGGCCGCGGGCCTCGGACACGAGCTCGAGCGCAGGGGACTCAACCGCGCGCTGATCGTGACCGGCAAGACGCTGGGGCGCTCCAAGCTGCTCGACAAGGTGACCGCGGCGGCCGGCGCGCGCCTGGCGGGAGTGTTCAAGGGCGCGAGCCAGCACGTGCCCTCGCATACGGTTGTCGCGCTGGTCGAGGAGTACCGGCGCGCGGGCGCGGATTGCATGGTGAGCTTCGGCGGCGGGAGCCCGATCGATACGGTGAAAGTCGCCGCCAAGCGCATCCTGGAGGGCTCGCGCCCCGGCGCCGCGGCCCCGCATACCATCGACTTCGAGGCCTCCGACGTCGTGGGTGGCCCCGACCTTATCCATATCGCGATGCCGACGACGCTCTCGGCCGGCGAGTTCACGCCGATCGGCGGCGTCACCGACGAGAAGAGCAACGTCAAGGGTGGCGTGGTCGATCCGCGCCTTGCGCCGCGGACGATCATTCTCGACCCCGAGCTTACGGTCGAGACTCCGGCCTGGCTCTGGACGGCGACCGGGATGCGCGCGATGGATCACGCGGTCGAGGTCATCTACTCGTCGCGCCATCAGTTGATCGCCGACACGCTGGGGGCGCGCGCAATTTCGCTGCTGGTCAATCATCTGCCCGCCTCGCTCAAGACCACCGGCGCCGAGTCGTTGGCGCATCGCGGACAATGCCAACTCGCGGCGTGGTTCTCGATCTTCGGCATCATGAGTACGCGCGTCGGCATCTCGCATGCGCTGGGCCATCAGATTGGCCCGATGTGGGACGTGCCGCACGGGGTGACCTCGTGCATCACGCTGCCGCACGTGATGCGGTTCATGGCCGACGTTGCGCCGGAGCGCTTTGGTCCTATCGCCGAAGGGCTGGGGGTGCGTTTCGACGAGCGCAACGCGCGGGCGGCCGCGATGGAATGTGCGGAGCGGATGGCGAAGTTCGTCGCGCAGTTCGAAGTTCCGCATCGGCTGCGCGACGCCGGCGTGCCGCGCGCAGAGATCGGCACGATCGCGGGCACGGTACTCGAAGAGGTCGAGCGCTCGAGCACGGTCGGCCGCCCGATAACGCGCGAGGAGCTGGTCCAGTTGCTGGAGGCGGCGTACTAGCGGTCAAGGCACTTCGCCGCCAACCGCGGCAAGAGCCGCGCCCGGTGAGGATAAAAATCGCTCGGCGTCGATCCTTCACTTCGGCCACCTTCGTTCAGGATGACAACGAAAAGTCCTTCCTTCGTCATACTGAGCGTCAGCGAAGGATCTGCGCGAAGCGATGGATTTTTCCAAGTTTCAAAAAATAGTCTCGGCTGTTTTCAATCCCCGCCTGCGGCCGCGCGAGCGGACTCCGCATCGCGCAGCGCGCGGCGATGCACGTACACGTAGACCGGCACCCCGCTTAGCACGATCAGCAACCCGCCCCAGGTGTAGCGCGGCTTGACCACCAGCAGATCGGCCATCAGCGCAACCGCGGCCACGATATAGGCCGCAGGCAGCCATGGGTAACCCCACGCGCGGTACGGTCGCGGCGCGTCGGGACGCCGCACGCGCATCACGAACACCGCGCCGACCGTGATCACATAGAAGATGAGTTGCGCGAAGATCACGTAGTCGAGCAGTTCCGAGTAAGTGCCCGAGAGCGTCAGCACCGCGGCCCATACCGATTGCATCACCAGCGCCGCCGCCGGCACGCGGGCGCGGTTGAGCCGGCCCGCGGCGGCGAAAAACACGCCGTCGTGCGCCATCGCGTAGAGCACGCGCGCGCCGGTCAGGATCAGTCCGTTGGCGCATCCGAAGCCCGAAAGCATCACCAGCACGGCCGTAATCACGCCGCCCGCGCCGCCCCACACGATCTGCATCGCCGCGGCCGCGACGCGGTCGTGCGGCGCGCCCGCGATACCCAGCGCAAAGACCTGCCGCCTAAGGGCGTCGGCGCCGGGCCCGGGCGTCGCCCCGGGCATCGTGAGCACCGGGAGCTGGCAGAGGTAGGCGACGTTGGTCAGGACGTAGAGCAGGATCACCACGCCGGTGCCGAGCGCGAGTGCGCGCGGCAGATCGCGTTTGGGGTTGCGAATCTCGGCCGCGGTAAAGGTGACGGTCGCCCAGGCGTCGGCGGCGAACAGCGACCCGACCATCGCGGCCCCGAAGGCGGCGAGAAAACCCGTCGACCATTGCCCGGCGCCGAAAAACCCGTTGACGAAATTGATCTCGACCGCGTTATGGTTGGGCGCAACGATACATCCGAGCAGGATTATCAAGCCCAGCGAGAGCACCTTGGCGCTGGTGAAAAAGTTCTGCACGGCGCGGCCCATGTCCAGGCCGCGCAGGTTGACGAAAGTCAGCAGCGCTATCACCGCGATCGCGCCGGCGCGCTCGGCGTCGAGCCCCACCCCCTGCCATCCAAACCACATCGGGCCGCCCAGCGCCGGCCACAGCACGGCGCCGAAGCGCGCGAAGGCGACCGCGACCGCCGCGATGGTGCCGGTCTGGATCACCAGCAGCAAGGTCCAGCCGAACAGGAACGCGGGCAGCCCGCCGTAAGCCTCGCGCAGGTAAACGTACTGGCCGCCAGCGTGCGGCATCATCGCCGCCAACTCGCCGTAAGCGAGCGCGCCGGCGATCGTCATCAGCCCGGCGGTGATCCAGACCGCGAGCAGCGCGGCCGGTGAGCCAACGTGGCGCGCGATATCGGCCGAAACGATGAAGATGGCCGAGCCGATCATCGAGCCGGCGACGATCGTCATCGAGTCGAACAGTGAGAGTTCCGCCTTCAATCCGACGGATTCCGCCGCCTCCAGGGCCGCTTCGGCCATGGCTATACCTCCGGTAGGGCGATGGGCGCGGAGGGGGGCCGCCCGGGCCACCGTCTCCCTGTCGTCGTGTTTCGATCCCGGGTTTTTTCGATCCCGGGCGTTTTTATTCTGGGCGGTTGTGGATGCAGGCGATTGTTAGTCCAGTTCACTCGTTGATTTAATCCGAAAATCGGACTTAGCTCACCATCAGGAGCGGTGCTGGAATAAAAAAATCCCACCACGCGGGGAGAGTCACACGATGGCGGCGAAGAAGCGAGTATCGCATGCGCGCAAAGGGGCCACGTCCAGACCAGCCAAGTCCGGCAAAGCGCGCAAACCGGCCAAGTCGGCCAAGTCTGCCTCGCCGGGCCGGATCGCCCAGCTAGAGGCGATGGTCGGCAAGCTGCGCTCAAGCCTGGTAGCCGAGGCGAAGCGGCGCAAGCTCGACCAGCGGGTCGTGGCGGAAGCCAAACGGGCACGTGACGCCGTGGCCAAGCAGATGTCGGCCTTGCGCGTGCAGGGGTCGAAGCTCGCGGCGCAGATCAAGCACGCGGCGAATGAGAACCGCACGCTTGAACAGGCGCGCAAGGCGGCGCTGGCCAAGGTCGAAGAGTTGCGCGCCGAGCTGCACGAGAAGAGCGAAGAGGTGCGCCGCACCTCGGCCGAGTTGGCCAAGCTCGCCCGTGAATCGGCCACCCGCGCGCGGGAGATCGTGCACAGCCGCGGCCTCGGCCTGGAGCAGCCTCACGACCCTGACGTGGAAGGCGTGCACGACGACGATCCGTTCGCGGACGATCCGTTCTCCGGCGAAAAACCGCCGGTCTAGGCGACCAGCCGAGCGACTGGCGGCGAATCGCACGGCTGCGGGGAGCGTATCGCCTCCGCGCGCGGCCGCATCGCGTGCACGGCCGCACGGTCCATCAAATCCGCGCAATATGCGCAATACGCGCCGCGCAATTCCCAATACGCGCCCGCGCAATTCTATCGACTGGTGTGAGTGGACGTTGATTTGAGCCGTACGAGCCGCGGATGCGGCCTCCCTAGGGGCGGCTCAGGAAGTGCGGGTAGTCAAGGTTGTGTAGAGGCTGTACAGGACTACGGCGATGAGCGCGGCGGCCAGCACATACTCCGTCGTTGTCTGACCGCGCAAGGATTCTCGAACCCGAACGTAAAATGCTGTCATGTCATTTCACCTCAAATCACTCCATAACGCTACTAGTCTTCAATAAACAGGTCAAGATGGGTGATGAGGTAGCCCCCGCTGGGTCAGCTTGACGCAGCGGTCAGAAACCGCCTAGGCCAAAGTATTCGGGCGTCAAGCTGATTTGGAAAATCGGGTGCTGCCGGCTCGCAGATCTCCAGCGGCATCAAGCCTGGCCGGCGCCAAGGATGCGTCGCCAAGTAATGCGTCGCCAGGGACGCGTCGCCAAAAATGCGCCGCACCGATATTGGGGCGTGCAATTTCCCCGTCCGCTGCGCGTCTGCCAACGGGCCGGCGCGCAGCGACGGGGTGGAAACCAGAAGTAGAAAGCTGTCCTTAGGAGAGCCTACTGAGCCGCGGAAGGCGCCGCCGCAGGGCTCGCTTCCATCGCTCCGGGTGCCGCAGGTGCCGCAGGCGCCGCAGGGCTGGCTTCGGCGGACGCAGCAGGAGCCGAACTCTCGGGTGCGGGCTCTTCGGTTTTCTGACAGGCCATCGCGGCAAAGAACATCGGGATCAACGCTAGTACCAGATATTTGCGCATTACTGCCTCCTTGATCTCAGGGACCCCAAAATCAAACTACTTCGGCAACCCCGCGTAGTTCAAGCTCGACCGTGGTCACGGCGAGCCGTTTGTGGACGAAATCACGTGCGAATTTTGCGTGCTACCGCAAGTGTATGTATTATTGCGACCGAAGTTGCATAGGAGGACGGGGTTGTGGCAGAGCGTCGTCGTTTTAGCATCTCGGCGGGAATGCTCGAGTCTGCGGGGGTGGAGCAGGTGGCCGAACACGACCAGGTTGTCGAACACGATATGGATATGAGACGCGCCAGACGGCAAGAATCCGCGATCGGCTCGCGCTTGCTCGAACTGATGCGCTGGCTGGTGCCCAACGGGCGCCCGACCGGCTCACCGATGCGCTCAGTGGCGCGCGAAATCGAAGAACTGTGGCCCTCGCGCGATCGCTAGTCCGCGACCGCGCAGTCTGCGCGCGTAAATGATTCCCGCAAGCGAGCGCTCCGCTGTGGCGTGGCGCGCGGGGAGCTCTGCGGGACACTTCGCGGGACCGCTTCGGAGGAGACCATCCAGATGGACGATATCGTCCGCATCTCCAGCAGTGCGCCCTGGGAACCAATCTTCGGCTACTCGCGCGCCGTGCGGGCGGGTGACTGGGTGGCGGTATCGGGCAGCACGGGCCTCGACGAGAACGGACAACTGGTCGGCTGCGGACAAATCTATGTGCAGGCGCGCCAGGCAATCAGCAATATCGCCTCGGCGCTGCGGCGGTTGGGCCTCGGGCTGGAGCGCGTCGTGCGCACGCGGATCTACGTGACCGAACTCGACCGCTTCGGCGACGTTGCGCGTGCGCATCAGGAGATGTTCGGCGCGGCGCCGCCGGCCTCGACCGTGGTCCAGGTCACCCGGCTGGTGCATCCCGACATGCTGATCGAAATCGAAGCCGACGCGTACGTGGGTCCCGCCGCGACCACCGCGGCCCGGCCTACGGCGGCGGTCCGCGCCGTACCCGCATCCAAGGGCCGCGCGCCGCGCAAGGGTGCGAGCGCACCGGCGGCGCGTCCGCGGCGCAAGTCGGCGCGCCGGCGTTAGCGCGACTCTCGCGCGCGCACGTCAAATCGACACGTTTCTCCGAGACTGGATAAGCGCCGCGCCTACAACTCAGGGCTGGCTTGCAGAAAGCTCTCGCCCATCAGCCAGGCGTCGACCGCGCGGGCGCATTCGCGCCCTTCCCAGATGGCCCACACCACCAGCGATTGTCCGCGCCGCGTGTCGCCGGCCGCGAAAACTCCCGGCACGCTCGACATGTAGTTGTCGCAGAGCACGTTGCTGCGCGGATCGAGCTTCAATCCCAGTTGCGAGATGATCCCGTCGGGCTCGGGGCCGAGGAAGCCCAGCGCCAGCAGCACCAGCTCGCACTCGATGATGAAGTTGCTGCCCGGCACTTCCTCCATCACCATGCGGCCGTTGTCCTGCTTCCACTCGAGCTTGATTCCCTCGAGCGCTTTGAGCGCGCCGTGCTCACCGATGAAGCGCTTGGTGTTGATACTCCAGTCGCGCACCACGCCTTCTTCGTGCGAGGTCGAAGTGCGCAGGATCATCGGCCAGTCCGGCCACGGCATCGCCACCGTGCGCCGCTCGGGCGGCATCGGCAGCAACTCGTACTGGTAGACCACGCTCGCGCCCTGGCGGTTGGAGGTGCCGAGGCAATCCGAGCCGGTGTCGCCGCCGCCTAAAATCACGACCCTTTTGTCCTTGGCGCTGATCGAGACCGCGGGATCGATCGTGTCGCCGGCGTTGCGCTTGTTCTGCTGCGGCAGAAACTCCATCGCGTAGTGCACGCCCTTAAGCTCGCGGCCCGGGATCGGAAGGTCGCGCGGCTTGGTCGCGCCCATCGTCAGCACGATCGCGTCGTACTGCGAGCGCAGCTCGTCGGCGTGGATGTCGAATCCGACGCGGCAACTGGTGACGACGTTGACGCCCTCGGCCTGCATCTGCTCGACGCGGCGGTTGACGAAACGCTTCTCCAGCTTGAAATCCGGAATCCCGTACATCAGCAGCCCGCCGACGCGGTCGGAGCGCTCGTAGAGCGTCACGTCATGGCCGGCGCGGGCCAGTTGCTGCGCGCAGGCGAGACCCGACGGTCCCGATCCGACTACCGCGACCCGCTTGCCGGTTTTGCGCGTGGGCGGCAGCGGCGTGACCCATCCTTCGGCCCACGCGTGATCGATGATGTTCTTCTCGATCAGCTTGATCGTGACCGGGTCGTTGTTGATATTGAGGACGCAGGCCTCTTCGCACGGCGCCGGACATACGCGGCCGGTGAATTCGGGAAAATTGTTGGTCGAATGCAGGCGGTCGATCGCCTCCTGCCAGCGCCCGCGATAGATCAGGTCGTTCCAGTCCGGGATGATGTTGCCGAGCGGGCAGCCCTTGTGGCAGAAGGGGATGCCGCAATCCATGCATCGCGCCCCCTGCGCGCGCAACTTGTCCTCGGGCATCTTGAGATCGTACTCGCGCCAATCCTGCAGCCGCTCGGTCACCGGGCGCCGTGCCGGCGTCTCGCGCTTGATCTCCATGAAGCCGGTTATCTTGCCCATTTTTTCACCAGTACTTTTTCAGCAACACATCGGCCCGCTCTTTTTCATCAACCACCGCCCCGCCGCCTTTTTCAAAGACACACCGCCCCGCTGCTCGTACCTCGCAGCTCCGTAGGTGCTGCGTTGAGCAACCTCTAGAGGATCCGCTTACACCGCGGCCAGACGCGCCATGTCGTTATTCGTGCCGAGATGCTGGCGCTCGAGCACCGCGCGGTACTCGGTGGGCAACACCTTGACGAATTTCGCGGCATAGCTGTCCCAGTCGGCCAGGATGCGCTCGGCGAGCTTGCTTCCGGTGTACTGATGGTGGCGCACGATCAACGCGTGGACGCGCTTGGTCTCTTCGCTATCGCCAAGCGGCCCCAGCTCGACCATCCCGGCATTGCAGCGCGTGCTGAAACTGCCGTCGTCGTCGAGCACGTAGGCGATTCCGCCACTCATCCCGGCGGCGAAGTTGCGTCCGGTGCGGCCCAGCACAACAACCGTGCCGCGCGTCATGTACTCGCAACCATGGTCGCCGACGCCCTCGACGACCGCCGTCGCGCCGCTGTTGCGGACCGCGAAACGCTCGCCCGCCACGCCCGAGAAAAACGCCTCGCCGCCGGTTGCGCCGTATAAAGCGACATTGCCGATGATGATGTTGTTCTCGGCCTCGAAGGTCGCCTCGCGCGGCGGCTGCACGGTCATGAAACCGCCCGAAAGCCCCTTGCCGCAGTAGTCGTTGGCGTCGCCCTCCAGGTAGAGCGCCACGCCCGAGGCCAGCCACGCGCCGAAGCTCTGTCCGGCCGACCCCTTGAGGTTGATCCGGATTGTATATGGCGGCAGTCCGGCCTCGCCGAAGCGGCGCGAGACCTCGGAGGAGAGAATCGTGCCGACGGTGCGGTTGACGTTGCGGATCGGGAGGTTGATCTCGACCGGTTTGCGATGCTCGAGCGTCTCCGCGCACAGCTCCAGGAGCTGTTGATCGAGCGCGTGCTCGATCCCGTGGTCCTGCTGCTCGACGCAATGCAGCGGCTCGTCGGGGCCGACCTGCGGGCGATGCAGGATGCGGCTCAAGTCGATGTTGCGCGCCTTCCAGTGCTGGATCGCTTCGTTGCCGTCGAGGCACTCGACGTGTCCGACCATCTCGGCCACGCTGCGGAAACCCAACTGCGCCATGTACTCGCGCATCTCCTCCGCGATGAACATCATCAGGTTGACCACGTGCTCGGGCTTGCCCTCGAACTTCTTGCGCAGCTCGGGATCCTGCGTGGCGACGCCGACCGGGCAGGTGTTGAGATGGCACACGCGCATCATGATGCAGCCCGAGGCGACCAGCGCGGCGCTGGCGAAGCCGTACTCCTCCGCGCCGAGCAGCGCCGCGATCGTCACGTCGCGCCCGGTCTTGAGCTGGCCGTCGGTCTCGACGTGGATCCGGCCGCGCAGCCCGTTCATCACCAGGATTTGCTGGGTCTCGGCGAGACCAAGTTCCCACGGCACGCCGGCATGCTTGATCGAAGTCAGCGGCGAGGCGCCGGTGCCGCCGTCGTGTCCGCTGATCAGCACCACGTCGGCCTTGGCCTTGGCGACGCCGGCCGCGATCGTGCCGACGCCGACTTCGGCCACCAGCTTGACGCTGACCCGCGCGCGGCGGTTGGAGTTCTTGAGATCGTGGATAAGCTGCGCGAGGTCCTCGATCGAATAGATGTCGTGATGGGGCGGCGGCGAGATCAATCCGACGCCCGGAGTCGAGTAGCGGATCTTCGCGATGAAATCGTCGACCTTGTGGCCGGGCAACTGGCCGCCTTCGCCGGGCTTGGCGCCCTGCGCCATCTTGATTTGCAGCTCGTCGGCATTGACCAGGTACCAACTGGTCACGCCGAAACCGCGCCGAGGCGACCTGCTTGATCGCGCTGCGCCGCCAATCGCCATTGGCGTCGCGCACGAAGCGCGCCGGATCCTCGCCGCCCTCGCCGGTGTTGGACTTGCCGCCGATCCGGTTCATCGCGATCGCCAGGTTCTCGTGCGCCTCCTTGCCGATCGATCCGAACGACATCGCGCCGGTCTTGAAGCGCTTGACGATCTCGGCGGCCGGCTCGACTTCCTCGATCGGAATCGGCGGGCGGTCGAACTTGAACTTCAGCAGGCTTCGCAGCGTGGCGAGGCTGCGGCTGTGGTCGTCGACCAGCCGCGTGTACTCCTTGAACATCTTGTAGTTGCCCGCGCGCACCGCGTGCTGGAGCTTGGCGATGGTGTTGGGGTTGTACATGTGATGCTCGCCGCGGCGGCGCCACTGGTATTGCCCGCCGGCCTCAAGCTGATGGTCGAGGTTGGGCATGATCCCGAAGGCGCGCCGATGGCGATTGGCGGTCTCGCGCGCGATCGCCTCGAGGCCCACTCCGCCCACGCGCGACGCGGTCCAGGTGAAGTAGCGATCGATCACCTCCTGGTTAAGCCCGATAGCCTCGAAAATCTGCGCCCCGCGATAGCTCTGCACGGTCGAGATGCCCATCTTGGAGGCGATCTTGATGAGGCTCTTCACCACCGACTTGTTGAAGTGCTCGACCGCGCTCTCCTCGTCGACGTCCTTTAAGATGCCCTCGTCGATCATTCCGGCCATCGTCGCGTACGCGAGATACGGATTGACCGCGCCCGCGCCATAGCCGACCAGCAGGCAGAAGTGCTGTGCCTCGCGCGGCTCGCCCGATTCGACCACCAGCCCGGCGCGCGTGCGCGTGCCCTCGCGGATCAGATGATGATGCACGGCGCCGGTTGCGAGCAGGCTCGGGATCGGCGCGTGCTCGCGGTCCACGCCGCGATCGGAAAGCACGATTATCGTCGAGCCGTCCGCGATTGCCTCGGAGGCGCTGCGGCACAGGCGCTCCAGCGCGCCGCGCAATCCGGCCTCGCCCTCGGCGACCGGATACAACGTCGAGAGCGTGACCGTGCGCAGGCCCGGCGCGTTCAGCCGCTTGATTTTTTCCAGCTCCACGTTGGTCAGCACCGGGCGCCAGAGTTTGAGCTGGCGGCAGTGCTCGGGCGTTTCCTCGAACAGGTTCTGCTCGGAGCCGATCGTGGTGATCGCGGAGGTGACCATCTCTTCGCGGATCGGATCGATCGGCGGATTGGTCACCTGGGCGAAGAGCTGTTTGAAGTAGTTGAACAGCAGCGGCGATTTGTCCGACAGCACCGCCAGCGGCGTGTCGGTGCCCATCGAGCCCACCGGCTCCTGTCCGTTGACCGCCATCGGCGCCAGGATCATCTTCAGCTCTTCGGTCGTATAGCCGAAGGCCTGCTGTTGCTTGGGTAGGTCGTCGGCCTCGAAGGAGGAGATCGGCGGCGCGTTGGGCGGCGCGGGGAACTGGTCGAGATCGGCCAGGTTCTCGTCGAGCCACTGCCGGTACGGTTTGCGCCCGGCCATCGAGGCCTTGATTTCCTCGTCCTCGACGATGCGGCCCTCGACCGTGTCGATAAAGAACATGCGGCCCGGCTGCAGGCGGCCCTTGCGCTCGACCTGCTCGGGCGGAATATCGAGCACACCGGCTTCGGAAGCCATCACGACCATCCCGTCCTTGGTCACCAGGTAGCGCGAGGGGCGCAGTCCGTTGCGATCGAGCACGGCGCCGATACGCCGGCCGTCGGTGAACGCGATCGAGGCCGGCCCGTCCCACGGCTCCATCAGGCTGGAGTGGTATTCGTAAAACGCGCGCTTGCCCGCGCTCATCATCTCGTCGTTCTGCCACGCCTCCGGGATCATCATCATCACCGCGTGCGGCAGCGAGCGCCCGGTACGCACCAGCAGCTCCAGGCAGTTGTCGAACATGGAGGAGTCGCTGCCGGTCGGCTCGATGATCGGCAGCAGCTTTTGCATGTCGGCGCCGAATAGCGGCGAGGCGAACTGTCCCTGCCGCGCGGCCATCCAGTTGATATTCCCGCGCAGCGTGTTGATCTCGCCGTTGTGGCAGAGAAAGCGGTACGGATGCGCGCGGTCCCAGCTCGGGAAGGTGTTGGTCGAAAACCGCTGATGCACCATCGCAAGCGCGGTCTTGATCTCCGGGTCGCTGAGGTCGGGATAGAACTGCGGAATCTGGTTCGAGATGAGCTGGCCCTTGTACACGATCGTCGCGGCCGAGAGACTGCAGAAGTAGAAGAGCTCGCCGTCTTCGAGCGCGAGCGAGGCGCCCGCATGAGTGATGGTTTTGCGAATCACGTAGAGCTTGTGCTCCAGCGCCTCGGCATCCGTGATTCCATCGCCGCGTCCGATAAACACTCTGGCGCACCGCGGGCAGTCCGCGCCGCGCGATGTCGCCGCAGGCGCTCTCGATAATCGGCACCGTGCGCCATCCGAGCAGCCGCTGTCCCGCCTCGCGCACCACGCGCTCGACTATCGCCTCGGCCGCCTTGCGCCGCTCAGGATCGAGCGGCAAAAAAACCTGCCCGACCCCGTACTCGCCCGGCGCCGGCAGCGTGAACCCGAGCTGGTCTGCCTCGCGGACGAAAAACTCGTGCGGAATCTGCATCAGCACGCCGGCGCCGTCGCCCGTTCGCGGATCGCATCCGCAGGCTCCGCGATGGGTCAGGTTGTCGAGCACCTGGAGCCCCTTCTGCAGGATATCGTGCGAGCGCACGCCCTTGATGTTGACCACGAAGCCGACACCGCAGGCGTCGTGCTCGTGCGCGGGATCGTAGAGGCCCTGGCGCGGGGGGATGCTGCGCAGTTGATGCATCGCTATGTCCTTTTGGATTCTCCCAACCCGTTTTTGACCGCGCCATGGCGATGGCGCCGGCCGTTTCCCGGCTCATCCGTCTCCTCGGAGGCGACGGTTATTTGCGTGCGCTCCGTATGCGTCGAGAGCACCACCATCGTCTCCGTCCGGGTTACCCCTTCGATGAGGCGGATGGTGCGGATGAGCTCCTCGAGCGTCGAGGTATTGACGGTCTTCACCTTGAGCAGCAAAGTGTGCTCGCCGGTGACGTGATGGCACTCGAGTACGTCGTCAATCAGCTCGATGGTCTCCTCGAACAGGCTGACGGTCTTGGGATGGGCGATGGAGACGCCGATAAAGGCGGTTACGTCCTTGCCCAGCCGCTTCGCGTCGACCGCCGCGTGGTAACCTACGATGATCCCGCCGTCCTCGAGCTTCTTGACCCGCTCGATCACCGACGGCGCCGACAACCCCACCTGCTCGCCGAGCTTGACGTGAGCGATCCTGCCGTGTTCCTGCAAAATTGACAGGATTTGGAGGTCGATAGCGTCCAGCTCGGGAGCTTCACCACCTAATTTCATAAGGAAAACCTCGCTGCGAACTGCTGAAGTTATCAGACCATCGAATTATGTCAAGGGTTTATTAGGTTGCGTCGCTGCTTTAATCGCGTTTCGTAAGGATGAACCGGCGCGTTCCTTAAATACCGCACCGGGCGGGAGGCTCGGGGCTTCGTTTATTCTCTCTTATGTCCAAACTTGGTCTCTCTTCGGTAGGCAGATGCCCGGCTGTATCGAGTGACCTCTAGAACTCGTCTAATTATTCAGGGGGCGGTACGAGTAATGCTTACTGTCAACAGAAGACGAGGTTTCGCGTAACAAACTTGTACGTTTTACTTTACGAGAGCGCTAAATTTCGTGTAGAACGGCCAGAACCATGAAGAGACGGGACAAAAAGGGGGCGCCTCTCGAATCTGAGTCCTCTACCCGAACCTTGGGAGAAGGAGCCTAGAGCTGCTCCTAATCGTCTATGGCCGAGTCCTGTATCGATTTTGCACACAATCTGTCCTGTCTGCTTTGCGATCCGCTTTTTTATGGTACAGCCGTCCCGAGGGGCGATGGCAGCCCGGTTCTGTTGATCCCGGGATTCTTCGCCGGCGATTGGTCGCTCTCGACCTTGGCGCGATGGTTGTCGCGAATCGGTTACCGTCCTTATCTATCGGGAATTGATTGGAATGTCGGATGCCCCGACGAAAAGTCGGAGCGGCTCGGATGGCGCCTGGCACATATTACCGACGAATCCGGGAAGCCGGCGGTCGTCCTGGGCCATAGCCTGGGCGGCGTGCTGGCACGCGCGCTCGCGGTGAAATATCCCGCGCGGGTGAAGCACGTGGTGACGTTGGGATCGCCGGCGCGGATCGCCTGGACCGCGGTTCGCGCGCGCTACCGCCCGGCGATACGCGGCTTCCAGACGTTATGGCAGGCGCTAAATAATCGGCCCGCGCAATGCGGGACGGATCAATGCACGTGCGGCTTCGGCGAAGCGGTCAACTCGCGCTTCCCGCGCGGGGTGAAGCTCAGTTCGTTCTACACGCGGACCGACGAGGTCGTCGATTGGCGCGCCTGCATCACGAGCGAGGGTGACAATCACGAAGTCTCCGGCGGTCACGCCAGCATGGCGGTCAACCGCGAAGTCTATCGTCTGCTCGCCGTCATTCTCGCGGCGGGAACCGGCACTCGCCCCGCTGCGAGTGCGGCTTTACCGGCCGGCCTTTAGCAAACGTCGTTCAGACGTTGGGATACGCGTCGCTGCCCATCTCGAGCGCGTCAAGTCCGGTCCATTCGACTTCCGCCGGAACACGATTGCCGATCGTGCGTTCGACGATCACAAAGAAAGCGAGCGCAAGACCGAACACCACCAACAGATTGACTGTGACGCCGATAAGCTGCGCGACGAACTGACTCGCGTCGCCGAACAGCAGGCCGCGGACGGGCCCATTGACCCCGTTCCATCCATCCCCATAGCTGCCGTCGGCAAAAAGCCCCAACGCCAGCGCGCCCCACGCTCCGCATACGCCGTGCACCGCGATCGCACCCACCGGATCGTCGATGCGAAAGCGCCGTTCCAGCGCCAGCACGGCCGCGACCACCAGCAGACCGGCGATCGCGCCGATCAGTACGGCCGCGACCGGCGTGACGAAGGCACACGGCGCGGTTATCGCGACCAGCCCGCCCAACAGCCCATTACAGGCCATCGCGACGTCCGGTTTGTGATACCGATGCCACAGGTAAAGCAGCGCCGCGAGCGCTCCCGCCGCCGAGGCCAGCATAGTATTGGCGGCGATCAGTCCGATGCGTGGATCGGACGCGGCCAGCGTCGATCCCGCATTGAAGCCGAACCATCCGAAGGCAAGGATGAGCGTGCCGATAATCGCCATCGGCAGGTTATGCCCCGGTAGCAAGCCGATTAGCCCCTCGCGGCGAAACTTTCCGATCCGCGGCCCGAGCACCCTCGCGCCCGCCAGCGCCGTGATCCCGCCCGTCATGTGCACCACGGAGGATCCGGCGAAGTCGACGTGGCCGTGACCGAGCCCGAAGTTCACCCCCATCTGCGCCAGCCATCCCCCGCCCCAAACCCAGTTGCCATACAGCGGGTAGAGAAACATCGACATGAACAGGCCGTAGACGAAGAACGCCGAAAACTTCCAGCGCTCCGCCATCGCACCGGTCGGAATCGTAGCCGCGGTATCCATGAAGACCACCGCGAACAGGAACATCGCGAGGCTCGCCGGGTCGTGGCTGACGCTCAGCAGCGCGAATTTGCGGGCGCCGAGCACCCCGAAAGCGTGCCCGCCAAGGTGAAGGCTCAACTCGTGACCGGCGATCCCGGTTGCGCCGAGCGAGGGCCATTGCGTCACCCCGCCCATCATCAGCGCGTAACCGGTCATCCAGAAACCGATGATGCCGATCGGATAGATCATCAGGTTCATCGCCATCGTGTTGACCGCGTTCTTGGAACGCGTGAACCCGGTCTCGAGCATCGCGAAACCCACCTGCATGAACATCACCAGAAACCCACCGACCAGCACCCACGCGAGGTTGAGCGAAAAAGTGAGCGAGCCCTGCGGAGGAGTTTCGATCAATGGAGCGGAAGCCGGGGTCTGGGCGGACGCGGACGCGGCCATCAGGGCTGCGGCGGCAGCCGTCAGCGCCGCAGCACGAAGCGCCAAGCCAAGCGCACGAGCACGCCTTGCACGCGCCATCATTTCAACCTCCCACGGTATGACTGGCCGGCCGGCGGCTGCGCGGCCGGGTAACGATTAGCGAGCCAGATGAGTGCGACAAAAAGGGCCGCCAGCGATCCGAAGAACAGCACCATCAATAAACCCCGCCGCACGCGCAGCGCGCGTAAGCTCTGGGGATGTAGCCGCTTCGCGCGACCGGTCGGTGCGACCTCGTCGGGGGCATTCAAGTCGGCCAGCATCTCGGCGGCTGTGTTATAGCGATTGCGCGGCAAGCGCTCGATCGCGCGCAGGATGATTTCTTCGAGATGCGGATCGATATCGGGTACGAAGTGGCTTGGCGGATGCGCATCGTTGTTGGCCTTCGCCCGCATCAACGCGTAAACGTTACTCCCGTCAAACGGCAGGTTGCCGGTCAGCATCTCGAAGAGCATCGTGCCGAGCGCATAGATGTCGGTGCGCGCGTCGCCGTGGCGCCCACTTATCTGCTCGGGCGCCATGTAATCGGGCGTGCCGATGGTGGTCGAGAGGCCGGTCCAGGTGAGCCTGCGCGCCGACTCGTCAAGCGCGATTCCGAAGTCCATCAGCTTGACCTTGCCGTCGGCCGTGATCAGCACATTTTCGGGTTTGAGGTCGCGATGGACGACGCCCTGGCTGTGCATGTAGACCATTGCGTCGCAGAGCTGGCGGGCGAAATCCAGCGCGCGTTCGCGGCGCATCGGCCGCTCGTCGCGCATAATCGCGCGCAGCGACACGCCGTCGACGTACTCCATCGCGATGTACATCCGGCTTTTGCGCCGCGGGGTCAGCACTTTGATGATGTTGGGATGATCGAGGCGGCGGCCGACTTCCTCCTCGCGCTTGAAACGCTCGTAGAAGACCACGTCGCTCTCGAACTGAAGGTAAGGAACCTTGATCGCGACGGTCGCGCCGCTTATCTGGTCGACGGCCTTGAAGATGGACGCCATGCCGCTACGCGCAATGAGTTCGATGAGCTCGTACTGATCGAGCTTGTCGCCGGCATTGACCTCGCGCATCATGGGCAGTGGGTGCTCGCGTAGCGCACGCGGGCGGACGTTAACATCGCGCCGCCGGCCATCGCAACGCGCGCTAAAGCTGGTGTGCATCCCACGGGCGTGGGCAATCCGCACTGGCGCATTCAGCGCCTTCGTCCAAGGAGCCTGCTTAGCCACTCGCGCCATCCCCTGCCGGTAGCGCTCTCGGCAAACGGGGTCGCGCCGCGCATGATGAAGACCGCGGCGGTCAGGTTGTCGGCGGTGCCGCGCGCGTTGGCCGCATCGATCAGCGCCTTGCAGGTTGCGGTCGCGTCGTCCGGCTGCAGCATGTGCCCGATCTCGTTGTCTTCGAGCACGTTATAGAGTCCGTCGCTGCACAGCAGCAGGCGGTCATACTGCACCAGCGGCATCGACAGCCGATCCACCGAGACGATCAGCTCGCGGCCCAGCGAGCGGCTGAGCACCGAACGCTCCGGATGATTGCGCGCGCCCGCCGCGCTCAGCAGGCCCATCCGCACGCGCTCGCCAACCATCGTGTGGTCCTTGGTCATCTGCGAGATGCGGCCGCGGCGCGCCAGGTACAGGCGGCAATCACCTACGTGCGCGGCGCTCATTCGGCCACCCTCGACCACCACTGCGGTCAACGTGGTGCCCATCCAGCGCAACTCGGGCACCGCGATCGCACGGTTATGAATCTCGATATTGGCGCGCTGCACGGCGCGCTGCAGACGCTTGGCGGCGCCCCAGGCGGGCGTGCTCTCGCGGTAAGCCTCGATCGTGATATCCACCGCCATGCGGCTGGCGACCTCACCGCCTTCATAGCCGCCGATCCCGTCGGCGACCACCAGCAGCGCCGCTTCAGGGCCCTCGATGAAGGAACCGCAGGCGTCCTCGTTGCCGGGCCGATTGGTGCCGGTGTCGGACAGCATGGCGAGATCGAAGCTTGGCGGCGCGGCATCAGAGCCGATTGGTTCGGCCATGCGGCGTTCACCCCGGCGGCCGTGTGGGCCCGCCGCTCAGCTCCATCCGCCCGCAACAACGGGCCGCGGCGCGCGGGCGCGCCCCGCACGCGCTTTCGAGCGTGGCGAAGTTACGTTCTTCGGGCGCCAAGCAATTCCCGCTCGGCGTTGAGCCAGTCGGCTAGGTCGTTGCCGTGAGCAGCGCCGCGCGCGAGGAAAAGCTCGTAGGCGCGCAGGCGTATGATTTCGATGTTCATTTCGCGATCGAGCCGGGCCGCCGCCGCACCGTTGTGCGCCGGCATGCCGTTGGATTCCTGTGCGGTGGCCGCCTCTTTGGCAGCGCTCTTCGACCGCCGCCGTACCGTCGTCCCGTTCCCCTTTCTCACCGTAGCCATCTCTTGCAAAAACCTCCTTGCAAAAAACCGGACAATCAACGTTCCTGTTAACGGATACCGTGCGCTTGGCGCCGGGCCAAGAGGGCGCCAGACATTTCATAAGACGCCGGCCGTCCGTTCTCGCGTGGGGATCGGACGGCCGCTGGAATACGCGCCACATATGAGTTGGTTGGCCGGCGGACCGCAGGGACGGGCGGCCCGCCGGCCGGCACACAGGGATTGCCTGCCTAGTCGTACTTCATCACCGGGCTGTCAGCCGCCTCGATCATTTAGAATATGACGCCGGTTTCGATCAGGCCCCGAACCTGCGAGTTATTCTTGCCTTCCTTGCCGAACACGTCGCCGGACGTGTAGCTATTCGCCTGCACGTAGGAAACCTCACCGCGGAAGAAGAACTGATTCCACTGGAAGGTCGGCGTCAGCGTCAGAGAGAAGGCGTCGCTGCCGACTCCATACAAGAGGTTTGCGGCGCTGCCCGGAGGCGAATTCTCATTCCCAGTGGTGTCAATGTATTCGGCGCGTCCGGCCACTGAAATCTTATCCGTGATAGCGTAACTCGCTAGAATTGCTCCACTTAAGGTCTGGGTTGATTTTCGGACCCCGATCTCCGGGTTGAACGGGATATTGGTTTCCTGGAACCAGGGTGTAATGACAATCGGCGCGGCATTGTATGTGTAGATCGCGTTGTAGATCTGGCCGTTGTTGTTGAGAAGCGGTGTCGCGAAATTGGTGGATGCCGCAAAGCCGGCATTACCGCCGCCGACGATGCTCAAAGTATTCTGGGGATTTATCGTCCATGCCAACGACCCGTCAACCCAAGTGTAGCTGTGCGAGTAGAAGCCATTGTTCCAGCTCACCGATGCGGCGAGCGGTCCATAGGTATAGTTGAGTTGCAGGCCGCGATTGGTGATGTTCTCCTGATTCCACAGCAGCCCGCGCTCGATATTCATGTTCTCGAAAGTGAAGGTGTACTCAGCCCCAAAGAGCGTCGGGAGATTGCCGGCTTCGATTGAAAAGCTGTCGGTCGGAGCGATCTTGAGATAGGCTTCCGGCAGGACCCCAAACAGTCTGTCTACCGCTTTCGTCATGTTGATATAGGGATTGCCGACTATGGGAAAACTATAACCTCCCACTTGCACATAGTATTGAATCAAGCCGTCAGCCTTCTGGATGATGGCCATGGCGTTGCTGACGTCGATACGGTTGTAGGGGTCGCCAACTACGGCGCGGTTCTGAAAGAGTCCGAGCCCGCTTACGACGCCATTGACGTCGAAGTCGAAGAGAGTGGCAATCGGAGCGGGCAGGTCCGAGAGAAAGGGCGCATATTTCGGAAGGTTGATTTCGTTGGGCGAAGCCATCACCAGCGGCCCCGTCATCGCGGGCGATGAGAGCGGCGGCACCGGAGTGGGCGCGGCGGCAGCAGCCGCCGGGGAACCGCCGGCTGCTGGGGCAGCGGCTGCCGGAGCGGCGCCTGCTGGAGCGGGGGCTGCTGGAGCAGGGGCTGCTGGAGCGGCGCTCGGAGTTCCGGGCGCGGGTGCGCCAGAGCTATCGGCCCACGCGTTATGTTCACAAGTGATCATGACGGTCAGGAGCAATACCGAAACGACGCTTCCGACAGCCCATCGTCCCCCGCGATTTCCCATGTTCAACCTCATCTCCCTTGTTCAGTGCGCCCGCTAGATGATCGGGCGCAAGAAGCCACTACACGTTAGGTGTCAGGGCCGTCCAATCAAGTTCCATGCCGTAAGCGCGAGTCGGCTGTCCATACGGTTCGTCAATGTTTTCGGTCGTTACCGCGCAATCCGCGACTGCGATGCTGACCAGCGGGGCGGCATCTGCCGCTCCGCTGGTCAGCAATATGCAGTGCGATGCAATGCGCCGCAATATGGCGGGCGCCGGGACCGCGCTTCGCGCGTCCCGGCGCCCGCCTGATGTCTGAGGTTGTTCCTTCCCCGCTTAAGCCGGTTTGGCCATCAGCACCGTCTCCTTACCCCGACGGCGCGAATTGCGCATGAAATAGACCGCGCCATAGACGCCCCAGATGATGGCGACTCCCACCGCGATCAGCGGTTCCTTGACGCTGCCAAGGCCTTCGATCGGTCCGATGATGTAAAAGGCCATGCAGGCGAAGTTCGCGAGCGCGCCGAAGACCGGCACCACCATGTGCTTGAAGCCGTGGAAGTCGTCATGCTCGCGGAAGGCCACGATACAGATGATGTTGGTCAGCCCATAGAGCATGAAGGTACCGAAGTTCGAAACCAGAGTCACCAGGGCGAGGCCGTTGGGCAGTGCCGACAGCGACGCATTGGAGCTCATCCCGATCGCATACCAGACGTTATGCGGGAGCGTCGCGATCGTTTTGTCATCGGGCGCGGCCGAGCCGGCGAAGAAAAACAGCGCGGCGTATGCGCCGAGCACCGCGGAAATCGTAGCCAGCGCCCAGATGGCGCGATGCGGCGTCAGGTTTTCGCCGTGCAGGAAGCCGAAGTGCTCGGGCACTTCTTCGTCACGGCCCATCGCGTAGGTCACGCGCGCGCCGGTATTGATGCACGAGAGCGTGGTCCCGATGAGCGCGAGAAAGACCGTCAGCGCTTCGAGCAGCATGAAGGCCTGCCCATGCCCGCCCATCATCGCGTTGCCGACGAGTACCATCATGTCGCCGATCGGAGCGGCAGAGCCCTTTGCGTCGGCGAGGCTGTATGCGTTGCTCATGAAGTAATTCGCGGCGAAGTATTCAATGAGGTACATGAACAGGCACTGGATCGTGATCGAGAGCAGCACGCCGCGCGGGATGTCCCGCTTGGGATCCTTGGCCTCTTCTCCGAGCGAGGTGATCGACTCGAATCCCACCAGCAGCAGGATCGCGATGGTCATCTGCAGCATCAGCCAGTTGAAGTTGTGCGGCAGGACGACCGACCAGCCGCTGGGATGCGACGGGGCGGCCCCGCTCAGTGCGTAGTGCAGGACTTTCTTGGTGCCGTCCAGGGTATAGCCGATGGAGCCCTCGGGATGGCCCAGCCGGTACGAGATCGCGAGCGCGGAGAAAAACAGCAGCGCGGCGATCTGGATGATGTTGATGGCGAGGTTGACGTTCGTCGATCCGTTGACGCCGCGATATGCGATGTACGAGACGGCGTAGGCGAAAATGATTGCTATGAACGCCATGAATACCGGGCCGGGCACGCCCGCGTTCATCGCTCCCGGGACCAGAGTGCCCAGGATGTAGCCGATCATGACGCCCATGGTCGCGACCATCACGCCCGGATACACCCAATAGTAAAGATGCGAGGCCCATCCGGTTACGAACTTCGCAATCCGGGAGAAGCGATAGGCGTGAGTGGTGTTCAGAAAAGCCTTCTCCGCGAATAGGTACGAACTGCCTGCGCCCGGATAGAGCTTGGCCAGCTCCGAGTAGGATAGTGCGGTGGCGTAGGCGAGCAGGATGGCGGCGAAAATCCCCGCCCACATCGCCATGCCCGAGGGATAGGCGTAGCCCGCCTGGACCACGAACGTGATCCATAGAAACGCGCCCGGCGCGATCAATGCCATCGCATTGACGGTCACGCCGGTGAGCCCCAAAGTCGGCTTCATCTTCGGTTTTTCTTGTGGTGCTCCGGCCATTCTTTTCTCCTTGGGTGCGAACCAGTCCGCGGCGTCATCGGGGACGCTCAGAGACAAAATCGCCCTGTGGTATCCGCGCTCCCAAGCGCAAGAAGGGTGCCATGCAAAATGCAACTTTAGTACTATGCGGAATACGACCTTTTGCCTGCGTAGCGTCGCGGGTGATGCCTGCGCAGCAGGCATCCGCTCAGCGATTAGTCAGTTCACGCTGCAACTTGAACGCGGTAAGGGCACCTGCCGCGGCGAGTGGAGATGGACGGGGCCGATGCGGAGGGTCGGGGCGCGGCGATGCCGCACCCCGACCCTTGAAATCGACCAAAGATCGAAAGCTACTTTATCGCAACCGCGTTGGGTGGCGACGCGATTCCGCCCTCCACATTGAGCGGGCAAGAGACCAGCATGAAGTCGTACTGGCGGTCCTGATGACAATCCGCAGCGAGGTCGTCGAGCACGAACTGTTCACCCAGCGGCAGGCCGAGCAGCGAGAGCGTGCGATAGTGGAGCGCGCCTTCGTTGCGAAAATCCCACGGCCATTGCTCGACCGCGGGGCAATCGGTGCCGATCGCGGCGACGCGGCTGTCCCACATCCACGCCACCATCTCGCGCGTGTCCTCGATGCCGCAGGCTTTGAGCGCCTTCATCGGGGCCATCGCGGTCTTCTGCGCGGGTGTCGATTTCACGTAGGCCTGCATCCATCCGGTCCGCAATAGCAGCACGCTGCCGGGCTTGAGCGAACTGCCCTGCGCCTTGAGCGCGTCCTTCAAATCCTGCAGCGAGTAGCGTTCGGGTTCGAGCGGATTGACCGGCCGTCCCGCGTCCGCGCGGAACTTGAAAAGATCGACCAAGTGGCCCTTGCCGACGAATTTATCGGCCCAGCTATGGATGCTCAGGCGGCCGGCCTTCACGTCGTCGGAGGTTTTGCCGTTATAGAAGGCCTGATGTTTCAGGTTGCCGACGTGGCCGAGGCCGTCCCACTGGGCGCCCTCCTGGGTGTTGTAGTTGTCGAGCATGTCGTCGAAGCCGAGCAAGCCGTAAGACTCGAAGCTCGAGAGGATGTGCTTGGCGGGCTTGCGTTCGAACAGCGGCGGGTTAGCGTAATTGACCCGCGTGTCGAGGCGGAAAATTTTGCCCTTCTTGACCATCCGGGCCGCTTCGATAACGCCCTCCGGGGTCAGGAAGTTGAGGCATCCGAGGTCATCTTCGTCGCCGAATACGCCCCAGCAGGAATCCGGCGGCGCACCTTTCTTGATCGGCAGTTCGGAGAACCTGGGCAGCTTTGCGAAATCGACTTTGGCCATGACGAGTCACCTTCCTCGAGTTCGCATGGCCTGTTCGGCCACGCAGTTTAAGCGGGACCACTTTGAAAAACTGCCCGGGCCGGAGCCGATCCGGACCAACTTCAACGTAAGCCCGCGGATGAGCGATTCACGCCCCGATCGTTCGTCCAACAGGGAAGCTCCTGTCAAGCCTCGCCACCTGCGTCGCCGGGACGCTGAAAGCCGTTGGCTGACGGTCTGGGATGGCTTTGGGCGGTCCGCACGTACGCCCGAGCCCGCGGCGTATCGGCGTGCGCTTCAGGGGCCAATTTTTGGTATCGCGAGCCGTCAGCTATCGTATTTGCCAGCATGTGGAGCGAGGACAAGGGGTAGGGGTGCGAAGGCTTCGAAGAGCGCTTGGGGTGGCTGCGGTTGCCGGATGGCTCGGTGTGCTGCTGCTCGTGGTTTTGAGCGCGTCCTGCGGTCATCAGTACTTCCTGACCGGAAGCGAGGTGACGCCGACGCCGGGCCCGAGCTCCAGTTCGACCGCGAGCGCGGGACCGACTGCGACCGCAACGCAGGGGCTGGTGTTCGCGACCAACAACGGCGACGGCCAGCTCAGTGAATTCAGCCGCAATCTGACCAGTGGCGCGCTCACGCTAATCGGGACAACCGCGGTCGGCGCGGCGTCGGGGCCCACCGGGCTTGCGCTAAGTCCTTCCAACGGCTTTCTCTACGTAGCCAACTCGGCCGATCATCTTATCCGCGAGTTCAGCGTCGATAGCTCCAGTGGCGCACTGGCCGCGATCGGCTCGGTCAGCGACGGTGCGGGCAGTTCGCCGCAGCGGCTCGCGACCGATTCGTCGGGCAGCTTTCTGTACGTCACCAACGGCACCGGGGCCTCGATCTCGCAATACTCGATTGCCACCGACGGCACGCTCGTTGCGCTCGGCACGTTCACTGCCGCCGGGATCGTCGTGCAGCCGACGGGAATCGCGGCGGCGCCGGACGGGAGCGCGATGTACGTCGCGGATTTCGGTTCCGGGCTGGTGATCTCGCTCAGCATCCAGGGCGGCGGGACGCTGGCGGTGGTCAACAGCGTGGCGAGCCTGGGGACGAACGGTCCCGGACAGCCGCTGGGAATCGTGGTCGATCCCACGGGCAATTTTGTCTACCTCACTGACCGCGCGGGCGGCGTGGTGTCGGCGTTCGCGGTGGGCGCGGGTAACGTGCTGACCTTTTTAGCCAGCTACCCGACCGCGGCCATTACTCGCCAGACGTTTGATCTTACGCTCGCCAACAACGCGGCGGCGCTCTTCCTCTACGCGACCAACGGCACGATCAACACCGTTTCGGATTTCATCGTGAGCACCGGCGTGCTGTCGCTGGAGAGCGCGACGGGCGGGTTGAGCGGGCCGGAGGGAATCGTCAGCGATCCCACTGGAAGCTTCGTCTACGTGGCGAACAATGCCACCGGCCAGGTCCTGGGCTATCAGGTAGGCGCGTCGGGAGCGCTGAGTTCGATTGGCACCTTCAATACCGAGAACCCCGCCAATCCGGCCAGCTTCCCCGCGTTTCTTGCGATCACGCAGTAGGCGTGGTGAAGAGGGGCCGTTCACGAACGGCCCCTACATCAGAAGCGCATCGTTCCGTTGCAGAGGCCGCTCGCGAGCGTCCCTCTCTACATGGCGCTCGGCATGGCTCACGAAAAGCGGCCTGCCTAAGTTAACGGGAGCGGCTTGGCGGGCTGCGGTATTCCCTTCTGGCGCGCGCGCATCAGCAGGTCGCGCAGCTTGGCGGGGTTAACCGGCTTCTTGAACAGCGCGCCCTCCAGCCCTTTCAGCCGGCTGCGCATCAGGATGTGGTCGCGGTCGTAGTTGTAGGCGGTCATCAGGATGACCGGAAGGTGCGGCATCTCTTCCTTCACGCGGGTGTAGAACTCGTAGCCGTCCATTTCGGGCATCACGACGTCGGAGATGACCGCGTCGACGCGCACGTTGCGCAGGATGCCGAAGGCGGTGCTGGGACGGATCGCAGTGTAGACCTGGCAGCGCTCGGCGCGTAGCACGTCGGCGAGCGAGCTGACCACCGAGAGGTCGTCGTCGAGCACCAGCACGGCCATCCCGGCCAGCGGCCAGTCGCATCCGTTCTTCGACGTCTCGGATACCGGCGAGCGCTCTTCGGCTTCGGCGCCGCTGGGGGCGAGGTCGGCCATCTTCTTGCCCGCCAGGTAGTCGCGGGTCACGTAGATGCCCTTGCGGGTCATTTCGTCGAGCCGGCGCACGATGCCCTGCACGCGCCGGATGCCGGTGCGGATCGAGTCGAGCCGCTCATGCTCGACCACCAGCTCGGCGTCGGAGAGATGGGCCTCGACGCAACGCGCGAGCAGGTCGAGATTGTTGGTGATAGCTTCCAGCGGATTGTAGATCTCGTGCGCGAGGCTGACCGCGATTTCCCCGGCCGTCGCGAGTTGCTCGCGATGGCGCATCATGCGGATGTCGCGGGCGAAGCCGATGGTCCCGGCCGCCGTCCCGTCCTTCTCGTAGATGATCGAGCCTGAGATGGCGACCGGGATCAGATCGCCGTCCTTGCAGCGGAGCACGGTCTCGAAGTTGGAGATGCGCCCCGAATCCTCGCCGGCGGCGCGCATCGCCTTCATCACGCGGCGCGCTTCCTCGAGCGAGGGGTAGATGGTGGTGATTTTCTGGCCGACGATTTCCTCGGCGGTGTAGCGCAGGTTTTTGCGCGCTCCGTCGTTGTAGAAAATGATCGTGCCGTCACGATCGACCGCGATGATGATGTCGGGAGAGCTTTCGACCAGGCTTTGAAGATAGTTATGGTCCAATGATGACAACATGATGGGTTACCGCGGAAGTTCAATCCTTTTCCGCCAGGACGCGGCACGCCGGGCGGCAGGCTTTGGATTTCATTTTTGTTTAGCGCGAGGCGATATGTTTTGCGGCTCGCAGCCGAAAGTCCGGCGGCGCAGCCTCTCTAACTAAATATAACCTCGATCGGAAGCTCGAAGCGGATGGCGCGCGGCTTGGGGTCCCCCGAGACCGAAAATCATCTTCGTCGGCTCCTCACATCCACACCACCGCCGCGGCGTCGGTCTCGCATGCATCATAACGTAGGCATCGTCAGCCCCGGACTTTTCACTTTTCACCGCACCGATGAAAAAACGCACAACCCACGGCGTTGTCGCCACCGCAGGCATCTGGAACTCGGATGCCATCCACGACCTGTTGGTTAGTATATCCTTCGCTGAAGTGCAATGCATCCGCCCATAGGAAACAAACACCCAACAGGGAGGGATAAACCCTCAGCAGGAGTTAATAAACATCCGACAAGTGCCAAAAATGGACACTGGGCAGAACTTTAGAAAGGGCGCGATTTTGAGGGGGCGAATCGGGCCGCAAAGCCGCCCGCTAAGTTGCGGGTTCCGTATATCACTGCCCATGCTTCGGCAAACGCGGAGAAACCGAATCCATCGCTTCGCGGAGATCCTTCGCTGGCGCTCAGGCTGACAGCGGGGGGAGGGCCTTTGAACGAAGGCTGCCGAAGTGAAGGAACCTCATCCCTGACCCCTCTCCGTTCAGGAGAGGGGCAAGAGAGGGCAAGAGAGAGAATGACAACAAAAAGCTCTCTTGCTGTCATCGTGAGCGCTAGCGAAGCATCTCCGCGAAGCGATGGATCTCTCTCCTCGCATTGTGTCGATGACAGACTCGTATCGCTGCCAAAGTTGTATCCATGGCATATCCCCGCCGTATAAACTATGGGAGGCACCGCTTCCGGGGGACCACCATATCGACAGAGGGCCGGGCGGCTCCGGGAATGCCGGGCGAGGAATAAACCGGTGCGCGGGCGGGTCCTGAGCTGGTGGTGGTGCCGAGCGGCTAAAGGTAGCGGTTTTTCAGTTGCCATAGCATCGCGCTTACACTTACAATTTGTGCCGGAGAGCATCTTAAATGGCAGAACCTCTTAGCTTCGAAGCACTCGCGAGCCGCGAGTACGTGCTTTCCAGCGCGGAAAATTTCGTTCTGTACGTATTGCTGGAAGCAATCGCGCAGGGCACCGGCGGCGCGGGCGGCGGCTCGCGGCTGCCATTGAACCTGGGCCTGGTAATCGACCGCTCGGGCTCGATGTACGATGAACGGCGCCTCGAATTCGTGATCGAGGCGGTCAAGTTTCTCGCCGAGAATGTCGCGCCCGAGGACAAGGTTGCGATCGTCGCGTTTGCCGATCGCGCCAAGGTGATCGTCGGCTCCAACGAAATCCACGATAAGGGCGCCGTGCGGCGCGCGATCGAGGATATCGATCTGCTCGAGATCGGCGGCGGCACGCAGATGGCGTTGGGGATGCGCGCGGCGATCGATGAGGTCAAGAAAAATCTCGCGCCCAACCGGCTCAACCGCGTCCTGGTGCTGACCGACGGGCAGACGTACGAGGAGACCGCGTGTATCGATCTCGCCAATCAGAACCGCGATCAGATGTCATTCTCCGCGATGGGCGTGGGCGTTGAGTTCAACGAGAAGCTGCTGATGCGAATCTCGCAGGATTCGCACGGCAAGTATCACTTCATCGGCGACCCGGCCGAAATTCCCGGCATCTTCGAGGACGAACTGGCGGGCCTGCGCGCGGTCAGCGTGCGCAACGGACGAATCGAAGTCACACTCGCGCAGGGCGTGCAGGTGCGCGAGGCCTTTCGCGCCAGTCCCGAAATTTATTCGCTGGGCGCGCCGCTGGTCGGCGAAGACCGCCATATCAGTTACGAAATAGGCGACCTCGAGGCCAACGTTCCCGGCTCCGTGCTGCTGACCCTGGTGCTGCCGCCGCGCAAGCCGGGACCGGTGCGTATCCTGCAATCGAACCTGCGCTACGAGGTGCCGGGCGTCGGCGAACAGAGCCTGGGCCGCGACCTCACCGTCGAGTACACGCTCGACCGCACGCTCACCGGCAAGGTCAACGGACGCGTGATGAACCTGGTCGACCAGGTCTCGATCGCCAAGATGCAGTCGCGCGCCGAAGAAGAACTCAAGGCGGGCAACGTGGATCGCGCGACGCGCCTTTTGAGCAACGCGATCCAGGGCACGCAGCGCCTGGGCAACGTCAAGGCGACGCAGGCGCTGGTGGGCCTGATGGACCAGGTCAAGAAAACCCAGACGCTACAGACCAAGGCGGCCAAGACCACGCTGTTGCAGGCTCAGGCCGTTGTGCGCAAAACCCAGATGCTCGATCCGGATGCTCTAAAGGATTTTTCCAAACCCGACCAGGGATAATTATTAAATCTCCCCGTGGAGTCGGTCTAACATGGCAACGCCGTGAAGCCGGCCAGTGAGGTGCTGAGAAGATGATCAAGTGCAGCGAGTGCGGCTACGAAAATATCGATGGGCTTGACTACTGCGACGGATGCGGCGCGAGGCTGAACGCCGCCGCGCCCGCGCCGGCAGAGGAGAGCGGCGGGGCCGCCGCGCCTGAAGCAGCCGCGCAGCCCGCGCCGGCCGAGGCCGCGGCTGAGCCGCCCGCCGAGGGTCCAACGACACCGCCTCCGTCCGAAACGCCGACCGGCGAGATCAAGCCGCCCGCCGAGGCGAACGCCGCGGCAGCGGCTGCCGCGCCGGCCACCGAGGCGCCGGCCGCGGCCGCAGGAGCGACGGCACGCGCCAAGCTGCAAGTCGTGCGCGGCGGACGTAAGGGCCAGGAGTTCCCGCTCGAGGACGGCAACAACCTCGTCGGCCGATGGGATCCCGAGACCGGTGCGTTTCCCGAGGTCGACCTCGATCAGGACGATCCCGAGGCCAAGATCTCACGCAAGCACGCGCTCATCCGCTTCGAGGGCGGCAAGATCACGGTCGAGGATATCGGCAGCCTCAACGGGACCTATGTAAATCGCCAGCCGCGCCTGATGCCTGGCAATCCGGTCGAGTTGAAGATGGGTGACGAGATAATTATCGGCAAAACATTTCTCAAGTTGATCGTCGAGCCGGTTTCCTAGGTTAGGGGCGCGTGAGAAGCCACATCGAGGCCCGGTTGGGGAGCCGGGCCTTTGCTGTCTCGGCGCCAGCATCGCCGGCATCGCCAGTATCGCGAGCGTCGATAGATAAATCAGATAGGCCATCATGAAACCGGGTGAGCAACTTCCCGCCGGTCAGATGCTCGATGGCCGTTACCGCGTGCACAAGGTGCTCGGCCAGGGCGGGATGGGACGGGTCTATCTCGCCAACGACACGCGCCTTGCCAACCGGCCCGTCGCCGCCAAGGAGATGATCATCGGCGACGGGATCGCGGAGAAAAAAGCGATCGAGGACTTCGCGCGCGAGGCTCGCGTGCTCGCCGCGCTCTCGCATCCGGGCATCCCCAACGTCATCGACTACTTCGCCGAGAACAACCGCCACTACCTCGTGATGGAGTTCGTGGCGGGCGGCGATTTGCAGGCCATGCTCGACAAGCTGGGGCCCGGGGGCAAGTTGCCCGAGACGCGGGTGCTGCGCTGGGCGCGCCAGATGCTCGACGTGCTCGGTTTTCTGCACAGCCAGACGCCGCCGATCATCTATCGCGACCTCAAGCCCGGCAACATCATGATCGACAAGGACGGGCGCGCGATGCTGATCGACTTCGGCATCGCACGCTTCCTGCCGCCGGGCGGCCGCGGCACGCAAATCGGCTCGGTCGGCTACGCGCCGCCCGAGCAGTACATGGGCAAGGTCGAGCCGCGCTCGGACCTGTATTCGCTGGCCGCCACGATGCATCATCTGCTTAGCGGCCGCGACCCGCAGCTCGAGCCGCCGTTCAGCTTTCCGCCGTTGCGCGATCTGAGCCCCGAGATTTCGATCAAGACCGCCGAGGTCGTGATGCGCGCGCTCGACAAGGACGTTCAAAAACGCCCGTCCTCGGCGCGCGACATGATGCATGCGCTGCCGGACCCCGGTCCTGAGCCCAAGGCCTCGGGCGCGCTGGGTTCCAGCGCCGGCAATGCCGCGCCGATCGCCTCGATGCGGACCGTGGTGCTCGATCGTCCGCAATCAGGCGGCTCGCCGGGTCTGAGCGTTCAGGCGCCGCCTGCGAGCGGCAAGCGCCTTGGCGCGACGCCGGCGGCGAAACCGTCGCTCACAAATATGCCGACGGTGGTTTTAGGACGATCTGGATCTTCCGGAGTTGCCGGATCTTCCGGAATTGCCGAGCCGGTCAGACTTGCCGGTTCCCCCGGACCTGTCTCCGCAGCACCTCCGGCTCCCTCACGCCTGGCAGCGCCACCGACGCTCGCGTCGAGCACGGCGGCGGGCGTCGCCAAGGTGAAGTCGCTGGCGCGGTCGGCGCGTGCGATGGCGCAGCGGGCGGCGGCGAAAATAGAGGCGCAACAATCGCTGTTCGGGAGACCGGCTGAAGCTTCTTCAGTTTCTTCAACTTCTTCCACCGCGAAGACGCAGGACTTGACCGGCAAGGCCAAGGCGGTGGCGCAGGCGGCGCCAGTCGCCGCACCCTCGAAGAGCGAATCGATCTCGAAAAACGCGCGCGCGCAAAATGTTCCCTCAGGAACAAATGCGGGCTCATCAAAGGCCGCGGCGTCTGCGGGCAAGCCGCTCCCATCTTCGGGCGTATCTTCGGCGGCGCGGCCCGCAATCAATAGAAAGGCTGCTCAAAACGGCGCCGCGCCGATGACCTCGAATGCACAAGCTGAAGCCAGCGCATGGCTGATCCCGGGCGGCAGCGCCCCGCGTTTCGGGTTGATGCAGAGCCGCACGATTGTCGGACGCGCGCTCGGCGGCGACGAGCCCGATATCGATCTCGGCCAGCTCAAGGGCATCGCCGATCGCGTCTCACGCCGTCACGCCGAGATCATCAAGAACGGCGCGGAGTACTTCATCCGCGATCTTGGGAGTCTCAACGGCACCTATATCACCGGCCGCGGGCGGCTCGGCCGCGATCAGCTCTACAAGCTCAAGGATCGCGACCAGGTGGTGTTCGGCAGTGCTAAACTGGAGTTTCGAAAGGGCTAAGCGCCCCAAGGGCCAAGTGTGATGATAACGTGCCCCGAGTGCGGTCAGGCGGCCCCCGACGACGCCAGGTTTTGCGACCGCTGCGGCCAGGGACTGGCGAAGTCGGCCGCGCCCAGGGTCGAATACGCGCTCGCGGCGCTGGAGCCGGGCGCTTTGGTGCGCGGTGAATTCCGTATCGTCGAGGTGATCGGTCGCTCGACGATGGAGAATCGCTATCGGGCCGAGCGGACGCGCAACGGCGCCGGTTCCGAGCGCGTGCAATTGCGTGAGCGGCCAGGCCCGACGCCCGCTGAGAGCGCGCACGAGGAAGCCCCGGCCGCCCGGGCCGACAACGAAGCGTCGCTGCACGAAGATCCATCCGGGCCGCATGCCAAAACTGCGGATCTGACGAAGGCGGCCGAACTGAAACGTCCCGCCACGCCGTCGCCGGCTGACGCAACCGCCGCCGCGAGCGTCACTGCCGCCGGCGTCGAGAGCGCGTCGGAGGCGGCCGCCCGCGCGGGCTCCAATGGCGCTAGCGTCGCGTCCCAGCCGGGCGCCGAAGAGACTGCCGCTGTCGCCGTCAACGAGGGCGGCAACAACGAGGTCGCGCAGGCGCCCGCTGCAGCCGCGCGCGCTGCGGGCGCGACCGAGCCGCTGACCTTGGATGAAACGATGGCGCGTAACGAACCCGCGCCGGCGCCGCATCCCGAGTCATCGGTCGCGCCGCTGTCCGCTACCGAAGCCGCGACGGGCGAGAGCACCGCTACTGAGAACGCGGTGGGCGACGACTCGCGCGAAAATTTACGCGAAAATTCAGAGAATTTAGAAAATTTAGAAGACTTGGGCGACCTGTTCGGTCGCGTGCTCGCGCTCTCGCTCACCGTCAACCATCCGGCCTTCCAGCGCGCGACCGAAGGCTTCGCCGACGACGGGCGCGTGTACCTGGTCTATCCCGATGAGCCGCTCGTCCTGCTTTCGCAGCGCCGCGGTGGACTCAAGATGAGCGAGGGCGAGGCGGTCGGAATCGCGATCCAGGTCTGCCAGGCGGTTTCGTTCCTGAATCGGCGCGGTCTGCGCCTCAACGATATTTGCCCGCAATCGATCGCGTTTGGTCCCGGCGGACGAGTGAAGCTCCTGGGACTCGACTACGTCAGCAACGACAACGAGCTTCAGAGCGAACCGATTCCCAACGACGGTTACACCGCGCCCGAGGTTTATCGCGGCAAACGCGTCGATAAGCGCGCGGACGTGTTCTCGATTGGCGCGCTGCTGTACAGTTGTCTTACGGGCGAACGGCTCGAATCCGAGAGCTGGCGCGAAGAGGCGGGGCCCGTGCGTTTCTATCCGCCGCACGTGGTCTCGCCCGAACTGGAGCAGGTGGTGCGCCGCGCGCTGCTGTTCGATCCGCAGGGGCGATGGCCGACCGTGGATGCGCTCAAGGCAGAGCTGGTCAGGCTGAATGCGACGGTGCGGATTCGCGCCGCCGCGATGACCGACGTCGGGATGGTGCGCGAGCATAACGAGGACGCGGCGATGGCGATCGAGTTTGTGCGCCAGAGCCTGGTCGATCCGGCCGAGAGCTATCTCTACGTGGTTGCTGACGGGATGGGTGGGGCGGAGGCGGGCGAGGTCGCCAGCGCAATTGCCGTTGGCGCGATTCGGAACTATGTTGAAAGCGGGCTTGGCGGCGCGGAGGCCCAAAATCCGAGTCAACTGTTGACGGCGGCGCTCGAGGAGGCGAACCGCAAGATCATCGAGTACCAGGCGGCGCATCCCGAGTCCCGCGGCATGGGCTCGACCGCCGTGGCGGTGCTTATCGTGCCGCCGGAAGGAGCTGTGGCATGGGTCGGCGACAGCAGGGTCTACTTGTCCGAGGCTTCGGGGCTGCGCCAATTGACCCGCGATCATTCGCTAGTGCAGCGGCTTATTGAAATCGGCCAGATCACGCCCGAGGAGGCGCGCCATCACGAGCACAAAAATGTGATCACGCGCTCGCTTGGCGCGCGCCAGAGCGGACCGGCCGGAGCCGAGGGGATGGCGCTCAGGCTCAAGCGCGGCGACCGCGTGATGCTATGCAGCGACGGGCTTACCGCCCACGTCGAGGACAAGACTATCGCGGAAGTGCTGCGCCGCCATGACGATCCGAATGCGGCGGCGCGCGAACTGGTGGTGGCTGCGAATGCGGGGGGTGGAACAGATAACGTCACGGTTATTGTTGTCTTTACTGACTGATGGCGAATACGGGCACATCCGGCGCTCTCTCTAACGAGCCGCTCACCTCCGGCACGGTTCTGCAAAATCGCTACGAGATCGAGCGCCTGCTGGGCGGCGGCGGGATGGGGATGGTCTACCTGGCGCATGACCATCGCCTGGCCAACCGCCCCTGCGCGGTCAAGGAGATGGTCGATCACTTCATCGACCAGCAGCAGCGGATCGAGGCCAACGATTACTTCGCCCGCGAAGCCGACACGCTCGCGCAGCTCAAGCACGCCGCCATCCCCGCGATCACCGACCGCTTCGACGATCAAAACCGCCACTACCTGGTGATGGAGTACGTCGAGGGCCGCAACCTCGAAGAAGAGATTGCGGTCCGCGGCGGCCCGTTGCCCGAAGGCCTGATAATCGACATCGCGCGCCAGCTCTGCGACGTGCTCGCCTACCTGCACGGTTCCACGCCGCCCGTGGTCTACCGCGACATGAAGCCGTCCAACGTGATGCTGACGCCCAAGGGGCGGGTGGTGCTGGTCGACTTCGGCATCGCGCGGCTGTTCAAGAGCGCGCGCAAGGGCACGATGATCGGCACGCTCGGCTTCGCGCCGCCCGAGCAATACCAGGGCGTGGTCGATCCGCGCAGCGACATCTATTCGCTCGGCGCGACGCTCCACTACGTCCTTACCGGACGCGACCCCGAGAAATTTCCGCCCTTCAGCTTTCCCCCGATACGCGATCTGCGCCCGGAGGTCTCGACCAACCTGGCGGGCGCAATCGATCACGCGCTGTCCTACCAGGCCGACGCGCGCCCCGCGAGCATCCAGGATTTCCGCGACATGCTGCTCTACGGCAAGGGTCTGGACGAACGCCGCGGAGCGCCGGGGGTCAGTTCGCACGGCGGCACCGCCGGCCTTGCGCTGCCGCCCGATGTCGCCGAGGCGATCGCGCCGCAGCATCGTCGCCGCCGCCGCAAGCATCGCGCCGTGGCCCTAGTGGCATTCTTCGCGATCGTGGCCGGCGGTGCATTCGGCGCAACCTACGTCTATAACAACCCGCAATTGCAGCAGCGCCTCGGCGTCAAATCGTTCGTCGACAGCCTGCCCTGGAAGGTCGAGGAACGCCTGGACGCCGCCGAGACCCATCCGCTGGATTTCCAGCGCATGACGCTCCAGCTCTCGACCCGCTCGGGCACGCCGCTCAGTTCGCCGCGCGCGAGCTTCACCAATATCGAGTTGGCCAACAACCAGTACTTGCAGTGGAACGCGTCGTTCAACAACCGCCTGGCCGGGCTCAAGGGACAGGACGAGAAGATTGAGGCGCGCTTCCTTTCCCCCTCGGGCCTGCAAATCGCCTCCAGCACCGCGAGCCGGTTTGTGGGACCTGGGGAGAGCACGGCCGACTTCAGCGGAGTCGCACTGATGCCGGACCTCGGCGCCTTGCCGGTGGGTAATTACAAGGTCGGTCTCTACGTCAACGACCAGGCGATCGCCGAGCAGGCGTTCGCCGTCAGCCAGGATGTCGCGGCGCTCAGGGCGGCCGAAGCCACGACCGAGGCCGAGAAGGCGCGAGAGGCGGCGGACAAGGCCAAGGCGCATGACGAGGCCGAGCGCCTCGCGATGGTCGAGGCGCGCCGGCGCAAGCCTCTTCAATTAGCCGGAATCGAATTCATGAACAGCACCAAATCCGGTACTCCGCTGGCGGGCCCGGCGACGGCCTTCAGCGCGGCCAAAGTGCTGTTCATCAACTGGCGCATAACTTTTGAGAATCGGCTTTTCAACCTCGATACCGGCCAGTACCGGGTCGACGCCGCATATATCGCGCCCGACGGCCACACCTTGGGCAGCGTCGACGACATCCGCATCGTGCCGCCGTCCTCGCGAAGCGCGACCTTCAGCGGGCGCGTCGGTAACTCGGCGGGCGGCGCATTTCTGCCCGGGCAGTACACGGTCGATTTCTATCTCAACGGACAAAAAGTGGCGCAGAAGAATTTTCGCGTACTGGCGGACACGCAGCCCTATCCGGCTTCGCTCGGCAGCGCGTCGGGCGTATCCAGCGGCGGCACCACCGGCGCGATCGACGTTCCGACGCTCGCCACTGGACGGATCGACGGACTGGCGGGCGCGACCAACATCCCGCTGGAGTTGCGCTTGCGCCCGCAGCCCAACGGCTTCCTGCACGGCGAGATGGTGATTCATGAGGCCGGCTACGGAGCCACGCCGATCCAGGGCTTTATTCGCGGCAACCACGTCGTGTTCCAGGTGCCATACGGCGCCAAGACGTTGAACTTCGACGGCCGGCGCACTTCCGATCAGCTCAACGGCACCTTCTTTTCCACGCCCACCGGCGAGAGCGGTACCTGGAATACCGTCACTAATTGAGCCTCGCGGCAGAGCGGAACCGCGCTCGCCGAGCATCAGTTATTCAATACACACACGCACTGGTTGCGCAGGTCTTGGCCTGGTTCCCGCTCCCGAAAGAGGAGAGGCGTGTGCATTTGGATGGACGATGTCCGCGAGATATTCATCTGATTCCCCTTCCCGAAGAGCGAGGGGTCCGGGGAGACGTAAATTTAATCGCGCGCGGTCCGCTTGAACGTACGAGCGCCACGCGCAATGCTTTGTGACCGGATTTCGCTATGGCAAGTAACGTCTCTCAGGAAAAGCTTCTCTTCTACGCCGCCGCGGGCGGCCTGGGCGGATTCGCAGCCTGGGGCGTGCAGGAGTCGGTGGCCGGTATCCGCAACTATCTTCTGCGCGACGCGGCGACGGGCCTGGTCATCGGACTGTTCATCTGCGCCTTTCTCGCTTCGATCGAGGCGCTCAGCGTGGGCCAATGGCGCCAGGCGCTGCGCGGGATCAAGAGCGGCGCGATTTTCGGCGCAATCGGCGGCGCCGCGGGCCTGATTGGCGGAGAGATCCTGTTCGACATTCTGCACGGCTTCGTCGGCCGCGTAGTGGGATGGGCCATACTGGGAGTCGCGGTTGGGTTGGGCGTCGGATGGGCGTCGGGATCGGCCGCGCGCAAGCGCAACGGCGCGCTCGGCGGACTTATCGGCGGTGCGCTGGGCGGGCTTTGCTACCAAACCCTGACCACCACCTTTCCGCAATTTTTCGGCCGCGCGATCGCGATCATCGTGCTCGGTATGCTGATCGGATTTTTCATCGGACTGGTCGGCGAGTTGCTCAAGCGCGGCTGGCTGATGGTGATCCGCAGCCAGAGCCGCAACGCGCGCGAGGGGCGCGAATATCCGCTGACCAAGCCGGTCACGATTATCGGACGCGCAGAGGAGAGCGATATCGGCCTGTTTGGCGATCAGGCCGTGCTGGCCCACCACGCGATCATCCGGCGCGAGGGGCGCGACTTCGTCGTCAGCCCGGCCGGCGGCGGACAGGTGTTGATCAACCGCCGCCCGGTAACGGCCCGCCAGGCGTTACGCAGCGGCGACCGGGTCGAAGTAGGCGGGACACTGTTTATTTTTCGCGAACGCGCGCAAGCCGCGCAGAGTTGAGACGGTGCCGAGTAAAGGAGCGTCGTGAAGCTGCGCGCCGCCGGTTCGCAACTGCTCGCCGCCGCGCTGGCGGCGATGGCGGCGGCGCTCGTGGCCGCGTGCGCGACCACCGTTCAGCAGGAAATCGCCGCGGAACCGCCGACCGCGACCGAGACGCTCTCCTACTTCCCCTTCCAGGTAAAGGGCTATCAGAACAGTTATCCGCGCCGGCGAATCCTGGTGCTGATGCCGGTCGACGCGCGCGACTTCAAGGACGCCGCCGGCCAGAGTCACGATCCTTTGGACGGCAATCCCGCAACCGGCGTGATGCTGGGCCCCGACGGCGCCGTGGTTCAGCGCGTGTATAGCTCGCCGCTCGGCCCGATCCTGCAGGGCGCGATTGTGCGCGCGGCGGATGAGGCCGGGATGCTTGCGACGGCCTCCAACGATACGTTGGAGGCCGCGCTGAAGGAGAGCAACGAGGATTACGTCCTGGCGAGCAGGATCACCCGATGCTGGGTGAACAAGCATACCGGGACGGACGTCAACGCGTCGCCCAGCGCGGGCCCGGGCTGGTTCACTACCGCCGACGTCGACCTGGACGTGACCATCTACAAGCCTCCGTTCAACGTCGCCTTCTGGCAGGGCGAGAGCGGCGCAACCTACAACGATCCGCCCGCCGACAATGGCAGCGGGATGGGCGACGACGTTCCGATCTACGACCGGCCGAGCGAGGTCCTGTCGGTGGCGCTGACGCGGGCGGTGGCTGGAACCTTCAAGCGTGAAGCGCTGCACGAGCTGGTCGTGCAGGACACGGTTCGTATCCACTGATTTTTGCCGCACGCGCGGCAGGCGTTGCGGAAAGCGGCGGGGGACGCGCGCCCTTGGGGCGCGCGTCCCCCGCCGCTTGCTCGTCCGGTCGCGGCGATCGCCGCGACCGCGGGCGCCGTTGCGGCCGTCGGGCCGCAACATGCCGACGCGCACGCGCGGGATGCGCGGCGCCGTCACGCCGCGCATCCCGCTTGCGCTACTTCTTGCCGCCGGCGCGGCGGCTCTCGCCGCCGCCCGCGCGCCTCGCGCGGGCGTGCGTCTTGCCGCCGCCGGTGCCGGTCGCCTTGGCCGCTTCGGCCTCCGCATCGGCGGAGGCGGCGCCGGGCTCGGCGCTGCCGTGTTCGGCTTCGCGCTCCTCAGCGCGGGCTGTTCCAGTCGCGCCGCGCTTTTCGAGCGAGGCCTTGAGCGCCGCCATCAGGTCGATCACCTGACCGCGGCGCGGCTCTTCGTGCGCCTCGGTCACCTGTTGTCCGGCGATCTTCTGCTGCGCCGCCTCTTCGACCTTCTCGCGGAAAGTGTCGTGGTACTTCGAGAGATCGATTTTCTTGCTGGTCAACTCGCCAATCAGACGTTCGGCCAGGGCGAGTTCGCTCTCCTTGGCGGCCTCGTTGGTCGCGCGGTCGATTTCTTCGATCGGACGCACCTCGTCGGCGTAATAGACCGTGTGCATCATCAACCCTTTCTCATAGGGCCGCAGCACCACCACGTGCTCCTTGCCGCGTAGCGTGAAACGTCCAAGCGCGACGCGCCCGGTCTTGGTCATGGCGTCGGTCAGCAGGCGATAGGCCTTCGCGGAGGCCTGCTCACATCCCAGGTAGTACGAGGTCTCGAAATAAATCGGGTCGATCTGCTCCAGCGGGACGAACTCCGTGATCTCGATCGAATGGTCGCCGCCGTGCGCTTCGAGAGTTTTCAACTCTTCGTCGGTGAAAGTGACGTAACGGCCTTTGGCCACTTCGTAGCCGCGCACCAGTTCGCTGCGGTCGATGATCGCATCGTCGACCGGACAGAAGATTTTCTGCTGGATACGGCTTAAGTCCTTGGCGTGCAGCAGGTTGAAGCTGACCGCCTTGGAGCGTGTCGCCGGGAACAGGCGCACAGGAATCGAAACCAGGCCGAAGGAGATGTTGCCGTTGCCGACGGGACGTGATGCCATCTCGAGAACCTCCCGATAATCTTAGCTTAGCGGTAGGGTCGCGGCGGAGGCCATAGCGATCCGGACAAAAAACCGCTCGGCGAAGACGGGGCGAAAACAATGCCGCTCGAAGAATACCGGCGCAAACGCAGCGCCGAGCGCACGCCAGAGCCATTCGGCGAATCACCCCGGACGGGAGGGCGGAGCGGCGGGATGTTTGTCGTGCAGAAGCACGCGGCCACCAGGCTCCATTACGATTTCCGTCTCGAGATGGAGGGTGTGCTCCGTTCGTGGGCAATACCCAAGGGACCGTCGCTCAATCCCGCGGACAAACGGCTTGCCGTGATGGTCGAGGATCATCCGATCGAGTACGGCGATTTCGAAGGCATCATCCCCGAGGGCAACTATGGCGCCGGCGAGGTGATCGTGTGGGACCGCGGTGTGTACCGCATCACCGATCCGCCGGACGACGTGGCCGGCGCTGTGCGCGCAGGCAAGCTCGATATCGAGATGTTCGGCTTCAAGCTGAGAGGCGGGTACGCGATGGTGCGGACCAGCGGGCGCAATCCGCACGCGCGTCAGGCCAGGAACGAAAAACCCCAGTGGCTGCTGATCAAGCGCCACGACGGATTTGCCTCGGCCGATATCGATATCGTGGAAAGCCGGCCGCGCTCGGTGCTATCCGGTCTCACGCTCCAGGAGCTGCCGGGCGCGTCCGGCCTCGCTTCGGGCATAGTCGCCGAACTCCAGCGGCTGCGCGCCCCACAACTCAAGGGGCCGCTTGCGCCCGCGCAATTCCCCTTCGCGCTTGCGCGGCTGGTGAACGAGCCGGTCGAGGGCGCCGAGTGGCTATACGAGATCAAATACGACGGCGTGCGCGCGCTCGCGATCCGTGACGGCGGCACGGTGCGCATTTTCGGCCGCAGCGGCCTGGAGGCCACCGCCAACTATCCCGAAGTCGTGCTCGCGCTCAGCAAACTGCCGTTTGCGCGCTTCGTCCTCGACGGCGAGATCATCGCGTTCGCCTCCGACGGACGGCCGAGCTTTCAAGCCTTGCAGCGGCGCATCCAGGCGCAGGATCGCGGCCAGATTGCGGCGATGGCGCTCGCCCATCCGGCACCGTACTACGTTTTCGATCTCTTGGCGTTCGATCGCTTCGATTTGCGCCGCCTCGTGCTCGAAACGCGCAAGGATTTGCTCCGGCGGATGATCAGGGACGAAGGGTTGTTGCGCTATTCGGACTTTCACACCGGCAACGGGCGCGCGTTCTACGACGCGGTCGCCGAGCTCGGGCTGGAGGGCGTGATCGCCAAGCGCGTGAACTCACCGTACCAGGCGGGCCGCGGAGGCGGATGGCTCAAAATCAAGTGCCCGCACGTCGAGCGGTTCGTGATCGGCGGATGGACCGAGCCGGGCGGCTCGCGCATCCATTTCGGCGCATTGCTTGTCGGGCAATACGAGGCGCCGGGCGTGCTGCGCTTCGTGGGCCGCGTGGGCACCGGCTTCGACGACGAGCGGCTGCGCACGATCGCCGCGAAGCTGCGCGAGCGCGCGATCGACGCGTCGCCATTTCGGCGCCGCGGCGAGGGCGAACCCGTAATTCCAACCGGCGCGCATTTCTGCAGACCGGAGTTGGTGTGCGAGGTCCGATTCACCGAATGGACCGAGGACGGTGTGCTCCGCAATCCAAGCTTCCTCGGTCTGATCGCCGACGCGGATCCGGCGCGATGTGCATATCAGGGTCCGGGCGCATCGGTGGAGGAACCGGCGGACGATTTGCCCGATGCGCAGTCTTCACCTCTCCTTGTCCAAGGAGAGGTCGCCACGAAGCCTCGCGAGCGGCGGGAGAGGTCGGAATTCGAGGGCATTAATCGTGAAGGCCCGAATGACCTCTCCCCAACCCTCTCCTTGGACAAGGAGAGGGTGAAGAAGTTGCAGGGGGTCGCCAAGCCAATGAAACCTGCCGTACACGATCCTCATCCCGTAGAAATCACGCACGCGGACAAGGTTTTTTGGCCCGCCGAGGGTTATACCAAAGGTGACCTGATTGAATACTACGAGGCGATCGCGCCATGGATGCTGCCCTACTTGAAAGATCGCCCGGTGATGCTGACCCGGTATCCCGACGGTATCGAGGGCAAGAGCTTTTTCCAGAAGGACGCGCCGGGTTACGTACCGCAGTGGATCCGCCGCGTGAAGGTCTATTCCGAGGATTCCCAACGCGAGATTTCCTATTTCATTCTGGAGAGCGCCGAGGCCCTGAAATACATCGCCAACATGGGCGCGATCCCGGTCCACATTTGGTCATCGCGGGTGCCGAACCTCGGCAGTCCCGACTGGCTATTGTTCGATATCGATCCCAAAGGTTCGACCACAATTCAGGCCGTGCGAGTCGCGCAGGAAACCGCCGCAGTGCTGCGAAACGCCGGGATGCGCCCGTATGTGAAGACCTCGGGACAAGCTGGAATTCACGTCGTGGTCGGGCTGAAAACGGGCTACACCTATGAGCAGGCGCGGATGTTCTCCGAGGCGGTGGCGCGAGTGGTGGTCGCGCGGATACCCGACGTGGCCACCGTGCTGCGGACCCCGGCAGCGCGCAAGGGCAAAGTCTATATCGATTATCTTCAACTGGGACAGGGCAAAACGATCGCGGCGCCGTTCGCGGTGCGTCCGCAGCCCGGCGCGCCGGTCTCCGCGCCGCTTAAATGGAACGAGCTGAGAAGCGATCTCGATCCGTGCAAGTTCAATATCAAGACGATGCCGCCGCGGATGAAACGTCTGGGCGAGGATCCGTTCCTCGGCGCGCTAACGGATCAGCAGGAGATCGAGCCTGCGCTCGCGAAAGTCGAATCGATGCTGCACGAGAAATAATGCGTCGCGTGACGCCGCACTTGGTTTGAGAGTCCACGACATGAGCAAGAAAATCATAGTGCGATGGCACGACTGGTCCGGCAAGGGCATCGAGCACCTGGTCTTGAGCGAAGGTTCCGACGAGATCATCGCAGAGGCCGCTATCCTCGGTACGATCGGTGATGAAGACTTCGGGGCCCGGTATCGAATCCTCTGCGACAAATCATGGCGGGTAAGAAAGGCCGAAATTGCTCAGGTCGGCACCGGTCACACGCTCGAACTCGCCAGCGATGGTGCCGGGAACTGGGTCGACGGTTCGGGGACGCCGATGCCGCAACTCGCAGGCGCCATTGATATCGACATCTCTATCACTCCGTTCACCAACACGTTGCCTATTCGCCGGTTGCATCTGCAAACCGGCCAGTCCGCGGATATCCTCGCGGTATATGTTCAATTGCCGGGTCTCGCTGTTACGACCGACCGCCAGCGCTATACCTGTCTTGAGCCCAATCGGCGCTATCGCTACGAATCGTTGGACAGTGACTTCACTCGCGAGATCGAAGTCGATGACGACGGGCTGGTCGTGACCTATCCGGGACTGTTCCGCAGGGTGCTGTAAAATCGCGAGAACTCCTTTTGACAGGCGATGCGAGTCCAACCGTCGCGGCGGCGACCCCAAAACAACTGGGGGAGGAGAAAGAGGCAGAAGAGATCGACCATTACTCAGGAAGGAGTTCAGAAGCAAAAACGCTCGACTAGTCAGTCGCTGTCGAAGCCGTGCAGCTCGCGCACCACGTATAGCGGGCGGCCTTTGACCTCGTTGTAGACCCGCCCCATGTACTCGCCCAGGATGCCGAGCGTGATGAGCTGGATTCCGCCGAGGAACAACAGCACCACCATCAAAGAGGTGTAGCCCGGCACGTCGACATCGTGAAAGATCTTCCTTATCGCGAGCACAATCGCATAGAGAAACGCCAAGGCTGAAATCGTGAAGCCGAAGTAGCTCCAGACCTTGAGCGGGAACGAGCTGAACGAGGTAATCCCGTCCATCGCGAAGTTCCACAGTCGCCAGTAATTCCACTTGGTGCCGCCGGCCTGGCGCTCCTCGCGTTCGTAGTAGATTGCGGTCTGCTTGAAGCCGACCCACGCGAACAGTCCCTTCATGAAACGCGTGCGCTCCGGCAGACGAACCACTACGTCCACCACGCGGCGGTCGAGCAGGCGGAAGTCGCCGGTGTCGCGCGGGATCGGCACGTCGGCGATCGCCTCGAACACGCGGTAGAAAAAATGCGCCGTGGTGCGCTTGAGCCAGGTGTCGCCCGGCCGATGCTTGCGGGTCGCGTAGACCACGTCATAGCCCTCGCGCCAGAGCACCACCATCTGCTCGATAAGCTCGGGCGGATCCTGCAGGTCGGCGTCGAGCGGCACCGCCGCGCGTCCGCGCGCATGGTCGAGGCCGGCGCTGAGCGCGATATCCTTGCCGAAGGTGCGCGAGAGGCTGATTACCTTGATCGCCGGATTGCGCGCGCGATGCTCGAGCAGTCCGGTCAGGGTTTCGTCGGTGCTGCCGTCGTTGACGACCACGATTTCGTAGCTGAGCCCGAGGCGCTCCATCACCTTGCCGAGGCGCTCGAAGAGGCGGTCGAGCACCGCCGCCTCGTTGAACATCGGCACGATTATGGAGAGTTCAGGCGCGGCCTCGACCGCCGCCATCGAGGCCGTGACGCGGCCCGCGCCCGGAGCGGGTTCCAGATGCGTCGGCTCGAGCGCGCGCTTCATCGCCGCCCCGCGCGTGCACGCCGCTGCTCGCGCTGCCGGATGCTCATCTGGGTGCGACGGCATCCGCGCGCGCGCCGCGCACCGCGAACAGATCGTAGAAGCTGGTTCCCACGCGCCGAAAGCGCTTGATCGGATTCAGGCATGGACTCCCCCCGGCTCCGCCCCATCGCCGCTCTTCGCGGTCATCGATCATGAGATAATCGGCCAGGCGATGCGCCGCAAGCCACCCGCAAAGGTCCTCGCCCGCGGCAGGCCCGGCTGGCAGTGGGATAAACCCGGCGCCGGCATAGAAAGCCACCCGCGTGTCGGACCCCGCCACCGTTGCCGGCGCGCCGCGCCGCCGGGCGATCTCTTCGCCGGCGTAGCGCATCCCGCGCTGGTCGTAGCCGAGCGGGAACAGCGTGCGCGGCAGCAGCGCGATCGCGATCACGGCCACGACCGCCGGGCCCGACAGCATCCGTCCGAGCGGTGAGTGAGTCAGCGCCAGGCGCGCGTCGAGCCATCCCGCCGCCTCGACCAGCCCGATCACGACCCAACCGAACGTAAACGGCACGATGTGAAGCATCAGGCGCGGCCCGGTGTCGGTCAACACGAACCCCGCGAAGTACATTGCGACCAGCGCGGCGAGCATCGCCTCGGCCCATCGCGCAACGATCGCGCTGCCGTCGGCCCACAGCCCGATAATCAGTCCCGCGCAAAGCAGCGGGCCGAGCGCCTGCACGAACGCGTAGCACGAGCCGAAAAAGTCGCGCGCGACTTTTTTCAGGTAAGCCGCGGGGTCGAGCCTGAGCGCGGTCAGCCATGAAGTCGCCGGCCGATAGCCCATCTCGCGCCACTGCTCGAGCCGGCCCATCGTAGAGCCTGTCGCCTCCATCGTGACCACGCCAAGCTCGCGGCCGACCGTCCAATGCCCCGTGTACGTGCGCATCCAGAGCAGGTACGGCGCGGCGACCAGCAAAAATGTTGAGACGAGGACGGCGGCCGCGCTGAGGCCCCATCGCACCGTCCATCGCCGCCACACCAATGCGCCGCCGGTAAGGATGATGACGCCCAGCGCGGGAACCCCGATTCCTTCGGTGCGATACAGGTAGGCGAGTCCGCAGAGCATCGCGGCAGCGGCGACGCTCGCGATACGCTTGCGTTCCGCGCCGCGGACCAGCAACCACAGCGCCGCCGTCACCAGCGCGATGTATCCGGCTTCGGTACGCACCGAGGCCGAGAAGCCGGCGAGCGCCGGATGAATCGCGGCGAGCGCCGCCGCGCCCGCCGCCACGCCGCGGCGGCCATAGACCTCGCGCATCAGGTAGTAAAGCAGCACGACGCCCGCTGTCCCGAAGGCCGTCGACAATAGCTCGCCCGCGAGTTCCCAGTTCGGAATCGCGCGGTAGGTTATCGCGATGAGCCACGGGTAGAGCGGCGAAAAGACCCAGGCGAGCGCGCTTTGCGCGCGTCCGGCGTGGAACTCGCGCGCCATCGCGATATACGCGACGCCGTCAGCCGAGATGCAGTAGCTCGTGAGAACCAGGTAGAGACGGATAAACGCCGCCACGGCCACGAGCGCACCGACCACACGCCGCTCCGAGTAGCGCGACAGCCATCGCGTAAGGCGATCGGCGCCGGCCGAGCCTTCGGGATAACTTTGCGCAAGCGAGGCGCCGCGAGCCACAAGCCCCATCACGTCCCCGTATCCTATTCGTTCGGGACGCGAGCGCGAACCATCGCGGCGATTGTGGCGCAGGCCGGGCAGCGTGGCCTGCGACCTGAGGCGGGCCCGCGCAGGGCCCGCCTCAGGTCGCTAAGAAAGTGTGTTGGCGGACGCTAGCGGCGCAACACCTTGGCGGCCTGAAGTCCCTTGGGTCCCTGGGCGACCTCGAACTGGACTTCCTCGCCTTGCTCCAGTGAGCGGAAACCGTTGCCGTCGATGGAAGTGTAGTGGACGAATACCTCCTGTCCATCCTCCATAGTGATGAAGCCGTAGCCTTTCTTGGAACTGAACCACTTGACTACACCGTTAGACATCTCCCCCGAGACCTCCTAGCCCGTAACCGTTCCTTCTCGTGACTGGCCCGCAAGGGCCTCCTCCCCGTATGGGTACCGGCGCGCATATACCATAATGGCGCGCCTCAAACCAAGCGCGATGATGTACTTTTGCGGAGATTTGCCGAACAGGCTAATGAAGGCGACGGGAGTGCCTAGCCGCGCCAGAAACGCGGCCGGGCGTGGATATGGCAATGGTCAGGAATCTGGCGCATCACGCCGTCGATAACGAACTTGTCATCGCCGAATTTGGCGCGCGCCACGGCCGAGAGCGCGTCGACCATGAGGGCGCGTTCGGCCTCGGTCGCGGTCGCGCGATGCTCTCCGAGCACCGCCATCGGCGTGTCACACGAATCGCAATCGAGAATGGTAAATGCCACGGGATGGGTGAAGCGGGCGTAATGCTGGGTGTACTCGCGCAATTCGCAGAGTTCGCACTTGTCCATGGCTCAAGACTTAGCGGCTGGCGATTCACGCAACAAGAGAGCGTCGCGTAACTGGAATCGCTCCCTTCCGATGTCCTCTCCTGTCCGAGAGAGGCGAGCACAACTGCGAGGATCCCTTCTGGCCCCTCTCCTTGTCCAAGGAGAGGGTTAGGGAGAGGTTCAGTGGCCGCTTTACGAGACCCGCTCGAAGTGGCTGCGGCCCAGCGGAATTTAGACTGACCTCTCCCGTCGCTCGCGAGGCTCGCGGCGGCCTCTCCTTGGACAAAGAGAGGCTCTGAAAGCGCCCGCGCCCAAATCCTAATGCGCAGCGGGAGCCGCCGCCGGAGGCGCCATCGCTGCCGGACTCGCCATCGCTGCGGGGCTCGCCATCGCTGCGGGACTGGCCATCTCCGCCGGGCTGGCCATCGCCCCGGGGCTCGCCATGGCGGCCGCCTTCGCTTTCTTGCGGCAGCTATAGACACTGCTCTTGGAGATCTTCATGTCCTTGGCGACTTCGGCGACCTTCTTGCCGCCCTGAAGTTCCGTCATCACTGCCGCGCAATCCACCTTTTTATGGCTGGCGGCATAAGCCGTGGAGAGGCCGAACTGAAGGCTTAGCGCAGTCGCGACGGCGAGTGAGGCAACCAGAGCTGATGTTTTCTTCATGATCTTCCCCCGCGCATTCAAGTGCCGTTCAAAACCTCCCGCAGTATGTCAAAAATCTCAAAATCCTAAAAGAGCCCATCGCCCGATTAGAACTCGATCATCACCTTGCTCTGATTGGTCGGGAGCGCGAGCGCCGCGAAGGCCTTGGGCAGATCGTCGATTCCCATCGTGTGGGTGATCATCGGCGCGGTGGCGACCCGGCCGGACGCGAGCGCCGCGATTGCCATCTCGACCTCCGCGCGCTCCATCCCGAGCGAAAAGCGCAGGTCGAGTTCCTTGCTCATTGCCGTGATCGGCGCGAAACCATCGTCTTCGGTGCATACTCCGATTATCACCACGCGGCTTGAACGCTGCCCGTACGCGATCGCCTCGGCCATCGCGCCCGGCGCGCCGATACACTCGAAGATCACCTGCGGCCCCGCGCCCGTGAGCGACTCGACCTTCCCCGCCGGATTGTGCATCCGCGGATCGACGGCCGCGTCGGCGCCCATCGCGAGCGCCAGGCGGCGGCGAGGCTCGCTCAGTTCGGAGACGACGATCGCGCGCGCGCCGGCAAAGCGCGCCCACAGCATCGTGGCGATTCCGATCGGTCCCGCGCCCATCACCACGCAGCTCTCGCCCGCCTGGAAGCCCGCGCGATGCAGTCCGTGGAGTCCGACCACCAGCGGCTCGACCGTGGCGGCCTCGCGAAAGCTCATCCCCGGCGGCACCTTGAACACGCTCGCCGGGCGGGTTTTCATCAGCTCCGCGTACGCGCCCGGGACCTCGCCGAAGCCGACCAGCTTGACCTCGCGGCAGCGCTGCGCCTCGCCGATGCGGCACGACTCGCAGCGGCCGCATCCGACGTACGACATCGCCACGACCGGGTCGCCGCGCTCGAAGCCCTCGACGCCGTCGCCGAGCGTCTCGACCACGCCTGAGAATTCGTGGCCGAGGATGGTTCCCGGAGGCATGCGGAAATTGCGTCCCGCGGCGTGCAGGTCGGAGCCGCAGATGCCGCAGGCTTTCACCCGCACCACGAGTTCGCCCGGACCGGCGATCGGATCGGGAACCTCGGTGATCTCAAGTGGAGCGCCGGGCGCCCGGTATACGCACGCCTTCATTTGCTGCGTGTGCTCGGGAACGAGGGTGCGCGCCGTTCCTTGAGCGCCGCCACGCCCTCGTGCAGGTCGTCGCTGAAAAAGCCCAGCATCTCGAGCGCGAGCGACGCGTCGAAGGACGGGCCGAACGTCCGGAGCCAGTTGTTGAGCGCGCGCTTGGTGAAGCGCAGCGCCTGCTGCGGTCCGCGGGCGAGCTTTTGCGCGACCTCCATCGCCTTGGCCATCAACTGATCGGCCGGCACGCAGAGGCTGACCAGGCCGACGCGCTCGGCCTCCTTGCCGTCGATGAAATCGGCGGTGAGCAGGTAGTACTTGGCCTTGGCCATCCCGCACAGCAGCGGCCAGATGATCACCGCATGGTCGCCGGCGCCCACGCCGAGGCGGATATGGCCGTCGGTGATGCGCATGTTTTCCGAGGCGATCGAGATGTCCGCCATGAAAGCGACCGCGAGGCCCGCGCCCACGGCGACGCCGTTGATCGCCGAGATGATCGGCTTGTCGAGGTTGATCATGTTGTAGACGATGTCGCCGGCCTCGCGCCATGCCTGCCCGATGTTGGCGGCGCTGCCCGCCATCCGCTCGATCATCTCGAGATCGCCGCCGGCCGAGAACGCGCGCCCCGCGCCCGTGATCACCACCACGCGGGTCTCGGCGTCCTCGTCGATATCCTTCCACACCCGGCTCAACTCCCAGTGCAGGCGGTTGTTGGTGGCGTTGAGAACGTCGGGACGGTTGATCGTGATGAGCAGGATTCCGTCGTCGCGGCGCTCGAATAGCAGATGCTGATATTCCTCGTATTTCATCGGGAGCCTCCGAATCGATTGGCTGGTGTCTTCCTTAGCGCAGCGCGCGCGTTTCCTCAAAGCGCCGCGGCGCTTGCGGAAGAGCGAAAAAGACCGAAAAGGGTCGATCCGGCGAGCGGGCGCGCTCAGGCTGTCAGGACGGGCTTAGCGTCGGGCGGTTGAGAGAGGTAGTTGCCTGCACCGTCGGCAGGAATCGCCCCTTGAACGCTTCGGCGGAAAGATTCGCGAACCCGGCGAGCCGCGAGAGCGCCGGCTCCTCGAAGTCCTGCGGCTCGAGCCTGGTCATGTACGAGCGCGCGACCTCGTACGACTCGGTGCTGACGTCCACCAGGCGCACCCTTACCCGTCCGGTGGCCGGATCGACGAGCGCCGTGAAATCGACCGGCGTCACGCGCCCGCCGGCGATCGCGATGAGCGCGCCCGAGCCTCCGCTTAGCAGATAGCGCACCGCGCCGTAGCCGAGCGTGCGCGTATATTCGGCGTCGAAGGGCAGCGGCTTCGCGCAGCGCAACTCGTAGCCGATATCCTTGGTGACCACGGTCGCGCCGATCCCGAGTTGCTTGAGCGCCGCGCGCACGCGGTCGCGCAGCAGGTAGCCGAGCGGGATGTCCGCGATATGCACGTGGCCGTAAGCGTCGGCCTCCGAGCCCGGCGCGGTGGGCAGGGTGTTGGGGTCCATGCGCTCGGCGATACCTTCGGCAACCACCGCCACGCCGTCGTCGTAGCCCTCGGCGCGGCGCTTGATTATCGCGCCCACGATCGTGTCGACGACCAGCGAAAGGTCGAAACGTTCGCCGTGAAACTCCTCCAGGATGACCGCCAGCGTTGCGCCCGAGGACTTGCACATGCTGAGCGCGAGCGAACCGGACTTCCGGCCCATCGAGATCGCCAGGTACCATCTGCCGGTGGTGCGCGCGTCGACCATCAGCGATTCGACGATCGTGGTGCCGACGGCGCGCGCGGTCTCGAAGCCGAAGGTCGGCGCGTTCTCGGGCAGCGGCAGATCGTTGTCGATCGTTTTCGGCACCGTCACCACGCCGATCTGTCCGCGGGTGCGCTCGGCGATCCTGAAGGCGCCGTAGGTCGTATCGTCACCGCCGATGCAGACCAGGTAGCGGATGCCGAGCGCGTTAAGCGCGCCGATCGTGCGCGTAAGGCTCGCCTCGTCGCGCGCCGGGTTGGTGCGCGAGGTGCGCAGGATCGAACCGCCGGTGGAATGGACCTGGCTCACCTCGTCGAGCTTTAGTTCGACGACGTGCGAGGTGTTGCCTTCGGCGAGCCATCGATAGCCGTCGCGCAGGCCGACCACGCGGAGCCCGCAGTTGATCGCCTCGATCGCGGCCGAAGAAATCACCCCGTTGATGCCGGGGGCGGGGCCGCCACCCACCAGGATTCCGAGGGTGGCCTGTCTGTCGCCGTCGCGCTGCATGGTTGAAAATCTCCGCGGCGGTTATCGTTCGCCGGACGTGCCTGGGGTCGCGGACGGACTGCGCTCAGCGCGCTGACGCGCCCGCGTAAATATCCATGATCGTGCCGAGCAGCTTGATCGCTTCGGCGCGCGGGCGCTGAAACGAGTTGCGCCCGATGATCGAGCCGAAACCGCCGCCGGCCTTGATCGCGCGCACTTCGTCGAGCAGCTTTTCGTCGCTGACCTTCGGCCCGCCCGAGAAGATCACGATCCGCCGCCCGTCAAAGCAGCTCTGCACGACGTTGGCGACGCGCGCGGCCTGCGTATCGAGCGGGACGCGGTTGGCCTCGTAGGCCTTCTTGGCTTCGGGCTGCTCGAGATGCGCGGTCGGTAACTTGACCTTGATGATGTTGGCGCCGAGTTGCGCCGCGATCTGCGCCGCATACGCGACCACGTCGATCGCGGTCTCGCCCTCCTTGCTGATACCCGAGCCGCGCGGGTACGACCACACCACCACCGCCAGGCCGTGCGCCTTGGCCTCCTCGGCGATCTCGCGCAACTGCTCGTACATCCGCACGCACGAAGCCGAACCGGGATAGATGGTGAAGCCGACCGCGGCGCATCCCAGGCGCAGCGCGTCCTTCACGCTGCCGGTGACGGCGGGCTCGGGGTCAGGCGAGTCGTGCAGCAGGTCATGGTTGTTGAGTTTCAGGATGAGCGGGATTTCGCCGGCGAACTCGGCGGCGCCCGCCTCCAGGAAGCCAAGCGGCGCCGCGTAGGCGTTGCATCCGGCGTCGCAAGCGAGCGAGAAATGGTAGCGCGGATCGTAGGCCGGCGGATTGGGCGCGAAGCTGCGCGCCGGGCCGTGCTCGAAGCCCTGGTCCACCGGCAGGATAACGAACGTCCCGGTGCCGGCGAGCCGCCCGTGATTGATCATCCGGGCAAGGTTGCTCAGCACGCCCGCGTTCTCCGAGCGATAAAAATCCAGAATTTCCCTGGCTCGCTTGGTCATAACCGCCTCCGATTCACAATTCGAAATTCCTTAGACAGGGCGCCCCGCGCGCAAAGCAGCCGCATATTCGCGCCAGGAATTATAGCATCTCCATCGCGCAGCGGGCCGCACCGATCAGCCCCGCCGCCGGATTGAGCGAGACCCGCACCGGGATGCTTGCCAACACTTTATCGAGTCGGCCCTTGGCGAGAAAGGAGCGCACGAATTCACCCGTGGTGAGCGTCGCGAGAATTTTGGGCGCGATTCCGCCGCCGACATAAACGCCGCCGAGCGCCATGAACTTCAACGCCAGGTTGGCCGCCTCGGCGCCGTAAATATCGACGAAGATTCGGAGCGCCTCGACACATCGCGGATCGCGGCCCTTGAGCGCGGCTTCACTGATCACCGCAGCCGCGTCGGTGGCTCCGGCAAGTTCGTCGGCTAGCCATTGCGGCTCGGCGTCGGTCCCGCGCGATTTCAGAAACTTGTAGATGTTGACCAGTCCCGGCCCCGACAGCACGCGCTCGAAGCTTACGTGGTCGAACTCGCCGCTCAGATATTCGAGCAATTCGATCTGTTCGCGCCCGCGCGGCGCGAAGTCCGCGTGACCGCCCTCGGTGGCGATCGAGCGCCAGCGGCCATCCTCGAGCGGCACCAGTCCCGCCTCGCCGAGACCGGTGCCCGCCGCGATCACCGCGATCGGCGCGCGCGAGGCCGGCGGATCGCCCGGCTGGAGCACCGCCATCTCGCTCTCCTTGAGCTGGAGCATCCCGTACGCGGTCGCCTCGAGGTCGTTAATCAGCCGCGCGCCGGGCACGCCGAGGGCGCGCGCCAGTGCCCGCTCTTCCATCGTCCACGGAACGTTGGTCGCATGACTGACCCCGCCGATGATCGGTCCGGGGACGCCGAAGCAGGCCGCGTCGATCGCCCATGCGCCGCTTAGAAAGTCGCTTGCGACCTCTTCGAGGGTTTTGAAATCGCGCGTCGCGTAGAGCTTTTCGCGCAGCAGGGCGGGCGCTCCGCCCTCGACGCGGTAAAGGCCCAGCAGGGTCTTGGTGCCGCCGATATCTCCCGCCAAAACCGCAGCCTTGGTCCGCACGGCCATTGTTATCCGCCCTCAGCCTTTAGGTGCTCCGCCAGCGCAACCTCCTCGGCGCTGCCGATATAGACCGGCACGCGCTCGTGGATGCTGGAGGGGACGAAATCGAGGACGCGTCCGCGTCCGGTGGAACCTGCGCCGCCGGCCTGCTCGGCCAGCATCGAGAGCGGCGCGACCTCGTACATCAAGCGCAGCTTGCCCTTGCTCTGGCCGCCGGCGCTCACCTCGCCGGGATAGAAAAAGATTCCGCCGGTCAGCAGGCAGCGATGGAAATCGCCGACGAACGCGCCGCAGTAACGCAGCGAGTAGCCGCCGCCCGTGTCTTTCGGTCCGGTCAGCCGCTCCAGCAACGCGCGCGCCCCCGGATGCCATCGCGCCGCGTTGGCCTGGTTGACCGCGTAGGTCTTGCCGCGCTCCGGCATCCGGATCTTCTCGCGCCACAGCACGAACTCGCCGACCTCGCGCTCCAGCACGAACGCGTTGACGCCGTCGCCCGCGGTCCAGACCAGCATCGTGGCCGGCCCATAGAGCGCGTAGCCCGCCGCTATCTGATCGGTGCCGGGCCCGAGCGCGTCCGCAACGTCGTCGCCATGGCCGGGCTTGCGCCGGCGCAGCGCAAAGATCGTCCCGAGCGAGCCGTTGACGCCGGTGTTGGAGGAACCGTCGAGCGGATCGTACAGCAACGCATAGGTGTCGTGCGGGTGCCGCGTTTTGGAGTGCCGCGGCTCCTCTATCTCCTCCGAAATCAGCGTGCATATCGGATGACCGCCGGCGAACGAATCGAGGAACACGTCGTTGGACCAGGTATCGAGTTTTTCGACCTTTTCGCCTTGCACGTTGGTTGCGCCGCTTAAGCCCAGCTCTCCTTTGAGTGCCGCGACGGCAAGCTCGTTGGAGATTCGCTTGACGGCCAACGCCACCTGAACCAGCGTCGCGCTCAATCCCGGCTCGATTCGCGGGCGTGCGCTGCGCAAATAACGGTCCAGGGTGATCAGCGACGCGTCAGCCGACTGGTTAGCCATTTTTGCCTCCGGTTGGCGATGCGACAGATGGGCGTTCGGGGTCAACTTACTCCCTCGTCGATCATCGCCGGCAGGAGTCCACCCGGATGAGCAAAGCGCGCTTTCGCGGCTAGCGTCACCCGCCAAGGTCCCCCAAGGCAAATATGGCAGCCCTTGCACGGGCGAGTCTACATCAATCAATTCAGGATTTGTTAATTCAAGATTTGTTCCGCATCGTCACGAATTCCTCGGCCGCGGTCGGATGAACTCCGACGGTCGCGTCGAATTGCGCCTTGGTGGCGCCGCACCTGAGCGCGATCGCGAGCCCCTGGACAATCTCGCCTGCGTCGGTGCCCACCATGTGGCATCCGAGCACCCGATCGGTCTCGCGATCGACCACCAGTTTCATGAAACTGTGCTCGTCGCGCCCGCTGACGGTATTTTTGAGCGGCCGGAAGCTCGACTTGTAGACGTCGACGGCGCGATAGCGCTCGCGCGCTTCGGCCTCGGTGAGACCGACGGTACCGATAGGGGGCTGGCTGAAGACGGCGGTCGGCACGTTTTCGTAGTCGGGCGTCATCGGATTTCCGTGGAACAAGGTTTCGGCGACGGCCTGGCCCTCGGCGATCGCCACCGGCGTAAGCTGCATGCGGTCGGTGCAGTCGCCGACCGCGTAAATGTTCGGCACCGACGAGCAGGAATACGAGTCCACGACGACCGCGCCCTCGTGGTCGAGTTTCACTCCCGCCCGTTCCAGTCCGAGGTCGTGCGTGTTGGGAGTTCTTCCGGTCGCAAACATGATCAGGTCGGCCTCGACAGTGGCGCCGTCGTCGAGCGTCGCGCGAATCCCGTGCGGGAGCTTTTCGATCCCTGCGACCTGGCGATTAAAGCGAAGGTCGATTTCACGCTTGCCCATCTCGGCCGCCACCGCGCGCCGAACGTCTTCGTCGAAGCCGCGCAGGAACAGTTCGCCACGATGCACTAAAGACACTTTTGCGCCGAGGCCGTGGAAGATTCCCGCGAATTCAAGGCCTATGTAACCGCCGCCCACTATTACTACGCGCGCCGGAAATTGCGGCAGAAAAAACGCTTCGTTCGAGCTGATCGCCAGTTCGCCGCCGGGAATTGACGGCGCGGAGGGCCATCCTCCGGTCGCGATCAGGATGTAGCGGGCGGTGTAGCGCTCGCTTCCGACCACGACCGTGTGCGCGTCGGCGATCGTCGCCCGCGCGCGCAGGATTCGAGCTCCATTGTCGGTGAGGGCTTTCTCGTAGACCCCGTTGAGACGCGCGATCTCACGGTCCTTGTTGGCGATGAGCGTCTGCCAGTTGAAGCTGCGCTCGCCCACGGTCCAGCCGAACCCGGCCGAATCGTCGAACGCGTCGCTGAACTCGGAGGCGTAGACGAAAAGCTTCTTCGGGATACAGCCGACGTTGACGCAGGTGCCGCCCAAGTAGCGTTCCTCGGCCAGCGCGACCCTGGCGCCGAATTGCGCCGCCATCCGGCTCGCGCGCACGCCGCCCGAGCCGCCGCCGATCGTGAACAGGTCGTAGTCGTACATTGAACTTAGAACCTCACTCTCGCGGTTGCGATGGCTTGGGGAGCAGATGCCGCTGCTATCGATCAGACCAACTCGATCGCAAAACCGTTCTGCGCGACCACCCGTCCAATCACCGCCGCTTCGAGATTGCCGCCCGCCTGCAACTCGGCGAGCAGCGGCAGCGCCTGCGCTTCGGGCAGCGCGATCAACAGGCCGCCCGAGGTCTGCGGATCGAAGAAGATCTCCGCCATCTCGGCCGCGACCTCGTCGGAAATCCTAACGCGCGCGCCGTAGAATTCGCGATTGCGCCGTCCGCCGCCGGGAATCATCCCCTCGCGGCAGCAATCCAGCGCGCCGGGCAACAGCGGGAGATCGGATTCCTCGACTCGCAGCGTGACGCCGCTGCCGTCGGCCAGCTTGCTCGCGTGGCCGGCCAGGCCGAAGCCGGTGATGTCGGTCGCGGCATGGACCTCGTGACGGAGCATCGCGCGCGCGGCCTCGGCGTTGAGCGTGGTCATCGAACGCACCGCCGCCTCGTAGTGCTCGGCGGCCAGGCGGTCGCGCTTGAACGCGGTCATCAGGACGCCGGTGCCGAGCGGCTTGGTGAGCAGCAGGGCGTCGCCGGCGCGCGCGCCAACGTTGCGCACGATCCGCCGTGGATCGATCACTCCGGTCACCGCCATCCCGTATTTCACTTCCTCGTCGGCGACGCTGTGTCCGCCAACGATCACGACGCCGGCCTCGCGCGCCTTTTCGGCGCCGCCGCGCAGAATTTCTCCGAGCATCTCGCCCGGCAATCCGGTCTGCGGCCAGCACACGATATTGAGCGCGGTCTTCGGCGTACCGCCCATCGCGTAAATGTCGGAGAGCGAGTTGGCGGCCGAGATCTGGCCGTAGGTGAACGGGTCGTCGACCACCGGGGTGAAAAAGTCGACCGTGTTGACGACGGCGATCTCGTCGGTCAGACGATACACTCCGGCGTCGTCGCCGGTGGTGATACCGACGAGCAGATCGGGATGGCTTCCCGGGTCGAACCGGCTAAGCGCGGCTGCGAGGTCCTCCGGACCCAGCTTGCCGGCTCAACCCGCCGCCTTGCAGCGCGCGGTCAGGCGGATAAGCTCGCCGCGCGTCGCGTTATTGCTGCGCTGTTCGGGCATCGTCGGCTATTTTGGCGCAAGCCCGGCCGCCGCGCCATCATGGGCGCGCCCGCAGGCGGCGGGCATCGCCGACCCGCGTGGTCACGCCCGAGTGGTCGAAGTAATCCAGCAGCGCGATCGCGAACTTGCGCGAGGCGCCCAGCAGGTCGCGAAAGGTCGCCGCGGTTATCTCGGGCGCGGTGCTCAGATGGTCGAGCAGGCGCTGACGCGCGGCCTCCATCGCCTCGCGGCTGAAATAGAGGTCGGTCGCGATTTTCACCACGCGGCCCTCGCGCTCCAGGGCACCGAGCAGCGTGCGCATCCGCGCGAGTTCCGAGGGCGGCAGCTTGAGTTCTTCGGCGAGCTGTTTGAGGTCGGGCGGATGGAACCGCGCGCTCGCGAGCGCCGCGGCGAGCCGTTCGCCGAGCCGGCCCTCGTCGCCGCCGAGCTTGACCCGATGCGACTTGAGGCGGAGCACGCTTTCCTCGCGCACGAGATCGGATTCGCGTGCCAGCCGGTCCACCAGCGCGCGAAACGCTCGCGCGCTGACCTCGTACGGCAGCCGCTCGCGCAGCGCTTCCATCTCGAGCCCGGGCGAGAGCGGCTCGGCCTGATGATGCGCCGCGACCGCGGCCATCGCGAACCGCTTGAGCTCCTCCCATTTGCCCGCGGTGGTGTAGCCCTCCTCGTCGCCGAGCGAGAGCTTGACGAAGCGGCGATCCTTTAGCGCTTCGTCGGCCTCGCGCGCGGGGGCGTTGAGCAATTGCGCGACGCGCGCCGCGGTGACGGCGAAGCTCTCCTGCAAATCGATCAGCGCTTCGACGGTCGCGGGCGCGAGCGCGCCTTCGAGCGCGCCGAGTTGTTTGAGGTAAGCCTCCAGGGGCTTGCGCACGCGCCGCCCCAGCGGGTTGAGCACGACGCCGCCGCCGAGCGTGCGCCGGCTGGTCTCGTCGCGGATGACGAAGCGATCGCCCGCGAGCGCGACCATCGGCTCGTTCAGCACGAGCTGCACCAGCGCGCTCTTCTTGGGCGCGATTTCGCCCGGCGCCTCGAGCACGATCGCGCGGCCTATCGTCTCGGCGGTCCCGATGAACAGGCGCACGCGGTCGTTATTCTTGAGCGGGCGCTTGGCGGCCGGCCGAATCTCCAGCCGCGCGTCGAATCGCGTGGTCGTCAGCTCGAGTCGGTCGTCGGCTACCACGTCGCCGCGCTTAAGCTCCATCCGCTCGGCGCCGCTTAAGTTGAGCGCGACGCGCTGGCAGAGCCCCGCGCGTTCGACCGGCTCGGAATGCACCTGGATCGAACGCACCCGGACTTCGCCGCCTTCGGGCAGCACGCGCAGCTTCTGGCCGACGCGCACCTCGGCGCCCATCGCAGTCCCCGTCACCACCGTGCCGTGACCCTTGATGGTGAATGCGCGATCGAGCGGCAGACGGAACAGCCCGGTTGCGCGGCGCGCCTCGAAGCCCTCCAGCTGGCGTGCGATCGCCGCGCGTAATTCGTCCAGACCCGCGCCGGTTATCGACGAAACCTCGACGATCGGCGCGCCCGCCAGGCGCGTGCCGTCGGCCAGCAGTTCGATCTCGTCGCGCACTTCACCGAGGCGCGCGGCGTCGGCGAGGTCGGCCTTGGTGATGACGAAAATGCCGCTTGCGACGCCGAGCAGATGAAGGATGTCCAGATGTTCCTCGCTCTGCGGCATCACGCCGTCGTCGGCGGCGACGGTGAACAGCACGAGGTCGATTCCGTGCGCGCCGGCCAGCATGTTGCGGATGAAACGCTCGTGGCCGGGGACGTCCACCACGCCCGCGCGCGTGCCGTCGGGCAAGGTGAAATAGGCGAAGCCCAGGTCGATCGAAATCCCGCGTTCCTTTTCTTCCTTGAGGCGATCGGTGTCCTGGCCGGTGAGCGCCTTGATCAGCGCTGTCTTGCCGTGATCGATATGGCCGGCGGTGCCGATGATGGCATGGGTGACGGCGTGATGGGTGACGGTGGCGGCCATGGCGCGAGGCAGTAAAGCTTACTCCGTGCGGCGCCCTCGCAAAAAGAGCGCCGCAGAACCGCGACCGTTACTTCGCGGTTAACGTCTAGACCGCGGCACGGCTATAAAGATTACGGAGATCAATCCATGAGCGAATCGAATCGAACACCATACGTGAGAACCGCGCTACCCTCGGATGCCGAGGTTGTGGTCGCGATGGCGGCCGAGTTGGCGGCCGCGGTGGAAGATCCGACCCCGGACCTCGATGTCGCGCGTTTCGTCCGCGACGGCTTCGGTCCCGATCGATGGTTCGAATGTCTCGTCGCCGAAATCGATGGTGAGCCGGTCGGCTTCGCACTGATTTGCCGCGGTTTCGAAGCGCATACGGGAAAACGGCGCCTCTGGCTCGGCGATCTTTACGTGCGGAGCTCCGCGCGCCGGAGCGGGGCCGGGCGCTCACTGATGGCGACGGTCGCAGGCCTGGCGCTCGACCTTGATTGCGAGGCCGTGTACTGGGAACTGTGGCGTCCCAATACGCTGGGCAGGGTGTTCTATGAAGGGCTGGATGCGGAGGAAACTGTCGACCTTGCAGTGATGCGTCTCGCCGGCAAGAGCCTCGCGGCGATCACGCAATATTGATGGAAAGAGGGAGCGCAGCGGTCTGGGAAAGCCCAACGGACGGGCCCGGTAGGGGGGAGAGAACCGGGCCCGCCCATCCAAGTGAGCTCAGGAACGCTTTTCAAAGAAGCAGGTTCTGTGCCTTTCCGTTGTCTGGGGAAAAGGTCCAAAAATAGGGGAAACTTGGATTGTCCTTTATACACATGGTAATTTCGCGCTAGTAGCTATTACAACGCTTGTAAAATATACGACATTCCTGCTGGTAGGAACTGCAGCAGGCGCCGTCCCGCACTTTCGCTTCAAGACGAACGGAAGGCGAATTGCGACCGTTTACGGATGGCGGCCCTGCGGCCCCGCAGCCCTATTCCTGCCTCCGCAGCGCGTTCCCACCCCCCGCGTGCCCGCGTTACTTGCCCTTGAGTTGGTTCATATAGGTCGCGAGATCGAAATAGTCGCGCCAGGCTTTGATCTTGCCCCCGCTGATCTCGAACACGCCCGCCACCGGCACCACCACGGGACGGCCGTTGACGATGAACGAGTCGACGCGCTCATTGAACACCGTCGCGCCCGCCGACGCCGTGGAGAGAATCTTGAACTCGATCTTCGTGGTCCCAGGCATGAAACCGTCGATAGTCTTGCGAATCGCGGCTTTGCCCTTGGCGGCCGCGAGCGGGATGTTGTGGTAAACGGCGTCGTCGGTAAAGAACTCCATCACCTTGTCGATGTTGAGCGTCTCCCAGGTCTTGCAGAACTCGCTTACGACTCGTTCGTTTTCGGTAGCCATTTGAATTCTCCTCGGTTTGATTCTTCCTTTGAGCTTCAGGCCTTGTCCGCTTCCTCATCCAGGTAGAAGCGGTCGTCGTCTTTGTTATAGCCGAAGAGCTCGGCGAAGCGGCCCCATCCGACCATCGTCGTAAACATTCGCTCGGGCCGCTCGTCCGGCAGTAGCATCGCGAGGTGCTCGCGCACCTGTTCCTTCGAGAGCGAATGATTTTCCTCGCCGCGCAGCAGGCGCACGAAGTAGCTGAACAGCGAATGCTTTTTGAGCTGTTCGCGGATGATGCGTTTGCGCGTATTCATGTCGGCGGCAAGAAACTCGCGCCCCAGCGGTTCCAGCACCACGTCGCCGGCCGGAGTCGAAACCAGCCCCAGGATTTCCGCCGCCTTCATCACCTTGAGCAGGTCGGAGAATTTGAAGCTCAGGTCGCGCGCGATCTTGTAGCCGTCTTCGCGCCCGCCGCGATCCTCGAGCATCTCGAGCAGGCCGAAGACCCACGGGAGCTGGGCGTCGGGAATCGGATGAATCAATGGCGGCGACGACGAAGCCATCAGGCGCGCTCCTCGATCAGTGAGAAGACTCGGTCCGTAAGCTGGTTGAAGGAGTCGCCCCGCCGGTCGCGCGGACGCTGGAGTTCCACCTTGAGGTCGCCGACTAGCCGCCCAGGGCCGGTCGAGAGCACCAGGATGCGGTCGGCGAGTTCGACCGCCTCCTCGATGATGTGCGTGACCATGATGATGGTTTTGACCGGGCTGTCTGCCGCCTGCCACAAGTCGAGCAACTCCTCGCGCAGCCCAATCGCGGTCAGTGCGTCGAGCGCCGAAAACGGCTCGTCCATCAGCAGGACCGCCGGCTCGACCGCCAGCGCGCGCGCGAGCCCCACGCGCTGGCGCATCCCGCCCGAAAGCTCGCGCGGGTAGGCTTCCTCGAAACCGTCGAGGCCGACCTTATCGATGTAATGGGTCACCAGCCGCTCGCGCTCGGCGGGAGCGATGCGGCGCGCCTCCAGGCCCAGCTCGATATTGGCCTTCACGCTGAGCCACGGCAGCAGGGCGAAGGACTGAAAGACCATCGCGCACTCGGGATTAATGTCGTCGACCTGGTGGCCGTCGTAGAGCACCTGGCCCGAGGTCGCCGGCACGATGCCGTTGATGATCCTGAGCAGCGTCGACTTGCCGCATCCCGACGGTCCGACGATCGCGATGAACTCGCCGCGCTCGACGCTGAAGGATATCTCGTTGAGCACGCGCAGGCTGCCCTTGGCATGCGGGTAGCTCTTAGAGACCTGTTTGAGCTCGAGCAGGGCCATGGGTCGGAGGGATCGGTATCACACATCATCGATGCTCAATTGGGTCGGTCGAAAAGATTAGTCGAACCTGTAGCGCTCGGTCGCCACGTTATACAGCCGGCGCCATACCAGCCGGTTGAGGCTTACCACTACCACGACCATCGAGAGCAGGCTAAGCAGGATCATCAGGTTGTTGCCGGTCTCGTAGGTCGCGGCGTCAAGCAGCGCTCCCAGGCCCAGGACCTTGTAGGTGTGCCCGCGATAGACGAAGTACTCCGACAGGATCAGCGCGTTCCATCCACCGCCCCAGGCCGTGATGCTCCCGGTGACGATCGAGGGCACCAGTGCCGGCACGTCGAGCTTGCGCCACGTGGCCCATCGGCTGAGACCATAGGCGCGCGCCGCCTCTTTGAGTTCCTCGGGAATCTGGTTGACCCCGGCCAGCAGGTTGAATAGCAGGTACCACTGCATCCCGGTAAGGATCAGCAGGATCGAGGCGAGATTCATCCCGCCGGTCACCTGGATCACGAAGACTACGATTACCGGGAAGAGCGCGGTCGCCGGCATCGAGCCGACGATCTCGGCGATCGGCGAGAGCCATCGCCTGAAGCGTGGACTGTTGGTTGCGGCGAGCGCGCACGGCAGTGTCCAGCCGAGCGAAATCGCATACGCGAGGACCATCCGGACGGTCGAGGCGGCGGTCGCCGCCGGAATCTCCCGGACCGCGGGCGGCCATGGCGTAAGCAGAACCCGCAGCAGCGCATCGAGTCCGCGAATGATCGCGTAGATGAAAAATGCGGTGAAGGCGACCAGCGCGGCGGTGCCGGCGAAACGCGCGACGCGGGCCACACGCTCGCGCGCGCGCGGCCCAACCGGCGGGATCGCGCCGAGCAGGCTCTGTGCGATGATCACCAGGGGACGTACGATCAGGTGCACTGCGTGATAGACGCTGGGGCCCAGCATTCCTATCGCATGCAACATTCCCAGCGAGCGTTCGGCCTCGGCGCCGGAGGTGAACTCGTAGCGGAATTTTTCCGCCCACACCGAGAGCGGCTGCCATACCACCAGGTCCATCGCGACGATTATCAGCAGCAGTGCGAGCAGGCCGAGCGCCATCTCGCCGTTGCGGCCGCGGTTGGCGGCTTCCATCAGAAAGCTGCCGAGGCCTGGCAGCCGGTAGGTCGAGGGTCCGGCCGTGATGATTTCGCAGGCGATGAGGAAGTACCATCCCGCCACCCACGACAGGATCGAGTTGTAGACCAGCTTGGGCACGCACGCGGGGAGCGAGAGCTTTCGAAACCGGAGCCATCCGCTGGCGCCGAAGGCCTCTAGCGCTTCGCGCGAATCGTCGGGGATGGTCCGGATGGATTCGAACACGCCGAGCGCGAGGTTCCACGCCTGGCTGGTGAAGATCAGGAATATCGCCGCCATCTCGACGCCAAGACGGCTGCCGTGCGCGAGCGCGACAAAAAAATAGACCGCCGCGGGAAAGAAACCGACCACCGGCACCGATTGCGCGATGTCGATCGCCGGGATCATCACCCGCTCCCACAACCGCCCGCGCGCCGCCAGCATTCCATAGGCGATCGAGAACACCAGCGCGAGCACGTACGCGACCAGCATCCGGTTGAACGAGCACCACGCGTAGTAGGGCAGGTGGCTCGCCGAGACGCTCAGCCGCGGCCCGTGCAGCGCCGGCACGTAGCTGCGGAAACCGAAAAACAGCGCGAGCAGGGCGGCCACGATCACGATCGAGGCCGCCCCACCGAAAATTCTCCGCGAATTCGTCGCTTGCTCCATCGCCGCGCCCAAAGTTTCTCAGCAAAGTTCTCAGCATAACGCTCCGGCACGCAGGCTCAAGCGTCGCGCGCATCGCGATGGTGCATTCGAACTGATCCTGATGCTCGGCGCCGCTTGACCAAAGAATCCGCAAGACTTAACTCCGCAAGATGCATACGATCGCGGAGTCTGAACAACAGACCTGATCGCAGGAAGGAGCACCCCAACGATGAAGCTCTATGTATTTCCCCCGTCACCCAGGGCGATGAAGGTCATCGCTCTTGCCGAGCATCTCCAGATAGAACACGAGACGCAGTTGGTCGATCTGACTAAGGGCGATCAGATGAAGCCCGAGTTTACCGCGCTCAACCCCAACCAGCGGATGCCCGTGCTTGAAGACGACGGGTTCGTGCTTTGGGAGTCCAACGCGATCCTGCAGTACCTCGCGCTCGAAGAAGCCGGCCGGGGCGGCACTGTGGCCGTCTGACCCGCGGCGTCAGGCCGACATAAGTCGATGGATGTTTTGGGAAGCGTGCCACTGGGCGCCGGCGTGCGGAACTCTCGCTTTCGAACGGGTGGTCAAGAAATTGTTGGGGCAGGGCGATGCGGACCCGGCGGTCGTCGCCAAGGGCGAGCAGGAATTTCGCCGGGTAGGCGGAATTCTCAATGGCGCGCTCAAGGGCCGCAAATGGCTTGCCGGCAACGATCTGACGCTCGCCGATTTCGCAGCCGGACCGTTCATGGCGCTGGCGCAGATCGCGCAATACCCGGTCGCCGGGTTGACCGAGATCGCGCGCTGGTGGGAGGCGATTCGCGGCGCTGCCGGGGATGAAGAAGGCGCTCGCGCCATTGCAGCAGAGATAGGCGGGCGAGCGACAGTTTCGCGGACCACGGGGCCGGACGCGCCGATCGCGTATCTGGCTCCGAATTTTTTCGTGGGCCGCTCTTTTCTCGCGTTACGAGGGCTCGACGGTGGCGGCCGCCACCAACGCGGCGGCGCTTTGAATCTGCCCGAAATGAATCTTGCCCAGGTCGAATTCCTCCAGCGCCTTGATCATGCTGTTCAGCGCGGCGCGGCAGGTCGGCAGGTTTTTGCGCGCGCGGCTCAGCGGATTGCATCGCGCGGCGATATAATTCTTCAGGTAGGGATGCATCAGGCCGCGCTTTTTGCCGCGTGCGACCAGCGCGGTTAGCACTTCGTCGGCGCGCGCGACCAATGCGGCGCGTTCCTCGCGCTCCTCGATGGCCTCGCGCAGTGATTTCGTCAGGAAGCCGTCGACTCGGCTCAGCAGCGGCGCGTAGACGCCGCCAGAGAAGCGTTTCGTCTTGTCATACAGGATGCCGAGCGTGATGAAGTGGGCGCGCTCGAACTCAAACGCGAAGTCCTTTTCGATCGCGCGCGGCGCTGTCTCGAGCCGCGCTCGGTACATCCGGATGACCTCCAGCGCCTTGTCCTTGAGGTTGTGCGCCTTCTCGGTGTTGAGTGCGAGAATCTGGTAGGCGACCTCGGGGTCCGGAATTACGATCGCCGGAATCGTCTTCGCGCCGAGCTTGATGGCGGCGACGCGGCGATGGTTGCCGTTGGGAGTCCAGTAGCCGCCGTCCACGCGGACCACGACCACCGGCTCGGTGAAGCGGCGGAGCTTCTTCATCACTTCGCCGAGACGCTTGAGATGAGCCGGGCTGAGATCGCGCTGGAACGGCGTCCCCTGTAGCATCGCGGCCGGAATTAGCGCGAAGATTTGCCAGTGCGCGCCGAGCGGCTCCTGATAGGCGGCCAGCGCCGCACCGCCGTCGGACTCGATCGCCTCGGCGAGCGCGTCAATAGCGGCCGGGCGCTTCGCGCCGCGCGGGAAAGTGGCTATTTCAGGATGGTCGGTCATCACAAGTGACTAATTCGTGGCAAGTGACTAATTCATGGCCAAGTGACTAATTGATCCAATTCTTGGTAGTGGCCGCGCACCCCCTCACCCTGACCCTCTTGTTTGTGCGCGGGACATGGGTAACGGGTGTGCGAGGACATGGGTAACACCTAACCGGCATGCTGAGCCTCCAGCGGGAGGTGGACAGGATGCCTTGGCGGGAGGTTACCCGGATGTCGTTGCGCGAGGAGTTTGTGCAGTTGGCGCTGCAAGCGGGAGTGAACAGGCGCGAGCTGTGCCGGCGCTTCGGGATCGCGCCGAAGACCGGCTACAAGTGGCTGATGCGTTACGCGCGGGCGGGCGCGAGCGGTCTCGAAGATCGCTCGAAGCGGCCCCTGCGCAGTCCTGCACGCACCGCGGCTGAAGTCGAACAGACGGTGATCCGGCTGCGCCACGAGTCGCGCAACTCGTGGGGCGGACGCAAGCTTGCGCGGTTGCTCGCAGGCCAGGGGGGCCCAGCGCTGGCGCCGAGCACCGTGACCGGCATCCTGCGCCGCGCGGGGTTGCTCGACGGTGCTGCCGCGCCTGGACAACGCCCTTTGCAGCGCTTCGAACGCGCGGCGCCGAACGAACTCTGGCAGATGGACTTCAAGGGCCACTTCCCCTTGCTCAGCCGCAGCCGCTGCCATCCGCTGACCGTGCTCGACGACCATTCGCGCTTCTCGCTGGTGCTCAAGGCCTGCGCCGACGAGCGCGGCGAGACCGTGCGCAGCGTGCTGACCAGCGCCTTCCGCCGCTATGGATTGCCGGCCGCAATGCTGATGGACAATGGCGCTCCCTGGGGCTCCGACCACGACCATCCCTTCACCGCCTTCAGCCTGTGGCTGATCCGGCTCGGCATCCGCGTCGCTCATGGTCGGGCTTATCACCCGCAGACCCAGGGCAAAGACGAGCGCTTCCATCGCACGCTCAAGTTCGAAGTTCTGCGCCACTTCAACTTCACCACCCTCGAACACTGCCAGCGCGAGTTCGATCACTTTCGCGAGCGCTACAACCTGGTTCGTCCGCACGATGCGCTGGGCCTGGCTACTCCCGCCAGTTGCTATCGCCCCAGTCCGATCCCGTTTCCCGAGCACTTGCCGCCGGTCGAGTACCCTCCCGGTCTCGAGGTGCGCAAGGTGCAAGCCGAGGGTTGGTTTACCTATCGCGGACGCGACTTTCGCGTCAGCAAGGCCTTGCGCGGATTCCCCGTCGCCCTGCGTCAAGTCGATCTCAGCGACTCCCGTCGTGAGGTTCTCTTCTGCCATCAGGTGGTCGCCTTCATCGACCTCGATAACCCTCTTCATTCCTACTCATGATCTCAACTCAAATGTGTTACCTATGTCCTCGCACGCTCCGTTACCTATCTCCCAAGTCCAAACACCCTCTCCCCCAAGGGGGCGAGGGCCTGGAGGAAAAGACGAGGGAAACTTTTATCGCGCGCCCAAGCCGCGCACGGCCGGCATCACCTGCGAGGCGAAGCGTTCCATCGTCGCCATCACGTCGCGATGCGGTATCAGGCCGCCCGCGTTGAACCAGCATACGAGCTGATCGATCCCGCTATGCTGGTAGACGTCGTTGATGCGCGCGATGCACTCCGCGGGTGATCCGTAAACCGCCATCGTCTCGTCGACCGTCTCGTAAGTCATCGCCGCGGCGCGCGCCCGCACCTGTTCCAGATAGGCGTAGGAGCCCTCGTACTGTCCGCGGCCGCCAAGCATCGCCTGTTCGCCGATCGTGCGGAAATAGTGAAGCAGGCTCCGCTCGGCCTCGGCGCGCGCGGCGGCGCGGCTGGTCTGCGGGCAGACGAAAAACAGCGCCGCGACGTCGCCTGGATGCTCGGGGCGCGCGCCGGTCTTGAGCGCCGCGCGGTAGGCGCGAATGTGTTCGTAGAAGCCGGGCACCGGGTTGATGGGCGAGGCGACCAGCACGTCGTAGCCCTTGCGGCCAGCGAACTCCGCAGTCTCGGGACTGTTGGCGGCGATTCGTAGCGGCGGATGCGGCTTCTGGAGCGGCCGCGGCTCCACAGCTATATCGGCGACCTGGTAAAAACGGCCCTTGTAGGTGACCCGCTCTTCGGTCCACGCGCGCACGATTATTTCCAGCGCCTCCTCGAAGCGCTCGCGGCTCTCGTCGCGCGCCATCCCGAAACCCTGGAAGTGCACCGCGATCGTGCCGCGCCCCGCGCCGTACTCCAACCGCCCGCCGGTCAACAGGTCGGCGGTGGCCGCCTCCTCGGCGGCGCGCAGTGGATGATGGAACGGCAGCAGCGTCACCGCGGTGCCGAGGCGAATGCGCTGGGTGCGCTGCGCGGCCGCGACCGCGACCATCAGCGGCGACGGCATGATCGAGAAATTTTTGAAAAAGTGCAGCTCGGCCAGCCAGGCGACGTCGAAGCCGAGCTGGTCGGCGAGCACGATCTGCTCGATCGTCTCCTGGTAGCGGGCAGGCTCGGATTGCTTCGCGGTGCAGGGCAGCTGGTAGAAAAGACCGAACTTCACGGTCGAACTCCTTTGCGCACTCCTTCGCGCGCAATCCTTCGAAGCGTCGACTCGCGCGGCGCGCCGGCGCACTCGCACGGCTCTGAGCTTCATTGCACACCGCTTGGCCCCCGGCAACCCGAAGCGCCCCGCGATGTGTATCGGCGGGGCGGCTGCTATGCTGGTGGGGACGGCGGCTATGCTGATGCGAGAGGCTGCTCTCTGTTGAAAGAATGGAAAAGATCGACCTCAACGACGTCTTGCGCCTCGCGCGATTGGGCGAGGATGAACTGAGCGGGCTGGTTGCGCAACTGGAGTACTATCCCGCCGACGCGCCGACGCGCTCGCCGTTGCCGCGCGATCTGATGCTGTTGGACATCGCGATCAACCTGCGCGCGATCTCGCTCAAGGGCGGCCCGGTTAGCGCCGAGCCGCAATGGCTGGAACTGGCTAATCGGCCCGAGCTGAGCGAAACCGCCAGCCTGGTCAACGAGATTTCGGATTCCAGCATGGCGCTCGGCCTGCGCGTGCGGCGCTGAAGATTGCGCCCCCTCCGCGTCGTTAACCCAGTCGATTACCGATAGCTCACGATCTCGAGCAGATTGCCGTCGGGGTCCAGGAAGTAGAGGCAATCGTGGTCGCCCCAGTCGATTGGCCGCGCGCTTTCGACGCCGGCCTTGGTGAAGCGCTCCTTGGCGGCGGCGAAATCGGCGCGGCTCACGCGAAAGGCATGGTGGCCCCGGCCGAGCGGATGTGAAATCCGCGCCTGGCGCTCCGCCGGCGAAATTGGCGGATGCGCGACGTGAAACAGCGCGAGGTTCTGTCCGCCGCAATCCAGCAGCACCTGGTCGCCCAGATGGGTGACCACGCTAAGCCCGAGGACGTCGGTGTAGAAGCGCTCGGCCTGTGCGAGGTCGTTGACCTCGATTCCGAAATGATCAAGCCGCTCGAGTTTCATTCATGAAATTATATTCCCCATCCTCCTCCAAGGAGAGGGTGTCATCCGCTCGCTAGCCCAGGTCGCGCAGTAGCACTCCCGTCAGATATTCGCCCTCTGGATGACCCAGCAGCACCGGATGGTCGGGGCCGGGACCGAGACGCGCGAGCAGGCGCATCCGGCGCCCCGAGCGGCCCTCGGCGATACGAATGGCGCGGATAAAATCCTCGCCGCAAAAATGCGACGAGCAACTGAAGGTCATCAGGAAGCCGCCCGGGTTGAGTGTGCGAAGCGCGAGCGCGTTGAGTTCGACGTAGAGATGCTCGGCGCGCCGCGCGTCGGCGCGACTGCGCGCAAAGGGCGGCGGATCGAGCACGATTAGATCGAAAGATTCGTCGCGCCTGGCCAGGAATTCTCCCGCCTCGCCGTGCATGAAGCGGACGGCGCCGGACGGATAGCCATTGAGCTCCAGGTTGCGCCGCGCGCAATCGAGCGCGTGCGCGGAAGTGTCGACCGCGACGATCTCTTTTGCGCCGCCCTTAAGCGCGTTCAGCGCAAAGCCGCCCGTGTAGCAGCATAGATCGAGCACGCGAGCGCCGGCGGCCAGCGCGCCGAAGCGCGCGCGATTTTCGCGCTGATCGAGAAACGCGCCGGTCTTCTGGCCGCGTTCCACGTCGACGGTCATTAGTAGCCCGTTCTCGCGTACGCCGTTCTCGTTCATTACGGGTTCGCCGGCGACCGCTCCTGCGATCACGCCCACGCGATCTTCCAGTCCCTCCTGCCGGCGCACCGCGCCCTGGCTGCGTTCGAGAATTGCGCGCGGCGAGATCATTTGATTCAAATGCCCGACGATTTCCGTGCGCATCCGCTCCACGCCCGCGGTCAGCAATTGCATCACGGCGATTTCGCCGTAGCGATCCACGACCACGCCCGAGAGGCCGTCGCCGTCACCGTTCAGGATCCGGTAACAATCCGTGTCGGGCGCAACCACACGCCCGCGCAGCTTGAGCGCATGCTCGATACGCCAGCGAACAATTTCGGCGGGACCAGGTTCGCCACCCAGCGCGAGCATCCGCACCGCGATCGTGGTCGCCGGATTGTAATAGCCGTGCCCAATCGTCGCGCCGGCCGCGTCGAGAACCCACACGCGCGCGCCGGGTTCGATTGCCGCGGGCTCGACGCGATCGATCGCCTGCGAGAAGACCCAGGGATTGCCGCCGCGAACCGGGCCCTCGCGGCCTTTTTTGAGGAAGACCCGCCCCGGCGTTGCCGACGCGCCGTTCGGTCGAGCGCTGTTCAATTTTTCAACTTTCTGACGGTGCAGCTGTCCAGCTTTTTAACTTCTAACTGTCCACGGACGGCCATCGCGGCTCGCCCGCGCGCTTGAAGGTGCCGCTGCGCCCGCCCGATTTACCGACCAGCCGGATCGCCTCGATCGTCATCGCGCGATCGATCGCCTTGGCCATGTCGTAGATCGTAAGGGCCGCGGCGCTTAACGCCACCAGCGCTTCCATCTCGACGCCGGTGCGCGCCATGGTCGCCGCGCGAGCCTGGATATGGAGTGTCGCACGGGCAGGGTCGGGGCGGAATTCGATCTCGACGATCTCCAACGGAATCTGATGGCAAAGCGGAATCAATTCGTGAGTACGCTTCGCCGCCATGATTCCGGCCAGGCGCGCCGCCGCCAGCGCCTCGCCCTTCTTGAGCCGCCCGCCGACGATCGCGTCGAGCGTCGCCGGCTCCATCTTGACCGCGCCGCGCGCGAGCGCCTCGCGCCGCGTCACCGCTTTTTCGCCGACGTCGACCATCCGCACGCGGCCGCGGCGGTCCAGATGCGTGAGCGTGCCGCGCTTGGCGGGATCGGAACGGGTGGTGGTCGGCTTCTTGCGTGGCATCGGGGGCGGCGGCTAAGAGCTTATGTTGGCGCGATGCGCCGATACAATAAAGCGTTACAATGGACGGCACGATAGTGAGGATGACGAACCGCGCGCGGTCCGATCGCGTGCGATTTGGCGCAAAGGCGATCGATAACAAAAGTCGATAACAAATAGATGGCAGACGAAACCTATCGCCTCGTGATTCTCGGTTCCGGTCCCGCGGGCCTCACTGCCGCGCTCTACGCGGCGCGTGCCAATCTGGACCCGCTGCTGATCGAGGGCCATCAGCCCGGCGGCCAACTTACCATCACCACCGAGGTCGAGAACTACCCGGGCTTTGAGCACGGCATCCAGGGTCCCGAGATGATGGACGTGTTTCGGCGCCAGGCCGAGCGCTTCGGCACGAAATTCATGATCGGCGAAGTGACCGCGGTCGATCTACGCAGGCGGCCGTTCGAGCTGACCGCGGGCACCAGGACCATCGGCGCCGACGCGCTGATCGTCGCGACCGGCGCCTCGGCCAAGCTGCTCGGGATCGAATCGGAAAAACGGTTGATGGGCTACGGAGTGAGCGCGTGCGCGACCTGCGACGGCGCGTTCTTCAAGAACAAGGAAGCGGTGGTGGTGGGCGGCGGGGACACCGCGATGGAAGAGGCGACGTTTCTGACGCGCTTTTGCACCAAGGTGACGATCGTGCACCGGCGCAGCTCCCTTCGCGCCTCCAAGATCATGCAGGACCGCGCGGCCGCCAACCCGAAGATCGCTTTCATCTGGAACGCGGTGATCGAGGAAATTTTCGGCGAGCAGAAAGCCGGCGTCAGCGGCGTGCGGCTCAAAGACCTCAAGACCGGCGCCGCCAGCGACTTCCGCACCGACGCCGTGTTCGTCGCGATCGGGCATCAGCCCAATACTCACTTGTTCACGGGCCAACTCGAGATGGACGAGACCGGCTATCTGAAGGTCCGCAACGGATCGACCTACACCAACGTGGACGGCGTGTTCGCGGCCGGCGACGTCGCCGACAAGATCTATCGCCAGGCGGTGACCGCGGCGGGCACTGGATGCATGGCGGCGATCGACGCGGAGCGCTGGCTCGAAACGCACGAGGTGCTTTGAATTCTGCATAGCGGGGAAACAGCCGATATGCCGGCGGCGCGGAACCGCATCGGATGAGCCCGGGACGCAACCTCCTACTCGCGATCGCGGCCATCGTGGCGCTCACGGCCGTCGGTACCGTCGGCTACATGGCGATCGAGCATATGTCGGTGCTCGACGCGCTCTACATGACCATCATCACCATCTCCACCGTCGGTTACGAAGAGGTGAAGCCGCTCGGCACGGGTGGACGAATCTTCACCATGGCGATGATCGTTACCGGCGTAGGCGCCGCGTTCTACGTCTTTGCCACCATCACCCAGTTCGTGGTCGAAGGTCAGTTGCGCGAGGCTGTCGAGAGGGTTGCGATGAAGCACAAGATCGAAAAACTCGAGGGCCACGTCGTGATTTGCGGCTTTGGCAAGATGGGCCGGGTGGTGGCCGAGGAAGTGACGCGCAGCGGTGGCACGGCGGTGGTGATCGAGCGCGACCCGGCGCGCGAAGCCGAACTGGCCGCCTCCGGCCTGCTCTACGTGATCGGATCATCGCTGGAGGATCGTGTGCTGGAGGAGGCGGGCCTGCGGCGGGCGCGCGCAATCGTGATTGTGACCGCTTCCGAAGCCGACAACGTCTTTATCACGCTCTCGGCGCGCGCGATGAACCCGAAAATCAACATCCACGCGCGCGGCGAATCGGAGGTCGGCTTGCAACACCTGCGAATGGCGGGGGCGGACCAGGCCGTCGCGGCCTACCAGTGGGGTGCACTGCGGCTGGCGGCCGCCGTCATGCGCCCGTCGGTGGTCGATTTCCTGGAGCTGTCGTTTCCGGGGCGGGGCGCCGAGATCGACCTGGAGGAGATTCGCGTGGCCGACGGCAGCGCGCTCGTCGGCCAGCCGATCTCCGCGGTCGAGCAGAGCTCGACGCGCCTGCGGATCGTCGCGCTCAAGCGCGGCGGCGCTCCGAGCACCTTGATTCCCGATCCCGCAACCCGTATCGAGGCGGGCGATTTCCTGGTCGCGATCGGCGACCGCGACACCTTGCGCCGCCTGGGCTAGCGACGCGCAATCGGCGCCCGCCCCCAAAGCCACGCGCCGTTCTTCCTTTGAATAGCGGCTTCCATCCTGCCAAGATTTGCCCGACATGGAAGGGCGAGACGGAACGCAAGCCGAGCCGCGCAAGCCGACCGGCGAGCTCAAGGCGCCCACCGGCGGTCTTGGCCCGATTCCCGCGGCGCCGCGGCGATGGCGCCGGATCGATATCCGGGTCTCCGAGCTTATCGTTTTTTTGGTGGCGGTGGTCGGCGCAGTCGCGCTGGGGCTGGGAATCAGTCAGTACTTCGGCGGGCATCCATACATCCTCGCTTACCTGATCGCGTACGCCGGGTTTCGTCTCGCCGACGTGATGGTGCGCGAGGATTTCGAGCCGCCGCCCGACACCGCCCTGCTTTCGGGATCCATCCTGCGCCAGTTGCCGGTGTTGCTGCTGTTCGCGGCGGCGCCGTTCGAGCGCACCTACATCTATGGCGGTGAAGTGGCGCGATGGGTGCAGGCGATGGGCTTGCTGATGGAGCTGCTGGGCCTGTGGCTGGCGCTCGGCGCGCGTATCCAGCTTGGCTTTTTCAGCTCGACGCCGGAGATCGGCGGTCCGCGCGCGCTGGTGCGCAACGGGCTCTATGGCACGATTCGCCATCCAATTTGGCTCGGCGAGTTCCTGGTGGTCTTCGCCTGGGCGCTCGAGTTTGGTGCACCGATCACGGCGGCGCTCACGTTCATCTTCGGGATCGTGATGGGCCGGATACGCGCCGCGACGGAAGAGGCCGAGATGCTGGCGCAGTTTAGCGACGACTACGCGCGCTATCTTCAGGAGACCGAGTGCTTCATCCCCGGTATCTGGTAGACGAGACGATCATGGCTGGAACGGAATTTCTAATGCGGCGTTCTCTCGCCCGCGTGCTGCCTGAGCTCGTCTTCTGTCCGAGCCCGGTTTCTTTCTGAGCCCCAGCGCATCGCTGAGATCGTCCACTGTCTAGTCCCCGTTTCTTCCTGTGCCTCAGTTCGCTTTCTTCTAATTTCCGGTCTCTGTCTGAGCCCTCGCCCACATTGTTTGCGGGAGAGGGCTCAGAGAAGACTGCGCGGCCCGCGCTTGCGCAAAGACTGCCAATAAATCGAGGGCCCAGAAAAAAGCGGACTCAGAAAGGGAACGACTTCAGAGCAAGTGGGCGAGGGCTCAAAAGTGAAGCGCTAACTACTAGCGAGCGAACTCCAGCGTCGCCAAAACCCTAGCGCAGCATCACTGACGCCGGGGCGAGCGTGTGCTCGACCGCGGCGACGAAATCGTCGGTCGGCGCGACGCGATAGCTGTCGCCGAGCAGGAAGATCGCCTCGTGCGCGTCGTCCAGCGCCAGATGCAAATACGTGATCGCGCGTCCGCCATGGCGTCCGAGCACTGCCTTGAGTTCCTCCAACGCGCCGTTGGCCAGACGCTCGCGCGGCGCCGTGATATGCACCTCGCGCACCGCGTCGACCAGCGCCGTGCCGAGCGGCCGCATCTCGTCGAGAATCACCTGCGCGCGCTCGTCGTCGACGTCCAGTTTGCCGCGCGCCACCACCGGCTCGTCGCCCATGATCAGCGCTTCGTGCTTCTGATAGGTCTCCGGCCACGCGATCACTTCGACCGCGCCCTCGCGGTCCTCCAGCGAGAACGTCGCATAGCGCTTGCCGGCCTTGTTGTTCTTGAGCTTGGCCGCCTGCACCACGCCGGCGATGCGCACCTGGCTGCCGTCGGGCAGCGAGGTCAAATCCGCGGTCGAGACGCCGCCGAGCCGGCGCAGCTCGCGGTCGTATTTGTCGAGCGGATGCGCGGTGATGTAGAAGCCGAGCGCCTCCTTCTCGTTGCGCAGCATCTCTTTCTGATCCCACTCTGCAACCGGATCGCGCGGTGGCGGCAGCGCCTGCGGCCGCGCGGCGGCGCCGAACAGTCCGTGCTGGCCCTTGGCCGTGTCGCTCTCGGCCTTTTGCGCGACCTTGAGCGCGTCCTCGACCATCGCCATCAATGGCGCGCGTGAGGGTGAGATCGAATCGAACGCGCCGCACTTGATGAGCGCTTCGAGCACGCGCCGGTTGACCAGCTGGGTGCCGACGCGCAGGCAGAAATCCAGCAGATCCTTGAACGGGCCGCCGCTTTGGCGCACGGCGATCATCGCCTCGGCGCTCTTGCTGCCCACGCCGCGGATTGCGCCCAGGCCGAAGCGGATCGCGTCGCCCGAGACCGTGAACTTCACACCGCTGTGGTTGACGTCGGGCGGCAGCAGCGCGATACGCATCTCGCGCAGCGCCGCGATATTCTTGTAGGACTTGTCGACGTCGTCCATGTCGAGCGACATCAGCGCCGCCATGAACTCGTGCGGATAGTGCGCCTTCAAGTACGCGGTGGTGTAAGTGGTCAGCGCGTAGGCGGCGGCGTGCGAGCGGTTGAAGCCGTAGGAGGCGAAGGTTTCGATCTTCTCGAAGATCGATTTGGCCAGCGCCGCCTCAAGTCCGTTTTTCTTCGCACCGTCGAGAAAGCGCGCCCGCTCGCGCTCCATCTGCGCCTTGTTCTTCTTGCCCATCGCGGCGCGCAGGATGTCGGCTTCCTCGAGCGTGTAGCCGGCCAGCGCCTGCGCCGCGCGCATCACCTGCTCCTGGTAGATGATCACGCCGTAGGTGTCGCGCAGCACCGGCTCGAGCAGCTGATGGTCGTATTCGACCGGTTCCTTGCCGTGCTTGCGCTTGATAAACGGATCGACCATCCCGGAATCCAGCGTGCCGGGGCGAAACAGCGAGATCGCCGCGATCACGTCCTCGAAGTTCGAGGGCTTGAGCTCGGTCAGGAAACGGCGCATCCCCGACCCTTCCATCTGGAACACGCCGACCGTGTCGCCGCGCGCGAGCAATTTGTAGCTATCGGGATCGTCGAGCGGCAACCGGTTCAAATCCGGCGGCTCTTTGCCGCCGGCGCGCAGCAGGTTGAGCGTCTCGACTATCAGGGTCAGGTTCTTCAGCGCGAGGAAGTCGAACTTGATGAGCCCGATCTCCTCGACCCCCTTCATCGAGTACTGCGTAATCGCCATCGCACCGTCGGTGCGTTCCTTGTCGGCGTAAAGCGGAACGACTTCGGCCAGCGGAACGTCGGAGATGACTACGCCGGCGGCGTGGCGCGAGGCGTGGCGCAAAAGCCCCTCGAGCTTGAAGGCGTACTCGAAAAGATCGGGATGGCTCTCGCGCTCGGCCCGCAGGCGCGGCTCCATCTCGAGCGCCGCGCTTAACGGGAAGTCGCGGCCCTGCTTGGGCGTCGGATAGAGCTTGACGATGCGGTCAGTCTCGGCGAACGACAGTCCGAGCACGCGGCCGACGTCGCGGATGGCCTGTTTGCCCTTGATCGTGCCGAAGGTGATGATCTGCGCGACGCGGTCGGCGCCGTATTTCGCGCGCACGTAGTTGAGCACCTCGTCGCGCCGCTCGAAGCAGAAGTCGACGTCGATATCGGGCATCGACTTGCGTCCCGGGTTGAGCCAGCGCTCGAACAAGAGCTTGTGCTCGATCGGATCGACCTCGGTTATCCTGAGCGCGTAGGAGACCAGACTGCCGACCACCGAGCCGCGGCCCGGTCCGACCGGGATACCCTGGCTGCGCGCGTAGTCGATAAAGTCGGCGACGATCAGCATGTAGCCCGAAAAGCCCATCTCGCGGATGACCGGCAATTCGCGATCGAGGCGCTCGTAGTAGGGCGCCTCGTCGAATTCGCCGCGGCGCGCGTGTATTTCAGCGAGCCGCGCGCCGAGCCCCGCTCTCACACGCGCCTCGAGCACCTGGTCGAGATCGTCGGGCGGCGCGTCCTGGTAAATCGGGAAGTGGAACTTGCCGAACTCGAACTCGAAGTCGACCCTCCGCGCGATTTCCATCGTGTTGCGGAACTCCTCGGACTCCGCGCCGAACGCCTTGGCCATTTCCTCCGGTGTCTTGACGTAAAGCTCGTCGGTATCGAAGCGCCATCGCGATTCGTCGGCGAGCGTCTTGCCGGTCTGGATGCAGAGCAGGACTTCGTGGGCGCGCGCGTCGCCGCGATGGAGGTAGTGGCAATCGTTGGTGGCGACCAGCGGCAGGCCGGCGGTGCGGCCGATCTCGCGCAGCGCGTCGTTGAGCGGCGCGTGCAGACGGTTGTCCTGCAGTTCGAGGTAGAAGCGGTCCTTGAAAATGCGCGCGTAGCTCTCGGCCGCCTCGCGCGCTTTGTCGATCCGCCCCGCACGGAGCCATCGCGCAACCTCGCCCGAGAGACATCCCGAGAGCGCGATGATGCCCTCGTTGAGCTCGGTGAGAATCTCCTTGTCGATGCGCGGCTTGTAGTAGAGCCCTTCCTGGTAGGCCGCGCTCAAAAGACGGCAGAGGTTGCGATAGCCGATGCGCGAGGCGGCGAGCAGGATCAGATGGAAGTTGCCGCCGCCGTCGAAGTCGTCGCCCTTGGGCACCTGCGAGCGATCGGTGCGCTTGCCGGGCGCGACGTAGGCCTCGCATCCGATGATCGGTTTGATCCCGTGCTGGGTGGCTTTGCTGAAGAACTCGACCGCGCCGAACATGTTGCCATGGTCGGTGATCGCCATCGCGGACATGCCGGAGGCGTGCGCATGTTCGAGCAGCGGTTCGATCTTGTTGGCGCCGTCGAGCAGGCTGTACTGAGTATGAACGTGGAGATGGGCGAAGCTCATCAGGGACGTAACCTCCTCCTCGCAACAACCACCGTCGCCAGCGGGAGGCCGCCGCCAAAGGCGGCGGCCTCCCGCTGACCAGCCATACGGCATGGATTGCTGCCGCGTACCGCGGCCGCAATCCATGCCGCACCTTCCGAAGCGCCGCTACGCGCGAGAAACGCGCGTGGCGGCCATGCGCCGGCGGCGCACGTCGCGCCGCCTAAGCGGGACACGCGCGCGTTCGCGTGCGTCCCGCTTAGGCGCGCGGCGCGCGCGTCAGCCCTTCTTCTGGCCGCCGCCCTTGTCGGCGGCGGCTTCTTTCGCGCCGCCCTTGGCGCCTTCCTTGGCGCCCGCCTCGGCGGCGCCCGCCGCCGGCGCGGCTGCCGCGCCCTCGGCACCTTCGGCGCCTTCGGCCGGCGCGGCCTCGGCCGCGGCGGCGGCGACCGGCGCTTCGGCGACGGTCGGCGGCAGCACGGTGACCACGGGATAGTCGGTATCGAAAATCGGCTTGAGGTTGCCGGGGAAGGTCATCGCCGAGACGTGGATCACGTCATGGATGTCGAGCGCGCTCACGTCGACTTCGATCGCGTCGGGAATTTCCAGCGGCAGACATTCGACCTCGACCTCGCGCACCAGGGGCTGCAGGATGCCGCCCTCGGCGACGCCGTGCGACTTACCGGTGAAGCGCAGCGGCACCGCGACGCGGAGCGGCTGCGTGAGATCGACCTCGTAGAAATCGGCGTGGACGAAGTTGCCGCTGACCGGTGCGCGCTGGATCTCCTTGACGATGACGTGGCGGTCGTTGAGCTCGGGCGAACTCGACTTCAGGCGCATCAGGCGCTGGCGGGCGCTGGCCGAGACCCGCGAGCGCAGCTCGACGCTGTTGATCGCGATCGCGGTCGCCTTGGTCTTGGGTCCGTACAGAACCGCCGGGATATTACCCTCGCGGCGCAGTCCACGGCGGCGGCTCTTGGGCCGCGTCTCTCTGATTTCGGCGGCCAGTTCGACAGTCTCCATCACGTCCCTCGTTTAATCTTGGCTTAAATATCGGCGTAAATCATTCGGGATGTATTGGTTCGATGCAAATCGGAAATCGGTTGAACCCGTTTCTCAATTGAAAAGCGAGCTGACCGACTCTTCATTATGTATGCGCCGGATGGCTTCCGCTATAAGGCTCGCGACCGACAGCACTTTGAGCGAGCCGAGTTCCGCCTGCGCCTTGGCGCGCAGGGGGATGGTGTTGGTGGTGATCATTTCCTTGATATGCGATTTGTTCAGGCGCTCGCAGGCCGGGTCGGACAGGATCGGATGGGTCGCGCAGGCCAGCACTTCGCTTGCGCCGGCGTTCAATACCACCTTGGCCGCCTCGGTAATCGTGCCGGCGGTGTCGATCATGTCGTCGACCAGCAGCGCCGAGGAGTCACGCACTTCGCCGACCAGTTGCATCTCGGCCACCTCGCTCGCGCGCGGGCGGCGTTTGTCGATGATCGCGAGGTTGGCGTTGAGCCGCCGCGCAAACGCGCGCGCCCGTTCCACGCCGCCGGCGTCGGGCGAGACCACCGAGACCCGGCGGCCCTCCAGGCGCTTGCGCAGGTACTGGATCAGCACCGGCATCGCGTACAGGTTGTCGACCGGGATATTGAAAAAGCCCTGGATCTGGCCGGCGTGGAGATCGACGGTGAGCACGCGCGAGGCGCCGGCGGCCGTGACTACGTCGGCGACCAGCTTGGCGCTGATCGGCACGCGCGGAGCGACCTTGCGATCCTGGCGCGAATAGCCGAAATAAGGAATGACCGCGCTGATGCGTTTGGCGGAGGCGCGCCTGAGCGCATCCATCAGCAACAACAACTCCATCAGATTGTCGTTGGGCGGAGTGCAGATGGACTGGAGCACGAAGCAATCGCCGCCGCGCACGTTCTCGCGCACCTCGACCATTACCTCGCCGTCCGGAAAGCGCCCGACTTCGGCCTCGCCCAGCCGCACTTTCAGATGCTCGCACACCTCGCGCGCCAGCGCCGGATTGGAGCTGCCGGTGAAAATCTCCAGTTCATCTTTCGCCCGCTCAGGCATCTAGGCCCCTCCGGCCAAGCCAAAATCGTAACTCTTTGCTCGTCATGTCTTCGCCGTCGTCACTCGCGTTCAGGCCGATTTTCCGCACTCACGCGGCGGCCAAAAACTGATGGCTGGGCGGGAAGGATTCGAACCTTCGAATGCCAGGTCCAAAGCCTGGTGCCTTACCAGCTTGGCGACCGCCCAGCACGGGCCATGTCCCTCCATCCGCTCGCGCTGAAGGGCCATCAAGCATATCACAGGCCCATGGCGCAGGCCGCTCGTGCTGAGGTTCGACGCGCCGCCGAGCCACCCGCCGCCGCCCGGTCCTTTGATGAAGCTGTGAGGCGAAACAGTTTCCAGCGGATCGGCCCAAACTATTGGCCGCAGCGCTTTGGCGCGCTGCGGCTTTATGACAGGGATGTTAATTGACGGTGTTTTTGGGTGTCAATCGCGGCGTTCGACTAATTCCACAAGTTATGGCGTTTGGGAAAGGATCTACCGCCTGCGGGAGGGCGGCCCGCATTGCGGTATAACTTAAAAAAGCGAATTTACGACGTAATATCGTGCCTGTGGATGATTCTGGCGCATCGTGCTGGCGGCTTGAGCGGCTGCCTCGGCGCTGGGGAAAATTCCAAAGACCGCGCCGCCGCTGCCCGACATCGACGCCCCCTCCGCTCCGGCCGCAAGCAGCACCGAGCGGAGTTGCGCGATTTCCGGATATCGCGCCATCGCCGCCGCCGCCAGGTCGTTTTGCAGCATCGACGGCCCGATAGCACCCGAGGCGATCGCGTGCAGATTCTCCGCCGGTGCGGCGCCGCTCCATTGTTCGGGCGAAAGCGCGTGGAAGACCTCGGCGGTGGAGACCACGACCGGCGGCACCGCGATTACCATCCATAATGGAGTTCGCCACAGAGGAGCTTGGGGCGCGCGCGCGCCGGACGCATCGATTTCAAGTGGCGCGATATGCTCGCCCACGCCGCCGACGTGCGCGAGATGCGGGTCGAGAAAAAACGGAACGTCCGCGCCCAGTGCGAGCGCGACCCGGGCAAGCCGCGAGCGGTCGTCGACGCGGCATAGCGCGGCCATCATGCGCAGCACCGCGCCGGCGTCGCTGGAGCCGCCGCCGAGGCCCGCGCCTATCGGGATTTCCTTGCGCAAATCGATCGCGACCGCGCGCGGGCGATGGATCTCGGCGCCGAACTCGCCGAGGAATGCGTCGGCGGCGCGCCAGGCCAGGTTTTTTTCGCCCGCAGGCAGGTCGTCGCGATCGCAACGCAGTGCGATCGTCGTATCGGTCGCGGTATCGGCCGCGCTTCGAGGTTCCACGCGAATTTCCACCCGCACCTGGTCGCACAGCGAGACCGGGACGAAGACCGAATCGAGTTCGTGATAGCCGTCGGCGCGCCGGCCGACGACGCGCAAGAAGAGATTTATCTTGGCCGGCGCCGGCTCGGCGAGCAGCTTGACCATGCCTGCGTTCCTGGAACCATCGGGAGGTGAGAGTAAGCCGCGAGGTGAGAGTGTGCGTCCGCGCCGTTAGCTAATGCGCGTGCGGCGGCGCGTTGTCGCCCAGGGTTGCCCGGAGCCTCCGATGGACGTGGCGGTTGTCGCGCTGGATTATCACGATGAAGCCGATCAGCGTCAGCGCCAAGCCAGCGACCACCAGCGCCTGCCCGGTGAGAAAAGTCGCGTGATAGAAGTCCATCCGCGCGGTCGCGTAGGAGACCTGGCGCTGCGCGTTGGTGAACGGCGCCAGCACTTCGCGGTCGGTATGCGGGTCGAGTTCGTCGAAGCTGCGGTAGGCCTCGTCGGCCGCGACATCCGTGGTGCCGACCACGATCCGGCTGTATTCCTGGGTGCGGGCGCGGCCGATTTCCCAGTTGAACGCGCCAAGCACAATCAACGCGAGTCCGGCGACGATTCGCCAGTCGGTGTAAACGTCAGGCAGTTTCATCAGTATTTGACTGCACAATAGGCGGACTGCGGGGTCAAGACAATAAGGCCGGCAACAACCTTGAACAGGCTGACGAGCCGTGCCGCGCGCCGCCTCAAAAGCCTTTTAATTGCGCCTGCGTCGCTCCGGCGGTTATCATCGATGGAGCAAACAGGGTAGCCTTATAGATCCGGTGGATAACACGCGTCTTAACTCACTGCTGGAGCGCTTTGCGGCTCGCGATCGCCTGGCCCTGGCCCGGCTGATCACGCTGGTCGAGAATCGCGCCGCCGTGGTCAGCACCGTGATGGAGCGGATCTATTCGCGGGTTGGCCACGCCTACATTATCGGAGTGACCGGCGCGCCGGGCGCGGGCAAATCGACGCTCGTCAACCGCCTCATCGCCAAGTATCGCGCGCAGCGCAAGGAAGTCGGCGTGCTCGCGATCGATCCCTCCAGCCCCTTTTCCGGCGGCGCGGTGCTCGGCGACCGCGTGCGCATGACCGACCATTACCGCGACTCCGGCGTGTATATCCGCAGCCTCTCGAGCCGCGGCAGCCATGGCGGACTGAGCCGCGCCGCGCGCGAGGTCGTAAAGCTGCTCGACGCCTTCGGCTTCGACATCATCATCATCGAGACCGTCGGCGTCGGCCAGACCGAGCTTTCGGTGATGGACCTTGCCGATACCACGGTGGTGGTGACGGTGCCCGAGGGCGGCGACGGCGTGCAGGTGATGAAGGCCGGGCTGAATGAAATCGCCGACCTGTTCGTGGTCAACAAGGCCGACCGCGAGGGTGCCGACCGGGTCAAGGCGGAACTCGAGCTGGGCGTGCATCTGAGCCGCCAGGACGCCGGATGGCTGCCGCCGGTGGTGCTGACGCAGGCGGCGGCCGACCAGGGCGTCGACGCGCTGGTGGCGGCGATAGCGCGGCACGCCGAGTATGTCGCGGCCCATCGCAGCCCCGAGCGCGAGCGCGAGCGGCGGACGCGCGAATTCGTCGAGGTGCTGAGCGCCGAGATGGAAGAGCGGGCGGCGCGCGCGGTCAAAAGCGGCGGCGTCAACGGCGTCGTCAGCGAAGTCCGCGCCGGAAGCCTCAATCCGTACACCGCGGCGCGCCGCGTGATCGAGGATCGCAAGGCGCTGGGCGAACTGCTCGCGGAAGGATCGGCGGTCAGGGAAGGATCGGCGGAAAAATCGGCGGCAGCAGCGGCGGTCACGGCCGGGCGCGATTAGCGCAAGCGGCAATTTTTAATGGCGACGCGAAGCAACAAATCACCTCAGGCTGCCGCGGCCGGACGCCTGTTCGCGATCGGCGACATCCACGGATGCCCCGATGAGCTCGGCGTGATGCTCGACGCGATCAAGCCGGTGCGCGGCGATACGGTGGTGTTCGTCGGCGACTACGTCGATCGCGGACCGTCGGCGCACGACGTGATCGAGCTGCTGCTCGATCGCGAGCGCATGGGCGGCGCGGAGTTCGTCTTTCTGAAGGGCAATCACGAGGACATGATGTGCGCGTATCTCGGACTGCCGGGAAACTACGGCGAGTCGTTCCTGTTCAATGGCGGCGCCGCGACGCTCGAGAGCTACGGCGTGAACGAGCACTGTCTGCCCGAGGCGCGCGATCACATCCCCGACCCGCATCTCGATTTCGTCAAACGCCTGGCCACCAGCTATTTGCGCCCGCCCTACCTGTTCGTGCACGCCGGCGTGGTGCCGGCGCTGGAGCTCGAGGAACAGCGTGTCGAGGACATGCTCTGGATTCGCCAGGAATTTATTTTCAGCCCGCACAAGCTCGGCTCGACCGTGGTCTTCGGACACACCCCGATGCGGGCCGTGATGGTCGATCTGCCGTACAAGCTGGGGATCGACACCGGCCTGGTGTATGGCGGCAAGCTGACCTGTATCGAGTTGACCGAGGGCGTGCTCTACCAGGTCGGCCGGCGCAGCCGTCAGGCCAAAACCAGCGCCATCGCTCTTAAGCTCTTCTAGAATTGAGAGCGAAGGCTCGTTCAGGATCGACCGGAAGCTCTTTTAGAATTACGCCGCTCCGGCTAATGTTGACGGTTCGGTGGCGACGTAGCTCAGTTGGTTAGAGCATGCGGCTCATATCCGCAGTGTCGTAGGTTCGACTCCTACCGTCGCCACTCACATCAGAAGATCCATAGTGCCATCAAAAGTGCCATCAAAAAGCCAATCTGTGATCGACCCGTCCAAGGCGCGCGCCGGCCATCCGTTTTACATGTTCGACGCGATTGGCGCGCAGCCCGCGGCGATCGCCGAGGTCGTGGCGCGCAACCGCGAAGCCGTCGCGGCGCTCGCGCGCGCGCTCAAGGAGACGCCGGCGCTCACGCTGGCCGGGCTCGGCACCTCGCTCAACGGCGCGATGTACGGCGAGTACTGGCTGCGCACGATCGGCGGATTCGGAGCCATTGGCGCTAGTGGCGCCACACGAAAGACGGCTTCGGTCAGGGCTGTGAGCTCCTTTGACGCCGTGAATTACGGGCTCAAACCCGCGCCGGGCGGCGCGCTGCTCGTACTGTCGCATCGCGGATGGAAACAGTACTCGGCGCGCGCGGTGGCCGAGGCCAAGGCCGCCGGAATCGTGACTGCCGCGATCTGCGGGCAGGGGCCCGAGGAGGGCGCGCGCCAGGCGGACCATTTGCTGCTCACGACCGATCAGGAGCAGTCGGCGGCGCATACCAAGAGCCTGACGGCGGCGATGGCGCTGCTGTTCGCGTTGGCGCTCGAGCTGCGCGCGCAAGCCGGCAGCGGCGACCTTGAAACGCAGCGGATGAGCGCGGAGTTCGACGCGATTCCGGAGCTGATGCGCCGGCGCCTCGGCGACGATTCGCGCGAGCGCAACGCGGCCGAGCAGTTGCGCAACTATCGCCGGATCGTGGTGCTCGGCGGCGGGCCCAACTACCCGACCGCGCGCGAGATCGCGCTCAAGCTCAAGGAGACCAGCTTCGCCTACGCCGAGGGGATGCAGGTTGAGGAATTTCTGCACGGCCCGATAAGCTCGGCCGATCGCGACACCCTGGTCATCGTCGCGAGCGGCGGCGGCGCCGCCGGCGCGCGCGCCGAACAGGTGGCTAATGCGCTCGGCGAGATCGGCGCGGAGCGCCTCGGCATCTACACCCGCTCGGGTTCGGCGCTGGCCGAGGCGGTCGACGTCGGAATCCAGGTCGAGGGCGAGGACGAGGCGCTGAGCCCGTTCGCGCTGTTGCTCTCGCTGCAGCTTTTCACCTACTGGCTGGCGGTTAAGCGCGGATGCAATCCCGACCTGGCGCATCGCGACGACGCGCATCACGTCAAAGCCGCCGGCCATTTTGAGATGTGACGCGCGATCGGGCTAACGTCGCGCCGTGATGCTCGCCCGGCTCGCCAAGCCCATTGCGGCGCTCGCGCTTGCGGCCGCGCTCATCTCGCTCATCCTGTTCGCGCTCGGAGCTTCGCCGCTCGCCGTTTTCGCCGCGCTGTGGGAAGGCGCTTTCGGCAACTGGCTTGCCACGACCGACACGCTGGTCAAGACCACGCCGCTGGTCTTCACCGGGCTTGCGGTGTCGGTCGCCTTTCGCGGGGCGCTATGGAATATCGGCGCCGAGGGCCAGTTGCTGATGGGTGCGCTCGCCGCGGGCGCGCTCGGAATTGCACTCGACGGATGGCCCCGGCCGCTGGCGGTGGGAGCGGTGCTGCTCGCCGGCGCGGCGGGCGGCGCGCTGTGGAGTGGAATTTGCGGATGGCTTCGCGAGCGGCGCGCGGTAAGCGAAGTCATCAGCACCATCATGCTCAACTTCGTCGCCGTGCAGCTCCTGAGCTACGCCGTGCACGGTCCGCTAATCGAGCCCACGCGCTCTTATCCCAAGAGCGCTCCGATCGCGCGCGCTGCCGAGCTGTGGACCTTCGCGCCGCCCAGCCGGCTCAACGCCGGGATGATTCTCGCGATGGCGCTCGCGCTCGGGTCGTGGCTCTGGCTCTTCCACACCCGCAGCGGTTTCGAGTTGCGCGCGATGGGCCGCAACCGGCGCGTCGCGGCGTTCTTCGGTATCCCGGTCGCACGGCTGGGGATCGCCACGATGGCGCTTAGCGGGGCGCTGGCCGGATTGGGCGGCGCGGTCCAGGTTTCGGCGATAACGCATCGGCTGTACGAAAGCTTCTCGCCCGGATGGGGCTACGAGGCGATCGCGGTGGCGCTGGTCGCGCGGCTCAATCCGCTCGGCGTGACGCTGACCGCGCTCCTGTTCGGCGCGCTCGATAACGGCTCCCAGGCGATGCAACGCGGGCAGGGCGTATCGCCGGTGCTGGTGCAGGTTATCCAGGGGATGGTGATCCTGATCCTGCTCGCGTTCGACACCCGGGCGTGGGCGGGAGTGAGCGATACGCTATGGCGTGGCGGCGGCGTGGTGGCTCCTGAAGCCAACGCAGCGACGGGCAGCGGCAGCGATGCTTGAGGCCTTTTTGGCTTCCACGGTCGCGATGGCGACGCCGATTCTTTACGCGGCGCTCGGGGAGCTTTTGGTCGAGCAAAGCGGCGTGATCAATATCGGGATCGAGGGCGCGATGCTGGCCGGGGCGTTTTTCGCGCTGGCGGCGGCCTACTTCAGCGGCAGCCTCGCGCTCGGATTGCTCGCGGGAATCGCCGCGGCCGTCGCACTCAACGCGCTGCTGGCGCTGTTGGTGGTCAACCTCGCGGTCAACCAGGTCGTGGCCGGCACCGCGCTCGATATTCTCGCGCTCGGATTGACCGGCGTCTTTTACCGCCGGATGTTCGGGGTAACCGGCAGTGCCTTCGTGGTGCGCCAGTTCGGCGCGATGGCGCTGGGACCGCTCGCGCGTATTCCGGTGATCGGAGGCGCGTTCTTCGATCAGAACGTGCTGGTATACGTGGCGTTCGCGATGGTGCCGATATTGGCGCTCGTGATCTCACGCACGCGCTATGGATTGCGGCTGCGCGCGGCGGGCGAGCGGCCCGAAGCGGCCGACGCGCTGGGGCTCGGGGTGTATCGCCTTAGATGGGAGGCGCTGCTGGCGGCGGGCGTCCTGACGGGGCTGGGCGGCGCGTTTTTGACCCTGGCTTACGCCGGCACCTTCGTCGAGGGGATGTCGGCTGGGCGCGGCTTCGTCGCACTGGCGGTGGTGATCCTGGGGCGTTGGAAGGCGTGGGGATGCGCTGCGGCGTCGGTGTTGTTCGGCGCCGCGATGGCGTTGCAGTTCGGCTTGCAAGCGCTCGGCACAGCGGTGCCCTACCAGGTGTTTCTCGCGCTGCCCTACGCGCTGACGCTGGTGGTGCTGGCGGGCTTCGGCGGCCAGGCCGCCGCGCCGAGCGCGCTGGGCGAGCCGTATGTGCGCCCGTGACTCAATTGTGCCATGCGCAGAGAGCCGGTCGGATTTCCGATCGGCTCTCTGCAACAATCAGGACCGAAATCGTCGGTCGACCTTCCCTGGGTTGAAGGCGATATATTCGTCCTCGAGGAAATGCGGGCTTTCAGATCACTCGCCGGATCGAACCCGATTTTCCTCCTTCTTACGCCGCTGCAAGTATGCGTCCTGAACGGCCCCGTAAAGATCAATCGAGTATCGGTCTACATCATCAAAAGTGGCCAGGTTCTCGGAACGCGCATTGACGGCGGCGAAGGCTTTTGCAGCAGCTTCATACAGCGGAGCGCCGCTGACGACGTAATTCACGGGATTCATCGCGCCGTCCGCAAACCCGCCGAGCGCGTCACGCACGGTGGAAGGTCCTAAAAGCGGCAGCACGACATAGGGGCCTTCACCCACGCCGTATTTTGCCAGCGTTAGCCCGAAATCATTGTCTTCCTGCTTGAGACCAAACCATTCGTCAGCGGGATCGAACAATCCACCGACACCCAGAGTGCTATTGATCCCGAAGCGTGCGACTTCTGTGCCCCCCTGCTTGAACTGAAGTTGAAACAAGTCATTCGCAAAACGCGGGATCACACCGACATTCTTGAAAAAGCGACCGACGCTCTCGCGCGCTGGCTGCGGCATAATGTAGGCCCATTTGGCGGCGACAGGGTGCAATACCCAATCATCTGCTTTGCGGTTGAATGTGAGCATGGCTTGATTGAATGGTTCTAGAGGATCGGCGCGTTCTTCCGAGTAAACTTCCTCGCCCGGCAATTGCTTACCCGGCGATCGCTGTGCCGCTAAACCGTCAGGTGCGATAACAGATCCGCGCGGTTCTCCCGCCGGATTTTGACTTGAGGCGCAGGCACTCAGCCCGCTTGCAACGATCACCACAAACCCTGCCAGTTGAAGCTTCCAAATCATAGTAGTCTTTCTCCTCCTGCGAATGGTTGTGCTTTCGGCCAAAGCCAGGATGCTGTCGGATTCAGATTGGATTCTTCGATCGCGGCGGCATCGCCAGTGAGCTGCGTGGCGGCAACACGTGCCCGGCGCACGCTGACATCTCTTTGATCGACGAACGGGCCTCGCGGATTGCTTCAGGCTTGGTCGCGGCCGCGCCGATCGCGCCGCAGTTGCGCTGTGGATTGGCTACATACCAGAACCAGGTTCCCTGACCGGTCCATACTTCGAAGGTGATCGGCGATCCGGGAGATCGAGCCACCCTCCGGCAACGAGCGTTGCGGATTTCACCTAAATACGCCCGTAAATACGAATGATGGCGGCGCGCGAGTAATTGGTTGCTAAGACCCAGCGCGTTCCAGCACAGACCAAAGACTGGCCGCAGCAGGTGATGGTGCGCGGGTCCCAGATGCTGGTACAGCGCCAGAGCCCCGGTCGAAACGACACGAGCAAAAGCGCCTGAATACAGAAAATCCATGGCAAATATCCCTTTTTCTACGGTGCGAGAATTAATAGAACGAGCGTTCGAACTAATTTAATAACGGATTGGACGGCAGTGTCAAGCGAATGCTAGAGTGAATGCTCTAACCGTGGTGTGGAGGGGAGCAATGCGCAAGGTCGATCGGGCGAAATATGACGAAAAGCGTCAGCACATCCTGGAAGCGGCGGAGGGATGCTTCCAGCGAGATGGCTTCCGAGGCGCCAGTATCAGCGACATATGCGCGGCGGCGAGAATGAGTCCAGGGCACCTCTACCACTATTTCGACAGCAAGGAAGCGATCATAGAAGCCATTTTTGAATCGCGCCTGGAGCGAGAGGCAGCCATTGTCGGCGAACTGACACAAACACCAAATGCGGATCTAATTACCGCCATCTGCGGGTGGTTGGACGGGCGGGTGAAGGACGTTCGGGCCCACGGCACTTCGCTTGGTCTCGAGATGAGAGCCGAAAGTACCCGTAACCCGGCGATCGCGAAGATTGCTTCTCGTGCGGACCGCGGAGTGCGGGAACTGCTGAGCCGCTTGATTCGTGGAGGTCAAGAACGCGGACAGGTAGATCCAGGGCTTGATCCGGACACCGTCGCTGCGGTCGTCCACAGCATTATTTTCGGCCTGAACCGTCTCGGCGCTATTAGGGATTCCAAGTTCGACGTGAAAGCCGCGTCAGCTATGTTGAAGTTGCTGATCGAGCGCTTTCTAGAGCCCCAGCGGCGGATGAGTTCCCGTTCAACCTCATCAAGCGGGGAACCCAAGAAAACGGTGAAGTAGCCTTGGTGATTCGCGCACGTTCTATTCTCTTGGGGTAACTCGTTGAGCGAAATTTTTATCTGAGGGCGCCAGGAGAACGGCTCGGTTCCACTTTTGAAGAGAGCTCGCTAGTGCGGCTCTTCACTCCCGGGGCGGCGGCGGGTGGCGTGCGGCGCAATCCCCATCGCTTCCATCTGACGATTGAAGCGCGGCCGCCTGTAGCTCATCCCGATCATGAATCCGGCCAGGTAGAAGATTCCGTTCGGACGCGGCAGCAGCATCGTGGGCAGGAACAGGAATACGATCGCGCCCGCAACCGCCCATCCGAGCGTCCCCGCCTCCATCCCGATCGAGAGCGCCGTGCGGTTGGGCGCGGTGTCCATCCGTTCGAGTATCCGCGCGCGCCATTTCAGCACCCGCGCGAAAGGAACGAACATCGCGACTCCGCCGGCGATGCCGAGCACGACCGCAATCCATAGCCAGGGGTCCTTCCAGTCCATCGTTATTCCATCGCGCTTCATTCCACCGCTGATGATTTTGCGCCGGCGGAGGATTAGACTACCCCCCAGCCACTTGCTATACACGGCATCGGCTTAAAGATGAAAGATTTGTCACTCAACGCGTCCAGCTTCCCCACCGCGCATTGCGTCGCCTGCGAGCGCGTGGTGCTGGTGCACGTCACGCTCGATGAGGGCGACCGCGAGCGCAGGTGCTGCGTACATTGCGACGCGGAGATCGGCGAGCCGGTGCGCTGGATCAAGGCCGGCGAACTCGAGCAGGAGGGCTACTACTTCGGCCCGCCGCCCGAGAAGGAAGTGGCGGGCGGTGGATGCGCCAGTGGATGCGGGACGTGCGGGACGCGCGGCCACTAGAAAACGGCCGCGATTCTCTGGGTCGGGATGGGTAATTCTAGGCGCCAACGCCCCGCTATCCGCTTGACGTGTGAATCATGGACCGCTGGCCCACGGCTTTCCCCTGGGGCACCTTCGCAATCAATTTGAGCGGCAGCTTCATCCTGGGGCCTTTGATGGGCTGCGCGTAAGATCGGCCGTGGGTTAGCCGGGAATCGCGGCTGACGTTCGCGGTCGTTTCGTTGGCGCCTATACCCCCTTTCGACTTTCGCCAACCATTTACGCCTACCAGTCGTTGCGCCTATCTCAAGGCGGAGAAATAGTGGCCTACCACTCAGCTTGGCAGTCCAAGCTTTCGCAAGGACTTAAAGCAAGTTAGATTCAGGCTTACGATGGTCTGTTGAAGGAAAAGATTCTTTTAGTTGACATGAATACGTATGAGACTTAAAAAAGAGCGTAGCTAGAATCGGTGACAAAAAAACGGAATTGGAAAAACGTTTGTAATCCGGCGACTGTCGGGCTGGTTCCATTGATACCAACCGAGGACAGTGATTTGCGTCTCAATGCTTCAAATAATGGGAGGGGGCAAATAGTGAAGATAGGACGACAATTGGGGGGGCTGTTGGCGCTATCGCTTGTGCTCGCGCCGTCCGTGGTAAGAGCGCAGACCGTAAAGGTCGGCAGCGCCAGCAGGGGGATAGAGAACGAGGCCACATCATCTGTGGAGGTCACCCTAGGAGCTTTACCTCAGATTACCGCGCAAGAGGCGGCGATGTATCCGGGGGTCCCACCACTTGGAACCGGAGTCAGCGAGGCGGAATATGCCGCCCGGAAGCAGGCGGCGAGCGCCCAGTCCTTGTCGATGACAGGTGGTTCCCTGGCAAGCGCCGCACCGAGGATCATAGGCGGAGGCGGATTGGAGACCCCGCCCGCGGCCGGCTTTCAGGGGCTCAAGTTTGGATGCGCGGGTACGAGCCTCGCCCCACCGGACCAGGGGCTCGCAGTCAATCAGTCCTACGTGCTCGAAATGGTGAATGCGTGCGTGGCGGTCTATGACAAGGCTGGCAACTTGCAGCCTGGCTTCCCCAAGAGCCTCGACGCTTTCTTCGGCCTTAATCCCAGTGCGTTCACGTTTGATGTGCGCGCGCTCTACGACTGGGCCAACAATCGCTTCATCGCGGTCGCCAGCAGGCAGGGTGCCTCGATCCCACCCCAGATCCTGGTTGCGGTGAGCCAGACCAGCAATCCACTGGGCGGCTGGAATGTCTACAAATTCCAAGGTCCCGCTGGGACGCTGGTCGGTGAGACAGCCGACTTTCCCCACATCGGCCAGGATCGCAGCGCTCTCTACGTCAGCTTCAACCGCTTTACCGCGGGCGATGCCTTCGTCGACGCGCGCATCATGATGCTGAGCAAGGCGTTAATGTACGCCGGGTTGGGCGTCACCTATAAATACTGGTTCAACTTGAACTTCGGCGGACCGCCGGTGGACACCGTCCAGCCGGCGAACGAGTTTTCGCCATCCGATCATCCGCGCGCCGAGTTTCTGGTTAACTCGTTCGACATCAACTTCGGAGGAGGCCAATGTTCATCGTCGGCCTGTAACGGCCTGGCGGTGTGGGCGATTTCGAATCCGCTGGCTATCGGGGCGTCGTCTTCCGAGCTCAGCGGGATCGCCATCGCCACCGGGCACAACTACTCGTTGCCGCCCCTCGCCTCGCAGCCGTCATGCAGTAATTGCATAGACACGGGCGACGTCCGCATCTCCGGCCTCGTCCAGTACCACGCGGGCAGTCTCTTCGCTTCGCTCAATACGGCTTCGACGAGCGCGGCAGGCTCGCACTTCTTGTGGTTCGAGGTAAAACCGGTGCTCAACGACAACGGCACGACCTGCGCATCCGGCAGCAATCTGTGTCCGGATATCACCAGCGCTCAAATCGTCAACGAGGATTGCTTTGAATGTGGCATCGCCGGTGATTGGTACTACGCTACGCTTCAGCCAGACCTTGAGAACAACGCCACAATGGTTTTCAATTTCTCGAATAGCAGCAATGCTCCCTCGGTGGCGTACACATCGCGGCGCGCGACCGAGGCGCCCAATTTGATGCACGATGGTGGTATTTACCTGATCAATCCTGTTGCCAACTACACCTTGGGTACCCCGCCGAGGCGCTGGGGTGACTACTCGGCGACCGCGCCCGACTTGACCAGCGCGGCCTCGCAGGTCTGGTTCGCCGGCGAGTTCTCCAATGCAGCCGGCATCTGGAAAACGGCGATCGGCCACAACTCCTTCAACCAGATCAAATATCCCTAGCCGGCGCTAGGCAGCAAAGCCGCATGATGCAGCCGCGGGCGGGGCCGGAATTCGGCCCCGCCCTTTTTCATTTCCTGACTGCCGCGAGCATCCACGGCGCCGATCCGATAGGCTTTTGCCTATGAGAGGGCGGATCTCGAAGCCCGTCTGCGCGGGGTTGCTCGCCGTTCTAACCGCGGCCGCACTTTCCATGGTCGTATGCGTGCGCGCCCACGGTCAATCCGATGGCAGCGCCGTCATCGTACGGCACCCTTAGCGGCCACGTCACGCGCGGCCCGGCCTCGCCGGTAAGCAACCCCGATATCCCGGCGCAGCCCTCCCCGCCCGTGGCGGGAGCCGAGCTTAAGATTGTCGATTCCAAAGGCGCCGTGGTGGCGACCGCGCGTAGCGGCGGCGACGGGCTTTACCGGATGACCCTGCCGCCCGGCAATTACCGGGTCGAGCGCGGCAGCGGATTTTCGGGCGCGGCCAGGAATCTTCCCTCGATGGTGGCGATAAGCCCCGGCGGCGAGACGCGGCTCGATATCTGGGTCGACACCGGAATCCGCGGGCCCGGCGGGCCGGCGGTTATGCGCTAAGCCCTCCGCTCTGGCGCAGCGCTTCGTAGAGTACGATCGACACCGCGTTGGCGAGGTTGAGACTGCGCACTCCCGGCTCGAAGATTGGAATTCGATACGCCGCCTCGCTCCGCGTGCGCATAAACTCCTCGCCCAGCCCCTTGGTCTCGCTGCCAAACACCAGGAAGTCGCCCGCCGCGTAATCGGCCTCGAGGTAGGACCTCTTTGCGCGGGCCGAGAAATATTTCAGGCGCGGCCCGCCGCCGTCACTGGTTTGCTGAGGCTCGGCCGCTGCGAAATCGTCCCATCCCGCGTAAGTCCGCAGATCGACCAGCGGCCAATAGTCGAGCCCCGCGCGTTTGAGATATCGGTCCTCGAGCGAGAAGCCGAGCGGGCCGACCAGATGCAGTCGCGAGTGCGTAGCCGCCGCCAGGCGCGCGATCGACCCGGTGTTCTGCGGAATCTCGGGCCGCACCAACACGATATGAAAAATCGGAATCGTCACGCGAGGGTCGGATCGTGCTTTTGGACGCGCGGCGGACTCAATCGTTCCCGCCCGCCGAGCCCACGCCCGCGCGCGAAAGCGGATAGCGCCGGCCGCGCATCGTGATCGAGAAACCGCCACGCTCGTCGGCCTCGAAGCCGGGGCTCAGATGGTAATACGCGTTGCGCAAAAAGCGCGCGCGCGCCTTGCCGCCCTTGACCCGGCAATAGAGCACGTTGTCGGCGCCGACCTCGAGCGTGGCCGGGTCGAGTTCCTCGCGTTCCTCGTCGTTGAGCACGATCGTAAAGCCGCTTTGGGCGTCGCCTTCGATCGCCTTGACCACGTAGGGCGTGTCCTCGACCGTAATCGGGGCGCGCTCCTCGGCGACCTGCAGATAGTAGCTGCCGTCGGGGTTTTGCCGGATGCTGCGGCTGAACAGGAGCGCGATACGCGGATTGTCGATCCGCTCCTCGTCGCTGTACCAATTGCCGTCGCGGCGAAATGAGATTTTGCCCGACTCGACGGCGTAGAAACCTGCCCGTGCCATCTCAACGCACCCGGCTATCCAGGATGATTGTCACCGGCCCATCATTGACCAGCGCCAGTTCCATGTGGGCGCCGAATTCACCTGTCTCAACTTTAACACCGCGCGCACGCACGAGTGAAATGAAACGCTCGTACAGCGGCCGCGCGAGTTCGGGTGGCGCCGCCTTGATGAACGACGGACGGCGTCCGCCGCTGGTGTCGGCGAGGAGCGTGAATTGCGAGATCGCCAGCAACTCGCCGCCCGTCGCGCCCAGCGCGAGGTTCATCTTGCCGGCAGTGTCGGCGAACACGCGGAGGCCCAGGATGCGATCGGCGATGAAGTCCGCGTCGGCCTCCGTATCGTCGCGCGCCACGCCCAGCAGCACGGCAAAGCCGGCGCCGATTTTGCCGAGGCATTTGCCGCCGACGCTGACCTCGGCCCGGCTCACGCGTTGAATGACCGCTCGCATCCCGGCGTCATATATAGCGCATGGTCTTGCGCAAAGCGTATCGCGAGGGCCAGTGAAAAACCGCGTGACGGGCGTGTCTGGTTTGCGGCGCTCGCTCCGTACTATAGTTGTGGGTGCGATGATTCCGATTCTCTTGCGCCTGGGACCCTTCCATCTGTTCGGCCATCCGCTGACGCTCACCATCTACAGCTATGGCCTGATGATGGCGCTCGGCTTTATCGCCGCCGACCTCGTGATTGCCGCCGATTGTCCCCGGCGCGGTATCGATCCCGAATATGCGACCGCCGTGGTGCTGTGGGGCGCCCTCGGCGGAATCATCGGCGCCCGCCTGTACGACGTGTTCGACAACTGGCGCCTGTACATGGCCGACCCGATTACGATCATATGGTCGGGCTCGGGCTTTGTCTGGTTCGGCGGCTTTATCGGCGGCGTGACGGCGGCCTACTTCGTCGCGCGCCATTACAAGGTCTCGGTCGGCGCGACGGCCGACATGTGCGGGCCGGCGCTGGCGATTGGACAGGCGCTCGGCCGTATCGGATGCCATGTGTCGGGCGACGGAGATTGGGGCGCGCCCTCGACGTTGCCGTGGGCGGTCGCGTATCCCAAAGCGATCGTGGGATGGGGTCCGCAGACCGTGCTCAAGCTCGGCCCGCATCACGAACTCGTGTCGGGATTTTTCCCCGGCGTGAGAGTGCATCCGACGTCCATCTACGAAGCCATCCTCTACACGGGAGTGTTCCTTATTCTGTGGTCGATGCGCCGCCGCGCGGGCGTCGAGGGGCGCATCTTTTGCCTCTACCTCGTGCTATTGGGAGCCTGCCGCTTCATGGTTGAGTTCCTGCGGATCAATCCGCGCGTGCTCTTTGGGCTGAGCGAGGCCCAGGTTATCGCGCTCGTGATGGTGGTGACGGGCCTCGTCGCGCTGCATCTGACTGGCGGCGTGTTCTCCGGATGGACGCGCGAGGAGCGGGCGCCGCAGAGCCGTCCCAAAGCGCAAAAAGTGGCGGCGGGGGCGTAGCGCCGGCGCGGGCGCTTAGGACGGGATGGCTCGGCGGGTAAGGCTGCTTTCCATGGTCGCCGGCGCGGCGCTGCTGGCGAGCGTGTTGCTGATCGCGGCCACGCAAATTCGGCGCGCCACCCCTCCAGCGTCGCAACCACCCGAGGACACCACCAGCAGTCCCGGTCAAAATGGATCGGGTCTCGATGGGCACGGGCCGATCGCCGCGGGTGAAAAGGCCGCGCCGTTCAAGTTGACGGATTTGAGCGGCAATTCGGTTTCGATGGCCGATCTGCGTGGCAAAGTCGTGTTCCTTAATATCTGGGCGACCTGGTGCGCGCCGTGCCGCGAGGAGATGCCCTCGATGGAGAAGCTCTACCAGCGCCTGCGCGACAACAAGGGGTTCGTGATGCTGGCGGTCAGCCAGGACACCGAGGGCCGCGACGAGGTCGAGGCCTACGTCAAGAAACGCGGCTACCACTTCGACGTGCTGCTCGATCCGAAAAACGCTGTCGCCGAGGCGTATAAAGTAAGCGGGGTTCCCGAAACCTTCATAATCGATCGCGACGGGCGCATCGTCGCCCATCATTCGGGCGCGTTTGACTGGTCGGAGCCCGGAATTCGCGACGCGTTGGAGGAACTGCTCAAGGACAACAAGGGTTGAGAGATCAGGCACATCCGGGCCGGCGCTACCCGATGGTGCCGCTAAAGGACACTATCCGACGCCAGGGTTGTGGCGTCACGCCTGCGCAAAGAATATGCTGTACATTCGACCCGCGCGCTCACCGTAGCGGGCTCTAGCTGCGAGTAATTGATGAAACGCAATCGTTCACCCTTTTTGGTCGCTGGCGTATGCGCGGTAGCGATCCTGGTTTTACTGGCGGAAATCGCGGTGCGGCGCGCCGACGCGTTGCCCGACGACACCTACAAGGAACTCGCCACCTTCGCCAACGTGCTGGCGATCGTGCAGAAGAACTACGTCGAGCCGGTCACCACCAAGCAGCTTATCAACGGCGCGATAACCGGGATGCTGGCTTCGCTCGACCCGCACAGCGCCTACCTCACGCCCGACCTCTATCGTGACCTCGAAGTCGAAACGCGCGGCAGCTTCGGCGGACTGGGTCTTGAGGTTACGGTCAAGGATGATCTGCTGACTGTAGTTTCGCCGATCGAGGACACTCCCGCCTACAAGGCCGGGGTCAAGGCCGGCGACCAGATCGTCAAGATCAACGACGACTTCACCAAGGGCATGACGCTGACCGACGCGGTCAAGCGGATGCGCGGGCCGCAGGGCAGCAAAATTCGCCTGACCATCCATCGCAAGGGCGTGCCCGAGTTGTTCACGGTGACCGTCACGCGCGAGGTCATAAAGATAAAGTCGGTCAAGGCCAAGGAGCTGCGTCACGGCTACGACTACGTCCGCGTCAGCAGCTTCGAAGAGGGCACCGGCGACGATTTGCAAAAAGCACTGGACAAATTCCGCGCGGGGCATAACGGCCAGGTCAAGGGCTTGGTGCTCGATCTCCGCGATAACCCGGGCGGATTGCTGAACCAGGCGGTGCAGGTCGGCGACGAATTCCTCGACGGCGGGCTTATCGTCTATACCCAGGGCCGCCAGGAGAATCAGCAGCAGAAGTACTTCTCCCATCGCAAGAAGGATTTCGTGGACTACCCGATGGTGGTGCTGGTAAACGGCGGCAGTGCGAGCGCGAGCGAAATCGTCGCCGGCGCGCTGCAGGACCAGCGCCGCGCGATCACGGTCGGAACGCAGACTTTCGGCAAGGGCTCGGTGCAGACGATCCTGCCGCTTGACGATCATTCCGCGCTGCGCCTGACCACGGCGCGCTACTACACGCCCAACGGCCGCTCGATCCAGGCCGTTGGCATCACGCCCGACGTGACCTCCGAGCCGCCCAAGACCACGCTGGCCTCGCTCGAGGAGGAAGGCGCGACCATCAACCAGGACGCCGAGATTCGCGAGAGCGACCTGCTGCATCACTTCAAGAACAATGGCGTGCTGAAAGCCCCCAATGCGCCCGCCGGCAGTGACGGCGCCGCTCCGGCCGCGGGATCCTCGAAACATTCCAAGGCCACTCACGCGAGCAAGGAGCAAGGCGCGGGCGCCTTCAAGGAGCCGGCGGACGTGCAACTCGATCGCGCGATCCAGGTGCTGGATAACTGGCGCAGCTACAAGCTCCAGCTCGCGCGCAACGACATCCCGCTGCCCCAGGCGGTACCGAGCGCGGCGGCCGCTCAGAGTGGCTCCGACGACTCCGGCTCCGACGGCTCGGGACAATAGCGCCGCGCTGACAACTCAAGTCCGCAAGTGGCGGGTCATCTCTTGACCCGCCACTTTTTTGGCTGAAGAGGCGTGCCCGGCGCTCCTTCGGCGAGCACGCCTTACGCTCGGCGGCGCCCATCTGGTAAGTTGGCCAGATGGCCGGCCAACTGGAACTCTCGTTGCGCGGCCAGGTGCGGGCGCTCAACGTCACGCAACTGGTGCGGCTGGTGCGCGAGACGCTGGAGGCCAACCTCGAGCAGTGCTGGGTGGTGGGCGAGGTCTCCAACGCCCGCCTCGCGCCATCGGGCCATCTCTATTTCACGCTCAAGGATCCCAATAGCGCGATTAGCGTCGTGATGTTCCGATCGGCGGCCGCGCGGCTGCGTTTCAAAGTCACGGACGGGATGCAGGTCGTGATGCGCGGGCGGGTCGACCTGTACGAAGCGCGCGGCGCGCTGCAGTTTTATGCCGAGGAGATGGAGCCGCGCGGGCTCGGCGCGCTGCAGCTCGCCTTCGAGCAGCTCAAGGAGCGGCTGGGACGCGAGGGACTGTTCGACCAGGCGCGCAAGCGCGCGCTCCCATTCCTGCCCGCGGCGGTGGGAATCGTGACGGCGCTCGGCGGCGCGGGCCTGCGCGACATCGTGACCATCATGCTCGCCCGCTGTCCCAATATGCTGATCATCATCCGGTCCGCGCGCGTGCAGGGCGCGGGCGCGGCGGCCGAAATCACGCAGGCGATCGACGACCTCAACGCCGACGCGCGCGCCGAGGTATTGATCGTCGGCCGCGGCGGCGGCTCGCTCGAGGATCTGTGGGCCTTCAACGAAGAGGCGGTCGCCCGCGCGATCCATCGCTCGCGAATTCCCGTGATTTCGGCGGTCGGCCACGAAATCGACTACACGATCGCCGACTTCGTCGCCGACGTGCGCGCGCCGACTCCGACCGCCGCCGCGCAGCTCGCAGTGCCGGACAAGGCCGCGCTTCGCCGGCGCCTGGACGAGACCGCGGCGACGCTCAACGGCGCCGCCGTGAGCGCGCTCTCGAACCATCGTCGCCGCGTCGGCCAGCTGAACGCGCAACTGCGCGAGCCGCGCGCGGCGCTGCGCCAGGCGCGCCAGCGCGCGGATGAAGCCGCGGCCGCGCTCGGTGCGGCGCTCGCCTCGCACCTCGGCGATCGGCGCCGCCACGTCGGCGCGCTGGGCGCGCACCTGGTGCCGCCCGGCGCGCTCGTGCGCGCGCTCCGCCTTGGGGCGGAGCGGGTCGCACTTCACCTGGCGCAGGCGATGGGCGCGCGGGTCGAGCGGATGCGGATGCGCGTGGATGCGGCGGGCGGGCGCCTTGGCGAGGCGGCGCCGCGCGCGATGGCTGAGCGCAGGCGCGCCGCGGTGGCGGCCGCGGCGGTGCGTCTGGGCGCGGCGATGGAACGCGCCGAGGGGCGCCGCGGCGCCGCGCTGGCGGCGCTGGCGGCGCGCCTGGACGCGGTCTCGCCGCTTAAAGTGCTCGAGCGCGGATACGCGGTGGCGACCAACCTGCGCGACGGCCGCGTCGTAATCGACGCCGCCGCGGTCGAGGTCGGCGACGAACTCGACCTGCGGCTAAGGCGCGGCCGCGTGCGCGCCCGCACCATCGCGCGCCAGTCCTAAGGCGTGCGCGCGTCGCCCGCATCACACGCATCGGGACATCACACAACATCCGAGGCTTAGCGATGGCCATCACGCGCAGGAAGTTCGAAGACGAGCTCAAGGACCTCGAAGGAATCGTCGCGCAGATCGACTCCGGCGAACTCTCGCTGGAGGATTCGATCACCGCCTTCGAGCGCGGCGTCGGCCTGGTCCGCTCGCTCAACCAGAAGCTCGACGAGGTCGAGCGCAAAGTCGAACTGCTGATGCGCAACGCCCAGGGCGAGCTCAAGACCACGCCCTACGACGCGGCGGCGGCCAAGGCCGAGAGCGGCAACAAGCCAGAAGAGAACCGCAAAGACGGCCACAAGAAGGACGACGAAGATATCCCCTTCTGAGCGGGACGCGCGAGCTGATGGCGACGCGGCGGCGGCTTGACCTCGAGATGGCGCGGCGCGGCCTCGCGCCCAGCCGCGAGGGCGCGCAGCGTCTGATCATGGCCGGCCGCGTGCGGGTCAATTCGCAGCCCGCGCTCAAGGCCGACCAAAGCGTCGACGAGCGGAGCGCGATTGCGCTGGTCGGCGGATCGCCCGAGTATGCGAGCCGCGGCGGAGTGAAGCTCGCCGCCGCGCTCGACCATTTCGGCGTCGATCCCGCGGGCCGCCACGCGATGGACGTCGGCGCCTCGACCGGCGGCTTCACCGACGTGCTGCTGCGCCGCGGCGCGGCCCACGTGGTCGCGCTCGACGTCGGCTACGGACAAATCGCCGAACGGCTGCGCCGCGATTCGCGAGTCACCGTGCTCGATCGCACCAATATCCGCCTGGTCCGGGCCGCCAGCCTGCCTTACGCTCCCGAACTGGTGGTTATCGACGTAAGCTTTATTTCGCTGCGCCTCGTGCTACCCCCGGTGCTCGAGCTGAGCGCCCCAGCGGTCGAAATCGTGACGCTGATAAAGCCGCAATTCGAGGTCGGAAAGGGCAAAGTAGGCAAGGGCGGCGTAGTGCGCGACGACGCGGAACGCCATCGGGCGGTCGACGCGGTATTGGAATTCGCCGCGGGGTTGGGGCTCGAAGTGGCGGGCGCGGTCGATTCGCCGATTCGCGGGGCGGCAGGCAACCAGGAGTTTCTGGCCCTGATCCGCCGGCGGCCCTGATTCGTCGGCAGATGGTAGAACAAGCAATCATCTCTGAGCGCATTAAAACTGGTTTTCACCCGTTTCTTGCATATTCCGGTTTGCATCTCCGGCTGCTTGCATTTACGCTGTTAGAGGAAGTGTGACGAGTAGCATCAGCATCAGGACCATGAAATTCCCCCTCGCATTCATAACGGTCCTCGCCTTGTCGGGCATTTGCCTGGCGGTGTCCTCGGGCTACGCGCAAAAATACGCTCAAGACGACACGACGGCACCGCCTGCTGCCACGACCGACACGACCAGCACCGCTCAGGATTCGACCCCGGAAGCGGCTCCCGCTCCATCCCGCCGCGGCGGCGAATTTTCCTACAGTGTGAGGTCGGGCGATTCGCTGGGATCGATCGCTTCGACCTTCGGTATTCAGGCCGAAGACATCGCGCACGCCAATAAGCTCCAGCTTGATACGACTCTGATGGTCGGGCAGACGCTGCGGATTCCCAATCCATTCGCGGCGCGGATGCGCGAGCTGACCGCCGAGAATCAGAAGCTCAGCGACCAGGTTGCCGATCTGCAAAAGCGCGCCGACAGCGCGAACGCCTCGCAGGCCGACATGAAGGCACAGGTGCAGCAGCTCACCGCCAGCAAGCGGGAGCTGACGCATGACGTGCAGATGCTGCCGTGGTGGCGCGGCGCCGTCTACAGCGCGATCATCGTCTCGCTGCTGCTGCTCGGCGTGGCGGCGTTGGCGGTGCTGGAGTGGTTCCTGCTGCGCCGGCGCTTTATCGCAATCGCCGAGCTCAACGAATCGCTGCGCCGGCTCGACCAGCGCTACAGGGCGCTGTTGGCCAAGGCCGAGTTGCGGATGCAGGAGCTTTATGGACGGCGGCGGCGCGGCATCTCCGAGGACCAGGAACGGCCCCGGATTCCCGAAGAGGCCGCCCTCGAACGGCTCGATCAGCAGTTGCACGACGTGCTGGAGCGCCATCTGAAGCAACTCGGCGGACCGGTGCGTCCGCGTCGACGCGCGCGATGGGACGAGGAGTTCGGCACCGTCGCCTCGCCGGTCGAAGCGCGCTCCGCCCGCCGTTAGCTCGCGCGGCGGCGCGCCGCGGCGGTCGAAGAATCAACGCCTACCCTTCTTAGATGTGTCACGGTCACGTGTGTCCCGGATTCCCTCATGTGTGTCCCGGATTTCGCGCACTCTCGCGTCCTCGATGAGCACAACCCTTGAGATGCGCGCGAGGGATGGAGAATAGTGGAGAAAGATTGACGGCTGCGGCCACGACTGCTTGCTAACGCAACAAACGGAGTAGGGGTCTATGCGAAGAAAAATGATTGCCGGCCTTGCTGGTCTTACTCTACTTGCCGGACTTGTCGGACTTGGCGTGATGCTGGTTATCGGAACTGCCGGCGTGGGGATCGCGGCTGACGCGCAAAAGTCGGTCACGGGCAACCTGGAGGACTCATTCTGCTACACCGTAGTCGGCGCTCATGGCGCGGGCCACGCGCAGTGCGCGCTCAAATGCGCACAGAAGGGTATCCCGGTCGGCCTGGTCGAAAAGGGAACCGAGAAGATGTACATCCTGCTGCCGCCCAAGAACGAGCAGGCGATGCCCGACGACGTGCTGAAGAACATGGAGAAGGAAGTCACGGTCACGGGCAAGTCGTACTCCAAGGGTGGAGTCGAGTTTCTGACCGTCGAATCGGTGAAATGATCCGGTGGTAGCCGATCTGCTGCGGGCGGGGGCGCATCTGTTCTCGTTTCCCGGCGCGCAGCATCTACAGAACATCCATCCGCTGATCGTCCACTTCCCGATCGCGCTGCTGTTCACGGCGGCGCTGGTTTACTGGCTGGGAGTTTTTGCGCGGCGCGAATCATGGCTCTGGGGCGGCTTGTGGATGCTGGTGCTCGGCGCGCTCGCCGCGGCAGCGGCCTCCGCCACCGGACTCTACGCCGCGCCTGGCGTGATGCTTGCGCCGTCGGTTAAGACGGCGCTGCTGTTAAGCCATAAGCGGATCATGATCGCGGTCGCGATACTGAGCGCCGCGCTGGCGCTGTGGGCGATCGCGGCGCGGCCGATGCCGGCGCGGGGCCGGGGCGTGTTTCTCGCGACGCTGGTGCTGATGGCGGCGCTTCTTGCCAAGGGCGCCGACTACGGCGGCCGGATGGTATACGACTATAATGCCGGTGGTTATGCTTGCGGCCAGCCGATCGAGTTCAGCCAGTAAGATGATGATGACACTGCGACGGGAAACTGGACGAGACGATGCGGTCGCGGTCTGACGGCCTGGCGATGCGCCGCTTGCTTGCGCGCTTGATGGTGATCGGCGCGGCGCTCGCGTTCGCGGCGTGCTCGATACTGCATCGCGGCAAACCGGCCAGCGCCGCCGCGCCGGCCGAGCCTTCCGCTCAGGCCTCTGCCGAAGTTTCTTCGGAGGCCTCGCCGTCGGCCGAGAGCAGCCCTGCCGAAAGCGCACCCGCCGCCGAGAGCAGTCCGGCTGAAGGCGCTCCGGCTGAAGGCGCGCCCGCCGAGGGTGGCACGGGCGACGCGAATTCGCCTCCGCCCGGCGCCACCGTCGCCATTTCCTACGCGCATAAGGGCGACTACCTGGCATCGCTTAGCGTGTCGAAATTCAACGGCGCGGAAATGGTCGAGTCGCGCAATATCGACGCGCAGCACGTTGCGTCGATCATCCGCTTCGACGGCGGAGTGACGGTGTGGGAGATAGGCGCGGACACCGGAGTGTTCTCCAAGCTGCCGGTGGTGGGCTCGGGCGACAAGTTCGCTGCCAAGTCCGTCACCTACGGCAAGCTGCCCCGGCATTTCGCGCAAGTGACGCCGGAAAGCGGTCCGCCCGAGCCGCTCGAAGTCGGCCATTACTACATCTTCACCGCCCAGCGTGCGTCGGGGACCTTGAGCTACGAGGCCGTGCGGGTTGAGCCGGACGGCTCGCTCGACGGCTACGAGGCGGAGCCGCGCGCCGGGACCAGCTACGTTCTATGCTGCAACGTGAATCCTGATTTCGTGCAGCCCACGGCCCCGGTCATTCCGGAGGGCTCCGGCCCGAGCCCCTAGTTCAGTCCGCCGCCGGGCCGCGTCCGACGTGACTAGATCTTCAGGAAAATCTCGCGCGTGCCCTCGGCGCTGAGTTTCTTCACCGAGGTCACGCGATCGCTCATCTGGGCCAGCGTCGAAAGGTCGCTCGATCCGACGTCGACCAGCACCGCGAAGATCGAGAATTGCAACTCGTCCTTGCGCCGGCGCAATTCGGCCAGCCACTGGGGCGCGACCTGGCACTCGCCGTCGGTGATGATCACGATGTCGGCGCGGCGCAGCCGCTTGTGTTCGATCAGCTCCATCGCGGCGTCGATCGGCTGCTGGAAATCCGTGCCACCGCCCGGAAAATACTCCGCCAGCTCCATCACCTTGCCCAGCTCGGGCTGATAGCGGCGTTCCTGGTTGAGGTCGAGCACCTTGAGGCTGCCCGGGCCCGAGGAAAACAGCACCGCGCGGAACAGCCGGCGCTGACGGCGCGCGATATCCATCAGCGTGAGGCTCACCGCCTTGGCCCACAGCTCTTTGTCGCCCTGCATCGAGGAGCTGACGTCGATACACACGACCATCGGGCCCTTGCCCTTCTGCTCTTCCTCGCGCAGGCGGTACTGAAGCAGCTCGCCTTCGAGCAGGCGGCGGCCGAAGTCGCGCCTGAGGCCCGGATGATGCATCGCGAGTAGCTCGGCCGGGATCAGCCGCCCCAACTCCGAGCCGCGTTCGACGTCGTACGCCTCGGCCACCCCGCGCTCCATCGTTTTGCGCCTAAGGGCGCGCGCGTCTTGCTTGAAGCGGCCGACCAGTCGCGCCAGCTCGCCCAGCTTGCGGTTGCGCGCGAGATGACGCCCGAGCTCCAGCCGCTCCCCGGCCGAGACCCGGCCGCCCTGGCCGAACTCCAGGCTGAAATCATGGCTGTCCTGCGCAACGCGATCGATCTCCTGTGCCAAGCCGAGGCTCTTGGCTTCCATTCGGCGCAGCTCGCCCTGGTCGGCATGGCCGATCTGCTCGGTCACCTGGCGCGCCTTCTGGTTGAGCCGCGCTTCGGAGACCTGGACGGCGCGCGCGGCCGCCTCTTTGAGCTTCTCGATTTTTTTCTTGAGCTCATCATTGAGTTCCTGGTCTGCCTGGGGCTCGCCGTCGGCCTGCGCGGCCGCCTCGGCCATCGCCTTGAGCTCGTCGGCGCGCTCGCCCAGGTCCTCTTCCTGATGATGCAAGTCCCACAAATCGAGCAATTCGCGGCGGTTGAGCAGGCGCTCGGAGCGCACCAGCTCGAGCGCCTGTTCGGCTAGCGCGAGTGCGCCTATAGCCGCCTTGTCCTCCTCGAGCAGCGTACGGCCCTTGAGCGCCTCGAAGGCGGGTGACGCGACGAGGCGATCGAGAATGGTGTGATTGAGGATCGCGCTTTTGCGCACCGCGTCGGTTTTGAGCCAGACCAGGTTGTATTTGAACAGCGCGAAAAACAGATCGCCGAGCAGCGCGTCGAAGTGCGGCACGAGCCGGCGGCCGGCCTCGACCAGCTCGCCAATCGCGGGCGCGCCGAGCCCGATATCGCTCCAGGCGCGGCGATCGTAGCTGTCGCTTTCGATCCAAGACGCGCCGGCCGGCACGACCGGGATGTACAAGCGCCGTGGTTTGGCTGCCTTTTTGGCCATCGCAGAGACTCTCAGGCGCTTACGACGCGCTCATTTTTAGATCCTATCAGGAGCATCGGCTGTGCTAAAATGCCTAGCGGTGATAGCCTCGCTCTTGCGCGGCATATCCACTCGAACGAGAATCCTCAAACGGGCATCGGTCTTGCGATCCGCGCCGAGCAAGCAAAGGTTCAGCAAAAAGGGGTTTTGGCAGTGAGTCGTTGACGCGATGGAAACTCCAACCGCACAGGGCGAACTATCCCATCGGCAGCATTCCGTGCTGCTCGCCACAGTGCAGGAGTTCATCGCGACCGCCGAGCCGGTCGGCTCGCAGCAGATAGCCGCGCGTTATCCGCTCGGCGTTCGTGCCGCGATGGTGCGCAACCTGATGGCCGAGCTAGAGAGCACGGGCTACCTGCGCCAGCCGCACACCTCGGCCGGCCGCGTCCCGACCGACCGCGCCTTTCGCCACTACGTCGACCACGTGATGCCGGTGCGGCATATCGGGTTCGAGGATCGGTCGCAAATCGAGTTGTGCTATTCGGCCGGACCGCGCGAGCTGGGCGAGGTGATGCGCGAGACCTCGCGCCTGTTGGCGCTGATGACCGGGCAGGCGGCGCTGGTGATGGCGCCGCGGCTGGAATCGATCAAGTTCGAGCGCGTGAGTTTTATGCGTTTGCGCGAGCGCGAAGTGCTGGCGGTTTTCGTCGCCGCCGCCGGCGGGGTGCATAACCGCCTCGTCCAGACCGAGGGCGACCATGGCCAGGAGGAACTCGACCGCATGGCGCGTTACCTCAACGAGGCGCTGCACGGGCGCACGCTGGAGGAGGCGCGCGAATGGATCGAGGAGCGCCAGCGCGAGGATCGCGCCCGCTACGACCGCTTCATGCGCGCGACCCTGGCGCTCGGCGGCGCGCTGGCCGAGCGCGCCGGCTCCTCCGAGGTCTACGTCGAAGGCAGCGCCAAGGTTGCCGATCAACCCGAGTTCGCCGACCATAACCGGCTGCGCGAACTGCTCCATGCGCTGGAAGATCGCAGCGCGCTGCTCGACCTGCTGGAGCGCAGCGTCGCGCATAGTGGGCTTACGGTGTCGATCGGCTCGGAAAATTTTGACGCGCGCCTGACGAGCCTCAGCGTGGTCGCGGCGTCCTACCAGAGCGGCGCGATGCCGCTCGGGAGCGTCGCGATCGTCGGTCCGGTGCGGATGGACTACGAACGCGTCATCCCGCTGGTCGACTATACCGCCCGCGCGCTCTCGCGCCTGCTCGAACACTGAGCGCGTCCCCGCATCTCCCCGTACCGTTTCCGCATCCGTATATATGCCGGGGGATGCGCAAGCCGGCGCGATTTCGTTCCGGCACGCTCTCTACTTGATGTAGATCACGCCGAACTGGTTGTCGGTCACGTGGCCCGCTTCGTCCATCGTGAAGTTCGACGTGATGTAACCGCTGGCGCCCGCAAACTGCCCCTCACCGCCATCGACCTTCCAGCTCACAGCCCCCGACTTGAGCTTCGGCTCCGGGCTGTCGCCGAGATAGCCCTGTCCCACCGTGCTGAAGCGCAAGCGATGGTTACCGTCGCCGAAGCGGATACTGCCCGACTCCAGAAATGAAGTATCGCCGGTGACGGTCACCTCAGACTCGAACGCCGCCTTGCCGCCGGCCGCCGGCTGCACGCTGCCGTGTACGCCTTCGGCGCCGATCACGGTGGTGAGCGTGCAGCTCGGCGAACTCGTCATGGCCTTGAGCACGTTCGGCGATCCGCCCGGCCCGCCCTGTCCCTTGAACTGCATCGCGTAGATTATCTGCTTCATCTCTCGGACTCCTTCGATGATGGGTTTTCGCGCGCCTATTGGGTGAATAACTGCAAATGCGGTGAAAACGCAAATTGATTGGCAAATCTGATTCGATTCGACTTCGTCAAAACCCGGGCCAAGAGTGATCGCGCGCGAAAAGAGAGTCAGACAGCCTTTGCCTATTGTTCGATACGCCGGTCTAGCTTGGACATAGAAGCTTGTGGCCTTCCTATTTGCTTCCATCTTGCCTGACGCGGCTTGGTTTTTGCAAAACCTTGTCCGCGACATGGCTATCGAATTAGCTACGCTTTTCTAACGTGAGCTTTAGCGATGGACGATTTCGATCGGCGGAGGGAAGACGCATGGCTAGGCGCATCGATGTTGCATCTCTGCTACGGCGGTTTAAGCGGAGGCCCCCAGGCCAGACGTTCCTGCTGATCAGTATCGCTCTCGTCGTCCTGCTTGGGGTGTCCGCCCTGGCGGTTGATATCGGAGACCTTTGGACCACCAGGCGGCTGATGCAGAGCGCGGCCGATGCCGGGGCGGTGGCCGGAGCCGACGAGATCGCGATCGGGGGCAGCAGCACCGCCATAACCGCAGCCGCCAAGGACGCCGCTTCGCACAATGGCTTCGCCGACGGCGGCACTCGCCCGGGCACCTCGAACACGATAACCGTGGCGGTCCACAACCCCCCCACGTCGGGGCCCTATGCCGCTAATTCCAACGCGGTCGAGGTCGACGTCTCGCAGACCCAGCCCACGTATTTCATGAAGGTGCTCGGAATGCAGACGGTTCCCGTCTCCACCACCGCGGTCGCCGTGACCACCGGGTCAGGTTCGTGTATCTACTCGCTTGATCCGTCGGTGTCGGACGCGGTGGACGTGGGTGGCACCGCGAGCGTCTCTTCGGCGTGTGGCATGTACGTCAATTCGGATAGTTCCTCGGCACTCATAGTTCACGGCGGCGGAACCATCACCGCGCCATTGGTTGGCGTCGTGGGCGGAACCACGATCAGCGGCGGCGGCAGTTCCCCTCCCTCGACCGGAATTGCACAGTTTGGCGATCCGCTGGCCTATATCGCGGAACCTAATATCGGCAGTAATCCATGCCCGGGCGGCTTTCACACCCAAAATCTCAGTAATCCATCCTACAGCCCTCAAACATTCTGCGGGGGCATCAAGATTACTGGAGGCTCGGTCAACTTCACTTCCGGCTTGTACATCATAGATGGTGGCGGGATCACGTTTAACGGGGGGACTATTACAGGGACGGGAGTGACGTTCTATTTGACGGGCAACAACGGCAAAGGTAGTAGCGCGGCAAATTACTCCGGCGTCACCATCAATGGCAACGCAACTGTTAATTTCAGCTCACCGTGCACCTCATCGGGCGGCAGCATTGCCGGGATGCTCTTCTTTCAGGACCGCTCAATCACGAATGGGGCAGCAAGTTCAATCAACGGCAGCTCGGGGTCGACCTTCAGCGGCGCGATCTATTTTCCGACCACGCCGCTCGCGTACGCGGGGAACACAGGCTCGAACATGTTCACGCTGCTGATCTCCGACTCCCTTAGCTTTCTCGGCAATTCCACGGTGGGCAACAACTTCAGTTGTCTCGCCGACGGGTCGCTAATCAAGGACGCCGCACTGGTCGAATAGGAGGGAGGAATATACCGGTATGATTCTACGGAAAATGGCGAGGGGGCAAAGCGCGGTCGAGCTCGCATTGGGGCTGCCGTTTCTCGCGGTTGTGCTGTTCGTGGTTTGCGAGTTTGCGCGCGTGTTTTACGTCGCGATGGGCGTGGCCAGCGCCGCGCGGGCCGGGGTTCAGTACGGGGCGCAGAGCTATGTGAAGGCGATCGACAACGCCGGCATGACTCTGGCCGCGGATAACGACGGTAAAAACATCGCCGGGCTCTCGGTCACTCCGACGCACTTCTGCATGTGCGACGGCGCGCAATGCAGTCCCGCGCAGTCCACCGCCTGTATCGTCTCCTGCAGCGCGCCGCCCTCGACCTGCACCGAACCCAAGGTCTTCGTTGAGGTCACGACCAGCGCAACTTTCCAAACCGGGTTGATCTGGGGCCTCCCCAACAACATTCCGCTGAGTTCCGTCGCGGTGATGCAGGCGCAGAAGGGAACGTCATGAAGTCGCACGATCGAATGTTGCGTAGTGCGTCGCGCCACATTCATCCGATACGCTCCTGGATCGGAGGGTCGGGCGGACAGACTTATGCCGAATTCATGATGGTAGTGCTGCCGACGCTGTCGGTCATATTTGGCATATTCAGTCTCGCAATGACGGTTTATACCTGGAGCTTTCTCTCCAACGCCGCGCGCGACGCCGTCCGCTACGCGATTGTCCACGGCTCCAAGAGCACGTCGCCGGCCAGCGCGGACGACATCCAGACCTACGTGCGTAACGAGGCCAAGGGTATTAATCCCAGCGCGATAACCGTTACCTCCTGCTGGAATCCTCAGGCTTCGCCCAACCAATGTCCCGGCCCAACCGGAAATAATGCGCCCGGACAAGTTGTGAGCGTCAGCGTCGCGTACAGCTATCATCCATTTTATCCGTTTGCCTCGGTGACCCTGCCGCTCTCGAGTTCGGCGCAGATGGTCATCAGCAACTAGCTGACCGCGCGGCCGGCTCCTTTTTACGCCCTCGAAAGCGGCGACGCTCTCGGGGGCTTTTCTTTTTGCGCCCTTTTCTGCGACAAACTTGATCCGAAGGTGCGGCCCTTATACCACGCGTCTGCGAGCGGCGGTGGACAGGCGCCGGCCGGCGCATAATCCACAGGGGAGAGTGACGTCATGGCGGAATATATCGAAGTAGAACGGGCGCGTGCGATGTCGGGCCTGCGGTTGGTGCTCACGCCTGGAGTACCAGGACCATGGAGCGAGGCGGCCAAGGGCGTCCTCCACGTCAAGAAACTCCCCTATGTGAAGGTGCGCCAGGAGTTGGGCGGCGAGAATCGCGGACTTTTGGAGTGGACCTCGCAGGCGAGCGCTCCCGTCATGGTCTGGAACGAAGAATGGCCGCGCAGTCTCTGGAACGACCAGCTCTACCTGGCCGAGCGGCTCCAGCCCGATCCGCCGCTGGTCCCGGCCAACCTCGAGGATCGCGTCCTGATGTTCGGTTACGCCAACGAAATCTGCGGCGCGAACGGATTCGGATGGTCGAAGCGGCTGATGATCATTCGCGATGGCCTCGGGAATCCCGACCCGGCCGGGCGCCAGCTCTTCAACTACCTGGCCAACAAGTACGGCTATGACAAGGCGGCGGCCGAGATCGCGCCGGCGCGGATTGCGGGAATTCTGCGCGCGCTCACCGCCCGGCTGGAAGCGCAGCGTAAGCGCGGCAGCCGGTTTTTCATCGGCGACGCGCTCTCCGCGATCGACATCTATTGGGCGACCTTCGCGGCGATGAACAATCCGCTGCCCGACGAGCTATGCCCGATGGCGCCGGGGTTCAGGCGCGTGTACAGCAACACCGATCCGACAATCAAGGACGCCACCGCGCCCATCCTGCTCGAGCATCGCGACCTCATCTATCACAACTTTCTCGAGCTGCCGCTGGACTTCTGAGCGCCCCGTGGCAGTGCCGCCGCCACGAGACTTCTGAGTCCTTGCCGTCGGCGGATTTCCTCTGGCCCCTCCTCTGTGTCTTGGGGGAAGGTTGGGGTGGGGTCGAGGTGTTTTTCACGGAGAGGCGCTCGCAAACAGTTGCGCGCTTTTCTTCCACGCCTCTCCCTGTCTTGGGAGAGGCCGGCGGCCGTTGCGGCCGTCGGGAGAGGGTCGATTCCGGCGCGCTCGTTTCGGGCGCGCGGCTCTAAATTTCGAATTTTGATTTGCCCAACTACTCCATGGGCTCGGGCTGCCTAACCCATGCAAATGCGGTGTCCGCCTCCAGCGCATCGTGCGGACGAACCAGGTTGTGGATGGTCGTGGTCGGAGCCCCAGGGAGCGCCATTGTCCATCAGCATTGCGGCCGGCAATCCATAGCGGCGGAAGGCGCTGGTCAGCACGCTGCGCACGGTCTCGCCGCGCTCGTCGGCGCAGGCCTTGAGCACCAGCGAGAAGCGCGAATGGTCGTCGAGCACGGTCAGCGGATGGCAGCGGCTGCGGCTGAGCAAGGGGAAGTGGCCCTTGAAGTCCATCTGCCAGAGTTCGTTCGGCGCCGCGCGTTCGAAGCGCTGCAAAGGGCGTTGTCCAGGCGCGGCAGACCGGAGAGGGGTTAGGGGTGAGGTTCCCGAACGAAGGCTGCCGCCAAGTGAAGGATCAACGCGGAGCGATTTTTCTATTTATCGACACCCTCTTATGTGTGAGAGAGGCGGTGAGTGTGGGTGAGGGCGCCGCGAAGCGCGCCCGCTGCGGGCGCGCTTCTATTCTTCATCTGATTCTTTCGCAGGGCCGTTCGCGAACCGCCTTTGCGCTCCGCGCTTCGGTGGTTGTGACTTAAACGTCAGCAGCGTGTCGTGCACCCGCGCGCTTTCGCGCGTGACTTCTTCGAGCATCGCGGGCGTCTCGGCGAATGTGCCGCGCACGCCGGCCTCTTCGATCTTCGCGCAGAGCTCGTCGAGGCGGCTGGCGCCAAAGTTGGCCGCGCCGCCGCGCAGCGCATGGGCTTGCAGCGCAAGGGCCGGCGCGTCGGCCCGCTGGACGGCATGAGCGATCGCACCGAGCCGCTTCGGCAGGTCGGCGACAAAGAGGTCGATCAACTCATCGATGAGCGCGTCGTTGCCGGGCGATCGAGTTGCGCAAGCGATCGATCCGGGCGCGGCTGACAGTGCCTTCGCTGATGTTTCCCGCGCCGATGGTTCCCCCGCCGATAGTGCCCGCGCCAACAGGGCCTTTATCCGTAACTTGCTCCGGGACTTTTTCTGTGCCGGTCCTGGATGTCCGGAGTCGACTGGACTCCGGACTTGGCGTCCGCGGCCGCGCGCGAGCTATTGCTGTTCGCCGGGCTCATTGGCGCGCCGCTCGCCGATCGATTCGTTACCCAGCCGCCGCATGAAACGATAGAGTGTCGCCCGGCCGATCCCGAGGCTGCGCGCGGCCTCGGCCCGATTGCCCTTAGCCTTGGCCAGCGCGCGCGCGATTCGCTCGCCGGCCGCCTTGTCGAGATATTCGCTAAGGCCGACGTCGCCGCTCTCCTCCAGTGCCGTCGCGCGGCGAGACCGCAGATCCGCTTCGTTTGTTGGCGGTGCCGCCGAGAGAGCAGAGCGGTCGGCGGGCGTGACGCCTGCGATGGCAGCCGGCAGCGATCCTGCCCGATCGAGCATTCCGACCCGATCGAGCATCAGATCGGCCGCGGTGATGGCGTCGGCGCGGGTGAGCACCACGGCCCGTTCGATCGCATTTTCGAGTTCGCGCACGTTGCCCGGCCACGAGTGCCGAAGCAGCATCTCCGCGGCCTCCGGGTCGAGCGTCATATGGCGGCCGGCCTCGGCTGCCATCCGGGCCAGAAAAGTGCGCGCCAGCGCCAGGATGTCCTCGCGGCGCTCGCGCAACGGCAGCAGCTGGATCGGAATTACGTTGAGCCGGAAATACAAGTCCTCGCGAAAGCGGCCGGCCGCGACCTTGTCTTGGAGCGAGCTGTTGGTGGCCGCTACCACGCGCACGTTGATTCGCCGCGGCTCGGAGCCGCCAACCCGCAGGACTTCACCTTCCTGCAGCACGCGCAGCAACTTGGCCTGGAACTCGGGGCTGATATCGCCGATTTCGTCCAGCAGCAGCGTGCCGCCCGAGGCGCGCTCGAAGCATCCCTGGCGCGCCGCGATCGCGCCGGTGAAGGCGCCCTTTTCATGGCCGAACAGTTCGCTCTCGAGCACGCTTTCGGCAAAGGCCTTGCAGTTGACTGCGACAAAGGGATGGCCCACCCGGTCGCTCCAATAATGCACCAGCCGTGCGACCAGCTCCTTGCCCGTGCCGCTCTCGCCCTGGATCAGCACCGTGGAGTGGCTGGCCGCGATCCGCCGCACCAGTTCCATCAGCTTGCGGCTCTCGATACTTTCGGCGACCACCGAGTCGGGCCCGAAGCGCCCGGCGAGTTCCTGGCGCAGGGTGTCATTTTCGTGATGGAGCTGGTCGAGCTCGAGCGCGCGCCTCACCCGGGTCTGTAACTCGAACACCTCCACCGGCTTGGTGACGTAATCAAACGCGCCGGCCTGCATCGCCGTCACCGCGGCCGAGATACTGCCGAAGCGGGTGACCAGGATGATCGGCAGGCCTGGCACCCGGCGATGCAGTTCGGTGAGCAGCTCGTTGCCCTCCATATTGGGCATCATGATGTCCGAGATCACCACGTCGGCGGCGCGCCGCTCGAAGGCGGCCAGTGCCTCGCGCCCGTCGCTGCAGATTTCGATTTCGCGCGTGGGGTCGCTGAGCGCCTGCTCGAACAGACGCTGGTCAACCGGATTGTCCTCAACGATCAGTATTCGATGCATACGGAGACTCCGTCCCCGTCTCACATGAGGAGCAACTTTCAGACCGTTACGAGACTTGAACTTCAGAATCGGGCAACTCGATTCATTAGCGGCTTTATTTGGGCGCAGATGGGTGCAGATGTGCGCAGATGTTCGGATGACTCGCTACAGAGACGGATTTTTGCCGCCGCATTGGCAAAAGCATGACGGAGCGACGGGTCCTCCGCGCGTGATCCTAACGCATCGCCTTGATGATCTCGCGCGAGAAAGTTTGCAGCGTCGTGCGATTGTCCACGATCGGCTGGATCGCGACCTGGCGGATGCCCGCCTTCTTCATCGCCCGGATCGAATCGACGATCTCCTCGCGCGTTCCGGTAAGCGTGGTTGCGCGAATCATCCGCTCCGTCACCAGCGCCTCGTGTTCCTTGCGGAAGCCGCGCAAGTACCCCGCGTAGAGTTTGAGATGGCGCGTCTCGGCGGGTTCGTTCTCGACCTCGTAAGCGGCGGCGAACTTCGTGATGTCGTCGCGCAGGTCCGAGGGCAGGTCGCTCTTGTCGGGCGCGGCCAGCGCGAAGATGTTCGACGACGAGGCGACGAACGGCCCCACGGCGCGCCGCACCTCGGTCGATTCGAGTTTCTGACCCGGGCGCGTCAGATGAAAGGCGGTCATGCAGAGCGTGTAAATGCTCGAGAGCTTGCGTCCCGCGCGGTCGGCGCCGGCGCGCACACGGTCCATTACGAAGTTGATCAGGCTCGGCCCCACGGCGCCGAACAGGATTACGCCGTCGGCGACTTCGCCCGCCATCTCCAGGCTGCGCGTCCCGCTCGCGGCGACGTAAATCGGCACCTTCTTGCGGATATTGATATAGCCGCCGCCGGGATTGAGAAACTTGATCATCCGATGCCGCTCGCCTTCCTGGTAGGGAACGGTATCGCCCTTCAGCAGGCCGCGGCAGATCTCGATATGCTCGCGCATCTGGTCCACCCGCGCGGCCGGCATCCCGAGCGTGCGCCGCGCCGTGTTGCCGGTGCCGATTCCGAGCACCACGCGGCCGGGTGCGAGCGCGTTGATGGTCGCGATAGCGCAGGCGGTGACCGGCGCGATCCGCGATAGCGGGTTGGTCACGCCGGGGCCGATGATGAGCCGGCGCGTATTGACCGCGCACAGCGCGAGCGCCGCGTAGACGTCGCTGCCGAGCATCTGTGAGTCGTAAAGCCAGCCGTGCGTGAAGCCCATCTTCTCGGCCAGCGCAACGTCCTTGTATGCGTCGGGGCTTGCGAAGAAGACACATCCGAAATCCATTTTGTACCTCGCGTGTATCTCGTTCGTACCGCTCGTCAGAGGAGAAGTTGAGGCAAGTCAGTTTCCATTGTGAGCGGCGAGATCAGAGTCCCTCCAGATGAGGGCGGACTTCGCGCGCGAACATCTCCAGCGACCGGCGCGACTTGGCCGGATCCATCCCGGGCAGCGGGGTCGCCATGATGAAGTGCGTGCAGGCGTACTGGCGACTGAAGGCCTTGAACTTCGCGATACACTCCACCGGCGTACCGACCATCATGTGCTCGGCATAGGGCGACGTGCGCAGGTCCTCGGGACGCTTAAGCTCCCATACCGCCTTGTCGCCGGCTACGTCGTTGGCCTCGCCCAGCCACATCGCGTACTCGCCCATCATGTAGTTCAGATGATCCTGGATGTCGTGCCAGGCGCGGTCGGCCGATTCGGCGACGTAAACGACGCGCAACTGCGCGATCGAAAATTTGGCCGGGTCGCGGCCGAGCAGCTTCAGTTCGTCGCGATACGGGATCGCGGGGTCGGGCCCGATCGTGGCTAGCAGATGATGGCCCAGCCGGGCGGCGCGGCGGGCGGCCTTGTCGGTCCGCGCGCCGATCCAGATCGGCGGATGGGGTTGCTGCACCGGCTTGGGATATAGCTCCATCGCCTCGACCTGGTTGAACTTGCCCGCGAAGGTGACCCGCTCCTCGGTCCAGAGGCGCCGGATAAGCTCGACGCCCTCGGCCAGGCGCGCCGAACGCTCGGGCCGCGGCTGCTTGAACGCCGCAAACTCCTCGGCACGGTAGCCTTGCCCGATACCGAGGTCGAAGCGCCCGTTGGAGATGATGTCGACGCAGGTCGCGTCTTCGGCAACGCGCACCGGGTTGTGGAATGGCAGCAGCAGCACGAAGCTCCCGATGCGGATTTTTTTGGTGCGCGCGGCGATCGCCGCGGCGGTTGGCAGCACCGCCGGATTATAGCCGTCGTCGACGAAATGATGCTCGGTCAGCCACACGTTGTCGTAGCCGAGTTCGTCGAGCATCGAGGCCTGATCGATCATCGTGGCGTATAGCTCCGGAAAGGGACGCCGCCACTGTTTGGGATTGCGAAAGTCGTACATCACGCCGAACTTCATCGCACTGTCCTCCGTCTTGAAACTCCGCAGTCGCGGGTGATGGATTCACCCCGCATCCTGTCTAGACTTTATTGCGTAAGGAGGCAAAGGCTTTTTGACTCGGCGGCGAGCCGGGCTATCGTTACAACGCGCGGCTGCGGAATCCGGTCGCGCGCCGCTTGCGCCTCGCCGCGCAGTGGAGCATAAAACCAGTGGAGCATAAAAGATCGACGGGGAAGAACGTGGCAGTAGTCATTCCGCTCCAGCACCGGCGCCCGCTAAATGCCAATCCGTACTCGGCCGAGGCGTTCTGGCGCAACTCGATGGTGCCGGCGTCGATCGGGATGGGCGTCATCATCGTGGCCGCCGTTGCGACCCTGGGCGTCGGGGTGAAGACGGGATGGCTTGGCCACGACTCCTCGAAGTGGGTGCTGGTGGCGGCACTGGTCTCGGTTATCGGGCTGACCAAGATCGTGCTCGCCAACATGTTCTTCTTTCTCCTGATGCAGGACGAGGCGCGGTTGGATCCGCCGCCCGCGCCGCCGCCGCCGACGCCCGGAATACCGGTTGAGCGCCAGACGCGTCCGCTGCGGATAAAGCAGCGGGCGATTTCCGCGCGGCCGCGGCGCCGGCCCGACCGCCGCAAGCGGACTGCGACCTCGTCCGCCGGTTAGCGCCGCGGGACGCGCAACCCGCGCCGCTTTTCACGTTTCACACTTCACTTTTCACGATGACTACCGAACTGCGAGCCGAAGAACTTGAGCTTGCCCGTTATATCCGGCGCGGGGACACCGTGGTCTGGGCGCAAGGGGCGGCCGAGCCGCTGACGCTCTCGGAGACGCTGGTCGCGCAACGCCACGCGATCGGTCCGATCACGCTGTTTCTTGGGCCGGGATATTCGGACACGCTGGCGCCGGAGCATGCCGATTGCTTCAACTTTTCTCGGCATGAGCGCGATCGGGACGCGGCGCCGACTGGTCGACGCGGGCGTGCTGCGCCTCATCCCCTGTCAGCTTTCCGACGTCGAGTCGCTATTCGATAGCGGCATCCTCAAGGCCGACGTCGTGATTCTCCATCTGAGCCCGCCCGCCGACGGCGGCGGCGAATACAGCATGGGGCTGGTCAACGACTATCTGAAAATCGCGATGCGCCGCGCGCGCACGGTGATTGCCCAGGTCAACGATCGCCTTCCATGGACTTATTCCGACGAGACGCTCGATATGTCACGCGTCGACTACCTCGTGCGCAGCTCGCGTCCGCCGCTGGAGCATGCCACGCGCGAGCCGAGCGAGGTCGATAAAAAAATCGCGCGGCGGGTTGCGGAGCTGGTGCCCGACGGCGCGGTAATCCAGATGGGAATCGGTGCGATGCCATGCGCGATCCTGGACGCCCTGCACAGCCATCGCCGGCTCGGACTGCATTCGGGGATGGTCAGCGACGCGGTGGTGGACCTGATCAAGTCGGGCGCGGTGACCAACGAGACCAAGCCGTTCGATCGCGACGCGAGCATCACCGGGACGCTGTTGGGCACGCGCAAGCTCTACGACTTTGCCCATCGCAACCGCGCGCTGCGCCTCGTGCCGCTGAGCGTCACGCACAACATCGAGCTGCTGGCGCGAATCGACGGCTTCGTCTCGCTCAATTCTGCGATCGAGGTCGACCTGAGCGGCCAGGTCAACGCCGAGGTCGCCGGCGGAACCTATATCGGCGCGGTCGGCGGGCAGGTCGACTACGTGCGCGCGGCGCGGCGCTCGCGCGGCGGGAAATCGATAATCGCGTTGCCGGCGACGGCGCGTGCCGGCAAGGTCAGCCGGATCGTGGCGTCGTTGAACGATCCGATCGTGACCACGGCGCGCTCGGACGTCGATATCGTGGCGACCGAATATGGCGCGGCGCATCTGCGCGGCATGAGCCTGGAGGAACGCGCGCGGCGGCTGATCGCGATCGCGCATCCGGCGTTTCGCGAACCGCTCGAGCGCCACGCGCGAGCGGTTTTCGGACCGATTTACTAGTCCGATACGGATGACGAGTCTGGGGCGAGGTACGCGCTCATGAAATTCGGCACCTTCATCACCAAGCAGCGCGGCGAGGCGATCGCCGCCGACGTGCGCCACGCCGAGGAGCTCGGTTTCGAGTCGGCCTGGATCGCCGAGCACCTGATCATGCCGGTTAACCAGACCTCGGCCTACCCATACACGCCCGACGGCCGCTTTCTCGTGCCGCCCGACGCGCCGTTTCACGATCCGCTGCTTGCGCTCGCCTACGTCGCCGCGCTGACGACCAAAATTCGCCTCGCCACCGGCATCTTCGTAGTGCCGCTGCGCAACGCCTTCGCCACCGCCAAGGCGATCGCCACGCTCGACCAATTGAGCCAGGGCCGCGTCATCTTCGGCGTCGGTATCGGATGGCTCAAGGAGGAGTTCGAGGCCGTCGGGATGAAATTCGAAGACCGCGCGCTGCGCACGCGCGAGTACCTGGAGCTGATGATCGAGCTGTGGAGCAAGAGCGATCCGCTCTACCGGGGCAAGACGGTTGCGACCCAGGGGATGAAGTTCATGCCCAAGACCGTCCAGCAGCCGCATCCGCCGATCGTCTTCGGTGGCACCAGCGAGCCCGCGCTCAAGCGCACGGTCCGCCTGGGCGACGGATGGTACGGGATCGCGCACAGTTTGGAAGAGGCGCGCACGTTGATTTCGCGTTTGCGCGAGTACGCGCGCGGGGCGGAGCGCACGCGGCCGATCGAAATCACGCTGAGTCTCCGCACCGGCAAGCCGCTCACGGCCGACGACGTGCGCCGGATGGCCGAGCTCGGCGTGGATCGCACGCTCGCCGGGCTTCCGATCAAGGCGCTCGAGGGCTCGGAGCTCGAGCGCTTCCGCGCCGAGATTATCGATAAGGTGTGACACCATTGGCCGCCATCAAGCAGAAATTGTGGGAGCCCTCCGCCGAGCGCGTCGCTGACGCCCGGATGACCGCCTTCATGCGCGCGGTCGAAGCGGCGCATTCGGTGTCGATTCCCGACTACGGCGCGCTCTGGCGATGGTCGGTCGAAAATCGCGAGCTGTTCTGGCGCACGGCGTGGAATTTCTGCGGCGCGATCGGCGATCAAGGTGGTGCGATCGTCGCCGACGGTGCGCGGATGCCGGGTGCGCGATGGTTTCCCGAGGGGCGGCTCAACTTCGCCGAGAATTGCCTGCGCTTGCGCGGCGCCGACGACGCGCTGGTCTTCTGGGGCGAGGACAAAGTTCGCCGGCGCCTTAGCCGCGACGAGCTCTATGCGCAAGTCTCGCGCACCGTGCAGGCGTTGCGCGCCGCCGGCGTCAAAGAGGGCGATCGCGTCGGCGGATACCTGCCCAATCTGCCCGAGGCAGTGATTGGCGCGCTGGCCGCGGCGGCGATCGGTGCGATCTGGTCGTCATGCTCGCCTGATTTCGGCGTCGAAGGCGTGGTCGATCGCTTCGGGCAGATCGAACCCAAAGTCGTGTTCGTCGCCGACGGTTATTTTTATGGCGGCAAGACGTTCGACACGCTGGACAAGGTTGGCGAGTTGCGCGCACGGATAAAAGGTGTCGAGCGGATGGTGGTCGTGCCGTATGTGAACGCGCCGTCCGATCTCCACGTGCCGGCCGGCGCCGTCACCATGGACGAATTTCTCGGCCCGTTTAAGCCCGGCGAAATAGAATTCGCGCGCCTCCCGTTCGGCCATCCGCTCTACATTCTTTATTCCTCGGGCACCACCGGCGTGCCCAAATGTATCGTGCATGGCGCGGGCGGCGTTTTACTGCAGCATCTCAAGGAGCATCAGCTCCATACCGACGTGCGGCCGGGCGATCGGATTTTTTATTTCACCACCTGCGGCTGGATGATGTGGAACTGGCTGGTCTCGGGGCTCGCCTCGGGCGCGACCCTGCTGCTCTACGACGGCTCGCCGTTCCATCCGCATCCGGGCGTGATGTTCGACTACGCCGAGACCGAGCGGATGACGATGTTCGGCACCTCGGCCAAGTATATCGACGCAATTCGCAAGGCGGGACTCGAACCGCGCCGGACCCATCGGCTCGACGCGATGCGCACGATGTGCTCGACCGGATCGCCGCTCGCACCCGAGGGTTTCGACTACGTGTACGCGGCGGTCAAGGAAGACCTGTGCCTCGCCTCGATCTCGGGCGGCACCGATCTGGTTTCATGCTTCGCCCTGGGCAATCCGATCGCTCCGGTATGGCGCGGCGAGCTGCAATGCCGCGGCCTCGGAATGCGCGTCGAGGTGTGGGACGAGAACGGACATCCGGTGCGCGCGACCAAGGGCGAGCTGGTGTGTACCGCGCCGTTCGTTACGATGCCGCTATTTTTCTGGAACGATCCTGACGGCGCGAAATACCGCTCCGCTTACTTCGAGCGCTTCCCCGGCGTGTGGTGCCACGGCGACTGGGCCGAGCTGACCGCGCACGACGGGATGATCATCTACGGACGCTCGGATGCGACGCTCAATCCGGGCGGCGTGCGGATCGGCACGGCGGAGATTTATCGCCAGGCCGAGCAACTCGACGAAGTGGCGGAGTGCATGGCGGTCAGCCAGGAATGGGACAACGACGTTCGGATCGTGCTGTTCGTGAAGCTGCGCGACGGGCTCGAACTCGACGACGCGTTGCGAGACAAAATCCGCGAGACGATTCGCCGCACTCTCACGCCGCGTCACGTCCCGGCCAAGGTGATCCAGGTTCCCGACATCCCGCGCACCCGCAACGGCAAGCTGATGGAACTCGCCGTGCGCAACCTGATCCACGGCGTCGCGGTCACCAACCGCGAGGCGGCGGCGAACCCCGACGCGCTGGATTTCTACGCCGACATCCCGGAGCTGAAGAAACAGCCGCCCAGGCGCACCACCGCTCGTGCGCGCCGTCCGCCCCGCCGCGTTTAAGCGAAGGCGCGCCGCAATCAAGCTTAATTCAGAGGCTGCTCCGCCCCCAGGCCAGCTGAAGGGTGACGGCGGTGGCGGATACGCTTGCTGACAGGTGAAGCAGTTGCGGCAGGTTCGGGGGTGGGGACAAACGAAGGAACCGCGGCAGGCGTCGTAGCCGCGGTCGGCGTGGCGGCGGGAGTCGCAACTGGAGTGGAGGCAGTAGTGGAGGCCGGAGTCGAGGCAAGCGTGGCCGAGGGCTGGCTCTCAGGAGCGGTACCGAGTGCCGGTGTCACTGACGCGGATGGGGCAGGCGACGCGGCGGTCGCGGATGCGGAAGCTTGCGGCACCGATTGTCCCTCCGATCCGGACGATGCCGCAGACGCAGCCGATCCCGCCGCTGGCGGCGGCGCAACCGGAGCTAAAATCACGGTCGGTGCGAGCGTGACCATGGGCCGCGCGGCAATCGTCACGCGATGCGAATCCAGCGGCGTCCAGGGGCGAGCGCTCGCCAGGTAGTGCATCGCGGCTCGTGGCGAAAGCGACCACCACGCCGGATGCCACGCGTCGTCAAGCTCGAATTCGTAGGTGGTAAGTCCTTGCGCCTGGGACAGGGCCGCCGGCTCGGTGCTGCCGACGATCGCGTCGGCACCCTCGGCGCTGCCAGCGGGAATCAGCGCGCGCAGGTACCATCGCAGCACCGGCGAGTCGTTGGCAAAGAACGCGCTCGCCTTGTGCGGCGGCAACTGGCTTATAACTCGCGCGCATTCGACCGGCGTCTGCAACGTGGTTGCGGGCGTGGTCCAATACAAAAGCGCGGTGCGCGCCCACGGCGCCTGGCTGGCGTCGGGCGCATACCAGATGAAGTTGTTCGCCACCTGCACGCTGAGCGTCAGCAGCGCCAACACCGCGAGCGGATAGCGCAGGATGCTCCACGCGACGGTGTGATGCAGAGCCTCGATCACGAACGCTCCCAGCAGCGCCATCGGGACGATCATCTGGACCATGAGCGCCGGCGAGCGCGCTGGCGTCCAAAGACAAAAGGCGATTGCCAGAGCGCTCCAGAGGAGCGCCGCCGTCGCCAGGCGCGAGCGGACGCGCAGGGTCAAAACGCTCAGCGCCCCAATCAGAGCGAGGAACACGACGAAAAATTCGTACAGCGAGAGAATCGGCAGATAGAAATCCAGTCCGGCCGTGAAGCCGCGATGGTCCCCTGGGTCCGCCTGCAGCAAATTAGACGGCAGGTTCGATCGAAATGCGGCCACGATCGCGTCGACCGGCGAATGGGTGAAAAAGCCGCTCTCGCATCCCAGCCAGACCACCGCCGCGACCAAGGTCGTGATCAGGAACAGGCCCTTGCGCCGCGTCCACCAGACTCGCACCTGGAGCCGCAAGCGCGTTCCCGCCAGCGCCGCCAGCAAACCGACGATCGCGAGCGCGGCCAGCATGAACAGCGCGGTCATCAGTGCGCTCGCGTCACTGGCAAGTCCCAGGCCGATCGCCCCGCCCAATCCGGCCGCGACGATCCGCCCCGGCTCGTCAGCGAGTTCGAGGAACATCGCGAGCGCGAGCACGGCGAAGGCCAGCGCGGGCACGACGCTATCGGTGGCGCGCGAGAAATAGGCGACGCTCGGCGAGAGCACGAGCAGTCCCGCAAACGCCATCGCGCCGGCACGGCCAAGCTGACGGCGCATCCCCAGGCTGGAGGCGATCAGCAGCAGCCCGCTCAGCGCAAAGATCGCCCGGGCTTTGAAGTCGCCGGCGCCGACGGATGCGAACAGCGCCGCTTGCAGGAGATGAATCCACGATAGATGCGCTCCGGCGGGTGGCCCGCTGCGCAGCAACGCCAGTTCGCCGAGCGCATGGCTCGCCTCGGCGGAATCCAGCGGGCGCGCACCGAGCATCACGAGCCGACTCGCGAGCGCCAGCACGCCGACCGTCACCCATCCGAGATGTTCCGCCGTGACGACGCATAGCGGCCGTTCCAGCCGCTCGGCCGAATAATTGCGCGGCGCGTCGGCCTCTTCGGGAACTTCCGGGGCTTCGTGCGTGTCGGGCTCGATACCGAGCCGCCACTCTTCCGTTTCCTTGCCGCTGGCTGCCATCTGGTGAAAACCGGTATTTGGCCCGGACTCGATTGTCAACGCAGACGCTGATCGGATCTGTTGTTCAGCCTCCGCGATCTAGCGTCTCGGGGAGTTAAGGCTTGCGGATTTTTCGGTCAGGCGGCGGCGGGCACCAGGCTCAGCTCGAAGCTGCCCGGCTCGAGACCTTCCATCGCGCGCAACACGATTTTGATTCCCACCCGGCGCTCGAGCGCCTCGAGGTCGCGCGCGCCGTGGTCGTAAAGGTAGCGTGCGACGGCGGGATGGACCTTGACCAGCAGCATGTCGTCGCCGCTGCGGCGGCGGGCCTCGCGATGGACTCCGCGCAGGACCTCGGCGGCGAGCGTCGGCACGGATTTGACCACGCGCCGGCCTTCGCAATGTGGACAACTGTCGGTGAGCAATTCTTCGAGGCTCTCGCGCGTGCGCTTGCGGGTCATCTGGACCAGCCCGAGCTCGGAGATCTTGAGCGCCGAGGTGCGCGCCTTGTCGCGCCGCTGTGCTTCGCGCAGCACGTCGCTCACCTTTTTGCGGTCGGCCTCGCGCGACATATCGATGAAGTCGACGATGATGATCCCGCCGATATTGCGCAGGCGCAGCTGCTTGACCACTTCTTCGGCGGCCTCGAGGTTGGTCCGCAGCACGGTCTCGTCCTGGTTCGTCTTGCCGACGAAGCGGCCGGTATTGACGTCGATCGCGGTCAGCGCTTCGGCCTGGTCGAAAACCAGGTAGCCGCCGGACTTGAGCCAGACCTTGCGGTCGAGCGCGCGCTCGATCTGCGGCTCGATCTTGAAGTGGTCGAAGATCGGCTCCGCGCCCTGATACATCGTGAGGCGCGCGCGCAATCGCGGCATGTAGTGCTGGACGAATTGCACGATACGCTCGAAGGTCTCGGGGTCGTCGCACCAGAGCTTGTCGATCTCGCTGGAAAACAGATCGCGCACGGTGCGCAGCGCGACGTCGAGATCGCTGTAGAGAATCGACGCCGGCGGGCTGCTCTCGCTCTTGGCCAGGATCGATCCCCATAGCCGAGTCAAAAAATTCGCGTCGCGCTGTATCTCGCGCTTGCTCACGCCCTCGCACGCCGTGCGCACGATGAATCCGCCCTGCACGCGGCCGAGTTCCTTGACCGCCGCGCGCAGCCGCGCGCGTTCCTCCGCGCTGCCGATTCGCCGCGAGACCCCGACGTGGCCGCTGGTCGGCATGTAGACCAGATGACGCCCGGGCAGCGAGATCGACGAGGTCAGCCGCGCCCCTTTGGTGCCCATCGGCTCCTTGGCGATCTGGACGATGATCTCCTGGTTGCGATGCAGCTGCTGCTCGATCGGGAGACGGCTGCGCTGCTCGTGCACGCGCGGCCGCCGCTTGTGCGCCTTGCCGCCGCGACGGCGCCTGCGCCGGCTGCGCCGGCGTTTGGTGCCCGGCGCCGCTCCTGCCTCGCCCTCGGCGGTGGGCGCCGCCGCCTCGGCCTCGCCCTCGACGGGCGCCGCCGCGGCCGCGTCGCCGAGATCGCGCCGGTCAATCTCTATGTTTTCTTCCGCTGAGCTTTCTTCTACGCTTTGCTGTACGTCCCGCCGGCGTGCGTCCGGTTGCGTGGGCTGGCGCGCGCCTTGCCGCACATCCTGTCGCACATTTGGCCGCAGATCTTGACGCACATCTGGCCGCGCACTTCGCCGCTCTGCCTGCTCGTCTGGCGGGTAGTCTCGCCGATCGTCTTGCCGATCGGTTTGCCCCTCGGACGGCTCTTCCAGGTCTTCCAGCTCCGCCAACTCTTGCAGGTCCTGCGGCGACTTCGCTTCATCGCTGCCGCCGTCACCGTCGCCGTCGACCGGATAGGTCTCGACGTCGTCCTCGCCGATCACCTCGGCGATCGAACCGACCGCTTGAACGTCGTCGTGAAAATCCGAGACGTGCAGGAAGCCGGCCTTCTCCAGACCAATATCGACAAACGCCGCCTGCATCCCGGGCAACACGCGCGTGACCTTGCCCTTATAGATGTTGCCAGCGAGGCCGCGATGCTGCTGGCGCTCGAGATAGAGCTCGGTTAGCGAGCCGTCTTCGAGTAGCGCGACACGCACTTCGAGCGCGCTCGCATTAATGACAATTTCACGTTTCACGAGAGAGACCGGGATGCGACGGAGGAAGAGGCTGGTCAGGCTGGACGGCGTTGCGGGGCACGATGCATCCGGCGCCGGCAACCTGCGCCACCGCTTTCGAGCCATCCAGATTCAAGCGCGGCCGCGGTTTCGTCGCTGACCCCTCCACCCATTGAGTATGCCATTGAAACTTCAAACGAATCATACGGAGAGGCTGCGAAGTCCGCAAGGCGCACTGGCACGGGGCATAAACGTGTTTTGCACAGAACCCATCAACTTGACTTGGCTCTCGGGTGCCGATACTCGTTTTGTAATGTCTGCCGCGGCCGACAGTCTGGCGATCCGCTCCTCGGGGATGGCTCTGCTCAACAGCAAGGTCCTGATCCTCAACCGCTCCTACCTGCCCGTCCACGTAACCTCGGTCAAGCGCGCCTTCGCGCTCCTGTACCAGGGAGTGGCGCGGGCGGTCGACGAGCAGTACCATACCTTCGATTTCGCGAGCTGGCGCGACCTCGCGATCGAGACCCATCACGAGCGCCTGGGTGTGGTGGGTGGGCTCGTCCGCGTGCCGCGGGTGCTGCTGCTGACGGCTTACGAGCGGGTGCCGCGCCGCCACGTGCGCTTTTCGCGTTTCAACATCTTCGCCCGTGACAACAACACCTGCCAGTACTGCGGGCGACGGTTCGCTCGCACCGAGCTCAACCTCGACCACGTCATGCCGCGCTCGCGCGGGGGGCTTTCGACCTGGGAGAACATCGTTTGCTCCTGCCACAACTGCAACCGGCGCAAGGGCGGCCGCACGCCCGATGAGGCGCGGATGGCGCTCGTGCGCAAACCGATGCGGCCGCACTGGACGCCGTTCAGCGCCGAGATGTTCAGCCTCAAGCGTTATCGCGAGTGGATGCCGTATCTGACGGCGGTCGATAGTGCCTACTGGAACACCGAGCTGCAAGAGTAGAAGCTGACTTACGTCACTGGCAGCGTCTGAATCGACCTCCGCTCAGTTTCGCACGATATCCACAGGCCGCTCTCGGCGTAGGGGATACGATACGGCGTGGGCGGTTTCATTGGCTCGGGGCTTTGGGCTAAGCTTTGGGCGGCGGATGTGGTGAGGTGGAGGCGATGATGGTATGCGGCTCAAAAGCCTTGATTTAGTAGGCTTCAAGTCATTCCTGGAGCCGACAAGTGTCGGCTTCGCACCCGGAATCACGGCGGTCGTCGGTCCCAACGGTTGCGGCAAATCCAACGTGGTCGACGCCATCCGCTGGGTCCTCGGCGAGCAGGCGCCGACGCGGTTGCGCGGCAAGAGCGCCGAAGATCTTATCTACGCCGGCAACGATTCCAATCCGGCGGCCGGGATGGCCGAGGTCTCGCTGCTGCTCGAGGCCGACGACAATTGCGCGCTCCCCGAGCCCTACGCCGGGCTCAGCGAAGTATGCGTCACGCGCCGCGTCTACCGCTCCGGCGAATCCGAATATCTTATCAATAAAATTCCCTGCCGGCTGAAGGACATCACCGAGTTCTTCATGGCCGCGCAAATTCATAGCCGCGGCTACGCCCTGATCGAACAGGGACGGATCGAAGAGATCATCCAGTCCAAGCCGGCTGAGTTGCGCGGGATGATCGAAGAGGCGGCCGGGCTTTCGCTGTTCAAGGGCCGGCGCGAGATGAGCGAGCGCAAACTCGATCGCGTGCGCGAGAACCTCGCCCGCGTCGACGACGTGCTGGCCGAAATTGAACGCCAGTTGGCGTTCGCCCGCCGCCAGGCCAAAAAGGCCGAGGCCTATAAGGCCATTCGCGGCGAGCTGGCCGAGCTGGAACGGCTGACCGCCGCGCGCCGGCTGCTCGAAGAGCGCGCCCGCCTCGAGCACAGTCGCGCGCGCTCCGCGGAACTCGACACGCAGCGCGAGGCGACTCGCGAAGCGCTGGCCGAACTTCAATCTCGCACCGACGCCTCCGCCGCACGGCTTGCGGCCGAGCGCGATCGCGTGAGCGCGCTCGGCCGCGAGCTCGACAACCTACGCGCGGCCGCCGCACAGCGCGGCCATACGCGCGAATTCCTCGAGCGCCGCTTAGGCGCGGCCGACGCGGCCGCGCCCGAGCTTGCCTCGCGCGTCGAAGAGCTCGAGGCCAAGGCCACCGCCGCGCGCGCGGCGCGCGCCGAGGCCGGCGCGCGCCTGGCGCGCGAGCGCAACGAGGACGACGGCGGCGAGGCCGCGCTCGCCGCGCTGCGCGAGCGCCACGACGAAGCCGCCGCGACGCTCGGCGAGGCCGAGCGGCGCGGCGAGGACACGCGCGACGAAGTCGCCGAGCTGATGCGCGAAGCGGCCGCGATACGCGGCCGCCTCGGCGCGCTCGGCGGCGAGCGCGCCGAGCTCGAAGAGCGCCTGCGCGCCGCCGCCGAGCGCCTGCCGGCGCTCGACGAGGCGCTGGGCGCGGCGCGCCTCGCGCTCGGTGCGGCGGACGGCGAACTCGCCGCCCGCAGCACCGGCCTCGGGACGCTTGACGGCCGTGGCAAAGAGGCGGCCGAGCGCGAGCGGGAGGCCCGCATCGCGCTCGACGCCGGCGCGGCGCGCCTCGCGCTGCTGCGCGAGGGGCTTAGCGCCGCACGCGCGCGCGCAGAGCGCGCGGCGCGTTCGAGCACCAGCGACGGCGGCGCCGCCGAGCGCCTGCGCGTCGTGCTCGACTCGCTCAACGGCGATCGGCCGGCCGAGCAGCCCGCGATGCTGGCCGAGGTGCTGCGTGCGCCGGCCGCGATGCGCGCGGCGCTCGGCGCCGTGCTCGGCGCGGAAGCCGAGGCGGTGATCGTCGACTCGCCGCATCTGGCGCTCCGCGCGATCGAGATTCTCAAAGAATCGCGCGCGGGCCGCCTGAGCTTCATTCCCGAACCCGAGATGGCCGATTCCCATCCCGCGATCGAAGCGCCTGGAATCGCCGGGCGCCTGCTCGACATGCTTGAAGTCGAGCCGCGCTTTCGCCACGTCGCCGAGGCGGTACTCGGCCACGTAGTCGTCGCCGACGATCTGCCCTCCGCGCTCGCGGCGTCGAATCTGAATGGTCATGGCACGCTCTTCGTCACGCGCGAGGGCGATCTGATAGCGCCGGGGAAAATGATCGCCGGCGGAAGCAGTGCCGCTCCTGTCGACGACATTGAAGCGGCGGCGCGTCCGACGCTCCAGCGCTGGAAGAGGTGGCCGCTAGCGTCGAGCAGGCCGAGTCCGAAAACGCATCGCTGCGCGCGGCGTTCGAGGCGGCGCGTGCCGTGCTCGAGACGACGCATCGCGAACTCAACGAGGGGCGCGACCAGCTCTCGCGCGCCGAGCGCGCGATGAACGAACGGCGAAGCGCCCTGGAGCGCATCGAGAGCGAGGCGGCCGCCGCCCGCGATCAGCACGAACAGGCCCGCGTGCGCCTTGAGGAAATCGCCCGGCTCATCGCGGAGTCCAACGCGCGGCTGGAGGAACTCGCCCATGGCGAGGCGGCAGGGCGCGAGCGCCTGTCCGTGATTCGTGCCGAGATGAACGAGCGCAAAACGCGCGCCGAGGAATCTGCGGCCGCGATGCTCGAAGCGGCCTCCAGGGTCGAGGCGCGGCGCGCGCGGCTGGGCGCGATCGAGCAGGAACTCGGACATCTTCGCCGCTTGGCCGAAGAGCTCGAAGCGCAGATCGGCAAGGACCGCGCGTCGCTCGCGCGGCTTGGCGACGAGCGCGTCGAACTGATGCGCGAACTCGATCAGTTAGCCGCGCAGGCCGAGGCCTCGCGTATCCGCGAGGCGGAGCTGGACGCCGCGACCGAAGAGATGCGCGTTGCGTGCGAGGCCGCTGCCGCGGCGCTTCAGGCCCTTCGGGCCGAGCTCGCCGAGACCCGCGCGAAGGCCGAGACGCTGGAGCGCGAGGCGATGGAGTGTGCGCTCGGATGCGAGCGTGCGCGCACGCTCGCCACAGAGCTCGGACGCAACTTTGCCGAGAAATTTCAGACCGAATTCGCTGCGGTCGAGGACGAACTCTCGGCCGCGCTCGCCGGTCGGGACGCCGTGGCCGACGAAGCTCGCCTGGTCGAACTGCGCGCCAAGGTCGAGCGCCTGGGCGAGGTCAACCTCGCCGCCGAAAGCGAGGTCAAGGAACTGGAGGAACGTTCCACAGTGCTCAACACCGAGCGCACCGACCTCGAAGCGGCGCTCAAAGACCTCACGCATACGATCCAAAAGCTCAATCGTGAAGCGCGCCGGCGCTTCAGCGAAACCTTCGAGGGCGCGGCGCGCAACTTCGCCGAGCTTTTCCCCAAGCTGCTGCGCGGCGGCAAGGGCCGGCTCGAATTGATGCCCGCCGACGACGTGCTGGAAGCCGGCGTCAATATCCTGGTCCAGCCGCCGGGCAAGAAGGTCAAGGAGATCGGGCTGCTCTCGGGCGGCGAGAAGGCGCTGTGCGCGATGGCGCTGATCTTTTCGCTCTTCCTGCTCAATCCGAGCCCGTTCTGCGTGATGGACGAGGTCGACGCGCCGCTCGACGAGTTCAGCCTCGCCGCGTTCACCGGCCTGGTCGGCGAACTCAAGGGCCGCTCACAGTTCATCGTGATCACGCACAACCAGCGCACGATGCAGCGCGCCGACCATATCCACGGTGTGACGATGGAGCGGCCGGGAATCTCGCGGCTAATCTCGCTGGCGATTCCGCGCGCCGCGTAACCTGCTGCGGCGCTTCGGATCGCACGTTTCGGTTCCGATCACGGGCCGAGACTGTTATTGTGTGGAGCGTTCGGCACCGGTCCGGTGACAGATACGCGCGGCCGCCCGGCCGGACACAAAAAAACTCCTGAATTTTTTCCCAAGGATCGTTCTCCGCGTGCCCGATTACACAAACGAAATTCGCGACAGACTGTACGCCTTCGTCGCCTGGGTTCTCGCCCAACTGTCGAGCGTCGAGCGTCTCGGCCTGACGGAAACGTTTGCCAGGCTGTCGTTCGTCGAACGTATGGTCCTGATCGTGGCGGCTAGCCAGGTCGTGCTGCTGGTCTTCGCAACTCTTATCGAATTCAGCGCGCGCAAACGGCGAAGAGTTCGCGACCTGGAGCACGCCGTCCAGCAGGCGCCTCACGCAGCCCGGCCCGAAGTCGTTCTGGCCGAAGAGATCGCGTCCTGGCCAAAGTCCCTGCCGCCGGAGCATGCGCCCCCGCCCGCACCGCCTGCCGTCGAACCTACTATCGAGCCTGCTCCCGCTAAAGAGGCTATCGAACGTACCGAACGTGCCGAACGTGTCGAACCCGCGCCGGCTGAGCCGGCGGCTCCGCCGCCGCCTGCCCCGGCCGCTCCTGCCCCGGTCGCGCCGAAAGCGCCCGCGCGAATCGGACTGGGACTACGTCGTACGCGTGAGAATCTGCTCGGCCGGATCCGCGCCGCAATAACCGGCAGCGCTAAGCTCGACGAAATCTGCGAGGGCCTCGAGGAGGCGCTGATCGCTGCCGACGTAGGCGTTCAGGCGAGCCTCAAGCTGGTCGAGGCCGTGCGCGGCCGGGTCAAGGACGGCATCCGCCCCGACGCCATCCGCGAGGCGCTCAAGGACGAAATCGCAGCGATGCTCGCCGCGAGCGAGCGCACGATGAACATCCCGGCCGAGGGACCGCTGGTGGTGATGCTGGCCGGGGTCAACGGAGCAGGTAAGACGACGACCGTGGCCAAGTTGGCGGCGCGGATGAAGGCCGAGCGCGGCACCGTGATTGTGGCGGCTGCCGATACCTTTCGCGCGGCTGCGATCGAGCAGCTTGAAGTATGGTGCGGCAGGGTCGGGGTCGACCTGATCAAGCAGAACCAGGGTTCCGATCCGGCAGCGGTAGCGTTCGACGCGGTCAAGGCAGCGGTGGCGCGTAACGTTTCGACGGTTTTGATCGATACGGCGGGCCGCCTGCAGACCAAGGTCAATCTGATGGAAGAGCTGAAAAAGATCGCCCGCGTCGCCGGCCGCGAGCTTCCCGGCGCTCCGCACGAATGCTGGCTGGTGCTCGACGCCACCACGGGGCAGAACGCTCTCAGCCAGGCGAAAATCTTCGGCGAAGCGGTACCTCTGACCGGCGTCGTTTTGGCGAAGCTCGACAGCACGGCCAAGGGCGGCGTGGTGATCGCGATAGCCGAGCAGCTCAAATTGCCCGTGCGTTTCGTCGGCGTGGGTGAAAATATCGAAGATTTGCGTGCGTTTGATCCGCGCGAATTCGTTCAAGCGCTGTTTTCCGAGGACGACTCGCGTCCTGAAGCTTCCAGTGGTTCTTATGCAGCTTGACAGCTTTACTAATCAAAAATTAAAGTGAAAGTGGAAACCCCATCGGCCATGACTTTTGAGGCTCTTAAGCAACTCGACGACAGAATCCAGGCATCGGTCAATCGAATCCAGCAGCTGCAACGCGAAAATGAAGAACTTGCGAAGCGGTTGACCGAAAGTGAACAACGTTTTAACGAAACTCAGGCGCGCGCGAACACCGAGCGCCAGGAGCACGAGACCGAACGCAACGAGATAAAGTCGCGGATCGAAAAAATCCTCGCCCGCTTCGACGGGCTGGATCTGGGCTGAGGGAGCGACCCCCCAGCAGGCCGTCGCTGGATACACGATGAAAGGCATCAACGTCGAAATCATGGGCCAGAGCCTCACCGTGAGCAGCGATAGCGGCGATGAATGGGCCAAGGCTCTGGCGGCGACCGTGGACGAAAAGATAAGCTATATTCGCGCCAACAGCCGCGCGGTGAATTCGGTAAGCGTGGCAATTTTGGCGGCGTTGAATTTTGCCGACGAACTCGAACGACTGAAGCGGGATCATCAAGCGTTAATCGATCAGATAGAAGCACTTAACCGGCGGCTGTCGGTGGCGATGGATTCGTAGACGCCGCGTGCAGCACGCGTTTTCTTTGGAGGCTTAGGGTCGGCGGGTTCGGGTAGTATGGCGGGGGGACGGAAGATCAGATCTTTGGAGGATCTCAGTTAGAAGCGCGATGCGGCGCTCGGAAGATATAAGACCTGTGCCGGTTCTCAGTTATAGATGGCGCGGCCACCGGCCGCGTGACCTTATGGAGCCAGCAACGCCCGCACTGCCGCGGCCACACCGAAGGCCAAGGGCGATCGATCGCACAGCGCAACCGCCGACTTAGCCCGAACCCGCCACCGCAAAAAAGGCAGTGGCGGACGAAAAGCAATATCTGCGCGCCGTCCTCTCCGAGGCGCGCTCCAGCCTGTCTGCTGAACGCGCGGACGCACTATCCAGGCGCGTGCAGCAGCGACTGCTCGCCACACAAGCCTATCGCGTCGCGGCCAAAGTCGTACTCTACGCACCGCTCGGCCGCGAGGTCGAAACCGCGCTCATCGCCGCCGACGCGCTGCGCTCGCAGCGCCTGCTCTACTACCCGATCGTCGATCGCAGCTCTCATCGGATGAGGCTCGGGGCGGTATCCGACCTCGGCCAATTGCGCCCCGGCACCTTTGGAATCCTGGAACCGCCGATCGTCGAGGCGTTGGAGGCCGGAGCGCTCATCACCGGCCTCGGCGCCGCGCTGGTATGCGTCCCGGGGATCGCATTTACACCCGCCGCCGCCCGTCTGGGCCGCGGCGGCGGCTACTACGACCGGCTAATCGCAGCGCTCCCCGCCGAAGCGGTGACCGCCGGGCTTGGCTATTCGTTTCAGTTGATTGACCGGCTGCCGGAGCAGACCCATGACCGGCGGCTGGATCTTATTGTGACCGAGTCCGCCGTTTACGCGGCCAGCGGAGCGCCACACGCGGCTACGCAAACGGCGGACCAAGGAGGTTTACCTAAATGGGCGTGCTGACAGGCGTCCTGTTCCTGATAATCGGTGGCGCGATGATGATTTACGCGGTCTACCTTGCCGGCCGGCGGCATACCGGCGCCGACACGGAGGCCGCGCAACGCGAAGCGCAGACGATTGTCGAAGATGCGAGAAACAAAGCTGAACTGATCGTCAAGGAGGCGGAACTAAAGGCCAAGGACCTGCTGGTCGAGGTGCGATCGCAGGCCGAACGCGAAGTGCGCGAACAGCATCGCGAGTTGACCGCGCTCGAGAGCAAGCTCGCCGCGCGCGAGGAGAGTATCGACAAGCGCCTCGAGGCATTCGAGCGGCGCGAGGGCGATCTCAATCGGCGCGACCAGAACCTCCGCACCAAGGAGAAGAGCCTCGCCGATCGCGAGGCCGAACGCCAGGAGCTGATCGAGGCGGCGCGCAACAAACTCGAGGCGGTCGCCGGGCTCACCCGCGAGGAGGCCCGCCGCCAGGTGGTCGAAGAAGTGACCGGGCAGGCGCGCCACGACGCTGCCCGCCAAATCCGCGTGATCGAGGAGGAGGCGCGCGAGGAATCCGACCGCCGCGCCAAGCGCATCGTGTCGATCGCGATCGAGCGCCTCGCCGGCGAATTCGTCACCGAGCGCACGGTCTCGGTGCTGGCGCTGCCCAACGACGAGATGAAGGGCCGTATCATCGGGCGCGAGGGGCGCAACATCCGCGCCATCGAGGCCGCCACCGGCGTCGATATCATCATCGACGACACGCCCGAGGCGGTCGTGATCTCGTGCCACAACCCGATCCGGCGCGAAATCGCGCGGGTCTCGCTGGAGCGGCTCATCTCCGACGGCCGGATTCATCCGGGCCGTATCGAAGAGGTCGTGCGCAAGGCCGAGCAGGAAGTCGAGGAATCAATTCGCGAGGCCGGCCAGCGCGCGATCATCGAGGTCGGCGTCCACGGCATCCATCCCGAACTGGTCAAGCTGCTGGGGATGCTGAAGTACCGGTACAGCTACGCGCAGAACGTGCTGATGCATTCGCTGGAGGCGGCGTTCCTGTGCGGCGCGATGGCGGCCGAACTCGGGCTCAACGAAAAGCAGGCCCGCCGCGCCGCGCTCCTGCACGATATCGGCAAGGCCCTGACGCACGAGGTCGAGGGCTCGCACGCGCTGATCGGCGCCGAGCTTGCGCGCAAATACGGCGAGTCGGCGAAGATCGTCAACGCGATCGCGGCCCATCACGAAGAGGTCAAGGCGGAGACTATCCTGGCGCCGCTGGTCGACGCGGCCGACGCCCTTAGCGGGGCGCGCCCGGGCGCACGGCGCGAGGTGCTGGAAAGCTACGTCAAGCGGCTGGAAGATCTCGAGACCATCGCCAAGTCGTTCAAGGGCGTCGAGAAATGCTTCGCCGTGCAGGCCGGGCGCGAGATGCGGATCATCGTCGAGCCGGGGCAGGTCTCCGACGACGACGCGACGATGCTCGCGCGCGACGTGGCCAAGAAAATCGAAACCGACATGACCTATCCCGGCCAAATCCGCGTGACGGTCATCCGCGAAACCCGCGCGACCGAGCTCGCGCGCTAGGCTCGCCGCGGGCGGCGCCGGCCTTGGCCCGGTGCCGTCCGCGGGCTATCATCGCCCCCACGATGGCCCCCACGATGCCGACGACGCGCGAAGTTCTCCAGGCCACGATCGCCCTGGAAAAACGCAGCATGGCGCTCTATGCGCGCTTCGCCAAAACTTTCGCCACGCATCCACGCCTGCACGAGTTCTGGTTCGGGATGGCGCGTGACGAGGCGCGCCACGTTGGCGCGCTCGACCTCGTGACCACGGTGCTCGACTTCGAGGGGATGCTCGACCGGCCAAGCCCGGTCGCGCTCGACGACGCGACCGTGGCGCGGCTCGGTGCGCTGCTGGAGCGCGGCGCGCGCGAGGCCGCGGGCGGACTCGCAATCGAGCGGGCGCTCGCGCTGGCGCTCGAGGTCGAAGAGACAGAGCTCGAGGACAAGGTCGGCGATCTGCTCAAGGCGCTGCAGCAGCACGACGAGTACGAGCGCTGCATGCGCCTGCTGGTCCACGATCTCGGCGAACTGAGCTATATGATCGAGCAGTATTGCCAGGATCCGGCGTTGCTTCAGCGCTGCGACGAGCTGGTCAACCATCACGCTGAAACTCTGCGGCTTTCCGCCGCGCACTGAACCCGGGCGGCCATCGCGACAGCCCGCCCCGAGGGCAGTGCGCGCATGGACGCATGCCGCGCTGTCGGTTATAAATGATGGTTCGCGCTGAGGAGTAGCCGAATTGGCAAGGCACCTGACTCTGGATCAGGGGATTGGAGGTTCGAGTCCTCCCTCCTCAGCCAACTCGCCCTTGTGAAGGGGGCGCTCACCGACTGGTCCCATCGTCTAGTGGTTAGGACACCGGCCTCTCACGTCGGGAACGCGGGTTCGACTCCCGCTGGGATCACCAGGAAAATCAAGGGTTTTTTGGACCATACTTCCGGAACTACAGCCACAGACTTAGAAATCGGTACTGCGAGGGGGGTCGAAAAAGGTACTCAGCTCACGCCTCAATCTGGCGTCATAACACTAGCCCCAGCGCATTATCATCCGGCAGGGGATCTTACCTTCGCCCGGCTCGTCTGCCACCAAAACAGAGGCACGCGCACCCAAAACCTCTCGAACGGCTCGAACATTTCGAACACTCGATTGGCTCGTTGCACGCAGAGAAGGACCTTGATGGTGTTCGTATAGGTGTTCGAGTCCGGACGCTGGTCGAATCGTCCTCATGCGCGCGCTGGGCGTGGGTCAGCTTGGCATGATGCATGACTCGCGGCCTTGCGTCTGTCGCGCCGCGACGGGGGGTCCTCATGAAATCGGGCGGCGCTGCGGCGGCCGGCGCACCGCTCTGACGATGAAGCCTAAAAAAGCGCTTGGGCGCCTTATTCGCCTTCCCAGCGTCCACGATCGCGTTCGGCTCGCGGTCGGACCGTTAAGCATTGTTGACCTCTTATCGTACTAGATGTTAGAGGTATTATGAGTTGTCAAGAAGTGTTTCATGATGAAAAGAAGCGCGACTTCACTGATTCTTATAACACTGGTTGCGCTGGTAGCCCGCTGCGACGACTTCGACGACGAACTCGAGGCGGCGAGCCTCTAAGGGGGGAAGGGAGATGAGCCTAAGAAAGTGGTTCGCGACGCTCCTGCTGCTCACGTTCTTAGTGCCGGCCAACGGCACCGTCGTGAGCGGGATCGTTACGTTGGTCGCGCACGTCATTATAACGAACCCGTCGGCCGTCAAGTTCTACGTTGACGGTAAGTTCGTCTGCGACGGCGAGGTCGCAAATCCTAAGACCTTTCCTCACCGCTACGCTTGCCAGTGGAACAGCGACACCGTGCCGAACGGTGATTACATGGTGACGGTCAAGGTCTTCGCTCCGGCGGGTGAGTCCTAAGATGGCCTACGTCCACAAGGTGCTCGTCGCGCTCGACCAGACTGGGTGACGTCGTCGCCGACGGCGACCGTGCGTGTCCCCGTTCGGCTGGAGGCTGTCGTCGGGGACGCGATTTTCACGAACTTGGTCTCGTCGGAGTTACCGGCGTGAACCTGACGAGCATCGTGGTAGCTGCGATCGGCGCGATAATTGTGCTCGTCGTTTATCACGCAGTTCGAGGCCAGCGCGCGAGTACTTGAGCGCCACGGGTTAGGCTCCAATCGCGCTATCCGCCATCCGAAATGGTGATGGTCGCTTCCAGATCAACCCGTCCGCTCACTCTGCGGGCGATGTGGTCGGCGACCTCTTCAGCGAGCGCGGCGGCATCGGTGCTGCCGTTGAACCAGATTCGCTCCTCGACGGCGATACCTGAAGCGTCGGAGAGCCTGACGCGCACGCGCCCTTTCATGGAGCTTCCAAGAGCACGGTGGTCCGTGGGTCTGTGGACCTCAGGGCCTTTGGCCAACTCCGCGTCTCCGATCAGGGCCAGGTGTACCGGAACGCCAAGCACCTCGGATGCCTTCGCAACCCTCGCCCAAAGGCCCAGCTTTGGTAGGTGCTTTACACTATACCCCCTACCGTGTCGTCGAGTTTTGAGACACTTCGGCGTAACCGGCTAGACTCAGGCGGCTCGATGCTGTAATACTATATCCCCTAGGGTATAGAGGGGGCGCTGCACTATGGGCCATACCATCAAGGAAAAGACCAAGCTCCTGAACCGGGTGCGACGCGTTCGCGGCCAGGTGGAGGCGCTGGAACGCGCAGTGGAGGAAGAACGCGGCTGTGCCGACGTGCTTCATCTCGTCGTCGCCGCGCGCGGCGCGATGAACAGCCTGATGGCGGAGATTATCGAGGATCACATCCGGATGCACGTCGTCGATCCGGATCATGAACGCGGTTCCCGTGCCAAGGGCGCGGAAGAGCTGATCGAGATCGTCCAGGCTTACCTGAAGTAATAAAGGAGCCGTTCCGATGGATCAGCAGGAACGAATCCGGCGCGCGAGTTCACTCGACCAAACACAGGACGGGACGGCCGCGCCTGCGGTCGAGGAGCACGAGGGCGGTCATGTCTTCGGCGCGGTCGAAGCGGCGCGGATCGTCCTGGTCGCGCTCGCCGCGGCGGCGGTGTGGTTCCGTGTTTGGGAACCCTTTCCGAAAGTCAGCCTGATCGGCGTACTGGGCGTTCTGATCGGCGGTTGGCCAATCTTCAAGGAGGCAGCCGAGAATGCCGCCGCGCGGCGGATGACCATGGAATTGTCCATGAGTATCGCCTTGGTGGCCGCCGCCGCGATTTCCCAGTTTTTCACGGCGCTCATCATCACACTGTTCGTTCTGATTGCCGAGGTCCTCGAGGGGATGACCGTTTCTCGCGGGCGACGCGCAATCCGGGATTTGATGGATTTCCTGCCGCGTTCGGTCATCGTCCGAAGCGCTGGTGGCGTGCGCGAGACTTCGATCGACCAGTTACGAGCCGGCGATGCCGTGCTCGTCAACCCCGGCGGTCTCGTGCCGATAGACGGCACCGTGCTAAGCGGCCACTCATTTGTCGACCAGGCCCGGATTACTGGCGAGTCGATGCCGGTTGAGAAAGCTAGCGGGGTCGGTTGTGTACGCTGGAACCATTAACCAAACGGGAGCGCTCGAGATCCGTGTCGAGCGCATCGGACGCGATACAAGCTACGGTAGAATTATCGAGGCCGTCGAGCACGCCGAGCGCTCCCGCGCGCCGGTGCAGCAATTGGCGGATCGGCTCGCCGGGTATCTAGTTTATTTTGCGCTCACGGCCGCGGTAATCACGTTCATCATCACGCGCGACCCGCTTTCAACGATTTCGGTAATAATCGTCGCGGGCGCGTGCGGCGTCGCCGCCGGCACGCCGTTGGCAATTCTCGGAGGCATCGGCCGCTCGGCGCGCCTTGGAGCGATTATCAAAGGCGGCCTCTACCTGGAAACTTTGGGCAAGGTGGATACTGTCGTTCTCGACAAGACCGGAACGCTGACCTTCGGCCGCACCGAAGTGCAATCGATAGTTCCGGCCGCGGGTGTCTCCGAGGCTGAGGTCCTGGAAGCTGCGGCGTCGGCGGAAATGCGCTCGGAGCATCCGCTGGGCAAAGCGATCGTTAATCTCGCCCGGGCGAAAAACTATTCGCTCCAGGAGCCCGAGCGGTTCGACTACGTGCCCGGCCGCGGTATCACGGCGATAGTGAGCGGCACGACGATCCTCGTCGGCAATCGGCGACTCCTGACCGAGCACACGATCGAAGTGCCTCGCAACGCCCTCGCCGGCGCTGACAGCGCCTCGGAAGCGTTCGTGGCTCGCGACGGGCGTCTTCTCGGAGCGATCGTAATAGCAGATACCGTGCGGCCGGAGGCGCGGCGCGCTATCGAGGCGTTGAATAGGATGGGCATCCGGAGCGTTCTGCTCACCGGAGATACCTGGGCGGTTGCCGAGATGGTCGCCCGCGCCCTTGGAATCAGCGAAGTCGAAGCGGACCTGATGCCGGAGAAGAAGCTCGCGCGCATCAAGAGCCTGGTGACGAGCGGCCGCATTGTCGCGATGGTGGGTGATGGCGTCAATGACGCTCCCGCGCTGGCGGAGGCGAACGTCGGCGTCGCGATGGGTTCGGGCACTGACGTTGCGCGCGAGAGTGCGGACGTGGTGCTGCTTGGCAACGACCTGGTGAAATTCACCGAGACTCTGGAGATCGCGCGCTGGACGCGCCGGATCATCTGGTGGAATTTCGCCGGCACAATCGGAGTTGACCTGATCGGAATCGCGCTCGCGGCCGCGGGTCTTCTCAGTCCGACGCTCGCCGCATTCATTCACGTCACGTCGGAGTTGACCTTTATCCTCAATTCGGCGCGACTGCTGCCACGCACGAAGCAGGGCGCCGCGGTGACAGAAATGCCGGCCACATCGGAAAACAACTCACTCGCGCGGGCCGCGTAACGGAATTAACCCGGCCCGACATCCCAACCGTCTTCTTTCATGGATTCACTGTGCGCCAGAAAAGACGTGTTGGGCGTTGACGATCGAGGCAAACTCGCTATCAGGACATGACTTGGCCGTATCAATTTCGGCAATCAAACGCGTCAGGTGATCTCTTTGCTGCTGATCGCTCGGGCAAAGCGCATATCCATCCAACGCATTACTCGGTTTAGCGAAGCTCTGGCCTAACTCCCGCAAGCATTCGGGGCTTCCGTTACGAAGATACTGCTCCAGAAACGATTCCAGTACCTTTCCTTTTCGCAACGCCAGGCAATCGTAAAGCTTCTCGCCGCGCGCGCCCAGATAGTAGCCGCTCAAGCTAGCAAATACACTGAGCGCCTCTGGTGAGCTCAGCGGATCGAAGAGCGACAGACGGCTGACCACATATTTTGAATGGTCCGTAGGAGTAGTGTTGGTATCAACACTCTGCTCCTCAGTGAAAATAGCAAGATCGGAAACTATAGCTCGCTTGAGAAGCCGCGCCCTCGAAAGTTGTTCCGCAGGCGCTGACGCGGGAGTCGCGGCAGCTTCCGGCGACGGTCGTGGGGTCCGCGGCACGTAATGATAAGACCAGGAACGCGCCCAGCCGCGCTAATATCAACCCACGACAGAAGGCATAACACTACAAAAAGCCGAACGCTGTCTGAAACAAACTGCGCGGCATCAAGCCGGGATGGTCGCCGTTTTTTCACACCAAATCCGCGGCCGCCCGGCTGGACCGGTAGCGGCTGTTCCAACGTTTAGATCCAATTCTTGCGGACCAGCCACACCTTCACCGCTTGCGTTAGCGCCACATACAAGAGAAGCGTCACTAGCAAGAAGGGCCAATACTGGGATGGCAGCGGGACCAGACCCAGCCATTGCCCGATTGGCGATGACGGCAGCCACATACCAACGAGCATGATCGCTCCGGAAGTCATGATCAGCTGCCAACTCGCGCGGCTCTGAATGAATGGGACCTTGTTGGTTCGTATCACGTGGATAATCAAGGTTTGAGTGAGTAACGACTCGACGAACCATCCGGTCTGGAACAATGCCGCCGCGTAGGTGGAATCGGGATTAGCCACGCTGGCGTGGGCGAAGCGCGCTGCCAGCTCGGGGGGCGGCACCAAGCCCAGGTCTCGGCACTTGAAGACAAACCACATCAGCAGGTAGGTCGTGTAGTCGAAGACCGAACTGCACGGGCCAATGAACATAATGAAACGCGCAATCTCGCCCATCGACCACGGCCGCGGCCTGGCGACCTGCTCGGGATCGACTTCGTCGGTCGGGATCGGCACTTGCGAAAAATCGTACAACAGGTTGTTGGTCAGGATCTTGATCGGCGCCATCGGCAGGTAGGGCAGCCAAAGACTCGCGCCCAGCACGCTGAACATGTTCCCGAAATTCGAGCTCGCACCCATCCGGATGTACTTGAGAATGTTGGCGAAGACCGCGCGACCCTCGATGACGCCTTCCTCGAGCACCATCAAGCTTTTTTCCAGCAAGATCGCATCCGCGGCTTCCTTGGCAATATCCACGGCCGTATCGACCGAGACGCCCACATCGGCGGCGCGCAACGCGGGCGCATCGTTGATACCGTCGCCCATGAACCCGACCACGTGCCGCTTGCTCTGCAGCGCCCTGATGATGCGCTGTTTGTGGGCGGGAGAGAGCCGGACGAACAAGGTGGTCTTTTCCGCGGCATCGGCGAGCTGCGCGTCGTCCATCGCTTCGACCTTCGCGCCGGTCAGCACCTCTTCCAGCGAGAGGCCGACTTCCGAACAGATCTTCCTTGAAACCAGCTCGTTGTCGCCGGTAAGGACTTTTACCGCGATACCGTGACTCTGGAGGGCGGTGATCGAAGGCGCGGCCGACTCCTTGGGCGGGTCGAGAAACGCGATATAGCCTTTCAGTATGAGGTTCTGTTCGTCGTCCTTGCCGTAGGCGGGTTTCGGCTCGCAGTCGCGGTATGCAATAGCGAGGACTCGGAAACCGTCCGCGGATAGTCGGTCATACTCCTCTTTGAGATCCTGAAGCAGCAGCGGATCCATCGGGAAGATCTCATCGTCGAGCTCGAATCGTGAACAACGGTCGAAGACTGACTCGGGAGCACCTTTGCAAATCAGGCGAAATTTGCCGTCGGGAGTTTTAACAATCACCGACATCATCTTGCGGCTGAAGTCGAAAGGGATCTCGTCGGTCTTCGAATACTCGCCAACGGAAAGTTCCTTATGAAGCTCCTGATGTTGAAGAACGGCCCGGTCGAGAACGTTCTTCAGCCCGGTCTGGAAGTGGCTATTGAGAAACGCAAGTTCAAGGACCCCATCATCGCTTTTCAGGGCAACATCGTAGTGGTGCTCCAGGATCACGTGGTCCATCGTAAGGGTGCCGGTTTTGTCGGTACACAGCACGTCCATGGCGCCGAGGTTCTGGATCGAATTGAGCCGCTTGACGATAACCTTCTTGCGCGACATCAGGAGCGCGCCCTTGGAAAGGCAGACACTCACGATCATCGGAAGCATTTCCGGCGTGAGCCCGACCGCCACCGCGAGCGCGAACAAAAATGCCTCGCCCCAGTTGTACTTGGTGAAACCGTTAATCAGAAACACCAACGGCACCATGACCGCCATGAACTCGAGCATCAGCCAGGTGAAACCGCTCACTCCCCTGTCGAACGCGGTTGGAGGCGGCGCATCCGTGATCGAGCTGGCCATCTTGCCCAGGTAGGTATTCAGGCCGGTCTCGACGACTACTGCAGTCGCAGAGCCGCTTTCGACGCTGGTACCCAGGAAGCAGACGCATTTGAGCTCCAGCGGCATCTTGTCGCCGAGTTCTTCCGGCGTATCGAACTTCTCGACCGGAAACGACTCGCCGGTGAGGCTGGCCTGGATCAGAAACAGATCCTTGCAGCTCAGGATGCGGATGTCCGCAGGTATCATGTCGCCGGCGGCGAGCTTTACGATGTCGCCGGAGACCAGCTCGGCCAGCGGAATTTCCCGGGCAGTTCCACCGCGCACCACCGTGGCGGTGACGGTAATCATCGCCTTCAGCTTGGCCGCCGCTGAATCGGCGCGGGCCTCCTGAATGAAACGCAGCGAAACGCCGAGCACGATCATCACAACCATCAAGATTCCGCCGACGATGTCCGAGGTGTCCTGGGCGGTTGCGAAAGAAACGGATGCCAGGACCGCCAGCAGGATCACGAGCGGGTTCAGGCACGACCTTATGAACAGTCTAAGGCGCGTGAACCGTTCGTCACGGGCGACCACGTTCGGCCCGAATTCTTCCAGGCGGCGCTGGGCTTCCTCTTCCGTGAGACCATCGGGTCCGGTTTCAAGTTGGGAAACGGCCTCCGCGGCCGAAAGCGTTGCGATACGGATGAGCCTCGGCGAAACCTGGATGGAGCCGCTCTCGCGCTTCACAGCTGCGCGGAGGTTGCGCGGGAGAACGGAGCTAGCACTAAGCGCCATGTGTATCTCCAAAACCTGGTGTTTCTTTCCCGTCAGCGAATTGCGATTCGTGATCGGTCACATCTCGATGTGCAGCCGAACGCCGGGTACTATGACAGGACCCCGGTCCCGGTTATAGCCGGGATTATTGATGTACTGGAGGTCAAATGCCGCGAAGATCCCGGGTCTGAGTGGCACCGGAAAGTTGTAGTAAGTCTCCATGATCTCTTCCGGGCCATATGACAGGTTTCCATCTCCCAGCAGGAAGCCCAGTCCCCCTAGCGCCAGGTATTGCCGATGACGGCGCGATATACCGTTTGCGACGAACGCGACACCCCATTTGTCCTTGGGCCGCTGCCACCAGTCTCCGCGGATGTCTCCGCCGAAGGACAGCGTCTGATCGACTTCAGTATAGGCCCATGATTCGTGTTGGCCTTCATTCCAACCCGCCCGCATGAACAATCTGACGTCCTGCGTGAGCTCCTGTTCCATGTTAAGGCCGAAGCCATACTTCAGCGTGGTATTGTAAGGATGCGCGTCGATATTCGGAGTCCTCATCGTACTTCTGTTTTCCTCGAACTGATCGATAGCGTCATGATAGTCGCCCATGTTGGCGAAGTTCGTAAATGCGAGGACGCGAATCACTGTGGGATGATCGCGCAGAATAGGCGGGCGAAAGTCGAGCTCATAGTTCTCGGCGATTTCCCTTTGCGGATTCCATTCAAGATTGATCCCGTTGGCGACGGTCGGCTCCAGCGCCGTGCCGAAGAGCGCACCCCAGTAACGGTCTTCGTAGTCGACTATAAGAGCATAGGTATAGCCTCGCGTATCGGCGGCGTAGTCCCATGCGCCATTATTATCGACCGTCCAGTTCAAAAATTGCATACCGCTGTCACTGGCTACCGAGTTGACATCGAAGAAATCCGGCAACGACATCTTGCCCACGTGGATATCAATTCGGCGGACCGGCAAAGTCGTAAGCAGCGATAGAGGGTTGCGCTCAACCTCGATAGTCTCGTCGCTCAGGGGAATGACCTTGCGCAGCCAAAGACGCGCCAGATAGGGCTCCGAACTGAGTGTGGGATTTCGTACGACGTCGAGATTGACGTAACCCGCCAGGCCAAACGCCTGACTCAGGCCGCTCCATCCCGATGATTCCGCATCGAGTACCAGCTCGGTGGTGTCATCGAGCTGAAAGCCGGTGAAAAGCGTGATCACCCGCGAGACCGCCTGCTCCTCGGCGCCGTTAAAGCTGTTGGGGCCGCGGTATGGAGAATTGAATCGCGGATGCATCTGCGCCACGAAGTTCGCTTGCGCGGAGAGCCAGAAGGGGCTGCTCTGCGAGTGATGGAAGAGCGTGTCCTGGTCGCTGTCGTCGTAAGTAGTCATCTCAGCCCACAGCGATTTGGCCCGCGGCACGAGGTCTCCCTCATAGGGCGATTTGGCGGGAGGGTCAGCAGATGCCGTCGCCGCGGTGGCTTTGCCATTTGTCGAAAGACCCGACGCCTCGCCGGGTAAAACGTTTTGTTCTTTAGCTGGCCCCGCATTTTCGGAGCGATTGGCGGAATTGGCGGCCATCGCCGCGCGCAAGGCAGCTTTGTAGCCGTCAGCGTAGCCACGATCGTATTCGGATTTGGCGCCTTGAGATGCATCGCCGCCGGCTTGAGCCCGCGCCCACGAGTTACAAAGGAGAATCAGTCCGATACATAGTGCGACATTGCTCGCCGTCGAGATGGTCGCGCGGAAACGCCGCAACAATGTCGAAGCGGGTCGCTCTCGACAAGTGTTCCCGCTTATCATTTTGGCTTCCTCCCAAGCTTGCTGGAACCGCATTGCTGCCGATCGATTTGAGGAAAAATGGCCCGCGTCCATGCGCGCGCGCCTTGGGTGCCGGAAAAAACGCGAAGATAATGAATGTGCGGAGCTGCTGCTACCTTTGACATCGTCCGGCCTCCTTCTCGCCTAGCCGGGATGCCGTCGTTGGGGACTGCGATCTCGCGCGCGGTCCGTCGACTATGCGCGGGCAAGCTTAAGAATTGATGATCGCTACATTGCGAGCGTGTGACGCATCGCAAAATGAAAAGATTTCGAGCCTGGCTAGTGCGGCTACTTTACCGGCGCGGCGGGGATAAAATTCAGCGCCGCGGAATTCATGCAGTAGCGCAGGCCGGTCGGCTTCGGGCCGTCGTCAAAGACGTGCCCCAGGTGCGCGTCGCATCGCGTGCACAGCACCTCGGTGCGAGTCATGAGAAACGAGCGGTCGGTTTCGGTGCGCACGTTCTGTTTGGCGATCGGCTGATAGAAGCTTGGCCATCCGGTGCCCGACTCGAACTTGGTATCCGAATTGAACAGCGCCGTGGCGCAGCAGATGCACCGATACAACCCTTTCGCGTGATTCTCCGCATACTTGTTGGTATAGGGCGCCTCGGTGCCTTTTTGGCGAGTGACGTCGTATTGCTCGGGTGTCAGGAGCTTGCGCCATTGGTCATCCGTCTTCGCGACCTTGCTGATCATGACCACCCCTTTGCTCTGGCCGTCATCGGAGAACTCCATGATCGCGACCGCGTTGCCCGCGCCCGAAGCTGCCGTGGCGGCATCGGAGGCATCCGAGGAGCGGCCGTTGCCGGCGAGCTCCCATGCGATCGCGAGCGGAACCGCGGCGAGCAGGGCGAGCGACATCCTGCGGGTGAGAGTCCTCGCAGCCGCAGTTTCGCGGCCCTGTTGCGGGCCCTGTTTCAGATGTTGCGGCATAGCGCGGTTAATCTCCCACTTATATCTCGCTCGCACGTACATCTCGCTTGATCAGACAACCGCATCAGGCAGCACGCGGTTCCGCGGCGGTCGTCGGCGGCGGCCGCAGCCACCCTTCCATATGATACTACCCTGCGAGATCGCGAAAAGTTACAAACCGCGAAAGCTACAAATGAGGCGAGCCGCATCCGCGTGCGCGGAGCCGTTCAGACCTCAGCGCCTAAAGAAGGAGTAGCCTCTTGCGTGCTCCTCGAGGTAGGTACGCAGCGATTCGACGCCCCAGTCGCGAACGCTGGTCTGCCAGCCGCCGCTCGATTTCTGCTCGATCCACCATTGGGAGGTCCGGAGGTTGATGTAAACGATCTTGTCATCGCCAATCGTGGCGTTGCCGCGATGGCCGAAATGGCGCAGTTGCAGGCCGAACTGATGGAGCAAGTGCTGCCAGTATATCCAGGTCATCCGGAAGGCAGGCGTCTGCGAAGCGGCAGGAATATCGTCTGCCTTGATCGCGTAGCGCTCCATCAGCGCTTTGACCAGGCGAGCCGCATTGTCGGCCTCGGCCGCCAAGGCGCCGTTTTCGGTCTTCACCCTGCGGAGCAGTCCGATCTTTCGCAGTGCTTCTTCGGCTCTCACGGCATCTACTTACATTAAAGTATAGTGTTGATGCCTATTAAAAGTCAATAAAACCAATAAAAGACTGCAAGTACGCTAATATGCACGGCACAGGTCTCCACTGGCGCTTGGAGGAGCATATCGCGCATGCGGCGCGGGAGCAGCCGGCGCCGGGATGGCCCCAACGCCGGCAGTGGGCGATAATCGCGCTCGTCCCTGGGCGGAAAAGAAAGGGGGAAGCAGGCAACGATGATTCTGAAGGTCGCCCGTCTTGGTTATCCGGTGCTGCGCGCGATGGCGCAGCCGGTCGCGCCTGCACGCATCACCACGCCCGAGTTCCAGCGCCTGCTCGACGACATGGTCGACACGATGCGCGAGTACGTCGGCGTGGGACTTGCCGCGCCGCAGGTGCATCTGCCCCTGCGCGTCGCCGTGCTCGAGGTCGAGCATCATCCGCGCTACCCGGAGATGCCGCAGGTGCCGCTGACGTTTCTCATAAATCCCGAGGTCACGATCCTCGATCGCGCGACGATCGAGGACTGGGAGGGATGCCTCAGCATCCCGGAGATGCGCGGGCGGGTGCCGCGGTTCAAACAGTTGCGGGTGACCGGACTGGGACGGCACGGCGAAGCGCTGGACTTCATCGCGAGCGACTTTCACGCCCGCGTCATCCAGCACGAGAACGATCACTTAAATGGCGAGGTGTACCTGGACCGGATGCCGAACATGCGCTCGCTCGCGCATCTGGCGGAATGGCATCGTTTCGCGCTTACGCCTGAAGAGCAAAAGTAGGCGGGTATCCGCAGCGCGCGTTCACTTCGGCGGATACGGGAGCTTGTCGGGAATCTTGCCGGTCAGCTTTGCCTGTTCGAGGGTCTTGGCCAATAGATCGTTTTCGGTAACCTGGCGCTGCTCCTCGGCCTGCACCTTGGCGAGCGCCGCGTTGAGCTGGTTGTTCTGGTCCTGAAGCTGTCCGATACGGCCCGAAAGCTCACTGATTTGCGCCTGCTCGCGTTGATGCTCGGCCTGGTCCTGCTGATACCACTTCCATCCGATAGCGGCGGCAATCACCGCCACGACAATGGCGCCGACCAGATAACGATACATCGCGTATAGCGTGCCGAGCGCGGGTGAGCGCCGCGCGCGGCGGTCCTACTTGTACCGCCCCTGCGGGTCTTGATCGCGAGGGTCTTGACCGTGCGGGTTTTGCGAAGGCGGCGGCGGGCCGACGTCCGCGATGCGCGCCTCCAGTTCCGCGCCGCCGACGATTCCCTTGGCGTTGAGCAGCCGCGTCAGCGCGCCGAGCCAGTGGCGATAATAGTCGGCGCCGCCGCTGGTGGTGCGGCCGGTCTTTTCCGCCGCGCCGATCTCTTCGATCAGACTTTGCTGGAACTCCGCCCACTGGAACTGGCCCGCCTCGCTGAGCGCCACCGCGACGGCGAACGCGCGCGCCTCCCACGGCTCGCTGAAGACGGCTTCAGGAGCCAGTGCGCGGGCCGCAGCGATCAAATCTTCGGCGGTCTTGGTGGACATTCAATTAACCCCGCAATGAACCCCGTCGCGCAATGAACCTCGTCGCCGTGCGCTACCTGGCTGCGCGGCTCTCACGCGCCTGACGCTCCGGAGATTTTTTTCGGCAGGCCAGTGCCGATCATGGAATCGCGCGTGATCAGATCGGCGAGCTCCTCCTCGCTCAGATTCTCGGTGCCGGCGGGCCGCTCGGGGATCACGAAATAGCGCATCTCGGAACTCGAGTCCCATACGCGGACTTCCTTGTCGCCCACGTCGACCCCGAACTCTTTGAGCAATCCGCGCGGATCGTTGACTGCGCTCGCCCGGTAGGCCGTGCTCTTGTACCACACCGGCGGCAGCCCCAGGACCGACCACGGGTAGCACGAGCAGAGCGTGCAGACCACGAGGTGGTGCACGCGCGGCGTGTTCTCGAGCACCATCATGTGCTCGCCCTGCGGACCGGGCGGAAAGCCGAGCTCCTCGATCGCCTTGGCGGCGTTGTCGAGCAGACGCTTGCGGTACTCGGGGTCGATCCATGCGCGCGCGACCACGCGAGCGCCGTTGCGCGGACCGACGCGCCGCTCGTAGGTGTCGATCAGTTCGTCGAGCGCCTGCGGATTCACCAGCCCCTTCTCGACCAGTAACTGCTCCAGGGCCTTTACGCGCTGGGCCGGCTCGGACAGCGGGGCATTGTGATGATCGTGTCCGTCGTGATGGTCGTGTCCCTCGCTCATCGTTTACGTCCCTTCCTCGCGGCCGCGCGTGACCGGGCTTTAGGCCTGGCGGCCGGCTTTGAAACGGGCGCCTTGGTCGCGAATTTTGCCGTCCGTGTCTTAACTGGAGGCTTGGCTGGAGCCCTGGCTGGACGCTTGCCGGCGGCTTTGGGAGCGGACTTGACGGCCGGTTTGGCGGCGGCGCGATCGCGCTCGAGGTAGTCCTCCCAGCAATCGAGGTACACCGGCGCGCGCTGGTTCTGGTCGGGGCCCCACAGCTCCCTGGCTTCGAACGCCACGGTATAGACGTGCTGCGGCTTGCCGCCCTGGCCGTACGCGTGCGTATCGGGAAAAACAAAAACGCCGTGGTCGTAGCGGATGACGCCGCGTTTGCCCCGCGCGTAGCGCGGCAGGCGCGTGTGATGCTCGGGATTGAAATTGCGCGCGACGACGCGGTCGCCAACCTTGAAGCCGGGTTTGTAGCTCTTGTTGAAGCGCAGCTTGACCGCGGAACTGTCGAATGAATCGACCGCGCCGCCATCGGGCGATTCAGCCGCCGTGGCCGATTCGGCCGCCGCAGCACGTCCGCTGGAGAGTTCCTCGCGCGTGACCACGCCCTTCTCCACCAGCAGCGCTTCGAGCGCGTGGAGCCACTTCTCGTAGTAGCTGGCGGCAAGATAGCCGGCCGGCGGCATGTGCTCGATCGCGCGGCGGAACTCGTCGACGTTGCATACGCCGGCGGCCCATCGCGGTCAGCGTCATCCCGAACACGCGCTTTTCCCACTCCGAGTGGAAGACGGGCTCGTCATGCTCGCGAATTACCGGGCCGAAACCATGCATTCCGCCCAGATCGTGAACGCCGTTCATAGACTCTCGCCGCCTCTTGAAGTGCTGCCCGATATTGCAATGTAGGCTAGGCTTGCGTGTCGCTGGCAGTCAAGGACGCGCTTAGCCGCGGGCGAAAAAGCGCGTTTCACCCGCGCGCAAAATTGGCGCGCATATTGGCGAGGAATTGGATTGACCCGCGTCGTCTTGCGCGTCAGAAATTGTTCAGGCCCGGGAGACACCATGAAAAGAAGGTTGGTCAACGCAGTATTGGCGGCGGTAGTGTTCGCGGCGATGGCCGCGAGCGGATGCACTCGCGCAAGGACCGGTCTCGCGCAATATTTTCCGCTTAAGCCCGGGATGGCCTGGACCTTTCGCTTCAGCGGCTCGACCGGAGCCACCGGCGAACTGACCACGGCCAATCAGGCGCCGCGCAAGGTCTTCGGCTTCACGGCGGTTCCGCAGCAGAACGTGGGTGGCGATAAATCTTACACCGAGTTTTACGCCGACGACGGCGTGGGGATCCGCCACGTCGCGATCGACGAGAGCGACGGGCTCCAGTCGCGGCTGAGCGATCATTCCTACGTGATTAAATTGCCGGTGAGCGTCGGCACCAGCTGGCGCGAAATCGATCGCACCTTCGACGGCACCGTGTACGACGCTACGACCAAGATCGAAAGCCTCGACGATAAGATTACCGTGCCGGCCGGGACTTTCAGCGGATGCGTCCGTATCCGGAGCACCGGCTTCGCCTCGGCGATGAAAGGCAATGCGCGCGCGCCCGGCAGGACGTCGGGCCTGCGGCTCGTAGCCGGCGAGGATTTCAGCGTCGAGGACTATTACTGGCTCGCCCCCGGTGTGGGCCCCGTCAAGGCGACACATCAGGAGAGCCGGGGCGAAGGTTCGACGGCACAGTCGATCGGCTTCACGCTGGAGTTGGAGCATCTCAAGCGCTAGCCGCACCGCGGGCGCTTCGCCGCTAACAGCGCTCCCGCACGGCACGACTCGAACAGTAACTATGCCAGCGTCTTTTCGAGGGCGGCGATAAGTGGCGGCAGATCTTCTGTCACGATCTGCCACAGGATATCAAAATCGACCGAATCGTAGCCGTGAATGTGGCGGAGGCGTATGTCGCCCTCATGGCGCGACATAATGGACCTCCGCTTCAGCCATTACCCGGCTGCGAAAATAAGGGCTCAGAAAGTCCGGAGTGTTCAGATCCACTTTCCGACCCAACAGCAGCGATAGCTCACTTTCCAGCGCGAAGAATCTTAATCCCGGAACGTGGCCGGGCGCGAACTCAACCAGTACGTCGACATCGCTATCGGCCCGGAAGTCGTCGCGCAGGATTGACCCGAATAGCGAGAGCTTGCGGATATGGTTACGCTGGCAAAACTCAGTCAGCCTTACCCGGTCAATCGCGATCTTGTCACCACCCAAGGCTCAGGCATCCTTTCTCGAACGATGATTCGCCGGGTTTGGCAGGGCTCGTCCTTAGATCGGCTGCACGCGTTACCGCGACAACACTGTATCTTTGTACCTACTAGACCCGCCTATCAAGCCGTCCGTTTGTGGCCACGGGCGCCGCCGCTACCACGCGCCTGCCATCAGCAAGCCCAGCCGCGCCGGATCGCGCTCGTCAGCACCCACCGCACGCAGGCGGCCGCGGCTCAGCACGGCGAGCCGCCCGCATAGCGCAGTGAGTTCGTCCAGATCGCTCGATACCAGCAGCACAGAGCCGCCTTCGGCGGCGAATGCGGCCAGCATCCGGCGCACCTCGGCGGTGGCGGCGACGTCGAGCCCGCGGGTAACGTTATGCGCGACCAGCACGCGCGGCCGGCTCGCGAGCGCCCGCGCCACGCACAAGCGCTGGCGGTTGCCGCCGGAAAGCTCAGCCGCGAGCGCCTGCGCACCGGCGGCCCGGATGTGAAAGCGCTCGAGCACCTCCGCGCACAGCGCCGCCGCACGCGACGCGCTGAGCCATCCGAAACGCCCGCACGCGCGCGCGAGCAGCGGGCGCGCGAGCAGCAGGTTCTCCCATAGCGGCATCTCGAGGATGAGGCCGTCGCGGTCGCGGTTTTCAGGAACCACGGCGAGCGCGCTGCCGCCATCGCCGACGTCACCATCATGCGCGAGCGCCGCGCGCGACGCGAATCGTTCCGCTTTTGGGACGGCGCATCCCGGCCAGCGTCTCGACCAACTCGCTCTGGCCGTTGCCGTCGACGCCAGCGATCCCGACGATCTCGCCGGCGGCGAGTTCGAGGTTGACGCCGTCGAGCGCGCGCCATCCGTCGCGCTCGACCACCAAATTTTTTATTTCGAGCAAATTCTTTGTCTCGAGCGAGTCCTTTATTTCGAGCGAGTCCTGCCCTTCGAGCGCGCGGCGCCGGCGGCACCGGCCGTGCGCGGATCCGCGGATAGCAGCGCAAGCTCGCCAATCATCAGTGCCGCCAACTCGTCCTCAGTGACCTCGCCGCGCAGCGGGCGCGCCACGACGCGGCCGCGACGGAGCACGGTGATGCGGTCGGCGACGGCGAGCGCCTCGGCGAGCTTGTGGGTGACCAGAATTACGATCCGGCCCTCGCCGCGCAGCCGGCGCAGCACGTCGAGGAATGCGGCCAGCTCGCCCGGCGCCAGCAGTCCGGTGGGCTCGTCGAGGATCAGTACGCGCGGCTCGAAGCTGAGCGCGCGCAGGACTTCCATCCGCACCCGCTCAGCCATCGAACGCTGCTCCATCCGCACTCCCGGCGCCGGCAACACGAAGCCCAGCCGCGCCGCCATCGCACCGGCGCGCGACGCCACCTCTTTCAGATCTATCGTGAGTTCCGCGCGATTCGCGCGCGCGGCGCCTGCGCCGAAGCCGCCCAGCGCGAGATTCTCCTCCCACGTCATACGCTCGAACAGCATCGGGCTCTGATGCACCGCGGCGACGCCGGCCGCCAGCGCGGCGGCGGGCGAGCCCGGGCGGAGCGCGCGGCCGAACAGCTCGATCGAACCCGCGTCGGGGCGGAGCCGCCCGGCCAGGATGTTCATCAGCGTGGTCTTGCCGGCGCCGTTTTCGCCGAGCAGCGCCACGATCTCGCCCGGGCGGGCGTCGAAATCGACGCCGTCGAGCGCGAGCAGCGGTCCGAAGCGGCGCGTGATATGGCGGGCGGCGAGCATCGGCGCGATGCGCTCAGCCCGGCGGTGGCGGCGGACCGTAGCGTGCGCGCACGTAATCGACCGCCTCGTCGCGCGAGGCCAGCGCGCCGTCGAGTTGCTGATCTTCGACGTCCTTCAGGATCGATTTGAAGTGCGGCCCCGGCGCGAAACCCATCGCGATCAGGTCGTCGCCGCCGAGCAGGCGCGGCGGGCGAATCTCCTCATGGCCCATCGCGGCCAGCGCACGGGCACAAAAATGGTAGAAGCCGAGGTTGGAGCTGGAGGCGAGCGCGTCCAGGCGCGAGAGTTCGAGCAACTCACCGAAGCCGTCCTCGGCGAGCATCCGCTTGAGCGTGGCCCGGCGCATCCGCGGCGCCATCACCAGGCGCAAATGATTGCGCACCAGGTAGGCGACGCGTTCCTGGACGAAGCGCGAGCGCCGCATCCGCCGCATAATCCCTTCCGCCATCGCGGCGCCCTGTTCGGTATGCCCGTAGAAGGTCACCTTGTCGCCGGTCTCGGCGCGGCACTGGGGTTTGGCGACGTCGTGCAGCAGAACGCCGAACGCGAGCGTCTCGGCGCATCCCGCCTCCAGCATCGAGAGCGCGAGCCAGGTGTGGCGGTAGACGTCGCCCTCGGGATGAAAGTTTTGCGGCTGCTCGCATCCGATCATCGGGAGCACTTCGGGCATCACCACTTCGAGCAGTCCGCTCTCGCGCATCAGCTCCAGCCCGCGCCCGGCGCGGCCGCCGGTCATGATCGCGACGACTTCTTCGCCGACGCGCTCGGCGGCGATATTGGCGACCTTGGGTGCGGCCCGGCGCATCGCGGCCCAAGTGGCGGGATCGATCTCGAAGTTGAGCCGGGTGGCAAAGCGTATCGCGCGGAGCACCCGCAGATGGTCTTCCTCGAAGCGCTCGCTCGCGTTGCCGATCGCGCGGACCACGCCGGCGCGCAGATCGCGCATCCCGCCCACCAGGTCGATAATTCGTCCGCTCGACGGATCGAAGTACATCCCGCCGATAGTGAAGTCGCGCCGGCGCGCGTCCTCCTCGACCGTGCCGAAGCGCACTGCCGAGGGACGGCGCCCGTCGACGTAGGGCGCGTCGGCGCGGAAGGTGGCGACTTCGAAAGTGTCGCCGTCGATCACCACGACGATCACGCCGAAGCGCGCGCCGACGGCGATCGTGTCGTCGAACAATTCCTGCACGACCTCGGGGCGCGCGTCGGTGGCGATATCGTAATCCTTCGCCGCGACGCCGAGCGCGCGGTCGCGAACGCAGCCGCCGGCGAGGTAGGCGACGAAGCCGCTCTCGCGCAGGTGATTGATTATCGCCAGCGCCTTCTTTTCCTTGTCGCTCATGGTCCGTTCGATGAGTTTAATTTAGCCTCGCCGGCCGCGCGCGGCCACGGGGTGCGAGGCGGTGTCTCAGATGAATGACGACGGGGGACGCGCGGCGTAGCTGCGGCGGTAAACGCGGATGAGCGCGGCGAACACCGCAATCACGGCGGGGCCGGCGAACAGGCCCAGTGGTCCGTAGACCTCCAAGCCGCCCGTGATCCCGAAGAAGAGCGCGACCGCGGGTATTCCGCTGCCCTGGCCGATCGTGATCGGTTTCAGCAGGTTGTCGATTACTCCGACCACGATCACGCCCCACACCAGCAGCACCACCGCCCATCCCCATCCCGCCGTGACCCATAGATAAATCACGGCCGGGACCCAGATGAAGGCGGTGCCGCCGATCGGCAGCAACCCGGCGGCGCCGGAGGCCGCGCCGAGCAACAGCGCATTGGGCACTCCGGTAACCAGGTAGCCGAGGCCGAGCAGGATTCCTTCGAGCAGCGCCGTCAACAGCATTCCGCGCATCGTCGACGACAGGATCGAGCTCAGGGTCTCAAACACCATCGTCTTGTCTTCATCGTTGAGCGGAGTGAGCGCGCGCACGAATTCGTAATAGTCCTCGCCGTCGCGCAACAGGTAGAAGAAGCTGAACAGCATGATGACAACGCCGAAGACGAACGTAACCAGGTTGCGCGCCAGGGTCGCCACATTGGCGGTGAAATAGTCGGTCAGGTAGGTACTGGTTTTCCCCATCCAGTGGCGTACGTCCTCGATGCGCAAGCCCTGCTGCTCGAGCCAGCTCTCGATCGAGTTGATCATGCTGGAATGGAGCGCCTGGCTGCCGGCCTGTGCGATTCCGCCCCGGTGGAAAAACTGGCCCAGCGAAACCGTGGCCTCGAGCGCGAGCTTGCTCGAAAGCCATCCGGTCGGCACCGCGATCACCAGCGCCAGGATTGCGGTGATTATCAGCGCGGCGGCGGTGCGGCTGCGGATGAGGCGGTCCAATTGGAGGAGCGCCGGATGAGCGATGAAGGCCAGCAGCATCGCCCACGCGAGCGGCACCAAAAACGGGCTCAGCAGCAGGTAAAGCTCGTAGCCCATGAGGGCCAGGAAGCCAAAGAAGAAAATAAGTGCGATTCGTTCGCGATCCATCACGCTGCCGTTGGCGGCAGAGCTTATCAGATAGGCCGCGGGCGGTCGCTCGCGCTGGCCTTGGTTGCCCGGTCGGCGGATATTTGTTAGCGGATCGGGGTTGCGGCCGATTACGGCCGCCGAGATTGGCAACGAAGGCACGTAGCTCAGTGGTAGAGCACTTCCCTGACACGGAAGGGGTCGGCGGTTCAAACCCGCCCGTGCCTACCACGCTGTCTTGCGCTACAATAGCGCCATGAGTTTCCCCGCTCTCCAAACCCGCAGGTGCGTCCGTCTCATGAATTCGTGCATCCGTTCATGATTGCGCATAGCTCGCCGACTGCCGCCGCCGACGCGCGGCCAGGCGCGGTGTTCAGCGCCGCCACGTCCAACCTGGCGAAGTTCTCTCTCGAATGAGCGCGAAAGTCACCGTATCGCTCGACGGGCAGAGCCGCAGCGTGCCGCGCGGGACCACGGTTGCCGAGGTGCTCAACGGCGGCGCGCGCGGGCGCGAGGTCATCGCCGCGCGCCTTAACGGCAAGCTGGTCGATCTAAGCCGCCCGATCGAGGATGACGCGACGATCGAGCCGGTCAAGGCCGACAGTCCCGAAGGACTCGACGTGCTGCGCCACTCGACCGCCCATCTGATGGCCCAGGCGGTGCAAACCCTTTACCCCGGCACCCAGGTGACGATCGGACCGACGATCGAGGACGGCTTCTTCTATGACTTCGCGCCGCCCGCTCCGTTCACGGTGGACGATCTGCCGAAGATTGAAGCGAAAATGCGCGAGCTGGCGAAGGCCAACTTCAAGGTCGAGCGGATGGAGGTCGCGCGCGCCGAGGCGATCGAACGCTTCGCCGCGATGGGCGAGCAGTACAAGGTCGAAATCTTAAGCGGCATCCCCGACGATCGCGTGTCGATCTATCGCCAGGGCGAATGGATGGATCTGTGCCGCGGGCCGCACGTTCCGGCGACCGGCTACATCCGCGCCTTCAAGCTGATCAGCGTGGCGGGCGCGTACTGGCGCGGTGATGAGCGCAACGCGATGCTGTCGCGGATTTACGGGACCTCGTTCGCGAGCAAGGAGGCCCTGGAGGAGCATCTGAAGCTGCTCGAGCTGGCGCGCTCGCGCGACCATCGCAAGATCGGCCGCGAGATGGGCCTGTTCCTGTTCGACCCGATCTCGCCCGGCTCGCCGTTTTTCCTGCCCAAGGGCGCGATCATCTACAACGCGCTAGTCGACTACATCCGCCGCCTGTACCGGCGCTATGGCTTCGAAGAAGTGATCACGCCGCAGGTCTTCAAGAACGAGCTCTGGCATACCTCGGGCCACTGGGACAATTTTCGCGAGAACATGTTCCTGACCAACGATCGCGAGGGCGCGGAGGCCGACCAGGTCGATTCGGGCCCCGAGGGATGGCGCAAAGGCTACGCGTTCAAGCCGATGAACTGTCCCGGACACACGTTCATCTACCGCGCCGAGAAGCGTTCGTACCGCGACCTGCCGCTTCGGATCGCCGACTTCGGCCGGCTCCATCGCGCCGAGCGCTCGGGCACGCTGCATGGGCTCACGCGCGTGCGCTCGATGGCGCAGGACGACGCGCACGTCTTCTGCACCTCGGCGCAGATCGCCGGCGAGATCGACCTCAACCTGCAGATGGTGCGCGACATCTACCAGGCGCTGGGTTTCGAGCGGCTGGAGTCCAAGGTCGCCACGATGCCCGAAAAGCATCTTGGCACCGAGGAGCTGTGGCGGACCAGCGAAGCGATTTTGTGCGAGGCGCTGACGCGCAACGGTTTCGCCTACGAAATCAATCCGAGCGAGGGCGCGTTTTACGGACCGAAGATCGAAATCTACGTGCCCGACGCGCTCAAGCGGCGATGGCAGCTCGCGACCATCCAGCTCGACTACAACATGCCCGAGAATTTCGATCTTACTTTCACCAACGCGGCCAGCGCGGAGGAGCGCCCGGCGATGATCCATCGCGCGATCCTCGGCTCGCTGGAGCGCTTCATCGGCGTGCTGCTCGAGCATACGGGCGGGGTGTTGCCGTTTTGGCTCGCGCCCGAGCAGGCGCGCGTGCTTTCGCTGAGCGAAAAGGTCGAGGCCTACGCGGCCGAGATCGCCGGCATCCTCAAGCGCGAGGGCCTGCGCGCCTCCGCCGATCTGCGCAACGAGAAGCTGGGCTTCAAGGTGCGCGAGGCCGAGTTGGCCAAGGTGCCCTATATGATCGTCGTGGGCGAGCGCGAGGCGGCCGCGCGCAGCGTGTCGTTGCGGCTTTTGCGCGGGGCCAAGAGCGAAGTCATGGCGCTTGAAAAAGTTGTGGAGCTGCTAAAAAGTGAACCGCTGCCGGGCTAGCGGGTTGCGTTGGCGGGCGGGGGCAACGATTCAAACAGAATTGCCGTTGACGGGAGGAACTACCAGTTCAGCGGCAAGTCGGCTGGGATGCCGACGGAGGTGATTTATTCGTAGAGATTTCCGTACCCCGCCCCCGCGCGAGCCGGCGATAAGGGTGAACAACCAGATTCGCGTCCCGGAAGTCCGGGTAATCGACGTCGACGGCCGCCAGGTCGGCATCCTGAGCACCCGCGAAGCGATCCGCGTGGCCGAAAGCCGCGGCCTGGACCTGGTCGAGGTCGCGCCGACGGCCCAACCCCCGGTTTGCCGCGTCACCGATTTCGACAAGTACCGTTACGCGCAAAAGAAAAAGACCCACGACTCCAAGCGCCACGCCACGGCCACGGCGATCAAGGAAGTCAAAATGGGTGCGCGGACCGAAAAACACGACGTCGAGTTCAAAATCAAGCACATCCGGCGCTTTGTTGGCGAAGGCCAGCGTGTTAAGCTCTCGATTTCGTTTCGCGGCCGGGAGATAACCCATCCCGAGCTGGGACGCACGTTGCTCGATTCGATCGTCGCGCAAGTGCAGGACATCGCGCAGGCCGACGGTTTGCCCCGGATGGAGGGGCGCAACATGTCGATCCTGCTGACGCCGCGCTGAGCGCAACCAATCGCACGGGCCCGGTGATCGCATAAGGGACCTGGAGCAAGAGCCGCAACCGATGGGCAAACTGAAAACCAATCGCAGCGCCGCCAAGCGCTTCTCCGTGAGCAAGACCGGCAAGGTCAAGCACAAGAAGGCCTACCTGCGCCACCTGCTCTCGTCCAAGGGCCGCGGCCGCAAACGGCATTTGCGCCAGCCCGGCATCCTGAATGCCGCCGACGCCCGCAATACGCGCAAACTGGTGCCTTACCTCTAAGGCAATTCCTGAATAGGCAATTTTGAAAAGGCAACTCTGAAAAGGAAGGACTGACCTCCGATGCCTCGTGCCAAAGGTGGCCCCAAAACACGCCGCCGCCACAAACGACAACTCAAACTCGCCTCCGGTTTCGTCGGCGGCCGCAAGCTCTACCGCCAGGCCCGCAGCACGCTGGAGAAGGGGCTGACCTACGCCTATCGCGATCGCAAGCAAAAGAAGCGTGACTTCCGCTCGCTCTGGATCGCGCGGATCAACGCGCTCGCCCGCGAGTACGGGCTGAGCTACAGCCGCATGATCGACGGGCTCAAGAAGGCCGGCGTGGAGATCGACCGCAAGCAACTCGCCGTGCTCGCGCTGGAACGCGACCGGCTCTTCGCCGAATTGGCCGAGACGGCCAAGAAAGCGCTCGACGCCGCCGCGCAAGCCGCGGCCGCTTAGGACCCCAGCGGGGCCCTTTGCGGGGCTCACAAGGACCATGTGTGGCGCGCGCGTCCACATGGTCTTTTGCTTGACGCTCTTTGTGGTGTTTGACGCTTTTTGTGTTTGATGCCTTTGCGCTTGATGCTCTTTGTATTTGATAGTTCCGCATGCCGTCGCAGCCTTGCGACGCGCGCGGACTCGATGACGCGCATACAGAATTCTTGAGGACAGGATGAGAGAACAGCTGGAGGCTCTTCGCGCCGCGGCGATGGCGGAGCTGGGCGATAGTGCCAGCGCCGAGCAAATCGAGGCGGTGCGCGTGCGCGTGCTCGGACGCGGCGGCGAACTGACGGACGTGATGCGCCGGATGCGCGAGGTCGCGGCCGAAGAACGCCCGGCTATCGGCCAGCTCGTCAACCAGATAAAGCGCGAGATCGAAAGCCGTATCGAGGCGCTCCAGGAGCGCCTGCGCGCCGCCGCGCTGGAGCGCTCGCTTAACGAGGCGCGCCTGGACGTGACCCTTCCCGGCGCACGCATCCCGCGCGGCCGGCTCCATCCGCTGACCCTGGTGATGGAGCAGATGCTCGACATCTTCGCCTCGATGGGCTTCGAGATCGCCGCGACCCAGGATGTCGAGGACGATTTTCACAATTTCGAGGCGCTCAACTTTCCGCCCGACCATCCGGCGCGCGAGATGCAAGACACTTTTTTCCTGCCCGGCGGGATGCTGCTGCGCACGCATACCTCCAACGGCCAGATCCGCGTGATGCAGCGCCGCAAGCCGCCACTGGCGGTGGTCTGCCCCGGCAACTGCTACCGGCGCGACGAGCTGAGCGTGCGCGCTTCGCCGATGTTCGGGCAGATCGAGGGCTTCATGGTCGACCGCGCCGGGCGGGTCACGATGGCGCATCTGAAGGGCGTGCTGAGCGAATTCGCGCGCGCCTTTTACGGGCCGCAAATCGCGGTGCGCTTCCGCGCGAGCTTCTTTCCGTTCACCGAGCCCAGCGCCGAACTCGACATCAGCTGTCTGCTCTGCGGAGGCGCGGGATGCCGCGTGTGCAAGCAGAGCGGATGGACCGAAATTCTGGGCTCCGGGATGATTCATCCCAACGTGCTGCGCAAGGTCGGTTACGACCCCGCCGAGTACCAGGGTTTCGCGTTCGGGATGGGCGTCGAACGGCAGGCGCTGCTCAAGCTCGGCGTCGACGATATGCGGCTGTTCTTCGAAAACGACCTGCGCTTTCTGGGACAGTTTCCGTCGTTCACCGCGAGATCTTCGGCCGTGAGCCCTTCCGCTGCAGGCACTTCCGGCACGAGATCGTCGTCATGAAGCTGCCGCTCAGTTGGCTCGCCGAGTTCGTCACGCTCGAGGCCGAGGTCGAGGAGTTGTGCCGCCGCCTGACGCTCGCCGGGCTGGAGGTCGAGAACGTCGAGCGCGCCGCGCCCGGCTTCAGCGACGTCTTCGTGGCACGCGTGCTCAAGGTCGAGCGCCATCCCAATGCCGACCGCCTCAATATGTGCGACGTCGACGCCGGCGCGGTTGGCCGCTTCAGCGTAGTCTGCGGCGCCCCCAACGTGCGGGCCGGGATGACGGCGCCCTTCGCGCGCCTGGGCGCGCGGCTTATCGGCAGCGGACACGGCAGCGGCGACCATCGCCCCGCCAACCTGCAAGACGCGCCGCCTCTTCAGGCAGCAGTTATCCGCGGCGTGCGCTCGGAGGGTATGCTGTGCTCGGAGCGCGAGCTGGGTTTTTCCGAGGATCATGCGGGTATCGTGGCGCTGCCCGACGACGCGCCGATCGGGGTCGAGTCTGGCCTCGTATTTGCGTTCTGACGACACGGTGCTCGACATCGCGATCACCCCCAACCGCGGCGATTGCCTGTCGATCCTGGGGCTCGCGCGCGAGGTGGCGGCGCTGTTCGGCTTGAAGCTCAAGCAGCCGGCGGTCAAGGCCGCGATGCTCAAGCCGCGCGGCGGGCAAGCGATCGAATCCGGCCTCGCGGTTGAGATACTCGCACCCGAGCTGTGCCCGCACTACGCGGGACTGCCGATCGGCGGCGTAAAGATCGGTCCGTCGCCGATCTCGATGCGCCGGCGGCTGGAATCGTGCGGGATGCGCGCGCTTAACAACGTGGTCGACGCGACCAATTACGTGATGCTGGAGTTGGGACAGCCGTTGCACGCCTTCGACGCCGCGCAAATCGCCGCTCGCCGGATTGTCGTGCGGCGCGCCGACCAGGCGCCGGGCGGTGCATTGGACCGCGAGTTCGTGACGCTCGACAATGTGCGGCGCACGCTCGATCCAGCCGATTTGCTGATTGCCGATCCGGAGAAGCCGCTGGCGATCGCGGGGATCATGGGCGGGCTGAACTCGGAAGTCAGCGCCGCCACCACCGACCTGGTGCTCGAGAGCGCCTACTTCGAGCCGATGACGATCGCACGCACGGCGCGCCGGCTCGGGCTTCGCAGCGAAGCCAGCTACCGTTTCGAGCGCGCGATCGATCGCGGCGGCCAGATACGAGCGCTGGCGCGCGTCGCCGAGTTGATAGTCAGGAACGCCGGCGGCAAGGTCTTAGGAGCGGCGGTTGACGCCGAGCCGCGCCCGGCGCCCGAGCGCCACGTGATGCTGGATTTGGGCGCGGTGAATTCGATCCTGGGGGTCGCGGTTCCCGGCGCCGAGGTCCGCGAGCGGCTGCGCGCGTTAGGCGCGGCGGTCAAGCCGGCCGGCGCAATGCGTCTGGCAGTGACGCCGCCATCGTTCCGTCCCGATCTCAACGAGGCCGCCGACTTCGCCGAGGAGATCGCGCGGCTTAAGGGACTGGCCGAGATTCCGGCCAGTGTGCCGCAGCGCGACGCCACGCCCGCGCCGCCCAACGACTACCGCAGCTTCATCGGCGCGGCGCGCGAGGTGATGGTCGGCGCCGGGTTGACCGAGCTCAGGACGATCGCGTTTATCGCGCCGGCCGACAATCAGCGCTACCCGGGAATGGGCGGCGAAGCGGTGCGCGTCACCAATCCGCTCTCCGCGGAACTGAGCGAACTGCGCCTGAGCCTGGCTCCTGGACTGCTCGGCGCGCTGCGCTTCAATCTCAACCGCGAGGCGGGGGCGTTTCACGCTTTCGAGATCGGCAAGGTGTTCTCGATGCGTGACGGCGCGCCGGTCGAACATGAGCGGCTCGCCGCGATAAGCTACGGCGACTACGCGCTGGGCGCGATCGGACAGCCGGCGGTGGCGGCGAGTTTCTGGACGCTGAAGGGCGTGCTCGAACAATGGCTCATCGCGCTGGGCGTGGCGGCGCGAGTGGAGTTCGCCGGGTTCGACGCAGCCGGCGAAACAGAGTATCGCTTCCTACATCCGGGGCGCGCGGCGCGGGTCCTTTTCGACGGCGAACCGATCGGATACCTGGGCGAGTTGCATCCGGCGGAAGCGATAAGAGTCGAAGTGAGTAGCCCTTGCGTGCTTACTGAACTTGACTTGGTACATCTCATCGCCTATGGTTTCCTGCCACGCCAAGAGGTCATCGCTCCGCCGAGATACCCTGCTGTCCGGCGCGACCTCGCTTTGGTCGTGGATCGCGACGTTTCGGCGGCCCGGGTGATCGCGGCAATCCGCGAGAGCGCGCCGCTGTTGCTTGAGAGCGTGGAAGTGTTCGATGTGTACGAGGGAGGGACGATAGCGCCGGGCAAAAAAAGCATGGCGCTGGCGTGTCGTTATCGCGGGAAAGATCGCACACTCACGGATGAGGAGGTGAACCGCACCCACGGGGAATTGATCGAGCGGGTGCGGAGGGGGTTGGGCGCAGAGTTGCGGCAGTAGAAATCCCGCTCCGGGGGACGGTTTGGGGGTCGATACTCCGCAGAATATGACCAAGGCCGATCTCGTGGATCTAATCTACGAGCGCATAGGCTCATCCAAAAAGGAGGCCTGCGAGATCGTGGAGGAGGTCTTCAAGATAATCGAGGACAGCCTCCAGCGCGGGGAGAAAGTTAAAATCTCCGGCTTTGGCAGCTTCACCGTTAATCACAAGCGCGCCCGCCGGGGACGCAATCCACAGACCGGGATCACGATCATTATCGACTCGCGCCGCGTGCTATCCTTCAAGCCGAGCCAGGTGCTCAAGGGATTGGTAGCCAACGGCGCCAAACGATCCGCATAACATTTGCCGCATAATGTTCGCCGGATAAAATTTCGCTGCGGAATTTCGCTGGAGAATTTCGCCGGATGACTTTACCAAATAACCTGGCCAAGTAGCTTGGCCGAATAACTTGCCGCAATGAGTTTCGCCCCATGACTTCCGCCGCTCGCACAGCGCGCCCGTCGTCGCGCAAGAACCCGCGCCCCCAAGGCGCCGGCGCCGAAGGCGGCGGCAGCGAGCAACTGCTCAAGATTGGCGAGGCGGCCAAGGTGCTCGGGGTCGAGGCCTACGTGCTGCGTTTCTGGGAGACGCAGTTCCCGTTCCTGCGCCCGCGCCACGCGCACTCCAAGCATCGCTTCTACGGCGCACAGGATCTGCAGACGCTGCGGCTCATCAAGCGCCTGCTCCACGAAGAACGCTTCACTATCGAGGGCGCGAAAAAATACATCCGCGAAGTCGGACTCGAACATGCGCTCAGCGCCAAGCCCGGCGCCGCGGCGGCCCATCTCGAAGCTCCGGGTGCGGGGCACGCCGCGGGCACGACCGGCGCATCGAGGGCGAGCGGCGCCAGCAGCGACAGTGCACGTCGCGCTCTCGCCGAGGTGCGGCGCGAGCTCGAATCGCTGCACAAGCTGCTCGAAGATTAGAGGAAAATTAGAAGACGACTGGAAATTCCAGCCGGCGACGTTAAAGCGGTGCGGGCTCAGGCCTGCTCGGCTGCGCGCCCGGGCGCGGCCTCGCGCGCCGGCGCGGCCGTGGCCGCGTTCGCCGTGCGCTCGATCAAATCGCGCACCGTGAAACCGCCGAGCGTCTCGCGCTCGGCCTGATGCAGCCGCTGGAGCATCGCGGCCACCCGCGCGTCGGAGGGCGTGACTCCCGGACCGCCGCCCCTGACGCATTCGAGCACTTCGCCAAGCCCGATCGTCGAGGAGTCGCGGGCGAGGAACAATCCGCGTTCGCCCTCGTCGCCGCCCGCCGTTTCGATCACGATCCCGCCGCGCTCGAGCCGCCGCAGTACTTCGACCAGCACCGCCTCGTCGATCCCGAGTTCCGAGGACAGGGTGACGGGCGTGACCGTGCCGCGCCGCCCGGCCATCCGCTCACCCAGCCGCACCGCGACGGCCAGCGCGACGGCGCGTTCGCTCATCGCCCACGGGTCCGCGACCAGCGGCATGTTGCGGCGTTCGAAGGCCGCAGTGATCTCGGCGCCTAACAGCACGATCACCCAGGTCATGTAGATCCAGGTGAGCAGCACCGGGATCGAGGCGAGCGCGCCGTAGATTGCGGCGTAGCGGTTGACGCCATACTGAAAATAGATGAAGGCCCACTGCGCGATCTGGAGCAGGATCGAGGCCACCAGGGAGCCCACCGCGGCAGCCTCGAAGCGCACCCGGCGGTTGGGGAAAAATACGTAGAGAAAAAAGAAGCCGGCCCAGATCGCGACGCTCGAGCTGATCAAGCCCGCGCCGGGGAGGCTCGGCAGGTGCTTGAGCAGGATTTGGCGCGCGCCGAGCGCGCCGGCCAGCAGCACCGGCACCGCGAAGGTCATGCTCAGGTAGTCGGCGAACTTGCGCGCCATCGTGCGGCCGTACACCACGCGGAAAATGTTGTTCAGCGCCTGCTCGACCGTGCCCAGGGTGAGGACCACGGTGAAGAGCAGCGTGGCCGCGCCGACCGCGCCCAGGGTCTTGGCGTTGACGTTGGAGACGAAGGACATCAGGCGGTCGGTAATCTCGGGCGAGTTGGCGGTGAGATAGCGCTCGAGCAGCGGGCGGATTACCTCGGCGCCGCCCAGCCCATTGAGCGCCGAGAGTGCCACGGCGAGGATCGGCACGATCGAGAGGGCCGCGGTGTAGGTCAGCGCCGAGGCCCACAACAGCACATTGTCGCGCGTAAAGCCGTCGGCGCAGCGCTCGAGCACGGCGGCCGTGCGCGACTTGAGCGCACGGCCCAGAGGCGAGTCGCGCGCCTGCGCGCGCGCGATGAATTCAGAGAGGAAGTCCGGCGCCATAACGTCTGCGGTCCAAGCCGATCGTCTACTCTTTTATATACCAACGGGACATATGGCGATCGCTTTTGTCGGGCGCGTATTCTTTGCCGTGCCTGGATGATAGATGAACTCTCACGCCGCCAGGCCAAGCGGTAAATTGCTGGTAAGTCCGATGCGCTGCCCGAATTGCTCAGCCGAAAATCCTCAGGGCGCGAAGTTTTGCAACGAGTGCGCTTCATCAATGATGGTGAAGTGCGCTCGCTGCGGCGCGAGCAACCAACCTGGAGCGAAGTACTGTAGCGAATGCGCGGCACCGCTCACTGCTTCCGTTACTGTCGCGGCGGCAGTCCAGTCTCGCGGCGGCATTGCGGGCGAGCGACGGCATCTGACCGTGCTTTTCTGCGATCTCGTCGGCTCGACCGAGATCGCCAGCCGCCTCGATCCTGAGGAGTGGCGGGAGATTGTCGGCGAGTATCATCGCGCGGCGGCGCAGGCGATCGAGCGCTTCGGCGGGCAAGTCGCTCAATACCTTGGCGACGGCGTGATGGCCTACTTCGGCTGGCCCGAGGCGCATGACAACGACGCCGAACGGGCCGCACGCGCCGGCCTTGCGATCCTCGACGCGATCTCGAAGCTGAACGAAGACCACGCCCGCCCAAAGCTCGCCGCGCGGATCGGCATCGATTCAGGCGCCGTCGTGGTGGGCGCCGGCGCGGGTAAGGAGGCAGACGTATTCGGCGATACGCCCAATATCGCCGCGCGCGTGCAGGCGGCCGCGGAACCGGGCACCATGCTTATCACCGACGCAGTGCATCGGCTGGTCTCCGGCCTGTTCGTGGTCGAGGATCGCGGAACGCCGGCGCTCAAGGGGATTGAACGGCCGGTCCAACTTTACCGCTTAGTCCAGCCCAGCACAGTGCGCGGGCGGCTCGAAGCGGCGGCAGCGGCGCGAGGACTGACTCCATTCGTTGGGCGCGAGGACGAGTTACGCTCGCTGATACATCGATGGGAGCGCGCGCTCGACGGTGAAGGCCAGGTGGCGCTCATCGTAGGCGAGGCGGGGATCGGCAAATCGCGCCTGGTGCAGCGCTTTCACGAACAAATCGCCGGCACGCCTCACACCTGGGTCGAAGCGGCCGCCGCCCCTTTCTTTCAGAACACGCCCTTTTATCCGATTGTCGACGTGTTGCATCAGCTAGTCTGGGAGCAGAGCTTCCGCTCCTTGGACGAATATCTGCGAGAGCTGCAAACAACCGGGGACAGCAATGACCGTGGCAATGCAGTAAGCGGAGAGCCGCCCAACGACGAGCAATTCGCGCAACTGCAATCCGGGCTGGTGCTGGCAGGGCTTGAACCGGCCCAGGCGATCCCGCTGATTGCGCCCCTGTTGAATCTGCCACTACCGCCCAGGTATCCGCCGTCGCCGCTTTCACCTGAGCAGCAGCGCCGCCGCTTGCTCGCTGCGTTGGTAGAGTGGGTGATGGGCACCGCCCGCCTGCGGCCAGTTGTGATGGCGATCGAAGACTTGCACTGGGCCGACCCGTCGACGCTGGAACTGCTCCAACTGCTGGTCGAGCAAGGGGCGACGGCGCGGCTGCTGTTGCTGTATACGGCGCGCCCCGAATTTCGGGTGCCATGGCCGCTGCGCGCACATCATGCGCAAATCACGCTCAATCGGCTGAGTTCGCGCAACGTGCGCACGATGGTGGAGGAAGTAGCGGCCGAAAAGGCATTGACGGACGAGACCATTGCGGTGGTGGTCGAGCGCACCGGCGGAGTGCCTCTTTTCGTCGAGGAACTGACGCGGGCAGTGCTGGAGAGTGGCGACGCGAAGCTCACCGGGAGCGAGATTCCGGTGACACTGCATGACTCGTTGATGGCGCGGTTGGATCGGCTGGGCGCGGCCAAGGAGGTGGCGCAGGTCGGCGCCGTGATTGGCGGCGAATTTTCCTACGACCTGCTGCACGCGGTCCATCCTATACCTGATGAGGATCTCCAACGCTCGCTGCGCAATCTGGCGGACGCAGAACTGCTCGCCGTGCGCGGGATTCCGCCCGAGGCATTCTATAGGTTCAGACATGCGCTTATTCAAGACGCGGCATACCAGGCCTTGCTCAAAACGCGACGCCGCGAACTCCATCGATGCGTCGCGAATGCCATCTGTCAGCAGATTCCGGACGACGCCGAAGCGCAACCGGAGATTCTGGCCCATCACTACACTGAGGCGGGGCTGACTGCGGAGGCGATTCCCTACTGGATGCTGGCGGGTGAGAGAATGAGTCAGCGATCAGCCCACGTAGAGGCGATCGGGCATCTCGTCAAAGGACAGGAGCTGCTTGCGACACTATCGGATACTCCTGAGCGCGCCCGGCAGGAGCTGGCGCTGCAAATGACGCTCGGCACTTCGCTGCTCGCCACTAAGGGCTTCGGTTCCCCCGAAGTGGGCAAAGCCTATACCCGTGCGCGTGAACTGTGTCGGCAGCTGGGTGAAAGCGCGCAGCTTTTCCCCGTGTTAGTTGGACTGCGTTTCTTCTACGTGGCGAAGGGGAGCTTACAGGAAGCCCGGGAAGCGGGCGAACAGCTCCTGCAGCTCGCTCAGGGCAGCGGTGACCCGTCACTCACCTTGGAGGGCCACTATGCTGTGGCGGTACCCCTTCATCTGCTTGGCGAGTTTGCTCTCGCCCTCGAGCATTGTGAGCAAGCCATCACGCTCTATGATCCGCGTCAACATGGCTCTCATGCCTTCGTCTATGGTCTAGACGCCGGGGTCGCTTCCCGCAGTTTGGCCGCCTGTCTTTTATGGGAATTGGGCTATCCCGAGCGCGCTCTCAAAACCAGCCGCGAGGCACTGCGCCTAGAGAGTGAGGTAGCTCATCCTGTCAGTCTCGCGAATGCCTTGGCGTTCGCAGGCCTCATTTACATGTGGTGTGGTGACACGCAGTCAGCTCTAGAATCGGCGGACGCTTTGATAGCGCTAGCTCGAGAGAAGGGGTTCTCGTCTTTTCTGTCCATGGGCCTAGTGTTCCGCGGCTGGGCGCTGACGGCGCTCGGCGCAGGAAAAGAAGGAATCGCCCAGATACGTAAGGGGATCGCCGATTGGCGAGCCACAGGCGCGCGCGGGAACGGAACCGGACACCTTGCCGTGCTACTAGAGTCGTATTTGAAAGCTGGCGATACCCAACAAGCGATAAAAGTGGCAGCCGAGGCGTGCGCTCTCGTAGAGGAGATCGGCGAGCGTAACAATGAAGCCCGACTATATCAGCTCAAAGGAGAGCTGCTGCGCATGCGGGGTACGGACAGTTTTTTGGAAGCCGAGCACACCTTCCGCACCGCTATTCAGGTTGCTCAGAGCCAGCGTGCGAAATCGCTGGAGTTGCGTGCGGCGATGGGTCTCGCGCGCCTACTCAACGACACCAATCGCCGCGATCAAGCGCGCGCGATGCTCGCCGAGATTTACGGCTGGTTCACTGAGGGCTTCGACACCGCCGACTTGAAGGATGCGAAGTCGCTGCTCGCGCAATTGGGGACGTAGATAGCGCTGTTCTGTCGCGGAGCGATCGGAAGATAAAACCGCGGGGTGGACGGCGCGTCACACCGTCCACCCCGCTATCCACACTCCCCGCATCCACCACAAGTCGGGCCCCCCTGGAAACCTGCGTGGGCCGCTCGCCGGATGGGAGTTTCTCCCCTGCTTACTCCACTGCGGGGCGGTTGTCGGCAAACAACTTGGCCGGCGACGCGATCGGCTCGGCCGCCGCCGCCGTACTGGGCTCCGCCGCGGCCGCCGCGCGCCGCGCCGCCGCGGTCGGTTTGCCGAGCGGAATCAGGTTGAGTTCGTGCGCACACTGCTCGATGGCTTGATAGGCGAAGCGTCCCGATTCGACCGCCTGGCTCACCGCGCACATCGCGCTCGCCATGGTGAGCGCGGCCAGCGCCGCCGTCATCACCGAGAGTCCCAACGCCCCGCACGCCACCGTCGCGCCCGCAGTGATCGCAAGGCCCGCCAGGCTAAGACGGCTCAGCCGGACGCGCACGGCGACATGGTTTTTCAGCCGCGCTCCTTCGTGCTCCTCGTCCGCGGTCTTGAAGTGCAGGCGCGTCCAGGGGTCGGGACGAACTTCGAGGTCGTAGTCATTCCATCCGGGATCCTGCGTGACCGCGAGGCCGTCGCGCGAGAAGCGCCGCGCCAGACGCTCGAGCAGGCTCTCGCGCGTCGTCCAGGCTTCGTTCCAATACGAAAGATGGAGGCTGCGGCCGAACAGCCGCAGCACGGGGCGCTGACGCGGCTGGATTTCGTTGCCGATGCTGACCGTGCGCATCCGCGTCTTCCATCGAGTCCAGGTACGCACCATCGGTCCGCTCCAGGCGAGGCACGCGACGAACAGCCGCGAACCGAGCGAGTCGTGACACTTCTCAAGCGGCGCTTGCCACGCGTAATGTAGTGCCCATATCAAGCCCAGCGAGAGCATCGCAAGCGCCGGCAGTATCGTAAACCCCGCGCACCAGCTAAAGACCGCCCCGGCCGCGAACACCAAATTCCATTCCAGCGTCTGCGGCAGAAAGCTCACGATGCCCGGAACCTCGTCGCGCACCGTCTGCGCGGCGCCATCGGGCCGCGTCCATCCGATCCTGCGCCGGAGCGCGCCGGGCACGGTCGCCGCGAGGCCCGGAATCGTGCCGCACCATTTGATCTGGCCAAGCGCGTTGAAGCGCTCGGGATACTTCAGATAGAGCGCCGCCTCGGCGCGGCCGTAACCGCGTTGCTGGCCGTAGTAGCCCTTCACCGTGTTGCGGCGGAAATGCCAGACGAAGGCCGCCGGGCAATAGCCCAGCGTGAACCCCGCATCGAGCATGCGCCAGCAGATGTCGACGTCGTCGCCGGCCGAAGTGAACTGGGCGTCGAAGCCGCCGATCGCGACCAACGCCGCCTTGGTGAAAACCATGTTGCATCCGGCCAGATGCTCGGCGCGATCGTCGGCGACCAGCACGTGACAGGGCGCGCCCGGCGCGGCCGCGACGCATCCCTGGACCCGGCCTTCCTCGTGCGGCGCATAGTTGGGACCGCCGCAGCCGTCGAAGCCGCCGTCCACCATCGCGCGCACCATCAGGGTCAGCCAGTCGGGATCGACCACGCAGTCCGAGTCGGTGTAGGCGATAATCTCGCCGCGCGCCGCATGCAGTCCGACGTTACGCGCCACGCTCAAGCCCTTGTTGGGCTGGCGGATCAGCCGGAACTCGGGAAATTCCATCGCGATATCGGCGGTGCGATCGCGCGAGCCGTCGTCGACGACCACGATTTCGTAGTTGGGGTACTTGAGCCGGCGGAGCGACTCCAGGCACGGCAGCATCGTGCGCTCGGCGTTGTAGGCGCAGATCACCACCGAGACCATCGGGGTGCGCGAGGGCCGCGGCGGACAGGTTCCGTTAAGCGAGACGAACGGACTCGCCTCGTCTGCACGGATGGGGCGCATCGCGAGCCAATCCGCGGCGGCTGGGGGCGCAATCGGGGGCGCAACGACACCGGCCGCGCCGACGCCGAAAGCCGTCGCCACCAGTTCGTCCTGCTCGGGGCCCTGGCCGGCCACGGCTTGGGGAAATTCGATCACCACCGGCCGCGCCATCGCGAGATTGTGCAGCGCCACCACGAAGGGCGCGAGCTCCGCTGGGGTGAAGCCCCCGACCTCGGCGTAGAGGAAATCCTCGGCTCGCGTTGCGAGCGCTATCGTGGACGGGCGATGCTTCAGCGCGACCAGCGCGCGGCCGTCGCGCGAATGAATCTGGCGGATGATCCGGTCGAGCGCGCGCCGCAGACGCTCGACGCCGAGCATCCGCAACTGCTCGGGAGCGATCGGGCAATCGATGAGATACCCTATGAGCGAGGGATGGTTACGCCAGGTATTGATGGTATGAACGATACGGGCGGCGCTTTCGCGCGCGCGGGCGGGTTCGAGCAGGTCCTCGGGCTTGAGGGCCAGTTCGACCAGCGCCTGGAGACCAGTATAGGTGGCGAGGTCGAGGACGGATTCCGCCTGTTCCTCGCGCAGCACCAAGGCCGTGGTATGAGTCTCCTGCAGAGCCTGAAGCCGATGCCTGAGCAGGAGTCTCTGGCTGAGGTCCAGCGCGGGCCGGACATCTGCAAGCCGCATCGCCTTTAGAAAGAATTTCAAGCCGGCGCGGGAGAAAAATTTTCCCTGCGCGAGAATAGGGGGTCGAAAGCAAGCGTCTGGTAGCACAATTCCCATATACAGCCAAAGCTGTGCCACCAAAAAAGCCTCGCGTCGCCTTGGCTTTTGGCGGCATGCGGCGAGTCAAAGGTCAACGTAATGGTATGTCGGCTAACCCTTTTGGGACTCTGCGGATCGTGGTCGCGGCGCTTTCGCGGGTTGCAAAATGCCCGCCATGCTCCTAGAAGCGAGATTTTCGCGATGTTATAAGTCGATCGGTAATCACAGTGGAACAAAATCCTAACGGCCGTCGCTCGTCGCGAAACATGGTACCCGACAAACGTAGGACCGCACCAGAAAAAGGCGGTACTGCCGCCAATAAAAGCAGTCCTGCTTTTCAGAAAAGCAAAACTGCCTCGCGGAAGAGCAAGGCTGCCTCACGGAAGAGCGGGAGTGGTACCGCGCGTAAGAAGCCCACGTCTCATCAGGCTGACGCAGCGGCTGCGCGGATGGCCGGGACAGGGTTGCGCACTCCTATCGACGCGCCGATACATGCGACACCTGAGGAGCTCGAAGCGATTCGCGCCGAACTCCGCACCATTGAGCAGGCGCTCTCGGCACTATTTGGCGCCGACTACCGCCGACCGGATAGCCAGCGTTCGCGCCGCGCGGCCGCGGACATAATCGAGCGCCACTTCGAACCGATCGTCGAGGAATGGGTCGGCGCCATCCGCGGGATGTTCGACGAAGGCTCCGTACCTCACAACAAGAAAGTGCACCAGAACTGCGCGAACGCTCTGATTCGGTTCATCGCAAACTTGCGCGACCGCGACGACCTCGACACCTACGTCTATTTGCGCCGGCATTGCCAGGAAGGGATGCTGTCGCGGGTGAGGCCGTCGGAGTTCAACGTCCTGCACATCGCGCTCAAGCAAATTATAATCAAACGTGTGCGCGCCGTGGTCAAGAGTCCGCGGATGGAGCGGGTGCGCGAGGCGGTGGTAGCCGCGATCGACGAGCGGCGCCTGATGGTTTCGCAGTTCTATATCGAGTCGCGCGAGCATGCGTTGCGCGTCTCCGAGGAAAAGTACCGCACGACTATCGACCACGCGCCCGACCCGATGTACGAGATCGAGCCGTACACCTGGATCGTGCAGGGCGCCAACGCCGCGGCCGAGGCGATGTACCGGATCGTCAAGGATCATGAGGACAAGCCGCTGGTGGGCCGCCGGCTAACCGAGCTTGGTCCGCCCGAGGACATCCCGCACATCCTGAGCCACGTCGAGAAGGTGGTCCGCGACGGTTCCGACCAGATCCGCGATTGGCCGGAGGGCGGACGGTACTTCGACGTCAACTCGGCGCTGATCTCGTTCGGCAAGGTGCAATTCGTGCACATGATCCTGCACGACGTGACCCAGCGGCGCGAGATGCTCGACGAGCTGCTTCGCACCGAGCGCCTGGCCGCGGCCGGCACTTTCGCCGCCGGCGTCGCGCACGAGGTCAACAATCCGCTCGGCTCGATCTCCTCGCTGGTGCAGTCGCTGCTGCCGGAGGAAACCGACATCGCGCGGCGCACCTCGCTGCACACCATACTCGCGCAGATCACGCGCATCTCGACCACGCTCAAGGACCTGGTCAACTTTGCGCGGCCCTCGCCGTCGCAACGCATCCGCTTCGATCTCAACGACCAGGTGCGCGAGACGCTGCGCCTGGTGGCCTACAACAGCCGCTTCCAGGGAATCACCTTCGAGCCGCAACTGGCCGGCGACCTCAAGCTCGCATTCGCCGACAGCAACGAGATCCAGCAGGTGCTGATCAACCTGATCTTCAACGCCGCCGACGCGAGCCAGCATCGCGGCGGCATCATCCGGATCGTGACCGAGAACATCGCCAAGCGCGATAACGGCGGCCACGTCAGCAAGGTCCTGATGCGCGTGGTCGACAACGGCATCGGGATTCCGCCCGAGCATCTAAGCCGCGTCTTCGATCCGTTTTTCACCACCAAGCCGGCCGGCGCGGGCGTGGGACTCGGACTTTCGCTCTGCCAGCGCATCATCCTGGCCAACGTCGGCACCATCCGCATCGATAGCGAGATCGGCAAGGGCACCGCGGTGACGATCTGTCTTCCCACCTACGAAGTGGAGGCGGCCGCGGCCGGCGCGCCTGCGTCATGAACGAAATCGAACCGCTGATACCCGAGGCCCCGGCCGGCCACGAGCGCAGGGCGCCCGCGCCGCAGCGGGGTCCGTATCACGTGCTGGTGGTCGAGGACGAGGACCTGATGCGCTCGATAATCGCGCAGCTCCTGCGCAGCGAGGGCTACACGGTCTTCGAGGCGAACGCGGCCGAGGTCGCGCTGGGAATTTTCGAGCGCGAAAAAATCGACCTTGCGATAATCGACGTCAACCTGGGCGGCGGCGGCAGCGGCCTTGATCTTTTAAGCCGCGTGCGCGGGCTCGATTCCGAGGTGATGGGCATTATCGTGACCGCCTACCCGAGCGTGGAATCTGCCGTGCACGCGCTGCACGAGGGCGCCTACGATTACATCACCAAGCCGTTCGCCAACGACCATCTCAAGGCCGTGGTACGCAACGCGCTGGCGCAAAAGGCGTTGTTCCAGGAAAACCGCTTCCTGCGTCGCGAGCTGCGCGAAAAATACCGCTTCGAGAACATCATCGGCAAAAGCGACGCCATCGAGCAGGTCTTCCGCATCATGGAGAAGGTCGCGCGCACCGACTCCAGCGTGCTCATCACCGGCGAGTCGGGCACCGGCAAGGAGCTGGTGGCACGCGCGATCCATTTCACTTCCGAGCGCGCCCACGCGCGCTTCCTGCCGATCAACTGCGGCGCGCTGCCCGAGAACCTGCTCGAGAGCGAACTCTTCGGCTACAAGCGCGGCGCCTTCACCGGCGCCTCGCAGGACAAGGTGGGCCTGCTCAAGGCGGCCGACAAGGGCACGATGCTGTTCGACGAGATCGGCGAGATGCCGCTCGCGTTGCAGGTCAAGCTGCTGCGCGCGTTCCAGGAGCGCGAATGTTACCCGCTGGGCTCCAACGACCCGGTGAGCTTCGACGTGCGGGTGATTTGCGCGACCAACCGCAACCTCGAACGCGAGGTCAAGGAGGGCCGCTTCCGCGAGGAGCTGCTCTACCGCATCAACGTCATCAACATCGCGCTGCCCTCGCTGCGCGAGCGCCGCGACGACATCCCGCTGCTCGCCAATCATTTTCTGCGCAAGTACGAAAAGCAGCTCGGGCGGTCCACGATGCGCTTTTCCAAGGGCGCGATGCGCGTAATGGTCGGTTATGCGTGGCCGGGCAACGTGCGCGAGCTGGAAAACAGCGTCGAGCGCGCCGCCATCCTGGCCGAGACCGACGTCCTGCACGCTCACGACCTGCCCGACAAGCTCTCCGACAAGTCGGTCACGCCGCCGGCCTCGAGCGAAGGTTCGGGAATGACGCTGGAGGAACTGGAGCGCGAGCATATCCGGCAAGTGCTGGTCCGCGTTCAGGGCGACAAGGTCCGCGCCGCCGAGGCCCTGGGCATCCACCTCTCGACGCTCTACCGCAAGGTCCAGCGCTACCGGTTGGAGAACGTGGGCGTGGGCGAGGGCGCGACGCAACCGCCGCCTGTGCGCGGCGCGCCGGTGGGACGGGAATAATCTTGAGACGGGCATAGTCTTAGGACTGGTGGCCGTTGGGGCTTGCGTGGCGCTCAAAGCGCTGGTAGCAATCGGCATGGGCACGCGATAGACTTTCAGCAGCACGGTCGAGATCCCGCCGTGCGGAGATGACCATGGATATTTTTGCACCCTCTCATTTGTTGGTTCTGCTGGTGATCATCCTGATCATTTTCGGCCCGAGTAAGCTCGGCGATGTGGGCGGCGCACTGGGCAAGGCGATCAAGGATTTCAAGAAAGCGATGAACGACCCTGAAACTCCGAATCCGCAGGCGCAGAAGACTGCCGAGTCCAAGCCCCCGGTCGAAGCCAACCCGATCAAGCCGTCCTGACCGAATCGATTTAGCAAATCAGGCGCTCGCCTCGGGTCCATCGTGACCTGACGAGCCAATCCGGGCGTGCTATTCTGAAGCGATGAGATACGTAGTCACCTTGGAAGAGGAAGATGGCTGGGTGATCGCGGAATGCCCGAGCCTTCCGGGATGTGTGTCTCAGGGGCGCACGCGAGAGGAAGCCATTGCCAACATTCGCGACGCGATCGAACTCAGCCTCGAGACTCGCGCCGCGAACGGTATTCCTATCCCGGAGTCAATTGAAGTTGAGGTAAGCGCGGCTCGGGCCGCATGAGCCGCTTGCCAGTCTGTTCCGGCGCTGACGCTGTCAAGGCGTTTGAGAAGGCCGGATGGACAAAAGATCGGCAAAGCGGCAGTCACATCAGCCTGAAAAAAGCAGGTGAACGAACCGTCTTGACAGTTCCCAATCATAAAGAACTGGCACCGGGAATGCTGAGAAGGTTGATTCGTGATTCGGGTCTGACTGTCGGCGAATTTGCCGACCTTCTCTTCAGACATTTTTTTGCCCGCTAGCCGGTGCGGACCGCTCGGCCCCTTTCAAGCCGAATACCGCGGTCTGCGTGATTCGCTTGCAAAGAGCGCCCGGTCTCCCCTAAAGCATCAGCCAATAGTTGCGCACGCTCGAGTCTCTGGCGCGCCCCGGCGGCGGCCGGACACCTCGGACATGCGTAGTTTCACAGCGAAAGCAGGCATGGGGGAATCTTGAAGGCAGCACGAATCCTTGTCTGGGTAGCGGTGGCTGCGCTCGGCGCGGGCGGCCTCGCTTACATCGCACTCGCCCGCGGCGAGGATAGTCCGAGCGCGCTCTGGTTCGTGATCGCCGCGGTCTGTATCTACGCCGTCGGCTACCGTTTCTATTCGGGCTTCATCGCGCGCCGCGTGCTTGAACTCGACGACTCGCATCCGACGCCCGCCGTACGCCTCAACAACGGGCGCGACTACGTGCCGACGCCGCGATGGATCACCTTCGGCCATCACTTCGCCGCTATCGCCGGCCCCGGTCCGCTGGTCGGCCCGGTGCTGGCCGCGCAATTCGGCTACCTGCCCTCGACGCTGTGGATCGTGATTGGCGCGGTGCTCGGCGGATGCGTGCAGGATTTCGTGATCCTCGGCTACTCGCTCAAGCGCGACGGCCGTTCGCTGGGCAAAATGGCGCGCGACGAGATCGGACCGGTCGGCGGGCTGGTGGCGCTCGGCGGCGTGCTGCTGATCATGATCATTCTGATCGCGGTGCTCGGCCTGGTCGTGATCAACGCGATGAAGCAGAGTACGTGGGCGACCTCGACCGTCGCCGCGACCGTGCCGATCGCGATGCTGGTCGGGGTGTACATGACCCACCTGCGCCCGGGGCGAATCCTCGAAGCCTCGGTGCTCGGCGTCACGCTGATCCTCGCGGCGGTGCTCAGCGGGCGCTACGTCGAGGCGTTTAGCTGGGGCCATTACTTCGCGATGGACGCGCCGCACCTGGCCGCCTGGATCATCGGCTACGGTTTCATGGCCTCGGTGCTGCCGATCTGGCTATTGCTCGCGCCGCGCGACTATCTCTCGGCCTTCATCAAGATAGGCACGATCGTCGCGCTGGCGGCCGGGATCGTCGCGATGCATCCGCCGACCCTGATGCCGGCGCTGACCCGATTTACCGACGGCAGCGGGCCGGTCTTCGGCGGCAAGGTCTTCCCCTTCGCCTTCATCACGGTCGCGTGCGGCGCGATCTCGGGCTTCCACTCGCTCATCGCCTCGGGCACCACGCCCAAGATGCTCGAGCGCGAAGGTGACGCGCGGATGGTCGGTTACGGATGCATGTTGATGGAGTCGTTCGTTGCCGTGATGGCGATGATCGCGGCGATTATCATCAAGCCCGGCATCTACTTCGCGGTCAACGCGCCGGCCGGCGTGGTCGGCACCGGGCGTGGCGGCGTGCGAGAAGATTTCGGCGTGGGGCTTCGCCGTCACCGACCAGGAGATGCGCGCGCTGGCCGCTTCGATCGGCGAGCAGACGCTTTACGCGCGCACGGGTGGCGCGCCCTCGCTGGCGGTCGGGATGGCGCATATCTTCGCGCACTCGCTCGGCGGCGGCGCGGTGATTGCGCTCTGGTACCACTTTGCGATCATGTTCGAGGCGCTGTTCATCCTGAGCACGCTCGATGCCGGCACCCGGGTCGCGCGGTTCATGTTTCAGGACCTGCTCGGGCAGCTCCATCCCGCGCTCGGCGACACCAGCTCTTATCCCAACATCGTCGCGACCTCGGCGCTGATCGTCGCGGCCTGGGGCTATTTTCTGTATTTCGGCACGATCGATCCGCTTGGCGGGATAAATTCGCTATGGCCGCTGTTCGGAATCGCCAACCAGATGCTGGCAACGATCGCGCTGTGCGTCGCGACCTCAGCGATGGTCCGGCAGGGCAAGGGACGCTACGCCTGGGTCACGCTCACTCCGCTCTGCTGGCTGGTCGCGGTCACGATGACGGCCGGGATGGAAAAGATTTCTAGCGCGGCGCCCAATGTCGGCTTCCTCGCGCACGCGGCGCAACTCGCAGCCGAGCAGTCGCTCCCCGTGACGACTGCCGCGCGCGCCGCAACACTTCAGCGGCTGATATGGAATGATCGCATCGACACCGCGATGACCTGCATCTTTATCGCGGTGGTGGTCGTCATTCTGAGCGACTCGGCACGCGTGTGGAAGAAGCTCGCACTGGCGCGTCGCGCAGGCGCGCCGACCGAGTCCGTCGCGGCGTGATGTGGACCATTACAAAATGGGACGGTTGCATGCTTGCGCCGATGGGAATTTAATTAGAGACTCAGCGGCTGGCCGTGAAGGGGCTGCCCGCCGATGATAGCTGGGTCCTGCGCAAGGGAAGACCGCGAACCCCGCCAGGTCCGGAAGGAAGCAACGGCACCGGTTGCCACCCTGTGCCGCAGGGGAGCCTAGCTATCACTCGACGGGCAGCATGCCGTTTTTCCGTAATCGCTGCGTAATCGTTAGTTGCTGCATAATCGTGATATGACCGGTTATCGCTGATGGCCCTCGATCCGTCATCGCACCTGGTGCTGGCGCGTAAATGGCGCCCAGAGCGCTTCGCCGAACTGGTCGGCCAGGAGCACGTCACCCGCACGCTCGGCCAGGCCCTGCAAAGCGGCCGTATCGCGCACGCCTTCCTCTTCACCGGCATCCGCGGCGTCGGCAAAACCACCGCCGCGCGCATCCTGGCCCGCTGCCTCAACTGCGAAAAAGGTCCGACCCCCGAGCCGTGCGGCGAATGCGCCGCCTGTGTCGAAATTCGCGAGGGACGCGCACTCGACGTGGTCGAAATCGACGGCGCCACCTACCGCAAGATCGACGACGCGCGCGCGATTATCGAAAACCTGAGCTACCGGCCGGCGCGCGACCGCTTCAAAATCTACATCATCGACGAAGCCCATCAGCTTACCGACCAGGCCTTCAACGCGCTGCTGAAAACGCTCGAGGAGCCGCCCGCCCACGTCAAGTTCATCCTGGCGACCACCGAGCCGCAGAAGATGCCCGAGACGATCCTGTCGCGCCTGCAGCGCTACGACTTCCGGCGTATCCCGCTTAACATCACGCTCGCGCGCCTGAAGGAACTGGCTACGCGCGAAGAGATTGAGGTCGAAGAGGCGGCGCTCCGCCTGCTCGCACGCGAGGCCGGCGGCAGCATGCGGGATGCCGAACGCATGCTCGAAACCGCGATCGCCGCGCTCGGCCGCATCGTAACCGAGAGCGATATCGCGGCCTCCCTCGGCGTCGCCGGACGCGGCGCGGTGTTCAAGCTGGCCGAAGCGATCCTTAATCACGACGCGGCGGCGGCGCTCGGCGCCGTCCGCGAACAGCATCGCCGCGGCGCCAATCTTGAATCGCTCGGCCGCGATCTGCTCGAAACGCTGCGCAACCTCGCGGTCGCCAAGCTGCCGGCGGGCGACGAGCTCAATCCGCTCGCCGACCTGCCCGACCATGAAGCCGCCGAGCTGCGGCGTATCGCCGAACGCCCCAGCACTCGCGACCTGATGCGCCTGTTCAAGCTGATGGCCGACGCGCAGGAACAGATCATTCGCTCGCCCTATCCCGACCTGCTGCTCGAGATGATCGTGGTACGGATGGCGACGCTGGCGCCCGTGATGGACGCCGACGAGCTGCTGCGCGCGCTGGGCGCCGCGGGCGGTGCGCCGCCCGCGGCGCCCAGCGCCGCCTCCGGCGGTTCCGGGTCGGGGACGCGCGCGGGCGCGCGCGTCCCCGACCCGGAACCCGCTCCGCCCGCAGGCGCACGCCGCCTGCGGGTCGAGGGCGAGGTCAAGGCCGACGCACCGCTGCGCGCCGCCGGTGCGCCGGCGTTGACCTCGCCGCCTTCGGCTGGCTCGGCGGCGACACCGTCGTCGCCTGCGTCAGCGACGTCCGCGCCGTCGCGGCCCGCGCCGCCCCAAGCGGCGCGGGCCGCGACGGCGCCGGGCGGTTCCGCTTCACCCGCTTTGCCCAGCTTGCCGGGCTTACCCGACTTGCCCGACTTGCCCGAGCTACGCGAGCACATCCGCGCGCGCCGCGCGGCGCTCGCCGGCTTCATGGAGCAGGGCGCGTCATTGTCGCTCGACGGCGATTTGCTGCGGGTAATTCCGCGCAACGACATTTACATCCGCTACCTCAACGACAACCGGGGGTCGATTGGCGAGCTCGCGAGCGAGCTGTACGGACGCAAGCTGCGGGTCGAAGTGTCGGTGAACGGTGCGGCGGGGGCGGCCACGGGCGGCGCCGTCTCGGCGCCGCCCGTGGCCGCTCCCGCCGCCGGGGCTTCCACTGCAGGTGCCGCGGGCGCCGTGGACGCAGCCGGCGGTGCCGAGGATGGCGCGACGCGGAGCGTCGCGCCATCCTCGGCGGCTGAACAGCCTGCCATTGCGGCCGCCGCGCCTGCGGCAGCGGCGGCGACCGATTCGCCGCCGCCGCAGCCGCAGGCGCGCAGCATAGCCGCGGATCGTCAGGCGCTCTACGCGGACCCCGTCGTGCGCCGCATCTTCGAAGAGCTCCAGGGACGCCTGGTCGACGTGCGCGAGGTCCGGCGCGAAGTTTTGGAAGTGCGGCGCGAAGTTTTGGATGTCCGCGGACGGGCGGCCGCCCCGTCCGCGCCAGCGCCAGAAGCGCCGGCCCCGCTCAGCGCGTCAGCGAGCAATGATCCCGCGCCGCCGCCGATGCGGCGCCGCTTACAGGAGTAATATCGTGCCCGACGAATTCGATTTTTCCGCGATGCTGCGGCAGGCCCAGGACCTCCAACAGAAACTCAAGCAGATACAGATCGATGCGGGCGAGAAAACGGTCGAGGCGGAGTCCGGCGGCGGAATGGTGCGAGTGGTGGTGGACGGCGCGATGCGCGTGCGCAAGATCGAAATCGATCCGTCGATCGCCGCCGCCGACGACAAGGCGATGATGGAAGATTTGATCGTGGTCGCGGTCAACGACGGACTCCGCCGCGCGCAGGAGCTGATGGCCGAAGAGATGGGCAAGCTGGGACCGATGGCCGGGATGAACCTGCCCGGCATTTTCGGCGGCGGCCGCGGATAGCGCGAACGGGAGCCGCGCGCATCGGCGAATCTCGGGGGAACGCCGGGAGATTTCGGCAGACTTCGACAGAGAAACTTCGACAGACTTCAAAACGGGATGGCCGAGAACAATCTCAAGCGCGCCGACGGCTTGCCGCCCGCGATGATGCGGCTGGTGCGCGAGCTTTCTCGGCTGCCCGGCGTCGGGGAAAAGACCGCCTCGCGCCTGGCGTTCAACCTGCTCAACCGTCCCCGCGACGAAGTTATCGCGCTGGCCGAGGCGCTGCTCGAGATGAAGGAGCGCGTAGGGCTCTGCTCACAATGCTTCGCGCTCGCCGACGCGCCGCGCTGTCGCATCTGCGAGGACCCGGAGCGCGAGCACGACGTGATTTGCGTAGTCGAGGGACCTGCCGACCTGATGGCGATCGAGCGGGCGCGCAGTTTCGGCGGGCTGTACCACGTTCTGCACGGCGCGGTCGCGCCGCTCGACGGTATCGGCCCCGACGACCTCAAGATGAAGGAACTGCTGATGCGGCTTGAGGGTGAAGTTGCAGTGCGCGAGGTCATAATCGCGACCAATGCCACGGTTGAGGGCGAGGCGACCGCGCTCTACCTGGCGCGGCTGCTGAAGCCCTTGGGAGTCAAGACCACGCGGCTCGCACGCGGACTTCCGGCCGGCGGCGACCTGGAGTACAGCGACGCCGCCACGCTTTCGAGCGCGCTTAATAATCGTCGAGACTTTTAGCGCGTAGAGACTTCCCGCGTAGAGGATTTTAGCGTCTGCGACCTCTAACTGCGTTGCCCCGGTAACTAAGGTCCCTGCGCGCGACTTCCAAGTACGTTCCCCGCGGCACGACTTGAAGCCGGGCCGGCGGTGGATCTACCGCGAAACTTGCAAGCCGCGCGACGGGCGGGTTAGTTTAAATATTGTCGCAGCTACGTACGCGCGCGCGGATTTGGTTTACGCCGTTCGCCAAGGCCGATCCGGTATTTTGCCGGCGGTTTCAGAAATCAAATTCTCCAAAAGGAAGGTACTTCGATCATGGCTTTTGAACTTCCCAAGCTTCCCTACGCGATGGACGCTCTGGCGCCTAATATCTCGGCCGAGACCCTGGAGTTTCATCACGGCAAGCATCACGCCACCTACGTCACCAATCTCAATAACCTGATAAAGGGCGGCAAGTTCGAGAACGCGCCGCTGGAGCAGATCATCAAGGAGGCCGGCCCCGGCGGACTGTTCAACAACGCGGCCCAGCATTTCAACCACAGTTTCTACTGGACCTCGATGAAGCCCAAGGGCGGCGGTGAGCCGGCCGGCAAAGTGGCCGACGGAATCAAGAAGGCTTTCGGCGACTTCGCGGCCTTCAAAAAGAAGTTTTCTGAAACCGCGACCACTCATTTCGCCAGCGGATGGGCCTGGCTCGTGCAGAAGGCCGACGGCGCGCTCGACGTCATCGGGACCCACGACGCCGATTCTCCCGTCGCCCACAATATCAAGCCGATCCTGACCTGCGACGTATGGGAGCACGCGTACTACATTGACTATCGCAATGCGCGTGCGAAGTATGTCGAGGCGTGGTGGAACCTGGTCAACTGGGATTTCGCCAACTCGAATTTGAAGTAGACGCCGCACGCGCCCGCGGCGCTATCCGTCGCGGGCGCGCTCGAGCCTGTACCCGCGTACCGAGTATGGGTATGGCGGCTGGGGGTGTCATCGATGGAACTGCTTGAGGGCCGTGTTGCGATCATAACCGGCGGATCGGGTGCGCTGGGGCGCGCCGCGGTGGAGTATTTCCTGATTGCGGGCGCGAAAGTCGCCGTGCCCTACATCATCGACGCCGAGGTGCCGCTATTGCAGCAGCGCCTCGGCAACCGCTTTCCGTCCTCGCAGATCCTGATGCGCAAGTGCGACGTCGGCGTCGAGGAACAAATCTCGAAGCTGGTCGACGAAGTGCTGCACAGCTTCGGCAAGCTCGACATCCTGGTCAACCTGGTCGGCGGATTCTGGGGCGGCAAGCCGATCGCCGAGACCACGCTCGCCGAGTGGCAATCGATGTTCGACCTCAATCTCAGGCCGACGTTTCTGTGCTGCCGCGCGGCGGTGCCGGCGATGAAGCGCAACGGCTACGGCCGGATCGTCTCGGTCAGCTCGCGCAGCGGACTTACCGGCGCCGGCGACTACGCGGCCTACGCGGTGGCCAAGGGCGCGATCAAGACCTTCACCGCGTCGCTCGCCGAAGAGGTGCTCGGCGACAATATCCTGGTCAACGCGATCGCCCCGAGCACCATCGACACCGAAGCGAATCGCAAGGCGATGCCCAAGGCGAAGCACGAGAACTGGGTCAAGCCCGACGACATCGCGCGGACGATCGCGTATCTGTGCTCGGAGGATTGCGCCGTGACTTCCGGCGCTGTGATTCCGGTTTACGGCCGAGCTTAAGATTCAGACTTAGAAATCAGATTTGATACATCACCGCGGACTTGCGGCGCTCGGCGAGTGATTGCAGGGTCGCGCTGCGCAGGATACCCACCACGCTGTCCCGCACCTCGCGCCACACGTCGCGCATCGGGCATCCACCGTCGCGCGGGCAGAACGAAGTTGCGCCGTCCTCCAGGCACTCGACCGGCGTATAATCGCCCTCGATTATCTCGACCACGTCAGCCATCGTGATCCGCGCCGGCGGACGCGCCAGCATGTAGCCGCCGCTCGGCCCTTTCTGGCTCAGCACCAGCCCGCCGCGCTTGAGCTCGATCAGCAGGCGGCGCAGGTAGTTCTCGGGTACCCCCTGCACGGCCGCTATCTCCTCCACGCGCACCGGCTGCGCGCTGGGATAGCGGTCCGCCAGCATCAGCAACGCCTTGAGCGAATAATCGACCCCAACGCCAAATTTCATTCGAGTCCTCTAAGGAAATTGTAGCACGGAAAGGTCTTTCATGAAATAGACGACCTAGTTACTCATCTAAGTAATTGACTAAACTACTCTTCTAAGTCATATTTCAATTCAAGGCCATGTCTGATTTTCTAACTCCTCATTGACCGCCGCTGGCATCGCGTAGGCCGAAGGGCCCAAGGGAGCGGACCGTGACCAAAGAAATTCGTCTCAACGCGTTCGATATGAACTGCGTGGTGCATCAGTCGGCGGGCCTGTGGACGCATCCGCGCGATCACGCGAGCGACTACGCCAGCCTGGAATACTGGACCGGGCTCGCGCGGATTCTTGAGCGCGGCTGCTTCGACGGCCTGTTTATTGCCGACGTGCTCGGGGTCTACGACGTCTACGGCGGCAACGTCGATACCGCGATTAGCCAGGGCATCCAGGTGCCGGTCAACGACCCCGTGCTGGTGATTCCGCCGATGGCGCAGGTCACCAAGCATCTCGGATTTGGCGTAACCTGCACGCTCTCGTTCGAGCCGCCGTATCCATTCGCGCGCCGGATGTCGACGCTGGACCATCTGACGCGCGGGCGGATCGGCTGGAATATCGTGACCGGCTATCTAAACAGCGCGGCCAAGGGGGTGGGGATGGACGCGCAGAACGCGCACGACCATCGCTACGACATCGCCGACGAATACATGGAGGTCGTGTACAAGCTGTGGGAAGGAAGCTGGGAGGACGACGCGGTGCTGCGCGACCGCCACAATCGCGTTTTCGCGCGGCCCGACAAGGTTCATAAGATTCATCATGAGGGCGAGAACTATCGCGTCGACGCGATTCATCTGTGCGAGCCCTCGCCGCAACGCACTCCGGTGCTCTACCAGGCGGGCGCTTCGAACCGTGGATGCGAGTTCGCTGCGCGCCACGCCGAGTGCGTGTTCCTGCTGGGGCCGTCAAAGCAGGTGGTCGCGCCGCGAGTCGCGGACATTCGCCGGCGCGCCGCGCGCTACGGCCGCAATCCGGCGGAAATCCTGATCTTCACCCTGATGACCGTGATCGTCGGGCGCACCGAGGCCGAAGCGAAGGCCAAGTTCGACGACTACCGCGGCTATATCAGCCACGCCGGCGCGCTGACGCTGTTTTCGGGATGGACCGGGATCGATTTCTCGCGCTACGCGCTCGACGATCCGATCCGCTACCTCAAGAATGACGCGATCAATTCGGCAGTCGAGGCCTTCACGCTGGCCGATCCGAACCGGACCTGGACCGTGCGCGAGATCGCCGAATTCGTCGGCATCGGCGGGATGGGTCCGATCCTGGTCGGGTCGCCCGAGCAGATAGCCGACGAACTCGAGTCCTGGATCGAAGTGACCGATATCGACGGCTTCAATCTCTGTTACGCGGTGACGCCCGAGAGTTTCACCGATTTCGTCGACCTGGTGGTGCCCGAATTGCAGCGGCGCGGGGTCTTCAAGCGCGAGTACCGCGAGGGCACCCTGCGCGAGAAGCTCTACGGACCCGGACGCGCGCGGCTACCGGAGAGCCATCCGGCAAACGCCTACCGCCCGCGTGCCGCCAGTGCGGCCGGCGACGCCGCGCCGGCGCCGGTCGTGAACGACGACAGTCCAAACCTTGATCAAAATCTTGGGCAAAGCCTCGGCCAGAACTTCGGGAGGTTATCGTGAGCGCATCGCAGTTGCTGTCCCATCCTTTGACTACCGGCGAAGCACAGCCGGGCAACGGCGAAGCGCGGGCTAGCGCGATTATGCCCCGGCGGCCCGAGGTCGCGGCCCACGTGATTCGCGACGACGACGAGGCTATCCGAGTCGCGCATCGCCTGGCCGACAACTTCGCTCAGGAGGCGTCGATCCGCGATCGCGAGCGCCGCCTTCCGCTAAAGGAGCTGGACGAGTTTTCCCAAAGCGGCCTTTGGGGGATCAATGTGCCACGGGCGTACGGCGGAGCGGAGGTTTCGTACGTCACGGTCGCCGAGGTGATCAAGATCATCTCGGCCGCCGACCCGTCGATCGGCCAGATTCCGCAAAACCATCTCGCCGTGCTCGACCTTATCCGGCTCAGCGCCGACGAGGATCAAAAGCACTTCTTCTTCGCCGAGGCGCTACGCGGAGTCCGTCTCGGCAACGCGTTTGCCGAATCCGGCAGCAAAACGGCGGGCGACTTTCAAACCCGTATCGCCCGCGGCGCCGGCGGCTTCGTGCTCAATGGGCGCAAGTTCTATAGCAGCGGCGCGCTGCTGGCCCATCTGGTGCCGGTTGCGGCGGTCGATGAAACCGGCACGCTCTTTCTGGCGATAGCCGAGCGCGGCGCGCCCGGCCTGACGATCGTCGACGACTGGTCGAGCTTCGGCCAGCGCACCACCGCAAGCGGCACCGTGTTGCTGGAGAACGTGACGATTCCCGCAAGCCACGTCGTCGCGGCGCATCGCGCCTACGACCAGCCGACCGCGAACGGCCCCGTATGCCAGATCATCCAGGCCGCCATCGACGCCGGAATCGCGAAGGCCGCTATCGCCGACACGATTCAGTTCGTGCGCAACTATACGCGTCCATGGATCGACAGCGGACAGGATCACGGCTATGAGGACGTGCACGCGATCGCTCAGGTCGGCGACCTGCAAATCCGCCTGCACGCGGCCGAGGCGATGCTCGAGCGTTCGGGGCGCTTCGTCGACGCCGCAATCGCGCGTCCCGATGAGGATAGTGTCGCCGCGGCGTCGATCGCGGTGGCCGAGGCCAAGGCGCTGACCACCGAGATTGCGATCCTGGCGACCAACCGGTTGTTCGAACTTGCCGGCACGCGCTCGACGCTGGGCGTGCACAATCTGGATCGTCACTGGCGCAACGCCCGCACCCACACGCTGCACGATCCGGTGCGATGGAAATATCATGCCGTCGGCAACTACTACCTGAACCAGGTCAAGCCGCCGCGACACGCGTGGATTTGAGCGCGAGAGAAACCTGAAATGTACCGCCGCGCCGCACGTGCGCGGGGCGCGCGCGGTTTACGGTTTGCTGAAACTGTCGGCGAGGTCGGCCAGTTCCGGGATACGATAACGCTCGCCGCTGTAGGCCTTGTACATCAGGAAGATCCACATGATCGCCAGCCCCAGATTAATCAGCTCCTGAAGCCCGACCAGCAGCCGCCCCAACGCGAAGGGCAGCACGGCGATGAACACGCCGAGCACCAGGTTGATCACGAACCAGGCGATCGAAAACGCGATCGACTGGCGCGCATGGAAGCGCACGAACTCGTCCTTGTCGTACGGCTCGAGATAGAGAAAGAGAATTCCCGTCACAAAGCCTAACAGATAGGCGGCTGCCGCGACCACCTGATTTTGCGGCGTGCTGCCGTAGCTCTGTGTATCCATCTCGCTCTACCTCCTGTCGGCTTCCAGCAACGGCCGCGAGCGAACCCGAATGCGAACCTCAGAACGCCTCGGAAACCGCCCACATGCCACATAGCGCATTTCGATTATCAGCGCCGCCCGTGCGGTGCAAGACCGCCGCCTGCGGAGGTGCGATCGCCCGCTTCGCGCGGCCCGGCTACTTCTTGGAGTTGCCGCCCTGGAGCTGATGCAACGCGGCCTCGTTGGCGCGCGCGGTCGCGGCCATGTCGAGCTGGGCGCGGATGCGGTTGGCGAGCTGGCGGCGGAAGACCGGCTTGGCGAGAAAGTCGCTCACGCCCAGGCGCATCCCCTCGGCGCGGGCGTCGAGGTCGTCGCGCGCGGTGATCATGATGACCGGAATCTCGGCGGTCGAGGGATCTTCCTTAAGCTTGCGGCAGACCTGGAAGCCATCCATCTCGGGCATCATCAGATCGAGCAGGATCACGTCGACCGGGTTTTCGCGCGCGAGCCTGATACATTCGGCGCCCGAGATGGCCTCGATCGCGACGAAGCCTTCGCGCTGCAGATGGCGCGCAAGAATCGACACCGTATCCGCATCGTCGTCGACCACCATTATCTGGGGCGGCCTGGCTGTCTGCTCGACCATAGGGGATCAATACCTCACGATTCGGCCTCAGAATTTCGGCCTCACGACTCGTCGTTCCAGCCCGAACCGGCCGGCGCAATCACGCCGCATCGCCGCAGCTTGGCGGAAAAGGTCGTGCGCTTGAGGCCCAGCAGGCGCGCCGCCGCCTGCTTGTTGCCGCCGGTCTGGCGGAGGGCCTCGTTGATCATGCGGCCCTCGAGCTCGCGGACGATCGCATTGAGGTTGACGCCGCCCTCAGCCAACGTCGCGGGCACGTGATTCTCGGAGGCCCGCGTGGTAGCGACCATGCCTGGCGGCAGCAAATCGGCGTCGATCGCGTCGCCCTCGCACATGATCACCAGCCGCTCGATCATGTTCTCCAACTCGCGCACGTTGCCCGGCCAGTCGTACGACCACAGACTGACCATCGCCGCCTGCGTGACGGTCCAGTGGCGGCCGGCAAAGCGGGCTTGCAGGCGCGCGAGAAAATACTCGACCAGCAACGGGATATCGGAGCGGCGCTCGCGCAGCGGTGCGATCGCGATCGGCACCACCTGCAAACGGTAGAAGAGGTCTTCGCGGAAACTGCCCTTCTTGACCCCGGCGACCAGGTCCGAGTTGCTCGCGGCGATCACGCGCGCGTCGATCTTGCTCGCGCGGTCAGAGCCCACCGGCCGCACGATCCCGTCCTCCAGCACCCGCAGCAGTTTGGCCTGAAGCTGCAGCGGCATCTCGCCGATCTCATCGAGGAAGATCGTTCCGCCGTCGGCCGTGCTGAACAGCCCGTGGCGCGGACCCGACGCGCCCGTGAAGGCGCCGCGCTCGTGGCCGAACATCTCGGATTCCAGCAGCTCATGCGGAATCGCCGCACAGTTGACCGGCACGAAGGCGCGGCCGTGCCGTGACGACAAGGTATGGATCGTCCGCGCGACGACTTCCTTGCCGGTGCCGCTCTCGCCCGTGATCAGCACGGTCGCGTCAGTGGCCGCGACGCGGTCGACCAGCGCCCGAAGTTTGACTACCGTTATATGTTCGCCGATGAGATTGCGTTCGGCTGGAGCCGCGGACTGGCGTCAGCCTTGGTCTCAGGCGCGATCACTGCTTGCCGGTCCCCCACTGACATTGCGCGGCTCGATGAACAGCCTCAGATTGTGTCATGCGGGACGGTAACCAAACAAGCGCCACAGTTTGGTCAGTAGCCTACCGGCGTTCCGACGATGAGTAGTCAGAGGCGGTTCTGAGAATTAGCGGCGTCCTCAGAAACACGTAGCGCGCCACAGCCGAGGCGACAATAATTTTACGCTCCGTCCACTTCAGCGTGGTAAATCGCCGCCTGGCCGGGCCCCTCGGCGACCGAGATTTCAATTGACATTATTCCCTGGAGCGCCTGCTGAGCATTCAAGGCCTCGTATAGTTCCTTCCAGATGAAGCGTGCGAGTTCCTCCGCCGAACTATGCCCGATCGGCAAAAGACAGGCGTCGCTCGCGGGCAGCCGGAATTCATCCGCGCCATAGCAAATCCTCAATTGCTCATTATCCAGGTGTTCGATCTGTAGACAGTCGCTCTCGGCCGGCACCAGCGTGCGCTCGTCGAGCCGATCGACGATCTCCTTGGTGAGCCGCTTGATCAGGCCAAAATCGAGCACGTAACCGGTGGGCGAGAGCCGTCCTTCGACGCGCACGCCGACTTGGTAGTTATGTCCGTGCAGTGGCTCGCGGAAGCCGGGGTAGGCGATAAAATGCGCGGCCGAGAATTTCAGGTTCTCTTTGGCGACGTAGATCGAAAATCCGGACGACACGCGCTCACTCCGGCCCGCGATTTTCCGCCGGCGCGCGAAGCCCGGCGAGACATGCGTGAGCGACGCCGGTGAACTGCGCGCGATAGCGCGCATCGTCGAGCGAGGAGGCCCGCATGAAACGCTCCAGCTCGCCGGGCGCGGCCAGCATGAAACGGCGGATCAGCTCGCCTCCCCAGTCGGTTTCGAGATCGAACTCGCTCATCAGATCGTCCACCGCGAGGCCGTGCATCCCGCCCAACACGCACTCGGCGAAATAGCCGGCCTGGCCCGCGCGATCGAGCTCGAAGCTCCGCACTTCCATCGCCTCACGCATCGAGAGCAGCCGGTCCATCCCCAGCTCGTTGCGCCTGGAGCGCACGGCCGGATCGCCGCTGCCCTCATAGCCAGAGCCGATCGCGGCGATCGCGACGCGGCCGTCACGGAGCGGAACGGGATGGAAGATGTAGCCCGGCGAGGTGTAGCCGAGGAGCTTGCGCAACTCGACGCGATAGGCAAGCAGGTCGAAGTCCGTGCGCCGCGCGATCTCGAGCAGGAATTCTCCGAGGCCCGCGCCCGCGCCGTCGGCGAGCGCAAGCAGCTCGAGAAATTTCGCTGAATCGTACTCCTCGCGCCGCGCGATCAGCGCCGCCCACTCGCGATCGAACACCAAGCCCACCGCGCCGATCCCGCCGGCGCCGTTTTTATCCGTTCCATCGACGCCCGCGTGCGCGACGATCGGCTCGCCGCGCCGCACCGGCTCGAGGTCCATCGCAAGGTAGTGCCCATGAGTGGAAGGCTTGGCAAAGCCGCGCCGCGCGTTGTGAAGCCGCACCGCGAACGCGTCGCGCGCGAGGAGCTTGCTTGAGCCGCCGCGCCGCTCGGCGAGCAATCCATAGCCGCTCAGCAACGAGCCGTAACCGATCACCAGCAATGTGTCGTTGGTCGAATTGATCTGATGAGCGCGTTTTGTCACTCGCTCTATCGTAGCGAAGGGTGGGGGCCGTTCAAACACACATCAGAACGCCGCGCGCGGGAGCGCCCGTGCTCTGGCTTATCGCGCGCAGATAGAGCAGCAGTTGCACGCGATATTCGTCCAGCCGCCCCGCGATATCGGCGTCGGTCTTGAAGTCCACCACGACCCATCCCGGGTCGCCCGCGACGCGCTCGCGAAAGGCCAGGTCGACTATACCTTCGACTGTCACACCTTCAACCGTGACACCTTCAAGCGTGACGCCGTCCGTCGGAGCGCTTTCGATCGCAGGGTCTTTCAGGAGCTTCAGCACCAATGCGCACTCGCGCCGGAGCTCCGGGCCGGCGGCGGCCGCGGCTTTCATCAAGGGCGCGGCGATCGCGGCCGTCACGGCCGCGCACGCGGCCGTCATCTCCGCATCGTCCGCACCGAGCATCCGCGCAAAAAATCGAGCCGCCTCGGCGATCGCCGCCGCGTCCGCATCCAGCGCGACCCGGGAGAGTATCGCATGAACCAGGGTACCGAAGCGGACGCCGTGCGGACGCGCGGCGGCGCGCGCGACCCGTTCGATCGCGATCCGATCCGGATCGCCGAGCCATCCCGGAGGCGCGCCGCGCTCGACAATCCGCGCGGCAAGCTCGGTCGCCGTCACGACCTTGAAAGTTTCCGCGGCGCCCGCCTTAAGCGTGGCGCCGTGGCGCGTCTTCCACTGTTCGTATTCGTGGGCGCCCGCCGACGCGGCGCGCTCGCCCTTATCGGCGGTCAGCAGCCGATGCTGCCGCAGGCCCATCGTCTCGCGCGCATCCAGCCGCAGGCGCGCGGGGTCCCACCACACGACGTGATGCTCGCCGGCCTCGGCGCGATGGAGTCCCGGCGCGACGGCGCGCGACTTTGCCGGAGCCTTGGGCGGACGCACGACGACGCTGTCGTCGCCGAAGACGGGACATCCGGGCGGCACGGGCTCCAGCGGCACGCGCCAATCCTTTAGCGCGGGATAGATCACCGGATTGAGGCGCCCAAGCCATCCCTCCTGCGGCGCGCTGCCGACCGCGGGGACGATCAGCAGGTCGCGCGCGCGGGTCGCGCCGACGTACAGCAGGCGCATCGCCTCCTCGCAGTCGCGGCGCGTCTCCTCCTCGGCGTGATCGAGAAGTTCGCGCGGCGCATGGCCGGCGAGCCTCTGCGCGCAGAGCCCGCTTGCCGGGTCGACCCATCGATGGGCGTCGCCGGCGGTTTCATTGCAGGTCAGATCGGCGAGCAGCACGATCGGAAACTCGAGGCCCTTGGCGCGATGCACGGTCATGATTCGCACGCCCTCGGCGCCTTCCTCGACCACCGGCGCATCGCCGCTCTCCTCGCGCTCGGCCCGCGCCTGCAGTTCGTCGACGAAGCCGCGAAACGAGCGCACGGCGCGCCGCGCCTCGTAGCGCCGCGCGAGATCCATCAGGCGCATCACGTTGGCCAGCGCCTGCTCGCCGGTGGGCCAAATCGCGATCGCCGCATGCGCGCGCACGGCGGCGAGCAGGCGTCCTATCGTTTCGGCGATCGGCCGGCGATTGCGCCCGCGGCTGAGTTCGCGCAGCACGGTGAGCGCGTCCGCGATCTCCTTGAGCTCGGCGGGCAAATCGGCGGGCAGCTTGCGAAACGGATGCAGCGAGCCGGCCGCCGCGCGAAAGCGCAGCAGCGCGCCGTCGTCGAGCGCGAACAGCGGGCCGCGCAGCGTGGCAAAAACCCCAAGCTCGTCGTCGGGCCGCTCGATCGCGCCGAGCGCGTTGCGCAGCGCCTCGACCTCCTCGCGCTCGTTGAACGATCCGCCCTTGACCAGGACGTGCGCGATATGACGCGCCTCCAGCGCGCGCACGTAGGGACGCGTGATGTCGCGGCCGTAACTGCTGAAGCGCCGAAAGAGCATGCAGATGTGGCGTGGCTCGATCGCGACGCGCTGCTTCGGGCCGCTCGCGCGTGGTCACCGTCCATCCGCTCTCCTCGACCAGCCATCGCACCAGCGCGCCCGCCGCGTCGGGCGTCGATTCGTCGATTGCGCGCTTGGTCACGTAGCCGCGTTCGTTGTAGGGCGTGGGCACGGGCAACACGACGATCGACGGCTGCGTGGGGCAGTCCGCGCGAAACGGCATCAGCGGTGAGTAGGCGGGCTGGGTCGGCGACTCCGACGGCATCAGCGGCGCAAAGGCGGCGTTGACCGCGCGTTGCAGTTCGGGCGTTGCGCGAAAGCTGACCGTGAGATGTTCCAGCTCGGCGCCGCACTCGAGCAGGCGGCGCTTAACGTCCTGGTAGAGCGCGACGTCGGCGCGGCGGAAGCGATAGATCGATTGCTTGGGGTCGCCCACGATAAACAGTTTGCCGGGGAGTGGGCGCACGCGATGCCAATCGGACTCGGCGCAATCGGCGGCGGCGAGCAGCAGCAGGATTTCCGCCTGCAGCGGATCGGTATCCTGGAACTCGTCGACGAAGATATGGCTGATGCGCTGCTGCAGCTCGGCACGCACGGCGGCGCGGTCGCGCACGAGATCGCGCGCGACCAGCAACAGGTCGATGAAGTCGAGCACCCCGGCGCGCTTCTTGGCGTCTTCGTAGTAGCCGACGATCGGCCACAACTCGTCGCGCAAAAGCGGCGCGAGGTTGGCGCCGGCGGCGTCGCGAAAGCGCGTAAGCCGTGCGTGCAGCGCGCCGCGCCGCGCCATCACCTCGGCGCGCGGGAGCGCCGCGAAATTCTCGCCCCATCCCTTCCATCGCCAGCGCCCGTCGTAGCCGCGCAGCAGCGCCAGCAACGCGGCCTCCAGCGCGTCGTAGTCGCGCCCGCGCACGGTCTCCAGGCGCGTCGCTTCGTCGATCGGACGCGCGATCTCGGCGAGCGCCTTGCCCAGCCAATCCTCCGGATCGACGCGCTCGGCGAGCGCGCCGAGCGCGCGGATCTCTTCGACCAGCGCATCGATTTGAGGATCGCGATCGAACGCCTGATGGCGCCACGGCGAGTCGAAGTCGCGCCATTGCAGAAGCTCCCACGCCGCGGCGCGGATGATCGGCCGCGGACCTTCGCGGTCGAAACCCTCACGCCGGCGCAGGAGACGGCGCAAGCCCTCGCCCGGCGCAGCGAGCGCCTGCTCGAACCATCGATCGAAGGCGCTTTCGAACAATTCGCCGGCCACGTCGTCGGCTGCGACCTCGAACATCGGATCGACGCGCGCATCGACCGGCCGCTCGCGCAGGAGATCGGCGCAAAACGAATGGATCGTGCCGATACGCGCCTCCTCGAGCTGGCCGAGCGCACCGGAGAGCCGCTTGCGTTCGCTGGCGGGGCGCGCGGGGTCGCTGCGCGCGCTCTCGATCTCGGCGCGCAGCCGCAGCTTGAGCTCGCCGGCGGCCTTCTCGGTGAACGTCACCGCCACGATTCGGCCAAGCTCGGCGCGCCCGCGCGCCAGCGCCGCGACGATCCGGTTGACCAGTGCGGTGGTTTTGCCGGTGCCGGCCGCGGCCTCGACGACGAGCGTGGTGTCGAGGTCGTTGCGGATACGATCGCGCACGCGTTGATCGGCGATCTCCTGCGGCGCGATCGCTTTTGCCTTTGCCGCTTCGTCATCTCATCTTCCGCTTCGTTCAGCGAAATTTTTTCGCTTCGCTCATCGCAGCCTGCGCAATCGCTCGAGCGCGGCCAGGCGCGCGGCCGGCTTTAGCGCGACGCGCGTCTCCTCATACGGCCCGCAGACCATCCGGTAGTCGCACCATCGGCAGCCGCCGTCAGCGGGCGCGGCAGGCAGGAAGCCGTCCGCGATCGCGCCGGCGACGGTGGCCGCGAATTCCCGGGCCGCGGCGCGCGCTGCGTCATCGAGCGGCACGATACGCTCCTCGTAGCCGCCGCGCGACGAGCAGTAATACAGCCGCCCCGATTCAACCGGCTCGCCGAGCAGGCGCTCGGCGGCGAGCGCGTAGAGCACCGGCTGCAGGACGCGGCCGCCGCCGACAATCACGTCCTTGGGCGCGTCGGCCTTGCCGCTTTTGTGATCGGTAACGCGAAGCCGCCCGCCCAGACCGCGCTCGATCAGATCGATTGAACCGCGCAGGATGAGGCCCGCCTGAAGCGGCACCGGCTCGACGCGGCTTGCGGGGTCGGCTTGATTGCGTCCCTCAAGCCCGAAGGCGAGTTCGAAGCGCTCGGGGGTCCATGGAACCGGGTCTTCGGAGGCGCGACGGAGCCATTCGCGAAGGTCGGCGCGAATCGCGTCGATTGCGTCCTTCCACACGCGCTCGATCGCCGGGAAGAGCTGGTCATGCCATCGCTCGGCGACTTCCTCCAGCGTCTGGTCCATCACCCGGAGCGCCTCGTCCAGCGCCGCGCGAGTAACCGGGAGCCGGCCGGCCGCGCGGAGCCGGGTCAGCAATTCGAACTGGACCTCGTGCAGCAGCGCGCCGCGAGTCAGCGGATCGATAACCTCGATCGCCTCGGCCTCTTCGCGCGGCTGGATTCGATGGATCGCGTAGAGCAGAAAACGATACGGGCAGGCCGCGAAATGCTGAAGCGCGGTGGCCGAATAGGAACGGGCGTCGGGGCGATGCTTGTCCAGCGCGGCGCGCACCTCCGGCCCGGGATCGACCAACCCGTCCGCCGGCGTCCATCGCTTGAGCCATCGCCGCGCCCGCGCGCGCAAGGCTCGCGCGAGATGCGGATTGGCGTCGAGCAGGTAATGGGCCGCGCCGGTGGTGGCCTCCTCGTCCTGGCCTGCCAGACGATTGAGCACGGCCAGATCGAATTCGGCGTCGTCGATCGCATCGGCGGCGTCGCGCGGCGCAGGCCATCCCAGGCGCGCGGCCTGCTCGCCTGCGGCGCGTTTATCGAGCTCGTCGAAACCGGGCAGGCGTCCTTCGGCGGCACGCAGCACCTCAAGCGCATAGAACGACGGTACGCGCGGCCGTCCCTGGTCGAGGTCGACGCGCGGAAACGAAAACAGCACGCGACGGCGCGCCGCGCCCGCCGCCAGCCGCAAAGCGAGACGCTCCGAGGCTACGCGGTTTTGCTGGAGCTCGAGATTGTGGCCGAGGCCGACGCGCGCGGCGTCGGGCAGAATCGGATCCTCGGTGAGCTTTTTCGGAAACACGCGTTCGGTCAGGCCCGGCACGATCACGACCTCGAAATCGAGGCCGCGAAGGTCGTGCGTGGGCGCGACCATCACCGCGCCATAACGGCGGCGCGGCGCCGGCGCCTCGAGCCGCCCCAGCCGCTCGGCCAACACCTGGCGGACTTCGTCGAGACCGACCGGCCCCACCGGCGCCATCGGCTCGAGCTCGGCCAGCGCGGCCAGCACCGGCGCCGAGTCGCGCACCGCAAGCGCGGTGAGCGCGCGCAGATGGCCCAGCCATTCGCCCCACGTGGCGCGCGGCGGCAGCGCGGCGAGCGCGGAAATCTGCGGCATCGCGACGTCGCCCAGGTGTTTGAGGTCGAGAATCTGGCGATCGATATACGCCGCGCGCACGTCGTCGTCCTTGAGCTCGGAGCGCCTGAGTTGAAGCTCGGCGCCAAGCCCGCCCAGACGCCGTTCCCAGCGCTCGCGATTGCCGATAACCGACGCGTCGACCAGCAGCCGCTCCCATCGCCAGGGCGCGCGCACGGCGCCTTCGACCACCGGCACTGGATCGGCGATGTCGGCGCTCGCCTGTGCGGCAGGCAGCGCGGCCTCAAGCTCGGCGGGCGGCGCGGCGCCGGCCGCTTCGAGGTCCGGTGCGACAAAGCTCGGCGCTTCGTCGCGATCCGGGTCCGGCACCTGCGCGAGCGAAAGATACTCCGCGTAGCGGCGCGCGGAGAGATGCTCGGCCGCGCAGGCCAACAGCGCGAGCAGGGCGCGGCCGCCAGGCTCAGGGCGAGTGGCGCCGCGCGCGAAGCAGGCCGGAATCGCGGCGCGGGCGAGGGCTTCTTCGAGATACGGCACGTAACGTCCCGGCGCGTGCAGAGCGACCGCCATCCGGTCGAAGGGGATGCCGCGGGCCGCCTCGGCAAGAATCCGGCGCGCAATCTCGACGCACTCCTGCATCTCGCCCGGCGCCGAGACGACTTCGACCGTATCGTCGAGCTTGCGCTCGGGAGGCGTCTCGTCGCTGAACAGAAAATCCTGAAGCCGCGCGATCGATTCAGCGCTCGAGGCCGCACGGGGCGCGGGCGGCGGCTTGACGCCAAGCGCCGCAGTGAGCATCGCGAGCGTGGTCGTGTCGCCCTCGGGCACGGTCGCGAGTATCGCGGGCGCGCGCGCGGCGAGCGCCGCGTACAATTCGCGCTCGAGCGTCGAGCCGACTGCGACATCGAGCATCAGGAGCGGCATCGTAGCGTGGCGCGGCGGCGGATCGGCGTTGACGATAGCGGCCGCCAGCGCGAGCATGTCCGCGCGGTCGACCAGGCGCGCGTCGCGAAGCTCGGCCTCGAACTGGCGCAGCATCGCGGCGAGCGGCGCGCCGATTCCCTCCAGCGCCGCCAACTCCGGCGCGCCGATTCCTGCCAGGCGAACCTCGCCCAGCGTGCGGGCGAGCGCGCCCGGAAATCCGGGACGGTCGGCAACCGGGGCGAAATAGCCCAGCGCGCCGGCCGCCGCCAGTTTGTAAATCGCTCGCGCGGCCACCGCCTCGGCGCCCAGACCGGCAGCCGGCACCAGGCCGTCGCGAAAGAGGCGCTCGGCGCAGAGCAAGCCCAGCAGGCGCGTCGGGGTCATCCGATGAACGCCGAAGAGCGCGCGCCGCGCGCTCAAGGCGCGCACGAGGTCGTCGGCTGCCGGCTGGCGCGCCGCCAGCACCATCACTTCGGCCGACGGTTCAAGCTCCTGGAGCCATCGCGAGGCCGCCTCGAGACGATCGGCGGCGCGTGGCGAGCATAAGATTGCGTGGCGTGACGGCATCGGGGGCGGGCGACGGCGCCTAAGCGCCGAACCCAGCAGTAATGGTCTGCCGCGAAGGCGTGCGCCGCAAGCGCCGCTGTGCGCCTTCATGAACAGCGCGCCGGAGATTCGCGAGCGGCGCTGTCTATATTCTTGATTCTTGCTCGAACGACGCTATTCTTCGCGGGCGGCGCTATCGCTATCTGGAAAGATAAACCGGGTCGCCGACGCGTATTGTGCCGGGGGCGCCAATCATGGCGAAAACGCCGAGCGTGGCCTTATGATGCTGCGCCGCAGTGCGCAGGATCGACAGGTCGCGGGGCAGGCCGGATTGCGCATGGGTCGTCATCACGCAGCGCAGCGCCGGCTTCAGTTCGATAATCTTTACCGTCTCGCCGACCTCGAGCGTGCCTTCGAGCCATTCGTCCTCGACAAAGCCGTCAGCGCCGGTGCCGCCGGTGTCGAGGAAAATGTTGGGGCGAAAGCGGCGCGGGTCGAGTATCGAGTCATCCCCGCACAGGCGCTTCAAGTGCTCTAGGGAGGTGCTGGCGAGGACGTGAATCGGCGCCGAGTCGAAGAACGCGCCGCGCATCAGGCCGAACGTGTCGGGCAGCGTCTGGCTGGTAAAATCGGGCAGCAACTGTTCGACCGGGACGTCAGCGAAAATCGTCTGTGGATCGATCTCGCCGCGCGAGCGCTCGTCGGCCGTCGCCCGCTCCAGGCGCACCGGGCGGCCCATCACCTCCGAGAGCCGCGCCGAGGCGTCGGGGTCGGCGGCGTGGATACTGCTGCCGTCAGGAAATGTGACGGTGATCGGCGCAAGCTCGCCCGCACGAGGCTCCGAATCATAGCTCGCGCGAAACCCGAGCATCGCCGACCACTTCTTGGCCGTCGCGATACGCCCCGAGGCCTCGCGCACGGCCCACGCCCGATCGCCGAGCGTGCCGTTGGTCGTGAGCGCGAGTTCGGCCAGGTTCTCCCCCAGCATCGATTTGACCGGGTAACGAAAGAGCGCGCTCACCACTGCGACTTTGCGTCGTACCATCATTGTCTCTCGATGCGTCGGCGTGATCAGAGAGCGGCCGTCGCTCCTCGATGCTCGTCGGCTTTCGTGGATGACGCGGGGGTCGCAGCGGCGCTTGGCTGCGCTGCGGGACTCGGTGCGGCGGCGGGCGTCGCGGGCGCGGCCGCCGCAGCAGTAGGCGTCGCCGACGCGGCACCGCCCGCGCTGCCGGCGGGAGTGGGCGTCGCCGCTTCCGGCGTCGCGGTCGCGGTCGGCACGTAAACCGTCGGAATCGGCGTGGCAGGGCCCGTGGCCTCGGGCTGCGGACTCGCCGATGACGGCGCGGCGCTGTACAAGGCGGTGCCGATTCCATAGTCGAAGACCAGTTCGCCGCCGAGATAACCCTGGTATGAGATCGCGACCGCCGCGAGTATGGCAAAAAGCAGGTAGAGCCCGCGCATCCCGGCCATAAAGCTGAAGAGCTGAATACCGATGCGCCATACGGCAAGGACCAGGAACACCCACGGCAGCCAATCACCGAGCTGAGCGTGACGATGAAGGGTGTCGTACGCCGGTCCGCCGGCGGCCTGGACCGTCTTCCATACGCGGTCAGCCTCCCATCCGCCGGTGACGTTGGAGCCCCATGCGGCGGCGGTGCCGGCGATCATCAGTGCCAGCGCCGCGTAGCGCAGCCACAGGCGTGTCGAGAACATGGTGGCGAAAAGATCGGCGAGAACCGCGACGATCAGAATCGCGACCGTAAAATGATCGACGGCCGGGTGGATATGCCATTTTTGGATCGTTTCAAGAAGACCTTGCATCCGGATTTCCTCTGGTGAAGCTATCGCGGCTCGGGCGCATCATCCGGCGCACCGGGCCGTAAACGATTCCCGGTCTTTATTACAGAGCGGCGCACGACGCGCAAACCGTCGCGCAGAATTGTGCGCCTCGAGTCAGGAGCGAGACTCGAATGTTGCTACCGGCCGGCGATGCGGTAGGCGAGTTGGACCGTCCAGACCAGCGCCGACGGCCACATCGTCATCGCAATAAGCGCGAAGATTGAAAGCCAAATCGGCGTATTGGGCACGGCCGCGACCGCGAGCGCCGGCCGGCGGCGATAAGCGGCGCCCTTGCGGCCTGGCACGGGCCTTAAGTGCGTTCGCGCGGGCGCGCGGCGAGCCACGCTCCTTGCGCGCGAAATCGGCACTACGTTGCTGTTCATCCGCTCGCCCGTCTGTCGCCACCGCGACGGGTTACGCCAAAAGCATTTACCAAACCGCGATCAAATTCCACTGGGCGGCGGACAAGTATCCACCGGTTTCTTTCTGCCGGCTCATGTGGCGAAGTCGAGGTCAGGGAAAACAAGATCAGGGGAGACAGGGTCAGGGGAGACAGGGTCAGGTAGGATGCGCGCGCTGGTTGCGGACGCGCGCCTGGACTATGATTCGGGGCGCCCGCGCCAGGAGGCGCCGGCAAAAATTCGCGCACATTCGCGTTTGGGGGCGATCACGATGGGCAAGTATTTCGAAGAATTCAAAGTCGGCGAGACGTTTCAGCATCAGCCCGGCCGCACGGTCACCGAGACCGACAACCTGCTGATCACGACACTTACGATGAACGTGCAGCCGCTGCACCTGGACGCCGAGTTCGGCAAAAAAGCCGAGTTCGGCCAGGTCCTGGTCAATTCGATCTTCACCCTTGGCCTGACCGTGGGGCTTTCGGTCGGCGATCTCACGCTCGGCACGACGGTCGGCAACCTCGGCTTCGAGAAGGTCGAATTTCCCAAGCCGGTGTTCATCGGGGACACGCTCTACGCCGAAAGCGAGGTGCTGGAAGTGCGGCCGTCAAAATCGCATCCCAACTGGGGCATCGTGATCCTCGAGCATCGCGCGCGCAACCAGCGCAACGAGACCGTGATGCGCTGCAAGCGGGCGGCAATGATGTTGCGCAAGCCCAACAAGTAGCTGCGGGCCGAAGCGGATATTTTGAGTAGTTGTGGAGTAGCTGATTATGGAGACGCTGCGCCGCGCCGTGCATTTCGTGCCCGGCGCCAATGACAAGATGCTCGGCAAATCGATCGATCTCGCGGCCGACGCGCTGGTGCTCGACCTCGAGGACTCGGTCACGCCCGACAACAAGGCCTCGGCGCGCAAGATCGTCACCGAATGGCTGCAAAAGGTGGACTTCAAGGGGCGCGAGCGGATGGTGCGGATGAATCCGCTGGACACGCCGTGGGGCGTCGCCGACCTCGAGGCCACGATGGCGGGGCGGCCGGATTCCTACATGGTCCCTAAGGTGCGGACCTTCGCCGACGTGGAAAAGATCGATTCGATCTTAAGCGGGCTCGAGAAGCAGTTCGGCTATCCCGAGCGCAGCGTGAAGCTGCTGCTGCTCGCGACCGAGACGCCGCAGGGCCTGCTCAACATCAAGGACCTCGGACTGCATCCGCGCGTCGACAGCATGTCATGGGGCGCCGAGGACCTTTCGGCGGCGATCGGGGCGCGGCGCAATCGCGACGAGCGTGGCGAGTTCCTGGAAGTCTTCCGCTACGCGCGGATCATGACGCTGCTCGCGGCCACCGCGGCCGCGGTGCAGCCGATCGACACCGTGTTCGTCAACATCAAGGATCCCGACGGATGCCGCCGCGACTGTATCGAGGGCGCCTGGATGGGCTTTACCGGCAAGATCACGATTCATCCAAGCCAGATCGAAATCGTCAACGAGGTTTTCTCGCCCTCGCCGCAGGAGATTGCCGACGCTGAAGAGCTGCTCGCGGCGTTCGAGGAAAACAGCAAGGCGGGCCGGATGGCGTTCACGTTTCGCGGCGAGATGGTCGACGTGCCGCATCTGACGCGCGCGCGCCGCGTGCTGGAGGTGGCCCGCCGCACCGGTAAACGATGAGTTTGTAAACGATCGCGCACGCACGAAAGGATTCGAGGAAGCGCCGCGGAATCAGAAATTCGGCGCTTCCTCGCTCGACCCCCACCTCCATCCTCCCCCAAGACACGGGGGAGGAGGTCAGAACTTGCCCGCGCACACACTCTCAGTTCGTCGCGTGCCCAACCTCAGTAGCCCGCGAACCCCATGTCCGTGGTCGCCTGCGCCTCGGGATCGGTGCATACGTTGACCAGCGCGGGCTTGCCGCTTTTGAACGCGCGTTCGATCGCGCCGCGGATGCCGTCGGGCTTCTCGACGAACTCGCCGTAACCGCCCAGCGCCTCGACCATCTTGTCGTAGCGCTGCCATCCGAGCTCACGTCCGACCGTGCCGCCGGTCTTGCGCGAGGTGAAGCCGGCGTTATTCGACATCACCACCACGATCGGCAATTGATGGCGAATCGCGGTGTCCATCTCCATCCCGTTCCATCCAAATGCGCCGTCGCCCGAGAGCACCACCACCGGCGCTTCGGGCCGCGCGACCTTGGCGCCGATTCCGAACGGCACGCCGACGCCCATGCATCCGTGCGGCCCGGCGTTCAGGCTGCATCCGGCCTGGTAGATCGGAATCGACTGGCGCGCGAAGTTCAAAATCTCGTGGCCGTCGACGATCAGGATGGTGTCGCGCGAGATCAGGTCGCGGACCTCGCGGCACAGGCGCAGCGGATGGATCGGCACGGCGTCGGAATGGAGCAGCGGCGCTGAGCGCTCCTGGTTGGAGCGATGCTTGGCGCTCAGTTGCGCGACCCACGCGCTTTCGCGATGCGCTTCGAAGCGGCCGTCGGCCTCCTCGGTCAATTGGCGCAGCACCAGCTTGGCGTCGCCGATGATCCCGACCTCGACGCCGCGATTGTGGCCGATCTCGCGGCCGTCGAGATTGACGCTGATGAAGCGTGCGTCGGGCGAAAAGCGCGGCGCGCGCAGAAACGAGAGCATCGAGTTCGCCCGCGCTCCCACCACCAGCACCACGTCGGCCTCGCGAAAGGCCATCGAGCGCGCGCCAGGAAACGAGCGCGGATGGTCTTCGGGAATCACGCCGCGGCCCTGCGGCGTGGTGTAGAACGGCAGCCCGGTGCTGTCGATGAAGTCGCGCAGTTCGGCGGACGCGCCCGACCACAGCACGCCGCTGCCCGTGACGACGATCGGACGCTCGGCCCCGGCGAGCAACTCGATCGCGCGCTCCACCTGCACCGGGTCGCCGGCCGGGCGGCTGTCCACGCGGTAGTTGGCGGGGAACATCAGTTTTTCGTCGTCGACCTTGTGATTGAGAATGTCGCCGGGCAGGTCGAGATAGACCGGGCCCTTTTTGGCGTCGAGCGCCTCACGAAACGCGACGCTGATGTACTCCGGGATGCGGCTCGCCATGTCGACCCGGTAGGCCGCTTTCACCACCGGCTTCATGATCGCGACCTGATCCATTTCCTGGAACGCGTCGAGCGTCGTCGCGCGCATCGGCGCCGAACCGCCAATCGCGATTATCGGCGTGGCGTCGGCCCACGCGTTGGCGAGTCCCGTAAGCGCGTTGGCCGTTCCCGGACCCGACGGCGTGATGCAGACGCCGGGCTTGCCGGTGACGCGTGCGTAAGCGTGCGCCATCATCGCCGCCGCCTGCTCGTGGCGGACGTAGATGCCCTTCATCCCAAGATCGAGACAGGCACCCGCAGTGCCACTGGTCGGGCCGCCCATCATGAAAAAGATCGTGTCGACTTTTTCGCTGCTTAGGCAGCGTGCGATTATCTGCTCGCCTCTTATGATTGCCATATCGGTGACGCTCTCCTCGTTAGCCTCGCGAATGGTTGGAGCAACTGACCCGCCGCCCTGTCAAGCGCACGCTCATCCTGACGTCCGTGATCCTTGACAGGCGAGTGCGGGTGCAATAATTGCTAATCATTACATGACGAAGCTGCTGGTGGTGAACTCAAAGGGGTGGGGGAGTAGCCACGATGGAGAAGCACATAGCGATAAGGATGCTGCCCGGCAGCCGCGTGATCTTCCGCGGCAGACTTCACGAGGTGGTTAGCCTCAAGTCGGGCGGAGGGATGGACGCGCCGTACTTCCGCCTGCGCAATATTGAGGAAGGCACGCCGACGGCTCTCGTCAGCTACAAGCTTCTGGAGCATCCGGAACTGCGGGAAGATTCGGTTTAGAGGGCGCTCCCGAAGCGCTCGTAGCGAAGCCGCGCGCCGCGTTAAGTCAGCCGGCTCCCTTGTCCGCCAGGACGAGCAGGCCCTCAGCGACCCATCGCGCAAGCAACCGGTTGATTAGCGCAACCGGATCTGTCGACCCGGGTTGGTCGTCCGACCCGAGTTGGTCCCTGCCGCATGCTGCGGCAACCGTCTTGCATATCGTCGCAAAAGTTGCCCCGGCACTCGCGACTTCGAGCGCCGCGCGCTCCGGGCGCTCCAACGCGCGGTAATGGACACGCGAGTTTTGCCGCCACACGAGCACGCTGACCGGCGCATGCGCTGGCGCGCCGAGCGGCCGATCGCCTTCGCCCGCGCCGCCCTGGACTTCGCCCAGTAGCTCGTCCACGCGCCATTGGCAATCGACGATCGCCAGCGCCGGATGAGTGCGCATCGCGAGCGCCGGCCAATCATCGGGCGCGACCGAACGTATCGTCCCGGCGTCCAACGGTTCGGCCTCCGCGGCGTGGAAAATTTCGATCAGCGTCCGCTCCAGCCGCGCCAGTTCGGCTATGAACGGCCATCGTTCGACCGTCGCGCGCATCGAACGGTGACGCAGAAACTCGGCCAGATGGCGGCCGACATAAGAGATGGAAGGTTCGGTTGGCGGATACTCGATCAGATACGCCGTGATCAGGTTGTGGAAGTCGTCGGCGCCGAGCGTCGCAAGCGTCGCCGGGAAATCCTCCTTCAGGCAGTCGAGGATGCGGTAGAAGTAGGCGTTGGCATAAATCTCGAGTCGTTCGGTCGCGGAGAGGCGGTCGTCGCTTTCAATCAAGTGGTCGAGCACCTCGGGGCCCGACGCGCGTTCGGCGGCGAGACCCGCGGCTACGCCCTCGGGCGCCGTGATCAGCCGGTAGAGCAGTGCCTGCAACGCCTTTAGGCCGGGGTTTGTGGGATTTTGGCCCATCGGCATATCATCGGAGGATTCCTGGGGCGTACGCAAGGAGTCCGCGATGGGGATGATGGTCGACGGCCAATGGCAACGCGATGACCTTCGCTCGGCGGGGGCCAATTTTGTCCGTCCGCAAACCGTCTTCAGAAATTGGGTGACCGCCGACGGCCGTCCGGGGCCGAGCGGCGAGGGCGGCTTCAAGGCCGAGCGCGGGCGCTATCACTTGTACGTATCGCTCGCCTGTCCGTGGGCCCATCGTACGCTCATCGTACGCAAGCTGAAGAAACTCGACGACGCGATCACGGTGTCGGTGGTTGACCCATTCATGGGCGATGACGGATGGGCCTTCGGCGCGCCGGATGGGTCGCTCACACCGGGCGCAACGCGCGATGATCTGAACGGCGCGCGCTACCTGCACGAGGTTTACACCAAGGCCCGGCGCGACTACACCGGGCGCGTCACGGTGCCGGTGTTATGGGACCGCGCGACCGGGACCATCGTCAACAACGAGTCCTCCGAGATAATCCGGATGTTCAATTCGGCGTTCAACGCGCTGGGTGCCGCGGGCGACGATCTCTATCCGCCGGCGCTGCGGCGCGGAGATCGACGAGCTCAACGCCGTCATCTACGACACCTTCAACAACGGCGTCTACAAGTGCGGCTTCGCCAAAACGCAGGCAGCCTACGAAGCGGCCTTCGATCCGCTATTCGAGACGCTCGACCGGCTCGAACAGCGCCTGGCGCGTCAGCGCTACCTCTTCGGCGTCCGCCCGACCGAGGCCGACTGGCGGCTGTTCCCTACGTTGGTGCGTTTCGATGCGGTTTACTATAGCCACTTCAAATGTAACTTGCGCCGTATCATTGACTACTCGAATCTGTGGGGTTACACGCGCGACCTCTACCAAGTCCCCGGTGTCGCCGAAACGGTCAGCCTCGCGCATATCAAGCGTCACTATTATGCGAGCCATGCGATGATCAACCCAACCCGCATCGTGCCCAAGGGCCCGGCGATCGATTTTGGCGCGCCGCACGATCGCGCCCGGCTCTCCAGTTAAGTGCGGGGAACCCGCAAGCGGCCAGCCGCATTGATATGGAGACGGGACGAGGCAGCGGGCGAGAGCGGGTCCGAATGCGAGACCTGATGCGAGGGGCTATCCGAGGCGCTAGGCGAGCTGCTATGCGAGCGGTTACGACGAATAGGGGAGGGCAGGCTCCGCGCCGCAAGCGATTCGTTCGCGCGCTGGCGCTAGCCGCTGCGGTAGCGATCTATCCGGTCCTAAGCGGCTTCGACCTCAGCCATCACGTGGTGCCGCCCGCAGAGATTCGCGACGGGGGCCCCGCGAAAGACGCGATTCCGGCTGTGCGCGAGCCGCAATTCGTCAAGGCCGAGCACGCGACGTTTCTCGAATCCAACGACAAGGTGATCGGCGTGGTCGTTGGGGGACGAGCGCGCGCGTATCCGATCAAGATTCTCAATTGGCACGAGGTCGTCGACGATTCGATTGCCGGGACGCCGCTCGCGGTTACCTTCTGCCCGTTGGTCCAGGGCGCCGCGGTATACAACCGCGACGCCGGCGGCAAGACGCTCACCTTCGCCGTATCGGGCAAGCTCTACCAGAGCAACCTGGTGCTCTACGATGAGGGCACGCAGAGCCTGTGGTCGCAGCTCGAGGGTCAGGCGCTGGCCGGACCGATGGCGGGTCAGAAGCTGACGGCGATACCGAGCACGATCGTGACCTGGGAGGCCTGGCAAAAAAAGCATCCCTCGACCGACGTACTTAGTATCAATACCGGCTATACGCGCGACTATGGAGTCGATCCTTACTGGGGATATGAGCACGGGGATCAGGTGGTGTCGCCGGTTACGCCCCTCGACGAACGGCTCTCCGCCCATGAACTGGTCCTGGGCCTCTCGGCGGGCGGCCAGGACGAAGCGTTTCCGCTGTCAAAGCTGGGTGAGTCGGCGATGCCGCTGCGGCTTCAACTGGGCGGCGTGGATCTGACTATCGCTTATGACGCAGACTCCGGAGCGGCAACCGCGAGCGTGTCGGGCGAGCGTGTCCCGGTCTACAATGGCTACTGGTTCGCGTGGGCGGCCTTCCATCCGAAGAGCGCCATCTGGAGCGCGGCCGCAGCCACGACCAAGGACACGGCCAAAAGCCCCGATTAGGAACGCGCCCGCCGCTGAGGTAGCGGTTTACGCCGAGGGAACGCGCGCCACGTCAGCGATGCATCTCTTCCAATTTGCTGATATCGAAGAGCTGGGTGACGTTGGCCGGTGCCGCGTCGGGATAGCCGCTGCCGAAGCCGGCGAATATCGTGGCGCGGTCGTTTTGCAGGTCGACGACATCCTCTCCGATCAGCATGGTCGACTCCACCCCATGATTGATCTCGGCGAAACTCTGGAAGTCCTCGGTCCAGCGGCATTGGAGTTCCCACAGCTTCCATAGTTTGCCGTCGCGGTTGAACGCGAGCGCCATCCACGGATGCCAGTTCTCGGCGTCCCAGAACATCACCACAGTGCTGTAGGGATGATGAGTCTCGACCGGAGTACGTTCGAGCACGGCGAAGCGCCGCAGCGACCAGCGGTCGTTGGGAATTTCGCCGTTGGGGCCAAACAGGTGAGCGTAATCGTCGCGCGAGTCCAAAACCGCCAGCACGTCCTTCCAGCCGAGGAACTTCCAGTGCCAGTGCAGCTCGCGGCCCGAGAAAGTGTAGAAATCCTCCTGCGTGGTGTCGGTGCCTTCGACCGAGTCGGATTTCACCTCGACCGAGACGCGCCGGACGCGGCGCGACTGCGGATCGTAAGCCCAGGCGTCGTCAGCGCGATACGGATCGGCATAGCGATAAGTGATGAACACCTGCCCTCGCACGTCGTAAGGCGAAAAGAAGCCGCTGAATTCCTTCCACAGGAATTGCGCCGAGTCGGGCGTACCCAGCAGTCCCTTCTGGTCCGCGCGCTGGGCGAGATGGCTGAAATAAACCCGCCGATAGAAACTGCTCAAGGTGCGGGCGAAGCTTCCGCCGCCGCCGAAAAACTTGCTCGCATCGGTGGGCAGCTTGCTGTGATACTCGACACCCCCGACCCAGTTCGAGGGTGGTGACTCTATCATTTTGGGCGCGTCGCCGTCGTGATTGCCGCCGAAGTGGGAGACGATGAAGAGATAGTTAAGCGAGAACTCGCCGTAGTTCTGCCATCGATAGTCGAAATTCCACGCCGCTTTGATTCCCGAGAGCGCATCCGAAGTGCTGAGCGAGGCGTTGGGAAACGGCTGCCCGCAAACGTAGTTGGCGAGTGAGCCGTCGGGGTTGAGCTTGACCTGCGCCTGGTATTTCTCAGTGCACTCCTGAAAGTCCTTGCGCGGCATATGGCTGCGCGCCGCCATAATCTCCATTTTGAAATCCGGGAAGTTAAGCTGCTCGAACCATCCGGGCGGCACGAACGGACGAATCCGCTCTAGGTCCTTGCTGCCCAGGACGTCGCCCGGCTTGAAGTCGGGCTTGGCGTCGGCGTACTTGCTCATCCACTGATCGACGTTCGCTCGCGTGTAGGTCTTGACGTTCTGCGCCGCGGCGCGCGAGGCACCGAGCGCGACAACTGCCGTGATAATTGACGTGACAATTGAGATGACTGCGACGAACATCGACGGGCGCGCAATCGCTCGCTCCAATCGGCGGTTTCTGAAACTCGTTCCCACGTGTTTTCTCCTCGGATTGGCACCGGTCCCAGGGTTGCCATCGGGCCATCTTGCAACAGCCCTGTCTCCGCGCGCAACCCGCGCACGGGATCACTGTGCTATCTTGCTCAGCCCTTCGGGGCTCGCGTAGCGGCTCGCGTCGAGGTACTGCGCGTTACAGTCGGTGTTGAAGCACGGATCCGCCGAGGTCGCTGCGGTCATATGCTTGTCCTTGAAATTTACGATCAGCAAATCGGTGGCGCCGTTCACGCCCAGCGCCGTCCCCGTGTCAGGCACGCGCACCGGCGTCTGAAACCCGACCCAGAATTTGTACAAAGCGCCGGCTGGATCGTAGAGGTCGATAGCCAGCGGATAGAGCGTCTCCTTGTCCACGTAGATCACTCGCCGGCTGTAGCAATAGCCACTGGCAAAGGCAGGCAGCCGGGTCATCTCGATCACATACACTTCGCGCATTTCCCACTTGCCGAAGGCCGGCCGCGGCCACGGCAGCACGCCCTTGTCGGGCGGGTAAAAGTACTCGGGCGGAAGGCCGCTTGCGTTGCCGCAGCTCTCGAACGATTTTGGATCGGCGTGCGCCATGACCATCATCGGCCGGGCGCCGAGATAGGTGATTTTGTATTTCTGCGGCAGCGAGGGCGGTCCGTTGTTGGATTCCTCGAACGTGAAATCGCCACCCGGAAGCGGCGCGCAGCGCGACGCCTCCGACATGCGAAGCGGCCTCCGGGTCGAGGGCAGGTATATGTAGATATCGTCGAGCCGCGCGACGTCGGCATAGCTGATGTCGAGGGTGGTAGTATATTTCCCCTGCTCGGGCGAGACCTGCTGGTAGTACTTGGTCAGGAAGTATCCGTTCGAATCCGGCACGGTCTGGGGAAAACCGGCATCGCTCAGATGCGTGAGTTGCGAATAGATCGAGTCGGCGGTCTCGGACTGGGTAAAGTTTCCATAAGAATCGGAGATATAGTTGCAGGAATAATTCCGTTGCACCCGTGGCGCGTAGTGGTAGTAGGCGTCGTAGAAAATTTCGTAGGGCGCCAGTGCCGGATTCTTCTCCGGCTGCGGGAACGGAATGCCGGCGACGTACCCGGCCGGGACGTAACCGCCGTCAGCCACCCGCGCGAGCGTCACTTGTTCCGCATAGCGCGCGGTGTCGTCGAGATATCGACGGGGCAATGCGATCGGGAGGGTGGGTCCGATTTCGATCCGCACGTCGGGCGGCATCCGCCAGAAATGATCGCCGGCGAAGATCGCCTGCATCCCGGCGGGCATGAAGCTCGCGTACTGCCGCCAGTTCGCGGCGGTGAGGACTGTGCCCGCGGGTATCGTCGCGGCAGGCGCTGGAGCGGTCTCCGCGGCGGCCGCCGCGGCGCCGCCGGAAATCGCGATGCGGAGCGCGATCGTGAGTGCGATAGTGAAGAGCACGCGAAGCGTGGATGACAGACGAGCCATGGACGAGGACCTCGTTCCCCCGGAACATCTGTAGTGCGACCAGACCGGGAGGTCCAACAGCGGACGCAAAAAAAGCGCTCGGTTCGCGAAATACCCGCGCCGACTGGGAAATTTCGGTCCAACAACTGTAAACAGGCCGTAATATTCCCTGATTGCAGCGCCACCGGGTCCGGACTACCCTCATTCCGAAGCCGGGTCGAATTGACGTAGACTGCATCCATGGCGAGTCAAACAGAGCCTTTTCAGCCGCTCCGGCCGCTCCCACTCGAACCTTCGATGGCGCGCGAGGCGGCGGTCGCTCCCGCAGCGGCCGTCGATCCTGAGGCCGTCGACATCGGCAACGGTGACGGAGCCGCCGCGGAAGTTCGTGGCGTCAACGGCGGCGCTTCGGCGGCGATACGCATCGACGCCGATCTCAAGGCGCCCGAACTGTTTCTCAATCGCGAGCTCACCTGGCTCGCGTTCAACCGGCGCGTCTTCGCCGAGGCGCTGGATGAGAGCAATCCGTTGCTCGAGCGGGTGAAGTTTTTAGCCATCACCGCCTCGAACCTCGACGAATTTTTCATGAAGCGGATCGGCGGCCTCAAGCAGCAGGCGATCGCCGGGATGCAGGAGTTGACCGACGACGGCCGCACGCCCCAGCAGCAGATCGCGGAGTGCCTGGTCGAGATCCGTGCGTTTGAGGCCGAGCAGCGCGCCCTGCTGCCCGATCTGCTCAAGCGGCTTGCCCAAGCCGACATCCACATACTCGCCTTCGACCAGCTCACCCCCGCCGAGCAGGCCGCGATCCGCGAGTATTACCTGCGCAACATTTTTCCGCTGATGACGCCGCAGGCGATGGACCCGGCGCATCCGTTCCCGTTCATCTCCAACCTCTCGCTGAATCTGCTGGTCACGCTGCGCGCCCCCGATGACACCGAGCCGTCGCTCGCGCGGGTCAAGGTGCCGGTCGGACTCGGCATCCCGCGCTTTTTGCGGGTCGACGGCACCCGGCGCTTTGTTCCGCTCGAGGACGTGGTCGCGCACACCCTCGACCTGCTCTTTCCGGAGGCGAAGATCGACGGCTACGAGTTTTTCCGCGTGACCCGCAACGCCAACACCGAGCGCGACGAGGACGAGGCCGACGATCTGCTGGCGCTAATCGAATCCGAGCTGCGCGACCGCCGCTTCGCGCCGATCGTCCGGATGGAGGCCGTGCGGGGCATGAATCCCGCGCATCGCGGGATGCTCGCGGCCGAGCTTGGCCTGGACGAGCACGACGACGTGTTCGAGATCGACGCGGGGATGCTGGCGATGCGCGATCTGATGGAGCTGACCGCGGTCGATAACCCGGCGCTGCACGATCCGCCGTACCATCCGGCCGACCACGCGCGGCTCGCGCCCTCGCGCAACATTTTTCACGTGATTCGCGAGGCCGGCTCGATTCTGCTGATGCATCCGTACGAATCGTTCCCGACTTCGGTTGGGCGCTTTCTGCGCGAGGCCAGCGAGGACCCCAAGGTGCGCGCGATCAAGATGACGCTGTACCGCACCTCGAGCGATTCGGAAGTGATCGGATATCTGTGCGACGCGGCGCGCAACGGCAAGCAGGTCGCCGTGGTGGTCGAGCTCAAGGCGCGCTTCGACGAAGCCGCCAACATCCAGTTCGCCGAGCAGCTCGAAGAATACGGCATCCACGTCACCTACGGCGTGGTGGGGCTCAAGACGCACTGCAAGGTGATCCTGGTGGTGCGCCAGGATTACAATGGGCTCCGCCGCTACGCCCATGTCGGCACTGGCAACTATCACGCCGGCACCGCCCGCCTGTACGCCGACTTCGGACTGCTGACCAGCGACGACGCGATCGGGGCCGACCTGACCCAGCTGTTCAATTTTCTCACCACCGGCTACCGCGCCGGACGCACCTTCAAGAAAATTCTGCCGGCGCCGGCTCTGCTCAAGCGTGCGTTGCTCGAGAAGATCGATCGCGAGGTCAGGCTCCAGCGCTCCGGCTCGCCGGGACTGATCCAGATGAAGATGAACGCGCTCGAGGACGTCGACATCACGCGCGCGCTCTACCGCGCCGCGCAGGCCGGAGTGAAGATCGATCTGATCGTGCGCGACACCTGCCGGCTGCGCCCGGGAATCCCGGGCCTCTCGGAAAGCGTGCGCGTGGTCAGCGTGGTCGGGCGCTTCCTGGAGCACGGACGCATCTACTATTTTCGCAATGGCGGCGCGGAGGAATATTTCATCGGCTCGGCCGATTGCATGAAGCGCAACCTCGAGAGCCGGGTCGAGGCCGTCGCTCCGGTCGAGGATCCGACGCTGCGCAAGGAATTGCGGGCGGTGTTCGACTTGCAGCTCAAGCCCAATCACGCGGCGTGGGAGATGCGCTCCGACGGCAGCTACGTGCGGCTGCCGGGCGATCCGAAAAACAACTGCCAGATAGCGATGATCGATGTCGTCGAAAAGCGCGAGAAGGAAGTGGAAAAGACCCGGCGGCGCCGCAGAGGCTTCGCCCGGCGCGTGATGAAGTAGCCGCTCGCGTGGCACGGCCCGGCGATCCGAAACAGAAAGAGGAACTCATACTATGAAACGCGCACTCCTGGTCATCGACGTGCAGAATGAGTATTTCACCGGCAAAATGCCGGTCAGCTATCCGCCCGGCTCGCTCGACAATATCCTTAAAGCGATGGATTCGGCGCGCGCACACCATGTCCCGGTGGTCGTGGTGCGCCACGAGGCAAAGGGTGATCGCGGGGTGTTCAAGGCCGGCACCGAGGAATGGAACCTACACAAGGACATCGCGGCCCGGCCCGCCGATTTGCTGGTCGACAAGAACCTGCCCTCCAGCTTCGCCGGCACCGACCTTGAGAAGTGGCTCCGCGAGAACCAGATCGACACGCTGACCGTGAGCGGCTACATGACGCAGATGTGCTGCGACAGCACCGCGCGTGACGGGTTCCATCGCGGCTACAAGGTGGAATTTCTCTCGGACGCAACCGGCACGCTGACGGTCGGCAATAACTCGGGCAAGGTTGCCGACAAGGATTTGCACAACTCGGTGCTGGTCACGCAGGCCTCGATGTTCAGCAAAGTGATGGACACCGCCGACTGGATCAAAAAACTCGACGAGAAGTGAAAGTGAAAGGTGGCACCTGCGCCGCGGCGCCCGCGGCTCTTTGATCGCGTGGCGTTGCGCGCCGGCGGCAGCGCGCGGCGGATCGATCGCTTAACCACCCTTAAGGCGCGCGTAGTGGCGATGCGCCTTCGCGCGGTTCCCGCACGCGGTCATCGAGCACCAGCGCCGGCTGCCGTTCTTGCTCTCGTCCAGGAATAGCCACAGGCACTTGCCGTTCGCGCACTCGCGCACGCGTTCCAGTTGCGGCCCGGCCAGCAAATCGCCCGCCGACCATAACACCGGGGCCAGCAGCGCAGACGCGGTAGCGAGCGGCTTCCCCTCGACTCGCCAGCCGAAGGCGCCGCCGATACGCTGAAGGGCGTCCCGCGCGGGCGTCTCTTTCAATTCGCGGTTAAGCTCGGAGAGATCGCCGTCGGCCGGCGCGCTCGCCGCTCGCGACCGCATGGAAGATGCGGTAGATCGTCTCCCGCAGCGCGATTGCGCCGCGAAAAATCGCCGTCGCCTCCATCGGATGGCGGTCCGCCCAAGTCCCATTCGTCCCGTGCGCCCCGTTGGTCCCGTTCGTCCCGCTATCCGCGATCGCGCCCGCCAACACGCTGCCCGAGGAAGCGCACCAGTGCAGGAGATCCGGGAATCCGTGCAGGCTTTCGCTCGGCGCGCTGCCGCGCCACGCTAGCGTGTTCGCGAAATCCAGGCAGAAGTCGCGGCGAGGAGCCAGAACCAAAGCGGCCGCCCGCCCGATGCGTTTAGGAGTCGTCACCTGGCCCTTACCTTACTAACCGCCATGACGGTTGACAATCGGCTGCCAATGATCTATCTAACCGTCATGCTGGTTGCTTCAACCAGCTAACCAGTTAGAAGACCGGGAGACGAACAGCGCTCCCGTCAAAAAAGGAGCAGGGGTTATGATTCATCACGTCTCGATTGGAGTGAGCGACATCGCCAAGGCACGCCAATTTTACGATGCGGCGCTGGCGCCACTTGGCGCCAAATGCTTGAGCGAGGATGCAAGCGCGCTTGGCTATGGCGGTAGCGACGGGCCGCGGCTGTGGCTGCTCGCGGCGGGCGCGAAGGTGCCGCGTGACATCGCGGGCCTGCACGTCTGCCTTGAGGCCGGGCGGCGCGCCGCGGTGGACGCCTTTCATGCGGCCGCGGTCCATTCGGGTGGCCGCGACAACGGCAAGCCGGGGCTGCGTGCCGACTACGGCGAAAACTACTACGCCGCCTTCGTCACTGACCCTGACGGCAACCGGATCGAAGCGTACTGCGGCCGCAAGGAATAAGCGCCGGGAGATCGACTACCCGGAGTTCCTGCGCCGTGCCCTCGCAGCCGGCAGCGCGAGTTACGTTGTTTTCCTCAACCGATGCCGAACCATCTATCCGGCACGGTGACTTTCATGTGGAGGACCTGCCGAAGCCTGCGTAGAAGTTCCGCTGTTGGAAAATCACACTGAGAGACGTGGAGCCGCGCCGCCGCCAATATCGGGGCGCGGCTCCTGTTTCAAAGTGGGCCGCGCGCTCGAGGACTTAGATCGCGGGTCGGCAACGCCGAATCGATTTAGTGCGTTGCATCAAGACGCGGCAACCACACATGCTTGATCATCACGCGCCGCGCTCATCTGCAGAGACCGGCGGCCAAGGGGCAATGGCGCAGTACTTGAGGATCGTTTCGAATGGCGCCGCGACAGACGGATGCATCCGCGGCCGCGTTGGAAGCTGGCGAAAAGCCGCCCAACACGGCTCCCGACTTGAACGTAGAAATACAGCGGCCTTCCGCCCGCAGCCTGCGCGGACTCGACTGGCTCAATTTTCTGCTCGCCGACGTCCAGACCGGCGTCGGGCCGTTCCTGGCGATCTATCTTGCTGGACACGGCTGGAATGAAGAACGCGTCGGGCTGGGGCTCACGATTGGCGGAATCGCCGGGATCGTGGCACAGACTCCGGCTGGCGCTTTAGTGGACCGGCTCAGGTCCAAAAGAACGCTCGTCGCGTTGGGCGTGTGCGCCTTGGCGCTCGGTGCGCTCCTCATCGCGTTCTTTCCGTCGTTTGGGACGGTGATTGCGGCCCAGGCGCTCATCGGCGCGATGTCCAGTTTCTTCATGCCCGCCATCGCAGCGATCTCGCTCGGCCTGGTGGGGCGTCGGCGGTTCAATCGCCGCCAGGGACGAAATCAGACATTCAATTCGGCTGGCAATGTGGCCGCCGCCGTGACGATCGGGCTGGTCGGATATTTCATCTCCAACCGCGCGGTCTTTTTCTTTGTCGCACTGTTAGCGCTCCCGACCATCGCGTCGCTGACTCTCATCCGGCCCGACGAGATCGATTACGAACTCGCGCGAGGCGCCGGCGCGGAGGACGATGGCGAGCGGCGCGCGAGCATCCGGTATCTGCTGCGCGATCGTCCGCTCGTGATCTTTCTCTGCTGCGCGGTGCTGTTTCACTTCGCCAACGCGGCGATGCTGCCGCTGCTCGGCGAGATGCTGGCGAAGGGCAGGGGCCGCAGTTCGATGATGTTCATGTCGGCTTGCGTGGTGACCACGCAGTTCATGATCACGCTAATTGCCGCGTGGGCTGGCCGCACCGCGGGTACCTGGGGCAGAAAGCCGCTGCTGCTCCTGGGGTTCGGCGTGCTGCCCGTGCGCGGGATCCTCTATACGCTGACCAACAACATGTATCTGCTGGTCGGTATCCAGGTGCTCGACGGGATCGGCGCGGGCATTTTTGGCGTCGTTTCGGTTTTGGTGGTCGCCGATCTGACGCGCGGCACCGGCCGGTTTAATCTTACGCTGGGCGCGATCGCGACCGCGGTTGGAATCGGCGCGGCGCTGAGTCAAACCATCGCCGGAGCCATCGTTCATCATTTCGATGACCGGGCGGGATTCCTGTTCCTGGCCTCGGTGGCGGCGGCGGCCCTGCTGATGTGGTGGTTATTCATGCCCGAAACCCTCGAATGGAAAGCGACGGCCGCTCCTGCGCGAGGTGGCCCAGGTTGATTCGGCGATTGGGTGGTCAGACCCCGGGCCCATTAGAAGTTTCTTTACCGATTTGCGAGCAAAATGAGCTCGAGAAACTTGTGCGGCAGCGCCTCACGATGCGCGATGTGAGCAAATCGGCCCACGTACGATGCGCCGAGTGCCGGGATGAACGCACGTGCGGCATCTGTATGGTCATGAAGGATGTCCGAGACGCGACCGCACGAATTCTCGACCAGACCAGCTTGGCCGACATTCTCAAACGGGTCGAGCTCGCGGTCGAGGGTAAGGACGCGCTGAATTACACGATCTAAATTTTTTTGGGCGATTAGTCTACTAATATAATCGACTTATAGGTCTAAAAGAGCAGCGATCCGACGAGGCAAGATCGGACACCTCGAGCGCCAATCTGGCCCGTGCGCTCGAGGAGATCGAGCGAGCGATCAGGACCGTCGCTTACGGTTCGGTCGAGGTCATCATCCAGAACTCTCGGGTGGTGCAGATAGAGCGTAAGGAAGAATTTCGCTTCAACGGAAGTTGAAGCCTCATCCTGCCGGCGGACTGTCAGCCGGGACCGCCAACCGGACGACCGGCGGCGTGAAGTTTAGAAACAACTGGGCGAACTGACCGGGCCACCGGAAGTTCCGACCGCGAGGAAGGAGACTTCAATGGTTCGGTTCCGATGGTGTGCGATCCGGTTTCGATGGTTTGCGATCCTGGCGGCGGCCTGGATCGGGTTACTTGGATCGCGTCCGCTGATAGCGCAGTCGCCAACCGGGTCGCAAGCGGAGCTGCAGAACGAGATCGATCAGCTCAAGCAGAAAGTTGAAGCACTGGAGGCGGCAAACGCCCAGCTTCAGCATCTCGATCAGCAGGTCAGGTCAAGCCGCGTCGGAATTTCGACCCGATCGGCGGCGGAATAGGCGCCTGGGAGTTGGCGGCGCGAATCGACCAGCTGCTGATCGATCGTGACGTCTACAACTACCGGTTTGCCAGTTCGTCGACCTCGGCGCTCGAGGCTTTCGAATGGACGCTCGGCGTCAACTGGTATTTGAACCCCAACGTCAAGATGCAGTTCGACTACGCGCATACCGGCTTTCGCTAAGGCTCCGCGAACGGCCACGACCGGCCCGATGAAAGCGTGCTGTTGAGCGAGTTGCAGCTACAGTTCTAGTTCGTCGGACACCCGCGTCACTTGAGGAACCGGACTCTGAGCTGCTGAAAAAAATCCGTCCACGGCGGCCGTCATTGGTCGGCCATAATTGGGCGCGAGCGCGATCGAGGCCGGTTTCACTGCCGGCGCTCGTGGGCCCAGTAGCTGGTGAGCTTTTTCGCGAGTTCGTCGCCAACGTTGTAGGTTTCGATGAGCAGCCGGCAGTCGTTGGCGAAGCTCCGCGCGTGCCATCTTTGCGCGAAGCGATAGAGGATGGAGAAGCTGGCATAGTCCATCACGATCAGGCCTAGAAGGCGGGTTTCGGGCAATCGAAATACGGCCGCAAACCCGAGCAGGCCGGCCAGGAAGGAAAATCGGAGCGCGACACTCATGTGTGGGCCCCGAGGGCGTGGCGATGCTTCACTGCGTGTTCTTCCCGTTGGTGGATTTGCGCAGCAGTGCGACTCTGATTTCCTCGACCGTGGGCATCGCGTCGTTCATTTCGTCGTCAACCCCATCTTTTGAGCCAAAGATCGGAGTGCCGCCGTCCTGGTCGCTGGCGTTGCGCCGAGTGTCGCGCTTCATGCGTTTGGCGGCCTCGCGCTGTGCTTCGCGGATTCTGCTCTTCAGACTCACGCTCGAACCGTCCCTACTTCCTTCCAGAGGTCGAAAACACCCCAATATCTATCTCCTTAGGCATGAGACGTGCCAATCGCGTGTTTCTAGGCATAGAACTCCTATTTTATGCCTAGCGATGCACGGCGGGATCCCCCGATGCAATCGTCGTCGCTGAACCGCAACGTCGCGCTGCGCAGCGGCACCCCCAAAATCGCTTTACGGTGAGCCGGAGAAGGAAGGCTGAAGACGAACCGCCGTCTCCCGCGAGGGGTTCCGGCGGTCTGCCGGTTTTTTACCGATGCCTGTGCGCGTCTTTTTCCGCGCGATGGTAGCGGCGCCCGATCTGCTTGAGATCCACTGTGGGCTTGGGGAATTCCATTTTCAGGGCCTCGAGATGCTCCACGAGGATCTGTGAAACCGCAAGATTGCGGAACCACTTGTGGTTGGACGGAATGACGAACCAGGGTGCGGCGTCGGTACTGCATTCCCGCAAGACGTCCTCATAAGCCTTCATATAGTCATCCCAGAACTCGCGTTCCAGGTAGTCACTTTCACTGATCTTCCATTGCTTAGTGGGATCGTTGAGCCGTTCCTTGAAGCGAAAGAGCTGCTCCTCCTTGCTGATGTGCAGAAAGAACTTGAGGATGTGCGTGCCGCTGTCCGTCAGCTCTTTTTCGAAGTCATTGATATGATCGTAGCGCCCGGACCATACCTCTTTCGGAACCAGCTTGTGCACGCGCACGACCAGAACGTCCTCGTAATGTGAGCGGTTGAAAACGGTCACCGTCCCCTTGCCGCCGACGGCCTTGTGCACGCGCCACAGGAAATCATGGGCGGCTTCTTCGGCCGAAGGCGTCTTGAACGCCTGCACCAGGCAGCCCTGAGGGTTCATCGCGCCCATGACGTGCTGGATAGTGCCGTCCTTGCCGCCGGCATCCATCGCCTGCAGGCAGATCAACAGCGAGCGCTTGTTCTCGGAATACATCCGATACTGTAACGCGCGCAGCTTCTCCTGGTTCGTCACGATCTCGCCCTTGGCCGCCGCCTCGTCTTCATGCGTGGAGTGGAAACCGGGATCAATATCGGCGAGCTTGACCTTGTGTCCGGGCCTGACGCGAAATCTTTTGCTGTAGCGCATGATGCGAGACTTCCGTTGCCGCAGAGTGTATTGGGAAAATTCACATACCTCCAACCGTTGTTGTGCGCTTGGCGCGCTGAGGGCCTACGCAGCCGGCTTGCCCTGCCCGTCATCCAGCTTGATCGCGGTCGGGATGAGACCGCACGCGGTGGTTGGCAGCTTTGCCCACACATTTGGTAAAAGTCCTGGTCAGTCGATGCTTCCGAACTTATGAAAACGATCTCGAAAATGATCTCAATGACCTGACGAGAAAAGTGATATGGAACAACCCACAGAGCGAATTGATCGAACGGATGGCGCGGCTGGAGCATCAACAGGCCGAGCTTCGACGCGCCAATCGGCGGCTGCGGCTGGTGACCGGCGCCCTAGTACTGTTGGCGGGTGCGGCGGTCCTGATGGGCCAAACGGCGCCGACCCAGAGCCTTGAGGCCGAGCAGTTTGTGCTGCGCGGCAGCGACGGCAAAGTAAGAGGTGCGATGGGTATCGGGGACAATGGCGCGGTGGGGATCAACCTAAGCGACGCCAAGGGCCAGACGCGGATCACGATTGATCTTGCCTCCAATGGATCACCCGGGGTCGATCTCTATGACGAGAGCGGCAGGATGCGTGCGACGCTCGCGCTGGGACCGGTGGGAACACCAGGCCTGGGGCTTTACGATCCAAGCGGCAAATTGCGCACCAGCCTTGATGTTCCCGCGGCTGAGACTCCCGGCTTGGCCTTCTACCATCCGGACGGCAAACCGGCCTGGGGTGCTCCCTAAGCGAGGCCCATGGTGAGACGCCTGTTACCGGGAGGTATTTTTAGCCGTGCTGCGCTTAATCCAAATCGTCTTGATACTTAGTTCGCTGTGTGGGCTAGGCGGATGCGTAGGCCCCGACTATGGCCCTAGCTATGGATATCCGGGCTACGGCTACTCGCCCTACTCCTATGGCTGGCCGATATATGCCCGTGGCTACTCACCAAACTTCGCCGTGCATCATTCCTGGGAGGAGCATCATGGCTCCGGCCACAGCGAGAGCTTCTACCGTGCCTCAAGAGGTGGTGGGCAATCCTTCAGCCATGGTGGCGGCTATGGTGGGCATGCAGGTGGCTCTGGTGGACACTCGGGCGGCGGTCACGGAGGTGGCCACCGCTAAACTTTCCTGGCCATCCGGCGAGCTTTGAGCCGCTCCATTCATGCATCCTGCATGCTCTTCGACGGCGATGTCTCCCAGGCCGCGGTTGTCGCGCCCAATTCGGTCACCCAGGTGTGCAGCCACATACCAGCCATCATCGCGGCGACGAAGATCAGAACCGGAGGTGCCCCGGAAGCGAGCGCGGTCAGCGCGGGTCCGGGGCAGAAACCGCCGAGGCCCCAGCCCGCGCCGAAAAGCGCGGCACCCGCAATCAGTTTCGCATCCAGGTCGCTGCGCTTGGGCAGAGAGAAATCCGCTGCCAGCAATGGTGACGACATTTTGCCGCTCCACTGGTAGGCCGCGAAGTAAACCGCTATCGCGCCGATCATGACGAAGGCCAGACTGGCGTCCCAGGCGCCGAAAAAATCGAGGAAGCCGATCACCTTTACCGGACGGGTCATTCCGGAGATTCCCAGGCCGAGCGCGAATACCATCCCTGAGACGAAGGAGGTCAGTAGCGCGTTCATAAGGCACCTCCCGCCAGATGGTTCAACAAATACAGCACCAGGGCTCCGGTGAAGATGAAAGTCGCCGTCGCGACGAGCGAGCGCGGCGAAAGCCGGCTGACGCCGCAGACTCCGTGACCGCTGGTGCATCCGCTGCCCAGGCGCGTGCCGAATCCGACCAGCAGACCCGCGATGGCCAACAGTGGGAACGGGCGAATGATGCCGAAGTCGAACGCCGCGGGTAACGACTTCCGAAGGAGCAGTCCGCCCGCGAGCAAGCCCGCCAGGAAGCAGACGCGCCAGAGCGTGTCGCCTTTGACGGGTTTCAGCACTCCGGCCACGATTCCGCTGATTCCGGCGATCTTGCCGTCGAGCAAGAGCATCGCCGACGCGCTCAGGCCGATGAGCACGCCGCCGAGCAGAGATGCGAGCGGGGTAAAGTTATGCATAAGCGAATTCTCCCCTGCCGCGCCGTTGCCCGCTCCCGCTAAAGCGCGTGTGGATCGCATGCTGCGTGATTTTTGCGGCGGGCGGCGGCCGTTGAACAGTTAAACAGCCGCCACCCGCCAGACTGAACTCCCCCTACCACGCTTCGACGCAGGCATCGCTGCGATCAGGCGAGGCGGCGTGCGCGCGTCACAGTGTATTGAGAAAATTCACAACGTCCAACTGTTGTTGCGCGCTGAGCGCATTGAAGGCTTGCGCGGCAGGCTTGCCTTGACCGTCGTGCAGCTTGATCGCGGTCGGGATGTCGCCCGCACGGCCATCATGCAGGAATTGCGACTTCGCGCGAAGGCCCCATAGCGGCACCGTCCGCATCATGGTCGGTCCCGCGGTGCCCGAGGTGATGCCATCGCCGAGCGATCCCATGTCGTGCAGGAGAAAGTCCGAATACGGATGAAACGTCTGATTGGCGAGCGTGTTGTTCAGCGTCTGGCTGATCGGGATGCCGGCCGTGGTCGGCGGAATGAACGAGGCCGGATCTGACGCGGTGGTCATGCTCGGCATGTGGCAGCCCGCACAGCCCATGCTGGCGAAAAGCTTCGACCCGTTTTGGGCCGACGCGTTTTGCGGCAGGGTCGGCGGCGGCGCCAGCCCGCGCATGAAGTCCGAGAAACGATCGATATCGGCGCGCCCATCCGGATCGGTGGTGTCCTCGACCCCCGTGTCCTCGAGCTCCATCCCATAGGCCTTCTTGTTGACGGCGCATTGGCTCACTTCGTTCTGGTTGTCAGGGTTGGTTATACCCATTTCGTTCAGGTAGGCGTCGCCGGCAAAGCCGCGCAGCGATGCGTGGTCATTCTTCCATCCGAAGCGTCCGACGTGCGCAACCTTGGTGAAATTCTCGGTCACCATCTTCACCGTGCCCTGAATCGCATGCGGCTCGCTCTCGGCGATTTGTTCGAAAGTCTGATCCGAAACTGCCTCGACCAGGCCGTCACCGAAGAGCGCCAGCGCCGCACGCCCCACTACGCAATTGCCGCCGCTGTGGAAATCGGCGCTCGTAGGATCGCAAGTGCCAAGGTCCGTACTGAAGGTGGTCTTGTCGACCTCCTCCTCCTGGCAGGGCGATAGCTGGCACCCTGGAACGGTTATCTGACAGCCGAGCGGCTCGGCCTCGATACCCTGCGGAAAAATAGCCGTCGTGCCCTGGGTCTGCGGCCCGTTGCGCAGAAAATTGTCGACCGCGAAGATATGTACCGGACCCGGCTGCGTGTTGTTGCGCACCCGGATCTCGTTGATAAACAATCCGCCACCGCCGATCGCCGGTTGCGAATGACATCCCGCGCAAGACACGCCATTCATGATCGGCCCGACCTGCGGCAGGGTTTCGATTTCCTTGAAGTTGATTTGCCCGGTCGCGAAGACGCTCAGATCCGATCCGTCCTGCGCCAGTCCCAGTAGCGGCGCTCCAAAACCGTCCAGATTTATCGGCACGCTCGTCTGGCCTGCCGCTTGTGAGCTGGCGCTTCGGTTAGCCGGTCCCGCGTTTGCGATTTGCGTCCAAATTCCCAGCATTCCGATCAACAGTAAAATAAATAGCCTATTCATATGATTTTTTTCTCTCTTTGCATTTTCGTGCTCGTCCGAATCGACGCCGGGGCGGGCTCAGGGCAAGCTCCAACCTCTCCGCTACTGGGTAGCAGCGGCGATAAAGAGCGCTCGCCGTGGACGACTTCGATTGAAGGACCGCAAGGCTCTCCAATCCGCCGGCTAGCGTCGGATATTTATGATTTGCGCGGCGCCAGAACTTCCGTCATGGCCGGAAATTGCGGGCACAGGCAAGGCCAGCGCCCCTCCCAGGGCGCCTGACCACTCTTTTTGTCCGGGAGGCTTAGAACGAGGGCGAGCCGCGCCCGCCGAAGGTGTGCACAGTGATGAAATCAGTCACGAGGCCGCCAGGGCGAAAATCGAGGCCGCTTTGATATTCACGATCGCAGCGATGTTTCTGCTGATACCGCATCAGACAGCTCCCCTTTGCTGCACGCTCGAAGCACTTCTGCCAACGCCTCGCGAGGCAGTGTGCTCGCTCGAAAGTTCAATTGCAAGGCAAAACAGGAGAAAAAAATGATCTTAGCGGGGAAGAAAATCGCGGATCGTAAGGCGAGGCTGCATGGGGGTTCGCCTTCTGCCGCGCGGAAGATCGCAGAAGGACGACGCGGTTTACTCCATCTTTACCAGCAGCCCGCGCGCCCGCGCCGATTCGAACATCCTCTGGAAGAGCACCACGGCTAAGATGAAATAGATCATGTTCATCGCGAGACCCCACATGAAATGCGAGGTCGAGAACCCGCCGCTTTCGATAGCCTGGCGCATACCTTCGAATGAGTGGGTGGTGGGCAGCACCCACGCCATCGGTTGCAGAAAGCCCGGCAACGAGTTCAAGGGACAGAATACGCACGACAGCGGCATCAGCAGACTGGCGAAGCTCCACGTCATGGCCTGGAACTTCGTGGTGTAGCGAAAGATCAGGCCAGTGACTACGACGCCGATCGTGAGCGCGAACAGAGCCAGGTTCAGGATGAACGGAATCAACGTGAGCAGCATCGGAAAGATGTTGTAATGGTAGAAAAGCCAGGCGATCAGAGACTCGACGATCAGCCCGATCATCGCCTTGCCGAGAGTAACGATCGTCAGCCCGGTGACGTATTCCGGCACGCTCAGCGGTGAGGCAAACAGACTCACCAGATTTCGCGACCACAGCTCTTCCAGAAATCCCACCGCCATATCGCGCCGGAAAGCGCTGAACATCCCCCACAGGATGACCGCTCCGAGCAGGCAACTGACGACTCCGGGCCGCAAGCGATCGCTGTGGCGCAGATAGAGTGTGAAAAATCCCCAGACCACGATGTTGATTCGGCTTCGATCTCGATGGATTTCACGATCCACTCCAAGCCACGTTTTATGAGGCGCCGGTGCAAGGACGTTATGATTGGCATATCGATCGGGGCACTCATGTGAACAACAATCCGCCTCGAAAGTTGACCATCGTAGCGCAGTTGACAGACTCCAATTCGTCTACTGGCGGCGATTTGGAAATTCTCGTGGATCGATCAGCGCAATCGTTGGACCGCACTCCCGGTTCGGTGCACGTCTTTCCTTCCTTCGTGCTTCACCTTGTAAAGCCGGTCGAAGCAGGTTCCCGGCTCTCGATCGTAGGCTGGATAACGGGACCGAAGTTTCGTTAGGCAGACCGGTGCGCGTAATAGTCGGCGCGTTGAGCATGGCTACGGGCGTCCGCTATCCCCGTTCCGGCTTGTCGCTCATCGCCAAGCGTCGTTGGCCCTTGCATCGAACAAGAAAAATGTCTACGTGTATTTAATAGGCCGGCATGAGAATTTTTAGACAGAGACCGCTTTTTCTGGCGGTGAGCCTGCTGCTCAGCCTCACGGTCATCGGGATGATCCCCAGATCCCGGCTTCATCATTTCAGAACCTCGTGCAGTCCAAGTCAGGTGGGTGTGGCTGCGATGCAGCGCTTCACCTGCGATGTTTCATCTGCCAGTCAGCTGATCGCTAATGCCAGCGCGTATGATACGCGGATGCTTGGATACATAGTCGCTATAGCTGACTTTCGAAGCGTCCGGCCGCTACGCGCCTTCAGGACCGCCGCGCCTCCATTGCGTCGCGTAACAAGGCGCCTAAAGCTCGCTCCTTCCCGAACGGACAGCCAGGACCCACTCGTCTAAGACCGCTTGCGTCAAACTGCGCGCGGAATGTTACGTCCGCACGCAGCCGCTAGCGAAGCCATGTCTTCGCTTGGTCTAGTCAGTGCGCTTTCCTGGAGGTTCGTTGCGTGCCGAGTTTTTCGCTACGAAATCCTTACACGATCATCGTGGGAGCGCTGGTAGTCCTGATTCTTGGGGTGACCGCGTTTACACGGATGCCGGTCGACATATTCCCCGACATCAAGATTCCGGCGGTCGTGGTTGCGACCTTCTACCAGGGCATGCCGCCTCTGGATATGGAAGACAATATAACCTTCCGCTACGAACGGTTCTTCACACTGGGTAGCAACATCGACCATATCGAATCGCGCTCGCTCTCGGGGGTTAGCATAATCAAGGTTTTCTTTCAGCCCGGCACAAATATCGAAGCTGCCGCCGCCCAGATGGGCACGTTGGCGATGGCCGATCTCGGAATCATGCCCCCGGGCACGCTCCCACCGCTGGTTCTGCAGTATGACGCATCTTCTCTGCCGGTGGTGTTGGTCACGCTCGAGGGCAAAGGTTATGACGAGACAAGTCTGGAGGATCAAGCCCGTTACAACATTCGCAACCAGCTCGCGACGGTGCCGGGCGCATCCGTGCCAATACCGTTTGGCGGAAAATTCCGGCAGATCATGGCTTACGCGAATGCGCAGGCCCTGCAGGCGCGTGGCCTGTCATTGATGGATGTCGTCCATGCGCTCGACAAGTCAAACCTTATTCTGCCCGCTGGTGACGTGAAAATCGGTTCCAAGGATTACTACATCTATTCCAACAGCATGATCGAAAACGTGCCGGAGATTGGCCAAGTGCCGGTCAAGATCGGGCGCGGCCAGGCGCCAGTGCTGATCGATGACGTCGGTAAAGTCGATGACGCAGCTCAAATTCAGTACAACAAGGTGCTAATCAACGGGCAACCGTCGGTCTACATTCCTGTCCTCAGGCAGGTCGGTGCCAACACCATCTCGGTGGTGGACGGGGTCAAGGAACTACTGCCAAAAACTTTCGGTCTTCCTGCCGGTATGAAGCTGAAGACGATCTTTGACCAGTCTACATACGTGCGGCAGGCGGTTCATAGCCTCGAGCATGAGGCGATATCGGGTTCTGTTTTGGCTTCGCTCATGATCCTGATATTCCTCGGCAGCTTCCGTTCGACCTTCGCGATCTTCTTGTCCATTCCCCTCTCGATCCTGGCAGGTGCCTTCGGACTCTATATTAACGGTTCCACGATCAACATCATGACGTTAGGCGGCTTCGCCCTTGCGATCGGCAGACTGGTCGACGATTCGGTGGTGGTGCTGGAGAACATCAACCGTCACTTGGCGGAGGGCAAGGAACCGGATGCCGCAGCCCGCGAAGGTGCCGAGGAAGTAGCGCTTCCAGTTCTCGCGTCTACGATAACCACGTGCATAGTTTTCTTTCCGGTCATGTTCCTGTTCGGAGTCGCCAAATATCTGTTCAGCGCTTTGGCGCTCGCAGTCGTGCTCTCGATGGCCGCATCATACGTGGTGGCGATGAGCATAATCCCGATCTATTGCGCTCGTTTGCTTAGCAAAGAGGCGGCGTTAGAAGCCGAACATGGCGGCGGAAAAGGGGTGTTCGCCGTGTTCAATCGCGGCTACGAACGCTTTGCCGCAGGTTACGAGGGTTTGCTCGAACGGGCACTCGACCAGAAATTCATCGTCATGGCCGCTGTCGCGATCCTGTTCGTAGGCAGTCTCGCAATGTTTCCACTGCTCGGTACAGAGCTGTTTCCCGAGACAGATGCCGGGACATTTACCATCAACTTTCGTGCGCCGGCTGGGACGCGTATCGAACTGACCACTGATATGGCGCGCAAAATCGAATCCATCGTCCGCGAAGTGATCCCGCCCGCAGACCTTGACATGGTCGTTTCAAATATCGGAATTGCTCCGAGCATCTCCGCGATTTACTCACCAAATGCGGCTCAGGACTCGGGGTTCATGCAGGTCGCGCTCAAGTCAGGCCACCAGCGCCCGACAGCATACTACGTTGCCCGGTTGAAGCAGCTTCTCCCGGCTCAAATCCCGGACGCGCGCGCTCTCTTTTCGTCGGGAAGCATTGTCGACTCAGTTCTCAACCTCGGGATGATGGCACCAATCGACGTTCAGTTTGCCGGTAACAGCTTTGGCGAGCTGAATATGGTGGCAAAAGAGCTTCAGCGAAGAATCAAGCATTTCCCGGAGATATCGCAGAGCTTCATTGCTCAGGAATTGAACTATCCGACACTCAATATCAAGGTCGACCGGGTGAGATCGGCGCGCTTGGGCGTCGCGCAACAGGAAGTCATCTCAAACGTGATCACGGCGCTCGATTCGAATCTGTACATCAAGCCGTCGATATGGATCGATCACGCAAACAAAAATGACTATTTTCTTACGGTCCAGTATCCGGGATCCGACAACGGATTTGATTCCACACAGGTCCTGGAGAACATTCCAATCGAGAGCGTGGACAGGGAAACCGGACACGCGCAAAGCCTGTTGCTGCGAGACGTGGCGTCGATTTCTCCTGAATTCCATCCTTCCGAAGCCGATCATTACAGCATTCAGCGCGTCGTCGATCTGCTCGTCGCGCCTGCAACGGAAGATCTTGGTGGCACGCAGAAGAAGATCCAAAGCGAGGTGAGCAAGATGAAGCTGCCGCCCCAAGTGTCTGTCAGGTACCGTGGCGCGGTGGCCTCTATGCAGAAATCCTTTTCCAGCTTTGGGTTTGGTCTCTCCCTGGCGGTGATTCTCCTTTACCTGGTGATGGTGGCCCAGTTTAAGTCTTTTCTGGATCCAATAATCATTATGTTCGCGGTGCCGATGGGGTTGATCGGAGTGATCTGGACGCTTTGGGCCACCGGGACGACGCTGAACATTGAATCATTCATGGGCATCATCGTGATGGTCGGTATCGTAGTGTCGAATTCGATTCTACTGGTCGATTTCGCGAACGAGCGGCGACGGCAGGGACAGGAACTTCGTCGCGCCACAATTGAGTCCGCTCGCATAAGGATGCGGCCGATCCTGATGACCGCACTGGCAACTGTGGCGGGTCTGATGCCTATCGCCCTGAAGCTAGGAGAAGGATCGGAAGCGTCGGCTCCTTTAGCCAGAGCCGCTGTCGGCGGTCTCACAGTATCTACCGCGCTTACGCTCTTCCTGGTCCCCTGTATATACGAGCTGTTTTACGGACGGATCAAGAACAGAACAAGTGTACAAGACCGGCACGACCATTGATTTAAACAGGGGCTCAGCAGCCCACGCGAACTGAGGAGCAACAGCGAGGTAACCCGGTGAGAAGTTTCGGATCGGCTTTGTTGGCGGTGGTGGCTCTGCTCGGGCTTTTTTCAGGCGCGTGTTCTTCTCCGGTCAGCCCGATGACGAGAACGCAAGAACCGATGGTGGAGGTTATTCATCCGCGGAAAGGCGCAATGACCACGACCATCCAGCTCCCCGGCGACGTCGTAGGCTTTTATGAAGCCGCGTTACACGCCAAGGTGACTGGATACTTGAAGAGCATCAGCGTCGATAAAGGCGACACGGTCAGAGCTGGCCAGGTGCTGGCGGAGATCGAGGTGCCTGAACTGCGATCGAATCTCGCGCGCGCGCAGGCAAATCTCGCATTCGAGCGCATTACGTACGAACGTCTGAAACAGGTCCAGCTAAGCGACCGACGGTTGATTTCACAACAAGACGTGGACATGGCCGACGCCAAATACCGTGAGGCCGAGGCCGTGGTCGGAACGCTGCAAACAATGGTGGGCTACACGCGCATAGTCGCGCCCTTCGATGGAGTCATCACAGGACGATTCGCTGACCCCGGCGCGCTGATCCGTGCCGGCGGAGGCGACATTGGAGTCGATGAAACCTCTGCTTTGATCTCGGGTGGTGCGAGCGAGGGCGCTGGAGGTCATCGCACAGGTGGCGGACCCGTGGTTACGCTTGCGGAGGTCGACAAGCTACGAGTGTACGTCTACGTACCAGAGAATTCCTATCCGCTAATTCGACGTGGCACGCCGGCCATCCTGCGTTTCGACGAATTTCCAGGCCGAGTCTTCAGAGCTTCGGTAAGCCGTTTCGCGAACGCTCTGGACCTTGCGACGCGCACAATGCTGGCGGAAATCGATCTGGATAATCCGAACCATGTAGTGTATCCGAGAAGCTACGCGCACGTGACACTCGAATTGATTCGCCATCCTGACGCACTCAGTCTGCCGGCAGCGGCGGTTCAGCGTACGGGTAGCGTGGCGCACGTATTGCTGGTCCACAATGGTCGCGTAACCGAAGTCCCGGTGTCGACCGCGCTCGAGAGCGATTCTTACATCGAAATAACCTCGGGGCTCAATGCTGGCGATCTCGTTGTGAGCACCTTCAACAGCGCGTTTACCAATGGCGAAGAGGTTCGCGTTGACAGGACGCAGATGGCCGCTTCGCCTCCAGCTCCGATACACTCATCGGCAGACTAATATCATCAACAGAAGCGACAAAACCTAGTACGGTGTCAAGTGATGAGAAGTTGCGATCACATGTTAATTGCGGGTTGTCTATCTTTGCTATTCTCAGGTGTGGCGGCGGCCGCATCGAATACTGTGTCGACGGAACGGTCAGGTACGCAGGATCACCTTGCCGGGACTGTCAACGGTGCGCCTTTGAAGCTTCCTGGCGTGGCTTTCCTATCGAGCCTGACTAGACAAACGGCGTCGACGACGTCCAGCCGGATCCCACCAGAACTCACACTCCGTGACGCCATCTCGATCGCGCTAAAATACCATCCGCGGCTCAAGGAGGCTGCGAACGAAGTTAGCGCAATGCAAGAAAGAGTTGGGGAGGCCCAGTCGTATCTTGGTCCCCAAGTGTTCGGTGTCGCACAATACCTGCGAACAACTGACAACGGGATCGGTAACACCAGCTTTTACGATCCGGAAGGCGCGTTTCCCCGGATAAGCGGCAGCAATCATGATTTGCCCTCCAATGATTTCTCTCAAAGCTGGAGCACGAGCAACAACTATATGAGTGGGGTTGCGCTTTCACAGTTTCTGTTCGACTTTGGCCGCCGCCATGAATTTGTTGCCGAGCGTAGATTTGAGGCCCAGGCCGCCGACGCGAAACGACAAGTTACCGAGTTGGATCTGATCTTCGAAGTGTCGCAGCGATACTTTGCCGTCTTGCAGGCGGACAAGCTGGTTCGCGTATACGAGCAAGCGGTCGAACAGCGCAATTTCCATCTGCACGAGGCCCAGGTAAAGGCGCGCGCCAACCTGCGCCCGCAGCTAGATGTGTACGTTACGGAGGCTGAAGTTGAACGGGCGCAGCTCCATCTGGTTGACGCGCGTAATGCGAAAGCCAACGCGAAGGTGGCGCTCGACAACGCTCTGGGTCTGAGCGACACAGCGCCGGACTTTCGACCCGCCGATGTACTGAAATATTCGCCGGTTAACGAGACGCTTCCCCCGTTGATAGGTAAAGCCTTTCAGACCCGGCCCGATCTCAAGATGCTTGAAAGCGAAGCGCACGCGATGGGAGCGACGGTTGCGGAATTTCGTAGCGACTATCTGCCAACCGTTAACGCCGTGGCCGGGTATGAGGGTGCGGGAACGGGGCTGCCGGTCGTCAACAACTTCAACGCGGGCATCGTAATCACCTGGCCTATTTTCAACAGCTTTTTGACCACAGACCAGATAGCCGAAGCCAAGTTCAGACAGCAAGAGCTCCGGAACGCTATGGAGGATTTGCGTCAGAAGATAATTCTTCAAGTGAATACAGCCTTTCTGAACTGGCAGGCTTCAGTGCAACGCATCGAACGCGCCCAAAAGGCACTGTTGGCATCACGTGCTGAACTTGAATTGTCCGAGCAGCGCTACCAATCAGGCCTTACCAACATCGTTGAACTGGAGGATGCGGAGCGTCATTACACTTCTGACGATGCGCAATACGCAGAGGCTCTATATGGGTACTCGGTCGCGAAGGCGGCCGTCGAACAAGTCACCGGGCAAGCGCTCTCGAATGCGTGAATCTGCACCGAACACAACGAAGGTCGCGATGCAGGAGCGTCATCACTATACGCACACTAGAATCCTCCGCATGCAGAAGAGGTGAATTAGTATCGGTTCGTGTTCTGCTTTTGACGTCTGACTACTGTCTGCTGCGGTCACGACAGCAGTCGATTGAACTCATGCGCAACGAAAGTTCGCGAGGTGTACCTTCATGTTTCAAAAATATTCTTCATTCACCAGGTCGCTTGATTCTCCTGTTAGTAGCTCTGATTGGGGGCGTAGCGCTCTCTTCCTGCGGCATTAATACGTCGGCGTCTAGCCAGCAGTCGAACGCGGTGACAGGAAACCTTTCCGGGCAGTCAACGGCTCAACTGATCACTCAATTGCAGCAGGCCAAAACGCAGGATGAAAATAACGCAAAAGATCCCACTATCAGTGTGCTGAGGAGAAGCGATTTCCTCAATCACGACACAGAAGCCCAACTAGCTGTTCGCGATTTGCAGCTCGGCTTGCCCGTCTCGAAGGACAGGATCACGTACGCTCTCGAGGTACCGCCCAAACATCTCGGGCCTGAACAAAGAGCGATGTTGATCCAGCAGCTTAAGGACGGCATCCACAAGGATGAACGTCGCGAACAAGCCGTGGTCGCTTTCACTACCGATATTTATGATCAAGATCCAGGCGCTTCCTCAAAATTCGGAGCTCAAGAGCAGTTGGCGCAGCGGGAGCTAAGAAATCTCGAGGCGGGTAATCACGTCAGTTGGGACGAAGTTCAACGAGCCCTCTATGTCCCACCCGATCCTCTATAAATGACATCGCGGGGAGGTCTTGATCCTTTAACCGAGATCGTCTAAGTCGGGACCGGCAGATACTTGAGCACGCGTTCATCGAGAAACCCCGCGCTGTTGGTGGATTATTCTGTCCATAAGTGATAACGCCGAGATGATGGAAGAATCTAGCGGCGATGGTTTTTCGATCGGCCTTGGGCTCACCAACGAGTGCAATCTCGCCTGTGCTCATTGCTATCGCGATACAGGCCGTATCGATCGTCTGTCGCTCGATGACGTTCGGCGCGTTTGCGAAAATGTGCCGGTTCGGTCGGTCAACCTTGGGACCGGTGAGAATGGACTTCATCCGGAGTTTCACGCGATCCTGCGGTATCTGCGCGACCGCGGCACCACGATAGCGCTGACTTCAAATGGCTACACGGCGGCGGTTCTGAGCGATGATGAGCTGCGCTCTTTCGCTGATCTCGAGTTTTCCCTGGACTTCGCAACCGAGGGGGAGCAGGATTCCTGGCGTGGTCCAGGGAACTGGCGGCTGGTGCTCGATCAGACAGCGCGGGCTCTGCGACTCGGAGTCCCGGTCACGATTATAGCCGTGATGATGCGGACGAACTATAACAAGCTACCCGAGATCGGGGCGCTTGCTGCCCGGCACGGGGCGAATTTCCGGGTAAATGTCTATCAGGCTGTTAAAACGGATGCCTTCTCACTCGATTATGAGCAGTTCTGGGCTGGCTTTCAGAGGCTGCTGGAATCCTGTCCACTAGCCGTGTGCAATGAACCCATCGTGCGCGCGATTCTTGGCTTCGAGGCGGTATCGGGCGGTTGCGGAAAGGGCACCATCCGTGTCACGCCGAAGGGCGATGTGCTCCCCTGCGTCTATTGGCCGAAGCGGAATGTTGGGCTGGCCGAACTTGAAAAATGGGGAGCGGCGATTGTCGACTCGCCGGCTTTTCGCGAGCTGGGGCGAATTCCGCAGTTCTGCGGGAATTGTCGCTTCGTCGAGTCGTGCCGCGGCGGCTGTCCGAGTCGCCGGCTACTGCGGGGAGGATTAGACCTGCCCGATGAGTTTTGCCCGTTCGTTGCGGGAAAGCCTCTGCCTTCGTTCGCCAGCCACGCCGGAAGCTTGCGACAATTCCCGAAAGCTGGGAGCGCCTGTACCACCGTGTTCGGTGCGCAAGAGCATAAGGAGCGCAAGGGTTGAACGAATCCAAACTACCCGCCCTCGATGCGGCCCTCACACTCGTAATACTCAGGGTTACGCTCGGCGCATTATTCGTGTCGACGTTCTTCGAGAACCTTGGCAAGGGGCTATACGGCGCCAAAGGATATGCGGGATTGATCCGCTCGTACATCCACTATGGTCACGCGCCGACAGTCTGGAAGCAGGTGATGGGACTTATGGCCGCCCACGCCGCGGTAGCCGGTCCTCTGCAGGGGGTTTTTGAACCAAGCGTCGGAGTCTTGCTTATCCTCGGTTTCTTCTCCCGACCTGCCGCGCTCGCGGCATTCGGATTTCTGACTGGGCTGTGGGTCTCGGAGTGGGGAATTGGCTGGATATGGGAGCTGCTGGTTCCAATGGTCGTAGCTGCGGCACTGGCTCTCGGACCGTCGGGTAAGCGCGCAGCCGTCGACGTCGCGCTCGCGCGGCGCTGGCCGCAGCTTCCAATCTGAACCTGTGCGCGTCTCGGTAGTCATTCCTACTTATAATGAAGCCCAATCCATCGGCCTGGTCCTGGCCGATATCCCGGCGGGAATGGTCGAACAAGTGCTTGTCGTCGACAGCGATTCAACCGACGGAACAGCACAGATTGCGCGCCAAATGGGGGCCGAGGTTCTGCCTGAGCCGCGGCGTGGCTATGGTCGCGCCTGTCTCACCGGCCTTGCCGCAGTCAATGCGCCAGACGTCGTCGTGTTCCTGGACGGGGACTACAGCGACCGTCCGGCGGAGATGTCGCGTCTGCTAGAGCCGCTGCGGGAAGGCGCTGCGGATATCGTCATCGGATCGCGGCTGGCGGGCGAGCGGATGGCAGGGTCTATGCCCTGGCATGCCGTGGTCGGCAACCGTCTCGCGGCACGCCTGATCGCTTTTCTCGGCGGAGTCCGCCTCACGGATCTCGGTCCGTTCCGAGCAGCACGTTATCAAGCGCTGATTGCGCTCGGGCTACGGGAATCCACATATGGATGGCCGGTCGAGATGATCGTGAAGGGCGCGCGGCGGGGACTTCGAATTACCGAAGTGCCGGTAAGTTATCATCCTCGGATCGGCTCGTCGAAGATAAGCGGCACCTTCCGAGGCAGCATTGGCGCGGCTTGGGGTATCCTCGGCGCCATATTGAAGTATCAGCTCTTCGACACCACCTCCAGGCGCGAGGGGAACGTTTGAAACGGGCGCGTTCAGAGATTGGTAAACGTGCCCTGATCATAATGGCGAAGGCTGCTCGCGTAGGCCAAGTAAAAACCCGACTCGCCGCCAGCCTGCCTGCTGAAGCCGTCGTGGACCTCTATAGATGTATGATTGAAGATACCCTGGATCTCGCTCGCTCCGTCTCAACTGACGCACTTGCCATTGTCTGCCCGACTTCAGATGTCGCCGATCTCGCCAGTTGGCTGCCGGCGATCGAAATCGTCGGACAACAGGGCGAGGGTCTTGCCGCGGGCCTCGTCTCGGCCTTCCGCATCTTCATCGACAGGGGATACCGCCGGGTGGTCGCTATCGATGGCGACAGCCCTCAACTGCCACCGGAGACGCTCGATAAGGCTTTCCGGCTCCTCGACGGAGCGGACGTGGTAGTGGGTCCGACTACTGACGGTGGCTACTACCTCGTAGGTAGTACGACTGTGCAAGCCGAGTTGTTTGATACGCAACGGATGGGAACTGGCAGAGCGCTTGATTCGTTGATGGCAAGTGCGCGAGGCCTGGGTCTCCGGGTGGCACTCACCGAAACGGGTTATGATGTGGATGAGGTTGAGGATCTGGCGCGTTTGGCCCGCGAGCTCCGTTTATTTCCTCACCGCGCCCGGCAGACGGCCGCGTGGCTCGCCCGCCGACCGGAGCTGCGCGGGTGATGAAGGACGAGAACGTAGCGCCAGCCGCAGTCCTCGGTTGGGGATTAGTCATCGCAGGTTGCATCCTCGCGATTTCTTTCTTCGATCGAAGAACATACCCGCTCGTGTTTGTCGCATGCACTGCGTTGGCAGGCATCGCGTATCTTCGAACCCTCTGGCTCCTTGGTCGGTTTGCCGGGGGAAGCAATCGAGTACTTGCTCTGTGCCTTGTGCTCGCAGCGGTATGGCGAGTTCCCCTCCTGCTCAACCCGCCGACCCTCTCAACAGATGTCTATAGGTACGTGTGGGATGGCAGAATCCAGCGGCTCGGCTACGATCCTTACATAGTTGTGCCAGGGAACAGCGCGCTCCGGCATCTGCACACCGCCGAGACTCTGCTTATGAACCACCCTGACGTGCCAACGCCATACCCGGCCGCTGCAGAACTTTTTTTTCGCGCCGTCATGATGGTGGATGACTCGGCGCGCGCGCTGAAATCGGCAATCTTTCTCTGTGATGCTGCTTTAGTCGCCGTTCTCCTGTGGTGGCTGGTGTCGTCTCATCGAAGCCCGTGGTGGGTGCTCGCGTATGCATGGAATCCGCTAATCGCACTGGAGGGCGCCGGAAACGGACATGTAGATCTCTTGGGTGCGCTATGTCTTGTTCTGACCGCTGCCTCGCTGGCGCGCGGAAGGCGCACGGTTGCAGCCGTTGCGTTCGCGCTCGCAGTCGGGATCAAATTTGTACCGGCGACGTTAGCGCCCCTCTTCTGGCGTCGCATCCGTCTTCGTGACGCAGCTTTATGCGTCGGAATCCTTGCCGCTCTCTACGTTCCATTTCTCGGTCAAGGCAGGCTGCCGCTCGGCTCACTGGGAGACTATCTGGCTTATTGGCGTTTCAACGCACCGGTTTATTCGGCCCTCGAGTGGGTCTTTCCGACGAAGGGCCTGGTCGGCGTTCCGGTCGCTGTCGGCTTTGCGGTAGCGCTCTGGGCGCGTTGGCGTTTGGCCCTCGACTCACCAGAGGCCTGGGCTTGGCCTGTGGCAACGACGCTGCTCTTCGCACCGACCTTTTATCCGTGGTACCTCCTTTGGGTTACCCCGTTTCTGTTCACTCGACGCACGCTGCCGCTTGCGGTCTGGACCGTGAGCTCGCTCTCGATCTACTGGTCGCTTCCTGTCTGGGCTACAACAGTGGTTGAGTACGGCCCCGTTCTAGGCGTAGCTGGGTGGATGTTCGCGCAATCGGTGGGAGCCGCGTCGCGCAACGAGCTCCTCTGTTTGAAAGTTCGCCGCAGAAGAGCCTATCAACGCAGGAACCTGTGACCTCTCCGTCGGCAATCCGCCTTCGAGTCACCGGCCACCAACCGGCGTGTACTCGAACTGGTTTTTAATCTGCTCTTTCGGCAGCGGCTTGCCGTCTACCTCAACGTACGGATAAATCAGGAAGTTAACCGGTTCCCCGCTCTGGCGCGGTTTCAGCACCAGGTCGCGGCCCATCGTGAACGCAACCCGGTCGGCGTCGAGATGGCCGAAATAATACTGGCGCAGTTGCGGATGCTTCCACGCTTCCGATGCGTCCACTGGAACCCACTCGCCGCCTGCGTAAAATTCCGCCCAGCAATGATAACCGGGGATTTCCCCCACGCTCGGTTCGCCGAGCGGAAAGCCAATCGTAAAACGCGCCGGAATGCCCCGCGATCGCGCAATCGCGATGAACAGCGAATGGAAGTCAGTGCAGTTCCCCTTTTTGAGGTTGCACGCATAGATGGCGTCGCCGCGTCCCCATCCGTTGCCGCTCTTGTCGTAGATCATGTTCGCGATTACGTAGTCGTAGATGGCCCGGGCCTGTTCGTACGAAGAACGGTCCGGATCGCCCACCTTAGCGCTCACCAGCTTTATCTGTCCGTCGATCGGAACCAGGCGGTCCGGGCCCAGGTAGCTGTCAAACGCCCCCCCGGTGGGCTCCGGAATGTTCGCCTGCGCCTTCTCCATATCTGCCGATTCCTCGATGCGCCGCACATTGAAACGGATTGTAACCGGTATCGAACCCGACGGCGGCACCTTGGCGAACAGATGCGCCACGCGATTGCCGCCGGTGGGCTGATTTACCACCTCGACATGCGCCGGACTGTTGAGCCTAAGCCCGCTCACCTGCTGGAATCGGTCTTCTCGCGGCAGCGGGATCCAAGCTTCGACACGATGGGCCTTCGGACTTATTCCGGTAAATTCTGCGTGATAGGTGAAATCGACCTCTCGCACTTTTGCAGGCTGAGGTGCAGATTGCGACTCCGCTTTAGCTCTAAACAAATCGACGTTCACGAGGGTCAGCGCGAACGCGACCGCGACGAACAGGTATTTGTGGGAGCCGGGGTTTGCCATCAAAACTTCTCCTTTGAAAAGCTGCTCCGACAATGACCAATTTACCATTGACACCCGAGCCGCCCGCTTCCTACTGCGCGTTAATCCACGTGTCCGACCCTACTAGCTTGACGGCGACATTCGAAAAGAAGAGATGCAGCGGCTTGCCGTCCGCCGTCCCGCGATGCTCGGTCGAGAAGATGAGAGGGCCAGCTTTCTTGTAGCCCTCCCAAGTCACGGTAACGAGAGCTGGCACTGGGCTTTTTGGTGCCCCCCGATGGTAGACCATTTCTTTGAGTCGGTTGTCAGACCCGACGTACAGATCCCAGGTATCTCCGGGCGTGTAGCCGCCGTTCGGATATTTCACCGTCACCAGCTTCGCCGAACCATTCCCCAGCGGCAGTTTTTGCATGCCCATGTCTTGCACATTGGCGCCTGAGGAGTCCCAGTAAATATGGAAAGGGAGGAACGCCCAATAATTGTCGTTTACGAAAAGCCAGTCAATTTTGTTCTTCACGATGGGAGAATCGGCGGCGAGCTTGGATTGAACAAAGGTAACTTTCACCGGCTTGCCGTCCTTATCTACTCCCTCGTAGGAGATTTGGCCGGTCTTGGGCTCCCAAACCCATGAACGGCTGACCGATATGGCACCCCTTATGTTGAACGTGTAGCGGATCGCTTCAACTTCCCCGTACGAATCCAGGCCATAGGCCTTGGCAATCTGTTCGGCAATCGGCGAGCGCGTCTGCGCCCATGAAGTTGACGCAAGGATCAGCACCCCAAAAACCAGGAAACGGATTGGCGTTAAACGATCCAACTTTGCCATGCGCGTCCTCCTCGGTGTCGTGTTGTATAGCGGCGGCTCAAAAAGATCTGCCACTGATTGAATCAGGTTGCTGAAAACCCAGCAAACGCGGCCGCGCTCTGGAGTTGCCCACCACGACGAGCGCCGAACGGCACTTCCTGACTAAAACCCTAAGCGGCCTTCCCCGCGACTAGCTTCAGAAGCGCTTGGGCTGCGGCGGTCGAGGATGCGGGATTCTGCCCGGTAACGAGACGACCATCGACGATCGCAAAGCTCTGCCAATCGGCTGCTTTTTCATAGAGGCCGCCCACTCTCTTCAGCTCATCCTCGACCAGGAACGGCACAACATGGGTGAGGTGGACTGCTTCCTCTTCGCCGTTGGTGAAACCCGTCACGCGCTTACCCTTCACAATCGGAGCGCCCTGGTAGGTCACCCGATGGAATACAGCGGGCGAATGGCAGACCGCACCCCGCCCGATGAATTTCGCCCCATGGCCTTCCGTGGGCAGCATCCCGCTCAGAAAAAGCAGATTGCCCGTCTGAACCGCTTCCACATATGTGCCGAACGGCTGAGGCCGCGCCGGTAGCTTAAGGCCAAGTTCTTCAACCGCTGCTCGGCGCTGGCCAGCCGAGAGCCTTCGCCGGTTACCATTTGCCCACATGTGCACCACCATCGACATGGAGCACCTCCCCAGTTACCTGACGAGCCTCGGTAAGATAGAGCACGGCGTCGGCGATGTCCTGGACATCGGAGATGCGTCCCAGCGGTGATCGGGACTTTAAAACATCCTGAGAAACGTTCTTATCAGGCTTTTGTGAAATATCGCGTTGCGTTTGGTCGGCCATGACTTCGACCCATCACGCTGGAAACGGCAACTGCTCGTTGAAAAGTTACATCAGTTTCTCTGCTACTGAAAATGGTCATGATTTCCGGAACGGGCCATCGCTAAGTCGTTTGTCACAGCCGCCAGCACGCGTCCGTGCCGATTCTGTCGCGCTGAATTCCCATTGCATCGGACGCCTCTCGATACCAGTGACCAATGCTTACGACGAATACGCAATAGCGGGAACGTGTGCTCCTAATGAGGTCTATGCCCACGGAGAGAAGGAGGAATGGATCGCAGTTTCGGTTCTTAGGCAAGTTGCATCCTCTTAGTGCAATCACGCAATCCGTCATATAAAGGCCGCCCATAGAATTGAACTTAGTGATTAAACACAGATCAGGTCGAGAGCTCGCCAAATATGCATCATTGGCTGTTGCGAGCGGTAGTGCATGATGGTCGCGCGCAAGGCCACTTTTCACTATGCCCTCGCAAAGGTGGCGAGAAAGAATGCTGATTGGTCAGGCGGCGCGAAGTCTTTGCCTCGGCCGCGTTCGCGGCGGCAGTGACTCGCGAAGTCGAGGCGTCCGACTATCGCTCCTCGATATGCCTATCGACACCAATTCAATCCCCGGCGTGTTGCGCGACGCGCGTAAGATAGCCTGAACCGTCGGCATCGCTTGCGCCTCGGAAACTACAGCGTCGAGCCTGACCACTGGACGATCCGCTACAAGTACGGCTCCGCCGCGGTCATGGGTCTCGTTGACCCAAGACTTGGCGATGTCCAGGTCCAAACGCTCGCTCAGCAATGTCCTGACCGTGTCCACGTCGGAAGCAATGAACATGGCTTCAACTTTCTTCTTCATGTAAAGTACTACCATCCGTTCTTTCTCAGAAATCGATTCTCTAGTCGAGTGGCTGAGCCGTTCGGCTCGATGATTTCCACACCTTGCGCCGCAATATACCGAAGGCGATGACCACGCGCGGCGCGAAAATTCCAACTCAAGAAGCCCGACTTGCCATCCTCTTCGCTGCGAAGAGTGTCTGGTTTTCGTCGCGCAGGCGTCTTGCCAGTTCCAAGGCGATCCTCCGCCAGAGACGAGGATATCTGTCTGCGACCGCGGAAAACTCGAGTGCGGGAAATCCCGCCACCACAGAATCGGTGAGAGCTGTGACAGAGGCGGACCGGTGTGCCTCGGGATCAACGACGGCCATTTCGCCGACGTGCTCGCCGGCACTTCTCCTAGCGACGATTCGTCCATTGACGATAACCGAGAACGTTCCGCTCAATATTCGAAAGAGATCTCTGTCCGCGGCATCCTGCGTCATAAGGACTGCACCGGCGGGTATCGCCTTGAGCGTAACGCGTTTTGCCAACTCAACCGCCAGGTCTTCGTCATGAACGAGGGTCTGCGCACGGAGCGCTTCAACAAGGCGCACGTTTCCTTCAAGGCCCTGGAATCGAGCAAGCGATAGTATCTCCACGTTTTGATGCCTCCGTATGGTGTGTGCCACTGCCAGGCACAATCCGAACCACGGCCGCAGCACCGCACTAGTATTTGGCGTTGCTTTACCCTGGTGTCTCATACCTTTCCTGTTAGGGCATAAAGCGTGCCCATTCGAAAGATCGGAGAATCAAGCCTTTTTCCAGGCTGCTTCGCCGACGGTTATGCCGATCGCAATATTGCGCTGCGAATTTGCAATGCCCAACCTTCATGAGCGTGCAATTACTGAAGGGTCTACGAGGCCGTTTTACACTTGCCTGGCCGCCCCATACGCAAGAACTGACCGGGGCCTATCGGCCTGGTTTGAACTCGGCGCAAAGAACGTCAATTGTGCAGTGGACGAGTCAGAAAGCTATTTGTGAGAGCTAGCATAGCAAGTTGCTTTTAAAGTATTGACGGCTTTCAGAATGCAGTGAAGCATTGCTTGCAGTTTGAAAGCCGCGGCTGGCCGGTCGCTTAAAAACCTAATAATTATGGTCATCGCAGACAGGCACGGGTGATGCTGAATGCCGCAGCGTGAGTATAGTTCAGCTGTCGCACAGTCGTCGTGGCCAATTGCCGTCTGGCGGCAACCGATCCTCAGGCCTTGAGTTTCGGTTCGACCGAACTCTCGGGGTTTTTTACGACGAAACTGCCATCCTCGGTGAAGAGACTCACTATGTCCGCCAGGTCATTTCGGGATATGCAGTCGCAGTAGCGGATGGGTAGATCACGGATGGCTTCGCGGTCAGGAAGCTGACGCACCAATTCATCGGTCGTTTTCATAGTTTATCCAAAATGTCCGTTTCTTCTCTCGAACACATGACTTCTTAATCCCGCGGCGCGATAGATACAACTCCTAGTCCATTGGGTACTGCTGGCAGAGAGTCATCTAACCCGCAGGCCCGCAGGCTCTTCGGCAGCGCGAAAGCGGTGAGAAGAAAGCCCCGCATCAGGGCCAGCCACCATCCGAAGTAACCCACCGCTTCACTTCTGCGCCGCCGTGATCGAGTCCAAACCCGCGTCCATCAAAAAGCTTTGCAAGATTTTAGCAAATCGTAGTCCACCTGGATAATGGAAATCCGGGCTTGAACTAAGGAAATGCGACGGTCCCTTTACGAGAACCTTGCAAAATGAAATTGATAGCCTTGCAAATCTGAACGGCTGGAGAACCCAGCCGCCCCAAACATCCCGATTAGCCTTGGGCTTTCCGCGGGCATAGTTCCTGCTCCGCAAGCGCATGGAGGTTACCAGACTAAACAAAGGCGTATGAAGAGAATAGAAGCGGTAATCGTGCGCTCGGCTTTAGACGACTTTCACCGATGCGCCAGGCAGCTTGGAATCTTCGGCTTCGACTTATCTGAGGAACAGACCAAACTCAGAGACCACCAACGACTCGCTATAGCTCCTGACTGTACTTCAGAGACCACATCGAGGCTCAAAGTAGATTTCGCAGTCCTCGATGAAGAGACTAAGCCCTCCATTCACGCCGTAATCGAATCAGTCCATCCGGAGAGCATCGCAATCTTCAAATTTGACCAGGATGCGCGGCCGAAACCGGCGAAACAGCGTTCTGCAGTTCACCCCTGGCTCTTGCCTTAGCCGAGCGTCTGCCCGAGGTCGGTTGTCTGAACCACGGCGGGAGAAAATTTGTGCCTACTGTGCATTTAAGGGAAGCGCACTGTGTACCGACCCTGGGTGCGATGGAAAACTGGACTCCGAAGTGGCCGGTTTCGCAGGGTATGACTATCGTGCCCCGCAATGTCGGTGGAGTAAACCGGTGATGATCGGTTCGGGGAGATTGTTATCGTCTCGCTGCTCGGGCTCCTGACGACGTCCTCGTCGATCTTCGGCGCTGCTCTCGGTCTGTATGTTCCACCCTCCAAGCGCATGCTAGCTTGCGTTCTGGCCTTTGCCGCCGGCGCTTTCATCAGTGCGCTGACCATCGAATTGGCATTCGAAGGCGCCCAGGAACTGCATCAGCAGGGCTTCGACGCCAGTGCGGCATGGGGATTCATTGCCAGCGGCTTCGCTCTCGGTTCGATCATTTATTATTTTACCTCTTTGTTCCTCGACCAGAAGGGGGCAGCGATACGCTACCCCACACGATTTCGCGAATATGCTTTGGGACGCAAGCAGAAGGATGCGTAAGAGAGGATACAACTGCTGTCGAAATGCGACCTTCTGCGCCATCTGCCGCCCGAAGAAGTCGAACGAATTCTTCCGTTTGTCCGCACCCGCCACCTCGACAATGGTGAGATTCTCTTCCATGCGGGCGATGCAGGAGCCGCGCTCTACATCGTGACACAGGGCAAGGTCTACGTGTTGTCGGCCGCGGTCGGTGAGCACCCCAATTGGCATATCACCGGAGAAAGGCTCGCGGAACTGGGAGAAGGACAGGCATTCGGGGAGATGGCCCTCCTCAGCGGAGGGCCACGTGCTGCCACGATTCAATCAGCCGCTCCAAACGGACCTGTTGGAAATCGGCAAGGAAGACTTTGATCGCCTCGTTGCGAACAACCGTGAGTTGGCCACCGAGGTGGAGCGGCTCAGCCACGAGCGCGCGATGAGGAATCTCAGCTCCGGCGGCGCTAATCCTTCGCAGTGGGCCAAGGTGGCGGCTAGCAATCTGGAGCATCTGAGCAGGAGCGAGTCGAAAAGGATCCTTGCCGATGCCAGTCAAGGAGCAGGACTGGCAATTGTTCTCGGAAACATTCTGGATACGATTCCGGCATGCCTGGTGATCGGTGCGAAGTTCGTTGGGGTGGAGACGTTGTCGATCTCATCGTCGGAATGTTCGTGGGTAGGATCCCCGAGGCAGCGGCGAGTGCTTCGACGCTTAAACCTGGGTACAATACAGGAAATCGCGAAACTCCAGAGAGAACGCAAGGCAGCGGGTCTGTCCGCGCGAACTATAAACTACGCAATCCACACTCTGAGAGGCATCCTCAAGCATTTCAGCCTCTGGTCGATCATCGCGGACCAAGTAAGACCTATGAAAGGTGAGCGGCAACCCGGCCGTGCTTGAATCCTTGTGCCGGTGTTCAGCAACTTATCGAAGGCTGGTAACCATAGCCTGCACCATTAGAAGTTCCGCGCGATCGGATGAATGAGATAGCGTGCGATCAGAATTTTTCCTTGAACGGGCGGACTTCGAGTTCCATCGTCCACGCGCTCGGATCCTGGTGCGCGAGATGCCAGTAGGTCTCTGCGATCGCGTCGGGCTTGAGAAAGTCGCCGTCTTGCAGACGCGGCTTCAATCCACGCGCTCCAGGGATGTCGATGCTGCCATCCACGTTGATCCACGCGACGTGGATGCCTCTCGGACCAAGGTCGCGCGCGAGTGATTGCGCCAAGCCGCGCATCGCGAACTTCGCGGGTCCAAATGAGATCGACTTCGGCCCGGCCTTGAGGCCGGCCGTCGCTCCTGTGAAGAGCATCGTTCCGCGACCACGCGCAATCATAGCGGGCGCAACTTCCTTGGCTGCAACAAACGCCCCGAAAGCGTTGACCCGCCAGTCTGCTTCGTACTGATCGGGCGTGATCTCCGTTATAGCTCCGAAGGCGCCACTGCCGGCATTGTAAAGGAGCACGTCGGGCTCGCCGAGATCCTTGCGAATGGCGCGAAACGCGTCGGTTATTTGCGTGCGATCGCTGACATCGCAACTGAGATCCAGCACAGTGGCTCCGCCTTGCCGGAGCTCGCGGGCGAGTGCTTTCAGATAGTCCGCTCTGCGCGCGAGCATGGCGACAGCGTAGGTCGCAGCGAAGCGTCGGACGAGTGAAGCGCCGAGTCCTGGACCAACTCCGGTAACGACCGCGACAGGCTTCTTCGGCTGATTATCCATTTACTTCTCCTTTGTGTGGGGCCGAGCGCCCTACTCATCAGGTATACGTTCCTCGGCTAACCGGCTGTGCATTTTCCGCCGATGAGGCTAGGAGAAGGCCGTGTTTCCCGCAGAGGCTACAGGCGGGGCGCAAACACGGCGATCCGGTAGCGGGGAGTTCTACTGATCCGCCGGCCAGAACACCAGCGCACGGACTTCGATGCTCTCGCGCGGCGCTGCGTTGGGCGGGCTGTTCGGATCATCGAACGAAGTGTGCGCGCTGAAACGCGCGCGGCCGTCGGCCTTGGAATCGTAGCACTTCAGTAAGATCGCCTCGTGGCTTTCCAATCGCGGAAAGTAGTACCAGCGATGATTCGGGTTGTAGAGGAAGCCGAAGGTTTCGCCCACACGGTCGCGATAGACCAGATCGGCCGGCACTATATCCTCTGCACTCAGGCTGCGGGCGTCGCAGAGCGCCAGCGGTGAGCTTTCGATTGGGCCGCGAATCGCGCGCCAGACGTTGATTTCGGCGAAGCGATTCTGGAGCAGACGGTCGGCTTCCTCCGGCAGAAGATCGCGGACGCGGCGCGGCGCGGATTTGAAGCTATAGTCGTTGTGCACTATCCTGGCCGGCGCGCGGACGCCCTTTTCGCCGCGTTCCGCCAGCAACGGATTACGCACGATGTGATCGAAAACCACCACGCGCTCGGCGCCAGTTACTCGTTTCAGCAGACGCTCGACTTCGGGATAGTAGACCGACTTCACTTCATCAGGATCATAAAAGTCCCTGACTGCAGTTTCGTGATTTATGAGCACGAAACCGGTGGTGTCGAGCGAGAGTTCGCTGAGCACTTCACGGCCGTTGCGGACAGCGATGCTTTGCTCGGCGTACTTTCCTGACTGGCGGGGGACTCCGGCCGGCGGATCATATGTATAGTTGACCGGCTTCGGTGTTGCTTCGGCCAAGTAAGTCAATCGTGCCTTGACAAATTCGATTCCTGCGTCCGCTTGCTCTTGATTGCTAGTTTCCATCTTTAAATGGCCTCCGTTGATTGGTTGCTATCCTTCTCATTGAAACATCGAGAAGGCGAAAGAAGTCTTGGGCACTATCGATCGCTTCCATCAATTGAGTCTCGACGTCCCCGGCGTCGCAGTAGACTTGCAAATCGCGACTTTTTGAGCACTTCGCGAACTGCTCTCCGTCGCTAACCTCAATGAGGTCGCTCATTGTTCGGTCCCGAGTGTTTGTATATACAAGACTCGAGCCAACAAATTCTCTCTTCCACCATCCAACTGGTGGCGTCCAAATTCTCCGCCACGGGTTCAGAGTCAGCGTTCATTTTGTTTGCTCGAACTGATTCTTTCTGGCCGGACGATCTAAGTTCACTGCAGGAGTGTCGAGAAGAGCAAACGCTTGAATCGTTCGACAGGGACCGCGGTACGCTCCGCCTTCGATTGAAGGATCGCGCCCTGCAACGACGCAATCAGGAAGCCGGCGAGCTCATCGCAGTCGCTCGTGCGTGATAGTTCGCCACTTTTCACAGCCGCTCTCAAACAATACGCGACCGACTGGCGCATCTCCTCGAAGATTTGAACGATCCGCTTCCTGATCACTTCGCTGTGCTCGCTCGCTTCGGCGCTGAAGTTGCCGATGAGACATCCGTTTCGCCAACCGATCCGATTAAGATACTTGATCTGTGCATCGACGAAGGCGTGCAAGCGCTTAGGCGGCGGAAGCGAGTCGTTGCGAAGGGTCCGCTGGATCATCGCTTGGACATCCTTGAAATACAGATCAAGGACCTCAAGGCAGAAGGCTTCTTTGGAAATGAAGTGGTTGGTGAACGATCCCTGCGGCACTCCCGCAGCCTCGACTATGTCACGGACGCTCGCGCCCGTGTACCCGCGCTCGTGCACGACGCGAAGGCCCTCAGTCAGTATTTTTTCGCGGTTCGACGGCTTGCTCATGAATGTAATATGTACGTTCGTATTACAAACGTCAAGAAACCTTGAATCAGACTGCCGCCTTCGATGCCTCAGTTGGGTCCACGCTTTGGCGCCTAGCGACCGTTGAATTGCGGCGGTCGCTTGGCCAGAAAGGCAGCAATTCCTTCTTGCACATCAGCGGTTCCAGCCATATCCGTAAGCCATTCGGTCTCAAACTCCATCTGCTCGGCAAGTGAAGTGTTCGTCGCGCTGTAAAAGAGACGTTTGACTCCTTCGTAAGCCCGCGTGGGGCCCTTAGCCAGTTCCGCAACGAGCGTTCGAGCATGAGCCATGAGCTGGTCATCCGGTATTACCCTCGTGACGAGACCGATCATTTCCGCCTCGCGCGCGCTTAGCACGCGATTGGTTAACGCCAATTCGAGCGAGCGCCGCAGGCCAATGATCCGCGGAAGGTAATAGGTCGAGGAGCCGTCAGGCGTCAGCCCGATTTGCGTGTACGCCATGGTGAAGCGTGCCGACTCACTAGCCAGTACGATATCGCCCGCGCACGCCAGGCTCATCCCTCCGCCGCCGGCGGTGCCATTGACCGCCATCACCACAGGCGCGCGCATTCGGGCGAAGCGATGGATGGCCTGATGGAAAAGCAGCGTGAGGCGCCGGTAATAGGCGGCCAGACCGCTAGGCTCCTGGGCCGAGAAGGACTTCACATCCCCGCCGCTGCAGAACGCCCGTCCGGCGCCAGTGATCAGGACAGCCCGCAAGTCGCCGCTCTGTTCGCATTCAAATGCAGCTTCATAGAATTCACGCGCCATTTCAAGGTTCATCGCGTTGGAGACTTCAGGACGATTCAACGTGATATGAGCAACGTGCTCGCGAACTTCGAATAACAGGGTTTTCGGGGTTTCCATTTGTCAGTACTCCAAACGGTAACAGGCAACCTTCGTTGATGATCGTTGAGTGTGGAGCTAGTAAACACTATGTACGTCCGTATTGTTACTGTCAAGAGCCGAGAGCGCCGCGCACCCAGCAGAAATTCCTGCCTATCGCGTCAGCTTTCGACTTGCCCGCTAGAGGCGGCGAAGCGTCCGCACGAAATTGGCGACCGCCGCGCCGATCTCCATCGGACTGTCTTCCTGGACGAAATGGATACCCTTCACCGTGACTTCCGTTTGATTCGGCCAGGTGCGGCAAAACTCGCGCTGACGGCCATGGTCCAGCGCGCCAGGGTCCGTATGGAAATATAGTTTCGGCACCTGGCTCTGCGCGAGCCACTGACTGTAGTCGCTGACAATCTTCACTACATCGGCCGGTTCACCGTCGAGCGGAATCTGGCGCGGCCAGGTTAACGTCGGTCGGCGATCCTCACCTGGATTTACGAAAGGTCTGCGATAGTGATCCATCTCGGCGCTGGAAAGCTGGCGGATTATGCTGCCCGGTAACACTCGCTCTACGAACGCGTTGTCGCGCAAGATCATGTCCTCGCCCGCGGGAGAGCGAAAGGCGCGGAAGGTACTACGGGCACGTTCCGGAAAGTCGCCCCATGCCATTGGCATCACGATAGCTTCCATATAGGCGAGTCCCTGAACGCGATCGCGATGCTGATTCGCCCATTCGAAGCCGAGCGCGGAGCCCCAGTCATGGAGAACGAAGATGATGTCGTTGCCCAGCTTGAGTTCCTCCCAAAAGGCAAAGAGAAAGTCGCGCTGCTCGGCGTAGGTGTAACGATTGGGACCGGAATCGGGCAGCTTATCGGAGTCGCCCATGCCGATCAGATCGCAAGCGATCAAACGGCCGAGACCCTGACAAGCCGGCATCACATTGCGCCACAAATAGGATGAGGTTGGATTGCCGTGCTGAAAGATGATCGGCGCGCCTTGACCTTCATCTAGAAAGGCCATGCGCCTGCCTTTGACTTCAAGAAATTTCTTCGGTGCAAATGGCTTGCTGCTGTCGCTCATACTATCGCTCCTGCGTCTTCGTTGTGCGATCTGACAAAAAAGGGGTACTTGAGAATATGTACGTCCGTCCTTATTTTCCTGTCAATTAACCGGCTAACCGAACTCTACCCTTGACGCGGTCTCACGGTTATCTTCGTGAAAGCGGTTGTTGAGATCCCTTGCGGAGTGACCAATTCGAGCTCGCAAATGTACGTCCCTGGATTCTGGTAAACGTGGAGCATGTAGGGTTCGGCAGGCAGAAACGATTCCGCGCCATCGCCGAAGTTCCATTCGTAGACGAGGGAATCAGGGGTATTTGCTAATCCGACATAGAAGTCGACAGTGAGCGGCGCGGTTCCAACAACGGGCACCGCCAGCAAACTCGGGTTAGGTGGCGCCTGACTCGGTGTGACGCATCCAATCGGCGGAATCGACGTTCCGGAGGCGCCAGAATTGATCGCACTTCCGGGCGAAATGGGAGCGGGAGCCGACGCAGGAGCGGTCGCGTAATCCTGTGCAGATATGGCCGTCGCGAGAATAGTCAACTCGGCCACCAGTGCCAGCGAAAGAAATATCCCGATCACAATCTTTCGGACAATGTGCATATCTATCGTCATTCCGCGCTCACTACTGCCGCCTTCGGTTTGTTCTGTTTAAGCAACAGGACCAGCGGAATCATGACGAGGCACAGCACACCTATGAGCCACGCCACGTCGATGTACGACAGCACATTGGCCTGGGTGATGACGGAGTCGTATATGCGCAAGGTAGTTTGAGCCGCTGCTTGAGGCTGGCTGAGACCGCGATGAAGGAGGTCCGCGCTCAAGCCGCTCGTCACGTTGCGATAAGCCTGTCGCGCACCTGACACATGCGCAGTGAGTACGTCCTGATGGAACTGTGCGCGGCGTGCGATCACGGTCTCGACCATCGAGATGCCCACGCTCGCACCCACGTTGCGCAGCAGATTGATCGTTCCGGAGACTTCCCCGCCTTTCTCTGCCGGGACGCCCACATATGAAACGGTGCTGATCGGAATGAAAAGCAAAACGAGCCCAAGGGATTGCAAGACGCGGTAACTTGCAGCAGTCCGAAAATCGATTTGAAGGTCGATGTTGGTGCTGATATGAAAGAGCGCAAAGGCGCTCAGCAGAAAGCCCAGCCCGATCAGCCATCGCGCTTCGATCCGTCGGACGAGCTTTCCGACTATGGGCATAAAAAGGATTATCAGCGCGGATCCGGGCGCCTGTGTTAAACCGGCCAGCTCCGCGTTGTACCCCATGAACGCCTGCACGAACTGCGGAGTCAAAACGGTTATTGCGTATACCTCGAGACCGAAGACAAAAATCATTGCCGCCGCCGCTGCGAAGTTGCGGTTCTTGAACATCCGCAGATCCATAACCGGCTTCGAGCGAGTCAACTCCCAGGCGATGAATAGCACCAGCGCCACCGGAAAGATCACCGCTAGCACTGCAATCATTGGCGAATGGAACCAGTCGTCTTCCTGGCCCTTGTCCAGCACGACTTGCAGAGAACCCAGACACAGCGCGAGCAGACCGATACCGATGTAGTCGATGCTCAGGTATCGGCGGGCCTTCCTTATCTGTTCGCTGAGGTAGGCCGGGTCTTCGATCAGATGGGAGACAAGTAGCAGGGAGAGAATCCCAACTGGTACGTTCATGTAGAAGATCCAGCGCCATTGGTAATTATCCGTTATCCAGCCGCCTACGGTCGGGCCGATCGCCGGCGCCGCCACAATCACCATTCCATACACGGCAAACGCGGTGCCCAATTGCTCGGGCGGAAAAGTGTCCCGCAGAATTGCTTGCGATACCGGCTGCAGGCCGCCGCCGCCAGCGCCCTGGATAACGCGAAACAGGATCAACATCCCAAGCGATGGCGCGATCCCGCATAGGAATGAACTGATTGTGAAGATCACGACGCACGCCATGTAAAAGCGTTTGCGCCCGAGCCGGATCGAGAGCCATCCGCTGATCGGCAGCACCACCGCGTTGGCGATGAGGTAGGAGGTCAACACCCAGCTTGCATCGTCAACGCTGGCGGCCAGTCCGCCAGCCATGTAAGGCAGTGCGACGTTGGCGATGGCGGTATCAAGCACCTCCATGAACGCGGCCAGCGAGACCACCGCCGCAATAAGCCACGGATTGACCCTACGCCTTGCGGGAGTCGACGAACTGTGCGGATCGAAAGTTTTTGGCGCTGCTGCCATCACCTCACCGGAGAGTCTGAGGTTGACCGGTCACCCACACTGTCGGCTCCACCGACATTCCAGGGCGCAGCCGATGGTCCGGGTCCTCGCCCGGGTAGAGGCGAATCCTCACCGGCAATCGCTGCACGACCTTGACGTAGTTGCCGGTGGCGTTTTCTGGAGGCAGCAGGCTGTCGAGCTCACCCGTCGCGCCGGGAATTCCTTCGACGTAGCCGTTGTAGTCGCGCCCTGTAGTATCGACGTGAACCTTGACGGGCTCGCCGGGACGCATCTTCCGCAACTGGGTCTCGCGGAAATCAGCGGTGATCCAGATATCGTTGACAGGAACTAGAGTAAGTAGCTGCTCGCCGGGTTGGACGCGTTGGCCGATCTGCACAGTCTTGTTGTCGACCACTCCGGAGGCGGGCGCGACGATATGCGTATAACTCAGGTTGAGCTTGGCCTGATCGAGCGAAGCCTGCGTCGCTTGCACTGCAGCCTGGGCCTGGCCGATCATTCGGGCCGCGGCTCCGACCGCCGCGCGGTCCGAGTTGACGGCAGCCGCATCGACCCTGCCTGTCATCACGATTTCGTCGTTGGTCTCGCGCGGAATCACTGCCTGTTCGAGCAGCTCGCCATAACGCTTCACATCCAGCTGCGCCTTGACGTTCGTGGCGATCGCGGCGTCGAGATTGGCGACGCTCAGCTCGTAGTTCTGCTGCGCCGCTTTCACGCCCTGCTCCGCCTGGGCGAGGTTGGCCGCGGCATTTTCGACTGCGACCTGGTAGTCGCGCGGATCGAGATCGACCAAGGTCTGGCCGGCTTTTACGTGATAGGTATTCTCGACGTAAACGCGGATGACCGTGTCGTCTATACGGGTGCTGATAGGATCGAGATGGCCATCGATCTCCGCATCGTCGGTCCATTCGTACGACTGCAGGTAATTCCAGAAGCGCAGCCCGCCCACGGAGAGTATCGCGGCGACGACCAGGGCCAGGACTAGTTTTACGCGACGCCTGTGGAGAACACCGCGGCGATCGGCGGGATCTCTTGCATTGGAGTCATCGCTGTCGTGGTCTTCGACCTTATCGCCGGCATGTAAATCGTTCGATTGTGGAGTTCGTTGCAAAGCTTTTTGCTCGTCACGCAAGCGCTCCACTTCAAGCCGGAGCCGCTCAACCTTTTCGTGAAGGCTGTTCTGGTTTTCCGATACCGAAGGCTGTGTCAGCCGCGCTTGCTCACTATTTTCGGGCGGCCCATTTGCTAGCTGCGCCGTAGAAGTGATGCGCTCATGTCCGTTGTTATTCATTGGCCTTCCAGGACAAGTGCCTGCACCGGCTCGAATCAGGAGCACCTAAAATGACGAAGACAAAACGACTATGTACGTCCGTATTATTCGCGCTCACGGACGAACCTCGCTAGAAGTGTGCCAGACAAATCTCCAACTGAGCCTGTCCGTCTAAAACAAGAGATTAACCGCCCGAGAGGGATCTCGTGCGAAAGCGAAGGCGTGAGTCTTAAGTCTGTGGCTGCAAGAAAGATCTTGAGCATTGCGAACGTAAAAGGCGATGACCGACTGGTCCAGGCCCCAGTATCGAGAACGAGGAGGGTTGCTGGTGCAAATGTGCCCTATACAAGCAAAATCGCCTGAAACTTGAGTGCGACGCGACGATCTCACAGCAAATCGCGAAATGATGGGCGATTTGCGAGAAATCCAGCTGGAGCCAGACATGAACCCGGAAGTGGAGTTTCTTTTCGACTATGGTAGCCCCTTCAGCTATCTCGCCAATCTGCAGATCGAAGGGTTCGCCAAACCTAACGGCGCGGCAGTTACCTACACCGCTATTCTGCTCGGCGCGGTGCTCAAGGCGACCGGAAATGCGTCGCCGATGACGGTTTCAGCGAAGGGACGCTACATGGCGACCGAGTTGCGGCTTGGGCGGCACGTTATGGAGTTGCCTTCAAACCAAACCCTCACGAGTTTATGTCGAATATTCAGCTGTGAAGCTTCCTGACTACTGATTTCAGAGCGGCGACGCCGTCCGGTCCTAGTTTGTTAGTTACCTGGCTTTGCGCTTGTTGCCAGGCCGGATAGCTTTTTCGTAGCAGAGCCTTCCCCATTTCCGTGATTGTGATTTGATGGCTGCGCCGATCATCCCCAGGGTTCCAGCCGGAGCCATCCCCTTGCGCACATGCGCGCGACATTTGCGGCTGAGCGTGGACTCGTCCATCTCAAGAAATTTCGCCAGTTCGGCGGGTCGTGTGTCCTCCCGACTCGCAACTGCGTTTAATACGCTGAACTGGCTGACCTTCAATCCCACCTCCGCAAGCGCGTCGTCATAGACCCTGGCCCCGCGCATCAGCGAGCATGATTAGTAATCAAAGATGATATGCGCCGTGAGATGCAGAGTTAAACGAATCGGGATTACTTAGGGGGATATATAGGCATACCGGATGTTTTAGTTCCTTTGTCATTTACTGGGGTCTTTTCCTGCTAATGCAATACTAACTACAGGTTCTAGCCGTCCATCAGCTACACCAGTAAAACCTTTCTTGAGCATGAGACATGCACCACGTCTAAGTTGATATTCTATAGGAGTAACTTCTTCCATTGCCTTGTCTATTGTAGAAAGTTCTTCTTCAGAATAAACTCTGCTCATGTTCTTTCTCCTTGTTGCTAAGTTAGCTGCCTCTTCAAACAACTCACAAATTGACTTAACTTTGTCTTGAATCGAAAATGAATCCACACATGACTAATCCCTTATAGATTTGATTTTCGGGCTTCGATTCGCGCTCGCCATTCCGGCCACTAGCGCGCCGGTACGTTTAGTGACTCAATCTGAAAGACTGGCGAGATAGCTGAAAGGGCTGCAGTTAGTCGAAGAGAAACTCTACCTCCTGCTCATTCCTAGCTCCGCTAAATTTCTCGCAAATAGCTCTTTACTTCGCGATTTGCAACGAGATCAGTACGGCTCACCTAGACATTGGGCCCGCTGTCCTTGTATAGGCAACAGTTGTGCCGAGCGTAATCCCAGGCCACGCTTCCGAAGGGCAACAATCCGTTCAACGCAGGAGCGTCGAGAAAAGCAAACGCTTGAAGCGCTCGATGGGGACTGCGGTTCGCGTCCGCCTTGGATTGAAGGATCGCGCCCTGCAACGACGCGATCAGGAAGCCGGCGAGCTCATCGCAGTCCCTCTTGCGTGAAAGGTCCCCGCTTTTCACAGCCGCTCTCAAACAATACGCCACCGATTGACGCATCTCCTCGAAGATCTGAACTATCCGCTTCCTGATCATTTCGCTGTGCTCGCTCGCTTCGGCGGTGAAGTTGCCGACGAGACATCCGTTTCGCCAACCGTTGCGCTTAAGATAGTTGATCTGCCCATCGACGAAGGCGCGCAAGCGCTTAGGCGGCGCAAGCGAGTCATTGCAAAGAGTCTCATCGATCATCGCGCGTGTGCCTTCGTCTCCGCTGCGCGACATATTCGTGAGGCGCTTTGGCACACTCAACTGTTCTCTCTTCTTTTTCTAATTCTGTTGCCTGTTGTCTGACCCCTCGCCCGCCGATTCTACGGGATAGAATTGCCTTCATCGACCGGTAGCCTGTTAGATCAGATCCCCTTTCATCCCCTGGTAGGTCCGCCACACATTCCAGCGATGCACGCCGGCGCGGAACGCTACGAATTGAGCTGCCCAAGGCGAGTCGGAGCCTGCGGTGTCCTGCGTGTATTGCTGCCCGAGCGGAGTGGCGGCTATCGCTTCTTCCAAGTTCTGGCCAGCCCGGACAGCCTTTCGTACAGATTCAATCAACTCACTCAGATAGGGCAGGTAACGGCCAAGATCGCCCCCGAACTCAGCAACCCGTGGCCAGGAATGATTGTCGTCACCTCGAGCGTGTGCGTGAACTTTGCCATTGTCTCCAGGTATTCGCCGGCCCCACCCTCGATCAGAAACGGAATGCTCCCTTCGCCCTCGATCAGATTGCCCGTCCAGGCGGCGCGCGCCTCGGGCACGAAAACGACTGTGTCGCCCGGCGTATTGCCGTGACCGAAGTGATAGAGCTCCACCACCCGGCCGCCCAAATCCAACTCCAGGTACTCATCGAGGACCAAATCCGGGAGGCGCAGTTGTACATCGCCGAACACCGTGGGGTCGTTGTCCACGGCCGCCAGCAAAAACTTTTTCTCTCGCTCAAAATCCCGCATTATCTCGGCGGTTTTCTGCTGGGCTACGATCAACGTCTCCTGGGGAAAGGCATAGTTCCCGAACGTGTGGTCGCCATGGTAGTTGGTGTTGACCACGTAGAGGATGGGTTTGTCGGTTACCTGCCGCACGGCGGCCTGGATCAGCCCGGCCATCGTTCCATTGATGTGCGCGTCGATCACGAGGACGCCATGCTCGCCCACTACAAAGCCACTGTTGTCCACTGGAGGCCTGTTGGAAAGCAGGCCGTAGATGCCAGGTGCTAGCTCCTTCGTCTCGAGCCGTGCCCCGGTGGGCTTGATCGGTGGCGGAATAAAACCCAGTGCGGCCTGGGTCAGCACCTCTGGCGGTGCCAACACTGCCGGGATCAGGGGGCTTAACCCCGCGTGAGCTGTCTTGCCAATGCCTTTCATAATTGACTCCTGTGCTTTAGTGTCATCGGATTCTTACAAACGGTTCTCAACAAATTGCATTCGGGCTCGGTAAAAATGCGTCCGTGTTTGCCGTGTCACTCTCAGAGATTCTCTGGAATGGATCTGGCATCACTCTGTTCCGTGATTCGAAGCGGGGCAGATGAGGCTCGCGCAAGTATCCAGGCAATCGCTCGTCGGCATCGATCTGCTCGGGCAGGAACCGGGACACGCGCCATTGCCGCACGCGCTCCCAGTTTTCTGAAGCGGAGAACTCTTCTCGCGCCACATCTGGGCACTGTTCGATAACGTTCACCGCATCGAGCCGAGTCTGCGGTTCCGTACCGCCCCAGTTGGCTCGCAAATCGCGACTGATTTGGCCGTTCGCGAATTGGTCTTTGTCGTTATCTTTAATGATGTTGTTCATTGCTCTGCTCATGGTGCTTGCATATACAAGATTCAAACCAAAGAATTGTTCCCGTGAATCTTACGAACGGACCTCAACGCGACGAAAGCTGTTCGCTCCGCAGCTCTGCCTCACTTCTTCTAGATTCGAACTGATGGAATAGGTTGGGGTTTCTGCGGCCGTGCGAGTGCTAGTGGCCCCGCATTTCGCGATTGATTCGCAGAAGCCAAAAGCAAAACACCCCGCGCTACGTGGCTACGTACTTCCTCAGTTCTAACCTGCCGATCGGTGGCATCCAGATTGCTGAGCCATTGAGGCCAACCATATCGAAGCGACGCAGGTTACCACTCAGATGACGTTTCGCTGCAGCCCGTTGCCCGAGCTTGAGGTTGCAATGATCAATACGATGGTGACGTGTCTCGGCAGCGAACACAGAAAGTTGAACTACACTACCGTGCAGTTGGCTTTCGCCGCCGCGGCACTCGCCAGTGATCCCGGCGCGGTTACAGCGAATCAACGAGCCCTCCGGGTGTGGGAAGAGATACGGCACGATCCATGGTCGCATCTGCAAATCGAAGACGGTTTGGTGCACTCGTGGGGCGAGGCGCATCACGCAATTTCCGGGGCACTCCTCAATACCCTGAAGAACGAACGTCAAGAGATGCGCAAGCTAATGGGCGCTCTGCGTGCGTTGTCGTCGTGTCCAGATCGTGGACCGCAGACTGCCGGAAACCGTTGCAGTTTCGCGCAGACCCTGCTGGCATTGGCCCGGACGCTCGACTCGCACGTCGAGCGCTATGATGAGGAGGTTCTACCCTCGATACTCCGCGCACTGTTCCACAAATAGCGAACTCCCTTCGGCGAACCGTAAAGCGCTCGTTTCACGTCTGAGCCGCCCGCTAGCACCTGTATGGGCGAAAATTCTGGCGCGATAATTGTACATACATCCCCATCAAGGACGATTTTGAGTACTGAGAATGGACATCTCCGTCGAACTAAAGACCAGAAACAATTCGCAATTAGAGAGGAAGACCGCCAATTGCGAATCAAATCGAGCGCGACGATCGAAATCGAAAGTGAACACAAGGGCAAGAAGAATGATGTTAACTATTATTCCCACTGCGGATGAGATCGCGGCCATGTCGCTGCATCGCTGCCAGCGCGAACGCGTTCGGTTAAAAAATGAGATCGCATTTGAGCGCGGCGCAGAAACGATCGGAGGGATCCCAGCATTAGAGAAAATCTCCGCTTGCAAAAGTGCGATTCGGGCGATCGAGGAACGATTGCACGAGCTGGCGAAGAATGGAGCATTCGAGGCGCAATGCGTTGTTTGAACAATGGAGGTGCCATCCGCTTAAAGCGAAAATCAGCAAGCGCGGATGACGGCTTGGCAGTGACACCTTACATGACTTGATTGCTGGCTAACCAAACAAAGGGCAATTCGATGACTCGCAAAGAATACTTAGGCAAGCTCATTAACGAATTACACTATGACGAGGAACGCATGCGGGTTGTAGTCGAGCTGCTGAGCGCCGCACCCGATATGTCCGAGGATGACTACGATGAAGCGTGGGCCCACTCTAAGCTAGCCTGGCGGCTTTGGTGCACGCTGATGGAGGACTTCGAGCTTTCGTCGGATTCGAAGGCAGAACACCTGACCTTGCACCAACTAACTGTATGCTATCGGCTGTTTCAAAACATGTTAACGATGTTTGATACAGCTTTGCGTGCCGCCGTCGGGCGCCCAATTCTGCCCCCAACGACCAACGAGCACCAAACACACTAGCTTGTCGCGTTCATTGAGCTGGCACCGTGGAGTTCGTCAAGACTTGTTCGTCAGAGCGCCCGAGTTGGCAGGCACCACGTGCCCCTGAGGCAAATGTTTGCGATGAGTCGCCACGCTCCAGACGGCGCTCAGCAGCTTGCGCACCGAGGGCGGACCGAACCAGCGATGCGTTAAGTCGGTCGAGCAGGGCCTTGGCGCCTTGGACCTCCGTTTTTACGTAACTCGGTCTAGGAGGCGTTGCGGGTCCCTCAGCAACAGAGGAGCCTAAGCGTGAGAGCAGTCATGGCACATGCCTTGGCACGTACATTCACTGCGGTCTTGGTCGGGGTGTTGAGCGCGGTGCCCGCGTCCGCATTCGATATTCAATCAACCACCCAAAACATATGTGAGTGCCTGTGCGCTCGACCGAAGTGTACGTACGGCGCAGAGTTCATCCCCGTTTCTGCGGCGTGCCCCGGCGGCACATTCGTCACTGGTGGCGGTTTCCGATGGAAAGCAGAACCAAATTTAGCAAGAGTACAGGACAGCTTCCCAGACGCAGCCGGCAGTGCGTGGATTGCGATCGCGAAGTCTCCGGACGAAAGTCCCTGCAATAAGCGGCAATGTGAAAATCTGACCGTCTACGCAGTCTGTGGACCGTAGGAGTATCAGCCAAGCAAGTGTAAGGAGCGAGAAGCCGCTGCACCGCCCCGACGACATCTCAGAGAGACATAAATATGCACTCGTCGACGAATGTTCGACGAGTTCGTGAAAACAGATCCAAAAGGAGAGAAGACAAATGGCGGAATATTCGACCATACTATTCGAGGTGCGGGATAAAGTCGCGCATCTTACAATCAACCGACCTGAAGCGGCCAACTCGCTCAATGCGACGCTCTCCGCCGAAATGATGGACGCGGTGGTGCACTGCGAGGAGGACGCTGACATTCGAGCCATCGTGGTGAGCGGAACAGGGCGTTTTTTCTGTGCTGGCGCGGATCTTAAGGGCTTCTATTCCGCAGGAAGCGAACTCAAAAGCCGGGTCTCGGTCTTTCACGCAACCATCTCGCGCCTTGCGCGTGCGGATCTCCCGGTAATCGCCGCGGTGAACGGCGCGGCAGCGGGTGCCGGAATGGGACTCGCATGCGCGTGCGACCTGGTTATCGCCGCGGACTCGGCGCGCTTCACGATGGCGTACACGAAGATCGGACTGAGCCCGGACGGCACGACGACCTATTTCCTTCCGCGGCGAATCGGAATCGGCCGAGCTATGGAGCTAGTTCTGCTCAATCGCACGCTTTCAGCCAGGGAGGCACTGGATTGGGGAATCGCGAATCGAGTCGTTGCCGACGCGAGCCTTGCAGAGGAGGCGCACTCCACTGCAGCTCAACTCGCGGCAGGGCCTACGAGAGCTTACGGAGCAGCGAAGCGGCTGATGCACTCCGGATTTACCGAAAGCCTCGAAACTCAGATTGAAATGGAACTCCGTAGCATCGGGGCGATGGCGCGTACCCAGGATGCTCGCGAGGCAATCGCGGCTTTCACGGCCAAGCGGGCACCGGTATTCACCGGGCGCTGAGATGGCGTTGCGCTGGCCTTCGACGCCTCGGCATCTGAGCTTACAGCAGCTCGCTCCAATGGACTTGAGGGCGTTGTGGCAAAGCGCCGCTACAGCTCATATAAGCCGGAGATCGGTCCGGAGCCTCGGTGAAGATACGCGCGAATCGAGGTCTAAAACTCTTAATAGCCGGATACATTCCTAGCAAGAAGTTGATTCATTGCTGCTTATCTCCGTCCAGTGCTTTTGTTCCCTCGGATAGGCCAGGTCAGACGAATGCTTCACGATTCTTCTTCAGGAACTCCTCGACCGTCATCGGCTCGCGGCCACCGATTTCAGCGATATAGTTGTTCGTGCCGGCAAAGATGCCGTTGCTGTGGTCGATGGCGACTTCATGAAGGTGCTGCATCAGGAATGTTTTCGCCGAGACGCCGGTAAGTGCACCTTTATCGCCGTACATGGCCATCGCGGTGTTTTGAGCGGGTCTCTTCGGGTTGCCGCTGTAGATTTCCGCGAACTGTTCGATCGGAACCTGCTGGTACGTGACCTCCTTCCCGATCACGCGACTGATGATCGCCGCGATTTCTGGAAGGGTGAGCTCAACCGGACCGAAAAGCGGATAGATCTTATCGAGGTGCGCGGTCGGGTTCTGGAGTATTGCAACAATAACACGAGCCTGGTCCTCGGCTGCGACTGGCGCATGCCGCCCTGTGGTAGTGAACGGCGCCAGGATTTTACCCTGACGGATCATTGGCGCCAGGTAGAGCAGCCATTCAGCGAAGAACGTCGGCCTGAGGTGAACCGTCGGTACTCCCGACCAGTCGAATACCCGCTCGCTTAGCCAATGCTGACGGGCGGCGTCGCTTTTCGCGTCGCTGCGCGCGGATATCTGCGACATGTTGACGATGACTTCGACACCGGCTTCCTTGGCAGCCTGAGCGAACTGGGCGGTCGCCTGCACGAGGCCTGGGCTGATCGGATAGCAGAAGTAGGCCCGCTGCACTCCGCTCAGCGCGGCACGCACAGAGTCGAAATCGAGGAAGTCGCCAAACACGACCTCAGCGCCAAGCTTCTGCAACTCCTCCGATCGCTCGTCGGGCCGATGGGCCAAGACCCGCACGGCGTGCTGTTTCTCGAGTAGCTGGCGTACCGTGTCGCCGCCGGTCGCGCCGGTGGCGCCCGTAATCAGAAATTTCGTCTGTGTCATTTTTCGTTTCCTCAGCGGATCCTGCGATGGGTCGCATTAAGATGTCGGTCGACATCTATATGGATGTCAGCTATCATCTAAAGAGTCAAGCACGATTCGCTTTCGCCCAGCAGAGTTTCCTCGCTTATCCGGACCCGCGCATGTCGCGTTGCGCATCGAGGCCGTCCAGCACTTTCTTCCTCCCCCATCAAACCAAACGGATTTTTGCCGATGATGTTCAAGCGCGCAGCGTGACCAAGCAAACCTCGTAACGTGCCGACAGCACTGCTCGCGACACCCGCGCGTCCGGTCGACTTGCAGCCGCGCCCTTTCTTTCGGCCCCGCGCGGACTGCTCATGGTCGTCTCCTTACTTCTCGATGGGTCGGGAATGTCTGGAACTCACCCAGCTACCGCTCGTATGAGCACCGCGAGATGCATCCGCCGTCGAAGGGTAAAACCCAACTTGCGGTAGAGGGCGATAGCCGCATGGTTTGAGCTGAAGACATGCAGAAACGGGATTTCGGACCGCGCTGCTATCGATAAAGCCAGCGACCTGACGAGCTCGGCTGCGAAACCGTGTCCGCGATGCGCCAGTTCCACGCACACCGCGCTGATCTCGGTGAACCCGTCGAGGCGCATGCGCTCGCCTGCCATGGCGACCAACACGCCTTGCCGCCGAATTCCGATGTAGTGGCCCAGCTCGATAGTCCTTGGACCGAAAGGCCCAGGTTGCGTCACACTCGCGAGCGCGAGCATCTCGGGAACATCGGCGACCCCAAGGGCCACGATCGGGGCCCCAGGCTGCGCCGCACAAGCACCGGCATCCTCCAATACCATCTGGTCGACGGAGTCTCGCTGGACCACCGAGAACGCAGACGGAGGCTCAACCTCTTCGGTCGTGAACAACGCGATCCGGTCATCGCCGCCGATCAAAGCCAGCAGCGACCGGAACGAGGCAGGCTCAGTGTCGACCGTCGCAGCGAAGGGCCCAACGGCCGCCGGATAACGGCGGGCCCGCTCGTCGCCCTCGGCGAGACTCTCCTGGACGCCCGTGAGCGCCCGCCAGATCACCGCGTCGAGCGGATGCGGATCCTGCGTATCTCCCTCGTCACAGTACGGCATGGTTCACCACCATTGTTGGGACTCACTGCTGCAGGTCGCGGCCATCCGCAGGTGGCTGCGCGGAAAATCAGCTCGCGCTGAGTCATGCGACGAAAATGCTGAAAATTGAAGACTGCTCGGCGGCCGATGGGGAGCACGCAGCGTGATTCTTTTCGAGTAATTGGCGAACCGTGTAGCTGCCTGTGTCGCCAGTCGCGCCCGTAATCAGAAATTTCGTCTGTGTCAGTTTTCGTTTCCTCAGCGGACCCTGCGATGGGTCGCATATAGATGTCGGTCGACATCTATATGGATGTCAGCTATCATCTAAAGAGTCAAGCACGAGTGTGCGATTCGAAAGGACTGGAACTGAATGCGGAAATCGAAGCAGGAAGCGGCGGCCACTCGACAACGCATTATCACGGCGGCAGCGGCGGCATTCCGTAAGAACGGAATCGCTGGGACGGGTCTTTCCGATCTGATGGCGGCTGCAGGCCTCACTCACGGCGGTTTCTATCGGCATTTCGACACCAAAGATCAAATTGTCGCCGAAGCATGTATTGCCGCCGCGGAATCTTCGGTCGAGCAACTCGCTGCTTCGGCTTCCAGGAAATCACCGCAGCATGGATTGAAGACGATAGTGGAAAACTACCTTTCCGCCGCGCACCGGGACGAGCCCGCAGACGGCTGCCCGCTTGCTGCGCTGGGCAGCGAGATGGCCCGAGCTGACGAAAAGACCCGCGCCGCGGCGACGCAGGCTTTTCTGAAGTTGGTAGGAGTCATCGCCGCTCAATTCGGCAAAACTCGGCCGGATGTTGCGAAGCGACGAGCATTGGTAGCAGCGGCGACAATGATCGGGGCCGTGACGATGTCCCGTATCGTGACGGATTCTGAGCTATCCGCCGGCATTCTTCGGGAGGCCGAAAAGCAATTGGTTAATTCTTGATCATCACTGAGTTTACCGCTCTGCCGCGTTCGACCTGATTAACATCCGAACAGTCGTGCTGAGGCTCCTAGGTGTCGACCTTCAATGAGCGCGCGTCGCGTACCAACGAATTCTCTCGGAGAGCCAAAAGCCGAACCCGCTGTTATAACGAGCAACCGAAACGCAGAACTTGACAAATTCGGACAAGTTTTCGGACAATGCGCCTGTCCGATGCTGTTCGAAACCCAAATAGTGCTTGATTTTATTGGTGGAGCTGACGCGGATCGAACGCGCGACCTCCTGAATGCCATTTGTGGGCACACCATGAAAGCCATATCTCACGATATCGCTCAGTAGAACAAAACCCTTGTCCGCTGTGAGCATCCTCTCGGTCACCTCTGCTACTGGGCGACACTGTTTCATACAGAGAGGGGGCACAAAATTGGGCACAACCCGATACGATAATCTGTTTGGTCCTTCGGCTCTGCCATGATTTGAAGAATTGGAAACCCTCGGCTGCTTGTACGTCTCTGCAACTGCGCAATTCGACTCAGACTCTGTACCCGTTCTCTCCCGTTCCATTCGTCGGCGGCTGCTCGCTGCGGCCCGGCCCGTCGCGCATCTTGTTCAGCAGGCCGAGAAATACGATCTGGTCGTTCTCGTCGAGACGCGCGGCCATGATCGCGAACTTCTCGTCCTGCTCCATCACCGGGCGGCCATCCTTGCCGGTAAGTTCGAGCTTCTGCGGCGCGGCGTAACCGTTTAACTTCGCCCTATGGGCAAGAACCCGAAGCGCGGCCTCTATCGAGCGTGTATCGCCCCGCTCGATGCCGGGCCGGAGCGCCCGGTACATCTCTTCGACCCTCAGTGAATCGACTTGCCGAAGTTGCTCAGCGGCAGCGACTGGGATGCGCACCAATGCCCGTGTCGCTGCCCTCCAAGCACCGCTGGCGTCTTTATAGCCTAGACTTTCGGCTATTTTTTCAAACGGTATGCCCCGTTGTAGCTGTTCGAGAACTTCAGCCTCGCGCTGTCGAGCGAGAATGGTCCTCGCTGATGTCCTGCCGTTGGCTCCGCGTCGCATTTTTTGACTACGCTTGGCTTGAGGACTTGTGGTCGGGCATCCTCGCACTGGACTCGATGATGCCCCACGGCGTGCGCAAAGTGAACGACCTGACGCCAAAAGAACGTGAACTCGGCGAGCGCTGGCGCAGGTTCCGCGACCAGCCCCGGCCCGCCGACAAGTTGCTGCCGAGGGAGCAAGTGAAATGACTTGGGCCGAATTCAAAAGACAAGCCGAAGCACTGGGCGTGAGCAATGACCCCGGAGTCGTGCTTCTCGAAGGCTGGCCACTACGAGCCGATTATCTCCCTTGATGACGAGGCGCGCCTCGTCATTGCCCAAGGCCAGATTCATAGGCGAATGATTCCGAAGGTTTAACCGGGCCGCATCGGGCAGCGGCGGTCCAACCCATTCGCGAAGCCCATGCATCCTGTGATCTCGCCGCCCGCCCCGAGCGCAGGGCATCATGCCGGGCAGGCGGAATGTTGCAAGTGATACGGAAAGCGACAGAGGCAGCATAGTGCTCTCGAACCGGGACGGAATAAGCAGCCATGAGCCAACGAGGTTCTCTCTCGAAAGAGCAATTCCAATTACTGCGGAAGATACTTGCTCGATATTACCGCGAGGCAGAGAAGTGCGCCTCAGTCCGGGCGTACTATGCAGCTTGCATCATGATCGGCGGTGCGTTTGAGGCGTTGCTGCTACAGATATGCGATTTGTTTGAAGACGAGGCAGCGGAAGCAGTCTCGAAACTTCCAAAGAAGCAGAGACCGAAGGGATCGATTGAGGAGTGGTATCTAAACGACCTGATCAGAGTCGCAGTCGCTGCCGGATGGCTGCCGACTCGGCGGGGGTTCGACCTAACCGAGCCCGGCGTCGGCGAATTGGCCCACCTGATCCGGCGACTCCGAAACTTGTCCCATCCCGGCGTGCATCTTCGCGAGGTCGGTGAAGTCCCGCTTAGAGCGGCTTACTACCGTGTCGCTTACGAGATTTTCAATTCGTCGCGCGAATGGCTTTGGATAAAATTCGCTCAGGGCTTGCCGATGGAACCTAACAAGTCGCCGTTCGGACCCCCCGAAAGAGTCAAGTTACCTCGGCGGCGGAGCAGGACCGGGCGCTGCCGCAGATGAGGTCTCTCGGTGCCGAAGCGTTTACCATCGAACGTCGCATGGTTCGAGCGGTTGATGTATCTGTCGCTTGGCCTCGCCCTTATTGAAACGGCATTGGAGTGGAATCGAATCCTCGCGAACGCCCAAGGAAGCGTGCGCCTCGCAGGATTCGTCACATTATATGTCTATGCGTTTTTGGCGTTGTGCATCTGGCAAGCCGCGAGGGAACGAGCAAATTGGGCGCGACGGGTCTTACTCATCCTCTTCGCGATAGCACTTCCCGCCACTCACCTGTCCGACTTGACTCGGGTCGCCGTGGGTTTGCGCGCCGGTCAGTCACTCGAATCGCACTGATCGCGCTGTTTTTGATCTTCACCGGCAATGCTCGCCCTTGGTTTGACCGGACCCTACCTCAGCCGCGAAGCTGCAAGTGAACCCGGACGACAAACTCGCCCGCGTGCCCAATTCCGCGCTGTTTGTCGATGCGGTCTGCTTCCTCAGATTCCGCCGCGAAGCCGACCTGACGCCAGAGGAACAGGCGCGCTGCGAGTGGCAGCACTGGCGCGTCTCAGCCACGGGCCGACGCTCAGAGACAGAGACAACGAGCGTGCGCTGAGTCAGTTGATCTCATCTTCTCCCGGAGCGTCATCCATCTATAAAACGCAAGTTTTGTAAGCATCCAATGAAAGCGTGCGGTCCCGGTTGGTCGTCCCAGTCGGGGTTAAGTCGGGATCGATGGTCAGCAGAGCGGCGGCGTAAGCTGATAAGTGGCTGCGCCGGTACACGATCCTCTTAAGAATGTCCTCCTCGCATACATCGCAGAATCGTATCCCATCTTTAAGCATCCGCGCACTTCTACTCTCTCGCTAGTTTCCGGAGCCCTTAGATTATTTGTTCTAACACTAGGAGATATCCATGTCCATTCACTTCCTTCCGAAACTTCTCTCGAATACTTGGAGTCACCTCCTCTTTTACAGTTACCATGATTAGCACTTTTTCTTCTACTCCTTGCTCTATAGGAAAAGAACACAAGGCGGCACCCATCGTAACCATAGTCAAATGTAAAGAGTTAAGAGTCTCTTCCAGATGCTGATCCCATTCTGACGAAGTTACAATTTTGTTGGCTTTTCGCAGTTCTGCTTGAGGGTTTGCCAAAGCACGGTCGATACGTAGAAGATTATGATCCGCTGATATCGCCTGCGACGCCATAGCCATTGAGACGACTAGGACCAACGATAGGATTCTTGAGTTCATAATCTCTTTCCTATGAACGCCTTCAGCATAGCATCATCTTCGGTTTCAGCTTCAATCTCTGGCCGAAGCCCCGTACCCAGAGCCACTTCTCCTGCTTCGTTGGGTAGGTACCGTCTATTGTCCAGCGCGACAGCGGCGCGGTGGGGTCCGTATGAGACCAACCGGAGGTAAACGGTACGAGCGGCGGACTCATCAAATACCAAAGCGTGCCGGCACAGCGACCCCGTCGCACCCGACCGGGTCGGTCGGGCCTCCCGCGTGGTCGCGTCCGCCCGCAGCGCGGACCGGCAGCGGCAGCATCAAATACCAGCCCACCAAGGCGAGCGCGGCGGCGTGGCGGAGATTCATTGAATCGGCAGTTTACGCTTGAACTAGCGGCAACGATAGGCAATAAAGTGGTCGCGCGAGCGATGGGATCGAACAAGACATTTCAGCAGAAGGGTGACAGGGGCCGGGTGCTCGGCGAGTCCGACGAGTCCTAGCGATGCGTCAAACAACCGTCAAGCGCGACGGCGGCGCACTGATCCGGGGTCAGTTCAGGATGTCCATAAATCGCTGTTATCGTGCTTTCCATTAAGTCATGTATGCCCGGATCGGGTTCGGTCTGCGCGGCCTCAGTCGCTTTTAACCGGGCTCGCATCACATCCGACGAAACCCCGCTGTCTCGCTCTTGCGCCATCCCCCGGACGACCTTCGCGTAGCGGTTGCACTGCCGAAGACGATAAGCCCGCGCGCCTACTTCGATACCAAAGCCGCCGAGCAAAACTATCAACACGACCAGTACCACGATTTTCCTCATGCCCGTTTTTCCTCCGCCAAAAGCAGGAAGGGTTGGGTGTCCTTCTAGTCGCCCGTGCGCTGGAACGCATAACTGTTTCAGGTCAACGACAGAAAGGCCCGGCTGCGGCTGTCCGGGAACCGACTAGCGTCTCTTATGTCATGCAAGTCGTTAGTCAACATAATATTTCGACTCGCAATTGTGACTCCCTGCTAAGCGGTCAAGCGAGATCACGACTTTATTCTCGCGTAGAGCAAGGTGTCCCGTGGCTCTCCACCAAGATTCGGACGGATAACCGCCTTTCGCATAACGCCTTCCCGACTCATCCCCAGCTTTTCCAGCACACGCGCCGAAGCCAGATTTTCGGCATCGCAGGTCGCCCAAACCCGGCAGACTGGTGAAAGCTCCAACGCCCACGACACGACCGTCGATGCCGCCTCGGTAGCATATCCGTGACCCCAATGTCTCCGGTTCAGTACATAGCCGATGCCCACCGCATGCCCTTGGACGCGACACGAGACCATACCAACAGCGTGGTCTTCAGGCTTCACGGTGACAGCCCAAGTGTATTCGGTTCCATCCTTCCAGTTCGCGATGGAACGTCGAAGGAAAGTGAGAGCCTCGCGAGCGTTCTCGTGGGTCGGCCAATCCATGAACCGTGTGACATACGGATCGCTGGCGTATTCGTAGACAGCCATCGTGTCCGTCAGCGCCGGATGCCGAAGGACCAAACGGTCGGTCATGAACGTGCCAGCGGCAGACATAGTATTCCGTGGGCGTCTCGCGGTAGGAAAAAGAGATCGGTGCTGAAGAAATCATCCACATGGAGCCCTAAGCTGCTGGTTCTCCGCGCCTTACCAATCCGCACACCTCGCCGCGAGGCAGGGAACGATACGAGCGGAATTCCATTTCTTTCGCGTCAGCCTCGATCCTTCCTTCAGCAATCGCGCTGAGATGTATTTCTTCGAGTTGAGATTCACTTCCAACCGCAGCACACTCGAAGAGCTCCGGCGTCACGAAGATTGGAGTTCCGCCTTGCGCCGCCAATGCGATTGCGTCGCTCGGTCTGGAATCAACTTCGTGCCTCTTCGTTTTTCCAGGCGCGAGGATCAGCACTATTACTTCTATCCTTCCTCTATAGCTGCGGGTCAGGCACTCGGTATGGATCGTGTGAATCGCCGACACATCCTCAGGGCGTATTCTTCTCACGACCATGTTCGCACCCCTTCAACACGCCGTCCCGTGTCAACGCGCAGCTGTTCACATAATCTTTCGGGTGCCATGTAATCGTCGCTTGGTTGGCGAGCACCAGAAAGACATCCTCTACCCCGCAGAACGAGGACACATGAGCGACAAACGCTGGGGTCTCCTTCATCGAGGGTGACATAATATTTCGAGTGTCAGGGTTTACATCCTCCGCGTGGGGCTGCCCTTTACAGTTCGTGCTGATCCAGCCAGAAAACAGCGACGGCAGCCGCTAACAGTCCGACGCTCATCGCAAAGGAACCATTGCGAAATAGGAAGAAGAGGGCTTCGCCGACTACGAAGAAGATGAGCGCAGCGACGAAGGCTCGCAGCAGCATCCGTTCACCCGACTCGTTGACTCCCGAGCGTCTCAGATTGACCGGAGCGCCCGAGCCTGCCCTTGGACCCCGATGGCTTCAATATTTTCCCCGCCTTCGTCATCCTTGACCTAAAATTTCGAGTGCCAAGTTCAGCGCCTATGGTTTGCATCATTGTTGGACGAGCCGAGCCGCACTAGTCATCGTTTCGTCGGTTCAAAATGCACCGTTTGGATGATTGACAAGAGAGGAAAGTGCCCATCGTGGGCAGGCGGAGAGCTGTCGTCAGAACTCCCTAGCGGGAAGATATTACATCCCACCGGCTGCAGGATATTAACTCCCCAACTGCAAAATGCTCCCGCACCTTTGCCATCGACTCCGCCCACTATTGCCTGAATCGCCTCGTGACCATCGATCTGCATCGAGGTAAGGCTGGACCCATCTTGGGCCTCTCGGGCGCTGTCGCGGAACGAGCGAATCTTCACGGCGGCCATCCCGGGCTTTTGCTCTCCGCGTGCGCAGATGAAGCGCATCACTGTCGAACCCTTCGAGCCGAGTACTTGCAGGTCCACTATGGCATCGGGCGCGAGGGACTTATCGTATCCAAAACTCGCCGGGTTGCGTTCTTCAACCTGCATGGACGACGGATATCGAAAAGATAGACCGTTTTTCGCGTTGCGATACACCAGCCAATCGCCTTCGGCCTCGTTACCCCGCAAAGCTGAAGGGTCGAAGTTGCTCGCGGTGCAGGCAGCCCTCGCCAGAGCGAACCACGGCAGAAAAAGCGACAAGCCCAGAGCTAGACCGATCAGACGGGCGATATGCTTCGCATTTGCCATAATATTTCGTGGGACAATCGCACACTCGCCCCGGGGGCGACCTAGCCTGAGTTACGGGGATTGCACAACCCCTTTCTCGATGACGCGCTTGTGTCCGTCGAGGTAGACGACCCAGTATTTCGGCTCCAGCGGAGCAAATGACACAGCGTACAAGTCCGCTTCAACACACACATTAGCCCGATGAGATGCAACAAATCCGCGGTGGCAGTCCCCGCTGCTACGTGGAGACCCCATGAGCTCGAAGACTTCTCCCTGCGACATTCCGACCGAAACCCTCTCGAAACCGATGCGCAGGCGTTTATCTCGGCGCACACCTAAGGCGACCAAGACTGCCGGAACGAATACGAGCACGCCAGCCGTGATAATCCTGCGAACCTTCATTGCTGTCAGTAGTGCCTAAGCGGTTTACATAATATTTCGAGTGCCGGATTTAGACGCACATAGGGTTGGTATGCGGAACTTTGAATCAGTCTCCCGGAACCTCTAAATGACCTAGCGCGGGCGCAGGAACAGCAAGATTTGTTTGTTGTCCTTTGGCGGCGGCCTCGCGGCAGTGGTTGACGGGGCCTACGGGGATCTTCAAGTCCTTGGCGACCTCGGCTACGTTCTTGCCGCCTTGGAGCTCCGTCATCACCTGTTCGCAATCGACCGGATAGGTGTGAAGATGTTTCATATATTCCCTGAGCGTTGATTGCAGTTCTGGCGGAGCCGAGTCGAAGATTCGTGGATCGGTCTCGGTCTCTTGGGTACCAAACTGTCCTAGGTAGACTGTTCTCACTTGTCCCGACACGCATCCAAAGACCAACAAATCGCCCCACGAGCCGCTACCCGTCAGATGCGAGGAGAGTACGTACATGAGGCGATGATCGGGGTCTAACATTCGGTCGTCTTCGAGAATTGTCCGCCAGTCGCAGCCCGTGGGGGGTCGTGAAGATGGCGCGAGAGTAGGCGCGCCCGTGCCCTGCCTTGGCGGGAAACGGTCACAGCCTGCAATTCCGAGGTGCCGGCATGGATCACAGTCGTATTCTCCAATTCGGACACCGCCGCCATACTTTATCGACTGTCTGTCTACCGTGGTCAACAGTTCGTCGGCATCCGCAGTTTCGAGATCGCGGCAAGGTAGCTCGGCGGTTAACGCGGTGCAGTTGGAGATTAGAGCGAACGCACAGGCTACCGCGAGCACGCTACGGCTGAATGCCCGTGCTGGAAAGCGCCTCCGCTCGTCGCGCGGCGCAGCGCGCACGCGAGCGCGGCCCGCGCGCATTTGATGTAGGTTCCGCCCCGCCGCGCAGTCCGCGACGGAGCCGTACTTATCAAACACGGGCTATTCCGGCGAGCGCAACCGCGTGGAGGACCTTCACTGAATCGGCAGTTTACGCTTGAACTAGCGGCAACGATAGGCAATAAAGTGGTTTCCGTTAAGCGCAATCGCGCCTTGTTCATGGACGCCTGAGGAATCTCAAGTAGAAAGCTGCGAACACAAAGACAATGCCAATATTCACTGTCAGCCGTTCCCAGAATCGGTTTCTGAAGAACACGAAATCTACACCGACTATGACGGCTGCCATCGCCACCACGTAAAGCACGACAGCTACCTGTCTGCCCATTTCAGATTCCTCGCTTAAAATTAAGGTCCATGTCATGCGTCGTCGGTGTGTCCGGTGCCATTGGTCGGCGGCTGCTCGGTGCACTCCGGGCCGCCACGCGCCTTGTTGAGCAGCGCCAGCAGGGCGAGCTGGTCCGCCTCGTCGAGACGCGCCGCCATCACCTCGAACTCCGCATCGCTCGGCAGCAGCGGACTGCTATCTCTGCCGGTCAGTTCAATCCTGCTCGGCGCTAAGTAGCCATTCAACTTCGCCCGGTGGGCAAGAACCCGAAGCGCGGCCTCTATCGAGCGTGTATCGCCCCGCTCGATGCCGGGCCGGAGCGCCCGGTACAACTCTTCGACCCTCAGTGAATCGACTTGCCGAAGTTGCTCAGCGGCAGCGACCGGGATGCGCACCAATGCCCGTGTCCCTGCCCTCCAAGCACCGCTGGCGTCTTTATAGCTTAGACTTTCGGCTATTTTTTCAAACGGTACGCCCCGTTGTAGCTGTTCGAGAACTTCAGCCTCGCGCTGTCGAGCGAGAATGGTCCTCGCTGATGTCCTGCCGTTGGCTCCGCGTCGCATTTTTTGACTACGCTTGGCTTGAGGACTTGTGGTCGGGCATCCCCTCGGAGAGCATAGCAGATGCGAGGACAGGTACGCCGATGGCGGTTGGATCGACTATCGACAGGAGAGGGACAGGCTCGGTTCTCTTCTCGTGTTGTCACCTGACCGACCTCGCCTAAAACCACGCGGCGTAGTCAGTGGAGTGCGACGCAGCGCAAATCGACCGTCCCCAGCCATTAATGTCCAGATCGTCGATCTCGCGCACACTGCGTAAACGCAGACGCCGATCCAGCGTTGCGGCGGGCTCTTTGGCCGAGACGCTGATCGAGGCGCAGGCAATCGTTCAGTATAGCTTCCAGCCCAGCGGGTGCAGAGAGTCACCCGCTGGCAGGTTTTTCCAACATTCCGATTTCAAAACGCTAAACGCTTGACATGCCAAAGCTGCGGTTGGGATGACCTATCGGGCCACGAACGTGCGCTCCATGCGTCTATCGAGGGCCAAGAGCCATGTCGTAAAGGCGACCATATGCAAGATGGGCAAACCGTTGAGGGACTGCTTTAGCAAGTGAGCCGTGAGCTGCTTCAAATGCCCTGATGTCTTCTGCGATCTCTTCCAGCGTTGCGATCCAAACTGCGCAGGTTACGCTAAGCGGCTTTCCTATTCCGAGCTGTCTCCGAACTTTGGAGTCGAATGCGGGACCAAGCCTTCCGTTTGTTAGAAGAAGAAGTGCCTTAGAAATGCCGACGCACGAGGCGGTGCCCGAAGTAGGAAGCTGGCCCAAGATTCGCCAAAGGTCCATCAACGCCTGACCCTGACTCTCAGTTCGCTCCCTAATCGTGAGGACGTTCAGATTCCCGAGCGTCTCAATGCACTCGGACGCCGAGGTCAAAAGATCCTCAAGAAAGGGAGGCTCGTGCCTCGCCTCGGCTCGCAAACGCCGCATTGCCACGGGCCGAGTAGCTTGCCACTTTCGTAGAATCTGACCGAATAGTTCAGAACGAGCAGCGGCTTCGACAACAAGCCAATCTTTCCAGTGCCGTGCGTAGCGCGCCGCAAATCCATTGACGTCGCGGTATACTCGGCCACGCGATTTGTTTCGTAGAACACAAATTGGCATTAGGGTTCTCCGATGAAAGGACGGAGATCCCAAAACCGAACCTGAGCCCAACGACTAGCGGGATCCTCGTTTTTCACGCTTTCCGAGAGGCGAATCGGGCTGCATTCAGCACGAAGCGTGTCGTCGTCACGTTGCCCGAAGCGAAGGTACCAGCAGCGTGTAACGCAAGCAAACAAGCTGGTATCCAAGTCTATATTGGAACTGTTTTGCCCAATATTCGACCGTTTGAGCGCTCCAGACGTGCCTAGTATCCTAATTAATGAGCCAATCGTCCAATATGGTTAGGACGCCAAACCCCTAGTGGGCTGGATATCCCGGTTCGATTCCGGGTTGGCAGGTCACACTGGAAACAGTGTCGCGTGCCAAATCCGGAAAGTACCTGAAGTTGAACAACCAAGAGCGTCTCCAGATCTTTCAGGCACAAACGGCGAATGTCCGTAAACTAGAATCTTCTCGCGCTCAGATACGAAGAAGCGTAAATGCTGCGATACGGAGCGGAAATCAGGCCGCCGAAGAAGCGCACACCCTAGTCTTGGCCCTACTCTACTGCGTGTGGCTTGAGGCACCGCGACCCAAGATTGGCTCAACTCGAAGACGACATTGCAGCCCAAGAGCGTGGCGAGCTATCGGCAGTACGTTGCAAACCTAGTTGACGAGTTCGGTGGTAGGCTGATCTGCGACATCGGCGCTTCAGACATCGCTACACTTCAGAGGAAGCGTCTCGCGGCGGGAAAGGCAGCTCGAACTGTAAACTACGAAATTCACACACTCCGAGGTATTCTGAAGCACTTCAATCTCTGGAGCCAATTAGCAGATCAGGTAAAGAACCTGCGAGAGCGACACAACGTGGGTCGCGCCATATCGTCTGAAGACGAACGCAAGCTCCTTGATGTCATTGGACAGAGCCCGTCACCAGCTCTGTTGCCCCTGTTTCTACTTTGCCTCGATACGGGTCTGCGCAAGAGCGAAGCTCGCCTTCTTCGCCGCAATGACTTGGCGCTAACATGGGAGCGGGGCGTGATCACGGGCGGCGAACTGATTGTCGGCAAAAGCAAAACCGCCGCTGGTGCGGGGCGTGTAATACCGCTGACCAAGCGCGTCTGTGCCCTTCTATCGCTATGGCTCTCACGCTTTCCTGACGGCGGTCCAGATTCCTATGTCTTTCCCCGGCATCGCGTGGGCTTTGCTCGCAATGCTGGCTCAGACCTTTACGAAATCGATCTCACCCGTCCGATGGGGGAATGGAAAACCGCGTGGCGACGGGTTCGCCGGTTGGCGGGGCTGGATTACCGCTGGCACGACTCAAGGCACACTCTCGTTTCTAGGCTCGCGGAAAACCCGAACGTGAGTGAAGAAACTATCCGAGCCTTGGCAGGTCACGTTAGCAAGCAGATGTTGCAGCGATACAGTCACATTCGAGCGCAAGCCAAGCGCGATGCGATTTCGACGCTTGAAAGACATTCCGAGCCCGCTTATGGCACGGGAGGGGCACAGAATTGGGCACAGCCAGCAGCGGATAGGGACGAGTAGGGTGAAAAAACCTTGATTTTATTGGTGGAGCTGACGCGGATCGAACGCGCGACCTCCTGAATGCCATTCAGGCGCTCTCCCAAACTGAGCTACAGCCCCACCGCTCGGAGAGATCAGCACTCAGTTAATCGGAAGCTCTCGATTGGGTCAACCTGAAGCTCGCTGAGTCCGCGCGGATGCGTAACCAGTAAGGCCGCGCGGCGCTCTCCGATGCGGCCGCATCCGCGCCTCGCTTGCTCAAGACCCCTTGCGCGCGAGCGGCGTCTGCGGGTCACGATTGCTTCTTTTCTATCCCCAGGCCATTTTGATCTTCATTCCTGCAACGCGTCGAATGAGGTCTCGGGTGAGAAATGCGAGTTTGCTGAGTTCCGATGAGCCGCCTGCGTTTCAGATCGTCCGCGAGCAAGCGCGCTCGGCGTATCTCCTCGCTTGCGACCATGGCGGCAATCAACTGCCGCGCGCGCTGGGCACTTTGGGTCTCAGCCCGCTCGACTTGCAGCGCCACATCGCGTGGGACATCGGGGCGGCGGGACTCGCGAGGAAACTTGCCGACGCGCTCGATGCTTTTCTGATCGTGCAAACCTATTCGCGCCTCGCGATCGACTGCAATCGGAGACCGCTCTCGTCCACTTCGATCGCGCCGGTAAGCGAGTCGACCCCGATTCCAGGCAACAAGCAGGTCAGCCCGGCAGACGCGGAGGCGCGCCGGCGCGAGATTTTTCAGCCCTACCACGACCGTATCGCCGCCGAACTTGACACCCGCATTTGCCTGGGACGGCCGACGATCCTCGTCGCGGTACACAGCTTCACGCCGGTGTTCCATGGGGAAAGCCGGCCGTGGCATGTCGGAGTCCTGTACAACCGGGACGCCCGGCTCGGCCGCGTTCTGCTCGAACTGTTTCGCGCCGAGAGCGGGATCGTGGTCGGAGACAATCAACCTTACGCGGTCAGCGACGAAAGCGACTACACGATTCCGATCCACGGTGAGCGGCGCTCGGTTGCGCATGTCGAGCTCGAAATACGCCAGGATCTCCTGGGTGACGAGTCTGGCCAGGCGGTATGGGCGAGTCGGTTGGCGCGCGCCCTGGTCACAGCCGAAAGGCTGATTTAACCGGCCTCGGTGACCTCGTCCGTGACAACTTTGAAGCTGACCAGCGTATTAGGACCGAATGTATTGCTGATAGCGACATCGGCGGCGTCGCGGCCGCGTGCGATGAGCACCCGCCCGATCCGCGGAATATTGTTACGCGGGTCGAACGTGTACCATCGGCCGCCGAGATACGCTTCGAACCATCCGGCGAAGTCCATCGGTCCGTAGGGCGGCGGGATGCCGATATCGCCGAGATAGCCGGCGCAATAGCGCGCGGGAATATTCATGCAGCGGCACAACGCGATCGCCAGATGGGCATAGTCGCGGCAGACGCCCCGGCCTTCTTTGAACGCCTGCTCGGCGGTTTTACTCGGACGGGCGTGCTCATAGCCGAAGGCGATATGCTGATGGACGAAATCGCAGATTGCCTGAACCCGCGCCCATCCGGGCGGAGATCGATCAAACAGGTCCCATGCGGCCTGGGACAAAAGGTCCGTCTCGCAATATCGGCTGCCCAGGAGAAAAGCCAGGCTCTCCTCGGGCAGGTCCTCGACCGGATGCTGCCAGGCCGAAGGGGCGACTTCGTCGGGCTGGCCGGTGTCCCGGACGACGCCGCTGCTGGCGATTCGAATGCGCCCCTTGGGAGCCACGATCCTGGTGCACCAGTTTCCGAACCCGTCGCGATATGCGGTAAGCGGTACGCGCGGGTCGGTCGTCACGAAGTCGGGAATGACGATATCGGACGCACGCGTGTAATGGATGTTCAAGGTCAGAATCATCGGAGTGGGTTGCGGAAAGTCGTAGATCAGCTCATAGCCGACGCGAATTTGCATATGCTCAGGTCCTCGTTATTGCCGCAGCCCCGTTAGAGCCGGATCCGTGGCGGAAAATTCCTCAAGCCCTTGCTCGCCCTGCGACGGTTTCGTTGATGAACCGGTCTCGTCGCGAACGCTTACGGCGACCTCCATGCCCAGGAAAGCCGCCCGCCTGCCGATAAACGTGCCCCAAAGCGGCAGCACTTGCGCGTGGTCCCATGCGACCGCGACGCGAATCAGATTGCGGTTGCCGACGATCTTGTTGGTCGGATCGAAATCGACCCATCCCATCCCTGGCAGGTAAACCTGCAGCCACGCGTGGGTCGCGCCTCGTCCGGCGGCCAGCTTCGGATCGCCGTCGGGCAAGAAGATGTAGCCGCTCACGAACCGGGCGGCCATGCCGAGCGACCGGACGCCCTCGATCATCAAGAGGGCAAAATCGCGGCAGGTTCCATGCCCGCGTTGGAGCGTGTCGCCTGGGCTCTGCACGCCGCGCTCGACGCGGCGCCGGTACTCGAATTGCTGGTTGATCTCCGCGGTCATCGATCGCAGCAACGCCATCGTGTCCATCGAGCCGGACGCACCGGAGCGGGCCAAAAAGCCGGTTGCCCATTGCCGCACGTCGTCCGCCGGATACCCACGCTCCAGGCCGCGCGCGAGATCCGCGCGCTCTTGAATGGAATAGGCAAACGGATAGGTTCTTGCCCCGGGTTCGAGCCGATATTCCGGAGTAATCGACTCGACGTGCTCGAGCGTGACGACGCTCTCGAATCGAAGCTCGGCGGTCTGTCCGGTAAAGGTCGCCACTGCGACCGAGTTATCGAAAACGTCGTGAATCCAGTGAAGATCCGCCGGTTGCGGCACGATCGCGAGGCTGGTCTTGACAAGCCGCAAATCATGGCTCGCCCGCGGCCGAAACATCCATCGATGCTCGCCCAAGCCCACCGGCTCCGAATAACGGTACACGGTGACGTGCCTTACGGTGAAAAGGCGCATGCAGGTTGCCTCGGTGGTCGGATCGATTGAAGAACAACGCGGGAAGGACACTTCTCAGTTAATCGGAAGCTGCCGGCCGGGTCAATCTAAGGTTGTTGCTGAAGGTCGTTGCGCTGAAGGTCGTGCGCTCGTTGAGCCTCGCCGAGATCGCCGGAGCCCGTGACCAATCGAACGCGCGCGCGACGCTTTCAATCGTGGGTGCGTCCGATCAGCTCGCGCGCCGCGCGGCGAAATTTGTCGGTGACTTCGGCGCCGCCGAGCATCCGCGCGATCTCTTCGATCCGCTCGGCCTGCACCAGCGCGCTCACGCGGCTGCGGGTCGCGCCGCGCCGTTCCTCTTTTTCGATCAGGAAATGAGTGTCGGCGAAGGCGGCGACCTGCGGCAGATGCGACCGAACGTCTGCAAGGTTCATTTGGTGGCGCGGCCCAAACGGGTGAAAATCACATCGATCGCCCAAGATTTAGATTAGTCATGTGCGCGGGTGCGATGGTCGACTAACCCCGGCTAGGTGCACAAGTCGACTTTTGCCTTCGCGTGATTGCGGACGGAACACGATCTTGTAGCCCGGGCGAGGAGCGCGACATCATTCCAATTTCTTTCGCCACTCGCTCCATTTGACCTCAGACGACTCGATGACTTCTAGGTCGATGGGTGCGATCTGATCGGTGAACAGGATCAGGTTGTTGCATGACCAGCGGGCGTTCGGGGCGATGATGCTGTCGAAACCCAGAAAATAAGCCGCATCGCCGATTGCCTGAGTCGGCCCGTAGAGGATCTCGCGGTATCGGGCGGGATCGACGCCAAGCGGAATCATCGCATCTAAATCCGGCAGCCTGAGAGTCTTCTCAGTCCTGACTCTGATGCGATGAAGTCCGTACCTGATCTTCGACGGGAAGACTGGCTGACGTGACAAGTGAAAGTGAACTTCTGCAACGGCTCCATCAGGATCCAAGGAGGTGTAGAGTACGTCAAACAACGTGGGATCCCAGCGTCCGCCGGAAGCACTTCCCTGCAAAGGATCCCGACCATCGCGTACGACCCGCCACGTCTCTCGGGCGTAGGGAAGTCTATCGAAGGCATCGAGGGCGTCGAGCAGTACGGGATCGCGCGGCCTCCGTGCTCCCGGCATCGCAGTTCAGATTGGGGCTATCATAGGTAGGCGCCGGCATCGAGCCGTTCGATAACGGCAAGCACTTCTTGCGTGCGGTCCGCGAGGATCAGGTCGATCGCGCGTTCGTTGTTAAGCAGTGGATGTTTCGCATGAAGCCATAGCCGTGTCTCCGCTGGCGTGTAGAAGTCAGACAGTCGATCGACGACATAGCGCAGCTCGGCGATGATGGTCTGGGTCGCGAGCGGTGGCGAGGCCTTACCGCTCTTCCATCGCGAGACGGTCGGTCGCGACGCATTGACGATGTTTGCGACGTCCGAACCCTTGAGCCCCCCGCGCTGCTCAAGATCGTCCAGAATCCGAGCTACCGCGGTATCCATCAGCCGCCTCGCCTCCCTTGGCCAGTTCGGCCGCGATTCGAGCGTTGCCGCAGCAAGAGAGATCTTGAATGCTCGCGTCCAAACGTCTGGTCGAGGTTCTCCAAAACGTCACGCATTCGATCAAGGCGGAGGCTTGCTTTTTCTAGAGCCCGCTTCGTTGTCGGGTTGCCCGTATCAAGCTTGGCCGCTTGGCGAGCTCGCCGGTCTGCGGCTGCAAGGTGAACGTCTAAAAATCGACTAACCCGGCGTTCCTCTGGGGTATCAGATAGATCACGTAACTGCGCGAGTCGCTGCGTAATGAAGTGTGCCTTCGGATCGTTGAAAGTATCGTCGGCACCTCGTGGACAGCAGTCTCGATCCTCGCAGGCTAGTAAGCGACGGGCTCCTCTCACGTCCAGAAGAGCACGCGCCTCGTCAATCTTGAAGTAGCGATCGAGGGCCGGAAGATACACGCGCCCGCTCTGGCCGCCCCCACCAGGCTTTCTGGGCACCAGCCATCGCCGAGCATCAAAACGTTCCTTTTCGGAGACGCCATGGGCGATCGCTCCCGTCGCGCCGAAAGCAGCTACCGCCAGACCTGCTAGGCCGCCGACGTAGTCCGCGACGAGCGGACGCTTGAGCGCGTGAAAATCGGCCACTGCAGAAATATAACGTCTCACAGCAGTGGGTGTTGCGTCTGCTCCGAAATCCGAAACCCTGAGCCGTAAGTTGTCGAACGGCAGATCCCCGAGTCCGGCAAGGAACGCCCGGCGTTGCTCAGGTTCTCGCAGCGTTCCATAGGCAGTCGTCAAAGAATAATCGATCGCTATGCTGTCCCCACCCATCTCATTTAGGGCTCGTCTCAGCTCGAGGCAAAGCTGCCGATCTATTGGCCACCATGTGCTGAGCGCGTTGGTCACAAAATGCGATGGCGCCAAGACAGCATCTACAGCTTTCGTGACCACGAAGGTCGCGACCTCAGAAGCAATACGCCGACAACCATCGCCGGCGAAATCTCGGGGAGTCATAGGACGCGATTTGTCTACAGAGGCGAGCCATTGTGCAGACGGCACATAATTGCCGGCTTCGCTCAACTCGGCGATTCTTGTATCCAGCGTTATCTCCGCACCGGTGTTTCGGAGCAGTCCGAACAACTCACTTTGCGCCCCGAACGATGCGGCCTCAGCGACCACTCGATTCACCGGTAGCCTGCCGCAGCTGTGAAGTGTCTCGAGCTGATGATGCCCACTAGATCCAATCCGAATGAAGTGTCCGATCGGCTCGGGCTTGCCAGTCAAATAGTGAATTCTGGCGGTCATATAGGCGTATTTTTACATGTTGCGAAACTGTTTTGCAAGAGCCCCCCGCTGAAACCAAATCGCACTGAGATCATCGGCCTGATTGGAACACTCTAGCGTCGCGGCCATCGATGGGAATCTGAAGAGAGTTCGCCAATTACTGTCCTTAAGAACGCTTGCTCCATCGGAAGCTATCGGTTCGGTAAACCTGAGTCTGGTCTGAGCCCGCCGCGCGACGCTTTCAATCGTGGGTGCGTCCGATCAGCTCGCGCGCCGCGCGGCGAAACTTGTCGGTGACTTCGGCGCCGCCAAGCATCCGCGCGATCTCTTCGATCCGCTCGGCCTGCACCAGCGCGCTCACGCGGCTGCGGGTCGCGCCGCGCCGTTCCTCTTTTTCGATCAGGAAATGAGTGTCGGCGAAGGCGGCGACCTGCGGCAGATGCGTGACGCACAGTACCTGATGAAAGCGCGCGAGTTCCTTGAGCTTGCGTCCGACGACCTGGGCGACCGCGCCACCGACGCCGGCGTCGACCTCGTCGAAGATCATCGTGGCGACGCCGCGCCGCTGCGCCTCCAGGCGCTTGAGCGCGAGCATCACGCGCGAGAGCTCGCCGCCCGAGGCGATGCGCGCAAGGGCCATCGGCGGCTGCCCGAGGTTGGGCGAGAGCATGAATTCGATCGCGTCGGCGCCGCTGGGGCCCAGCGTCATCCGGTTGTGCTCGAACGCGCTCTCCGACTTTTCCAGCGGAGTGAAACGCGCCTCGAACACCGGCGCGCGCATCCCCAGCGTCTTGAGCTCGGTTTCCATCCGGCGCTTGAGCTCGGCCGCCGCGCTCTGGCGCCGCGCGCTGAGCTCGGCGCCCATCCGTGCGAGATTATCGAGCGCGTCGCGAAGCTCGGCTTCGGCCGCGGCGCGCGAGTCGGAGACCCGCTCGAGCTCCGCGATCTCGGCGCGCGAGCGCTCTAGAGTTTCGAGCACGCTCTGCAGCGTGCCGCCATACTTGCGCTTGAGCCGGGTTAGTTCGGCCATCCGGGTTTCGATCTCTTCGAGCCGCGCCGGATCGGCCTCGATGCGCGCGGCGTACTCGCGGAGCGTATGCGCGGCCTCCTCCAGCCCGAGACGCGCCGAGCTTATCAGTTCGAGCGCGTCCTTGAGCTTGGGATCGATCACCGCCGCCTCGCCGATCCGGGTCTCGGCGCGCGCGACCGCGTCGAGCGCCGCTGCGCTCTCGCCCGAGAGCATCTGCTCGGCCTCAACGGCGGCGGCGCCGAGGCGCGCGGCGTTGGCCAGCACCGTGCGCTCGGCCGCGAGCTGCTCGTCCTCGCCGGGCGTAAGCCCGGCGCGCTCGAGCTCGGCGATACGGAAGCGCGCGAGCTCGAGTTGCTCCGCGCGAGTGCGTTCGCGCTCGCGTAGCTCGGCGGCGCGAGCGCGCGCTTCGGTCGTCGCACGATACGCGGCGCCATACTGCTCGAGCGTCGCGTCGAGCGCGGCGTGCCGGTCGAGGAGCTGGAGATGGCTCTCGGAGCGGAGCAGCGTCTGATGCTCGTGCTGTCCGTAGACCTGCACCAGGCCCTGGCCCATCCGCGCCAGGGTCTGCACGGTCGCCATCTCGCCGTTGACGTAGGCGCGCGAACGGCCGCCGTCGGCGGCGAGCGTGCGCCGGATGAGCAACTCGCGGTGGGCGGATTCGGCGAACTGCTCGGTGTTCTCGGGCAGCGGCGCTTCGCCCTCAAGCTCGAACAGTCCTTCGACGACGGCCTCATTCTGTCCGGCCCGGATCATGTCGGGCGAGGCGCGGCCGCCGAGCAGGAGCCCGAGCGCGGTCATGATGATGGTCTTGCCGGCGCCGGTTTCGCCCGAGAGCACGTTGAAGCCGGGGCCGAAGTAAAGCGCCGCGCCCTCGATGATGGCGAAGTTGCGGATGCGCAGTTCGACCAGCATCGCCGCTCCCCGCGCTCAGCCCCAGCGCAGCTTGTTGCGCCAGATTTCGAAATAGGAGTGCGACGATCGCACGAGCACCACCGGGTTTTTGCCGCGCCGCACGCGGAGTGTGTCATTGCTCGCGATGCGCGCGGTTTGCTGGCCGTCCACCGTCAGCATCGCGCCGTTGTCGTCGGTCTTGACCCGCACCTCGATCTCGAACGAATCGGGCAGCACCACCGGGCGGTTGCTCAGCGTGTGCGGGCAAATCGGCGCGAGCACCACGACGTCGAGCGAGGGAAACACGATCGGCCCGCCGGCGCTGAGCGCGTAGGCGGTCGAACCGGTCGGCGTGGCGATGATCAGGCCGTCGGCGCGATAGGAGCAGAAGCGCTCGCCGCTTGCGACCACGTTGAGCTCGAGCATCCGGCCGAGCGCGCGCTTGTTGATCACGACGTCGTTGAGCGCGCGGAAGCTCTCGCGATCGGCCGCGCGCGCGCCCGCGGGATGCGCTTCGACGGTCGCCTCCAGCGTGATGCGGCGGTCGACCTCGTAGTCGCCGGCCAGCACGCGGGCGAGCGTCGCCTGCGCCTCCTCGGTGGTGATCTCGGTCAGAAAGCCGAGGCCGCCGAGGTTGATGCCGAGGATCGGCGTTTCGCGCTCGCCGACCAGGCGCGCGATGCTGAGCAGCGTGCCGTCGCCGCCGAGCACCACGATAAGGTCCGAGCGCAGCGCCAGTTGTTCGCGCTCGACCGCTTCGGCGCCGAGCTGCGGAGCGATCTCGGGCTCGGCGAGCGTGGTCAGATGGCGCGCGCGGAGCCATCCCGTGAGCAGGTGCGCGATGGTGATCGCGCGCGGGCGCTCGCGCCGCACGACCATCCCGACCGTCTTCAGCGAATGCTTTACCAGCTTCGCGTTCACGGACTTCACGCTCGAGCCCGCGCCGGCCGCGGCGCCGCCGTGATGCGCACGCCGCGTGAGCGTGATCGTGCCGCAAATTCGATGACTGATTTGCGCGGCGAGGATGAAGTTACGTTCAACGCGTCGAACCGCCGTCCCCGAGTCCTGGGCCGCAAACGTGCGGCCCGCGGACCCGGCCCAAGGTTAGCTAGGGCGACGCGTCCGGATCAACCGTGATTGTTTTGGGCACGGCGGGACCTTCAGGCGTGACCGTGATGCTCTTGGGCACGGGCGAGGGGTCGACTGGCGGTTTAGGGGTCCCGACGATCAACCCGACCGCTTCGACGTGGTCGACTTTCACTCCCGCCACGCCGGTTTCGCTCATGCGCTTGATTAGTACCGCGTTGGCGCCGGCCTCGCACGCTTTGCGCTTGAGCAACGCCAGGATGTCCTCATGCTGGGCCGGCGCGCCGTCAACGCTGAGCGTCGCGACCTCGCGCGTCTTGCCCGTCGGCTGGTGATGCAGGATTTGCACGTCGCTCTGTACGTCGCAGTTCGCGGGCAGCGCGGAGCCCCCGGAGCTGTCGTCAGAATTGTCGTCTTTGCCGACGCGCGTCGTGGTGACGCTGATCGCCTGCCGACGCTGAACCGCGGCCGCGACGGCGCAACCGGTGTGCTGTCTGAGGCGGGGATCGCCGCCGAAGCGCTCCGGCGTTCGATGTAACTCGTCGGGCGTCGCCGTGGCGGAGGGTTGCGCCGGCTCGGCGTCGGCAGCAGGGCCGGCCGGTCCCGCTTCGGCGGGACCCGCCGGCCGCGCTGCTTGTTCAGCCGCCTGCGCTCCGAGTGATGGCGGCGTCTGCGCCGACGCCGCCGTCACGCCGGCGCCGAGCAAGCAACATAAGATCGCGCAACTTAGAATAATGATGTCCACCCGCCGCCGCACAACATCAGTATCCGCGCTCGCCGAGCGCGGGCAAGCGGCAGCGTGCGCGTCACGTCCGCGAAAGCCTCGCTTTCGCGGACGTTTCATATAAAATCGCTGCGTCGGCGGCGCGCCTGGCGCGCCGCCGACGCAGCGAATATCGCGATGGCTTCCCGGAATGAAAAACGGCCGCTGGTCGGCGCGCACGTATCGATCGCGGGCGGCGTCAGCCAGTCACTGGCGCGCGGCCGGCAGATCGGCTGCGATTGCATCCAGATTTTCACCAAGAGCTCGCGCCAGTGGGCCGCCAAGCCCTACTCAGGCGAGGAAATCGAAGCGTTCAAGAGCGCGCAGGCCGAAACCGGGATCAAAATGGTCGTCGCACACGACTCCTACCTGCTCAACCTTGGCGCGCCCGACGAGAAACTGCGCAAGCGCTCGGTCGAGGGCCTCATCGACGAACTGGAGCGCTGCGAGGCGCTCGGTGTGCCATTTTTGATCGCGCATCCGGGCTCCCACGTCGGCTCAGGCGAGGAGGCCGGCATCGCGACCATCGCGCGCTCGATCGACGAGGCGCACAAATCGTGCGCCGGTTTCAAAACCAGGTCGCGGTGGAGATCACGGCGGGGCAGGGCAGCAATCTCGGCTATTCGTTCGCGCAGATGGGGCGCATCTTCGACGCCGTCAAGGAGAACGAGCGCCTGCGCCTGTGCTTCGACACCGAGCACGCTTTCGCCGCGGGCTACGATCTCCGCAGCAGTGAGGGCTACGAGCGTACGTTTGCGGAGCTGGACCAGCACGTCGGAATCAAACGCCTGGTAGCCTTTCATCTCAACGATTCGCTCAAGCCCTTTCATTCGCGCGTCGACCGCCATCAGCATATTGGCAAGGGTCACCTCGGTGTTGAGCCGTTCGACCGCCTGCTCCACGACCCGCGCTTCTTCGGCATCCCGATGTGCCTGGAGACCGAGCCCGGCCCCGACATGAAGGACATCGCGGAGGACCTCGTCACGCTGCGCAAGCTGCTGGAATCGCAAGACTGACAAACAATGGAGAAACGAATCCTGACCGGCGACCGCCCAACCGGCCCGCTGCACCTTGGACACTACGTCGGCTCGCTACAAAACCGCGTCCGCCTGCAGCACGATTACGACACCTACATCCTGATCGCCGACATCCAGGCGCTGACCGACAACTTCGAGCATCCCGAGAAGCTCGAGGCCAACGTCTTCGAGGTCGCCCTCGACTATCTCGCCGTGGGGCTGGACCCGGAGCGAATCAAAATCGTCGTGCAATCGATGGTGCCGGAGCTGAGCGAGCTTACGACCTACTTCATGAACCTGGTGACGGTCGCGACGCTGGAGCGCAATCCCACCGTCAAGGAGGAGATCAAGCAGCGCAACTTCAAGCGGGGCGTGCCGGTGGGTTTCTGGTCGTATCCGATTTCGCAGGCCGCCGACATCGCGATCTTCAAAGCCGAGCTGGTGCCGGTCGGCGAGGACCAGTTGCCGATGATCGAGCAGACGCGCGAGATCGTGCGGCGCTTCAACTCGCTCTATAAAAAAGTGCTGGTCGAGCCGCGCGCGATGCTGGGGCAGATGGCGCGTCTGCCGGGCACCGACGGCGGAGCCAAGATGTCGAAGTCGCTCGGCAACTGCATCTACCTGGGCGATCCGACCGAGACGGTGCGCAAGCGCGTGATGTCGATGTTCACCGACCCGACGCGGATTCATCCGACCGATCCCGGCCACGTCGAGGGCAATCCGGTCTTCACTTATCACGACGTGTTCAATCCGGATAAGGCCGAGGTCGAAGAGCTGAAAGAGCGCTATCGCAAGGGCACGGTGGGCGACGTCGAGGTGAAGCAGAAGCTCTACGACGCGCTCGAGGCGTTCCTGCGGCCGATTCGCGAGCGCCGCGGCGAGTTCGCGGCAAAGCCCGCGCGCGTGCGCGAGATCATCATGGAGGGCACGCGCAAGGGACGAGTGGTCGCGCAGTCCACGATGGACGAGGTGCGTGCCGCGATGAAGCTCGACTACAAGTTGGGCGGATAGCTGCTGCGACGACAAGTTTCGCCTTCGGCCTCCTCAACAGCGCGATCCTGTTCCGCGGCGTCCTATGGCCTTTCATCGCGGCTGAGCGTGCCGCGGCGCGCTCGACGCCTTAACAAAGCTCGCGCGCCCGTTCACGATGGAATAACTGCGTTGCGCGAAGCCGGCCTCGGCTGAGCTTGCGCAACGAGAGGACGTGCCCATCGTTGGAAAGTTTGCAGGAAACTCTGAGGGAAAGTCCGAGCATCGCCGCCAACGTTGCAATCGAAGGAAATCCGCCCCGCGCGCAGGTTCGCTATCCCGCCCTGATCGAATTCTTCGTGCTTCTGGCAGTGGGAATGCTGGGATGGGTCCTCTGCTCGCCGGTGCTTCCGATACCTGGGGACAAACATCTTCGCGCGATCTCGATCGCACTGGCGGAGATGCTGTTCCTGGTCGGACTGGGATGTCTGGCGGCGCGCCGGCTGGGCTTCGCTCCGAGCGCGCTTAGGCGCCGATTCGCAGCCGTCGATCCGGCGCCGGGCCTGGCTGAATTGATTTATACCGCGGCCGGTGCGGCGGCCGTGTCGATCCTGGGCACGCGTATCATGCAGATGATCGTGGTCAAGGCGCTGTGGTCGCCGGCGCTGGCCGCACAGGCCCCGCCGGCATTAAAGGAAGCCGGCCGCAAGGCTTTCGAGCTCTTCAAGGCCCATCCCGCAGCTATCGGCGTGGGCTTTCCGATCATCGAGGAGATTCACTTCCGCCTTTTCCTGATGACCGTGATCGTATGGCTGATAACCAAATTGCTGCGCGCGCCCGCGGGCGGGCTTAGCGCGAGCGGATGGTGGACGGCGATCGTGATCCAGGGTTTGCTGTTTGGCGCGATCCACGCGGCCACCGGCGAGGGCACGCTTTGGTGGGAGCCGCGTGCGATACAGATGTTGCTCGAGCCGCGCACGGTTGCGGGAATCGTGCTGGGCTACGTCTATTGGCGCTGGGGCCTGGAGACGTCGATTCTCGCCCACGTGATCGCGGATCTGAGCGTGCTCTGCTACCTGACGCTATTTGCCCACGGCGGCTGAGCCGCCGCGTCAGCCAGCGGCGACCGCGCGTTCAACCGCCTTCGGTGATTTCTCGATCACTCGCAGCAGGATGCGTGCGGGGCGGTCGGGAACGGCTCGGCCCTGCTCCCATTCCTGTACCGTGCGGACGCTGAACCCGAACCGCCTGGCAAATTCCTTTTGCGAAAAGCCGAGCCGGCGCCGGATTGCCCTTACGTCAGGAAGCCGGGGACTGATGACACGCCGCCAGTCCCGGCGCGACATGTCGGGCGCGGTGTCGGCGTCCGCCGCGATCATCGCGTCGATTTCTTCGTCAGTGGTTTTGCGGATGCGCGCGACATCGGCCCGCGGCCTGGATTTAAGAATCTCGCTCAGGGAACGCCTGACGGTAGGCATCGCGTTCTCTCCTCTTCGCAGGCCGCGCGGAAATGATCCGGCGTCGGTTGCCGCGCCACGTGTACACGACGACGAATGTTTCCGTGCCGATTTCGCCGGTTGCGATTATGCGGCTCTCGCCGTAGTTGCGGCGCCGGTCGTCTTTTTCTTCGAGCACCTGCCGCACGAAGATTCGGCAGGCATATTCAAAGTCGAATCCACGCTCCGCTCGGTTGCGATTACTCTTCGCCTCATCCCATTCGAAGAGAAGCGAATAATCCATGGTACGGGATTCACGTACTCCTGCGCAACCGTCTCCTATCCTTTACAGCCGCTCCACATCCACAACGGCCATATCCCCGTCTATCCAGTCCGCTCAGCGATCGCCGCGGCCCAGTACGCCCGACTTTTCCATTTCGCTGATCCGATCCGCGGAGTAGCCGAGGCGGCCGAGAATCTCGGCGTTGTGCTCGCCCAGAAATGGAGCCTGCAGGTCAAGCTCGGTTGGAAAATCGGAGAAGCGCAGCGGCACGCCCGGGATATCGTACTCGCCGATTATGCGGTCGCGGATTTTCCGCACCGTTCGCCGCTCGCGCAGATGCGGATGGTTAACGGCCTCCTCGACCGACAGAATCGGCGCCACCGGAATCCGGTTTTCCTCGAGCTTGCGCAGGATGGTGGCGTCGTCGGGCTGCGAGTCGAGCCAGGCCTGAACGATGCCGGTTATCTCGGCGAGGTTGGCCGCGCGTGCGGCCACGGTCGTGAAGCGCGGGTCGGCCGCCAGTTCCGGCCGGCCCATCGTGCGGCACAGCGCGGCGAACTGATGGTCGACCGGCGCCATGATGAACAGGTAGCTCTCCGGCCCTTTGCCCTTGAAAATTCCGATGATCGGGACGGCGGTATGATGCGAGCCGGCGCGCTTGGGCTTCACCTTGCCGCCGCTTGCGCTATACATCTGCACGTTCAACTCGTGGCAATGGAAGTAGCTATCGAGCAGCGATACATCCAGGTGCTGCCCGCGTCCGGTCTTGTCGCGATAGAGCAGCGCGCACGCGATCGAGGCGAGCGCGTGAACGCCGGTTGAGACGTCGCCCAGCCCGAGCATCGGAAACGACGGCGGCCCGTTGGGGTCGCCAATCATATAGGTCACGGCCGCATAGCTCATCCCGATGTAATCGTAGCCCGGGCGATTGGCCAGCGGACCAGTCTGCCCGAATCCCGAGACCGAGCACATGATGAGCCGCGGATTGATCTTGCTGACCTCTTCCCAGCCGAGACCCATCCGCGCGATCGTTCCCGGCGAGTAGTTTTCGATCAGCACGTCCATCGTGGGCAGCAATTTCTTGATGACCTCGAGACCCTCGGGCGTCTTGGGGTCGAGGCAGAGGCTTTTCTTGCCGCGGTTCTGCTGCACGAAGTACGCGCTGCGGCCGTCCTTCAGAAATGGGAAGGCGCGCGAGAAATCTCCCTTGGGCGGAAACTCAATCTTGATGATGTCGGCGCCGAGCTCGGCCATCAGCCGCGTCACGGTGGGACCGGCGAGCGCCTGAGTGAAGTCCAGAACCTTGTAACCGTCAAGAACGTGGGCTGGTTTGGAAGTTGGCATCGTCAAATATCCTTATCTGAAATCGCTCTTTAAATTACCCTGGCATTTTTGACGCGAACGGCTTCCGCGCCGAGCGGAAGCGTTCGCGCGATGATCCGAAAAAATCGTCAATACGCCTTGGCGAAGAAGGCGCGCTCTTTCGCCACCTCGCCGCAGACCAGGCATCGTCCGGCCGCGCCGCTCTGTCCGAGCGGGATCGCGCGACAGGTCGCGCGCGTTTCCTCGCGAATCCGGGTCTCGCACGCGGCGCTCCCGCACCAGTAGATGTCGGCCATCCCGCCGCCGCCTTCGCCTTCCATCTGCGCGCGAAACTTCGCGTAGTCGTCGAACTCGCGCGTGTTGGCGCGCATCGTGTCGCGCGCCTGCGTGTAGAGGCTCTTCTGCACGTCGTCGAGCAGTGCGCTTACGTGCGCCGCAAGGCCGTCGAGCGACGCGATGACTTTGCCTTCCTTGCCCAGGCGGTCGCGGCGCGCGAGCACGGCGTTGCGCGCGGCGACATCGCGCGGGCCGATCTCGATCCGCACCGGCACGCCGCGCATCTCCCAGTCGTTGAACTTGAAGCCGGGCGTCAGTCCCTCGCGATCATCCAGCCGCACGCGCAACCCCGCCGCTTCCAGCACGTCGCGCGCCGCGCGCGCGGCCGCCAGCACCGGCTCGCCCTCCTCGGCCTTGCGCCAGATCGGCACGACCACGGCCTGGAACGGCGCGACCGCCGGCGGCAGGCGCAATCCCTGGTCGTCGCCGTGGCTCATGATGATCGCGCCCAAAAGCCGCGTCGACACGCCCCAACTGGTCTGATGCGGATACTGGAGCTGGTTTTGCGTGTCGAGGAAGCGAATCTCGAAGGCGCGCGCGAAGTTGTCGCCGAGATAGTGCGAGGTGCCGCATTGCAGCGCCCGCCCGTCGCCCATCAGCGATTCGATCGAGTAGGTCTCCTCGGCGCCCGGGAAGCGTTCGGCCGCGCTTTTGCGCCCGGTCACCAGCGGCACCGCGAGAAAGTCCTCGACGAAGCCGCGGTAGACCTCGAGCATCGTGAGCGCCTCGCGCTCGGCCTCTTCCCTGGTCGCGTGCGCGGTGTGGCCTTCCTGCCAGAGAAATTCGGTGGTGCGCAAAAACGGCCGCGTGCGCATCTCCCATCGCACCACGTTGCACCACTGGTTAATCATCAGCGGCAGGTCGCGATGCGAATGGATCCACTGCGCGAACATGTAGTTGATGATCGTCTCGGAGGTCGGGCGCACGATCAGCGGCTCTTCCAGCTCCTTGCCGCCGCCGTGGGTTACCACGGCGACCTCGGGCGCGAAGCCCTCGACGTGTTGCGCCTCTTTTTGCAGGAAGCTTTGCGGGATGAAGAGCGGAAAGTAGGCGTTGCGCGCGCCGGTCTTTTTGATCCGGCGATCGAGTTCGTCGCGCAGCGCCTCCCAGATCGCGAATCCGTCGGGACGGAACACGATACATCCGCGCACCGGCGAATGGTCGGCGAGTTCGGCGCGCGCGATTATCTCGTTGTACCAGGCGGCGAAGTCGACGCTTCGCGGGGTGACTTTCTTTTCGTCCTGCTTTTCGGCCATGCGATGGTTTTCCAACCGTGAAGAATACACTGCGCCGCCGGCCAAAGCATCGGCGCGCGAAACCGCTCCTGTGGCGCGCGTGGCGGCCTTGCCTTTCGCCGCTGGCTCCTCAACTATTGCGCAGTGGCAGTCGGTTGGCCCGCAGCTTAGGCGGCGGCGCGCGGCCTGGCAACAGTCTGATGGGAGTAGGTGCGAGCGAGGAGCAGGTGCGGATGAGAAAAATTCATATCGCAAAGCCCGCTAAACTCGGCGGACGAGCGCGATTTAGTGGTAGCCGCCGCACGAGTGGTCTCATGCTGGTGGCGGGCGTTGCGATCGCGCTTGTAGGAACGCCGATAGGCGTGCAGGCTGCCGGGCCGATGAACCCTGCGCCGCTCCCGGCCCCGTCGGCGCAAGACGCGCGCACGATCGAGGTCACTGGCAACGGCGAGGCCCATGTGGCCCCGGATGTCGCCTCACTCAACCTCGCGATCGAGACGCATGCCGCGACCGCCCAACAAAGCGCGGGCCAGAACGCGGCGCTCGCAGAAAAGGTCGTCGACGCGCTGAACACCAAGCTCCAGGGCAAGGGCAAGGTGTGGACCGGCGGCTATTCGCTCTATCCCGAGTACAGCGACTCGTCGCGGCCCAACGACAAGCCGGTCGTCACCGGCTACCGCGCCGAAAACTCGATCACCGTGGAGACGGGCGAGATCGGGATGCTCGGTGGCTTGATCGACACCGCGATCGAAGCCGGCGCCAACCGAATCAACTTTCTCAACTTCACGCTGCGCGACGAGAGCCAGGCCCGCAGCCAGGCGATAGCGCTGGCCGCCAAGAACGCACAGACGCAGGCCGACTCGCTGGCCAAGTCGCTGGGCGTCAAGCTCGGGCCGGTGGTCAAGGCCACCACCGAAGCGGAAGCCACGCCGATGCCGATGATGCGGATGGGGGCGATGGCGATGAGCTCGACGATGGGTGCGCCAACGCCGGTGCAGCCCAACGAAGTCACGGTTCCCGCGACCGTTTCGATCACCTACCAGATCCAGTAGCCGGGCGCGTGAGTTGCGGTTCAAGGCTCGCGTTTGAGGCGATGCACCAAACGCGACCCGCCTTCGGCCAATTTGCCTCGTCTCGATCAAACCGGCCTTAACAATATTAGCCGAGATCGGGCGCTTCGGGACGCGAATCATCCGCGCGCACAAGGTAGTCTCCATCCCGGATGTCAGTTCCAGTCGAATTGGCGGCCACCGGCAGGTCCGAGACTTCCGTAGTGGAACTCCAGCCCGGGCGTGTGGCGGCCTTGCCGGGGATACCGGCCGTCGAGGTCCGGCCCTCGGTGCTCGCCAGCCGGCCGCTGCGCACGCTCGACGTCGTCGGCAGCGGCGAGTCGCGTACCACTCCGGATCGCGTGCGGCTTAATTTCATGATCGAAACCCAGGCGCTCTCCGCGCATCAGAGCGCCACTGAAAACGCCCAACTCGTGCTGAAAGTGGCGGAAGTGCTGGCGGAACGGCTCCGCGGTGGAAGGTGTGTTTCGGGCCGGCAATTGCTCGCTCCATCCCGAATACGAGCACCCGCGAGGGCGGGAAAGGGCGGTCGTGACCGGCTATCGCGCCGAGAATTCGATTACCGTCGATGCCGACGCCAACGCGATCGTCGGGTTGTTGATCGACGACGCGTTCAGCGCGGGCGCGAGCCGTATCAACTATCTCGACTTCGTCCTCGCTGACGAGAGCCGGGCCCGCAGCGAGGCGATTGCTCTGGCCGCGCTCGACGCGCAGGCGCAGGCCGCGTTACTCGCGCGCTCACTGGGCGTCAGGCTCGCGCGCGTGCTGCGAGCCGTCAGCGAGGCCCAGATGCGGCCGGCCTCGGCGCAGGAGCTGGAGGCATCGCCTGTGCGGCCGCGCGCGATCACGATCCCGGCGACCGTTTCGATTACCTATCAGATCGAGTAGCCTTACTCTCCGCACCGGGTGCGGAGATGCTGAAGCCTGGAGACACTGCGCCGCCATTCGACCTACCCTCCGCCGCCGGCGATCGCGCCGGACGCCTGCGGCTCTCCCAGATCGATTCCGAGATGGTCGTGCTGTTCTTCTATCCGCACGATTTCTCTTTTATATGTCCCACCGAGGTCGTCGGCTTCCATCGCTCGCGCGAGGCGTTTGCCGACGAGCATACCGGTATCGTCGCGGTCAGTATCGACGACGTCGAGACGCATCTGCGCTGGGCGCGCGAGCTGGGCGGAATAAGCTACCCGTTGTTGGCCGACGAGGGCGGCAAGCTCGCGCGGGCCTACGGCGTGTTCGACGAGAGCGCGGGGTTGGCGATGCGCGCGACATTTATCCTGGACTCCAAACGCACGATCGTCTATTGCGTCGCATGTCCGGTGAACGTCGGCCGCAGCGTGAGCGAGACGCTTCGCGTGGTGCGCGCGCTGCGCTCGGGGCGGATGTGTCCGGCGGATTGGGAACCACCCGGCATCCCGGCCCCGCCGATCAGAGCTACCGATTCCTAGCTTCGGCTGAGCGCGCGTGGCGGCCCTCGATCCAACCGAAAAAAAACGCCTCGTCGAGCGTCTCTCCAGTATCCGCGAAGTGGTTTTCGGGATGCAGGACGGGATTCTCACCACGGCCGGCGTGCTCGCAGGACTGAGCGGCGCCGTCGCGGTCCATCGCCAGGTGATTCTCGCCGCGCTCGCGTCGACCGCCGCCGGCGCGCTCTCGATGGGCGCCGGGGCGTACCTGGGCGCGCGAGCCGAATCCGAGGTGCTGAGCAGCGAGCTTGAACGCACGCGCCAGGAGGCCGCCGCCGAGCCTTATCTACTGCGGGAGCGTCTGCTGCACGAGCTCGAGCACGAGGGGCTGAGCCGCGAGGCCTCTTACCGTGTCGTTCAGCTACTGAGTTCCGCGCCGCAGGCGTTGCTTTCGACCGCCGAGGTCAAGATGTACGGGATGAGCCGCCTGGCGCTGGGCAGCCCGGCCGTCGACGGCATAACGATGGGCGTCGCCTTCCTGGTCGGCGCGGTGGTGCCGCTGCTGCCGTTCATCCTGATTCCGTCCGCCGGGCCCGGCGACTACTTCGGGCTCATCGCCGCGATGGCGACGACGGCGCTGGCGCTGTTCGCGATCGGGTATTTCCAGGGATGGCTCGCGCAGAGCGATCGGCGAGCCCTTTCCGGATTGCGGTTTCTGGCGATCGCGATGGGCGCGGCGATCGCCGGCTACCTTATCGGTCTGGCGATCGCGCCGCTGGGCGGCAGCGCGCCGATTCCGATCGCGCCATGAAGCCCGGCGCCTACGCATCGCTGACCGCATTTCTCGCGCATTGGCGGGCGCTCAAGCACGCGAGCGCCGGTGCCCTGAAACTGGACGAGCTTGCTCGCCGCACTGAGATGGACGAGATTATCGCGGCGGCGCTGCGGCCCGACGAGCGCGCGGCGCTGGAGGCGGCGCATACCGACGACGGGTCCGCAGGCGCCGGCGCCGCGCGACGCCATCGCGAGCGCGCCGAAGTAAGGCTCGCGCGCGAACTTCGCGCGCGCGGCTTGCTCGCGGAGTAGAAGCCGATGCCGGTGAAAAGGTGATTGCATACGTCATCCGGCGAATCCTCTACGGTGCGGCGGTCCTGCTCGGCACCTCGATCATCACCTTCACCATCGCTTTCGTTATTCCGGCGGACCCCGCGGTCGCGATGGCGGGTGCGAAGGCCGATCCGCAGACGCTGGCCACCATCCGCCATCAACTCGGCCTCGACCAGCCGGTCTATCTCCAGTACGCGCATTATCTCGGCCGCGCGTTGCACGGCGACCTCGGCCGCTCCTACATCCGGCGCGCGAGCGTGACGCAACTGATCCTGAGCCGCTTCCCCGCCACCGCCATCCTGGCGCTTTGCGCGATGGCGCTGTCGCTCGCGCTGGGCATTCCGATGGGGATGGTCGCGGCGGCGTGGCGCGGGCGCGCGGTGGACAACCTGCTGCTTATCGGCTCGCTCGCGCTGATCTCGGTGCCGGTCTTCTGGCTCGGCACGATGCTGCTGATCGCGGGCGGTCTTTACCTGCGCTCGTTTCCGCTGGGCGGCTTCGACGGACTGAAGAGCCTGGCGCTGCCGACCGTCGCGCTCGCGCTGGGCTCGGCCGGCTACTACTCGCGTATCCTGCATACCAACCTGGTCGAAGCGCTGGAGCAGGACTATATCCGCACCGCGCGGAGCAAGGGGCTCTCTGCCGCGCAGGCGCTCGTCCGCCACGCGATGGCGAACGCGATGCTGCCGTTGGTGACGCTCGCGGGGCTCGATCTCGCGGGGCTGCTCTCCGGCGTGGTGCTTACCGAGACCGTTTTCAACTGGCCGGGAATCGGGCGGCTCGCGTACGAGGCGGTATTCAATCTCGACATCCCGCTCATCATGGGCACCGTGCTCTTCTCGGCCTTCCTGGTGGTCGTCGCCAATCTTTTGGTCGACCTGCTCTACGCGTGGCTCGATCCGCGAATTCGGCTGAGTGAGTCGGCATGACGCGGCGGCTCAATGCGATGGAGCTGGTGGGCGCGGCGATGGTGCTGAGCCTGGTGCTGACCGCACTGTTTGCGCCGCGGCTCGCGCCCCACGATCCGACCCGTGCGGTGGCGCCGACTTACGGCGACCCCGGCCGGCCGTCGGCCGCATTTCCGCTCGGCACCGACGAGCTGGGGCGCGACGTGCTCTCGCGCATCATCTGGGGCGCGCGCGTCTCGCTCATTGTCGGCGTCGCCGCGATGGTGATCACGATGACGATCGGAGTGGCGATCGGGCTGGTCGCGGGGTTCTTCGGCGGCGCGGCCGATTTCGCCCTGATGCGGTTCACCGACGTGATGCTGACGTTGCCGGCGCTTGCTGCTCGCGATGGCCTTTGTCGCCGTGCTCCATCCGAGCCTGCTTAATGTGCTGCTGGTGATCGGCCTCGTCTCGTGGACGCAAATCGCGCGCGTGGTGCGGGCCGAGACGCTGTCGATGGCCGAGCGCGACTTCGTGACGGCGGCGCGCGCGCTGGGCGGCTCGCCGGCGCGGTTGATCGCGCTCCATGTGCTTCCCAACGTGATGCCGATTATCGTGGTGATGGCGGTGCTCGGGACCTCCGGCACGCTGCTGCTCGACGCAGGCTTGAGTTTTCTCAGCCTCGGCGTGCCGCCGCCGACGCCGAGCTGGGGCCGTATGATCGAAGAGGCGCTGATCTATTTTCGCACCGCCCCGTGGCTGATCGCGTTTCCGGGGCTGGCGATTTTCTACGCGGTGCTGGCATTCAACCTGCTCGGCTACGGCTACCTGCGCGCGCGCGGCGGGAGGGCCGGGCGATGAGGCGGCGGCGCGTGCCGCGCCGCCGCCTCATGGCCGGCCGCCGAAGCGCCGGCGGCGCGCTTCACTTCGCGGCCCGCGACCGCGCAGCGGTCGCGGGCCGCGAAGGCCGCCGGGTCGCGGGCGCCGCCCGCGACGCCGGCGAGGCGCCGAGCCGCGCCCAGCGCGCGGGACGCGCGCTGGGCGCGGCTCTGCTGTGGCTCGCCGCGGCATCCGGCGCCGCCTTGGGCGGCGCCGGATGCCGCGGCGGGGCGGGAGCACCTGCGATGCCGGGCTTTCCGCCCGGCGCGCAGGTGCTCCATCTCGCCGTGCAGGACGACGTGCCGACGCTCGACCCGGCCGCCGGCTATGACACCGCCTCGTGGACCTTCGAGCAGATGATTTTCGACACGCTGGTGCGTTACAGCGACGGCGGCGTCGACCTGGTGCCCGAGGTCGCGACGAGCTGGGATGAATCGCCCGACGCGCGGGTCTTCACGTTTCACCTCCGACGAGACGCCCGCTTCACCAACGGCCGCGCGGTAACCGCCGCCGACTTCAAGTACGAAATCGAGCGTGTGCTCAATCCGGCGACACGCTCCAAGGGGATGGAATATTTTCGCGAGATAACGGGGGCGGCAGAATTCCAGGCGGGTCATGCGCGCGAGGTCGGCGGTATCGCGACGCCCGATCCATGGACGATCGTTTTTCATCTGGACGGACCCGATCCGATCTTCGTGCAGAAGCTCGCGATGCCGTTTGCGGCGGCGGTGCCGTACGAGGTGGTCGAGCGATGGGGCGAGGATTTCTCCAGCCACGTGGTCGGCAGCGGCCCGTTCAAGCTCGCCCAGTGGATCGGCGGCCAGCGCCTGGTGCTGGTGAAGAATCCGGACTACTTCATCAAGGGCGTTCCGCGCCTGGACGGGGTAGTCGAGGAAATCGGCGCAAGCGACGATTTGCAGTGGCTCAAGTTCGAGGCCGGGGCGATCGACGTTTCGAGGATTCCTTCGGCCGAGTTTTTGTACGTGATGAAGACGCCGAACCTCCGCGCGCTGACGCTGCACATCGTGGACATCGCGACCGAATACCTCGGGATGAACTGCGGGATGAAGCCGTTTGACGACGTTCGCGTGCGGCGTGCGTTCAATTACGCGGTCGACAAGCACAAGATAATCGCGCTCCTGAATGGGCGCGGCGTCGTTGCCGAGGGCGTTCTGCCGCCCGGCCTGCCGGGCTTCAATCCAAACCTGAAAGGCTATGCTTACGACCCAGCCAAGGCGCGACTGCTGCTCGAGGAGGCAGGAGTGGGTAAGGACTTTTCGCCGACGCTCTGGATGCGCGCCGATCGGACCGAGATGATGATCGGTCAATCGATCCAGCAGGACCTGGCTCTGGTCGGCGTCCACGTCGAGCTAAAGCCGGTGGCGTGGGCGCCGCTGCTCGAAGCGATTCGCCAGCCCGATAGCGTGGCGCTGGTCGACCTCGGATGGGAAGCCGATTTTTCCGATCCGCAGAACTTCCTCGAGGTGCTGTTCTCGCGCAAGCAATGGGGTGGCAACAACGACACCTTTTACTACAACCCCGAGGTCGACAAATTGCTGGCTGAGGCCGCGCCGATGACCGACCGCGCGCGGCGCTATGCACTGTATAACCAGGCCGAGGAACTCGTGGTTGCCGACGCGCCCTGGGTCTTTCTTTACAATCCGGTCGCCTACATGATTCGCCAGCCCTGGGTGCACGGCTACGTGCTGAACCCGATGCGCCCGACGCGCCTGGAGCGGGTCTGGCTATCCCCGCACGGCGGTGGCCGGGATTAGGTTTTCGGCAGCCTCATAGCTATAATGGCCATATGAAGAAAGCGGGAATTGCCGAGCTGAAAAACAACCTCTCGCGGTACATCAACTACGTGAAGGGTGGCGAGACAGTGCTGGTGCTCGATCGCAAAGTGCCGGTCGCGCGGATTACTCCGATCGCTCAGGTTGCTGCGGCAGGCCACAAGATGACGGACGAGGAACGGTTGGATTATCTCGAGAGCATCGGGGCGATTCGCCGGGGCAAGGGCGACATGCGGGAATGGCTCAAGCATCATAAGCCCATCAAGGTGCGGGGCAGCGTTCTTCAAGCGCTACTGGATGAGCGCGAGAGCGGCTGGTGAGGTTTTGGGACAGTTCCGCGCTGGTTCCGGTATTTCTTGTCGAACCTACTAGTGACTGGGTTCGAAAAGTCATGAACAGCGATCCGGGTGTGATCGTTTGGGTTCTAACACGGGTCGAATTGATATCCGCGATCGAGAGACGCCGGCGTGATGATCCCGATCTGGCGAGCCGTTTCTCTTCCGCCCGCGCTGACCTGATGAAGACTTGGGGTATATGGACCGAGATCGCGATGTTCGAAGCGGTCCGCGAGCATGCCGAGCGCGTGGTCGCGACGCACCCGTTGCGCGCGGCCGACGCGCTGCAGCTTGGGGCCGCGCTGGTTGCCGCCAGCGGAAGTCCCGCCACGCTTCAATTCGTCACGCTTGATCGGCGCCTTGCCGTCGCGGCTGAACGCGAAGGATTTCCGGTCCTCGGTCCGCACTGACGTCGCGATTTTTCTACTGAGCGACGTAACCGCCGTCGACCGGGAAAATCCCGCCGACCACGAAGGTCGCTTCGTCCGAGCACAGCCACGCGACCGCGCGTGCAATCTCCTCCGGGCTTGCCATCCGTCCGATCGGTAGCCGGCTATTGATCGCGTCGATTATTCCGGGCGTGTCCTTGATCACGGCTTCCGCAAGTGGCGTTAAGGTGGGTCCGGGGCATACCGCGTTCACTCGAATTCCGCGCGCCGCAACTTCGATCGCGGCCGTTTTGGTCAGGCCCACCACCCCGTGTTTGCTGGCCGAATAGGCGGGCATCTGCGGAGAGCCCACGATACCGAAGTTCGACGCGATGTTCACGATTGCGCCGCTGCCGCGGCGCAGCATCTCCCGCAGTTCATACTTCATGCACAGAAACACGCCCTTGAGGTTGGTATCGACGATCCGATCCCAGTTTTCCTCGGTGCAATCGGCCGTGGAAGCCAACTCGCCCTGAATTCCGGCGTTGTTCACCGCGCAATCGAGCTTGCCGAAGGTCTGGACGGTGAAGGCGATAAGTTCCTGGACCTCGTCAGTCTTGGAAACGTCTGTCCGCCGCGAGGCCGCTTCGGCCCCAGACTTTTTCAGCTCCGCGCAGGTCCGGGCGCCAGCCTCTTCGTTGAAATCCGCGACGACGATCTTCGCGCCCGCCGCCGCGAGCCGCAGGGCGACCGCCCGGCCGATACCCGATCCCGCGCCGGTCACCAGAGCCACTTTGCCAGTGAGGTCCATGACGCCCTTTTAGTGATGAACGGGTCTTTGGTCTAAACGGATTTAGGGATTCAGGTCGCGCGCCACTACGAATCGCGCCGGATCGCAACCCCCGGTGACCTTCGGCTCGTGGAACAGTTCGACCGCCATTGAGATTTCGGCCAACGACAGCGAGAGGAACAGGAGCCTTTGCGCGTCCTGCGGCATCTCCTCCAGGGAAAATTGATCCAGGTAGGCGAGTATCTCTGCGAGCCGGGGCAGCAATGCGTTGTAGAGCGCATTGATCTCGTCCATCGGACTCGCGAGCCGCTTTCGGTTCCGCTCAACGCTCGTCGGCAGCATCCAGTCGGCAAATCGCTCGAGATCCGAAAACCTGCCGGAGTGGCAATTGAGTATTCATTTTAATCTGAGTTCAACCGCGTCGCGATCATGGTTGGTGGCCGCCGCGCCGTTCTCCTCACCAAAGATGTGCCTGCGCACTTCCCGATGGAAGTGCCTTATCTGAATCTCTTCGTCCTGCAGTTGGAAATGGCTCAGCGCTCCCGAATTGAGGCTCGCCTGAATAGCTTCGTGATTGCTCGCGTCCTCCTGCAGGAGATCGCGCAGGCGGCATCGATTGTACTCCTGCGCAAACCGCTCGCTCGGTTTGCTGGTCGCCGGTTGATACATGCTGATTTCCCATACACTGCGGTCGACCGCGATCGGCCAGATGTTGTAGGTGACGTAGGTTCCGGCCAGGAACAGCATGCAGAAATTCGGAAACACGGTGTAGAAATCGAACCATCCGATCATCGAGGAATGGACCTGTCCGCCGCGCGGATTCGCATTGATGGCGATTGCTTCAACCGGCGTCAGCTTGTGGTCGGGGTTCAACTCGGTTGAGTAGGCCGTATGGCGTCCGAAGCGCGTAAATTTCTGAATGCGGCTGAACTTTTGCTCGTTGAGGGGACAGAAATCGGGATAGGTAATATGCAGAAACGGAAGATGATAAACCTCATTTTGCGCGTCCAGGATTACCTTCCAGTTCGCTTTTTCCTCGACTCTGTAGCGACACAGCAATCGCTGCTGATCAAAAGGGTATCCATGAATCTGCTGAACCATCCCCGCCATATACTCGGCGAGAGTCTCGGAAGGATGAGGGTCCAGGTTGATGAAAATAAACCCTTCCCATACGTCTGTGGCGATCGGTTTCAAGCCCAGGGCGCTCTTGTCGATGTCGTAGAAGTTGGCCTCGTCGGACACAAACGTGAGCCGGCCGGCCGTGTCGTAAGCCCAACTGTGAAAGCGGCAAACGAAGCGGCCCTTGCACAGCCCCTTCTCGTCGTCGACCAGCCGATTGCCGCGATGCACGCAGACGTTGTGGAACGCCCTGATCCTGCGGTCCTTGCCGCGCACCAGCAGGACGGAGGTGTTGGCAATCGCGAGATCCCGGACCACGTAACTGCCCGGCTCCGGAAGATCCTCCTCGCGGCCCATGTTGAGCCAGCTCCTGCGAAAGATGCGGTCGCGCTCCAGCTCAAACAGCTCCGGCGACGTGCAGGTCTCGGTGGGTACCGGCCCCGTACCAAGGTCAGGATGCTCTTTTATCCAACGCCGGTTGGCCATCACTGTTTTCATGGCAGTTAAACCTCTTCCAGATATCGACGGCGGAGGGGAATGCCCTATCTTGTGATTTCCGGTCCATTATCTTTGAGTCGATGCAACTTGCAAGCGCTACGGATTCTGGAACGTCTCGAAACGTCACGGGAGCGACAGTGCGCGACCGGCGTGGCGGATGATGCACCGTCCGAATCGGCTATAGTCCGCGGATCGGCTATAATCCGCGCGCGATGGCGAACAAGGGGATTTCTCAGCCGGGAGTTTCCTATGCGCGCGAGGCGATGGCGCATCTCAGCGCCACCGATCCGGTCCTGGCGCGCATAATCGACGCGGTCGGGCCGATCGAGATCGCGCTGCGTCGCGAGCGCTTTGCGGCGCTCGGCCGCGCGATCATTTTTCAGCAGCTCGCCGGCGCCGCCGCCCGCACAATCCATGATCGCTTCGTCGCGCTCTTCCCGGGCCGGCGCTTTCCCACTCCGCGCCAGGTGATCGACGCGTCGTCCGAAGACCTGCGCCGGGTCGGGCTCTCGCGCCAGAAGAGCCTTTACCTCAAGGACCTTGCCGCGCACGTCGAGAACGGCACGCTCAACTTTCATCGCTTCTCCAAGATGGACGACGAGGAGATCATCGTCGATCTCACGCGCGTGCACGGGATCGGACGATGGACCGCGGAGATGTTCCTGATGTTCAATCTCGGGCGGCCCGACGTTTTGCCGGTCGACGATCTTGGAGTGCGCAACGCGGCGCGGCGGCTCTACCGGATGCGCAAGATGCCCGACGCAAAGCGGCTGCGCGCGTTGGCCGAGCGATGGCGTCCGTATCGTTCGGCCGCATCGTGGTATCTATGGCGAAGCGGCGACATCGTGCTACCCGATGGCGATTCGCCCAAGCCCCTCTCCTCGGCGCGCAAAAACTCCGTACGCAAAAAAACCGGACGCAAAAAAACTCGGACGCAAAAAGCCCGAAGCTGACTATTGCGGCGCCATCGCTTCCAGCGCGCGTTCGTCGGGGCGATGGCCGCCCGCCGAGCTGATCGGCGAGATCACGACATGGTTCGCGCCCGCCTCGAGATGCGCGTCGAGGCATAGCCGCAGTCGCCGCTCGTCGCCCCACGCCACCAGCGCATCGACCAGCCGGTCGCTGCCGTCGCCGGCGAGGTCGGCGTCGGTAAAGCCGAGCGCGCGCAAATGGGTATGGTAGGTTGGCGAGCCCAGGTAGAAATGCAGGAACTTGCGGGCGGCGGCGCGCGCCCGCGCGGCGTCGGTTTCGAGCATCACGACCTGCTGCGCGCAGATCCATTTTTGCGGCCCGATCGTCGCGCGCATCGTCGCGATCGCCTCGGGCGGCATCAGCGCCGTGATCGTGCCCATCGTCTCGCCAACAGCCAACTCGAGCATCCGTGGCCGAAGCGCCGCGAGAATTACCGGCGGCTCGGCCGCGGGGCGCGGGCCGTAATACGGCGCCTCGCGCATCCGGAGGAGGTACTCGCGCATGTAGCTGAGCGGTTTCCCGTAGTTGATGCCGTGGCGTTTCATGAACGGGCCGCCGCTCACGCCCATCCCAAGGATGAACCGCTCGGGGAACATCTCGCCCAGCGTGCGCGCCGCCCCCGCCATCGCCGCCGCCTCGCGCTTCCAGACCACCGCGACCGCCGCGCCCGCTATCAGCCGCTCGGTATTGCCGAGCACGTGCGCCGCGCACACGAACGGGTCGCGTCCGAAGGTTTCGGGAAACCACAATGCGCTGTAACCGAGATGCTCCAGCTTGCGGGCGAAGCCCGCGACTTCGCCGGCGCCGAGCGTGTCGAGGTAGGAAAAGACGCCAAATTTTCCGAGTTCCATGCTCACTCCTAACTCTGTGTAGCATCACAGGTGCTGGGCATGTTCACCGGCATGTTCACCGGGATGTCCACCGGCCCGATAGCCTTCCTTCGCCTGCGTCATATTGAAATATCTGGCCTGTATACAAGCCAGCCTGGTTTGAACAAAGGAAAACGACGGGCCGCACTATATCCTCGGCGCGCATATCCAGGGGAATAAGCTGCTCGGCTTTGGCGGATTCGAAGTTGTCATTCGTAAACCTGCTGAGCTGATTTTCGGTCTGAACCCAGCCGGGGCAAAAGCCGAAAATCCGAATGGTATTTTCGGAAGTATTCTCGCTACCGACAAATTGGGCCAGACGCTGAATCCCGGATTCAAGGAAAGCCTTGCCGCTACCGTATCCAAGCATGTTGGGTTCGAAAATCTCGCTGGCATGGCGTGAGGTGAAGATGCAAAGGCTTCCGCCACCGCCTTTGCGCATGGGGGCAATAAGTTGTCGCGCGGCGAGAATTGGCGCCAGTCCATTTATACGTATCAAGTCTTCCAATTCGCCTTGTTTAACGGTTTCAAAATCAACCCGCCGGTCTAATCCGATGGTGCATACGACGGTTTGCGGCGCGCCCAGCTCTCTCACAGCGGTATCCAGCGCGCGCTCCCTTTCGGATTCAATAGCGAGATCAGCGGCAAAGACCCGTGGAGGAAGACTTGGAGAGGCCGCAGAGGCTTCGTGCTGATCTAAACTTTGTGCCAGCGCTTCGGCGCGAGTTCCATCCTTGTCGACAATTCCCACTTTTGCGCCTAGCGATAAAAAGCCTTCTACCAAAGCTGCCCCGATACCGTTGGCTCCGCCAAGGATGAGAACAGTTTTGCTCTCGAACTCGGGGTAGTCCCGACGTGAAAGGATTTTGCTTGAATCGAGCTGCATCGGTTTGAAGGCGCTTCGTGTTTTAGGGCCGCCCAGAAAGTTATGCTCGCATTTTATCTGGAATTTCTTTTGGGTCTGCAATCTTCAACGGGCCTATGCGTCCCCAGTCGAGCGCAATTCGTTGTGGCGGGCAAATCGCTTGTGAAATGATGAGGCCGCGATGGATTACTTCTCCGAGCGATTGCTCGAGGCGCAGCGGCGCAAGCGAAGCGTCGCGATGCTCGGCGTCGATCCGCAACTCGACGCGCCCGGGGCGCCCGGCCTGCCCGAAGGCTATACGCTCTCCCGCTTCTGCTGTGCGATCGTCGAAGCTTCGGCCGCCTCGGTCTGCGCGATCAAGCCGCAGCTCGCGTTTTTCGAGGCGCGCGGAATGGACGGGATGCGCGCGCTGGCCGACGTTATCGCGCTCGCGCGCCGGCTGGGGCTGCTCACGGTCGCCGACGCCAAGCGCGGCGATATCGGATCGACCTCGGCCGCGTATGCCGAGGCCTTCCTTGGTGACGGCGACTTCGGATGCGACGCCGTGACGGTGAATCCTTACCTGGGGAGCGACGCGATAGCGCCATTTGTAACCCGCGTTCGCGAGGGCCGCGGGCTGTTCGTGCTGGTCAAGACTTCCAATCCGTCCTCCGGCGAATTCCAGGACCGGGCAGCCGACGGCGCGCCGATGTGGGAGTGGGTGGCGCGGCGGGTCGAAGGATGGGGCAGCGACTTCGTCGGTCCAAGCGGGTTGAGCCCGGTCGGCGCGGTGGTCGGTGCGACCTATCCGCAGCATGCCGCTCGCGCGCGCGAGCTGATGCCGCATGCGACGGTCCTGGTGCCCGGCTACGGAGCGCAAGGCGCCAGTGCGGCCGACGCGGTGCGCGCGGCGCGAGCCGACGGCACTGGGGTCGTCGTCAATGCGAGCCGCAGTCTGATGTACGCATATCTTAAACGGCCCGGTTCGGCGCCGGCCCAGGCGGCAGCCGAGGCGGCCGAGGCGATGAGGACGGAACTCAATTCTGCCCTTGGCCGCCCTTGACGCGCGTCGCTTAGGCGGCGCATTCGCGCTCGTACTTTAGCGGAAGATAGCGAAAGGCTGTCGCGAAAACGAAAGGCGCCGGCTCAGGTGCGCATCAACTCGACTTCGTCGGCGGCGAGCGTCGCGTAGACCTCGCGCTCGATCGAGCGGTAGCGGTCGAGCGCCTCTTCGGCCTTGGCTTCGGAGCCATCTTCCCTGGCGATCTCGCGCATCTTCTTCTCGATCCACGACAGGTGCCAGGTTTCGTCCTCGGTGACGGCCTTGAGCACTTCGCGGGTCTCGTCGTCTACGTTGGGCAGCGCGGCGTGCGCCATGTAGCGGCTTTGCGCGCGCTCCTCGACGACCACGGTCAGCGCCAGCAATTCGACCACGGTCTTGGGCACGCCCAGCCGCAGTCCGAGACGGCGCTGGTAGCCGTCCGCGAGCATCAAGGGCGTGCCGCCGAGGTCAGCGATACGGCGGGTCCACAGCCATGCGTGGCGGGTTTCGTCGGCCAGATGCTTGGCCATCTTGAGCTGCGAATCGCCATCCTTCATATGGCCGATCAGGTTGAACAGCAGGCGCGCTCCGCGCAATTCGGCGTCCCGATAGACGCTGAAGATCAGAATCTGCTTGTCGGTCGCCGACATCCGGCCGGGTTCCGTTGCCTGGCTTGCTTCCATTACTTTTTTGCTCCTCCGCCCACGCCCTTTGCCTCTCCGCTCACGCGTTCGTCGCGAAAGCGATGGAATTCATCACTATTTAACAAACGAACGGCACAATGGGCGGCAAACAAAGCGGTTCGCTCTTAACTATTTCATTGAGCGGGCGCGGTCAAGCTGGAGCGCGCGCCGTCGGCCCGCATCGTATTGGCGCGTATTTGCTACTTGAGATACAACTACGCCCATCGCGGCACACGGGTTTCGTCGAACTTCCGCCCCGTATCAAACGACGCCGCGGCCGCGCCGAGGCCTTATGTCCGCGACCGCCGACGCTTATTGGCTTGCGCTCCGACGTGTCCACGGCGCCGGACCGCGCACCTGCCGCCTGCTCCTTGAGCGTTTCGGCTCCGCCGAGCAGATTTTCAAAGCCACCGAAGATCAGATCACCGCGGCCGGGGTTGGGCGTAAAGTCGCCGCCGCGATCGCCGGTTTCAACGACTTCGCGCCGCTGGAGAAGGAGCTGTGCGAGCTGCCGCGCCTGGGCGCGCGGCTGGTGCGATGGACCGACGACGAGTATCCGCCCAACTTAAAGCAGATCGCCGACCCGCCTCCCTACCTGGTCGCGCGCGGTCTGCTCGAGCCCAACGACACGGCCTGCGTAGCGGTGGTCGGTGCGCGCGCGGCCAGCGAAGCGGGGCTGCGGATGGCCCAGCGGCTGGGCTTTGAACTCGCCGCGCGTGGCTTCGTCGTGGTCAGCGGACTGGCCCGCGGAATCGACGGCGCGGCCCATCGCGGCGCGCTCGAAGCCGGCGGCCGCACGATCGCGGTGCTGGGATGCGGTATCGACGTCGCCTACCCGCCCGAGCATCGCGGGCTCGCCGATTCGATCGTCGAGCGGCGCGGCGCCGTCCTGAGCGAACTCCCGTTGGGCAGCGCGCCGCTGCCGGAGAACTTTCCCAGCCGCAATCGCATCCTGTCGGGCCTCTCGCTCGGCGTCGTGATCGTCGAGGCGGCGGAGAAAAGCGGCTCACTGATAACGGCGCGGATGGCGCTCGAACAGGATCGCCAGGTCTTCGCCGTTCCCGGCAGTCCGCTGAACGGCAAGACGCGCGGGAGCAATCGCCTGCTCAGGGAGGGCGCGGTCCTGGTGGAGTGTGTCGAGGACGTGATCGAGGACCTCGCGCCTCAGATGGCGCCCAAGGCGTCGGCGGCGGCCGAGCGCGCGGCGGCTGCGTCTCAGCCAGCGAATGTGGAGACCGAAGGCCCGATGCTGCAGCCGCCGGCCTCGCGGGTCACTGCGGACGCAAGCCGGCGCGAATCGGGCAAATCGAGCGCAGCGAGCATTGTGAGTTCAGGGAGGAGCGAATCCGTCCGAAGGCTTGGTCGAAGATAAGACCAAAGAGATTCAATCGGTTTTAAATTGTCTAATAGATGCTCAAAGACTCCATGTTGACGCGGTGATTGAATCGTGTCAGCTTCCACCCCAAACTGTGCTTAACTTGTTGTTGGAGCTTGAGTTGAGGGGACTGGTCGTGCAGCATCCCGGCAAGCTCTTCACACTACCCTAGGCCCGGCCCTTTAGCTGCCGGGCGGCCCTGGGGCTGATTTCCGGAGGCTGGAGGCAGGGGTGGCAAAGAACCTCGTAATAGTTGAATCACCGGCCAAGGCGAAAACGATCAAGCGCTATCTGGGCTCTGACTTCCAGGTCATCCCGTCGGTCGGCCATGTGATGGATCTGCCCAAGAGCACCCTCGGGGTTGCCGTCGACGACGACTTCAAGCCCGAGTACCACGTCATCGCCGGCAAGGCGAAGGTGCTCAAGGAAATCCAGGCGCAGGCCAAGAAGGCCGACCACGTCTACCTGGCGACCGACCCCGACCGCGAGGGCGAAGCGATCGCGTGGCACATCGCCGACCAGCTCGGGAAGATCAAGGGCACCGTCCGTCGCGTCCTGCTCCATGAGATAACCCAGGGCGCGGTGCGCGCGGCGGTCGCGAATCCGGAGGAGCTCAATCACGATCTGTTCGACGCCCAGCAGGCGCGCCGGGTGCTCGACCGGCTGGTCGGATATCAGATAAGCCCGCTCCTGTGGGACAAGGTCAAGCGCGGAATCAGCGCCGGACGGGTCCAGTCGGTGGCGCTACGGATAATCGTCGAGCGCGAGAAGGAGCGCGAGGCGTTTCGCGCGGAGGAGTACTGGACCCTCGATGCGCGCCTGGAGGCCGGCAATCCGCCCCCGTTCAAGGCCCGCCTTTACAGCCATCGCGACCAGCGTATCGACAACAAGGCCTACAAGCTGCCCGAGGCCGAGGCGCGCGCGATCATCACCGCCTGCGAGCAGTTGCCCTTCGTCGTGCGCAAGGTCGAGCGCAAGGAGGTGCGGCGCTCACCGACGCCCCCCTTCATCACCTCGCGCCTGCAGCAGGAGGCCTCGCGCAAGCTCTATTTTTCGCCTTCGCGCACGATGAAAATCGCGCAGCGCCTGTATGAGGGCGTCGAGCTGGGCGACCAGGGCGCGGTCGGCCTTATCACTTATATGCGCACCGACTCGGCGCGGGTTTCCGACCAGGCCCTGAACTCCGTGCGCGAGTACATCGTAAATCGCTACGGCGCCAGCTACATCCCGGAGCGGGCGGTTATCTACCGCTCATCCAAATCCGCCCAGGACGCCCATGAGGCGATTCGCCCGACCGCGGTCGAGCGCGATCCGGAGTCGATGGCGCGTTACCTGGGTAAGGATGAACTGGCGCTCTATACGCTCATTTTTAATCGCTTCGTCTCGAGCCAGATGAACCCGGCAGTCTATGACCGCACAACCGTCGATATCGACTCGGGCGAGGCGGTTTTCCGCGCCACCGGCCAGGTGGTCAAGTTCGACGGCTTCATGCGCGTCTACACCGAGGGCCAGGACGAAACGCCGGATGACGACGAGGCGGCGACCCTCCCCGCGATGAACGAGGGCGAGACGCTCAAGCTGTTGGGCTTCGAGCCCGAGCAGCATTTCACCCAGCCGCCGCCGCGCTTCAGCCAGGCGACGCTGATCAAGGAACTCGAGGACAAGGGTATCGGCCGCCCGTCGACCTACGCGGCAATCATGACCTCGATCTTAAACCGCGAGTACGTCGAGGAGGACCCGAGCAAGCGGCTCCGCCCGACTTCGCTCGGGCGCGTCGTCGCCGAGCTTCTAATCGCGGCCTTCCCGGACATCCTCGAGGTCAGCTTCACCGCGCAGCTCGAGGAGGAACTCGACGAGGTCGAGAACGGCAAGGAGAACTGGGTCAAGACGCTGCGGCGCTTTTACGGACCGTTCAAGAAATCGCTCGGCGAGGCCAAGAAGAAGATGCCGACCGTCAAGCGCAAAGGCCTCCCGACCGGGCTCAAGTGCGAGCTTGACGGCGGCGAGATGGTGATCAAGTGGGGGCGTAACGGCGAGTTCCTCGCCTGCTCCAACTATCCCAAGTGCACCAACACCAAGGAGTTCATCCGCGACGACCAGGGCAATATCGTGCCGCAGGAACGCCAGGCGCTCTCGACCGAGCCGACCGACGAAGTTTGCGAGAAGTGCGGCAAGCCGATGGTGCGGCGGCGCTCGCGCTTCGGCGAGTTCCTCGGATGCTCGGGCTATCCCGACTGCGACGGCATCAAGCGCCTGAAGTCGGACCCGGTCAGTACCGGCGTCAACTGCCCCGATTGCAAAGAGGGCGACGTGCTGGAACGGCGGAGCCGCCGCGGCAAGCTGTTCTTCGGATGCTCGCGTTACCCGAAGTGCAAGTTCGCGAGCTGGGACAAGGTGGTGGCGCATCCATGCCCGCAATGCGGCTCGGCCTACCTGGTCGAGAAGGTGACCAAGCGCGAGGGCGCGCGCTGGCAATGTCCCAATAAGGAATGCGAGTACCGCGTGCCGGTGCCGGCCGCCGCGCCTCCCGACGGCAGCGCTCCGGCCCCAGCACCCGCGAGCGCGTAGGCGATTTCAGAAACAATCGTCGAGCGCCGTCTCTCAGACAGAGGCGGCGCGCGCGGCTTGTTACTCCCTCCCCGTGTCTTGGGGGAGGGTTCGGTGGGGGAGGAGGCGGTTCTGAATGTCTCTGAGAACCGCCTTTTTAGCGCAAGCAGCATTGCGAAAAAACCGGAACTAGGAAGCGCGGATGTCTTCCCTCTGTGGGCTTCCTCGTTCTGATCCTCCGCTGATTGCCGTCGAGCTTGCCCTAGCGCGCGCGGGCAGGCTAGCCTTCGCTCAGCACTTTCAGTGAGTTCTCCAATCGTCAATGTAATCGGCGCGGGGCTCGCGGGCAGCGAGGCTGCGTGGCAACTCGCCCGCCGCGGCGTACGCGTGCGGCTTTTCGAGATGCGCCCCGTGCGCATGACCGAGGCCCATCAGACCGCGCTCTTCGGCGAACTGGTATGCTCGAACTCGCTCCGCAGCGATTCGATGGACGCCGCCGTGGGCGTGCTCAAGGAGGAGATGCGCCGGCTCGGCTCCCTGATCATCGCCGCCGCCGATCGCGCTCGCGTTCCGGCCGGCTCGGCACTCGCGGTGGACCGCGACGAATTCGCGCGCGCGCTCACCGACGCGCTCACCGGGCATCCGATGGTCGAGGTCGTGCGCGAGGAAGTCAACTGCGATTCCGGGCGGGACAACCATCCTCGCCAGCGGTCCCCTCACCAGCCCGGCTCTGGAAGCCGATCTCAACCGGCTGGTCGGCGCGCGCCATCTTTATTTCTACGACGCGATCGCGCCCATCGTGAGCGCCGAGTCGATCGACATGGAAGTTGCCTTTCGCGCCTCGCGATGGGGCCGCGGCGGCGACGATTACATCAACTGCCCGATGAATGAGGCCGAGTACAACGCGTTCATTGCCGCACTGCTCGCGGCCGACAAGGTCGCGGCGCATCCCTTCGAGCGTCCGGTATACTTCGAGGGCTGCATGCCGATCGAAGAGATGGCGCGGCGCGGACCGCAGACGCTCGCCTTCGGTCCGATGCGCCCGGTGGGCCTTGACGATCCGCGGGGCACGCGCCGGCCGTTCGCGGTGGTGCAGTTGCGCCAGGACGATCGCGCGGCGCGCCTTTACAACATGGTCGGCTTTCAGACCAAGATGACCTATCCCGAACAGCGCCGCGTGCTGCGGATGATTCCGGGCCTGGAGCGTGCCGAGTTCGTGCGCCTGGGCTCGCTCCATCGCAACACCTTTATCGATTCGCCGCGCCTTTTGCGCCCCACGCTTCAACTGATCGGACGCGACGACCTGTTCGTGGCCGGCCAGATGATCGGCGTCGAGGGCTACGTCGAATCGGCGGCCGCCGGTCTGCTCGCGGCGCTCAACGCGGCCAACCTGGTGAACGGTCGTCCACTCGTAGTGCCGCCTCCGGTAACCGCGCTAGGTTCGCTGGTCGCCTATATCACCGATCAGAGGCGGCGTGATTTCCAGCCGATGAATGCCAACTACGGCCTGATGCCGGAGCTCGAGACGCGGGCGCGCGGCAAACAGAAGAAGCAAAAGAAGATCGATATGGCGGCGCGCGCGCTCGCCGCGATCGACCAGTTTGTCGCCGAATGCGCGTCCGCCGAGTCCGCCGCTTTGCCGCCGTTGCAGGAGGCTCCATGAAGATTGGCGCGCTCGACGTCGGTACCAACACGGTCCTGATGCTCGTGGCCGAGACCACGCCCGACGGCGGCGCGCGCCGCGTGATCGACCTCGCGCGCATCACGCGCCTGGGACAGGGCGTCGACCACAACCATCGCCTCGACCCGCAGGCCGCGCTGCGCACGCTTGACGCGATCGCGGAATTCGTCGAGCAGGCGCGCGCCGCGGGCGCCGAAAAGCTCGTGGCCGCCGGCACCGCGACGCTGCGCGACGTCGCCGACGGCGAAGACTTTATCCGCCGCGTGCGCGAGCGCACGGGCGTCGAACTGGAGATCGTCTCGGGCGAGACCGAGGCCTGGCTGTCCTACCTGGCGGTGATGCGCGGCTTGCGCCTCGATCCGTCCAAGCGTTTGCTCATCATCGACATCGGCGGCGGCTCGACCGAGTTCATCCGCGCCGGCGGCCACGCAACCGAGTTCATCAACGCCCAGGCCGCCAAGCTCGAGATGGCGAGCCTGCAGATTGGCTCGGTGCGCCTGACCGAGCGAATTCTCCATCACGATCCCCCCACCGCGCGTGAAGCCGCCGACCTCCGTCTCGCGATCGACGCCGAACTCACGGGCCTCGGATGGAAGCTCGAAACCGACCTGCTGGTCGGGATCGCGGGCACCGTGACCACGGTCTGCGCGGTCGCGCTTGAGATGGAGACTTACGACCCGGACCGCGTGCATGGCTACCGGCTCTCGCGCAAGGAGGTCGAGCGGGTGCTGGGCTTGTTCGGCTCGATGCCGCTCGCGGAGCGGCAGAAGATCAAGGGTCTCGACCCCGCGCGCGCCGACGTGATCTTCGCCGGTACCGCAATCCTCGAGCGCGTGATGTGCGAGGCCGAGGTGGACAGCGTCACGGTGAGCGACCAGGGTGTGCGATGGGGCCTGGTGTGGCGTGAGCTGGGCGCCACACAGCCGCCGCCAAAGCCGTCCTGAGTGGCCGGACGCTCCGCCTCATCACGGACTGATTTCGCTCTTTTCCGTTCTTGTCGCGGCGTGCTCTCGCGCTATAACGGCGCTATAAGGGCACTGTTACGGCACCTGCTTGCGGGACCTGTTTGCGGTTATGACCGGGGAGGCACGATCCCATGACCAAGGCCGAACTGATCGAGACCGTCGCACGCGCGACGCGCTTGGAGAAGAAGACCGCCGCGCGGGCCATCGAGCTTACCTTCGACCACATCGCGCGCGCGATCCGCAAGGACAAGCGCTTCTGGGTGCCCGGCTTCGGCACCTTCTCGGTGCGCCGCCGCCGCGCGCGCCCCGGCTACAATCCGCGCACGCAGAGTCCGATGACGATTCCGGCCGCGCGTACGATCGGTTTCCGCCCCGCGCCAAAGCTCAGGAAGGGGCTGTAGCAAAAAAGGCTATCGATCTTGCGTACCGGGCCCGCGCGATCGTTTTGCCGCCTGATTCGTGACCGCTGACGCTCAAACCAGCGCGTCTGCGCCAGTTGCGCCGGCCCGCTCGCGCTTGCCCGTCGCAGCCGGGCGCGCCCCGGCGCGAGCGTTCACCGTCGCGCTCCTCGCAGTAGCGATAGCGCTCGGCGCGTGGCTGCGTTTTGCGGCCATCGGCGCCCGCGAGATGTCGGCCGACGAAGGTGCGTCGTGGGCCGCCGCCGCCGCTCCGAATCTCGCCGAGGTGGTGCGCATCCAGGCCGTGCTCAACCCCGGCAAGCTCGCCGTGTACGAAGTCGTGCTGCACGGCTGGATGATCCTTTTTGGCGACGGACTCGCCGCGATGCGCGCGCTCTCGGCGACGCTCGACACGTTGAGTATCGTCGTGGTGTTCGGGCTCGTGCGCGAACTCCTCACCCCGCTAATCTCGGTGCGATCTTCGACACTGCAAAGTGAAAGTGAGAGCGCCAGCTCGGGCGGAGTCGCATCCGCGGAGGCCGAGATGGTCGCGGCGCTTGCTGCGCTCTTTTTCGCCGTCAACCTGGTGACGATCAAGTACGCGCGCGAGCTTCGGATGTATCCGCTCGCGCTGCTGATCGTTCTGCTCCAGGTATGGTTTTTCATTCGCGCCGTGCGCCGCGGCATCCGCTTCGATCTCGTGCCGCTTGCCGTGCTTACCGCGCTCGCCGTCGCCGCTCATTTCAGCGCCGCCTTCATGATCGTTACGGAAGCGCTATGCCTTGCCGCTTTGCCGCGAGTGTCGCGGCGCCGCGCGCAGGCGCCCTCGACGGAAAGACCGTTCGCGATCGCCGCCGCACTCGGTGCAGGCGCCGCGCTGTTCCTGATCGTAGCGCTTCCGGCGCTGCGCACGGGAGCGAGCGCGTTTGCCCAGGGCGCGACGGGATGGATCGAGCGGCCGCGATGGTGGGCGCCGCTCGCGCTCTACAACAAGGGCGTCGGCAGCTTCGCCTTTCCGGTGATGGCCGCGCTTGCGGGATGGGGGACGTGGCGGGGATGGCATCGCGCGCGCGCGGCAACGGCGTTCGCGCTGGCATGGATGTGGTCGCCGCCGCTGCTGATGCTTGTCGCTTCGTATGCGTTCTCGCCGATGTTCGTCGAGCGATACGCGCTTTGGTGTTTCGTCCCGTTTTTCATGCTGGCCGCGCTCGGCGCATGGGAACTTCCGGGCGCGCCGATTCGCGCGGCCGCAATTGGGCTTGCGGTGGCGCTTGCGCTGGGGCATCTCCACGCTTACGGCCGGCGCCCGCACGATACTCAGTGGCTTGAGGCCGCGCGCGCGGCGGCCGGCGCACGCGCGCCCGGCATGAAAATCGCAGTCGCGCCGCCATACGCAATCAACGTGATGCGCTACTATCTGCGCGATACTCAGTTCGCCGGAGCCGCTATGCCCGCGGATGCTTCCGATGCGCGCGATTCCGATACCAACGTCCTGGTGCTCGGCGATCAGTGGAACGCGCGCGAAGAAGCTGCAAAGCTGCTCGCGCAGTACCCGCATCCGCTGGCCGGCTTTCGCGGCGTGCGGGTATACGGCCGCGGTTCGCGCGCGCAGTGACAGTGAACGGTGAAAAGTGAAAAAGTGAAAATGAAAACGTCGGCAGGAGATGACGTCATGAGCGATCAGGATCAATCCGCGAGTCAACTCAAGCAGCAGCAGCGTATCGATTGGGACGCCGCGGCCGCCGGATGGAAGCAATGGTGGAGCACTTTCGAGCGCGCCGCGCAGCACGTCAGCGATCGCCTGGTCGAACTCGCGTCCGTGCGCCCGGGCCTTCGCGTAGTCGATCTCGCCACCGGAATCGGCGAGCCTGCGCTGACGGCTGCGCGCCGCGTCGGCACCGCCGGCCGCGTAGTCGCGATCGACCAGTCGCCCGGGATGCTCGCGGTCGCGCGCGAGCGGGCGGCGGCGCTCGCGCTTGGCAACCTGGAGTTTCGCGTCGGCGATATCGAATCGTTGGAGGCCGACGAGCATAGCTTCGACGCCGCGATCTGCCGCTGGGGCCTGATGTTCGTGCCCGACCTCGATTCGGCGGCGCGCGGAATTCGCCGCGCGCTCAAGCCAGGCGCACGCTTTGCCACCGCGGTCTGGTCGGCGCCCGACAAGGTCCCGATGATAAGTCTCGGCGGCGAGGCGATGCGCACGCTCGCCGGCCTGCCGCCGCGCCAGCCCGGCGCGCTCGATCCGTTCCGCCTCGCCGACGTCTCGATCCTGACCCGCGCGCTCGAGGGCGCCGGGTTCACCGAGGTGCGCAGCGAACCGCTCGAGGTGGTGTTTGAGTTTGCCTCGGCCGACGAATTCACGCGCTTTCGGGCCGGCGTCTCCGCTCCACTGCGGACGGTGTTGGAGCGATGTACGCCCGAGGTGCGCGAGAAGATCATGCGCGCGACCGTCGAGGCGGCGGCGCCGTATCGCCGTGCCGACGGCTCATTGCGATTGCCCAACGTGACCATCTGCGTCGCCGCGCGCGCTTAGCCGCGATTGTCGCGGCCGCGCTTGGGCTCGGCGATGCGGCGTCGCGGCGAATCTGCTAGTTTCGAGGCGGTTGCGCCGCGGCGGCGATCGCCGCCCGGACGGCGCGGCGGATGATGGAGACGAGCGGGGAGGGACGGGCGATACCGCAGAGCATTGTCGCCGATACCGGAAGTTCGGCGGCGGGGGCTTTTGCGGAAGCGGGCGCGGATGAGCGCGGCTCGCTCGGCGCTCCGCATCACAGCGCACACGCGATTCTCTCCTGCGTTATTCACCCGCGGTCGTTTTGCTCGCGATCCTGATCGCCGACTCCAACCGCCGCGCCGATCCCGATCTCTGGGGTCATATCCGATTCGGCCAGGCGTTCATCGCCAACCGCCATCTGATCGATCGCGATCCGTACTCCTACTCGGCGCCAGGCGCTCCCTGGCACGACTACGAATGGCTTGCCGAAGTGGTAATTGCCTTCGCTTACAACTCGGCTGGCGTCGTGGGCCTGAAGCTATGGAAATTTGCCTGCACCGCGCTCACGGTGATCTTCGTCGCCGACACCGAGGCCGAGACCGGCGCATCAGTTTCGACTCAGCTACTCGTGCTGTTGCTCGCCGCGCTCGGCCTGGTACTGCAAATGCAGTTGCGGCCGCAGATGTTCACGTTCGTCCTGCTGGGAGCGCTGCTCGCTCTGCTGACTCGCGATAACTATCGCCGCCGCGCGCCTTTGTGGCTGGCGGTTCCGATGATGGCGCTATGGGCCAACCTGCATGGAGGATGGGTCATCGGTATCGCCACGCTCGCGGTATACACTGCGGGCGCGACGCTTTATGACCTTGCAAAAGGCGACGGCCTCAAGCGCGGCTATCGTCTCGGCGCGATCAGTCTGGGCGCTCTGCTTGCTACCTTGTTGAATCCCTACGGGGTAGGGCTGTGGCGAGCCGTGGCCTGGGCGTTGCTGGCGCCGTATAAGCGCCTGGCGAATGACGAGTGGCAGCCGATGCTATTCGCGATGGCTCGGCAATGGCATCAGGCACATTCCGGCATCATCGTCTATGTAGTGGTTATTGCGCTAGTCATAGGGCTCGCGACGACTTGCATACTCGCGCCGCGCGGCGATGACTTTCCGCTGGTTGCGGTGGCGGCGATGATGGCGGTCGGAGCATGGCTCTCGGTTCGCAACATGGGCCTCGTGGCGATGGCGGCGAGCGGTCCCTTCGCACACCATTTTGACCTGGTCCGTCAAAGGTGGCGCGCCGGTGTCGCGCCGCCCGCGTCACGTCCGGTCAATCAATGGGTGATCCTCGCGATGGGCGTGGCGCTTATGTTCAAGATGGGCTTGTTCTCCGAACATCTTGATAGCGACCAACCAGGTCCAGGCGACGCACTCGCCTTCATGCACGCGCATCATCTTGAGGGCAGAATTTTCAACGAATGGGGATGGGGCGGATATCTCATTTGGCACGCCGCGCCCGGCAGCAAAATCTTTGTCGATGGCCGCGACGACACAGTATATCCGCTCGAGGTAGTTCGTCAGTACTTACAATTCCATTTCGATCTGCCAGGTGCGGCTCACGTTTTGGATGCCTATCCGCACGATTTCGTGCTTATAGCTACCTCTGCTCCGGCGCGCCATCTGATGGAGCAGCGCCGTGACTGGAAGTTGCTTTATCGCGACGACAACTCGCTTCTTTACGCACGCGCGAGCGCGCCTGCGGCAAACCTGCCCGGCCTGCCCGTGATCGGCGCGGCGCATCCGAGTGGGTTTCCATAACGCGGCTTTGCCGAGCGGCTCGCGCCCTATAGCGTAAAGGCTGCGAGCAAGTGCATGGCAGTAGCCGGCGCACGGCCAAAAACATTTCCCCAGGCCTTAATCGAGCAACACGCGGCGCGTACCGAGATTTCGCCGTGGGCGTTCTCGCTTGTCCGCTACGCGCCCGCCGCCGTGCTGATCGCTGTTCTGCTCGCCGATTCCAACCGCCACACCGATCCTGACCTCTGGGGCCATCTGCGCTTCGGCCAGGCCTTCATCGCCGGACGCCATCTGCTACATCGCGACACATATTCCTACTCAGCGGCGGGCCATCGATGGCGCGATCACGAATGGCTGGCCGAAGTCGTGATGGCGTTCGTGTACAACGCCGCCGGCGTGGCCGGGCTCAAGTTGTGGAAGTTCGCCTGCACCGCGGCGGCGCTGCTGTTTGTCGCCGACACCGAAGCCTTAACCGGCGCGCCGCCCACCGTCCAACTTGTCATCCTGTTCGCGGCGGCATGCGGGTTCCTGTTGCAGGCGCAGTTTCGCCCGCAGATGTTCAGCCTCGTCCTGCTGGGCGCGCTGCTCGCCCTGCTGGCGCGCGACAACTACCGCCGCGTGCGCGGCTGTGGCTCGCGGTCCCGCTGATGGCGCTGTGGGCGAACCTGCACGGCGGCTTCTTTGTCGGTATCGCCGCGCTCGCGCTCTACTCCGCCGTTGCGGCACTCCGCGATCTCGTCGCGGGCGCGGGATGGCGGCGCGGTGCGCAACTGTCCGCGCTAACCGTCGCCGCCGTCGCGGCCACGCTGATTAATCCGTATGGCGTCGGGATGTGGGAGACGGTGGCGCATGCGCTGCGCAATCCCTATACGCGCGACGTAGTCAAAGATTGGCAGCCGTTTTGGTGGGCGATGCAGGCGCAGTGGCATTCCGCGCCCTCGGGCGTCGTACTCTACCTTGCGGTGATCGCGATGGCGGCCGCGCTGGCGATCGCCTTCGCGGCGGCCCCTCGCGCGGACGATCTGCCGCTGGTCGCGGTGGCCGCGATGATGGCGCTCGCGGCTTTTTTCTCCGTCCGCAACATGGCGCTGGCCGCGATGGCGATGAGCGGACCGCTGGCACGCCGGCTCGCGATGCTGAGTGCGCGCGACGACGCCCCGTCGGCGACGTCGTGGCGTCCGGCGAGCCACTTCGCGATGCTCGCGCTCGCCTGCGTGATGGCGCTCGGCGGCGGACTCTTCTCGCCCCGGTTGGCGCCGGATCGCGCCTATCCCGCCGCCGCGCTTGCCTTCATGAATGAGCGCGGCTTGCATGGCAACGTGCTCGGAGAATTCGGATGGGGCGAGTATCTCATTTGGCACGCCGCGCCCCAGGACAAGATTTTTATCGACGGCCGCTACGACACCGTCTATCCGTTCAAGGTCATCGGCGACTATCTCGAATTTTATTTCGACCAGCCCGGCGCGGGCGCTGTGCTCGATTCCTATCCTCACGACTTCGTCCTGATCGGGCCGGACGTGCCGGCGCGCCATCTGATGGATCAGCGCCGCGATTGGAAGCTGCTCTATCGCGACGAAAATTCGCTCCTTTATGCACGCGCGAGCGCTCCCGCGGCGGACCTCCCCGGCCTACCCGTAATCGCAACCGCACCGCCGAGCGGATTTCCATGAGGCCCTTGCGGTCCGCGCAGCCGCTCTCGCTGATGCGCTACTCGCCGGCGTTGCTCGCCTTCATCATCGTGGTCGCCGATGCCGGCCGCTGGGCCGACCCCGATCTCTGGGGCCACCTGGTCTTCGGCCGCCTCATCCTGGCGCACGGCCATCTGCCACCGCGCGACATCTACTCTTACAGCGCATCCGGCCTGCCGTGGCACGATCACGAATGGCTCTCCGAAGTCGTACTCGCGCTTTGCTGGAGCGGGCTTGGAGTCGTCGGGCTCAAGCTGATGAAGCTCGCCGCCACTGCGGCGACGATAACCTTGCTCGCGATGGGCGCGGCTGAGACCGGCGCGCCGATACCGTTGCAACTGATCGTGCTGACGACGGGCGCAGTCGCGATCGCGCCGATGATGCAGTTTCGGCCGCAACTGTTCGACTTTGTCGCCCTGAGCGCACTGCTCCTGCTGCTCGCGCGCGAGAGTTACCGGCGCGCGGGGCGGCTATGGCTCGCAATTCCGATCTTCGCGCTGTGGGCCAATCTGCACGGCGGTTTCTTCGTCGGTCTCGCAGTGCTTGCGGTGTACACGGCCGTTACCGCGATCGAGGATTTGGCTGCGGGCGATGGCCTTAAGCGCACGATGTATCTGGGCGGCGTGACCGCCGGATGCGTCCTTGCGACGCTGCTCAATCCCGACGGCATCGGCAACTGGTTCACGGTGATCCATACGATGCGTAATCCGCTCACCCGCGCGATCGTCAGCGAATGGCAGCCGCTGTTGTTCAAGATCGCCGAGGAGTGGCACAAATCGCCGAAGACCGCGATTAACTTCGCGCTCGTGATCGTGCCGTTTGCCGCGCTCGTGATGTGTTTCGCGCTAAGGCCGCGCGGGGGCGACCTCGCGCTGGTCGTGATCGCGGCGATGATGGGCGCCGCTGCATACCTGGCCGTGCGCAATATGGCGCTCGTGGTGATCGCCACGACAACTCCGCTCTGCCGCCACGCCGCGCTCGCGCTCGAGGCCACGCGTTTCGGCGATACGGCGGCGCCCGCGCCGCGTAGGCGATTCCATGAGATTCTGGTCGGCGCGATCGCGCTTGCGATCGCGTTTGCGACCGGCCTCTTCTCGCCGCGCCTGCCCGACGGCTATCCGCAGCCGCGAGGCGCTATCGAATTCATGCAGGCCGAGCGCCTGCACGGCAACGTGCTCGACGATTTCGGCTGGGGCGAGTACCTGATCTTTCATCTTGCGCCCGACTCCAAGGTTTTCGTCGACAGCCGCTACGACATGGTTTATCCGCAGGCGGTGCTCGCCGACTACCTCGACTTTTTCCTCGTGCGCCCGCGCGCTGCCGCGGTCCTCGGTGCCTATCCGCACGACTTCGTGCTGCTGAGAGTGGCCTCGCCCGGCTACGGCTTCATGATGGCGCAGCCGGGATGGCGGATCGTTTATCGGGATAGAGTTGCGGCTCTTTTCGCGCGCGCGAGCTCGCCGGCCGCACAGCTCAAGGGCATTCCAATCGAAGGGCGGCCCGGGCCTGATTTCTTTCCGTAGTTGTGTACGGACGCGTCGCGGCGATCCGCGCCCAGGGTCCCGCGCGCAGCATCCTGCAGCAGAGGCCCGGACTATGAGAAGCCGCTGGGCGCGGCTAGGATGATGCCCGAGGCGGGGATGGAAGCGGAGGTGGCGAACAACGGCGGCGGCGCGCGTGAAATCGGCGGCGTCGCGCGGCCGGTCGCGCTCTCGCTGTTGCGCTACTCACCGGCGCTCGTCGTTTTCATCATCGCGGTCACTGACGTCGGCCGATGGGCCGATCCCGATCTCTGGGGCCATATCCGCTTCGGCCAGCTCACGCTTTCGCTCGGGCACGCACCCGTTCGAAATCCCTACTCCTACAGCGCCCCCGGTTATCTCTGGCGCGACCCCGAATGGCTCGCCGAAGCCCTGCTCGCTCTCGCCTATGACACCTTGGGCGTCGTCGGGCTGAAGCTGATGAAATTCGCGGCGACGGCGGTGACCGTGCTGCTGATGGCGCTGGCCGCGGCCGAAACGCGCGCCTCGGTCCGGATTCAGCTCGTGGTGTTGATGGTGGCCGGCGTCGCGCTGATTCCGATGATGCAGTTCCGGCCGCAGCTCTTCACCTTCATGCTGTTGAGCGCGCTGATGGTGCTGCTTGCGCGCGACAGTTTTCGTCCGCCCGACGCCTCGATATGGCTCGCGCCCCCGATCTTCGCGCTGTGGGCCAACACTCACGGCGGCGTGGCTGCCGGGCTCGCCGCGATGGCGCTCTATGCGGGAGTTCGCGGGCTCGAGGATCTCGCCGGCGGGCGCGGCTGGTCGACGTCGATCCGCCTGGGCGGCGTCACGCTGGCCTGCGCGGCCGCGACGCTGGTCAATCCATACGGTGTCGGCAACTGGCTCGCGGTCGAACAAGCGATACGCAACCCGATGACGCGCGCGTTTATCAGCGAATGGCAGCCGATGATGTTCAAGATGGCGGCCCAGTGGCATGAGTCGCCGGCGGTCGCGGTGAATTATGGGGTGGTTATCGCCCTGCCGCTCGCGCTCGCAGTGTGCTTTGCTATGCGGCCGCGCGGCGATGACCTGGCGCTGGTCGCGATAGCGGCGCTGATGGCGCTCGGGGCCTGGCTCTCGGTGCGCAATATGGCGCTAGCGGTGATCGTGACGGTCGCGCCGCTATGCCGTCACGCCGGCCTCGTGCTCGAGCAGCGGCGCTTCGGCGATCCGTCCGCCGTCGAACCGCGCCAGGCTCCCAATGAGATCTTAGTCGGCGCGCTTGCTCTGCTGATCGCTTTGCAGAGCGGGCTCCTTTCGAGCACCCTGATCGTGCAATTCGGAATTCCCAGGGGCGCGGTCGATTTCATGCAGGCGCATGAGTTCCGAGGAAACCTGTTGTGCGATTTCAGCTGGGGCGACTATCTCATCTGGCGGATGGCGCCCGCTTCGAAAGTCTTTATCGACGGCCGCTACGACTTCGCCTATCCGATGCCGGTGATCCGGGATTATTTCGATTTTAAATTCGACCGTCCGCGCGCGGCGGCGGTGCTCGATTCCTATCCGCACGACTATGTACTGATCACGCCGGCCTCGCCGGTGCGCGAGCTGATGGCGCGCCGGTCCGACTGGAAGCTCATTTATAGAGATCCCAGGGTATTGATGTACGCGCGCGCGGATTCGTCCGCGGCGCACCTTGATGGCGTGCCGATTCAAGGCCGCCTGCAGCCCCAGACGTTTCCCTAACGCGCGCCGCAAAGTGCGCGTCGCGCTCCGCGTGGCAAGACTGCGTCGCTGGTACGATGGACCGGACTCTCGCGCGGGCGAATCGCGCTCGCATGCGGCAGGTAGAGGGTGCCGGTGGCAGGCGAGCGGGAGCAAATGGCATACTGACTCCGCGCACGCGGAGAGGTGGCCGAGCCCGGTTTAAGGCGCACGCCTGGAGAGCGTGTAAACTCGGAAGGGTTTCGGGGGTTCAAATCCCCCCCTCTCCGCCAACCAGTCTGTACATTTTGCCTACATTTCGGAGAAGGCAGAAACTCCGCGCGAAATGTGGCGTTCTTTCTACCCGCAGCGCACCGGAGAGAGCCAGCTCACGCCGAATTCGCCCGATTCGGCGAGCATTCTCTCCGTGCGAAGTAAAAACGATTCGCTTTCAGCGGCTGAATGTGCGTCGGGCGGCTGTTCGCCCCACCATCGCTATGCCTATTTCTCTTGAATGGTTTCGAGATAGCGCAGTATTAGCTGATGTGCGCGCGCCCCGTCAGGTGGTTGGCGTTGTCCCAAGTATAGTTCACCGCCGACTGTCCCGCCAACGCAAGTAACGGCCCATCGCCATTTTTTTCTGAGATACGTTGACCGTGACGTGAACTCTTGAGCGACAGCGATGCTCGTGACGGGTTTCCGTTCAGACCAGCATCATCGAACGTGCCTCTGCGCGAGTTGGTTCAGCAGCTTGCCCGAGGCGATAGAGCTGGTGGACTTTTGTGCTTCCGGCTGCCGTCCATCCACTGAGTCGTGATTGCAGTTCGAGGTAAAACGATTCCGATAGATTTGTGATCGGCCCGACGCTGATTCTCCCCGGGTCGTACTTGATCTGAAAACTAAGCTCGCCTGTCAGAACTCCTTGCCCTGGTTCGACGCGCCAGAGCGATATGAGGGCTTTAGCAGATACGCCCCCGGCGAAGTTCAACGTGCCGATTTCTAAGAGACGCTCATCTATGATCAGGTCGTTGACCGCCTTCAGGCGGGCATCCGGGTCGGGCTTGATTCCACGGTGTCGCAACGCTGGGAAGATCTCCGCAAGCCTGGCGTACGGAACATTGTCCAGCTCACACGGTCCGACGATTTTGCAGCCATGCCAGAATATTCGCCTGATGCCGCGGTTGTCGTGCAACGACGGTAGAAGCTGCTCCTTGAACCTGACTGTGTAAGGAATTTCCGCGGCCGGGCTGGGATCCACACTCTCCGTCGTGCGGCGATCCGGATGGCGAAATTTGAAAGCCAATGCTTGATGAGCTGAATGGTCGCGAGCGGGAAATATACGCTTCCGCAGCACGAAGTTGTTCCTATAGAGATCGAACTTGTTGGTGTCGTAGAAGATCACGGTTCGTGCGCGGGTCTGCATAGGCGAGTCAGGTTCGGAAAGTCCAACACCGGTAACATCCGCGGCGCGACGCACGATACACCAGATTTCCGGGAGAGCCTCGGGGTCAGCCAGGCGCAATTGATCGAGCGGAAGCTTAAACTTCCGCAGCATCAGTGAGCGCGTGTTGAGCGTTGTATGTCGCGAGCCGGTCACGAACGAAACCTCGCCGGAGTTTTCCCCTTGGAAAGCTAGAAGCGTGCCAGAGAAATCTCCAACGGAGCCTGGCCGCCTCAAACAAGAGACCAATTGCCCGAGAGACGTCTCGTGCGAATATGGAGGCGAGAGGCTTAAGTCTGTGGCTGCAATAGAGATCATGAACATTGCGAACGTGAAGAGCGATGACTGATCGCCCGGACATCTCAAAGACGAGAACGAGGAGGTTACTCGGTGCAAATGTTGCATATACAAAAAAACAGGCATGGTGGATCGAGCGCGACAGCATGATCTCAAAGCAAATCGCGAAATGATGGGCAATTTGCGAGGAAATTCGCCCTGGAGCCGGACATGAACCGGGAAGTGGAGTTTCTCTTCGACTACGGCAGCCCCTTCAGCTATCTCGCCAATCTGCAGATCGAGGGGTTCGCCAAACGGAACGGCGCGGAAGTGACTTACACACCTATTCTGCTCGGCGCGAATGTTCTGGGGTAATGATCGCTTCGACTTCGTCGAGGAGGCATTACGCAAGCTGGTATAAACCGGCGTGAGAACCTGATCGATGCCCCCTCAAACATCGAGCAAGCGCGCGAGCTATGCGATTCCGCTAGGAGCTAACTAGGGACACAAGAGCCCAGGGCCATCAACGAAAAGGAATAGGAGAAGTCATGATCGATCTTTACTACTGGCCGACCCCGAATGGCTGGAAAATTACAATCATGCTGGAAGAGTGCGGTCTCCCGTACACCATCAAGCCAGTTAATATCGGCCGTGGAGACCAACTATCCTCGACCTTTCTCAGGATTTCGCCCAACGGGCGGATGCCGGTGATAGTCGATCACGAGCCTATGGGTGGCGGCGGACCGATCACGATCTTCGAATCGGGTGCCATCATGATGTATCTCGGCGAAAAGACCCGAAAGTTCTGGCCGCAAGAACCTCATCTCAAGTACGAGGTCTGCCAATGGATCCTATGGCAGGCAGGCAATCAGGGACCGAAATTCGGTGAACAGGGATTCTTTCGCCGCGCGGCGCAGGACTCCAAGCACGGCGATCTGTCATTTCCTCTACTACGCTTCGACAATGAGGTGCATCGTCTCTACGGGGTATTGAATCTTGGATTGTTCAATAAGCCCTATCTCGCTGGCGGCGAATATACGATCGCCGACATGATTTGTTATCCGTGGGCGTCGCTCTGGCAAGGCCGAAGCATCGATCTGGAAGAATTCCCCAACGTAAAGCGCTGGCTTGCTGCGGTAGGAGAGCGTCCGGCGGTGAAGAAAGGAATCGCCATCGGAAAAGAGTTGAGAGAGGATCCAGCATCGATATCGCCGCAAGAGCAGGCGCGTCGAGCGAAGCTGGTCAACCACCAACGCGCACAGGCGGTGCCCAAGGAGTGGACCTAGGCGAGGCCATGGACGCGGTGACAGCGAAGTTGGGGTCGACGAATGTGGCCCCGCGGGGCAGTCCAAACCGTCCTTAATCCACAGATACGAAAATTCACTTTTTATTTAACAAGAGAAGTTTCACAAAGGAGGCTAGTCTAAAATGAGTCAACTCACGGAAGGCCACGTATCAGCGGAGAACATTCCGGCAAAGAGTTTTGTCCAATCGACTTTAAACTACCTGGTTGACGGTTCTGAGAGACCAGCCATATACACTTATGAACCGCCGCCTGGAACTCCGAAGACGACAGGAAAATTCGAGCCACGGTCGGTTGTAATCCGCAATGCCCGCCTCGGAGAAGAACCATCACTCGACCGGCAGGGCTTTCGGCTCGTTCATCAGCAAACCGCGGTACGCGACTTTTACGATCGCGAAGAAGTAGAGAAAGTTTATTATCCGGAAATAGAGGTTTTGCTGAAGGAAGCTACCGGTGCGGAGAAGGTGGTCGTGTTCGATCATCAGGTTCGCAACATCGAGCTTTCGCAGCGGGGTGAGAGAAAGGCCAGGGAGTACGTGCGGATGGTACACAACGATTATACCGCGAAGTCCGGCCCGCGCCGGGTGCGGGATCATCTCCCGGCCGCCGAAGCGGAGCAGAGGTTGCGCCATCGCTTTGCCGAAATCAATGTCTGGCGGCCGATTCGAGGACCGGTCGAATCCACGCCTCTCGCGGTATGCGATGCGCAGTCAATCGACCCCAAGGATTTTGTTCCTGCCGACCTGGTGTACCGTGACAAAGTCGGTGAGGTCTATCGTTTTACTTACAACGCTCAGCACCGCTGGTCTTATTTTCCGCGGCTAGAGCGCAACGAAGTAATCCTGCTGAAGTGCTACGACTCGAAAGAGGATGGGCGCGCGCGCTTCACGGCTCATTCGGCCTTCGATGATCCAACCAGCCCAGCGGACGCGGCGCCGCGCGAGAGCATCGAAGTTCGGGCGCTGGTCTTCTGGCCGGCGGACTAATAGGGCGGCGCACCCTTCAGTCAGAAGAGGAATAATCATGACAGACAAAAAGGTCGCCACGGTTATTGGCGTTGGACCAGGCTTGGGCGCTGCGCTGGCGCGTCGTTTCGCGGCGGACCATGCGGTGGCGCTGCTGGCGCGTAACGCCGAGAAGCTAATCGAGCTCGCAAGAGAAATCTCGGCCGCCGGCGGGACCTCGCTCGTCGTCCCGGCTGACGTGAGTAAAGAGCAAGAGATCATTGGCGCATTCGAGCGAATCCGCCGCGAGTTGGGTGATACGGACGTCTTACTCTACAATGCTGCGATGCGTCCGTTCGGCACACTGATGGAGACGAAGCCCAGCACCTTCGAGAACACATGGCGAGTCGGCACCTTTGGGGCCTTTCTCGCCGCACAGCAGGTGGTGCCCGCAATGCTTCAGAAGGGGCGGGGAGTGATCCTGTTCACGGGAGCGACTGCAGGTGTTAAGCCGTTTCCGACCTCGGCGGCTTTCGGGCCGGCGAAATTCGCGATGCGCGGCCTCGCTCACGTGATGGCGCGCGACCTTGGACCCAAGGGGATTCACGTCGCCTGGATCAACGTCGATGGAGCGATCGATATGCCAGCTATCCACGAGCGCTTTCCGCAACTTAAACCGGAGGATATGCTCAAGCCGTCCGCAATCGCGGACACCTACTGGCATCTCGCACACCAGGACCACAGCGCCTGGACGTTAGATATCGACGTGCGTCCGTTTAAGGAAAAGTTCTGACGGCTGTTACCCTGGGCGATTATGGCTGAAGACACCAAGCGAGTGGGATCAGAGTGTCTGGGATTTAGAGCCCGGCTGTTGAGTCGCGTGATCACCGCCGTCTACGACGACGCGCTTGCAGAGGCGGGATTGAAGGTCAGCCAATTCAGCGTATTAAACGCAGTTGCGAGCCGGGAGGACACGCGACCCGCCGAACTGGCTAAATTTCTTGAGATGGACGAGTCGACCCTCAGCCGCAATGTGGCGCGCATGTGCGCGAGGGGATGGCTCCGGCTGGAACCTGGCGAGGATGATCGGCGTAGCCATCAAATCACAATCACGGAGATGGGGAAGGCTCTGCTACGAAAAAGCTATCCCGCGTGGCAACAAGCGCAAAGCCAAGTAGCTCACAAACTAGGACCGGACGGCGTCGCTGCTCTCAAATCAGTTGTAAGGAAGCTGCGCAGCTGAATTGATGAGGCCGAGCGGCTCGCGAATCTCGACCTAGTCTAATTTATAGCGAGTCCACGCAAACGGGTAAGCACTCTCAGACGAGTGTCCCACTCGCGCTTTTTACACGTTCTTATACAGGCTTCTGAAGATCAATGCTCAACATTCCCGCATTGCGCGTACGTCGTGCTCTTGTTGAGCCTGAAGTGCATTTGAGGCTGTCGTCTACCTGTTCATCGATACTGGCGGATTCGAAATCACCTCACTCGGCCAGGCGGTCTCGATTCGCGGATTCTCCAGCTTCGCGTCGCGATTCGCAGGTCGCGAATGTTCTTTACATGCGCATGACTCTGTGTTCCAGAAAGTCTATCCATTTTCTTGGCTCAATTGTGAGGCATTGATAACGCGCGGATGGCACGTCAGTTGCTCAATAACACCAAGATGAGGAAAACACTGTACGATACCGTCTTTGAGCGTGATCCTAACTTCGAAGGTCAAATGATCAATGCGATCGTTAACTGCCTTGCACTCGAGCACGGACGGTTCAACGAGGCACTGGTGAGTTTGGGGTCAGCCTCGGCATCCCTGGCCTCGGATCCGCTGAATAGAGAACTTTACGAGCGCGCGAGGCAGGCATGGTCCGGCATTAAATCCGACTTGTGGTTTCACCTGGAGGTAGAAAACGCTCTGGTGTTCTGGTGGAGCGGGCTTCAGTTCAGCAGCGGACTCGATTTCGTAGGGGAGATTTCACGTGAGCAACGTGAGATTCGAGAGCTTGTGAAGCAGATCGAGTCCGGTGCACAAAAAGAAGATGAGGCTGCGGTTTCCCAAGCTCATGCCTTCGTGGCCTTAACCAATTTGCTCGACCGACATATCGAGCGTTATGAGACGCGTGTTTTTCTAGCGATCCGCAGGGCTGTGGCTCGACCAGTCGAAGACGCATACGGTCGTAGCGCACCGATACTCACCTCGCGCTCGTTGACCGTCGAAAAGGGACAGCCGCCGAATCTTGATGGGTCTCGAACATCGTTCTAGCGATCGTTGCTTTCGGTCTTCTAGTGCGGACTGTCTGTGAAGCGCGCCGCACACAATGTGCCCCCATTTTTCACGCCTACTTCCAGTAGGCTTCGGCTGCCGGCGGCCGGAGTGCGGGTTTCTCTCGCGTCGGCGAGGTCAATTCGATGCATCGGAGTTCGAAATGACAGAGAAGGCAAGGTTACGAAACGCGCCGCACAACGGGCGATACTCATCTCGCGCTGCTATCCCCTTACCCCTCCGTCCCCTGAGGCAGCAGCCGCTGAAACCCGTTGTGCTACGGGTCGACTCGCTTCAGAAGCGCTACGGCGAGCTCGACGCGGTGGCAGGGGTCAGTTTCGTCGTCCGTGAGGGAGAAGTCTTTGGCCTGCTCGGTCCCAATGGCGCGGGAAAGACCACGGTAATCTCGATCCTTGCGACAGAACGAGCGCCGTCGGGCGGTGATGCAACGCTGTTCGATCACAGCATACGCAAAGAACCTAAGATCGTTCGCCGCATGATTGGAATCGCGCCCCAGGATATCGCGATTTACCCGATGCTGACCGCCGCGGAAAACCTGCGCTTCTTTGGGCGCATCTATGGCGTATCCAGAGTGGAACTCGAAAGCCGGATCGACGAGCTGCTGCAGCTCGTCGGGTTGGAAAGGCGCCGCAACGATTACGCAGGCGCGTTCTCCGGCGGGATGAAGCGGCGTCTCAATCTCGCGGCCGCTCTGGTGCATAGCCCGCGAGTGCTCTTGCTCGACGAGCCTACCGCTGGAGTGGATCTGCAGTCGCGGGAGCACATTTTCGAGATCGTACGCCGCCTGCGCGAAGCCGGCACGGCTATTCTCTACACCACGCACTACATGGAGGAGGCCGAAGTGTTGTGCGACCGCCTTGGAATCATGAACCAGGGAAAGCTCGTTGCGATGGGAACCCTCGACGCTCTGCTCGCCAATCTGGAGTGCAGGGAGATCATCGAAGTGCGGGGCCTGCCGCTCGGAACCGACCTCGCCGCGGTCGAAGCTGCAGGCGGCGTATCTCGCGTCGAGCGCACCGACGGGATAGTTCGTTTTTTTGTCAGAAACGCCACTCATCTCCTCGAGCCGCTGCAGAAGATCATCAGCCGATCCAGGCAACCTGTGCATTTGAAGATTGCACCGATCAGCCTCGAGCATCTCTTCTCTGCGCCTAACCGGCACGGAGCTTCGCGATTGACGCGCGTCAAGCTAATCGCGTTCGTTGTTTGGTTCTGTCTGGTCGCTACGGCATGGGCGGCCAGCCCGCTCGAGTACACGCGCGCCACGTTGGAACAAGCGAGCGCTATCGTTGGCAGCGATCAAACGCACAATGACAAGCTGGCTGCTCTGTCGGACCTCTTCAGCAAATTTCTCGACACCGACACGATGGGCCGGGCTGCGCTCGGTAAGCATTGGTCGAGCTTCACGCCCCAACAGCAGAAGGAGTTTCTCCCACTCTTTCGTAAGCTTTTCCAGCGAACCTACGTCCAGGAACTCCTGCTTTTCGACAAGCCCAACTTTGTCTATGTCGGCGAGAGGCGCATGGACGGTGAAGCAAGTGTCAATACCAAAATCGTTACGCCTCGCGATGAATTTAGCGTTGTCTATCAGCTTAGACCTGAAGGGGAGTGCTGGTTGGTGACCAAGATCACGGTCGAAGACGTAAGTCTGACCGCAAATCTGGGCAGCCAGCTTGATGACTTACTATCCCGAGATTCGGTCGAAGATGTGCTCAACCTGATGAACAGGAAATACGGCAGTAACGGCGGCGGCGGGGCCTAGCCTATGAAGATATTTGCCATCATGCTCAAGGACCTCCGCCTAATTGGTCGTGACCGTTTCGCCCTGGCGTCACTGCTCATTGTTCCGATGGTGGTCATTTTGGTTGTCGCTAGCGCGACCCAGTCCGGCGATGGGAGCGAGGGCATCCTTTTTCCGATAGTCAATGAAGATCAGGGGCCGGTAGCCGCAGCGCTGATCAAGGTCTTTCGCAAACACCTGAACGTGCGTGAAGTGACCCGGGAGAGTGCCGAGCACTTGGTAGCCGACGAGAACGACGCTCCTGCCGCTCTCATTCTACCGCCGGAATTGAGCAAGCATTACCTTACGCGAAAGCCCTCAACTATCGAGCTGCTCACTGATCCCGCCCAGTGGCAGGAACTGGAAGCGATCAAGGTCATCATGTTGCTCGCCGACCGCGAGACCGCGTCGTTAGGCGATCCTTTCAGCCAAGAGCTACTCACGGTGCGTGAGCAAAGCATTACCGGAAACCGGCCTTCGTTTTCATCCCTGGAACAGAATATTCCCGGCTTTAGCCTGATGTTCGTTCTGCTCACTCTCATCTTCAGCGTCTCTCTCGACCTGCGGGAGGAAGAAGTTTGGGGCACGAACAGACGGCTTTCCATCGCTCCGGTGTCCTCAGCGGCGCTGCTCGGCGGCAAGCTGCTGGCACGTCTCATTGTCGGCATCGCACAGCTACTGATCCTCCTGCTGTTCGGCCACTTCGTGTACGGCCTCAGGCTTGGCCACTCGCCCTTGGCATTGTCGCTGGTGGTGACCGCGGTCGTGTTCTCGATGACCTGCTTTGCTGCCATCGTTGCGGGCTTCGTGCGCACACGAGAGCAAGCTATCCCCGTTGGTCTGTCCGTGGTGTTCGTCCTCGCCGCACTCGGGGGACTCTTTTGGCCGCTTTACGATCTGCCAAAATGGATGCAAACCGCCGCCAATGGCGCCGTGACCACTTGGTCGATGTTCGCCGTGCAGGACGTGATTCTTCGCGACAAAGGCTTGGCGGCGGTCTCACCCAAGCTTCTCATTCTCTTTGCATACGGGTTCGTGTCTTTCCTGATCGGATTGCGCTTGTTCCGCCATGGAGATGGCGTCGGTTTGTGACGCCCCACTAATGCTTTTGACTAATCTATCCTCATCAGTCCGGCCAAGTCCCGGACAGGGAGACCGTTGTGTCACATACCCACTGTAGATCGGATTTGTGGGTTGCCGTTGTGGTTGTAACGCTTGCCAGCATCACCTTTCTCGGCTGTAGCGTGCGAGGAGAAGGGCCCGGTGAACCAAACCGTCAGCTCTCGGATGTCACTCCGTCCACCGCAGCGGGAGCTGAATTTCCGACGGTGGACGCGACCGATGGGATGGACTACGACCCGTGGGAGCGTTTCAACGAAAAGACCTTCTGGTTCAACCACGACGTGCTCGATCGCTACGCACTAAAGCCCGTAGCGACTGTTTGGGCGAAGATACCCGACCCAGTGCGCCATGGCCTGGCAAATGCATTTCATAACCTGGCCATGCCTGACCGGCTGGTGAATGAGGTATTGCAGGCCAGATTCCAGGAAGCCGGTAGCGAAGTGGCGGGGTTTCTGCTCAACACAACGGTCGGCGTTGCGGGCTTTGTCGATGTAGCCTCGCGCGCGGGTCTGAAGGAGAGCGACGCAGACGCCGGACAAACCCTCGGCGTATATGGTGCCGGGCCTGGACCCTACCTCGTGGTGCCGTTCTTGCCGCCGCTGACGGTCCGCGATGGAATCGGGTACGCGGTCGATTCGCTGCTCGACCCGCTCTCCTGGTTCGTCACTCCTTTTGCCGCGGATTTCGGACGCGGAGCCGCGAAGACTATTAACGAGCGCGCGGACAATCTGAAACTCTATCAGGACGTCGAAGACGCTTCCCTTGACCTCTATGCCGCAGTGCGAAACGGCTACCTCCAGCGCCGCCAGAAGAGCATCGCCAACGCCATCAGGGAGCGCGACAGAGAACTGGAGAACGAATTACTCTTTGCGCAGTTTGGAGATTTCGATCAGCGAGCCATGGTCGAAGGAACCAACGGCGACGATGTCACCCGGACCGCCGAGAACCGAGAGCAGATTCGGCCGTGATCTGTTTCAGGAGAGACCGAGTGCAGAAAATCGCTCATTTGTAGCGGTCTGATTTTGTCGAGCGGCATCCTGTACTCTAAATCAGTACCTTCAAAGAATGTCTCTGATGGGTTTGTGTGAGGCACGGATCAGGAACCCGGGGGGATTCTCTTGCGGGGGTTCGCCGGAAGTTTTCACGGTGGTATTCACACATGTCAGGACTCCATGGTGGATTCGGGCACAGGTAGCTGCTCGCGAACTCCCACCGCCTCCAGTCTCAAGAGGCTGCTTTGCGTCGTAGGGACTGGATTTGCCCCTGCCATTACGTCAGACGGAAAATCTTGACGAAAGGCAACGGTATCACCGCGCTTCTTGAGGTGTTGGAAATCGATGCCTTCGTGAGCGATAGCAGTACGATGGGTGCAGCAACTCCGCGAAACTGAGATAGAGGTCCAACGCGCAGCGATTCCCTTGATCGGTCCCCCATAAAGCCTAACAAGTCAGAGAAGGCCACCCATGTCTTATCTAGACCTCACGGCAAAATTCGAAACGAAGATATCCGAAGCCAGATATCGACTACGGATCGACGCAATCCCCACAATGGCTTGGTGCAGTTCACCCGACGGTTCCGTCGAATTCTTCAATCAGCGGTGGCACGACTACACGGGTCTCTCCTTCGAAGAGGCGCGCGGCTGGGGGTGGAAAACCGTGATTCATCCCGATGACCTGGAAACGGTGATTGACAAGTGGCATGGGCTGCTCGCTTCCGGACAGCCTGGCGAGATCGAAGCGCGCCTTAGGCGGTGCGATGGGGAATATCGCTGGTTCCTCGCGCGCCTAGAGCCAGTGCGCGACAATCTCGGTGAGATCATCAACTGGTACGGGGCAGATACCGATATCGAGGATCGTAAGCGTGCCGAGGCGCTGCTGGCCGCGGAAAAGCGGACTCTGGAGATGATTGCCAGCGGCGCTCCCCTCGCTGACATTCTGGAAAGTCTGTGCGACACCATCGACGCTCAGTTCCCCAAGATCATCTCTACTGCGATGTTGATGGATCCGGACGGCAGGCGCTTGTGGCCGATAGCCGGTCGTCGCATTCCCAAAAGTTGGATTGAGGCGATCACCCCGCTCACAATCGGCGCGGATGTTGGGTCATGCGGGACCGCCGCAGCTCTGAAGCGGCGTGTGGTTGTTTCGGATATCGCCGCCGATCCCTTGTGGGCCGATTATCGCGAACTGGCCTTAACTAACGGATTGCGCGCTGCCTGGTCCCAGCCGGTGCTCTCGAAAGATCAGGAAATGCTCGGCACCTTCGCGATGTACTACCGTCAGCCGCGAACGCCTAGTGCGAGCGATTTACAGCTCATTGAGGGAGCCAGCCACGTCGCGGTGATCGCAATCGAAGGAGAACGATCACGGATTGCGTTGCAAAAAGCCTCCGAGGAAATCAAGAAATCCGAAGCGGAACTTCGAACAATCATCGATGCTATACCTCAGCTTATCGTGGCTCTAGGGGCCGACGGAAAATTTCTGTATGCGAATCAGGCAGCACTGGAATACACCGGTCTGACGAAAGAAGAAGTGGAATCTCAAAGCTTTCGCGAGGTCTTTCATCCGGAGGATACGGAGAGACTGCGCGAGAAACGCGATGCGGCGATCTCGCGAGGGGCGCCATTCGAGTACGAACGACGAGTGCGCCGCAGGGACGGCCAGTATCGTTGGTTCCTGGCCCAATACAAGGCGCTGCTAGACGAACAAGGAGAGGTGATCCGTTGGTATGTGACGGGTACCGACATCGACGATCGTAAACAGGCGGAAGAACGAACTCGGCAAGAAAACTCAGCGTTGCGCGAGGAAATCGATCACTCGTCGATGTTCGAGGAAATCGTCGGCTCGTCTTCAGCACTTAGAAAAGTGCTGGTACAGGTAGCGAAAGTGGCGCCCACTGATTCCACCGTTCTCATTTCAGGGGAGACCGGAACCGGGAAGGAACTGATCGCGCGCGCGATTCATAAGCGCTCAAATCGTGCGGGGCGAGCATTCATTCGCGTACATTGCGCGGCGATTCCGCAGTCGCTAATCGCGTCCGAACTGTTCGGACACGAGAAAGGCGCATTCACCGGCGCTCTGCAGCGGCGCGCGGGCCGCTTTGAAGCGGCAGATGGCGGAACGATCTTCCTGGACGAGATCGGTGAGCTTCCGATGGAAACGCAGATTGCCTTGCTGCGGGTGCTCCAGGAGCATGAATTCGAACGCATTGGAAGCACCGAACCGCTCAAGGTGGATGTGCGAGTGGTAGCGGCGACGAACCGTGATCTGGGACGTGCTGTCGAGGGCGGCGCATTCCGACAAGATCTCTTCTATCGATTGAATGTATTCCCGATCGTAGCGCCCCCGCTACGCGATCGCGTCGACGACATTGCGGTACTCGTCGAGTACTTGATCGATCGTTATGCGAAAAAAGCTGGCAGGAAATTCAGGGCGATAAGCAAGAAGACCCTCGAACTGTTTCAAGCTTATGACTGGCCGGGGAACGTTCGCGAACTGCAGAACGTCATTGAGCGGTCCGTGGTGCTCTGTGATGGAGAGACGTTTTCGATTGATGAGACGTGGTTGAAGCGCACGTCGCATCGGCTGCTCGGCCCTGAGGTTCCGCTTGTCGCTACCGTGGTTGCGCACGAAAAAGAGCTGATTGAAGCAGCGTTAGCAAAAGCCAACGGTCGCATCGCGGGCCCGTCGGGTGCGGCCGCCAAGCTGGGAATTCCGCGCCAAACGCTTGAATCGAAGATCCGCAGTTTCGGTATCAATAAGCATCGCTTCAGGGCAATCTAAACCTCACGAACCGGACTCACTGATCAGGCTTCATTTGACTTTCGCTGCTTGCGCTTGGAAATCAGCGGAACATAATTACAGTGCTCCGACTTTGCCCGACTCTGCCGACAGTTCGGCATCTGCCGAAAAATCAGCATCATCCTGCTCCTAATCTACGGTCTTTGCAGGCTGTTACCAATGGCCCGCTCATTGCGTTTAATCGAGACGTTTCCGACGTGACCTTGAAGATCGAAAAGATTGTCCGCAAGCGCCGCACGACCGTCAGGCTGATCGGTCGAGTTCGAGCGGAGGATCTTCCGGAAGTGGCAAGGCAACTGGAAGCGAGCGGTCCAAGGGTTGTTGTGCAGCTGGATGAGGTGACGCTGGTGGATGTGGATGCGGTCCGGTTCCTTAACAGATGTGAGACGGAAGGCGTGCGGCTCGTCAACTGCTCACCATACATACGCGAATGGATGATCCGAGAACGGAACCCAAGCCAAGAATAGTGAGACAGAAGATTGGTAGTCGTCGGCGACGCGCCAGAGACGCAGTTGACCTGTTGCGGGGGCAGCCAAGTCGACGTTACCCGTGGCAAGACGGCGGCCGTTATCCCTCCCCCGGCGGCCGCCGTCAACGCCACCAAAGCGCGTCGTGCAATAAGAGACCGCGCGCGCTCGCGCTGTGGCCGATGCATTTGGCATTGGTGTTGCGCGCACACGGTGCTCGTGGAAGGAAAAAGGAAAGATCACAAAAGCATGGCGTCGTCGGTAACTGCGTGCCGGTTCGCTGCAATGTTTTCATCGGCGGTAACACGGAGTTGTGCCAACAGCCAAAGGCCATTCAGAGCGGCCAGAGAAGATCTCAAACTCCAAGGAGAAAAATATGGCGACACCTTTTCCAGTACCACCATTTACTCGTGACACCGCTATCCAGAAAGTTCGTCTCGCAGAGGACGCCTGGAATTCCCGCAACCCGGAAAAAGTGGCCCTTGCCTATACGCCGGACTCGCACTGGAGAAACCGGGCGGAATTCGTGAATGGACGGCAAGAGATCGTCTCATTCCTTGCGCGCAAATGGACGAGAGAGATCGACTACCGCTTGATCAAAGAACTCTGGGCCTTCACCGACAACAGGATCGCCGTGCGCTTTGCCTACGAATGGCACGATGACTCCGGAAATTGGTTTCGTTCGTATGGAAATGAGAATTGGGAATTCGATGAAAGCGGTCTGATGCGTATACGTCTCGCGTGCATCAATGACCTTACGATCCCCGAATCAGAGCGTAAGTATCATTGGCCTCTCGGGCGTCGCCCGAACGACCACCCAGGGTTGAGTGATCTGGCCTTATAGAGTAGCGGATTCAGGCGAACCTGCTCTCTTTCGCCCGTACGATCTGAAGGCCGCCCTTGCCTGCGTGCAACTCTGCCGTGATACCGGCAACTTGCCCGCAGTGCACCCGTGAAACAAAGCGGAAGATGATTCGGTTGCTCAGACTTCATCTGACTGCGCTGACAGTTCGGCATTTGCCGAAAAATCGGCATCATTTCAGTCTGTAATCTCCCCTCTTTACGCTAGTTACGAATGGCCCGTTCATTGCGTTAGAACGCTCTGACGTAAGCTTGAACGTAGAAAAGACTGATCAACACGACGTGGCAGTCGCGGGTAGGCGATTTGCCCGAACGGTCTCGCCGACGTTCTCACCGAAAACGTAGCGATTCTTGATGAGGCGGCAATCTCAAGGCCTTTGGCCGGGTCCCGCTGCTTTCAATCCGGCGCCATCAAGCCGATTGTGGCAAAGACCTTCCGGCTGTCCCAAGCGGCCGATGCTCTGCCTTACCTTATCGAGGAGCGTCCCTTCCGCCTAGTCGTTCTCAAGATCTGACCGACTTTCGATGATGCGAGAGGAAAATATGAACAAGCTGCAAGGAAAGGTCGCACTGATTACGGGCGGTAATAGTGGCATTGGTCTGGCGACGGCGAAGGCGTTTGTCAGTGAAGGGGCATATGTCTTCATAACCGGGCGCCGCCAGGCCGAGCTCGATGCGGCGGTGAAAGAGGTCGGCGAAAATGTCGTCGGCGTTGAAGGCGACGTTTCCAACCCTGCCGATCTGGATAGGCTTTACGACGTGGTGAAGAGGACGACGGGACGCATCGACATATTATTTGCGAATGCCGGTGTTGCGAGGTATGCCCCGCTCGGCACCATCACCGCGGAGTTCTATGACTCGATCTTCAACATCAATGTGAAAGGCCTGCTTTTCACGGTGCAGAAGGCGCTACCGCTGATGCCCGACGGTAGCTCGATCATCCTGAATGCGTCCATCGTCGCCAGTAAAGGGTTCGCTGCAAATAGTGTTTACAGCGCCACAAAAGCCGCCGTGCGTTCGTTCGCGCGAACCTGGACAACGGACTTAAAGGATCGCCGCATACGCGTTAACGCGGTAAGCCCGGGCTCCACCGACACGCCCGGATTGAATGACCTGCTGGCTTCCTCAGAAGTGGGCCAGCAACGCTTGAAGATGATCTCCAACAGTGTCCCGCTCGGCAGGCTCGGTAGACCCGATGAGATCGCGAAAGCCGTGTTGTTCCTCGCATCCGACGACAGCAGCTTCGTCACGGGAACGGAATTGTTTGTGGACGGCGGCTTCGCGCAAATCTGAGCCTGACTCTGTATGCGTCCGACGCGGCTAGCCTCGATCTCGTCCGGAACAATAGAGGTCTTTCACCACCCGGCATCGTGATCGAGTAAATGAATTTCAATTAGAGGAAGGAAAACATGACGGTCAGAAAGATCGAGATAGAACGCTTGAGCGTGACATCTTCCAAGCCGTTCGCAGCGGTCGTGGCTGCGATTAAAGCGAGCGTTGGGCAGCCGGACATGGTCGAGTTCGAGAAAGCAACCAGGGGCGCAGGGTCCTTCACTGAACTGGAGCGCAAGGTTCACGCAGTTCTTGGCAAAACGGGGCTAATGCTTTTCATGGAACTCGATCATGGGGCGATTCTACGCAAGGAGAGCGGGCACGACACACCGAAAATTGTACGTCTTGTGATCGGCAACCCGCTCATCATGAAGGAAATGGCGAAGCATGTTCCCGACGCGGGATCTTACGCGCCGATCACGATTTTGGTGGACGAGCGGCCTGAGGGCGGAGTGCGTTTGTCGTATGACAGGATGGCCAGTCTTCTGGCCCCTTATGGGAATGCGGATGCCTTGGCAGTCGCTCGGGATCTGGATTCGAAAGTCGAGAACCTTCTTCGAGAGTCTGCAGTTTGACGATAACGACGATACCCTGAGAAGTGTATATCACTGCAACGGAATTGTTTGTGGACGGCGGCGTCGCGCAAAATCTAAGCCCAATCCGAAGATCATAAAAATGAAGGTCATACAAATCGAGACGTTCGGCAAACCCGCGGAGGTCCTCAAGGCTGTCGATATTCGCGACGTCGGCGCGCCGGCAGCCGGCGAAGTCGTAATCGCGGTCGAGGCCTCGCCGATCAATCAGTACGATCTTTTGATGATTGCAGGCGGCTACGGCTATCGTCCGAACTTGCCGGCCATCATGGGCACGGAGGGAGCGGGCCGCGTGGTTGCGGTCGGCGCGGGCGTCAAACATTTGAAGGAAGGCGACCGAACGCTGGTACCTTTCCTGACTCCTACCTGGGCCGAGCGGATCAAGACAGACGCCCCCTGGTTGCGGCCGTTGCCGCCGGGCGACATCAACCAGTTCGCGATGATGGGTGTCAATTCGCCGACCGCCTATCTTCTGCTGACCGATATCGTGAACCTGCCGCGCGAGTCCTGGGTCATCCAGAACGGTGCCAATTCCGGCGTCGGGCGAGCAACGGTCGCGATTGCGAAATCGCTTGAACTGAAGACCGTCAATGTCGTCCGTCGTGACGAGGTTATGGCGGAAGTGAAGGCGCTGGGCGGCGATATCGTCCTGGTCGACGGGCCGGACCTTGGGAAACGCGTCGCAGCAGAAACGGGAAAGGCGCAGATCACGCTGGCGCTCGATGGGGTCGGAGATACATCGTCGATGAATCTGATGAACTGCCTATCGGAAAGCGGAGTGCTGGTGTCCTACGGAGGGATGAGCCGCAAGCCGATGGTCGTTCCACCGGGCAGTCTCATTTTCAAGAAGCAGACGATACGTGGCTTCTGGCTTCTTTACTGGTATCGGTCAGCCAAGGCGGATGAGATCACGGCGATGTTTGATCACCTAGCGCCGCTGATAGCCGCTGGCAGGATCTCCACCCCGGTCGCCGCGACCTATGGTTTCGAGCAGATGAGGGAAGCGATCGCGAAAGCGACACAGACCAGTGGCAAGGTGCTGTTCACGTCCAAGACCTGAGTTTAGTCGCACTGATTCATGGAGAGGCCAAGTCATGTGGATCGTTAGACTGGCACTCCGCCGGCCTCTGTCAGTGGCAGTTATGGCGCTGCTGATGCTGGTTCTCAGCGTGCTCTCTTCTCTTGAACCGTTGAATACTCTGCGGCGTCCGCAGTCTCTGCTCGTTGCTTCAGCTCAAGTGCGGCCCGGGTCCGCCTGCCGCCTCCAGTACTGCCCTGCGCCATTCGAGCTTGACGGGCAGGATCGGAGGCATCGGGGCGACGTCGGACTCCGCCGTTGGCGCCGCGATTGAACCAATGTTCTGGGTCTGTGAGGCTTTGCGCATGAACAGATTGTAGATGAGCCACTGCGCGCGATGGCGCTTATTGCGTAGCGGAAATCGGCTGGCGATTGAAGAGGTCGAATAGAAACTGCCATAAGCGCGGCGCAAGCCGATACCCAGTTCGTCCGCCGACGTCTGCGCGGGCCGATAGACGACGTGGCCCTGATCGTACATCGACCAGTCAAAGGAAACGATGCGGTTCGCTTTCTTCATCTCGTACCACGTGAGCGTGCCCGGATAGGGCGTGAGCGCGGAATAGGCACATGCATCGTATTTGGCGTTGATATTGAAGTTGACGGTTTCGTCGAAAACCGAACGATCGTCGCCGTCGAAGCCAAACATGAATAGGCCGAATACCATAATCCCGTAAGAGTGCACTTTCTCCACCAGGGCGGCGAAAGTCTCGGGCCGATTGACATGCTTATGCACGCTTTTCAGCGTCGCGCGCGAGATCGACTCAAAGCCGATACTCAGCATCGTGCAGCCGCTCTCGGCCGCGAGCTCCAGCATGCGGTCGTCCTGCGCAAGTTTGGAGGTGACGCCGGCTTGCCATTGGAGGCCGCGCCCCTTCAACGCGCGCATCACTTCCTTCGGGCGCTCCGGCGTACCGAAGAAGTCGGCGTCGTTGATTGAGATGGTGCGCGCTCCGCAATTCTCCATCTCGTGAATCACCTCGTCGACCGGCCGATAGCGGAACTTGAGACCATTCATCAGCGGCTCGGCGCAGAACGTGCAGCCTTGATGGCATCCGCGCGAAGTTTGGACGAAAGTGCGGTTCACGTAGCGGTTCTTCTTTAGCAGATCGTAACGCGGCATCGGCATCCCGACCATCGGATGCAGCCTGTCCGACTTGTAGGTTCCGCGCATCGACCCCTGGTTGAGATCATCGAGCAGCTTGTCGATCACGAGCTCGACTTCACCGATAACGACAGCATCACAATGCTTCAGCGCCTCCTGCGGCATGAAGCTCGGATGCACGCCACCCATGACGACGGGCACGCCCCTGGCGCGGAATTCGTCGGCGATCTCGTAGCCGCGGTTGACGTAACTCGTCATCGCGGAAATCCCGACGAGGTCCGCCTTCAAATCGAAATCGACCGTCTCGATGTTCTCGTCTGTGAGCACGATTTCGTACTGCTCGCGTGGAAGGGATGCGGCAACCGCGAGCAAGCCCGCAAGCGGAGAGTACAGCGCCCGATTCATGTAGACCGGGCGGGTCGTAAGCGAATCAGTCTTCGGATTGATGAGATGAATGATGCGGGTACGCATGAAATTCTCCTGGGGACGCGGTGGTCCCTACAGCCAAAGAACTCACCGTAAAATTTTCCCAGAATACCGATCCCCTGCACGGATCATGCTTTATTTTCCGACTCGTCCGGAGCACCGCGCAAAACTTCCGTCTCGTAAGCAATCGTCCAAGTCCTTCTGCCTGTTTAAAAGCGGCAATCATGCCGGCGTATAGCGTGACGCTAAGTAGCTCGAATCGTACACGAGTCCTGTTACTGAGGATACAAATCAAAAGGTCCGAAGAACCTTGCGCCGCATAAATTCTCCGGTCAGTATCGGAAGATCAGAGGACCTGCATATTGCAATTCGGAGATCGCGATGAAAGCCCATGGTAAGGCGAGGATGAACAAGCCCGCCGAGCCACAATCGGTCGTCAGCGTTCCAACCAAGGCGCTTGATGGCCTGGAAAAGGCGCTGACCGGAATCGCCGGCCTCGATGAAGTAACCTTCGGCGGACTCCCGCGCGGACGGGCGACTCTCATCTGTGGCAGCCCGGGTTGCGGCAAAACCATGCTCGGCGTCGAATTTCTGGTTAATGGCGCGCGCATGTATTCCGAGCCGGGCGTTTTCGTCGCCTTCGAAGAAACCCAGGAAGAGTTGGCCGCCAACGCTGCTTCCCTGAAATTCGATCTCGATCAGCTCTCCCGCGAGGGGATGCTCGCCATCGACCACGTCCATGTCGATCCGAACGAAATCGCCGAGACCGGCGACTATGACCTTGAAGGGCTGTTCATACGGCTCAAGCATGCGATCGAGTCGGTCGGCGCCAAACGGGTCGTGCTCGACACGATCGAGACGCTTTTCTCGGGCTTCTCAAACACCGCTCTGTTGCGCGCCGAGATTCGCCGGCTGTTTCAATTCCTCAAGTCTTTCGGTGTAACCGCGATAGTCACCGGCGAGCGCGGTGAGAGCTCGTTGACTCGTTATGGGCTCGAGGAATATGTCGCCGACTGCGTGATCCTGCTCGATCAGCGCGTGACCGACCAAATCAATACGCGCCGGCTGCGAGTGGTCAAGTATCGCGGCAGCAGCCATGGAACCAACGAATATCCATTTATCATCGACGAACAGGGGTTTTCGGTACTGCCGGTGACTTCGATGGCCTTGCGCCACAAGGTTTCGAGCGAGGTCATTTCAACCGGCGTTCCTGACCTGGATGCGATGCTGGCGCCCGGCGGTTTCTACCGCGGGACCAGCGTGCTGATGTCGGGGACTGCGGGCACGGGCAAAACCAGTTTCGCCAGCGCCTTCGCACGTTCGGTATGCGAGCGCGGAGAACGTGCGTTGTATTTTGCCTTCGAGGAATCACCCGACCAGATTGCCCGCAACATGGAATCGATCGGGCTCGATCTCAAGCCCCACCTCGAGAGCGGGCGGCTGCGGATTGTCGCGCAGCGCCCATTCCTCCATGGCCTCGAGATGCATCTCGTTTCGATGCACAAAGAGATAGACCAATTCCGGCCCAGCGCGGTAATCGTGGATCCCATCTCCAACCTGATCTCCGCCGGAAATACGCGAAGCGTGAACGCGATGCTCACGCTGCTCATAGATTTCCTCAAGACCGAGGGTATCACCGCATTTTTGACCGTGCTTACGCAGAATGGCGGGCAGTTGGAAGCCACCGAACTTGGGATCTCTTCGATCATCGACACCTGGTTGCTGGCGCGGGACATCGAAATTTCCGGCGAACGCAACCGCGGGCTTTACGTACTGAAGTCGCGCGGAATGCATCACTCCAACCAGATTCGCGAGTTCATCCTGAGCGCTGAAGGGATCAAGCTGGTCGAGGTTTACCTTGGACCCGGCGGGATGCTCACGGGTTCGGCACGCGTGGCTCTCGAGGCCCAGGAACGCGACGCCTCGCTCCAACGCGCCAACGAGAGCGAGCTCAAACTCACCCAGCTCGAACGCAAGCGCAAAGCGATGGAGGCTCAAATAGAAGCGCTCCGGGCTGAATTCGCGGCGGACGAGGCGGAGGTGAAAAGATCGATTTCGATCGAACACAAACGCGAAGATAACTTGAGGGAAAATCGGACGTCGATGGCCCGGAGCCGCAAAATTAACGGCGGTCCATCTCAGATTGACGGCCGTCCATTTCAAACTCCAGGGCGAGAATAGCGGTAGCGTCGTTTTCCGCGGAGAGTTGTTGATGAGCAAGATTGCCACATCGAAAAAGCCGGTCCGAAAGCCGCCTTCTTCCAGATCACGAGTGCTCAAGAAGGAAAGCCCGCAGCCCGAAGAGAATTGGATGATGCGGTTGTACGTCGCCGGACAATCGACCCGCTCCGCCACGGCCATCGCCAACTTACGCCGCATTTGTGACCGTTACATGCCGGGCCGATGCACGATCGAGATCGTCGATCTGATGCGTAATCCCGAACTCGCCAAGCTCGACCAGATAATCGCAATTCCGACTTTGGTCAGAAAAATCCCCGCGCCGGTAAGGCGCATAATTGGCGATCTCTCCGCGACCGAAAAAATTCTTCTCAGCTTCGAGCTTGATAACATCTGAGGAACTTATGGCGCGTATTCATCGGCTGACACCCCGGGCACACCGCGTGCGCAAGACGGCGGATGCTGCGGCGCACTACGTTCTGCGCCTCTTCACCACCGGCACCACTCCCCGTTCAACTCGGGCGGTGCGCAACTTGTCGGAGATTTGCGAGACCAATCTCAAAGGCCGGTATCATCTTGAGGTTATCGACATTTGCCAGGAGCCGGGCCGCGCAACCGAATCCGATATAATCGCGGCCCCCACACTAATAAAGGATGAACCACCTCCGTCGCGGCGTATGGTCGGAGATCTTTCTGACCGTCCCAAAGTGCTTTCAAACCTCGCAATCGTAGGTGGCTCGAAATGAAGGCCAATCTCAGCACTTCCGTTCGCCTCGAACTCGAAGAGTTACGCCAGCGCTTGCAGGAAGCTGAAGAAACCCTGGAGGCGATCCGCTCCGGGGAAGTCGATGCGCTCGTGGTCTCTGGACCGTCGGGTGAAAAAGTCTTCACGCTCGAAGGTGCGGAGCATCCCTATCGCGTGTTAGTCGAAAGCATGAACGAGGGCGCGATCTCGCTCTCGCTGGACGGTACGATCCTCTATTGCAACGCGGCATTCGCACGCTTGATTGGGTGTCCGCTCGATCAAATTATGGGCCGCGACCTGGTTGAGTTCGTCCCCGTTGAAGAGCGCGAGATGCTCGAACGTCTGATCGGACGCGGACATCTCGACGCCGTTCGTGCCGAGCTGACTATATTGGCGGCGCCGGGACGCGAACTCCCGACCCAGGTCTCGCTAAATCCGATCAACCTGGAAGAAGGCCCATCGATTGCTGTCATCGTCACCGATTTGAGCGAGCGCAAACGCCACCAGCAGGCCGAGGCTGCGGTCCGCATGCGTGACGAGTTCCTCGCGATTGCCTCTCACGAGCTACGCACCCCTCTGACCACGCTGGTGCTTAGCCTGGGAGCGGTCGAGCATGACCGGACCAAAGGCGATTTGAAGCAGATTCAAAGGAGTTTGCGCCGGGCCCAGAAACAGGCCGAGCGCATGGGTCATTTGCTGGATCGCATGCTCGATGTTTCTCAGATGGCCGCGGGAAAACTCAAGTTGGATTTGGCCCCGTGCGATCTAAGCGATGTAGTCAGAGATATCGTCGAGCGCCTTTCAGAGGATGCGTCCAACGCCGCTTGCGAGCTTCGCCTGACGCTAAGCGGCGGAATCGTCGGACAATGGGACAGATTCCGTCTGGATGAAGCGTTTTCCAATATCATTTCCAACGCAATAAAGTACGGAGCCGGCCATCCTATCGATATCCAGCTCCAGGCCAGCGATGAGAACGCGGTGTTGGTGGTCGAAGATCATGGCATTGGTATCGCTCCGGATGACCTTTCTCGAATTTTTGGGCGTTTCGAGCGGACAGTGGCCAGCAAAAATTATGGCGGGCTCGGGCTCGGTCTTTACATCGCCAGACAGATCATCGAACAGCACCGCGGTTCTATCAGAGCCGAAAACCGGCCGTGCGGAGGCGCACGATTCGTTATCAAAGTTCCTTTAGTCTCGAGTACGGAAACCATTTTGAAAAATTAAACCAGTCCGTGTCAACATCCCTCTTGTGGGTGGCATGGGTTTAGTTCTGCTGCTGTGTCGATCGTTGTTTCGCGATCCGTTCGTGGTTAGCCGGCTGACTTCCTTGGACCGAGAAGCCTCATTTTTTCAGGAATGCAGCACAACTCGATCGGCAGTCGACAGTCGCAGCCAGGCGGCAGGTATCCTCGCATTGCACCGTACACATAGCGAGACCTTCGTCGTACTCGTCGCCGCTTAGGCTAAGAACGCCGACGCTATTGCGACAGGTAGCGTTGCACGTGCAACTGCTATCGGAAAAGTTTTTATTCAGACAATTCCTCACACATATGGCAAATGGATGCATTTTCGGCGTTTTAAATGTGAATCCCGACAGGACCGAGATTACGCAAATTCCCGCCAGCAGCGTTAATATCCGCTTCATATATTCCCCTCAATCGGGTTCCTCATGTTTCTATCAGAACCGTCAGCAAAGCGACTTATCAGGCGCTCTCAACTTCTTTCGCGCGCATTATCCGGACTCTGCAATGCCTGCTGCGATTAGTTACTCACAGTTACCGGCACCGACACCGTCGCGAGAATCGCATTGCTGGTGGAAAAGGCCTTAATCACCAACGTGTGTGAGCCATTGGTCACAGTGGTGGTGTCAAAGCTGATATTACATGTACCGCTCGACGGACCGCATACGTTCCCATCGCCGGTCCCATCTGGGTAATTCTTGGCCCACGACACGCTCGACGACACTTTGGTTTGAATCGTAATCGTTCCGCTGATCGTCGCGCCGTTGGCCGGCGACACGACCGTGAGGGTCGCGCTCCCGCCCGGCGTCGGCGTCGCCGATGGCGTCGTTGAAGCGGTCGGCGCCGGGGTCGGCGTCACGGCCGGCGTAGGGGTAGCAGTAACGGTCGGCGTCGACACAGAGCCATTGTTGACGGTTACCGCGACCGACACCGTCGCGAGAACCGCATTGCTAGTGGAAAAGGCTTTGATCACCAAAGTATGGGGGCCATTGCTCACAGTGGTGGTATCGAAGCTGATATTGCATGTACCGCCCGACGGACCGCATATGTTTCCATTGCCGGTGCCATCTGGGTAATTCTTGGCCCACGACACGCTCGACGACACCTTGGTCTGAATCGTAATCGTTCCGCTGATCGTCGCGCCGTTGGCCGGCGACACGACCGTTAAGGCCGAACTCCCGCCCGGCGTCGGAGTAGCGGTCGGTGTCTGTACCGGAGTCGGTGTAGTAGTTGGCGTCTGTCTTGGGGTCGGCGTAACGGCTGGTGTCTGCACGGGGGTCGGGGTAATGGTCGGTGTGTGTGCAGGGGTCGGCGTAACACTCGGCGTGGAAGTAGGCGTGGCACTTGGGGTGGATGTCGCCGATCCTGAGACAAATTGGTTAAGGACGTTAACGGTGATTTGCTCAGCGGCGGAATTGACTAACGATGGAGATGGGCTGTACGGACTTACAGCGGACAGTCCGTAGGTCCAGTCCATGCTTCCGGTAGAAAACACCCATGCTCCGCTACTGGCCTGGTAAAGGCTTATATCTCCATAGTGGGTTCCATCCTCTTGGAAGGGGGAACTCGTCAATGTGATTGTTCCGGAAGGAGAACCCTGGTCCACTTGATCTACTTCGTAACCCAGAAGACCTGGCAGCGTACTGCCGCTTTGCAGTCCGGAATTGTCAAATACCCAGTTCGAAGTATCGCCAATCAATATCGAGCCACTCACCGGTTCAAACTCTATATACATCTGCCCAATCAGGGCGTCTTCCGGGGTTGCGGGATATGACCCGTGCGGGGCGCGCCACTCGGTGGTAATCAGATAGTTAGTGGATGAATTGGCGGCATCAGGATCTTGCGCTGCGGCTTCCTTGTACCCCACAATGGTGCGATTGGGAGCCCCAGTCAGCGCGCTGGCCTGGTAGCGAATCTGCCAAAAACATTCGTTGGCCGAAAAAAAGCCCAGATTTATCCCAGCATCGCGCGCAGCAGTCACGTTGTTGCGCATCTCCCAAGACCAATATTCGTCATGCCCTACGATCAGAAACCCTTTATGCTGAAGAATTAATGACGGACTGGTATGGGTATCCACATCGGTGGTATAGGTCACGTCGTAACCCTGCTGCTCCAGAAATGCCAGCATGTTGAATTCCCAACTGAAAAAATCGCCCGTTCCGCGATTAATCGCCGCGTATGGCCTGTTGTAGGAGACCATGACGGCGGGAAAAGCGTTTGAAGACGCGCCTTCGGTATTAATCGTAGGGGCCGACGAACTGTTGAAAGCGTATAGTGATTTGCCACCCCAATTGTTGTAAGCCTGATAGGTATTTGTGCTCTGTTGAAACAGCAAATCAGAAGCGCGTGAATCATCCCTTACCACGAATATGATGTATGATTGCTTGCCGGAGGTCGTCCCCGTAACCGTAGCCAGGTATATTCCGCTCGTCCAATTGCTTCCGGTGGTCAAGACATAGGGGTTGACCCAATTGCACTCCAGAAAACCCGTGCTCGGATCGGGGGTCGGCATGGTCTGGTTCGTGCCCGGAGCAGTAACCGGCCCGAGCATCAGTCGGCCGCCGAGCCCTTGATAGTAGCCCATGCGGTAAACCGATATTTGATATTGAGCGTCGGTGGTCGAAACGAAAAACGAAATCTGCCCGCCTTTATTTACGCTTGTAAGATTTGCGTAGCCTGCGATCTCATTGTTCGTGGCGGGGTTCGTAAGCAGCCAAGCGGCTGTGCCTGGATTTGCGTTTTCTATCTGAGTCGGGTTTTGTGACGACGCGGTGATAAGACCCGAGAAGGTCAACGTCAATGCAACAGTAGCTATAAAAGCAATGAGAAAACCAATTCTCATCGTCGGGCCCCACTTTGGCAATTATTGCGCTAATTTACTTATGAGAGCGTTCTAAAACTCGACAGACAACTAGAGTTAGCGAATAGGCGAGGCATAGGCCTTCAATAGCATCGTTTTGAAAACTGGCATCGCTGCCACTCCTGATAGACGTATATGAGAAGCAATAACCGTTCCATGTGGTAATAAGGGAAATCAAGAGCAGTGTGGGCGTTTTCAGACAGAATGTGGCGCCGCTGGGTTGGTTAAAGTTACTTGCTCAAACACAAAATTGCAAGTAAAAAAGTCGCGAGTTCATGGCTGGGCGCGGACCTGCGCTCGTGCGCGTGAACACCACGATTCGTTATCGAGGCTCCTTTACTCCTCGAGACAGTCTTTGAAGAAATTTAAGCCAGGCCGCTCGACGGGCACATAGCTTGCTCGTCATATTCGGTCGGTCGCGATACCTTTCTTTCGCGCCGCCTTCGGTAAGCGAAGCCTTTGCAGGGGAGAAACTATATGCGCTGGACCGCAACGTTGATCATCGGATTCAGCTTGGTTATCGCTATACCTGTGGCCGGACAGGAAAACCCGCCGACGGTCGTTCAATCCGAAACGCAGAACGCCAAGCCTCTTGGCGTAGTCCAGAGCGGCAATACCACGATCATATTTGCGCCCGCGGACAGCCGTGACATTGACACCGCCCGTCTTCGGACGTGGGAAGAATTTGCCGACACGCATTCTGGAATTGCGCGCGCCCTGGCATACAAGCCATCCCTGATAAATGATCCGCATTACCTGAAAGGCCATCCGGATCTCGATGCATTCTTCCAGGCGCATCCCGACATTAAATCAGCCATGGCGGACAATCCGGGGAATTTCACGGCTATCCCTCCACGCCCCGGCGAATAACTTTAGCGGCCGTCCAGCCCACGCTTAATTGGAATTGTTACACAAGGCCAGAATTGTTAAAGTGGATGTCACGCTTTCAAACGCACTAGCTTTCGGTGGAATCGGCCAAATCGATACGATGGCACGATTGCTGCGAAATCCCCCTTATCGTTAACGGAGGGAAGAGACTATGCGTTCACATGTGCGTTTTGGCTCGTTGATCATATCGCTCGCTATCGGCGGAATGCTTTCCGGATGTTTTTCTAGTACCAAAGAGGTGGAAACGGTCCCCGCGCCTGCCCCTGTGGTGCAAGTGCCGCCTCCCGTAGTGCAAGTACCGGCGCCTGTGGTGGTCGCGCCGGCCTCGGATGCGAGTCAAACAACCACCTCAACCAGTTGGGGTAATGGAGCCGTGGAGCAGAAGAGGACTACCAGATCTGTCGACGGTCAGGTACAAAACCAGACTACGACTACGTGGGGCAATGGAACGCCGTCGTCTGAAACGACAACGACGACTACTACTAGTCCGTAGGCATAGCAGCGAAGGTTGGAAACAACAAACTTATCCAATGGAGTAGCCCGTGAAAAACAGGAATTGGACGACGCTCGCGGCTGGCGCACTGTTGCTTTTGACACTATCCGCCGTACCCGGATATGCAGCTGACCATGTAACAGTCAAGACGGGCTATCTCACCTGCCATGAAGCTGGGGGATGGGGTTTTATCATAGGCTCGTCGCATAGCATCCATTGCACGTACACGTCGAGCAAACATCGAACCGAATACTATACTGGCACCATTTCCAAGTTCGGCGCCGACATCGGCTACCTGCAGTCCGCGGTAATTCTATGGGCTGTCGCTGCTCCGACTACGGATCTGAATCCAGGTGCCTTGGCGGGCGACTATGCCGGGGCGCAAGCGAGTGTGGCTCTGGGTGTGGGCGGCGGGGCGAATGTGCTGCTCGGCGGCTTTCATAAATCCATCGCGCTGCAACCGGTGTCGGTTGAGGGTCAAAACGGCTTGAACGTGGCCGCTGGCATCGCCGCTATGAGCCTCCATTACGAGGGAAGCCATCCTCCTCTCCACTGATACAGGTTTCTCGCCATCTCTATTTCGGTAAGGTAGGCGCTCGCTATCACTCGAGCCCGAGTCGGTAGCGAGCGCCGCTTTACAGTGGGCATCCTCGATACGCATCAGAGAACCACCGAGGAGGCCCGCATCAGAAGCGCTTGCGTACCCACCAGAGTAGTCCCGAAACAGCAAGCCAGACTAGCGTGGCGCTCGCCAGTACTGCCCCGGCATTGTGGCCAGGCAACGCTCGCCAAACGACAAAAGCGAATGCGAGCAGTCCGAGACTTCCGATGGCTGCGCCAGCGGCATCGAGGCCGGCCGCCTGCCTTCCCCGGGTCGCGCCATTCAACCCCATCAGGTTTTTTCTCTTTTCCTCGTGGCTCTCGACCAAAGTAGCAGCGGCGGGAAAGATCGAAGGAAAGGCGAGAAACAGGCCGCCCACGTTGGGACCGAACTCTTTCGCGATAACGCCGACCAGGGCTGTGGTCAATCCACCAGCCAGAAACCTGATGGCGAATTCGTACCATTTGGTTTTTTTGAGGCCGGACAGGTCGATGCTTATCGTCAAGAACCTACCTCCACCAGAGCAACCACAGAGAAGTCGAAAGACCGAGCCACAACACAAGAAGCAGGCTGGCTGCCACGGAAGCTTTAACTCTGTACCGCATCAGCACGTAGCTGACGCTGCATGCATACGCACAGAAGGCGATTGCCCCTCCGATCATCGAACGGGCTTCCACGGTGGCATAAGCGGCGCCTTCGCCGGCAATCGTGAGCGCCAGGGTGGCGAGCGCAAGCGACGGGGCGGCTCCAAACAGTCCGGCGAAGCTCTTGGGCTTGAACAGATCACCGAGGACCGCGAACGCAGATACTACGATTCCGCCGATTGCAAATCGAAGGAATAGCTCATTCATCAATTAGCCTCGCAGTTGGACTCGATGGCGCTCAGGATTCGGCGCTCAAAAGGCTAACGATGCGATTGCTTGTAGTCCTTCCAGTCTGCTTCAAGGGCTTGGGCCATCTGCTTGGCGGCGGTTCGGAGCCAGGTGGACTTTCTTCGCTGAAGGTCGTTCAACACGTTGCGGATCTGACCAGTCGTTCCGAGATGGATGTTGGCAGCTTCCGACCCCATCGCGTGAAGCAGGGCCTCCTCATCGCGCTTTGCGGGCCAATCAGCGATCTCGATCGGGTTGGAATCCGGGGACAGCCGGCGAATCAGCCAACCTTTGATGATTTTCTGAAACGGGTCGCGTGATCGCACTGCGCCTTCGATCGCGTCTTCGTAATACGACCGGGAAATTCTCTTTCGCCCTTCGAGCCAGACGCACGCGGACGGAGTCACTGCTTTGGCCTCCCTGGCTATATAGCCCCCCTTCCATTCGCCAATCGCAACGAATCGCTGTCGCCCAAGACTTCCCGTGCCGGCCTCTCTTCGAACGAGTCGGTAGTCGAGGGCCTTGGGGAGTTCAGTCTCGAGCGCGACCCTTGCAATGCGGGGTATAGCTAGTCGAATGGAAGGCCGCTGATTCAGCTTTTGCCAGAAGTCCTTCGGAGGCACGATCTCTTTGATACCGAGTCTTTCCAGGTTCCGTTCCTGTTCGGCCAACACGAATGGGCAACCTTCGGCCTTGAGGGTGTCCCGATATCCGTTCACGATGACACTGCAAGCCTCCTTAAACGCAATGGTTAGCGTGTCCGAATCGATGGCGATTTTGACGCTAGCCGCCAGGCGCACCAGGTCGTTGGTATATGACAGCGGATACGACTCGTCGAAGTCGTCAACGCCCCATGCCAGCCGTCCTTCTGTGTCGCGCCACGTCCCGAAGCTGTCGATGTGAAGATCTCCCACGGCGAGTATTGCGGGAGCGCTGTTCAAATCGCGGCAGATTTCAGGCCAAAGTTGAGCCCAGCGGTAAAAAGTGCCGCGGAAAAAGGTGAAAAGGTCCTCTTTCATGCGAGTGTGCTTGTCGCGTATTTGAGACTCCACGAGCGTCGTGCACGTACGCATCCAGTCTTCGTAGCTTTTAGTCGCTTGCAGAATGTTCATATCTCGTCGAGCTACGGCCTGCCTGTTAGTCCTGGTGTCAGATCATTTGATGAAAGACTGCTGACGGCGTTTGGCCGATTTGAATGAAAGGCGGGCCCTCGTGTAGGGTCCGCCTTTCGATTCAGAGCTGATGCCCAGCGGCATCCTACTTGGCTTTACCGCAGCAATCCTTATAGGCCTTTCCGGAGCCGCACGGGCATTTGTCATTCGGCTGTGGCATAAAATCCATCCTCCTTTCGATTTCGGTTTCCTGAACCCACCAGATGTCGCTGCATTCGGCATGCCATCTCCTTGGACTATCTAGCGAAACCGTTCTGAACAATGTGTGCTTCGCCCGAAGCAATTAACGCATGCTTGTGTCCATTTCTCGGGGAAGCCGGCCAAGGAATTTTTTCTTCGAAGGAAAAAGCCGTGTGACAACATTACAACCTCGTCGGCCTCTTGGTGTTCGGGAACGCGGCGGGAATGCAGCAAATGATGAGTAAAAAAATCCGCCCGCTTTGGGCACGTCCATTGCTCCGTTTTTGATTTCCCTGTAAGGCACGAACCCCCCGACGTCTTTGGGCAAAGGCGTCTTAATGGAGTAGGTCAAATGGCAACGACACATCGCAATGGCGCTCGTCAAAGCTCGTCTTCGAGGGCACCCCAGCGGAAGGGGCAAACGCCTCTGGGCGAGGAATGGTTGAAAGATTTTCTGTCCGAGATGCTCGCAGTGGAAAAGGGTGGGGTAAAACTTTACGAAAAGGCGCTGAGCGAGCTCGAACATCCCGAACTGGAGCAGAAGCTCACGGATTTTCTTCGCCAGACCGAACGCCATGTCGAACTCTGTACGGAGATGCTGGAGGCAGCGGCGGGTGATTCGAACTATCAAAGCCCGGGTGCGGAGGCCGCCGATCACAAGGCAGAGGGCCTGCTTTCGACGCAGGTGCCGCCCGAGCTGACGGACTTAAACAATATCGAGAACCTGGTTTTGGCCGAGACGAAGGATCATTGGGACTGGGAGATGCTGGCTTCGGTTGCGCCAAAGATCGGCGATCCCGAATTGAAGCGCATGGCGTCCAAAGCGATCCGGGAAGTGCGTAAACAGGAACAGGCCCATCTGAATTGGAATGAGCAGACGCTCACCAAGCTTGCTCTGGAAATCGCGACGCACGCTCAAGAGCGCGAGACCGCCGAAGAAACGGAGTCGATGGAATAACCAGCAAGGGTTGCATTCGGGAGGATGATCGTGGCGACCAAAAAGCAACGCGTCGCAGCACGCGCGAATATCAAAAAGGCCGCGGCCGCGGCCAAGAAAAAACGCACGATAGCACATCTCTCATCGAGCGTTCGTACCGCGTTGGGCAAAAAGGGCGCGGCTGCCGCCCGAAAAAAGCGCTCGCGATAGCCGCGGCATCTGTGGGCCTCCTGATGGCTTGTTGGATAACGAAACTAGCCGGCTCCTTTAATCAAAGCCGACTCCGGTAAAGCGCGCGCGATTTTCTTAAGGTCCGCAACGAATTCCCGCATCTGAAGGTGCCGAGCCTCGCCGTCCGGCGCCCTCAGTATCGAAGACGGATGCACCGTAGCCGTAATGGTCGGACCGAAAGAGGATTTTTGAAGCTCTCCGCGTTGCCGAGTCACACGATAGTCGCGGCTAATCAGAGCCTGCGCGGCGCTGGCGCCCAAACAGACCACAATGGTGGGACGAATCGTCGCGATTTCAGCCTCGAGCCATGGCCGGCAGGCTGCGATTTCCTCGGCGTTGGGCCTTTTGTGAATTCTCCACTTCCCGCGCTGGGTAGAATTGAAATGTTTGACGACGTTGGTGATATATACCTTGTCGCGCGCGATTCCAGCGGCGAGCAGCGCCTTGTCGAGCAGTTTTCCAGCTGGCCCGACGAATGGATGACCGGCCAGGTCTTCCTGATTACCCGGCTGTTCGCCGACGAGCATCACCTCGGCACGCGGGTTCCCTTCACCGAACACGGTCTGCGTAGCGCGACTCCAAATGTCGCAGGCGCGACAGGTCTTAGCGGCTTCCGCGAGCGTTTCGATTGAGTCGCTGAAGGGTATCGCGCTCTGGCCTGACTGAGAATTACGCTCGTTTCGGCTCATCGTGGAACTATTTGCGCGATATCGACTTCGGAATGGACTAGCCTTTCATTCGGCCCACAGGGGCGGGCGTTCCGACGACTTTGAGCCTCGCGCGCCGCGATCCGAAACTCCTGATCAGACGCCGCGCTTCGTTCTTACTCCAGCAGACTTGCGAACATCCGGCCATCAGCAACTTGGAAGGCTCGGCAGTTGCGGCTTCTCCACCGGCAATAATCATAAGTTGGGGAGAATCTTTCTTCAGTTCCGGTACCAGTTCCACCGCTGCCGCCAGGTAGTCGGTCACCGTGCAAGATAAGCACACGACGTCAGGAGTAAAACGCCTGGCAAAGCCACGCACTTCTTCCGCAGATTTGTTATCGCCGACAAAGCTTGCGGCCGCGCCCTCTTGGCGCAAAAGCTCCAATAACATCAACAATCCAAGGTTGTGGCCTTCTCCGGGTGCGCACACGCCCAATATTCGAAGCCTCGGCGCCATGTGTGGTATGCTCAATCGATTGCCTAACTCGGCGATGATTTCGCGAGTCGTATCGATGATAAAGTGTTCATTCTCCTGGCTGATGTGATCTTCTGAGCGCTCTTCTCCCATGAAGATCAGCGTCGGACGAATGATATCGTTGAAAGTAGCCTCGAGGCCATGCTCATCGCAGTACCGAACCGCAAGCGAACGAGCACCACTCTGATCGAGTTCAAGAAGCATGCGATAGTATTCGTGATAATCTTCGGAGTGCTGATCCACTCCGAGCAGGACTGCCAAAAACCCCAGCTCGGGTATGTAATCTCCCGCCACCTTGAGACAGGCGGTTAAAGGCGTGGCGAGTAGCAGTCCTGGAATTCCCCAGATCCAGGTCCAATACATAGCCGAAAAAAGCAATGCCACCGGCGACACACCAATCCCGTGGCCGATCAGGAAGGGTTCGACGAATTGCGCTGCGATCTGATCCAGCGCCAGATAGGTTCCGAGCACCTCCAACGATTTAGTCCAGCCCGGAAATACAGCGAAGGCCACCAAGGTCGGCAGTATCGCTGAAGCCAGCGCTCCCACATAGGGGATGAATCGGAGCAAAAAACCCAGGCCGCCCCAGAATGCCGGATTGGGCAATCCAAGTAACCAAACCACAGCCCCAGTAGCGATTCCGAATCCTAGATTTGTCAGCGAAAAAAGGAAAAGGTAGCGGCCAACGGTGTCTCCCGCGGTCTCGATGGCCTGCGCTGCGATCGGGATCCTGACGCGGGCGGCAAGCCGCACAAAACGGTCACGCAGGTCCCGCCGGCTGTAAAGCAAAAAGAAAAGCAGGACGATCACGAGCAGGCCCTTGCCGAACGCCGCGAGTACCGGCACTGCCGGTTTCAATACTTCCGTCAGAGCCGGCGAGGTAGTAAGCGTCTGCACAGTCGCTGGTTTGCGCTTATCTTTTTTGTGATTCGTCTCTTGCAGTCGTTGCTCAACCTCTCCGACGCCGGACTCGACTTGCTGAAGCCATAGGGGAGTCCCTTTTTCCAGCGCGCTCAGTTTCACCGCGATATTGTCCGAATACCCAGATACTTCCACTGCGACCTCAGTCAGCTCGACAGTCAGGAAATACCCGACCGCTATGAGAGCGACTACCGCCGCCAGCACGACTAAGGCCGCACTTATTAAGCTGCCGACATATCGCTCCAGCCGAGTGGCGACAGGGCTGAAAATTACGGCGAGTACAGCTGCCATCGCCAGAGGTATCAGGATGTTTGCGCCAAGGTAAAGGACAGCGGTCGCGACGATGACCGCTAAAATCGGCCGAGCGGCTCGACTGGAATCGAAACCGTCGTCGCTTTCGTCATCGTATGAGGTTGAACGGATCACTGCTTATTTCCCCGGCCCCTGGCGCGAGGCGCGTACATCATAATAGATCTCTCTTCTCCTTGATTATGTCTATACAGTTTCGGTCGTTAGCAGTCTCGAAGTCCTAAGGAAAGGCTCGTTTGAGAGACTTCAGCAAAGCGCACGCCGATAATGGCCTGGGTGCTTGATGGCGAATTCAGTGAGCCGCAAATCTCGTTTCAGCGTGGGACCGGGACTAGCGTCGACCGGCAGTGTCATCGCCCTTGCTCGCGCGCCGCGCTGTTTCCTGTGCCCGTTCGAGCTCATCCCGCTCCGGACCCTCAAGCGCCTGCTGCGCCTCTTTAGCCGCTCTTTCGACTCGACCGGATTTTTCGAACTCCTTCACGCCTTCGTCGTACGCACGTCCCGCCTGCAAGCCAGCAGCATCATTTTCCTCTGCCACCTCCCTTTCCGCCTGGTGCCAATGTTCAGCATCACGGCCTTCCGGTCGGCCCGCGCGCTCCCAGATCAAATAGGCGCGTAAACGCACGCGCCCTATATAGTCATTCATTGGTCCCTCTTTTTAGTTCCTGCTGTCGGCTTCCAGCCGATCGCTTAAAGCCGCCGGAAATCCGGCAAAATGTCGTGATTTGTCCCGGGTCATCTCTCAAGACCAAAACGTAGTATGTGCCGACGCAGCCCTCCGGAATATCGTAAGTCTGGAGTGGCGCCCGCCTCGCTGAGATCGAGACTTTTCAACATCGATCAGGAGTTCTTTTCAAAAGTTTGGATTTTTTCGCCGATTATTTTCGACGAAGCAACCGGTAGAGAGGGTGAGCAACAAGTGCGCCACCTTCTTCCCTCTTTCTGCGATGCGCCAACTCAGGTGACCATTTGAAAGAAATGCCGAGGGAGGGCGGTCGCGCGACTTGGATCCGTACCCTGGGCGAGGTCCTTGCGTGTTCTGGCCGCGGAATGCCACCCGCGCGATCCAGCCTCGCTGCGCTTCGCGATACTCACGGGTATACGAGGTCAGTTTCATGCTGCTTCACGGCTGGCGGCGCGAGAAATCCTCGAGCGCGGCACGACGCTCGTCAGTCGTCGACGACAAATGACTGGGGCGCAATCGCGCCAAGCATCGCCACAACTTCGGGGAAGTAACGCGAAAGCGTCTTGCCCGACTTGGCCCTGAGCTCGACTTCGTCGTCGGCCCGAAACGCCAAACATCGAGAGCCGTCCCATTTCGACTCGAACCGCCGGCCTGGTTCTCGCGGCAACTCGGTTACCAACCGCGCTTCCATCGGACGCGTGCTGAGCGGCTACCGGGAGCGCGTCCAGTCCCTTCGGTTTCCTCGCAGCACGTGGCAAAGTTTACGCCGCCTTGGCTTTGTTCAATCGCTTGATCGCCGGTCCCAGCGGGCGTTCGGCCGCGCAATAGTCCTGCCACGCGGCGCTTTTTGCGATCAGGGCCGGAGCCGTGCGAATCGTGAACCGCATCGGATCCAACCCTGATCGCATCTGCGTCCATTGCAACGGCATCGAGACCGGCGCACCGTCGCGAGCGCGCGGCGATAGCGGCGCGACTGCCGTCGCCATGCGATCATTACGCAGATAATCGAGGTAGATTTTGCCCGGCCGCGCCTTTTTGGTCATGTTGATCAGGTAGCGGTCCGGATTATCTGCCGCCATCTGCATACACAGTTCGCGCGCGAATGCTTTAGCGACGGACCAGTCCGATTGTTCCTTCTTGACCAGCGCAAGCGGCGTGACTACGTGCAAACCCTTGCCGCCGGTGGTCTTACAAAAGCCGATCAGACCAACTGCCTTCAGGCGGTCATGAATTTCCCGCGCGCCCTCGATGACCGCCGCAAAGCCGACGTCAGGGGCCGGATCGAGATCGAAAACGAGGCGTCCCGGCACTTCCGGCTGTCCTGGTTGACAGTTCCATGGGTGCAATTCCAGACCCGCCATCTGCGCGACCGCCGCCAACGCCTCTACCCGGTCGATCTGCAAATACGGCTCCGCGATGCCCGAAACCTTGGTCGCCGCGAACAGGCCGGACGAGCCTGGCATCGCGTGGCGCTGAAAGAAATGCTGGCCGCCAAGACCGTCAGGCGCGCGAATGATCGAGCACGGCCGTCTTTTCAGGTGCCGGATCATGTATGGGCCCACTGCTTCGTAGTACCGAGCCAGGTCGAGCTTCGTGATCGGACGGCCATCACCACCGTCCGGCCATAGTTCCTTCTCAGGCTTTGAAATCGCCACTCCCATCACGATGGCGTCGCCACCTGTTGCGGGCTTTCGCGATCTGTTGGGCGCTGCTTTGTCCTTGGCCACCTTTTCAGGCGGGCCGAGAGTTTCGACTGTCGTCATGGCAGAGCCATAGACCGCGGCTGCCGCGGCTCTCTTTTTTGTGTTGAGAAAGAACGGCGTCGCACCGGGGCCTTTACCGGCGGCAATCTCAGCCATCGTGCGCCCGGACGCCACCGATCGATCTTCGGCCAATAGCGAGTCGTTGTCGTCGGGCCTCGCGAATTCGTCGCGATGCTTAATCAGTAGCCAGTTGTTCCAGTTGCCCCCGGCTCGAAAGTGTTTCATCCGCACCAGGACCCAGCTTCCATGCAGCCGTGCGCCGTCCAGCCTGAACTTCAGGTTGCCATCTTTGAGCGCGGTCTGCGGCGCGCCGGAGTCTTCCTCTGGCGTCCAGTAGCCGCGATCCCACAACTGTACAGTGCCTCCGCCATATTGACCCTTCGGGATCGTGCCTTCGAAATCGCCATAGTCGAGCGGATGATCTTCGACTTCCACCGCCAGCCGTTTGTCATGCGGGTCCAGTGAAGGTCCCCGCGCGACAGCCCACGATTTTAAAACGCCATCCAACTCAAGCCGGAAATCATAGTGTAATCGCGACGCTGCATGTTTCTGAATTACGTAACGCAGCTGACTCGAAGGACCGAGGGAGGTTTTGCCGCTCGGCTCGGCGGTTTTGCTGAAATCGCGTTTTGCCTGATAGGTGGCGAGCTTTTCGTTCCTCACGGCGAATTTCTCGATTTAGTTGTAATTCAGTCGAGAACATCGTTCCGCAACTATGATGCCATCGATACATCCCTCCGGATCGTCCCTGAGTTCTCGCTAGAGGTGTCCGGAATGAATTTTGCCAACCATTAACCCGGAACAGAGCAGTCCTCAGGTTAGGTGGCAATCTTAGCACGCTAAACGCAAGGAGTATCGAAAAATGAAGAAGACCGTAAAACAGTCGAGCAATCCAAACAAAAAGCATGACGAAGGCAAACACGTGCAGGAAGGCGCGGAACCCGGAACTGTTCGGCCAGCGGAAGAAATCGCGGACGATGAAGTCGAAATCGGAAAAACAGGCGGCAAGCCCGGAACTGAGAGCACTCCTATATCGGAGCGCAAGCCTTGACTGTGGATAAATAAGGCCCTTGCCGGCGGCGCCCGGTAATGGCGCCGCCGCCTCACGCGAGTGCGCCCGGTTTGCGGAAGTTACTGCTTGAGCGGCGACTCCGATCCTACCGCGAGGCGATTTTGCGAGCCGTCCTGTTGAGCGAATTGTTGCGTTGGTGAAATAGACGTGTGCACTGAAGCCGAGGTACACACGCCGAATAACTGACAGCAGCCAGATATCGCCAACAGAGCTGTAAGGGGCAACAAGACTTTAAGCATGAGTCTATCTACCTTTTGAGCGGGCCCACCAAGACCTCTTTTGACCTTCGATTGGCGGTTCTGAATGTGCCCTGCTCAGATATACCGCCCCCAAAGGGCGATATGGGTTGCATTCCATTTTAGAGCAATCGATTTAGAGCAATCGACATGCCTTACCTGGAGCAATCAACGTGCCTCACCCGCCTTAGTGAAAACCGTTGCTGACTGAACAATTTTCGCGACGAAAGCAATCGTTCCGGCTGGTTTTGAAAAATATTCCGCGAATGAATTGCCCGCATCGCTTTTTCTGGTCTCGAATAGAAACTTCGGCGGCACGTTTCCTACTCGATCGCGCGCAGCGATTTCGGTTTCGCAGGCTGATGCTTGTCGGGCACAGTCATTGCGTTGCTCACGCAGCATTCGCCGTCGCGCATGATAAGGGCGCGACATGCAAGAGAGAGAGTGTGTGAAATGGGAGGTAACGTTTGCCTCCTAAGAAATGGACTCCATAAACATAAACATCGGGAAATCTGGCTATGAAGCACAACTACCAGCGAATTGAAAAACTAAGACGTGTACTTACGCAAGGGCGCGAAGCTCTCTACGAGCGAGTGAGGGCATCACGGCGCAGCTCGAATCTGGAAACGCTGACGACGCCCGGAGATGCGATGGACTTGGCCAAATCTCTGGTTGATGCGGAGATCAATGCGAGCATCGTCGAGCGCGCCGAGCAGCAACTGGCGCAGATCAATAGCGCCCTGGCGAGATTGGACGACGGCCGATACGGGATCTGCCTTGAGTGCGGGGAGGAAATTCCGACTGAGAGGCTGAGAGCGATTCCTTCCGCGATTTATTGCGTCGGTTGCAAAGACGCTCGACAAAGCTCGCGAAGCCACGCCGACTGAGCGGCGTCACAGACGCTGCCAGGCGAAGAAAGGCTTTTTTCAATTTTGTAAAAAAGCCTTTCAAAATATCCGTCTCGACATTTCTCAAAGGACACTCCCCCCGGCCGTGCCAAATCCACGAATGCCGTCGAATTCGTGCGTACCTTGCTCAATCGCGATTGAAGTGCCCAGGAGACGCCGAGTCGAAAACCACAATTCTCAGAACATAGGCACGGTACATGCTCTCTCAACTGGCGAGATGCTGAACACAACGATCGGAGCGCGGAGGGCCAATCTGCTCCACGCGAATCAAACCAACTTAAGAGAGGGTTAACCACATGCGCTATGGAATTGCCTGGCTATTGGGAGTGCCGGTATCGGTACTCGTGATTTGGTGGCTGGTCACACACGTCCTCTAAGATTCAGGTGGAGGACGACTTGGAGGTTCAGAATGGATAAGAGAGTACTAATAATAACGATGTCGTTTCTGGCCTGCGGGATGTTACCCCGTGTTTTCGCGCAAACTACCCCGCCCATTCCGACAGCCACCGCCCCGGATAATTCGGGAATCAACACGCGTGATCGCGCGAGCAACGCCATGACTGCCGGTGAACAGTCCGGCGCCAAGAGCGATTTGAGGCTGACTGCCCAAATCCGCCGCGCAATTGTCAAAGACAAATCGCTTTCGATGATGGCGCACAACGTCAAAATCATCAGCGTCAATGGCCAGGTCACGCTGCGCGGACCGGTGAAAACGGAGCAGGAGAAGACGACCGTAGGATCCAAGGCGCAAGCAATCGCCGGCACAGACCGAGTCGATAATCGGCTCGAAGTCGCCGGCCGGTAAAAGGAGAGCGACAATGAAAAAAGCCGTATTCGGCATTGCCAAGACCGAAAACCAGGCAATTAGTATTGCCAATCAACTGCAAAGCGCGGGATTTTCCCCAAACGATATCTCGGTTCTTTTTCCGGACAAGACGGGAACGCGCGACTTTGCGCACGAGCAGCATACGAAGGCCCCCGAAGGCGCAGCCACCGGCGCTGGCGGCGGTGCGGTGCTCGGAGGGGCGTTGGGCTGGATGGTTGGGATCGGTGCATTGGCGATCCCGGGGCTCGGACCATTCATCGCTGCAGGGCCGATTATGGCGGCGCTTGCCGGCGCGGGGGCTGGAGCCGCCGCAGGCGGACTGACCGGCGCCCTCATCGGGATGGGTATTCCCGAACTCGAGGCCAAGCAGTACGAGGGAAAAGTTAAAAGCGGCAATATACTGATGTCCGTCCACGCGGAAGACGGAAGAGAGGTCACTCGGGCAAAGGAAATCCTGAAGAACGGCGGGGCCGAAGAGATTTCCTATAGCGGTGAAGCTTCGGTTCCTCACAGTTCTCGCGCCTGACGAACACGTCAACGGGTGGTGATGGGTTTCCCCGGTTTTGCTTTGAACCCATCACCACTCGAGTCCTGCGTCGGCCGCATTCGGTCGCAGAATTCCGTAAATAGTCTCGCAAGATGTCCTGGCGTTACACGTCTTTGCGCTAACCCTCAAGGTGCCGCTTTAGCGGGCGGCGGCAGCCACCTGGTCGATAGATATCTGCGGAACTATTTCGTTTGACTCGATAAGCCGGTCGTAGACCTGTTCGTACCTGTCTATCATCCGCTCAGTGGTGAATCGTTCTTCGAAGTAGCGACGGCATTGGTCGCGCGGAATCGAATCGATTTTATCCACCGCGGCCACCAGTTCGTCGAGTTCGCTCGCGACAAAGCCGCTGACCCCCGGCCTCATTACTTCGGGAACCGATCCGCACGGCCGCGCGATGACCGGAGTTCCACAGGCGAGCGCTTCGACCATCGCTAGCCCGAACGGCTCCGGCCAGTCGATCGGGAATACCAGCGCGCGCGCTCCTCCGAGAAATTCACTCTTTTCAGCGTCGTTGATCTCGCCAATATATTCGACGTGCGGCGGCTGGATGAGTGGCTTGATCACGGCTTCGAAATACTGACGATCGACGACATCCACTTTGGCCGCGATCTTGAGCGGTACTCCGGATCGACGTGCGATTTCTATTGCCAGGTCGGGACGCTTTTCCGGCGCGATGCGCCCGATGAAGGCCAGGTACTTGCCGGGCTGGGCGTTGAATTTCAGAAGATCGCGCGGCAAGCCGTGATAAATGGTGTCGACCCAATTCATATTGGGCAGTGGGAGACGCTGCGAGTTGCTAATGGAAACCAGCGCCGCTTCCGGGAACCGCCGGTAGATGGAATGCAAGTCCTCGATATCCATGCGCCCATGCATCGTGGACACTGTCGGCAATCTGGTTATGCGCGAGAATGGAAGAGTCCAGTAGTCGATATGGGAATGAATAATGTCAAAGCCCTCGCGCCCCTTTTCGTAAACTTCGGCGAGCATCGCCAACTGCAGTGATGCGGCAAGTTCGGGTTTCCCCGACAGACGCAAAGCCTCATCGCAGCACGGCACGAGCCGAGCGCAGGTCCGCGAGTCGCCGGAAGCGAACAAAGTAACTTCGTGGCCGCGGCGCACCAATTCTTCCGTAATAAAAGAAACCATGCGTTCGGTGCCGCCATATAATTTCGGCGGCACTCGCTCGTACAATGGGGCGAGCTGAGCGATACGCAGGCGCCTGCGCTTTAAAATTGAAGAATTCCCTTGATTATCCAATTTCGCCTCCTCGCGCTTAGGTGTCGGGAGACGGCGCTTTGCACGACCCTCCCCTTTTCTTGGAGCGCAGATTTTAAGGGCCGCGCCAGGCAGGCGAGAAGCACGCCATCTATGTTGCCTAGGGGCATCATGTGTCTTCGCATCATCATGAAATCCACTCCGCATGACCCGCGGAGCCAGCCGTGCGGATGGACAATGGAGCATGATCGAATCTGTCGTCTTCAGAACAGACTCTGAGAGCGCGCACCGCGCTTGAGGAGTCGCCCCCAGGCGAGCGCTATCCGCGTCACACTTCGGCGTAAGACTGAAGCGAAAGCCTAAGACGCTTCAGCCTACTATGTCCCGACACAGCCGCTTTTTACTGTCATCAGGTGGCAAGCTTTTGTTGAGCAAAACATATGCCTACGGTCATTCTGAAGTTTTGTGGAGACTAAACTGTTTATCTGACGCTAAACGGAGAATATCCGGCGTTGCAATATCTCAGCGATGAAAAAAGTCTCTCATGCGCTTGGAACTTGTTTTCAAACCCGAAACAGGTGGCGATAGGTCTTCTCGGCAGGTTGGCGTCCGTTGGAAGGGGATGGGGATGCTCATGAACCCGGCTCTGGTATGACAGCCTCGACTAATCTCTTGGCTGTCGCTCCACGCTCATCCTCTTCCCAGTTGTCGAGCTGGTCCTCACTATGGATCCACTTGGGAAGCCCTACCATGAGATACTCCGCCAGACCGCCAAGAAAGGGTTCGTAGGTCGCGCGGAATTTGGCTAAACGCGATTCGGCGTCTGGCTCGACCATCTCAAGTCCGGATTCCTTCAGCGCCTTTTTCATGCGGATGAATTCGCTTGAGGTCAAGCGTGGGTCGGCACCGACGATTTCTTTAACTCTCAGGACGCGCGACAGCTCAATAATCGCGAGGCGCGCCACTGAAAAGGTCATCCGCGCTTGAAAGGTCCGTATTCGTCCGTATTCCTTCGATTCCCACCATTATTAGCGAACAAGCGTCGGTTATTGACGCCATTGCGGCGAGCCACGATTGATTCGAATACTGTGAGCGGTAGAAGCCCAGCATGGGATAAGACATATGGCTCTCGAGTAATTCCGAGGCCCACACCTCCCATTCCCGCAACAGCTGGTCCAACGCGTCGAGGCTGCGGCCATCCGCATGCCGCTTAAATAGTTCGGTGGCCGTGGGAGGCGATCCGGCGCGCTCGTCGAGCAACATGACGTGCGCTTCGCGCCGCGCGAATAGCTGGTATAGGACCGGGAGATAGCCAATCACCAACGCCAGGAACCCTAGTCCCGAGCCGGCTTCGACGACCGCGACAGCTTTCATCGCGATCGAGCGTGGCACCAGGTCTCCATAGCCCACGGTAAAGAACGTGATGCCGCTGAAATACAGGGCTTGAAGAAAGGAATCGGGCCGCAGTGCCAGGTGTATGAGGCCAAAGCCCAGGATCAGCCCGCCGACCCACAAGCAAATAAGTAGAACCAGGGATAAAGGCCCGTAGACACCAAGCAACCTCTCGCGACGATCGCCCGGCCCGAGCCGCTGCGCGAGAAAACTCCACGATTTCCACGTGCATCGAACGAACAGCATCACCAGCCGCAGATTGCGTCTGATCGGCAACGGCAGAAGCATCACCTCGAACGCGTCCCAAAAGATGAGCGCAACCAGGACAATGCCCGCAAACAGATATATCGAACTGATGCTCATACCAATTACTTGTCGCCTACTCCATGCGATGCTCCATGCTTACTCCAAGCACGAATAATGCCGCCCATAGGTTCCCAAAATCGCCTTGAGGACTCGGGCGCGCAGTCCTTGCCAGCGCGCCATCAGATATAGCAGTCCGCTCTCATCAAAGTTGTCGGCTTCGAGCACAGCGGGCGAACTTGGCTCAGCGCCAAAGTACTTTACTGCCGAGGCATAGCCACTGGCGATCGTACCAGCGGACGCCGCCACCCTGCCTGCCGACTCTTCTTTTTTCGGATAGCGCTCTTTGTTGTCCGCGACTTTGGCTGCGCCGGCTCATGCGAATGGGGGGCAGCCCGGCGTTCAGCCTGCGATAGATCATCAGACACACGATTGAGTCTCCAACGGTTTCTTATGCTTGCCGTATATGACCTATTACTGTCGTTACCGTCGCTTGCTGCGGCTTCCCTCAGCGCGGCGCGCACGAGTTTTGGGCGCTCATCAAGGATGTTGCGACTGCCGGCATCGCTTAGAGCGGCAGAAAAAGCGAGCATGCGCCGGAGATTGGGGATGACCGCGAATCCTTGAAATTTCGCGGCGCTCTATGCAACCGTACGCGCGTCAACGGAAAAGGCGCGCGCCCGCTGCCGCGCACGACACGGCTTCTACGAACTGTGAAGAGAGAACAAACGATGGCGTCGGAGGTTCTCGATCTGAGCTACCTGACGACGTCGAATAAATAGGGGCACGGAGGGCATTACCATGGCGCAGACCCAGGACTTCACCGTGAACTGTGGCACCACCAAGGTTCCCGCCCGCTTGCCGCTGGAGCGCACGCGCATCGCACCCGGTCCGCCGCCGTCGGCAACGCCACTGCCCGACGCGGCGGCAAAGTTCCGCCAGGCTCTTGCCGATCCGGTGGGCATGCCGGCGCTGCAGAAACTGGTCAAGAGAGGCGCGAAGGTCACGATCGGAATTCAGGACGGGCGGGCCGTTCACTATCACCCGGAAGATCAGGATTTGCGTATTCTCGGCCTGCCGATCCTGTTGGAATTGCTAGAACAATGCGGTGTGCGGCCCGAAGATATTCAGATCAGAGTGGCTAACGCCTTGCACCGCATGTGGACGCGCAAGGAAATGACTCACATCCTCGGGCCCAGGCTGCCCTACACTTTGGGCGGACGGCTGTCGTGTATCGATGCGACCGACATTAGTCAGTTCGTCAATCTGGGCATAACCAAACGGGGCATGGAGGTGATGGTCCATCGAGCGGTCGTCGAGTCTGATTTGTTCATCTTCATGTCCACGCCGCAAGGGTTCTTTCAGGGCGGCTGGAAATCGATTCTGGTGGGCATGAGCAATTGGGAATCGATTCGCTATCATCACCGCCCCTGGCCTTTCGCCTCGGGTCACTCGGTGCAGGACCCGAAGAACAGTTCGTTCCATAAGTTGTTGAACGAGATGGGAGAGCTGGTCGATGCCGAATTGGCGCGGCGGGGGCATCCGCCAATCATGAAGATCGAGGGGATCCTGACCACCGGCAAGCCGCAGAAATTCGCCGCGATCGACGCCGGGCTGATCACCCCGGTGCGCGAGATGCACCTCGATATGCTTCTGTCCGAGCTGGTGACCGATGTGAAGGGACAGACCGACGTCTTGTTGATCGGAATGGCCGACGGTGACAGTTACTCGCGCCTGTCGGTTTTCAACCCTATCCATTGCCGCAACAAGGCGCTCTCGGGATTGTTCAACGCGTATCATGAGAACCCGCTGGTGCGGAAGGGCGGAATATTTATCGTTGCCAATCCCTTCGAGCTGAAGTTCAGCCTGCTCAACCATCCCTCGTACCAGTCCCTATATAATGAAGTCCTTCCGGCAATGAAGGACCCGGTGGAAGTATGGGATACGTATTCCGAGGAATATGCCCATCGGCCGGAGTTCGTGCACAAGTACCGCACTGGGTTCGCATTTCACGGCGCGCATCCGTGCATTCTGTATGGGCAAGGAATGTACGCACTGAATCATCTGAGCGCAGTGTTCGCCGCCGGTGTGCCGAAGGAGAATGAAGACGTGGCGCGCCGTATGGGCTTCGAGCCGTTCCCCACGATCGACGCGGCCCTGCGGGAAGCCGAAGGTCGTATGGGAAAGGATTGCTCGATCACCTATCATCCGCATCTGGAGGAACAGACGTATTTCACGCGGGTGAACGTGAATGAGCAATTAGCGCATTTCTCACAGATGCTTTCCGCGTCCGCTTCCAACTTCGCGGATGGGCAGGGGTCGCGGTCAAACTCCTGCTCAGACTCGCCTTTTTGGCCTGTCTCTTGATACCTATCCGGCCCGCAACGAGCGCGGCTGCGCCGGCTGGTAACGCGGCAACGGCGCCCAATGATCAATTGAGCGTGCCGCAAGGGATAGGGTGGGAGGACTGGCAGGTCGTTCGCGAGCAGCACGCCGATCGCGGGACAGTCAAAGTTTTTGTGCCCAAGGGTCAGGCGCCCGCAACTGCGAAAGTGCGTTTGGTGCTCGCCCAAAGGCCCAAGCCCACCTTCGATTCGCCTCAGGCGATCCTGGATGGCATTCTTCAGACCGCGAAGCAGCAGTGCCAGAAGATCAGCGCCAAGCCGCTTAGCAAGAGCGCCGGAGAGCTGATTTTCGAGCTGCGAGGTTTTGGATGCGCCGGCCAGACCGGCGAGCGCTATCTCCTGCAGCGAATCGCCTTCATCGGGCCGTGGGAGCTCGAGGCGACTTATGCGCCGATGAGCCCGACCGACAACTTGCCTCCTCCTGAAAAGCAACATGCGATCAAACTCCTTTCGTCCGTCACGATTTCTCCAGGTACGAGCCCCAGCGCGGAAACAGGTTGGTTCCTGATCACTCCGCCGAAGCGATCCGATGGTCACTACGACGCCATGGCCCCCGTATCGAAATGGAAGGTCGAGGAAGGCGCCGGCTCGCAGGACAAATGCGAGAGGCTTCGAACCACTCTGAATTCGCTTGCGCTCAAGCAAGGACAGCCCGCCGATGTCGAACAGGTGAAAGCCGCTCGATGCGTCTCGATGGACGATCCTAGCCTAGTAGGGAAACTAGAGCGCCTGTACCGAGACCCGCCGACGCTGTCCAAGGAATAAACGTGAATCGAACCTCCATTGGCTACAGCCGCAACACGGCGGGAGCTATCTCTCACGCGCTCACACGGCGGCAAGCTAATCGCATGGGGCGCGGTCGCACTCGGCGGTCTCGCGATGGCGCCCGGCATTGCGAAGACGGCCTTCGCGCAGTCGGGATCGGACGGCAAGCGAGCGGGCGCTCAGGTCTCCCAGCGCGACCTCGACGCACTTTCCACCGCCGGCATTCTCTATATAGCCACGGTCCGCAAGGACGGTAATCAGAGCACGGCGGCGCCGGTCTGGTTCACCGTGTCGCCAAACCATCTCGTGTTTATCCAGACCCAGCCCACAACATGGAAGGCAAAGCGCATTCGCCGCGGCAGCCCCGTGATCGTCTGGATAGGCAGGAAGCACGGCCCGGCGTTTATCGGTAGGGCGGAAATCAGCAGCGACCCGGCGGTCGAGCGCCAGATCATCGAAGACTATCCGAAGAAATACCTGATGGCGCGCTTCGGGTTCCATAGACCGAACCAGGAAATGTTCGACAAGGGCGGAATTCTCTCCATCGTAATCACCCCGGTTCGCGACCTGCCTCAGAGCTTTACTTCGCAACCCGGCACGCCCGCTCCGAGTATCGACGGCGCGCACAAATAAACCGGCCGTCATGGCGTTCCTGTCCGCGCGCCGCGCGGCGAATTTGCTAAGTGCGTCGCGCTTCGTGCTGGCCGCAATGTGGCTGGCTGCGTTCGTCCACGGCTATAAGGGTCCCGAAGTGCTCGGCCCGATTGCGCTCGCCGCTGCGCTTTCCGATTTCGCCGACGGCCGCGTCGCCCGTCAGACGCGCTCCGCCGGTCAGTTTGGACGATGGCTCGACAGTGTGGCCGACATCGCTTTCGTTCTGACCGCTCTCGCCTGTGAAGCCCAGGCCGGAGCTATTCCCGCCTATATTCCCGTGCTGATCGGCGTCTCGTTTGCTCAGTATGCAATCGACTCCATAGTTATTAGCGGGTCTTCCACTCCGGTGAAGAGTCGGCTCGGACATTTGGGAGGTATCGTCAATTTCGCGCTGGTTATTCTGTTGGCGTTCGCATCCGGCGCGCGATGGCCCGGCATCGTGGCTCGTGAGGCCTCGCCGCTGTTAGCGATTTTCTATGTCGCCGCAATCTTTGAACGAATGCTTGGGTACGTCACTATTTATCGCCGGGCACGGTCGCATCGAGCGCGGTCAATTCACGGCTAGCGCGCGGCAGATAGAATAGTCCAATCAATCCATTGCAGAACATGAAAGTGAAATGTGCGGCGAGGCTGTAAGCAAGAATCTTCGCGTCAGGCGCGCTACCGGAAAAGAACAACAGCCATGCCGCCTGGCTGGTGCCCAGATGGGCAACTGAGATCGGCAGCGCCGCCGCTAGAAATACCAATGGCAGAAACAGCATCAGCTTAACGAACGGAATCGCGATGCCAAACAAGGCAAGCGCCCAATATTGCGCCAGCACCGACAGCATAAAGCCGGGCGCCTTGATTCCGAGCACGATCGCGTAGTCCCACGGATGGGCCGCCAGAAACGTTCCAGCGATCGCACCAAGTCTGCTGCCGGCAATCCGCGCGCGGATGCGGCTGTTGCGCCGCGCCTGGGCGAAGAAGGCAATCACCGCGGCCAGCAGAAGCCATGCGACGACATAGGCAATTCGGAGAACGCGAACGATCTCCATCTGAGCGGGCGCGTTTGGATGATAGAAGATCACGCCCAGGGTCGAGAAGAAAAAGAGTTGATATATCTCCATCAGGGCGATGAACAGGATCGAGCTCAACATCTCCAGAAACGGGACTCCCGTCTTTCGATGCAGATACCAGGCGACGCCGCCCTGCCCAAGATTGCTGTTTATCAGCGCGAGCAAATACATGCTCGCACGAATCGGCATGATGTCGCGCAATCGCAAGGCCGCGTTGAAACGGCAAACGACCCAGGTCAGACAAAGAGAGTCGATGAGCCAGTAGAACGCGCAGAATGGAAGAAATACGCCAAAAAATTTCAGTACCGGCGCCTGCTCGAGCGCCGCACCGACCTTGGCAATCGGGATGCGCCAGAAAATCAGTCCAAAGATAAGCAGCGTTCCGAAATACGGAAGCGCCCTCTTCCAACTCAGGTTAAGCTTGCTCACGCCGAAGCTGCTGACCTGGCGAGCCGTCGGGAACGAGCGCCTGCAAACGCCTGATCTTTTGATCAATTCTTTCCATGATCGAATTCCCTTTCTGCGGCGAGAAATTGCGTCATCGCCGCTTCCGGGATGCGCGACTCAAGCTTCGGATTGAGCACCACCTTTACCATACCGTCCTCCATCCCGAACTCGATCATCGCCGGATGGAACTGATTATTTTTGACCTCCGTCGCAATTCTGAGAAACGCCTGTGCGGTTGACGTGACTGCACTCGCAAGGACCACGCCAGGCACCACGTCGTTCTGATCCCGGATCGCACCGAACGCCAGGATGTGCGCCTGCGCGGCGGCCTGAAAGACGCCCAATCCAGCCGCGTCAGCATCGTGCACGATAAGGTCCGCGCCCTGGCTGATCTGCGCCAAAGCCGCCTCCTTTGCGGCCCCCACGTCATCGAACTTTCCGATATAGCTGACCAGCATCCGACCCTTCGGCCGCACCGATAGGAAGCCGCGCTTGAAACCCTCAAAGGTCTGCCGGATCGAGGGTAGCTCGATACCTCCTATCGCTCCCACGACGCCGGTCTTTGTGACGCCGCCAGCGAGCACGCCTTCAGCGTACGCCGCCTGATCGAACTTAAACGTCAAGGAGGCTACATTGCGCGACGATTGACTTCCCGAACTGACTACAAAATAAACTTTGGGAAAATCTCGCGCCACACTAATCGCGGAATCTGTGTACTCGTAACCATGCGCGAAAATCAGGTTGAATCCCCGCGAGGCAAAGTCGCGAAATCCGTCTTCAAAATCGGCGGGCGATCTGGTCTGCACCAGCGCGGTTTCCGCGCCGAGCTTATCCTTTATCAGCTGCAATCCATCGAAGGCCGCGGCGTTCCAGCCGGCGTCGCTGACCGGTCCGGGGGTCAGCAGGGCGACACGAAACTTGGAAGAATCGGCCGGACTCTTGCGCGGCGAGGTGCAAGCTCCCAGACCAATTGAGCCTAACACTATGAGCATCGCGGTCCAGCTTGCTTTTACTGCAAACGCACTTGCGTCCTTACCTGTCATTTGGGCTGGAACCGGCTATACGCCTTTACGGGCACAGAGTATCATTCGGCGCGTTTCGATTCCGTATGACTCGCCGTCGAAGCCCCCGAACGCCTCAATGCTGTCGAATCCAACACGCTCAAGAAGCCGGGTCATTTCGGTGAGAGTGTAAAGACGGATATCGTGGCCGATCGAATCGTGCCGGCCTCCATTTGGAGCCACGATGACAAAGCGCACCCGCATGCGGCTCGACGGGAGATCGAGCGCTCGATGCTCTACATATAAAGTGCCGTCAGCCTCGGCGTGCCAGTCGTTTTGGATATAATTTGCGACGGCCCATTCGCGATTCAACATGTCCAGCAACAGCCGCCCTCCGCGCTTGAGCGATCGTGAGATCGACTCCAGGACCTTGAGATCTTCGGTCTCCGACTCGAGGTAACCGAACGAAGAATACATGTTGATCGCGGCGTCGAAGTAGTCATTGAACGGAATCTCGCGCATGTCGGCCGACACAGTGTCGAGTTCGACCTTGGAGTCGGAGGCGGCGCGCCGCGCGAGGTCGAGATAAGACTGGCTCAAATCAAGGCCGGTTACCCGGTAGCCGCGCTTTGCCAGGAGCACGCTATGGCGGCCGTGGCCACAACAGAGGTCGAGCACGCGCGCGCCGGCATCCAGGGCGAGTTTCCGTTCTGCGAAAGCGACCTCCTTTTCGGTCCGCTCCGCGGTAAGCGTATGACGATAGATGTTAAGGTAGTCTTCGCCAAAGAAGTTCACGTACCAGGCGCTTTGTTCCGTTGCCATTGCGGTCCCTCGAATTGCGATGGATCCGCGCTATATTAGATCGAGTCATCGATGGGGAGAAACAGCTTGGACAGAATTGCGGTCTTGTCGAGCGGCGGCCTGGATAGCTCCGTGTTGCTTGTGGAAGAGGCTAAAACCGCCGAGGTCTATCCCATCTATGTGCGATGCGGACTTGCGTGGGAGGAGATGGAACGTGAAGCGCTCGAGGTGTTTTTGCGCGTCTTGAATTCTCCGCGGATTAAGCCGGTCACCACCTTGTCGGCGCCGATCGCGACGATGTACGGCGGCCACTGGAGCGTCTCCGGCGACTCGGTGCCGGGAGCGGAGGAGTCTGACAGCTCCGTTTATCTGCCCGGCAGGAACATTCTGCTAATCGGTCTCGCCGCGGTCTGGTGCAGCACGCACGACGTATCGCGAATCGCGATCGGCTCGCTCGCGGGAAATCCTTTTCCCGACGCTACGCCAAAGTTCTTCAGCGACTTCGCCTCCGCACTAGGCAGCGGGTTGAATCATCCCATCGAGGTGAAGGCGGCATTCCGGGATCTGCGTAAGTGGGAGATCGTACGGAAGTTCAAACATCTGCCGCTTGAATCCACCCTGACCTGCATGGCTCCGCGTGGTCTAAGACATTGCGGTCAATGCAACAAGTGCAGAGAGCGTCAGGTCGGTTTTGAAAAGGCCGGCGTGCGCGATCCAACCGATTACGTGTGATCGCCACCACGGAGAGGTCGTATAAAGCGAAGGATCGTTTGGGCAAGGAAAGAATCGCCAAGTTTCTGTCCCGCGCCGGGGTTGCCTCGCGCCGCGAATCCGAACGTCTCATCGAAGCAGGCCGGATCGCCCTGAATGGCGTCGTCGTGACCCATCCGGCGACGCTGGTCGATACGGACGACGCGCTCGCGGTCGATGGCAAAGCGATAGCGGGCCGTCAGCAATCGAAAATCTGGCGCTATCACAAACCCGTGGGACTGGTGACGACGGCGCGCGATCCTCAGGGGCGTCCTACGGTCTTCGCCGCCTTGCCCAAAACGCTGCCGCGTTTGATTTCAGTCGGACGCCTCGATATCAACACCGAGGGGCTTTTGCTCCTGACCAATGATGGCGAACTGGCGCGCTATCTCGAACATCCGGTGCAGGAAATTTCCCGCACATACCGAATCCGGGCCCATGGCAATGCGGATGAAACGGCGATCGGCAAACTGGCCAAAGGCGTCACCGTCGATGGCATCCGCTATCGCCCGGTCCAAACTTCGCTCGACAGCCGCCAGGGCGGTAACTGTTGGCTAACCATGACGCTTCGCGAAGGGAAAAATCGCGAAATCAAAAAGCTGCTCGAACAAATCGGGTTGCAGGTGACTCGGCTGATCCGTACCGCATATGGACCGTTCCAGCTCGGGAGGTTGACGCAGGGTGCGGTCGAAGAAGTACCGCGCCGCATGTTCCCCAATCTCCTGCCCGGCTACTTCGTACGATGAACTAAAGGAAGGTGTGATATGGCAACAGGCAATACCCCTTGCGGCATCGCAATCCCACAAGACTTCGCGGACCCATCGATCGATGCGAGCCTCATCCGCCAGTTTATTCCGCGAGCGGAAGCGCTCGGCTACGAGGGCTTGTGGGTGCAGGAACAGATTGTCGGCGACGCTCCGATCCTTGAACCGGTCACACTACTCACATACGCGGCCGCACTTACGACGAAACCTCACTTGGGCACATCGGTGCTGATAACCGTGATCCGCAATCCCGTTCAACTAGCCAAAAGCCTGGCCTCGCTGGATCAACTGAGTAACGGACGGCTAATCGTCGGCGTCGGGGTCGGCGGTCCGCACGTGCCTGAAGCGGTTTTCGGCGTCTCCAGCGAACACCGTGGACGGCGGTTCGTTGAAGGACTTGAGGTCATGAAGGCGCTGTGGACGCAGCCCCGGGCGACGATGAGCGGTGAATACTGGCGGTTTGAGGACGTAGCGATGGAGCCGAAGCCGGCGCACAAGCCTCATCCTCCGCTATGGTTTGGCGCTCGCGAGGCTGTGGCGCTGAAGCGCGCGGCACGCCTTGGCGACGGCTGGATGGGCGCCGGGTCGTCGTCCTCGGCCGACTTCGTCAAGCACGTCGAGCTGTTACGGCGCTTCCTGGACGAAGCGAAGCGCGACCCGAAAGAATTCCCGATCTCCAAGCGGGTCTATATCGCCGTTGATAACGATCCTGCGCGAGCGGAGCGCAGGCTGCGTGATTGGTTTGGCATGCGCTACAAGAATGCAGATATGGCTCCTCGCGTTTCCATCTGGGGCAGTCGCGCGGAATGTATAGACAAGCTCGGAGAGATCGTTCGCGCCGGCGCGCGACATCTAATGTTGAATCCGGTTTTCGATGAGATGGAGCATCTGGAACTGCTGGCTAGCGACGTGATCCCGAAGCTCTGAAGCGGCCGCTGGCTACCCGCTAGCAAGGTTTGTAAGCCCCACATCGGGCTTGATAAGCTCGGCGTTAGTTGGCCGAGCGGAGGAGGGAACTGCGATCGCGCAGTCCCGCCGGAGCATTTCATCATGATGAGCGCACAGCGCAACGAGCTGATCACGCGCACCGGGCCAGAGACGCCGGCTGGAAGGCTGATGCGGCTTTACTGGCAGCCGGCCGCGCTGCTTGAAGAACTGCCGGCGGAGCGGCCGGTCAAGGCGATCCAGCTCCTTGGTCAGCACCTGGTGCTGTTTCGCGACGAGCAAGGCCGCTACGGATTGGTCGACCGCGCCTGTCCGCATCGCGGCGCGGACCTGGCCTTCGGACGGCTCGAAAACGGAGGGCTACGCTGCGCGTTCCACGGATGGTTGTTTGACGTCGGCGGGAAATGTCTCGAGACGCCGGCCGAGCCGGAAGGGAGCAAGCTTTACACCAAGATTCGGCACAAGGCTTACCCGGTTCGCGAACGCAACGGCATCCTGTTCGCCTATCTGGGACCCGGCGAGCCGCCCGCGTTTGCGCACTTTGACTGTTTCATCGCGCCCGACTCCCACACTTTCGCGTTCAAGGGACATGTCGCGTGCAACTGGCTCCAGACGCTCGAAGTTGGCATCGATCCCGCCCACGCTTCGTTTCTGCATCGTTTTTTCGAGGACCACGATCCGGCGGGAAACTATGGAATACAGTTTCGCAGTACGTCGGCGGACTCGACGTTGCCGATGACGAAAATCATGCGAGAACATCCGAGCCCGCAAATCGATACTGAATACACAGACTATGGTTTTCGGATCATAACGCTGCGTGCGCTCGACCATTCGCGAACTCACATCCGCGTAACGAATTTGCTATTTCCCAACGCATTCGTCATTCCATTGAGCCCCGAGATGACAGTTACGCAGTGGCAGGTGCCGATCGACGACGTGAGCTGCTACTGGTACGCGATCTTTACCAGCTTCGGCGGCCCGGTGGACAAGGAAACGATGCGCCGTCATCGGCTTGAGCTCTACACGCTCCCGGACTACAAGCCACGGCTCAATGCCGCGAACGACTATGGATTCAATGCGGCCGAGCAGTTGCACAAGACCTACACCGGCATGGGCGACGATATAAACGTGCACGACCAGTGGGCGGTCGAGTCACAAGGGCCAGTCCAGGACCGCACGCAGGAGCATCTCGGCGCGTCGGACAAAGCGATCGCGGCCTATCGGCGGATTCTCATCGACGCAATCGAACAGGCCGCCAAAGGCAAGCGGCCGTTGATGGTCCTGGATGAGGCCGCCGCGGAGCGCATCCGTGGTCCGGTCACGCTCGACGGGATCACTGAGAGCCGCGCGCTCGAAGCGTATTGGCGGGAATTCGACGCGAGGCGCCGAAAGGGCTCGGCGTGGGCGGCGATACACCTTGTCGAATGACGCGCCGGGCCTTGCGATACGTTGAATAGGGAATGGCGCATGCGAAGATGCGGAGCGCGATGAGTTTCGTCGAACGCCACGGTCTGTGGACCGACGAGCGGGCGAAAGCGGCGAACGAAGTCGAGAAGCTCGTCGAGTCGCACAAGCTCGACGTCGTGCGGCTCTCCTTCGCCGATCAGCATGGGGTGCTGCGCGGCAAGACGGTGGTCGCCGGCGAACTGCCGCGAATGATGCGCGAGGGCAGCACCTTCCCGATGACACTGCTGGCGAAGGACACCGCGCATCGCACTGTGCCTTCCGTTTTGTCGCTGAGCGGCGCCGGCTTCACCCAACGCGACATGGAAGCGGCCGCCGACGTAGTCATCGTTCCCGACCCGGCCACGTTCCATATCCTGCCGTGGGCTATCGGCACGGGATGGCTGCTGTGCGATCTATATTTCACCAGCGGCCAGCCGGTTCCGATCTCGACGCGCTATCTGTACCGGCGCGCGCTGGAGCGGCTGGGCGAAGCAGGCTTCGATTACGTGGCGGGGCTTGAAGTGGAATTTCATATCTTCAAACTCGAAAACCCGCGGCTTGCGCTCGACGATGCCGGCCAGCCCGGGCCGCCGCCCGAGGTCAGTCTCCTCACGCAGGGCTATCAGCATCTGACGGAGTTGCGTTACGACCAGCTCGATCCCGTCCTTGAAATTCTGCGCCGCAATATCGTCGGGCTTGGCCTGCCATTGCGCACGCTCGAGGTCGAATACGGTCCGAGCCAGTGCGAGTTCACGTTCCAGCCGCGCCAAGGGCTCGAGCCAGCCGACATGATGATGCTGGCGCGCAGCGCGATGAAGCAGGTCTGCCGCCGTCACGGCTATCTTGCGAGCTTCATGTGCCGGCCGCGAATTCCGAACGTGTTCTCCAGCGGCTGGCATATGCATCAATCCTTGCGCGACAAACGCACCGGCGCCAACGCGCTCGTCCCGGCCGCCGGCAGCGGAGTGTTGTCGCCGGTGGGGCAGCATTACCTTGCCGGGCTGCTCGAGCACGCGCCGGGCTCGGCCGCACTTGCGACGCCGACCATCAATGGCTATCGGCGTTTTGGCAGGCATGCGCTCGCGCCCGACCGCGCGGTCTGGGGACACGACCATCGCAACGTGATGGTCCGCGTGCTTGGAGGGCCGGGAGATTCCGCGACGCGGCTTGAGAACCGGGTCGGTGAGCCGGCCGCGAATCCGTACCTTTATATGGCGTCGCAGGTGCTCTCGGGCCTCGACGGGATCGAACGCCAACTCGATCCGGGTCCGCCGACGGACGCGCCGTATGAAGCGGCGGCGCCGATGCTGCCGCACTCGCTCACCGAAGCGATCGCGGCGCTGCGCAAAGACGCGTGCCTCAGCGCCGGACTCGGCAGCACGTTCATCGATTACTATTCGCTGATCAAGGAAGCCGAGGTCGCGCGCTTCGAACTCGAGGTCACGGAGTGGGAGCAGCGCGAATACTTCGAGATCTTCTGACGACCTCCATCGCAGCATCCATACCGGCCCGTAAACCTTCGAACTTCGGCGAGCCTTTGGACCATCGCCCACCGGGCGCCCGGGAATTCCGCCGAAGCCGCCTGAGCGCCATTTGTAAATTGTATACAGCTTTGCTTGAATCCAGAAAATCGAAGGCTGAGCAGTTCCCCCTCACGCGGGCGCTCTCGAATCGATCCATCGCCAGCTCGCTGGGCGAATCTCGCGCCATGCGCTGTGGCGACGGTGGCACGAGCCCGCTGTTGCCCGCCGGCGCCGGGCGCGCGATGCTCTTGAAAGGTTCATTGCCCACGGAGCTTTGATATGACTAATGACCTGCTTCTCAAAAATGGCCTCGTAGTCACTCCGAGCGGCGCGATCAGGGGCGGCCTGGCGATTGCCGGCGAGCGGATCGTAGGCGTCGGAACCGAGGAGACGCTCGGCAGCGCGCGGCGCGAAATCGACCTTAACGGCAAGATCGTGATGCCGGGGCTGTTCGATCCGCACGTGCACCTGGGCCTCAGCGGCGACACATTCAGCGACGACGCGATGGCCACGGATTTCGAGTTCGATACTCGCGAATGCCTGGTCGGCGGCGTCACCACGATTGCAACCACGACGCTGATCGGCCGCGAGCCGCTGCCGGAACTCTACTCGCGCGCGATTAGATGCGGCGAATCTCGCAGTTGGTGTGACTTCAAGGTCACCTGCGTGGTCAATACGCTCGACCAGGTCAAGCAGATTCCCGAGGTCGCAAGCCAGGGCGGCGTCTCCTACAAGTTTTTCACCGGCTACGCGGGCGCACAGGCCGAGGGATTCGGCATGAGCAAAGAGGGCATCAGCCCAGCCTTTTTCTACGAGGCCTGCCGCTCCATCAACACCGCCGGACGGCCGGTGTTTCCGATGATCCACGCCGAGGATCCGTTCGTGCGCGGGATTCTGATCGACGAGCTCAGGCGCCTGGGGCGGCGCGATCACCTCACGGCGTGGGCTGAGAGCAGTCCGGAGTGGGCGGAGAGCGTACAGATATACACTTACGGACTGATCGCCAATCAGCTCGGATGCCCGCTTTATCCAGTGCATATCTCGGCTGCGCAGAGCGTCGATACTATCGCTTCGCTCAAGGCCCAGGGCCTGCCAATCGTGGGCGAGACGATCGCTTATTTTCTCTCGACCACCGCGCCCGAGATGGACGCGATCAACGCCGGTGGCAAAGGAAAAATCCAGCCGCCGATCCGCTTTCAGAAGGATCGCGATCGGCTGTGGCGCGGAATCAAGGACGGCACGCTCTCGGTAATCGGAACCGACAGCCTCACCTACACCGCGAGCTTCAAGGAGCGCGGCGATTTCTGGGACTGCCGCGTCGGCGTCAACAATCAGGTCGCCGACACGCTTGCGCTGATCTTCGACGAGGCGGTGAATCGGCGCGGAATCGATCTCGTCACGGTCGCCCGCGCGCTCTCGGAGAATGCGGCCCGGATGTACGGCATCTATCCCAAGAAGGGCGTCATCGCGGTGGGCTCGGACGCCGACCTGGTGGTGGTCGATCCGGAGGCTGAAGTCACGCTCGGCCAGCATCGCTACCGCGGGCGCACTGACTATTCGTTATGGGAAGGCCGCAAGGTCAGAGGCATTCCGGTGATGACCTTCCTGCGCGGCCAGTTGGCGATGGAGAACGGCGAGATCGTGGGCAAAAAAGGTTTCGGGCAGGCGGTCGCGCAGGTGATGAAGCCGCGCGGCCGATGAAGATCGCACTTTGCGGTCGCACGCTTCGACGGTCGCCGGGAGGCCAAGTCATGGGCGATGACAAACGGCTGACGCGCTCTCCGAAGTGCGAATTGCGGAGGCTCAGACCGGCACGTGCGGCTCGCTCCTGTAAACGAACACGCGTTTGAACTTGCCGGCGTCGTCCAGGTAGAAAAAGTTGCAATTGCTAAGCCTGGTAAGCTTGCCGGCCGGATCGGTCAGCTCGACGTTGAACTGCGCCGAGCAGGCGTTGCTCTCGACGTCCACCACGTGGGTGAAATCCTTGTGTACGATGATCTTGTAGCTCTCGAACAGATCCTCGAACACTTTCCTGATCCCGGTGTCGCGGCCCTCATGCGTGGTGAAGGCGGACTGTATAGTGAGGACCGCGCTCGGAGTAAAGGTGCGCAGGACCCCGCCCAGGTCTTTGCGATCGACCTTGCCGAAGTACCTATTCACCACCATGTCCTTGTAGTATTCGGCCGGGAATTTTCCTGAGCTCATCGCAGCCTCCATTGCGCGCTTGCGCGAGGCGATTCGGATCAGCCCTTGAACGGATTGCGCCGGCGGAACTCTTCCGCCATCTCCTCCATCGTGCACCAGCGCGCGCCCGAATGTCCATTGATGTATTCGATGAGCCGCTCGAGCATCAGGAGCACCTGCGGGCGGCCCGATACGTCCGGATGAATGGTCAGCGGAAATATCGCCCATTCGTATTCGCGGTATACCCAGTCGAACTGATCGCGCCACAACTGCTCGATGTCGCGCGGGTTCACGAAGCCGTGGCTATTGGGCGAAGCCTTGATAAACATCATCGGCGGAAGATCGTCGAGATACCAGTTGGCCGAAATCTCCACCAGGTCGACCGCCTTTCCCCGCTTCAGCGGCTTCATCCACTGCGCCGCGGTCTTGGAGTAATCGACCTTGGTCCAGCTTTCGCCGATCCGGGCATAGTACGGCTGAAAATCGTTGTGACCCTGGCTGTGGTCGTAGCGAAATCCGTACTTGAGCAGCAACTCGGCGGTGACGGACGACATCTCCCACCACGGCGCGACAAAGCCGCGGGGATTGCGGCCGGCAAGGTTATGGACCAGCTCGACCGATCGCGCCAGCACGTCCTCTTCCTGGCGCGGGGTCATCGACACCGGGTTTTCATGCGAATAGCCATGTGCGCCGATCTCGTGACCGGCCTGCGCGACCTCGCGCATCTGCTCGGGGAAGGTTTCGATCGAATGGCCCGGGATGAACCAGGAGGTTTTGATTTTGTAGCGGTCATATAGCCGGAGCAGCCGTGGAGTGCCCACCTCGCCTGCAAAAAGGCCGCGCGAAATGTCGAACGGGGAATCCTGGCCGCCGTAAGAGCCGAGCCAGCCCGCAACCGCGTCGACGTCGATCCCAAACCCGCAAAGAATCTGTTTGTTGGCACCACTCATAACGGCTTCCTTCTCCGGCTCGATCGGTCGGAAGACCTCGAAGCATGAATCACAGGCGGATGAAAATACTAAATACACCGAGCATTGGGCGGCTTGCAAACTCCACTCGCGGAGGCGGTGACTTGGTCGAAGCCTTCGGCCATCCGAGGTGGCAAAGGGACCGCGCATTGCATACAAAGAAGCTCCGGATGGTAGAATTCAGCGCGGTTTTTCCGTGCGGGTAGACGACAGCGCCACGCGGACCGCTGAGTCCAGGGAGAAAGCACAGATGCCTGACACACGCTCGCGCTTGCGCAAGCTCTTGAACGGGCCGGACATGGTGATCGCGCCGTTCGTTTACGATTGTTTGCAGGCAAGACTCGCCCAGCGCGAGGGATTCAAGGCGATCTATATGACCGGCTTTGGAACCGCCGCCGCTCGCGGCTTTCCCGACCTCGGCCTGGTCACGATGGGCGAGATGGTGGAGAACGTCCGCGCGCTGGCGCGTTCGGTGGACATCCCGCTCATCTGCGACGCCGACACCGGCTATGGCGAAGCGATCAATGTCCAGCGCACCGTGCGTGAATACGAGGACGCCGGCGCGGCGGCGCTCCATATCGAGGACCAGGTGTGGCCCAAGCGTTGCGGCTTCCTCGAGGGCAAGCAGGTTATCCCGCTCGAGAACATGGAGGCGAAGCTGCGCGCGGCCCTCGACGCCCGGCGCGATCCGGATTTAGTGATCATCGCGCGCACCGACGCGCTGGCCCCGCTGGGTTGGGAGGAAGTGACGCGGCGCGCGCGCGCTTACCGCGCCGCCGGCGCCGATCTCATCTTCGTCGACGGGATCAAGACGCTGGAGGACCTCAAGAACTGCGCGCGGCTGCTCTCCGGACTGCCGCTTCTGTATAACGGACAATTGCTGCATCCCGTGGAAATCGCGCGCTATGGTTTCAAGCTGATGATCCATATTGCCACGCTTTTCGCCGTTTACCAGCGCACTCGCGACGCGATGAGCGAACTTGCGCGCACGGGCGCGATCTCCGGCGGCGCCGGCTTCGAGCTTTTGCCCGAGTTAACCGACCTCCTCGGGGCGCCCGAGGTCCTCGCAGCAAGCAAAAAATACGAAGTGTAGTCTCTCTCTCGCGCATGAGCGCGCGCGCTGCGAAAAATATCTTCAACTGATCGGGCTTTAACTAATCAACACCTTTACTAGTTGTTTGGTCGATTCGAGATCGAATTCCCGATACATCTGCACCCGTTCCGCGGCCGGAGAACCCGAGCCGTGAATAATCTCGTTGTACCACCATCCCGCGTACTCCGAGGAGCACAAGTCCCCAATGAAATGAAACAGCTTTATCCGATCAGCCACGGAAACCCCGGGAGCGGCCTTGAAATACTTTTCTATATACGGAGCCACTTCCGGATGCTCCAAGTCTCTTACCGATGGCATCGTTACGGCGGCGCCGCCCGCGACTTCGTTGAGCAGCCGGGCGCACGTGTAGTGAGCCTCCATCGTTAGATGCTTGCCCGCATTGGTCATAACCGCATCTGGGAAAGCGACGCCATTGATCACGGTGCTTTTAACCGCGGCGGCGATGCCGAGCGCGTAGATAGCGCTGGCGAGTTTGATCATTTCCGCAATCTTGTCGCGGATGTGAGGCTTGTCAGCTACGCCGTTGTACTCCGCGATAAGCGCCGCGGCGCCGATGAAAAGCTCGAGCTTGCCGTAGTCTGTTCCAAGGTAACCGTGGCGGTTGATGGTGGCGAAGTTATTTGCTATGGCGCCACAGAATTCAGATTCCCCGCACAGGAAGATCCGTTCCGTGGGCACGAACACATCGTCGAAGATGGTCAGCGATTCGACGACTGCGCCGCTGTGGCTTAATGGCGCCTGCTGCGGGTCGGCCGGCATGTTGATCCCGCGAGCAACGAGCGTGATGCCCGGAGTGTCGACTGGGATGGCAAATGCGACCGCGTAGTCGCGATCGTCCTCACGCATCGCGCGCTGGGCGATCACGACCAACTCCTCGCAGATCACGCCGCCGCTGGTGTGGGCTTTCGCGCCGCGCACAACGATGCCATCTGTTCGCCGCTCGACGATGCGCAAATACATATCCGGATCGGGCTGTTCCGCCGGGCGGAGATTGCGATCGCCTTTTACGTCGGTGATGGCGGCCGAGCCGACGATCTGGCGGCGCTGAAAAGTACGCAGATATTCCTTCAGACGCTCGGTGTAGTTGGTCTCGTATTTTCGATCGACCTCCGGAAGCACGGAGAGGAGGCCGGCCAATTCGTCGCGTGCGATGCTGGTGTAGCCGGTAATCGGCACGCGTTCGGCCAGTTTGATCGCGGCGTCGAAATTCTGCAGCAGCCCGGCTGTGTCGGAAGGCATGTGCCAGAAGATGTGCACGTCTTCGCCGGTCAATTCCGACTTGGCAGTCATCAGACTGCGCAGTTTCGGTTCAAATGCCGCGTCACATAGCCATTTGCCCCACGCGTAAATGGTCGATTGGAACAGCGGCTCCTCCGCCAGATTGTCGGCCAGTTGCCCCTGCACGAAAACCCGGCTTTTGAGGCGCCTCAGGCTATCTACGTAATCCTGGCCTTTTCGCATTTTTACTATCTCCGCTGCGGCCCTTCGCCGGTTGCTGAAAACCCAAAGAATTCAGAATCCAGTCCACGAACACCTCGGCCACGTCCAGACGCGTCAAGCGGCCTGAGGGATTGAACCAGCGCTCGATGTGAATGAGCGCGCCGTCGATTCCCAGAAATGCCAGTTTCGGATCCTTGATCTTGAAGACGCCGCGCTTGCGGCCGTCATTCAGAACCCGGAGCCAGAGGTTGCGATAGTCCTTTTGCTTGCGTGCTATCGTGCCACGGTCTCGCGGCTGAAGGTTTTTAAGCCCCGATTGCAAAAGCGCGGTTTCGTATGGCCCGGGCTGGCAAATGTTCGTGACCACCAATCTCCGCACCAACTCTTCGGGCGCGCCGTTCGTACTCAATGCTTCTTTGGCGCGCGCGAGCACCTCGTCCATCAGCCGTTCCATCACCCGGAAGAGCAGTTCCTGCTTGCTTTTCACGTGGCCGTAGATACTGGAAGGCTGCAGTCCGAGATTGCGCGCCAGATCCCGCATCGAGGTGCCGTCGTAGCCGTTGCGGACAAAAAGCTGCGCCGCTCCCCTGTCGATCCGGCTTCTCGTGCTGACGGTGGGAGCAGGCGCTTTCGCTCGAGCCAGGGTGTGCCTGCGCTGTTCCATAATGGCATCCGTCCGAACGTTCGTTCGGACGCTGACACAGGCGAGCTTCGAGTGTCAAGCGCGTCCGAGATCAGGTTTGTGCCGCAGACGGTTCAGTACGGATCGTCAGACGTTCTTGTTTTCGCCACGCCACTGTTTGGCTTGATCGCGAAAACGCTCCTGGGCATTCCCAAGGTTGCTCGCGCGGCCTTTCACCAGGTCGGGTTTCACTACCTTAATCGGGTCGCGAACGTCGTCCACGTATCCAAGCGCATAGCCGCCGTACGAGTAGCCCATCAGCCGCAGCAATTCGACCGGCAAAGTCTCCGCGACGGCGAACGGCACGGAGAGGTATTGGTTTTCCTCCTGCCGCAACCACGAGAGGCTGTAGGTAAGATTGATCCCGCATCGAGTCGTAGTCCGAGCGGTTGGCGCCGCCGCCATGATAGATACTCCCGGTATAGAAAAGCGCCGAGCCCTTGGCCATCTCGGCCGGTTCGGCGTCTTTTTCCTCGAATTTCAAGCCATCGTCGAACAGATGGCTCTTCGGGATGACGCGAGTGGCGCCATTTTGCGCCGTGAAGTCGGTCATCGCCCAGATCGTGTTGAGCTGAACCTCGAAGCCCTTCGGGAATTTGAAAAAATCGAATACCCACTGGTCGCGATGAATCGGTTGGGCGGGAGCGTCCGGCTCGATCGTGATGACCTGGGTCAGATGGATTTGAAAAGTCGCCGCGTGCGCCAGCATCTTCTTGGCCGCGGACAGCACGAGCGGATTCATCACGAGATCGCGGCAGGTTTCCGAACGCGCGATCAATCCACCGGTCCTGCGCGTGCGGCGTCCCGCGAAGTCGTCGCGGCCGATACCTGTCGCCGCGATGTAGGGCTGCAATTCCTCCGCGGCCCGATCCATCACGGACGCCGGCGCGAGAGCGTCGACAATCGCGGCTCCATCCTCGGTGAGCGCGGCGGCGATGTCGTCGGCACTGGCGGATGCGGCAAGATGTCTGATGCTCATCGGATTCTCCTGCGATGGTCCTGCGGATTCAGCGGGCGTTTCCGTGAAGGAAACGCCGGTCTCGTTGAATCTTAACCACTTAGCAAAGCCGCGGACAACCGCACGCCCGCTGCGATCCGGCAAGGCCGCACAGGCCGGAAAGCACCGCCGCATCGGCGGGTAAGGTTGCCGTTGCGTTTGTCCGCGGGTGACGCTATCGAAGAGGCGGGGCGCCGGCGCGCTTTGCGAGCTTGCCCGCCGAGTGTCAGGCATTAAACCTTCGACTCCGAGGAGGCGCGCCAATGCAATTCGGAATCAGCTATCCAACATATATTCGCGCCTGGCACGACGTGGAGATGGCCGAGGAGTATGGCTTCAGCCACGCCTGGTTCGACGATTCGCACATGTGTTACAGCGACATCTTCGCCACCATGGCGCTGGCGGCCGAGCACTCACGCACCTCGGTTCTAGGGACCTTCGTTCTATGCGCAGGCAACCGTGCTGCGCCCGTCAGTGCATCCGCGCTGGCGACGATCAACGAACTCGCGCCGGGCCGCGTGATCGCCGGCATCGGAAGTGGTTTCAGCGCGCGCAATGTGATGGGGATGCCGGCCACGCCACTTAAGGCGCTGGCCGAGGAAGTCAAAGTATTGCGCGGGCTGCTGGCCGGCAAGGAAGCGCTTTACCGCGAGGACGATCGCGAGCGAGCGGTGCGCCTGCTTCATCCCGAGATGGGTTTCATCAACGTCAGGGATCCGGTTCCGATCTACGTCGGGGCCAATCTGCCCAAGGCCATCCGCGTTGTGGGTGAAGTGGGTGACGGCTGGATAACGGTGGGCGCGGACCCGGGAATGATCCGGCACGGACTTTCCGAAATTCGCGACGCGGCGAAAGGCGCCGGGCGGACGCTCGAGCGAATTCCAACCGTGATCGTAACGGCCGGCTGCGTACTGCGCGAGGGCGAAAATATCATGTCGCCGCGGGTATTCGCGCGCCTTGGATCATGGGGCGCGCTCAGCCTGCATACCATCTGGCATCCGGAGAATACTCCGATTGGTCCGTTCGCGCCTCCGGAATTTCAGGCGTTGGCCAAGCGCTATTTCGACGAATACATAATGAAAATGAAAACGCCCTGGGAGAAACGGTATCAAGAGATTCATCTGGGGCATCTGATCTTCACCAAACCGGGCGAAGAACGCTACGTCACGCGGCAACTGCTCGAGGCGACCACCGTGACCGGACCGGCCTCGGCCGTAATCGAACGCATAAAGGAACTCGAAGAGGCCGGCGTGACCGGCATCGCGCTGCGGCTTACCGGTACGGACGGCCGCGAAATGATTCGCGAGTTCGGCAACGAGGTTATCGCCAGGTACTAGAGCAGGTGCTGGAGACGGACCGGAGTCTCATCTGTGCGTCGTCTCGAGCTGAGCGCTTGACGCGCGATAGGCTGCGGGAATAATCAGGCACTACCCTCGCACTCGCGCGGACTGGCTCGTATCCTGAAACGGCGGCGTGCGCCTGCGCCGACGAAATCCGCGAACGTCGAGGGTGGCGGGGCAGGCGGGTGGCGCCGCGGCGGACATACGCACTGAGGGAAAACTTCACATGGCAGAAGGACCGTTGGCTGGTTTTCGCATCCTCGACCTGACCCAGGTGGTCTCGGGGCCGTTTTGCGCGATGCTGCTCGGCGATCTCGGCGCCGACGTTGTCAAGATCGAGCCGCCCGAGGGCGATACCACGCGGCGGATCGGGCGGCCGCGCAAGAACGGCGTCACCGCATCGTTCCTGAACTTCAACCGCAACAAGCGCAGCGTCGTGATCGACCTCAAGAAAGAGCAGGGCCGCGACCTGGTGCGGATGCTGGCCGTGCGCGCCGACGCGTTCATCGAGAACAACCGCCCCGGCGTCGCCGACCGCCTCGGTATCGGCTACGCCGATATCCGCCGGCTCAATCCCAAGATCGTCTATTGCTCGATCTGCGGCTTCGGTCCCAAGGGCCGCTACGCCAACGCACCCGCCTACGACCCGGTCATCCAATGCTTCTCGACCATGGCGGCGCTGCAAGGGCGGCGCGGCGGACAGCCGACGGTGGTCAAGATGGCGCTCGCCGACAAGATCAGCGGGATGACCGCCGCGCTCAGCATCGTGAGCGCGCTGCACGCGGCGCGCAATCGCGGCGTGGGCCAGAACATCCGCATCCCGATGGTCGAGGCGATGATGGCGTTCACCTGCAACGACACGATGGTGGGTTACACCTTCGTGCCGGAGGACGAATACAAGGACCAGGCGCCGAAGAGCCAGAGCCTCGATCCGTTTCCGACCAAGGACGGATGGATTTCGATCGCGCCGTTCACCGACGAGCAGTTCGAGCGCTTGTGCCTCGGCGTCGGCCATCACGAATGGTGGACCGAAGTCGCGGACCGCACCGAGCGCATCCGCGGCATCCTGCGCGGGCTTGCCAAAACGCTCCCCGACCGCACGACCGCCGAGTGGCTCGAAGTGCTGGAGAAGGCCGACGTGCCAGTGGGCCGGGTCAACGACTACGAGACGCTGTTCACCGACGAAGAGATCGTCGCCAACGAGAACTTCACCCTGTACGAGCATCCCGACGCCGGCACCGTGCGCACGGTAAATCCCGGCGCGCGCTTTTCCGAGACCCCGGCGCGGATGTGGCGGACTCCACCGCGCCTCGGCGAGAACACCGAGGAAGTACTGCGCGAACTCGGCGTCGAGCGATCGACGATCGAGGAGTTGCGCACCTCCAAGGTCATCAATAGCTAGGAAAACAATATAGCTAGGAAAACAGTTCGGGGACGTGCTGGCTGAGATAGACCAGCGCCTGGTAGAGATAGTGAATCCCCGACACCACCAGCACGGTGCCGGTCAGGTACAGCACCGCATACCACTCGCCCTGGCTCAGGCCGAGGTGCGTCGTCAGCGTGCCAATCACGCACACGATGAGCAGCACCGTGGTCATTTTGCCGAACACGCTCGGCCGCACCGGGAAGCGTTCGCCCGCGGCGAACGAAATCATCAGGTAGCCGAGCACCAGCACGATGTCGCGGATCGCGGTCAAAATCAAAAGCCACACCGGAAGCGCGTGCTCGAAGGTCAACACCACCAGCGCGCTCAGCAGCATCAGCTTGTCGGCAAACGGATCGAGAATCGCGCCAAGCTCGGTGCGGATATCGAACCATCGCGCGACCGCGCCGTCGAGCGCGTCGGTCACCGCCGCCAGCACGAAGACATAAAGCGCCTCAGTGAAACGGTCCTTGCTCAGCAGGACCAGGAAAATCGGGACCATCCCGATGCGGCAGAGCGAGATGATGTTGGGGAGCTTGAGCAAATGGCCCAGGCGCACCCGGCCGACCGCCGCCGGTATAATGCTGGCAGGCCGTGACGAAGGATTAGGCGAAGGATTGGAGATGTGCGCTCCCATCTGTGAATCGCTCGCGCTTAGACGATCGCCGCCTTGCGCAGCCGTCCGGCTACCGGCGCGCTGACCCGCGCCCGTAGCGAAACGGTGCCGTCGCTATACTCCTCGCCCAACACCTCGCCGTCACGCCGCGCCATCGCGACCAGGTCGCCGCGCCCGGCCGGCAGCATCACCGTCACTTCCTCGCGCCAGGCGCTAAACCATCGCGCCATCGCGCCGAGCAGTTCGTCCAGTCCTCGGCTCCGCAGTGCCGAGATCGCGACCGTGTCGGAGGCGGTCGCAAGCCGCATCCCGTCGGCCGGTACGAGGTCGATCTTGTTCATCACCACGATTCGCGACGCCGCGCCCGCGCCGATCTCCTCCAGCACCCGATCGACGATTTCCATCCGCTCGGCCGCCAGTGGCGAACTCGCATCGACCACGTGCAGCAGCAGATCGGCGGTGCGGACTTCCTCGAGCGTGGCCTTGAAGGCCTCGACCAGCATGTGGGGCAGGCGATGGATAAAGCCGACCGTGTCGGCCAGCATCACCGTCACCTTGCCGGGCAGCCGGAGGCGGCGGATGGTCGGGTCGAGCGTCGAGAACGGGCGGTCCGCGGTTTCGACGCCGGCTTGCGTAAGGGCGTTCATCAGGGTCGATTTCCCCGAGTTGGTATAGCCGACCAGCGCCACGGTGGGATAGGGGACCTCGAGTCGGCGCTGGCGCTGGATCGTGCGCGTGCGTTCGACTTCGCCCAGGCGCTGGCGCAGCCGGGTCAGACGCTCGCGCACGCGCCGGCGGTCGACTTCGAGCTGCGTTTCGCCGGGGCCGCGGATGCCGATACGGCCGCCCGAGGCGCCGCCGCCGCCGGCCTGGCGCGAAAGATGGGCCCATTGGCGCGTGAGGCGCGGGGCCAGGTAGCTTAGCTGCGCGATCTCGACCTGGAGCTTGCCCTCCAACGTACGCGCGCGCTGGGCGAAGATGTCGAGGATGAGCTGGCTTCGATCGATGACGCGCAGTTCGAGTTCTTTTTCCAGGTTGCGCGCCTGCGCGGGGCTGAGCGCGTCGTCGAAGATCGCGAGCGTGGCGCCGCGCTCGCGCGCGAGGTCGCGCACCTCCTGGACCTTGCCGCGGCCGATAAAGGTGCGCGGGTCGGGACGCTTGAGTTTCTGGCTGACGGTGGCGGCGATCCGCGCGCCCGCGCTTTCGGCCAGCGCGTCGAGTTCACCGAGCGAGTCTTCGCTGGCGATCGCGCCGTTGGAACCGGCCAGTTCGACTCCGACCAGGACGGCGCGTTCCGCTTCCTCGATGGTAGGGCTATGGGAAAAGCTCAGAGGCCAACCTCGCTGCGTGCCGGATTGTGTATCCTATCGAAAACCTTGTCTCGACGCTTCGACCATTCTATCAAAATTGCTGCGTCCGATGTCAGCGCTTTTTTACAGCACAAAGCGCGTGCCGACGCTGTTCTGCACAAAGGCGCCGGGGAACTCGCGCGCGATCAGATGGGTCGCGCGCCATCCCGTGCAGTGCGCCGGCACGATCATCTCCGGCGCGATCTCGCGCAGCGCCGCCACGGTGGGCGCGATAACCGGCTCGAACAGCGGCCCCGAGAGATGGAACCCGCCGATAATCGCGTGCACGCGCTCCACCCCGGAGAGCGCGCGCGCCTGGCGCACCGTGTTGATCACGCCCGCATGGCCGCATCCGGTCAGCACCACCAGTCCCTTGCCGCGCAGATTAACCACCAGCGCCTGGTCGTCGTGGATGTAAGGGTCGGGCTGCCATTGCTTGCCGATACGCGCGAAGTGGATCGGAAAGCCAGTCTCGAAGTCGGTCGTGCGATGGATTTGCCCGGTGATCATCACCAGGTTGCCGAGCAGGTACGACGGCCCGCGTTCCTCGACCAGCTCGACCCCGTCGTGGCGCAGCACGCGCGCGTCGGGCGGCGGCAGCTTCATCTCGTGGCCGTCGGGCAGCACGACCTTGCGCTGGAGCAGCGCGTCGGGATGCAGCAGCAGCGGCATCCGGCGTCCGCCGAGGCGCCGCAGCATCCCGCCCAGCCCGTTGGTGTGGTCGGCGTGGCCGTGGCTGAGCGCGATCGCGTGCATCTCGTGAGGCTTGAGCTCGAGCACGTCGAGGTTGTGCATCAGGCCGTCGCGGCTGAGCCCGGCGTCGAACAACAGCGACTCCGAGGTTCCCGCTCCGCTGACCTTCACGGCCGCCGCGAAGCCGTGCTCGGCGCGCAGCGCCGTGCGTCCCAGCCGCGTCCCGAGCGAGGCGCGCCGCACCGTGGCGCTGGAGGCGCAGCAGCATGTCGCAGGTGTTATCGAGCACCGTGGTGATTTCGACCGCGTCGGCCTCTTTGAGCGAGAGTGGTTCGTCCGCCATCGGGGTTGGCTCCTGCCTGAGTTGTTGCGTTGGCCGGTCGCGTCGGCCGGCGCGTTGTTCAGCGGCCGAGGTAGCGCCGCAAAAAATCGAGGCTCCTTTGCCAGGCGTCGGCGCCGGTCGCAGGGTCCAGACCATGCCCGGCGCCAGGATAGATTTTCATCTCGTGAGGGCGATTGTAGCTCGTGAGCAGCGCATCGAGTTCATACGCGTAGCGCACCGGGATGGTCGCGTCGGCGCTGCCATGCAGGATAAGCGTGGGCGGCATGTTGGCTACCATCGGCGGGGCGGTGTTGGTTAGTACTCCATAGTATTCGATCACCGCTGCCACCCGGCCGCCCTCCGACGCGCCCACGGCCAGCGCCAGAAAAGCGCCCAGCGAATGTCCTATCAGCGCGATCCGATCGCGCTCGACCTGGGGATTGCGGCCAAGCGTGTCGATTGCGCTCGCGATCTCGCGCGTCCAAATCGGAAAGTTTCCGTTGACCCAGGCCGCGAAACCCTTGCCTGTCACGGGAGGATCGCCCGGCCGGGCCGGCCCCGCCTGACTGTAGTATTCCACGAACATCGCGTAGTAGCCGGCCGCGGCCAGCTCGCGGCACTGCTCGGCGAAACCCTGGTTTCCATCGCCTCGCGGTACGGCGCCATGCAGCAGGATGACCGCCGGATGCGCTCCGGGCGCGAGCGGCACACAGTAGAAATCTTCCACCGGCTTGCCATCGGACTCGAACTGTCCGTGGTGAACTTCGATCGGGTGAACTTCGATCGATGAGCTCGCTTGCGTCGGGCGAACCCTGTGCGGCGCGCGAGGCTTGCGCGTCTACGCAGAACAGGGCGGCACACGCGAGCGTCGTGAGCAACAGAGGGCGGCGCGGGCTCGCAGGCTCATGGCGCATGCCGAAGTTGCGTCGCGCTAGGCGCGGGCGGCGAAGTGCGGCTTGCGCTTCTCGGCAAAGGCGCGCGCGCCCTCGGCCAGGTAGCCGCTGCGGACGCAGAGCGCCTGGTTGCGATCCTCCATCGCGATCGCGTTCTCGATACTGGCCGCGTCGATATTGGCGCTGATGCATTCCTTGGTCAGGCTAAGTCCGAGCGGCGAGGCCTCGACCATCTCGCGCGCAAGTTTGCCCGCCGCCGCGTCGAGTTCCGCATCCGCGACGACCTCCGAGACCATGCGCGTGGCGAGCGCGCGCTGGGCGTCGACGAAGCGGCCGGTGAGCAGCAGTTCGTAGGCGATCGAGGTGCCAACCGCGCGCGGCAGCGTGTAGCTGATGCCCATGTCGCAGCCGGTGAGTCCGATACGGATGAAGGCGGCGTTGAAGCGCGCCGAGGCGCCGGCCAGCCGCACGTCGCAGGCCAGCGCGAGCGCGAAACCGCCGCCGCTCGCCGGTCCGTGCACGGCCGCGATGAAGGGCTGCGGCAGGCGGCGGATCGCGATTACGAGACCGCTGATGCGGCGCTGGATCTCGAGCGTCGCGCTGGTCGAACCGCCGAGCGTATCGTCGCCGGGTCGGGCGCCGCTGTGCTCCTTGAGGTCGAGCCCGGCGCAAAACGCGCGGCCGGCGCCACGCACGACCACCACGCGGGTCGTGCGGTCGGAAGCGAGCCGGTCAAGGTAGTCGTGCAACTCGGACACCATCGTCGAGTTGAGCGCGTTGAGCACATGCGGACGGTTGAGCGTAAGCCAGGCAATTGCTCCGTCCTGTTTCACCTCGAGCGCTTCGTATGCCATCGCGTGGTCCCGCCTGTTATCGCTAAGTCGGGCGCGGGCCGCAGCGGTCCGCGCGCGCACCCCAACTTAACTGAACCGGCGGCGTTTGCGCCAATCAGTCGCGGACCTGTTTGGGGACGAAAAGCGGTTGGGAGGAATCATCTGGCAAATCTTTTTCGCTTTCCGAAGCGAATGACGGATTCACTTAAAACTGCGCTAAAAGTTGCATAGATAGCTCTTTGCTCGTCGCATCTTGATGCTCTGGCAAGCGCTCGCACGCAGCTTCAACCTGTACTTGCACAAACTGTCTTGACTCAGCTAGCACGACAACAGAGGCTGAGAATTGAAATCGCACATCCGACCGCCGCAGGAATGAAAAAAGGAACGCCCCGCAAAGCGCCGCCTCAGAAAACGCCGCCGCCAGGCAAAGCCGCCCAAAATATGGCTCAAGCAGCTCAAAGCGATCAGATTTTCACCATCAAGGAATTGTCGGAACATCTGCGGGTGCATCCGACGACGATCTACCGTCTGCTCAGGCAGGGACGGTTGCCCGGCTTCCGCGTCGGCAGCAACTGGCGATTCAGCCGCGAGGCGATCGAACAGTGGGAGCGCGACCAGGCCGGGCGCGCGGCCGCGAGTCCGCCGCGCCGCCGCCGCGCCGGCCGCCACCGCCGCTAGTGTGGCGAGTCCCACGTCGTAGCGAGTCCCACGTTCGTTGAATGAAATTCTCTGCTGACCCCATCCGGTCAGCCTGAAAGCTTGTCGGCGATCATCTTGTAGGGGCCGTTCGTGAACGGCCTTGCCCGGAATTGCGCGCCCGAACCGGGCGCGCATCGCGGGACCCTTACCCAGACCCTCTCCCAATATGACGTGGGCGAGGGCTCAGAAAGGGCGTCGTACGCAGTGGGCGCCCTCGGCTGAGACTGGCGTTACGCCGCGAAACGTCCGGCTGTCGCGCATTTGACAACCGCCCTTCATTCCGAATAGCTAACCTCAAACACGCCGCCGGAGAGTACATACAACGATGCCGACCAAGTACGTGGAAGTGCAGGGCTGCGCCATCTACTACTACTATGCGGGGCAGACCACGCTGCCCGACGTGGTGCCCGACTTTTCGCGCGGACGCAAAGTAGTCATGGTGCACGGCGCGGGCTCCAACGGCCATAGCTGGCACAACCAGGTCGGCCATCTCGGCCGCGCCCACAGCCCCGTCGCGATCGATTTGCCGGCGCACGGCCGCTCTTCGGGCGTCGACGGGCTGATGACGGTCCAGGAGTACAGCGACTTCGTGGTCGCGTTTCTCGACGCGCTCGGCATCGGCTCGGCCGTGATCGCGGGGCGCTCGATGGGCGGGGCGATCGCGATGGACATGGCGCTGCGCTATCCCAAGCGGGTCGAGGCAATCGTGCCGGTCGTAACCGCGGCCCGGTTCAACATCCCGGCCGCGCGGATCGAGGCGTTGCGCGGGGTCGCGATGGGCCGTGCGCCGCAGGCCTTCGTCACCGACGGCTTTTCGCCGGCCACGGTGAAGGATCGCTTCGAGGTGGTGCGCGAGGGCTGGATGGAGCAGATTCAGACCGACCCGCGCGTGCGTTACACCGACATGGTGGCGTGCACGCGATGCGATCTGCGCGAGCAGATCGGGCGGATCGACAAGCCGGCATTCATCCTGGCCGGCGCCGACGATCCGATCACTACGCCGGCCGACGCCGAATTCATCCACGGCCACATCCGCGGCTCGAAGTTGCATGTGATCGCCAACGCCGCGCACCATCTGCCCAACGAGCAGCCGGCCGAAACCAACTCCGCCATCGAGAGTTTTCTCTCCGAACTGTAGCCAGGGAGCGTCCGATGAGCCTAAGCCGCAAGACCGCGCTGGCCGGCGTGTACGAGCATCCGGCCCGCTTTGCGCCCAACAAGAACATGTTCCAGATCATGGCCGAGAGCGTGCGCGGCGCGCTCGACGACGCCGGGCTCAAGATCCAGGACGTCGACGGCGTATGCACGACCGGGATCGGGATGAGCGGGATGGGAATCGTGGGGTTCTGCGATTACATGAACCTGACGCCCAACTTTGTCGACTCGACCTCGATCGGCGGCTCGTCGTTCGTCGCGCATACCGCGCATGCCGCCGCCGCGATCGCGGCCGGGCTGTGCAAGGTCGCGGTGGTGGTATACGGCTCGACCGCGGCCTCGCAGCGCTTCGCGATCGGAACGGGCGGCGGAGGCGGCGGCAGCGACCCGTGCGATCAGTATGAGGTACCGTTCGGGCCGACCACGGTCGGCGCCTACGCGATGATGGCGCAGCGCCACATGTACGAGTACGGCACGACTTCCGAGCAGCTCGCGGAGATTGCGGTCACGATGCGCCTGCACGCCTCGATGAATCCGGCGGCCAAGTATCGCGACCCGATCACGGTCGAGGACGTGATGGCCTCGCGCATCATCTCGTCGCCGCTGCATCTGCTCGACTGCTGCATCATCAGCGACGGCGGCGGCGCGCTGGTGGTGACCTCGGCCGAGCGCGCGCGCGATCTGAAGAAGAAGCCGGCGTATATTCTCGGTTGCGGCGAGACCGTACGCCATCCGGCGCGCGGCCGGCGCGACTTCATGGAGATGGCGGCGGCGCAATCGGGACCGCTCGCCTTCGAGCGCGCCGGCGTAACCCCGGCCGATATCGACATGGCGATGATCTACGACTCGTTCACGATCACGGTCCTGATGACGCTGGAGAATCTCGGCTTCTGCAAGCGCGGCGAAGGCGGCGCGTTCGTTGCGGGCGGGCGGCTGCGCTACGACGGCGCGCTCCCGACCAACACCGACGGCGGCGGGCTCTCGTCGAACCATCCGGGGATGCGCGGCATCTTCCTGGTGATCGAAGCGGTCAAGCAATTGCGCGGCGAATGCGGCCCGCGCCAGGTCAAGGACTGCGCGCTGGCGCTGTGTCATGGCACCGGCGGCGCGCTCGGCACCCGGCACTCGGGCGCGACCCTCATCCTAGGCAATCAGTAGGTCTGGGCAATCAATAGACGCGCGAAGCAGTAGCAGCAAAACAGGGAACTCGACGATGGCCGACGAAAAGTCCGACAAGAAAAAATACGCCAAGCCGCTGCCGCGCATCGACGAGGAGAGCCGCCCGTGGTGGGAGGCGCTCAAGCGTCACGAGCTGTATATCCAGAAGTGCCGCGATTGCGGCGACCTGCGCTACTACCCCAGGGCATTGTGCACCAATTGTCTGAGCTCGCGCACCGAGTGGGTGCGATGCGCCGGCAAAGGGACGGTCTACACTTTCACGGCAACGATGCAGAACCAGGCGCCGGGCTTTCGCGAATCGCTGCCCTACGTGATGGCCTACGTCGAACTCGACGAGGGGCTCAAGGTGCTGACCAACCTTGTGGAGTGCAAGCCCGATGAGGTTAGAATAGGGATGCCCGTCGAGGCCGTGTTCGAGGACGCGACGCCCGAAGTGACGTTGCTCAAGTTTCGCCCGGCGAGGTAAGGACGTCGTGTAAGTGGCCACAACCCTCGATCTGCACAGCCACAGCGAAGCCTCCGAAGACAGCCGCGCGCCGCTGGAGGCCTACCTCAACTGGATCAAGCTGCGCCACAAGAGCGCCCCGTCGACGGTATCGTGCTCACCGAGCATCGCCAGTTCAACGCCGACCCCGACTACCGCGCGCTCGAGGACAAGTTCGGCCTGATGGTGCTCAAGGCTTCCGAAGTCGAGACCGACTACGGCCACGTGCTGGTCTTCGGCGTGACCGAGGATATGACGCAGCGTTTCGATTTCGCCAACGTCCGGCTGAACGCGCAGGAATTGATCGACGAAGTCGCGCGGATGGGCGGGGTCGCCGTGCCGTGCCATCCCGGCCGCCCGACCGTCGGCCTGTACGAGCATTACGCGGCCAAGCCGCCGCTTAACAACGTAGTCGCGGTCGAAGTTCTCAACGGCGGCTCGCGCAAGGGCGAGGACGATCGCTCGATGGAACTGGTGCGCACCTATGGCTATCGCGCGGTAGGCGGATCGGACAGCCATCTGGTCAGTCTGATCGCGCTCTGCGCGACCCGCTTCGAGGCCGACATCCGTTCGATCGAGGACCTGGTGCGCGAACTCAAAGAGGGCAAGTACGAACCGGTCGATTTCCGCCCCAAGCGCAAGCCCGTGCCCGCGGCGGTCCCGGACGAGGTAAGGCACAATGGCGGTTGATTACGATCCGGCGCTGATCGGCAAGGTCTTCGAAGTAACCGACCCCGTCAACGTCAGCGCCGAGGACATCGGCAAGTTCTGCACCGCCATCGGCGAGACCAATCCGCTCTACACCGACGAGGCGGCGGCGAAAAAGGGACCATACGGCGGGATCGTCGCGCCGCCCTCGTTCGCGGTCACCTTCCGCAACGGCCGCCACTTTTTCACCCACGTGCCGAGATTTGGCCGCGCCGGCTTCGACGCCGGCAAGGACGTCGAGTTCCGCGCGCCGATTCATCCCGGCGACAAGATCACGCTCAGCTCGCACGTCAAGGAGATCTACGAGAAGACCGGGCGCAGCGGCTCGATGGTGTTCGTGGTGGTGCGCTCGACCGTACAAAATCAAAACGGCGAGGTCGTCGCGCACATCGACCATCGCTTCATGAACCGGCCGTAGGTTTCCTAATGCCCATCATGAAATTCGACGCGGTTAAAATAGGCGATACGCTCGGCCCGCAGGAGATCCACCTGAGCAAGGACCAAGTGCGGACGTACGCGCGCACCTGCGGGATGGACGTGCCGCGCTTTACCGACGACGAGGGCGCGCGCGCGGAAGGGCTGCCCGGGATGATCGCGCCGGGCAACATGAGCCTGGGGATGCTCTCGCGGCTGGTGACCGACTGGATCGGGCCAAGCGGCGCGCGCCTTGCGCGGCTGGGGACGACTTACCGGCAGCCGGTGCAGCCCGGCCATACGATTACGCTGAACGGTTTCGTCACCCACGTCGAGCCGGCCGAGAAACGCGTCGAGATCGACGTCTGGATCGAAAACGAGGAAGCCGAGCGCCTGGTGATCGGCACCGCCAGCGTCGAGTTCCCGTAGACTTTCAGTTGTTGTGGTTAGCGCGCCCTTCGATGAAGCAAACCAAGTGCTTCTTCGGTCATCCTGAGCGCAGCGACTCTGCGAGCGGAGTCGAAGGACCTCGCGCGGTCCCCCGCGCGTCAAGCCACGAGGACAAACAAAGCTGCTCCGCATGCACCCAAGCGCGGTTGCCAAAACCCGGGGTCTCTCTGCCTGTCACCCCGAGCGAGCCTGCGAGTCGAGGGACACCGGATCCTTATGCTCCGAGACTCTCGCGATGCTCGCCCAAAAAGATCGGGGTCCTTCGACTCGCGCAGCGCTCGCTCAGGATGACACAATCAGAAAGCATCCCTCGACAAAGCGCTGCTTCTTTCAAGATGATGGATCGCGTGGATTACGCGCGGAGGACCGCGCGAGATCCTTCGACTCCGGCAGCCTTCGCTCAGGACGACAAGCTTCTGGATGCGACTTATTGATGGGACCTTACACCCTCAATCTACGAGTTTCACGGTGGCGGATCTCGCCCGGCTGTTGAAGACTCTTCCCCCACCAGACAAAGGCTATCGCATGGCCGTGGAGCGCCTGATCAAGGAACAGCAGCGCGTGGCCGGGTCGCCTACAGCAGGGCGCCGCGGAAGGGCTCGTCGCGCACCGGCGGATACTCGATCAGGCTGAGCGCCCAGCGCCGCGCCTGGCGCAGCGCCTCCTCGGCGCGCTTGAACAGCCGCTCGCGATGCATCGTGTTCCATACGTAGACGTCGACCGACGGCTCGTCGCTCAGCGTCACGTCGAGCATCCAGTCCTCGAGCTGCGGGCCGCACACCAGCAGCCGCACCACGCGGCCGTGATCTAAAATCACCCCGCGCGCCTCGCGCGGCAGACGAAACTCATCCTTGATCCGTTTGATCAGGCGCGCCGGATAGTGTTCCTCGGTCATCGCGACGTAGACCCATTGGCCCGGCTGCGGATTGGCCGCGCGCGCGATGCGCAGGTTGTTGTCGGTCAGGTCGTCCTTGGCGCGATCCTGATCGTAGTCGCGCGCAACCGAGTAGAAGTTCTCGACGATCGCGAGTTGCAGGGGTGACTGGTCGGAACCAGCCTCCTGCGGGGCGCCATGCTCGCCAGTGTTCGCATCGGGCGCGGCCGGTTCGGCCTTGCGCGGCCGCTTGACCGAGGTCTCAACCCACCATCGATTTTCGACATTTGGCTTATGCGCCATCGCGATCACATCATAGCCGCCATGTAGCCTCCCAGGCGAGTGTCACGGCGCGACATCAAAGGTGCGAGAGCGGGTCGGTAAAAGATTAGGCGCGGCGCAGACGCCGGCCGGCGCGCGAACGGCGCCGCCGGACTGGCGGGCTTACCCGGCGAATCGACGAGCTCGTGCGCCGGGGTGAAGGGCTCACGCGCCGGGGCGCGGCTGCCGTGCGACGCGCCGTGCGCCCGGTCATTTGCAGCCGACCGTGTAACTGCCCGTGCAGCCGCGTGCGCGGCCGCGTACGCCTTTGGGGCCGGCGCAGTCCGCGCACCATCCTGAATGCGAAGGCGTCGGCCTTGCGTTCGGCGTCGGTCCAGAACAGGTAGTGGCCCATCTCGTGATAGACCATCGCGATCCACATCCGTTCCTTGTTGTAGACGCGGCCGCGCTTCCAGTTCTCGGGATGGACGAGATGGATGCGCCCGTCCTCGAAGGTCTTGCCTGCGGTCTTGCCCCAATCGAGGTATTCGAACCATTCGATCGCCGGGCGCTTGACGTTGTAGTAACGGCAGAAGTCGGAAATCGCGCGGCGAAACGCGCCGGCGCGATGCTGGCGGAAAAAGAGCACGAGATTGCGGTCAATCTCTCTACGATTGACGATCGGTGGAACGATCATTCGCACGGAACGAAAACCTCCGGAATCGAAGCCGGTCGATCATAGAAGGCCGAAGGCGAAGTCGTCAAACGAGGCCCGAAGAATCCGGGAAAACCCTGACTTTTCGAGCACTTACAGATCGATGAAAATATCGCGGAGCGTGCTAAAAGACGCTAAATCCGGCTATTGCGCGCTTGAAAGCCGCGCGGCCGGGAGGGCACTGAACCAGTGCCTCGGCGCACGCCGTGTCTCTCAGGCGCGGTGGGCGCGTAGAGCGCGCGAGTGTTTGACGCGTCGGCTGCGATTGACCGTCATATGCTGGAGGCGTCCCGCCTCCTTCAGCCGCAGCCGCGCCAGGGGCAGACGCGAATCGTCGGCGCCGGCCGCGAGCGTGCTCAGCCGAAGGCGCAGCGCTTCGGAACTTATCTCCAGCGCGTCGCAGACATTGTCGAAGCTGAACGGCACGCTGGAACCACGGGCCATCACCCATCGCGCGGCCTCGATAAACAGCCGCCGCTTGCGCGCGCTGAACGACCCGCGCCAGTCCTGCAGGATGTTGATCGCGTCGGCCAACACCGCCAGCATCAGCCGCTGCTCGCTCGTGAACCGGCTCTTGCCAACCAGCTCAAAGAACTGGCTGGGCAGAATAAGATCCGAGGCCGTGAACGAATCCGGCGCTTCCGCGCCAAGGTTGTGCTGCCGCATAGCTAACGACTCCCGCCTGTCCGGGCGAGCGACTCGCCACAAAGACTTGAGGCCCCCCGGGTTAGCCCGCGTATCCTCCAGCTCCCTGCGCCTCCGTCCCCTCAACTCAGAGCATGGTTAGCCGACCATAGTGATGCCAACGGACGATTTCAAGACTTGCCGGGCTAAATTATTTTACAAGCTCAGCTAATGGTCCAGGTGTTCCCGAGACACCAACATACGTCGTACATGCGGGCTGCCTATGACGGCATTGTGACAAGAATTTGAACCCGCCGGACGCACAGCGCTCCAGTAGGGGCGTCCGGCGGCCATCTGTTATAGTTCGGATACAAACCCTCACGATTGGAGCGTGCTCCGGAGGACAAAACCATGGCCGATTTCTTTGCCAAAGAGACGATCAAAAGCCTGCGCAAGCTGCGCCAGCTCAAGCCCGATTACTTCAAGGGGTTCATGGATTGGGATGAGATGATCTTCAAGGACGGCGCGCTTCCGGCCAAGACCAAGGAACTGATGGCCGTGACCGCGGCGCACGTTACCGCCTGTCCGTGGTGTATCGAGGACCACGTCAAGCGCGCCATAAAGCAAGGCGCGACCGACGAGGAAATTGCCGAGGCGGCGTTCGTTGCGATGGCGCTCAGAGCCGGTGCGGCGTTTGCCCACTCATCGATCGCGATGGCGGTGAGCGACGAGCAGCGCGCCAAGGCTGCCGCGCAGGCGCACAATCACGAAAGCCACAATCACTAGGCGCGCGGAAGAGGCGGAGTTGTCGTTAATGGAACAGGCAGGGACACGCCGCACGACGCGGCAAATCGGGATCGGCGCATTGCGGGTCGGCGGCGACGCGCCGGTGGTCGTACAGTCGATGTGCGCGACGCGCACAGTCGATATCGACCAGACCGTGGCCCAGACGCATCAGCTCGCCCGCGCGGGCGCCGGAATCGTGCGAATCGCGCTGGACAATGAAAAGGAAGTTCCGGCGCTCAGGGAAATTCGCGCGCAGACCCGCGGTATCGTGTTGTCGGTGGACCTCCAGGAGAACTACCGTATCGCCGGCAAGGTCGGCCCGCACGTCGACAAGATTCGCTACAACCCGGGCCACTTGCACCATATCGAGAAGGCCAAAACCGTGCCGCAAAAGGTGCGATGGCTGGTCGAGGTCGCGCGCGAGCACAATCTCGCGATCCGGATCGGGGTCAACTGCGGCTCGGTCGCGCCGGCCTTCCTGGAGAAATATCCCGGCGACCAGCTAAGCGCGCTGGTGGAGTCGGCGGTGTGGCACTGCGACCTGATGGACGAGCTGGGATTCGATCGCTTCGTGGTCTCGCTCAAGGACTCCGATCCGGCCAAGGTGCTGGAAGCCAACCGGCGCTTTGCCGCGCGCCGGCCAGACGTTCCGCTTCATCTCGGAGTCACCGAGGCCGGGCTCCCGCCCGACGGTATCATCAAGACCCGGATCGCATTCGAGAAGCTGCTCGCGCAGCACGTCGGCGACACCATCCGGGTCTCGCTCACGCTGCCCAACGAGCGCAAGCACGAAGAGGTTACCGTCGGCCATCAGATCATCAAGGACGTCGCGAACGGACGCTTCATCTCGGTACCCGACTTCGGCACCGGGATGAACATCATCTCGTGCCCGTCGTGCTCGCGAGTCGAGAACGAAAAGTTCGTCGAGCTAGCGCAGCAGGTGAAGGAGGTTACGGCCTATGCCTCGCGCCATCGGATCACGATCGCGGTGATGGGATGCCGGGTGAACGGGCCGGGCGAGACCGACGACGCGGACCTGGGTCTATGGTGCGGTCCGACGACGGTGAACCTCAAGAAGAAGGATCGCAAGCTGGGCAATTTCCGCTACGACGACGTGTTGACGCGCCTGCGCACCGAAGTCGAAAAGCTGATTGCGGAACGCTCGGCGGCCGCGAACAACTGACAGATCGGCGAAAGCCATCTCCCAGGCCCGGAGCGGATGCGCGCGCGTTCAGCGCGCGCATCCGCTCCGGGCGCTCAGCTGGCGGGCGGCGAGCCGCGTTTGAGCGGCTTGTCAGCATCGCTTCTGCATCTGACAGCCGGCAAGCGAGCAGCAGGTTTCGTCGCCGCGGGCGACGAAGTGCTGCTTGCACACGTCGCACCGCGCGATCCGCTCGCCTTCTTCGAGCATCGGTCTCAGCTTCTCGTATATCAGTTGGTCGAGTTCGTCGTCGTACGGATCAGGTGGAGCGGCAGGCGCGGCTCCGCCCGCGCCTGCCGTTCCACCTGCCGCGCGTATCGGCCGGCCGGGGCCGGCGGTGCGCTCGGCTGCTGACGCTTCCGCCGCGGACGGCGCGCCTGCCGGCGCCCCAACGGGCGCCGCTTGGGCGGCGCCCGCTGGGGCACCCACGGCGCCAGAGCGGCGCGGATCGCGGCCTTTGGCCGCGCTCCGCGCCGCCTCGCGCGCCAGCGCGTCGGCCTCCTCGTTGAGCGCGTCGCCCGCATGCCCGCGCACCCACTCGAAGCGCACGTCGTGCCGCGCGGCCTCGCGATCGAGCTCTTGCCACAGATCCTGGTTCTTCGTGCGCCGCCAGCCGTCGTTCATCGTCCTGACCACATACTGGCTGTCGCTGCGCACGATCACCGGCACGCCGGGATCGAGAGCGCGCAGCGCCTCGATCGCGGCGCTGATTTCCATCCGGTTGTTGGTGGTTTGCGGATCGGCGCCGCTAAGCCGACGCGTCCCGTTGGGCGTGACGATTACGACGCCCCATCCGCCTGGACCTGGATTACCCTCGCAGGATCCGTCGGCGTAAACCAGGATCGGCGCTGATGAAGTAGCAGGCATGACCGGTCTTTCCAGATACTGGGTCGCAGACTCCGGGTTCAAGTGCCGCGCGCGCGGCGCAGATCGTCGAACCATCGCAGGTAATGGCGCGCCGACACGGTCCAGGAAAAATCCGCCGCGAAGCAGTTGTCCATCAGGCGGCGCCATTCCGCGCGGTCCGCAAAGAGCCGTCGCGCCCGCGCCATCGCGTCGACCATCGCGCCGGCGCGATATTCGTTGAACATGAAGCCGTTGCCGGTGCCGTGCTGCGGATCGAACTCGGTTACCGTGTCCTTGAGTCCGCCGGTTGCGCGCACCAGCGGCGCCGTGCCGTACTTGAGCGCATACATCTGCGTCAGCCCGCACGGCTCGAACCGCGAGGGCATCAGGAAGAGGTCGCTCCCGGCCTGTATCTGATGGGCGAAGGCATTGTCGAAAGCGAGCTGCACGTGCAACTGGCCGGGGAAACGTTCCTCGGCGGATTTGAAATGCTTCTCCAGCGCCGGATCGCCGCTGGCGAGCATCACGAGCTGCACGCCGAGACCCATCACTGCGTCGAGCGCCTCGCCGAGCAGGTTGATTCCCTTTTGCGGAGTCATCCGCGTGACCATCCCGACTATCGGCGCGTCGTCGCGATCGGAGAGGCCGGCGAGCTTGCGCAGCGCGCGGCGGCAGACCTCTTTGCCCTCGCGCCGCGCCGGCGTGTACTTGGCCGCGATCATCGGGTCGATCGCCGGATCCCATTCGGTATAGTCCGCGCCGTTGATAATTCCGACGAAGCGGCTGCCCTTGTGGCGCAACACGCCCTCCAGTCCGAAGCCCAGCTCCGGATCGCTGCTCACCTCGCGCGCGTAGGTCGGGCTCACGGTTGAGACGCCGTCGGCCAGCACGATCGCGCCCTTCATCAGATTGACCCGTCCCCAGAACTCCAGGCACTCGACCGAGAAGTAGGAACGGTCGATATTGAGCAGCCCGAAATCCGCCGCCTCGCAGATTCCCTGGAAGGCGAGATTGTGCACGGTGAAGACGGTCAGCGCGGAACCGAGCGCCTCGCGCAGCGCCGGGTCGGCGCGCGCCACGATCGGCGCTACCGCTGCGTGCCAGTCATGGGCGTGCAGAACGTCGGGCCGGATGAAGCGCGCCGCGGCGAGCGCGGCCGCGCGGCCGAACGTCACGTAGCGATGAAGGTTGTCGGGGTAATCCACGCCGCGCTCGCCGTAAACTCCCGCGCGGTCGAAGCAACCCGGATGCTTGATCAGGTAGAGCGGCACGCCGTCGCGGGTATCGGCCCGCAAGAGGTCGAAGCGCTCGGCGGAGTCGCCCACCGGGACCGAGAGATTCTCGGCCACCGGCGCCGTTTTGAGCGCGTCGAGAACGCTGCGGTACCCGGGCAGGATGACCGCGGGCTCGGCGCCGCTTTGCCTGAGCGCCGCGGGCAGCGCGCCGATTACATCGGCGAGTCCGCCGGCCTTGGCCCACGGCGTGATCTCGGCGGCAACGATTGCGATTCTCACTTTTTCACCGATGTTTTTTTGCACCCTCTCCACGAGTTGCGTGGGCGAGAGCTCGGAGAGGGGAGCGTGAAGAAAAAAGAATGACTACAAAGCGACTACAAAAAAAGACTACAACGACTGTTAGAACTCAGCTTGCCCTGGCGACCTGTGGCGCGGGCCGCGCGTCGCTCATCGCGAGCGCCTCGCGCAAAGCCTCGGCCGCGTTCTCCGGCGGCACCGGATTGATATAGAAGCCCGTGCCGACCTCGAAGCCCGCGACCTTGGTCAGCGCGGGCGTGATCTCCATGTGCCAGTGATAGTGTTTGCTCTGGGCTTCACGCAGCGGCGCCGAGTGAATGATGTAATTGAACGGCGGATCGTCGAGCGAGCGCTTGAGCGCGCTCAGGCTCGCCTTGATCGCGCTGCGCGAAACCGGGGTACGAGGTGGCCGCATGCTCGAAGTGCGACCCGTGGGTCTTGGGAATCAGGCAGAGCTCGAAGGGAAAGCGCGCCGCGAAGGGCGAGGCCGCGATAAATTCGTCGTTTTCGAATACCACGCGGCGGCGATCCTGGCCCTCCTGGTCGACGATGTCACAGAAGATGCATCGCTCCTTGAGCGAGTAGTAGTCGCTCGCGCCGCGGAGCTCCTGCTGCACGAGCAGCGGTAAAATCGGCAGCGCGATCAGCTGCGAGTGCGGATGCTCCAGGCTCGCTCCGGCCTCGGCGCCGTGATTCTTGAAGATCAGCACGTAGCGGAAGCGTTCGTCATGCGCGAGATCGAGCACCCGCTCGCGGTAGGCCCATAGCAGTTCCTCGATCTGATGCAGCTCGAGGTCGGCAATGCCGCGGTCGTGGTCGGGGCTTTCGATCAGCACCTCGTGCGCGCCGATTCCGTTCATCAGATCGTACAGCCCTTCGCCGCGCCGTCCTGCCGCGCCCTCGATACGCAACGCCGGGAACTTGTTGCTGACCGCGCGCACGCGCCATCCCGGCCCGTTAGGCTGCGAGCCGTTCTCGCGATAGGCGAGCACCTCGGGCGGCGTCATCTGCTCCATCCCGGCGCAGAACGCGCATTGCGCTCCCTTGCGCTGGTCCCGATTCAATTTGAAATCCGACGGACGCTTGCCGCGCTCGGTGGCCATGATAACCCAACGACCTACGACCGGGTCCTTCCTCAGCTCAGGCATCTAGACGGCTTCCCCCAAGAATTGATCGTGCGGCATCCCCGGCACGATAGCTTCATATTAGCCGTCATGGTGGCTAACGCTAGGCAAAGCCGCTTCGCGAGTCCCCAGGGCAGGCGCGGCTAATTTAGTACCGTGCGCTCGGCGCGCGCCGGCGCAGCTTCGGGAAGCGGCTCGACTCCGTCGCGGAGAGCGTGGCGCAGGACCTCGTCGACCGTGTCGACGAACACGAACTCCATCTCTTTGCGCGCCTCTTCAGGGATGTCCTCGAGATCGCTTTCGTTTCGCCTCGGCAGGATCACGGTCTTGATTCCCGCGCGCCGCGCCGCCAGCACCTTCTCTTTGACTCCGCCGACCGGCAAGACTTTACCGCGGAGCGTTATCTCCCCGGTCATCGCGACGTCGGAGCGCACCGGGCGCGCGCTCAGCAGCGAAGCGAGCGACGCCGCGATGGTAACGCCGGCGGACGGGCCGTCCTTCGGAATGGCGCCGGCCGGGACGTGGATATGAAGATCGGATTTTTCGAAGAAGTCGGCCGCGATGCCGAGTTGCACCGCGCGCGATCGCACATATGAGAGCGCCGCCTGCGCCGACTCCTTCATCACGTCGCCCAGCGAGCCCGTGATGGTGACGCCTTTTTGCCCGTTCATCCGGGTGCTCTCGATGAACAGGATGTCGCCGCCGTTGGGCGTCCACGCAAGCCCCGTGGCGACGCCCGGTTCCTGGGTGCGTTCGGCCGCCTCCGAGAAAAATTTGCGCGGACCGAGGAACCGATGCAGCATCTCGGGCGTGACGCGCTCGGGAGCGGTTTCGCCCTCGGTGAGCGCGCGCGCAATTTTGCGGCACACGCGGCCGATTTCGCGCTCCAGGTTGCGCAGGCCGGCCTCACGCGTGTAGCTGCGGATGATTTCAGACACCGCGTCCTTGGTGAACTCGATCTTGATGCTGCCGAGCCCGTTTTCGGAAATCTGCTTGGGCACCAGGTGGCGTTCCGCGATCTGGAGCTTTTCCTCCTCGGTGTAGCCGGGTAGCTCCAGCACTTCCATCCGGTCGCGCAGCGCGGGCGGGATCGGATCGAGCACGTTGGCCGTGGTCAGGAACAACACCTTGGAGAGATCGAACGGCACGTCGAGATAATGATCGACGAAGGCGTTGTTCTGCTCCGGGTCGAGCACCTCGAGCAGCGCCGAGGCCGGGTCGCCGCGGAAGTCCGTCCCGAGCTTGTCGACTTCGTCAAGGATGAACAGCGGATTGTTGGAGCCCGCGTTGCGCAGTCCCTGGATCATGCGGCCGGGCAACGAACCGATGTAGGTGCGGCGATGGCCGCGAATCTCGGCCTCGTCGCGGATGCCGCCGAGCGACAGGCGCACGAATTTGCGTCCCAGCGCGCGCGCGATCGAGCGGCCGAGCGAGGTCTTGCCGGTTCCCGGCGGCCCCACGAAGCACAGAATCGGCCCCTTGGTGTCGCTCTTGAGCTTGCGCACGGCGAGGAATTCGAGGATGCGTTCCTTGACCTTTTCGAGATCGAAATGGTCCTCGTCGAGCACCGCGCGGGCGTGCTTGATGTCCAGGTTGTCGTCGGTCGAGGCCGCCCAGGGCAGGCTCACCAGCCAATCGAGGTAAGTCCGCACGACCGTATGCTCGGCCGATTCGGGCGGGATCATCTTGAGCCGATCCAGCTCCTTGTCGGCCGCCTTGCGCGGGTCCTCGGGCATCTTGGCCGCTTCGATTTTCTTTTCGAGGTCCTCGATTTCGGAGGAACGGGCGTCGCCCTCGCCGAGCTCTTTCTGGATCGCCTTGAGCTGCTGGCGCAGGTAGTACTCGCGCTGGTTCTTGTTGAGCTCGGTCTGCACCTGCGACTGGATCTTGTGGCCCAGCTCGAGCAGTTCGATCTCGCGCCCCAGGATGACGATCAACTTTTCCAGGCGCGCGCGCACGTCGTTGGTCGACAGCAGATCCTGCGACTCCTCGACCGCGATTTTCAGATACGAGGCGACCATGTCGGTGAGGCGTGCGGGCTCGCGCACCTGCATCGCCATCACCTGCAGCTCGTCGGGCAGATAGGGCACCAGCGACACGAACTTGGAAAACTGGCTCACCAGATGAGCCTGCAGCGCGTCGAGTTCCTTGTCGCCCTCGACCGCCTCGCCCAGGCGCCGCACGTTGGCGCGGAAGTATGGTTCGAGCTGGACGAAATCGAGCAGATCGATTCGCGCGATGCCCTGCACCAGCACCCGCACGCTGTGGTCGGGATACTTGAGCATCTTGAGAATGCGCACCGCCGTGCCGCGCGGGAACAATCCGTCGGGCGCCGGGTTCTCCTCTTCGGGATTCTTCTGCGCCGAGAGCCCGATTACGCGCGAAGCTTGGCCCACGTCCTCGATCAGCCTGAGCGAGGCCGGACGCGAAACCAGGAAAGGATGAATCTGGTTGGGAAAAATAACGATGCCGCGCAGCGGCAGCACCGGCAACACATCGGGAACTTCGACCTTGCTTAGATCCTCTTCGATGTCGAAGCGCTTTTCGCCTTTGGCTTTATCGGATTTTTCTGCCATAGATGCTGAACCGCCTCCCCAATAGCGGCCGAGTGCCGCTGGCGCTTCCACCCTCGCAATCGATTAACGTAATATACGCCCTGCGGGCAGACAAGCTCGGCCTCTCTACATAGAACCTAGCCACGATTGATGTCCTGCGCCCGTTATCGAGGCAAAAGCTTGGCAAAGCATCAGTTCGAGAAAGTATTCACGGTAGAGGAAGCCAACGCCCTTATCCCGCGTATGGAGATCCTGGTCCGCGGCTTGCAACTCGAGGCCGACGCCTTGCGCGCGCAGGTCCGCGAACTCGCTCGCCGTCACGATTCTTCCATCACCGCGATGCCATTGTCCGATCTCATCGAGCGCTATCCCGAACTCAAGGAATACGCCGCGCGGATGGCCGAGATGGCGGGGCAGGTCGAGGCCCTCGGATGCTTCCTGAAGGATATCGATCAGGGGCTGGTCGACTTCCCCTATGAAATCGAGGACGACGTGGTTTTTTTGTGCTGGCAATCCGGTGAGCGCCAGATTATCGCCTGGCACACCATCGATTCCGGCTTCTCCGACCGCCGGCCGCTGCCCGGCGTCAACACGCCGTACCTGAATTGATCATCTTGATCTCCTCGCGACGATGCCCGGAGGCGAAGCCTCGATGGTAGCCGTGCTGTTCGTATATTTGCTCAGCCTGGTCTGCTGGCTGGGCGCGATGGTGTTTTTCGTCGTGGTCACGCAGACCGCTTTCACGGCGCTCCCGAAGGTCGAGGCGGGCACCTTCCTGGCCGCGCTGTTTCCGCGCTATTACCTGTTCGGCTATGTCAGTGGCGCGATCGCGGTCATCCTTGGAATCTTTCTCTGCGCGACGCGGATGCCACGGATGTGGTGGGCGATAGCGGTGTTAGCGCTGGCGATCGCACTGGGCTTGACCACCTATGCGGGCGCCGTGGTGCGGCCGCGGGTTGACGCCATTCGCACCGTGACCGAGGAGGCCAATCCCGACCCTGCGCGCCGCGCCGAATTCGACCGGCTGCATCATCTCTCCGTCATGCTCAATGGCGCAGTGATACTGCTCAACCTGGGCGCGCTGCTCGCCAGCACCGTCGCGCTCACGCCTCGAGCATAGTGGCTCCCGAGGATAGTGGCTCCAGTGGATAACGGCGCAATCAAAGCCGTGGTGTTCGACCTCTTCGACACCCTGGTCAAATGGGAACCCGAGCGCTTGCCGCTCTTGCACTGGCGCGAGCGTTCGACCCACAGCACACTCCCGTGGATATTGCCGTCGCTTAAGGAGCGGATGGGCCCGCGCTTCGAGCTCGAGACGTTTCTCACCGTCTATCACGAGGTGATCGACGAAATTAACGCCGAGCGCGAACGCGAGGGTATCGAAATAACCTGCCAGGATCGCTTCGAGCGTACGCTCGCGCGGCTGGGGTACTCGGATCCCGCCGAGCGGAGCCTGCTGGCCTTCCACGTGACTCGCGTCCACATGGACGGCGTGCGCAAGGTCACGTTCGCGCCGCCCGAGCGCTCCGACGCCGTGCGCCGGCTGGCGCCGCGCTTCCGCCTGGGCCTGCTCTCCAATTTCGACGACGCGCAGTGTGGGCGCGAGGTCCTGCTCGATACCGGCGTTGCCGACCTGTTCGAGGCGGTGATCATCTCGGCCGAGGCGGGCCTCCGCAAACCCAACCCGCTCATCTATCAGCGCATCCTGACGATGCTGCGCGAGGAGCCGCATGCGATCCTGTTCGTTGGCGACACGCCGCGCGAAGATGTGCTCGGCCCGCGGCTGGCCGCGATGCGCGTCGCGTGGGTGAATAAGCGCGGCGCGCCGCTGCCCGAGGGCATCCCCGAGCCCGATCTCGTGGTCGCCGACATCGCGGAGCTTCCCGCGCTGCTGGGCGTGTGAGCTTGCGATGCTGCGGCGTCCGGCAATCGCGGTGATCGGCGGCGGCGACGGCGCCAGCGTCGAGGTGCTCGAACTCGCGCACAAGGTCGGCGCCGAAATTGGCGCGCACGGCGCGACGCTCATCTGCGGCGGACGGGGAGGCGTGATGGAAGCGGCGGCGCGCGGCGCGTTCGAGCGCGGCGCGCATACCATCGGCATCCTGCCCGGCTACGATCACAGCGCCGCCAATCCGCATATCGAGTTTGCGATCGCGACCGGGATCGGTGAGGCCCGCAACGCGGTCGTGATTGGCAGCGCCGACGCGGTGGTCGCGCTCGCCGGCGAGGGCGGCACGCTCAGCGAAATCGGGTTTGCGCTCAAGATCGGACGCCCGTTGGTCGCGCTTCGCGCGTGGCCGCAAATCGAGGGTATCGAGCACGCCGACGATCCGGAGGCCGCCGTCGGCGAGGCGATTCGGATGGCGCGGCTGGCGGCGGCGCGCCAGGCGCGCAAGAGCAAACGCGCAAGGATGGGCGTGCAAGATCAAAGGCCAGACCAAAGGCTAGATCAAAAGCCCGATCAAACGCCCAACATTAAAGATGAGCCCAAGGGACTGAAATCATAGAGCGTCGGCGATGGCAGGGGCGACAAATGACGCGGTGCTCGGCGAACTCGAGCAGGGGCCATTCTCGGCCACGTTGCGGCTCAAGATCGAAGCGCGCGGCGAGGGCGACGTGACGGTGCGGATGCCGTTTGGCGAGCACCTCCTGAACGCCGGCGGTCCCGGCGTTCCGATCCACGGCGGCGCGATCGCGGCGCTGGCCGACTTTGCCGCGTGCGCCGCGGTCTGGACGATGCCCGAGACGCGCAGCAGCGCGACCATCTCGATGACCGTCAACTACACCGCGCCGCCGGTGAAAACCGATCTGGTCGCGCGGGCCCGGGTGCGCCGCACCGGCAAACGTATCGCCAGCATCGCGGTCGAAATCCGCGACCACCAAGGCGCGCTCGTCGCCGACGCGCTGGTCACTTACAAAATTGTCTGACCCGTCCTCGATACTCGCCGCGGTTCGCGCGGCCGCCGCGCGCCACGGGCTCAATCTGTGCGCCGCGATCCCGCTCGCGCGCTATGACGCGTCGGTCCAGCCCGACGCGCGCGCGTCGCTAATCGATCCGGCGGCGCGCTCGATCGTGGTGCTCGGCAATGGCGGCGGCGATTTCTGGACGGCGTTTACGCGGCATGCGGCGCGCAATCCGGGATGGTGGGAGCGCGAAAATCCGCTCGACGACTTCACCCGCGAGGTGGTCGAGCGCGAAGTCGCCGAGCCGCTCCGCGATGCCGCGCTCCGCTACACCGTCGTTCATCCGTTCATGCACGGCGGCGCCCGGACGCTCAACTTCGTCGAGTTGGGCAAGGCGGCGGGAATCGCCGGGCCGAGCATCCTCGGCGTCGTGGTGCATCCGATTTACGGTCCGTGGATCGCGTTTCGCGCGGCGCTGCTGCTCGACGTGATGCTGGATGTGCCGGGCGCCGCGCACGGCTTCGATCCGTGCCCCGGATGCGTCCCCCGCAGTTGCATCAGCGCGTGTCCGGTCGGCGCAGTGAGCTTTCCCGCCGGATGGGACGTGCCGAAATGCCTGACGCATCGGGTCGAGGCCGAGCCGGACTGCGCCGGGCGATGCCACGCGCGAGTTGGATGCGTGCTCGGCCCGGAGCATCGCTATCCGGATGACGAGCTCGCGTATCATCAGATGCGCGCGCTGCGTGCGATGCGCCCGTACTACGAGACGCACATCAAACCCAAGGTGCGCGGATAACCGAGGCCCCTCTCACTTGAGCCGTTTCGCGACCTCGGTGGCGAAGTAGCTCAGGATCATGTCGGCGCCCGCCCGCTTGATCGACGTCAGCACTTCCATCACCGCGCGCTCCTCGTCGAGCCATCCGTTGAGTCCCGCCGCCCGCAGCATCGAGTACTCGCCCGAGACGTTGTAGGCCGCCACCGGAACGCGGAACTCGTGCTTGGCGCGGTAGATCAGGTCGAGATAGGCCAGTGCCGGCTTGACCATCACGATGTCGGCGCCCTCGGCGAGATCGAGCGCGATCTCACGCATCGCCTCGTCGCCGTTGGGCGGATCCATCTGATAGGAGCGGCGGTCGCCGAACTGCGGCGCTGACTCGGCGGCCTCGCGAAACGGGCCGTAAAAGGCCGAGGCGAATTTCGCCGAGTAGGCCATGATCGGAAGGTGCATGAAACCGTTTTCGTCGAGTGCCCGGCGAATCGCGCCGACCCGCCCGTCCATCATGTCCGACGGCCCGACCATGTCGGCGCCGGCGCGCGCGTGCGAGAGGGCCTCGCGCGCGAGCAGCTCGAGCGTCGCGTCGTTGTCGACGTCGTTGCCCGCCACCACGCCGCAATGGCCATGGTCGGTGTACTCGCACAGGCAGACGTCGGTTATCACGGCGAGGCCGGGCACGTGCTCCTTGATTTCGCGGATCGCGCGCTGCACCTCGCCCTGGTCGTTCCAGGCCTCGCTGCCGTGCGGGTCCTTGCGCTGGGGGATGCCGAACAGGATTACCGCCGGGACGCCAGCCGCGTGGGTCTCGCGCGCGGCGCGCAGCACCTGGTCGACCGACATCTGCGCCACACCCGGCATCGAACCGATTGGACGTTTGACATCGCGTCCCGGGCAGACGAAGAACGGCTGGATCAGGTCGTCGGGCGCAAGGCGCGTCTCCCGGATCATGCGGCGCAGCGTCTCGGTGCGCCGCAGCCGCCGTGGCCGATTGATTGGAAACGCCATCGGGATACTCACCCCTCAAGGGCGGAACTCGGACTTGAGCGGAAATCGGGCTCAAGCGGAGCCGGCCTCAAGACAGATTATATCTGATAAGACGGATTATATTGATGCCGCGCGGCGGAACGAAACCCTGCCGGAGCGCCGGAAAATGAGCGGCGGGCGTCCCGGATGATCGAAACGCCCGCCGCGTTTGTGGCAGAGTCTGCCCGCCGCCCCCCTTTGGGCGTTGCCTACTCTGGGAGCGAGAGACCCGGCAGAACCGGGGTATTCTCAAGCCGGACCGCCTTCAGGCTTCGCGGATTGAGACCCAGCGCTTTCAGGATCGTCGGAGCGACCTGTTTGGTCTGCACCGGGGTGGTGACTGTACTGGCTGAAATAAACGGGTTCGACACCAGCAGGATGACGTTGGTGTCGTCATGCGCGAAGCCGCCGTGCTCCGCCTGCTTGATCTTACTGTTCGAATAAGTAACGCCGATATTGGGAGTAATAAGGATGTCCGGCGCGCGTGAATCTCCAACATTGTAGTACAAGTTAATCCCCGGGCCTGAGAAAATCTCGCCGATCCCCGCTATGTTGTCGGCCAGTGGCAGCGCTGGTGATGCGGTCTCTAGCGCTTTGACCTCGGTAGCAACGTCGCACGTAGGCTTAAGCCAAAGCAGGGCTACGTCATCCTCCGTCGGTCCGATCTGGTTTAACTCCGAATCCGGCAGGCAGGAGCCCAGAATTGTGGCCGGATCGTTCGGAGACCCATTCGCTTGATAGCGGCTGGAATCGACCGGCGACTGGCCATGCTTCGCGGTGATGATGATGAGTGTCGAGTGAAGCAGATTCTTCTTCTTGAGTTCACTGACCATCATCCCGATCGAACGGTCGACGTACGCGATCTCATTCTGCAGCGACCCGGATGGCGTTCCGGTTGGATCGGTATAACCGCCCGCATTGCTGTATGGAGGTGAGACCGGAGGGGAAGGCTGGGGGGTTACGCCCCCATTGAGGGTGTAAATCAACTTCTGGCCGATGCTCACCGCCTGGAAATTCATGCCGAAGATGTTTGGCACCGGGGCCTTGGCGCTACCGTCGTGGTTCCTGCCGTCGATCTCGTTGAGGATGGCCTCCACCTTGAGGCTGTCATAGCACTGGATATTCAGAAAGCTTCCCGTGTAGTCATCGGCCGCGGTTACGGCGAACTGGTCCGGGAGGCTAGGTTTGCAAGTGTTTAGCTTAGGAGTCGCGCCGGCCTCGAAATTCGCGGAATTGGAGTTGATCTCCGGTGCGAAGTAGTCGTCGACATTCGTGTCGGTGGAGGTCCCAGTCGGGCCGCCCACGGACGAATACGACGGATGCTTATCAGCCCAGGCCGTATACCCTCCCGCGCCGTGGATGACTCCGAAAATCGTATTGACGCGGATAAAGTTCCATGGATAGACCGGATCGCAATTCTCGTCGCGTACCAGGCGGGTAGCATCGATCGAGTTGATCCCGCCGTCGCCGCTCGGCGCGCCGCCGTTGAGAAACATTTGATTCTTCGCGCCGATGCCTACCCCCTCATTGAGGTTGATTCCTTCGTCGTACTCGGTGCTCGTGCCGGACGTTGCTCCGGACGTGCAAGGGCCGCCTAACAACCCATTGCCGGTCGTATCCATCGGCGGATTGAGCGCGCGGTCGTAAGCGACATCATAGTTGACGCCCATCGTGCGCGGCGATCCACCGGTCATCAGCGCCATCAGGCCGGGGAACGAATCGGACGGTGTCGAGGTCGAAGTAGCCAGGTAGTTGACGCCCGTGGTTCCCAGCGCTGCCAGGTTCGGGCAGTAGCCGCCCTTTACGCAGTTCAGGTAGTCAAGCACGTGGAACCCGTCGATACTGATTAAGAGCACGTGGTGGACGTCGTCCGAGTCGGCGAAACTCTGCTGGATCGACAGTGTCGCCAGCAGTAGGGCGCCGATCACGGCACCCAGCCTCAATTTCTTGCGCATCTGATCCTCTCCTCCTGAGTGTTATGGGTAAAAAGACGGATGTACTTCTAGCGGAAGCAAATGAATTGCGTATGGCGCGAATGTTAACTTCAGGTTGCGAAAAATTCGCAGTTGCAGGTTGAATGCGACTGAGTACAGTGTCGCGCACCATGGCGAAAGCCGCGTCGAGCTTCTGACTAATCAGGCAAAACTTGCGCAAACAAACAATGCGACGCGGCCGCTCCGGAATTTAACGCACCGTTAATCGTTCGATAACTCTGGCGAAGGCGAAGCGTGCTATCTCCGGGACGCATTCAATACGTTATCCATGACATTCGCGTCAACGACGCGAGGAGGTAGAGAACGGTGAAAATCGCTTCCTGTCGAAGAGGTGCGGCTGCCAAGGCGCTCGCCTGTGGTGCTTCCCTTATACTGTTTGCCGCGATGCGGCCGGCGCTCGCTGATGCGGTGGGCCCGTCGCCGGTCGCTCCTTATTCAGTCAGCACCTTTGCCGTATCAGAGAACGGCTATACCGCGCCCGATTCGATCACGTTCTCGCGCCACTACGTATTCGTCGGCTACGGCAACGGCGGCGCGCCCGACGGTTCCGGCGGCGCGAAAAGCACTATCGTCATGTACAAGATGGACGGGACGGTGGTGAGGACATTTACCGTGGTCGGCCACAACGACGGCCTCAGATACAACATTACTGCTGGTGAACTGTGGGCGCTGCAGAACGAAGACGCCAACGCTACGCTCATCATCATCGATCCGAACACCGGCAAGCAGAAGACCTTCGTGCTGGGGACCGGACCGCACGGCGGCGGCTACGACGATCTCGATTTCGATGGTAATGCGCTCTATGTCAGCGCATCAAACCCTACGATTGAGACCGCGCCCGGAATCGCCCGGCTCAAGTTTAAGGGCAAGAAGGTCGAACTTACCGGCATTCTCAACGACGACGCGAGCGCAACCGACGTGACGACCGGCGAGACCGTGACGCTCAATCTTACCGATCCGGATTCGATGATAGTCGATCCGTACGGGGAGCTGCTGCTCGACTCCCAAGGCGACGGTGAATTGATTATCGTCCAGCATCCCGGACGCGCATGCCAGAAAAACCTGCTCGTGCCCCTGACCACGTCGCTCGCCGACGGAACAGTCCCGGGTGACACGACCGCCGACGATACCGTGTTCGCGAACGCTGCTAAGGGCACGTTACTGGTGGCGGACAAGAACGAAGAGGCGGTCTATGCGATAACCGCGCCATACTTCGCGCCCGGCGCGGCCTACACCGCGATCGTGTCGGTCACGGCGCCGGGTGGATCGACGGTGGTCGAAGCCTTCGTCGGGCAAACCGATCTGACCACGGGGTTTGTCACTCCAATCGTGACCGGGCTCTCGAATCCGGGCGGGATGGCGTTCATTCCGGCCGGTGGCAATCCGAATCTCGTGTCAGCCGCTGTGGTCGACGGGGCCAACGAATGTCCGTAGCCGGTCGGACTAGCGGGCGGTCCGAAACGAAGCCGTCATTTGTCGGACACATTGCCGTAACAATGGTTTGATCTATATGGAGGCTGCGGAGTCATATTCGCCGGTCCGGCGGCCTCGCGAAAACAGGAGAGATTCACGATGAAGATAGTGCGAGGCGTACTGCTGCTGGTCGCGGTGTCGCTGATGGGGGTGGGGCTGGCGACGTTGGGCAGCCGTTTGGGGATGAGGCTTGCCTGCGGCGTTGCGATCGGCGCCGACGCGATTACTTTGCAGGGCACCGGCGCGACCTTCCCGGCGCCGCTCTATCAGAAGTGGTTCACGGAATATAACAAGGCACACCCAGAGGTGCAGATAAACTATCAAGCCCTGGGCAGTGGCGCGGGCATCAAGCAGTTCCAGCAAAACCTGGTTGACTTCGGCGCCAGCGACGCGGCAATGACCGACGAGGAAATGGCCGCGGTCAAAGACGGCGTCGTCCTGCTCCCGATGACCGCCGGCGCAATCGTGCTCGCCTACAACCTGCCCGACGGTCCGAGCGAGCTTAAGCTCTCGCGCGAGGCCTACGTCGGAATCTTTCTCGGCAAGATCACGCAGTGGGATGACCCGGCGATCGCCAAGTCCAACCCGGGAGCGAAGCTGCCGAGCACCAAGATAACCGTCGTCGTCCGCTCGGATGGCAGTGGTACAACCTTCGTCTTCACCTCGCACTTGAGTGCGATCAGCGAGGCGTGGAAAAGCGGGCCGGGTGCGGGCAAGTCGGTCAACTTTCCGGCCGCCGTGGCGGGCAAAGGGAATCCCGGCGTGACCGCGCTTATCAAGGAGACGCCGGGCGCGATCGGCTACGTCGAGTACGGCTACGCGGTGCAGACCAAGATGCCGATGGCGGCGCTCGAGAACAAGAGCGGCAAATATGTGAAGGCTGATCTGGCGACCGGCAAGGACGCGCTCGCGAGCGTCCAGTTGCCGGCCAATCTGCGCGCATGGATCACCGATCCCACCGGCGCCGACGCCTATCCGATAGTCACCTATACCTGGCTGCTTTGCTACAAAAAGTACAAGGACCCGAAAACCGCCGCGACGCTGAAGTCAGTGATTCAGTACGGCCTGACCCAGGGCCAATCGTTCAGTGTCGATCTCGGCTACATTCCGCTGCCCGCGAACGTGGTGGACGCGGTCACCAAGGCGCTCCAACAGATCTCATGACCCCAGGCGAGGCTGGAGCGGCGCGCGATATTTTCCACCCCGGCGGGCACCCAGGAGATGAAGTGGTAGAGCCTGCCCGGGTGGACATATCTCAGCCTCCGTCCGCGTTCGAGATCGCCGCGGACCGCGCATTCCGGCGCTGCACGCTCGCCGTCGCCTGGTTCACGGTGATTCTCGTCTTCTGCGTGGTCTTCAGCATCGGACGGCAGGCGCTGCCGTCGATTCGCAGCTACGGCCTGGGTTTTCTCGGCGGAACGGCGTGGGATTCCAATCGCGCGCAGTTCGGAATTCTGCCGGCGATTGTCGGTACCCTGTATAGTTCGATACTTGGATTGGCTATCGGAACCGTCTTTGGTCTGGCTATTGCCATTTTTCTCAGCGAAGGCTTTCTGTCCTCCGGACTTGATACCGTGCTCGGCTTCTTGCGGCTGTCGGAGTATTCGTGGCTGAACTCGTTGCCCGGCCGGGTCGAGAATGTGCTGAAAATCACCGTCGAGCTGCTCGCCGCGATCCCCAGCGTGGTTTACGGACTGTGGGGAATCTTCGTCGTGATTCCATTCGTGCGCCCGCCCGCTAACTGGCTGCACTCGCATATGGGATGGATTCCGTTGTTCGGCACCGGCCTTAGCGGGCCCGGATTGCTGCCGGCCTCGATCGTGCTGGCGATCATGGTGCTGCCGACGATTTCCGCCATTTCGCGCGACGCGCTGGTCGCGGTGCCGCCGAAACTGCGCGAGGCCGCCTTCGGGATGGGGGCGACGCGATGGGAGGCGATCCTGGCGGTCTTCGTGCCGACCGCGGCGACCGGAATTTTCGGCGCGATCATCCTCGGGTTCGGTCGCGCGCTGGGCGAGACGATGGCGCTCGCGATGCTGGCCGGCAACGCCAACGTAATCAGTTGGTCGCTCTTCTCCCCGGCCAACACGCTCGCGGCGCTGCTCGCAAATCATTTTCCCGAGGCCGACAAGATCGAGGTCGGCGCGCTGATGTATGTCGCGCTGGTGCTGCTGGCGATCACCCTGGCGGTCAACATCATCGGGACCCTGATTCTTCAGCGCGCCGACGCAGGCCTTAAGGGGTTGCGCTGATGGCGGCGACCCCAACACGCCCGGCGGCCGCGCCCGCCGGGGTCGACCTCGAGGGCCTGCAGCGCTCGCTCCGCCGTCCGCGCACGCTCTTTAGCTACCTGATGAGCCTGCTCACCGGCGCGGCCACGCTCGCGGCACTTTTCCCTTTGTTTTCGGTGCTTTATATGCTGGTGATGCGAGGCACCGCGGCGCTCAGCCTGGGCACTTTGCGCGATCTTCCGCCCGCCGCGATGACGGCAGGCGGCGGCTTCGGCAATGCCATCGTCGGTACTTTTGTAATAGTTGCTATCGCCACCCTCGTTAGCGTACCGTTAGGGGTTCTGGCGGCGATCTATATCACCGAATTCGGCCCCGACACCAAGACCGCCTCGGCGGTGCGTTTCGCGGCCAAGGTGCTGACCGGTCTGCCGTCGATCCTGGCGGGTGTCTTTGCTTTCGCGGTCGTGGTGGTGGTGACGGGGGAGTTTTCCGCTCCCGCGGGCGGAGTCGCACTGGCACTCCTGATGCTCCCGACGGTTCTGCTGACTGCCGAAGAGGCGATCAAGCGGGTGCCCTCGCGGATGCGGGAAGCGGCAATCGGAATGGGCGCCACGCCAACGCAGGTTGTGACAAAAGTGATCGTGCCGACCGCGGCACCCGCGATGCTGACGGGCGTGATGCTCGCGGTGGCGCGCGCCGCCGGAGAAACGGCGCCGCTGCTGTTCACCGCGCTGTTCAGCAATTTCTGGATGAGCCGGACGTCACCTCATTTTTTGCCCAAGACGCTTGGTGACCTGATGAAGCCGACGGCGTCGCTCGCGGTCATGATTTACAATTTCTCCGGCTCGCCATTCGAGAACCAGATAGCACTGGCGTGGACCGCCGCGCTGGTGCTGGTGGTTATCGTCCTGGTGTTCAACGTGGTCGGCCAGGCGCTGGCCGGACGATCCGCCGACTAGCTAATGGAGACATGCATGCCACTTACACCGGTGCCTACCAACGGACACGCCAGCGGCGTGCCCGAGCAAATGTTGCAGGACGGCACGCTTATCGATTGCAATATCGCCGAGCTGCACTACGGCAAGTTCAAGGCCGTGCGCGACGTCGCGCTGAAGCGTGAAGAAGGGCACGATAACCGCCTTCATCGGGCCCTCGGGATGCGGCAAGAGCACGGTGCTGCGCTGCCTCAACCGGATGAACGACCTGGTGCGCGGATTCCGTCTCAAGGGGCACGTTATCTTCCGCGGCCAGGACATCTACGCCTCCAGGGTCGACCCGGTCGCCGTGCGCCGGCATATCGGGATGGTATTCCAGCAGCCCAATCCGTTCGCGATGAGCATCTTCAGGAACGTCGCCTTCGGACTGCGCTTGAACCGCTACAAGGGCCCGGTCGCGGACAAGGTCGAGGCGGCGCTCCGTCAGGCCGCGCTGTGGGACGAAGTCAAGGACAAGCTGCGCACCAGCGCGCTCGCGCTCTCCGGCGGACAGCAACAGCGGCTATGTATCGCGCGCGCGGTCGCGACCGAGCCGGCGGTGCTGCTGATGGACGAGCCGTGCTCGGCGCTCGATCCGATAGCGACGCGCCGGATCGAAGAGCTGATGACGGAGCTTAAAAAGAAGTACACCATCGCGATCGTCACCCACAATCTGCAGCAGGCCAAGCGGGTCGCGGACACGACCGCATTTCTGTATGTAGACACTTCCGCCGGCGGCCGGACTGGCTATATGGTCGAGTACGGGCAGACCCAGGCGATTTTCGAGAATCCCCGGGAAGAGCACACCAAGGAATATATCCGCGGCGAGTTCAGTTAGGCCCGGATAGCGCCGGACGGATCGAGACCGGACTGACTATTCGGGCCGCGCTACCCGGCTGCGGATGGCCTGTAAAGAGGCTTTGCGTAAGTGTCGTCGGCGCCTTCAGTGCCCTCTCCTTGTCCAAGGAGAGGGTTAGGGAGAGGTTCAGTGGTCGATTTTCGCGAATCGCTCGAAGTCCTTGTGCCCCAATCGAATTCAGACTGACCTCTCCCGCCGCTCGCGATGCTCGCGGCGACCTCTCCTTGGTCAAGGAGAGGTTAAGGACCTGATGCCGACCGCGCGGGTTATGCCAAGCTTTCCTGTATAGGCGGCCGCGTCGGACGCGCGGAGCGCTCAGGTTGGCTTCTTGGGCGCCGGCGGCACTCCGGCCTCGAGCTCGAGCGGCAGCTCGAACCTCACTGCCTGCGGCGCCTCGCACACGGTGTCGCTGCACGGCTGAAAGCGCAGCGTGCCAGCGATCTTGTACGGCCCCGGCGCGAGCGTCTTGCCGAAGGGCTCCATGAATTTCGCCGGCATCGGCGGGCTCCACTTGATCCCGAGCCTACCGGTCGCGCGAACCTCGCCCTCATACACCGGCAGCGTTTCGCCGAGCGCCTCGAGCAGCATCGGCTTGGCCGGCGGCAGTTCGATCGATTGTTCGCCGACGATCGGGCTTTCAAAAATCAATTCGGTCGGCCGATAGCTGCTCGGTAGCGGCTTTCCATAAATGTGCCAGCCCGGCTTCAGCCTGATCACCAGCGCAGTCGCCAGTTCCTGGCCGGGGAAGCATCGATCGGCCGAGAGCGTCACGGTCGCGCTGAGCGCGCCGGCGTCGATCTCGACCGAGTTCGCGCCGGCGGCGCCGTCGCCGTTGCGGAGCGCGAGCCCGGTCGCCGAAGGGCGATACTCGTAGCTCGGGAGGAACCGCTTGTCGCGCACGATTCCTTCGGGCGTGAGCAGGTAGTCGCCCGGAAACGGTATCCCGTACATCATCTTGTGATCTTCGGGGATGTTGGTGTTGAAGATTCCGAACGCGCGAATCACCTTGCTGCCGGCGTCGGAGAGCAGCGGATACCCTATTTTGTAGGCCTCGCCGAAGGCGGCGAGAATCTCGCGCGAATCGTAGGTGATCGACGCGGCGTTGATTCCGGCGGCCTGTAGAGTCTTAAGCGACTGTTGCAGCTCGACGAGCTGGTTGCGGCAGTACGGTCACCAATCGGCGCTGCGGCTGAAAACCAGCAGCAGGCCGTTGGGCCCCGAAAGATCCTTGAGCGTGCGGTTTTTGCCGTGCTGGTCGGGGAGCGTGAACTCGGGAACCCGCTCTCCGATTTCCGGCCCGGTACGATAGCCGTCGTTCTGGGCGGCGACGAATTGGCCCCATTCATCCGAGGTGATATCGCGTCCCCCGGCGCCGAATTTGCGGATCACGCCGTGCAGGATTTCAGCCTTCGCTTTCGGGTCCATAAGATAACAGTCTCGCAAAGCGCGGCGGATTTCGCCAGCAATCGGCCACCGGCAATCGGCGAAGGCCGGGGAAAAAGCGAGGTTGAATGCGCGCGTCGTGGCCGACTACAATCGAAAGAAGGGTTCGACCGCAGCGCCGCCCGATGCCGCCAGCTTCGCAAGACCGGCGGTATATCGAAACGATCGGCTTTGTCCAGACAAACATGCCAAAAGATTCCTTCAACCGCGAAATCGATTACCTCCGCATTTCGGTTATCGACAACTGCAACCTCCGATGCGTCTACTGCATGCCGCTCGAGGGCTTGCGCTTCCTGCCCCGCGAAGAACTCCTGACGCCGGCCGAGATCGAGCTGGTGGTGCGCGCCGCCGTCAGCGTCGGCTTTCGCAAGTTTCGCCTGACCGGCGGTGAGCCGACGCTCCGCGCCGACCTGCTCGAGATCGTCGAGCGGCTCGCGGCGGTGCCGGGACTCGGCGACCTCGCGCTTACCACCAACGCGCTGTTGCTACCCAAGCTCGCGATGCCGCTCAAGGCCGCAGGGCTAAAGAGAATCAACGTCCATCTCGACAGCCTCAATCCGGTGACCGTCGAACGGCAGATGCGATGGGGCAGCTTCGCGCGCGTATGGGAAGGGATCATGGCCGCCGAAGCGGCCGGCCTGGTGCCGATCAAGCTCAACGCGGTGGTCACGGCCGGCTACAACGAGGAAGACGTGGTCGACCTCGCCGCGCTGACGATCGCGCGCGACTGGCACGTGCGGTTTATCGAGCTGATGCCGCTTGGCGGCGGTGAGTGCGCGACGCTCTCGATCAAGCGCTACGTCTCGAATATCGAGACCCGGCGGCGGATCGAGGTGGCGCTCGGCCCGCTGATGGAGTTCGAATCGAACAATCCCTCCGACGAGGCGCGCAACTACACGTTGCCGAACGCCAGCGGCGTGGTCGGCTTCATCAGCCCGGTGAGCGAGCCCTATTGCGGGACCTGCAACCGGATGCGGCTTACGGCCGACGGCAAGTTCCATCTCTGCCTGCTGAACGACGACGAGATGGACGTGCGCAAGGCCATTCGCACGGGTGGTGGGATGGAAGCGGTGGCGCGCATCCTGGTGCGCGCGGTGGAACTCAAGCCGACCGGGCATCACCTGCTCGAGGGCCGGTCTACGCGAGACCGTTCGATGTACCAAATCGGCGGCTAGACGTAGGAAAGGCCAGTCACGTCAAGGCTTTTTCCTCATTGAGGGTATTCTGACAGCCAGCCTTGACAGCCACCGGCTGCCGGTATCGGGTATAGCTGCACAGGGCGGTAGCGCAGGGATTGGCGTGGGTTGCGGCCCGGATGAGAAATCGCGTCAAAACCGTCGCGAGCCTGAAGCCGTTCCTATACCTCTACTTTTCAGGCCTCGGCGTGGCGGCGGCGCTGCCCCTCTCGCGCGCGTGTAAACTAGGAAAGATGCTTAGTTGGATTCTTCGGTGTCATAGGTATTAAGCCGCACCAATTCTCGCCACCGTCAGAGCAACTCTCGTACATGAAAGCTGGCGATTTCGTTGCTCGCGTATGGGTGGGTGTTGCGGAACCGCAACTCAACGTGGACGAGAGTGGAGGGGACCCGTAAGGAATCCAAAGATAATATTGCGATTCGCGCGAAAAACTCCCGGGCATCAATCCTGCTTCTATCAGGCGTTGGTGGTGTAGGCGGCGTTTAATCGGGGGGCTTTCTAATATGCAGGAATTGGCCAGGACGCAAGGGATCTGGCAGCAGCCGGCGGCCTATGAAGTGAACCTCCGACAAGAGGCGATGTCTGGAGAACCTGGCCTCCTGATAATGGCTTGTCTTACTGTTCGCGAGTACTCCGATACCCCAAAGTCGACGGTAGTTTTGCAGAACCTCGGTGTGTGGACCGGGATGTTGCTGTTCAGCGTGAGTTTCTACTATGGCCTTGCGCGCCTGGTGATGTGGGCCGCGTCGCTGTGAGACTTGACCACCATCGAGAAAATCGCAGCGAAACTCGACGAGATTGCCTCACGCGCGTCCACAAGGCGTGATGTTGGGCAACTGGTCGATGCTCTGAGGGGCGCGGTATCGACGATCGCCAAGCTCGGCGCTCTGCCGACTGAGATGACGCCGGAAGAGCGCCTCAGGCGTATGCTATGACGCCATGGAACGGATTGCTCAAGAGCTTGGCGCTTAGCCCGCTGCGTTCGCATTGGTTCCCTGCGATACAATTCCCGTTTGACGCGAAGTGGTGGTTTCTGAGAGGTTGCAACCAAGCTTCGCGTTGACTCCCCCTCGGCACGAAGCTCGCGGCAATTCGAGAGACTGGCCCCACCCAACTGGCCCAACGATTCGCCGTTTCCTTCCTTCCCTTCCGAAACGGTTTGATTAACGATTACCGCTATTCTTGCTGTGGGCGGCCCTACAGTGCGCGTATCGCGAGCCCGACGCCGATCGCGAGCCACAGGCCGACCGCCAGCCCGACGACGAGCCATTTGCCTCTATCACTCATGGTGATACTTCCTGCGCGCCAGCTCGGCCAGCACCATCGAAGCGTACCACCGCGCCGATTTTCCCGTCCAACCCGCGAGGCGGCTTCCTGTGTTCCGCTGAGAACCGACCGGGGTTCTTTGTCCCCTCCGTTACCTTTCCCTGAGCGAATTAAAGCGTTAGATGTCATGAGCACGTATTCGAGAGACTGGTCGCGCATGAGGACAAAGGCCATTTGTCCTGTCGGCGACCAGAGACTCAGGAAGGCTGGTGCCGTCTAGGGCCCGGCCTTTCGCTTTTCCGTAGAACGCCTTAAAGCGCGACACCCGGCGCACGCCCTCCGGTCTCACGTCCGCCTCTCACTCGATCAGGCTGACAGCCACTTTGACAGCCAAGGGCTTAGACAATGGCGCACGGTGTGTACGCAGGCGGACAGCCAAGCACCGAAGAAACTTCAGTTAATTACTGGTTGGACATGGGCGGAACGTAGCTTGTCGAAGTACCAGATCGGCGGCTGAGCCTGGCGAATTTCGCTACGGCAGATCACATCGTCGCAACATCGCCGTAATCCGTCCGTAAGGCATACAGCGTAAGTATGCCCTTCGCAAAGCCAGATAGCTTGGCAGAGCAGAGGGGAGAACGCTGTGGCCGCGACCGTCGAAACTGCGATTCCCGCAAAAGCCGCGCTCGACCAAAAACTCGCAAAGAGCCCCGGTCTGGGCGGGATGATAATCTTTGGACTGATTCTCGCCGCGGGCATGTTCTACGCGGCAACCCATCTGATTTCCGACCTTTCCGTCGAGCACGCAACGACGATCCGACCGTTCATCATGCTTGCCGGCGCGCTGCTGATCGCGCTCGGCTTCGAGTTCGTCAACGGGTTCCACGACACGGCCAACGCCGTTGCGACCGTTATCTACACGCACTCGCTGGAGCCGCACGTCGCGGTCGCATGGTCGGGGCTCTGCAACTTCGCCGGCGTCCTGCTTTCCACCGGCGCCGTGGCATTCGGCATCCTGTCGCTGCTGCCGGTCGAGTTGATCCTGCAAGTGGGCAGCTCGGGCGGCTTCGCGATGGTCTTCGCGCTGCTGGTCGCCGCGATGATCTGGAATCTCGGAACCTGGTACCTGGGCCTTCCTGCATCGAGCTCCCATACGCTCATCGGATCGATCATCGGGGTCGGTATCGCCAATCAGTTGATGGCCGTGAAGACAGGAACCAGCGGCGTGGATTGGGGGCAGGCGACCAACATCGGTAAGTCGCTGCTGGTTTCGCCGCTGGTGGGATTCGCGTTGGCCGCCGCGCTGCTGCTGATCGCGAAGGCGACGATCACCGACAAGCGGCTGTACGAGGCCCCTAAAGGAACCGAGCCACCGCCGTTTTGGATTCGCGGACTGCTCATTCTGACCTGCACGGCGGTGAGCTTCGCGCACGGCTCGAACGACGGTCAGAAGGGCATGGGGCTCATCATGCTGATTCTGATCGGACTCGTGCCCACGGCCTACGCGCTCAACCGCGCCGTGCCTGCAGGCGCGACCCTGGACTTTGTCGCGGTGTCGGCGCAGGCCGATAAGATTCTCAACCAGCATGTGGCGACGGGCGCGGTAATCGGAGATCCGCGCGACGAGGTGCAGGAATATATCCGGACCAGGAAATACACTCCCGGCACGACGCTGGCGCTCCGTCAGATCGTCAATGACATCGCCAACGAGCTGAAGATCTACGGCGCGATGGCCAAGGTGCCCCCGCAGTATGCCCGCAACTTCCGCAATGACATGTACCTGACCAGTGAAGCCTTCCGGCTGATGAAAAAGCAGGCGGTCGCAGGCTTCAGCCCGTTGATGATTGGAAGGTTCTCGACAACTACAAGAAGCATATCGATCTCGCGACCAAGTTCATCCCCGGATGGGTGAAGGTGGCGGTCGCGATGGCGCTCGGCTTGGGAACGATGGTCGGCTGGAAGCGAATCGTGGTTACCGTTGGCGAGAAGATCGGCAAGGATCACCTGACCTACGGACAGGGAGCAGCCGCCGAGATCACCGCGGCGGCGACGATCGCGGCTGCCGACTATTATGGGCTGCCAGTGAGCACCACCCACGTGCTGTCCTCGGGCGTCGCGGGCACGATGATGGCCAACAAGTCCGGCTTGCAATTCGAGACCGTGCGCAATATCGCGATGGCCTGGGTGCTGACGCTGCCCGCTTCGATCATGCTGGCGGCGTTCCTGTTCTGGCTATTCCGCCATCTGTTCTAGAGGTATCGAGGGCGTGCGCTGGAGTGGCTGAAATGGCTTTCCCGTTCAAAAGAATCCTCGTTCCCGTCGACTTCGACCAAAGCTCGCTCAAGGCCCTTGAGATCGCGGCGAAGATAGCCCAACAGAATGACGGCACGGCGTTTGTTCTGCATATCGTGCCGGTCGATATCGACGTCACCGGGATGCCCCAGTACGTGGACCTCATCAAACGCCAGGAGAGCCTCGATCGCGAGAAGCTGACCGCGATCGCGAAGCAGCATCTGGCGGAAGTGAAATGGGAAATTCTCGACGAGATGGGCCAGCCGGCGGAGGTTATCGCCGAGGTCGCGGCGAAGTTGCCCGCCGACCTGATCGTCATGGTCACGCATGGCCGGCGCGGGCTGGCGCGCCTTATCGAGGGCAGCATCGCCGACAAAGTGTTGCGCAGCGCTCCCTGCCCGGTCCTGGCTGTTCGTCAGGAATAGGATTCGCAGGAATAGGAATCCCGAACAGGATTCGCGCTTCTTCCAGCCGTCCCCGGACCCCATCGGCCGTCAGCGCGGCGCCGTTTTTTCGGTCGCTTGCGCCGAAGTGCCCTGAACGTCAGCATACGCAAGAGTGACGGTCGCAAGAATTCACGATGCCTGACTTTGATTACGATCTCGCGGTAGTGGGCTCCGGTCCGGCGGGCCATCACGCGGCAATCCAGGGCGCCAAGCTGCGCAAACGCGTGATCATGATCGAGCGCAAGCCGATTATCGGCGGCATCTGCGTCAACGTCGGAACGATTCCCAGCAAGACCATGCGCGAGGCGATCCTGTATCTTTCGGGTTATCGCGAACACGCGGTCTATGGCGATTCCTACCGGGTCAAGGAAAAGATCACCTTTCAGGACCTTCTGGCCAGGGTCGATCCCGTGGTGCGTCACGAGATCGACGTGCTGCGCCATCAACTCTCGCGCAACGGCGTCGAACTGATAACTGCGAGCGCCAGTTTTGTCGATCCTCACGCCCTCCTGCTTGAAGACAAGCTCGGCGGACTTCAAAGACGGATTACGGCCGGCACAATCGTGCTGGCCGTCGGCACCCAGGCGGTCCGCGACGCGCGGACTCCGCTCGACGGCCATTGCGTCTTTTCCAGCGACGATGTCATGGAACTGGGCGAGCTTCCGCGCACGCTCGCGGTGATCGGCGCGGGCGTGATCGGCTGCGAGTATGCGAGCATGTTCGCCGCGCTCGGGGTGCGGGTGACGCTTATCGACATGCGCCCGCGGCTGCTGGAATTCGTGGACGCGGAGATCGTTGAAACGCTCGTCTACCACTTGCGCGAGCGGCGCGTGACGCTGCGCCTGGGCGAGGAGGTTTCGTCGATCGAGGTGTTCAGCGAAGGCGGCTTCGAGCGCGTGCGCACCTGCCTGGCCAGCGGGAAACAGATCGTTACCGACAAAGCCTTGTCGAGCAGAGGGCGTAATGGCGCGACCGCCGAACTGAATCTCGCCGCCGCGGGCCTCGCGACCGACTCGCGCGGCCGCCTGAAGACCAACGCTTCGTATCAGACTGAAGTCGAGCACATCTATGCGGTCGGCGACGTGATCGGATTCCCCAGTCTCGCCTCCACTTCGAAGGAGCAAGGGAGAATCGCCGTCTGCCGTGCCTTCCAGGTCCCGGCGCTACATGCGCCGGAGTTGTTCCCTTACGGAATCTACACGATTCCGGAAATCTCATTCGTCGGCGCTACCGAGGAGGAACTGACTAATCGGAGCGTGCCGTACGAAATCGGCAAGGCTGCATACCGCGAAGTCCCGCGCGGCCAGATTATCGGCGATATCAGCGGAATCCTGAAGTTGGTATTTCATCGGGAGACGCGCGAACTGCTGGGCGTCCACATCGTCGGCGACGGAGCGGTTGAGCTGGTCCATATCGGTCAGGCGGTTCTGTCGATGAAGGGCACTATCGATTACTTCGTAAATACGGTTTTCAACTATCCGACGCTCGCCGAATGCTACAAAAATGCGGCGCTGGACGGGATCAACCGCCTAAGCGCGTGACGCGCGATTGGAGAGGAATGCTCATTGGTGCCGGCGGTCCATGACCCACACCGTCATATCCCACGCATTTCTGATCCCGATGAGCAGCAGCAGGATCAGCGCTGAGGCGAGGATGTCCAGGCTGCGGCCGGACCCTCTTAAGAGGCCTGCGCCAGCCGCTATGACCAGCAGATGGGCCGGAATCGGCAGCAGCGCGTACCAGAGCCGGTCGACGGTATCGATAGAGGCGACGAAGCCGTGCTTCAGCATCCTGCGCCAGACCCAACCCGTGTAGACCAGGCCGATAGCGCCGACGCCTCCGAGAAGAGCGCCGAGCACATCCCAGGTTTCGTTCGGGATACTCGCCAGCAGGCAGATAACCAGCACCGTGGTGAAGTGGACCACGGTCGGCGAGAGGAAGGAACGGGTGCCGGCCTGATGTTTGGACGTAAAGACTTCGGCGCCGATCGAAGCGGCGACAAAGATTAGCGCGACCAGGGTTGCCGAGGCCTCGCCGATTATCGAGTAGAATTCGTGCCACTGCACCAGGATTTGGCTTAGCGGCGGCATATTAGAAGCTTGCGCGGCGGAAGGGCCGGAGGCGACGCCCCGGTCAGGTCGCTTTCCAGGCGTTGCCGAAGCGATCGAGCATCGCGACCTCGGCGAGCGGGCGGCGGCGCATCGGGCCGAACTTGCCGCGCGGATAGCCGATCGGCATCAGCGCATGGGTCTGAATCTCCGACGGCAATCCCAGCACCTCCCTGACCTCGTCCTCATAGATGAGGTGATTGGTCGTGATCACGGTACCCAGTCCCAGGGCGCGACACGCGAGGATGACGTTTTGGACCGCCGGATAGATGCTGGCGCACTTGGTACGATCGATCTGGGTCGCGAGCGCCGCCTGATCGACGCGTTGCGCAAGCGGCGGGAATTTCAGCGCTTCGGGCCTGATGCACGGCACCAGTAGAACCGGAGCCTCATCCATGTGTTCGTAGAGATAGCTTCCCGACGCGAGCATCCGCCGATATCCCGCCTCGTCGACATGCGCGGGACGGGCGCGCAGGGCGTAAAACGCGGCCACGATTTCCGCGGCCTTTTTGTAGATGGCGGCGAGCCGCCGCCGCTGCTCGAGGTCCTTCACCACCACGAACAGCCATTGCTGCCGGCTGCCGCCCGAGGGCGCCTGGATAGCGGCGTCGAGGATCTTCGAGATCAACTCGTCGGGGACCGGGTCCGGACGGAACTTTCTTATCGCGCGCGCTGAGTAAATCGCCTCGAACAGTTCGATCTGGTCTGTAGCGTTCATAGGGGTTTGGCTCCGCGGAGCTGGCTTCGCGCAGACGATACGATACCCGTTGTCGGCCCCAGCGGCGACGGATCGAGCTTGCAAAGCAGAGCGCGCGGAGCGGTGTCTCAAACTCGACTGCACGGATGAACGACCGCTGGCTCATCTCGCAGTGTTTCCTTCGGCGGCGCCGATCGCGTAGTAATTGACGCGTGCCGCTCGGCGATATCCTCACGCCCAGGCCTCGAGTGCTGTTCGTCGGGATCAATCCGAGTTTGCGCTCCGAGGCGGTCGGCCATCACTTCGCCGGCCCCGGCAATCCGTTCTGGCGTCTGCTGTACGCGGCCAGGCTGGTCCCGGTCGAACTGACGCATACGGAGGATCGCCGGCTGGTCGAATTCGGCCTCGCGCTTACCAATCTCTGCCCGCGCGCGACGCGCGCCGCCGCCGAGTTGAGCCGTGAGGAGATCGAGCGTGGCAAGCGGCGGCTGTTGGCCAAGATTCGGCGTCTGCGGCCCGAGGTGGTCGCCTTCGTCGGCGTGACTATCTATCGCGAATTTTTCGGTAAGGTCCCGCCAAGGGTTTCAGGCCTGCGCGCCGCTGAAGCCGCAACCGCCGGCGCCGGCGCCAAGACCGAATTGATACGCGGCGCCAGAATTTTCGTCCTGCCAAACCCGAGCGGCCTCAACGCGAGTTTCCCGGGTTTCAAACATAAGCTGGTATGGTTCGAGCGGCTGCGCGAGTTTATCGACTCCGGGCCGCCGCTCTCGTCCCAGGCGTGAGCGCCCCCGGCCGACTCGGCTGAGGCCGCGCGGCGTGGCGTCCCGCAGTGCGCGGAAACTGAGTGCCGAGCGCTGGCGCTGAAATGCAAAGGGGCCGGCGTTTCCGCCGGCCCCTTTCTCCCCCTTTCTAACCACTGCCCCCCCGGTAACCTTCACCTTCTTCCACTCCACCCCCCGTAACCTTCTTCCACTCCACCCCCGATTGATCACTCCGCGACGCTGAAGTTGGTCCGGCGCCTCCACTCGGCGGCGTCGATTGCGCCCTCAACCAGGGCCGAACAATCGATGCAGAGCAACCGCAGGGTTTTCGATTCGATCGGCGGCGGCCGATCCGATTCGTCGTCGACCGCGACCACGAAGCGGGCCGGCAGATGCTCACCGTTGCGCTGGCATAGTTCGCACTGCACCCAGTCGGGAGCACGCGTGAACGAGAGGCGCTTTTTGAAGATCGTACGATCCACGTTCATTTTTAGCCGCTCGTCCGAGTGCGGAGCGTGCTCTCCCCGTTTGACGGCAAAAAATCCTGCCAGCTTCGCTCGGTTGTCTAACCCCGTTGCAACCCTTGCGGTGCTTACAGCATACCGCGTGCCATGACGTACAGTTGGCAAAAGCGACCTAACTGATTCTTCCTTTAGCATGACGCGCGGGGCCGCAACCAGCCGTTGCTGCGACGCAACATCGCAACTCCGACCCCGGAAGGGTCATCGATGCGAGGATGACGGCCGAAAATAAAGCCCGCCGAAGATACGGCTTTTCCGGAGGGGGTCGGCGCGCTCGAATGTGCCTCATTTAGCTAAATACGGTTGCATTAGAGCAACATAAGAGAGCGAATTTGCCACAGTTTTATCGGCCTAAATCACTCTTAGCTTCTCTTTAATAGGCAATTCTACGCCTTTTTCTTCTATGGCATGACCGTTGCTCACTCTCGCTCACGTCTGGCCGACTTGTCGCCCCGACGATCGAAAGCGAAAAATCGGGAATAAGGGGTTTGTTGATTGAACCGAGCTGCCGAAATGCGAGTTGCCGAAATGCAAACTTCCGAAGTGATAGACCGTCTGAGCGCGAGCGCCGGGGCCTGCGGGACCGACGGCGACTGGCTCGACCTCGCCTTGATGCGCGGCGCGGGACGAGGTCGGCGAGATGGTCGTGAAGTCGGCCGGCATGGCTGACCTGATGCGCCTGCTCGCGCGCCTAAGCGCGCATCGCACGACCGTCCTCATCCATGGCGAAACCGGTACCGGCAAGGAACTGGTGGCGCGCGCAGTATGGAACCTGCGTCCGGAGCCGCGCGGGCCTTTCGTCACCTTCAACTGTTCCAACCTGGTCGAGACGTTGGCCGAATCCCAGCTCTTCGGCCACGTCAAGGGCGCGTTCACCGACGCCCGCGAGGATTCGCAGGGCTACTTCAGGGCGGCCGAAGGCGGCGTCCTTTTCCTCGACGAAATCGGCGAGCTGCCGATGGGTTTGCAGGCCAAGCTGTTGCGCGCGGTCGAGTACCACGAGGTTCAGCCGGTCGGTTCGACCCGCACGTATAAGGTCGGCGTTCAGATAGTCGCTGCGACCAACCGCGACCTGCGCAAGGCGGTGGAAGAGGGACGCTTTCGCGGCGACCTGTTCTACCGGCTCAACGTCGCCTCGGTGGTGGTGCCGCCGCTGCGCGAGCGGCTCGAGGCGCTCGACGCGCTGCTGAGCCTGTTCGTGGAGCGCTGCAATCGCGAGTTCGGCACCAGCGTCAGGTTCATCTCGCGCCGCGCGATGGAGTGTCTGCTCGCCTACCAATGGCCGGGCAACGTGCGCGAGCTGGAACACGCGATCCGGTGCGCGCTGCTGCTCAGCGATTGCGATCGTATCGATCTCGAAAGTTTCCCTGGCGACGTCCTTGCTGCCCGGATGCCTTCCCGGCCTGACGTCGCCGCGACGGTTGCGTCCTCCTCCTCGCAATCGGTCGGGCCCGGACCGGCTCCTGCCTCTGAGCCGGTCCGGTCCACACCCGCCTCGCTGCGCGAACTCACCCGCGACGCGCTGGTGAGCGCGCTCAAACACGCGCGCGGCAATCGGCTGCGAGCCGCGAGGATTTTAGGCGTCTCGCGCACCACGCTCTACCGGATGCTCGTGCGCTTTGGGCTCGAGAGCTTCGGCCGCGAGCGCGAGGATCTACGCGAGGATCAGAATGATGACGGCTTCGCGGCGCGTCATGGGCTCAGGCTGGTGAAGGCATAGTCTGGTGGATATTCCGACGACCGCACCCGATACGCAGCAGACGACCGCGTGCCGCCGTGGCGGCTGCGGTGCTCCGCTCCCGCGATGGGCGAGGACTTTCATCGCGAGTGTGATGCTGATCACGGTCGGCGGCGGCGCTGGTCACCCACGATCTGTTGGCGGTGTGGAATATGCAGACCCGCCTTGAGCTCGACGCCGTCCACATGGCCGCGGCCGGCGTGGAATTCCTGCCGGGCGCGCCCGCGCGCGCCACGCTTGCCGCGGCTCATTCGGCCGCGCTGTGCGGACTTAGCCCTTCGGAAGTTGTCCGCGCGGCCGCGGCGCTCGACGGGATGTCGTTCAACGTGACGGTGCGAGGTACGGCGCCGGTCCTGCTGCTGCGGCTCCTGGGCGTGGCCCGTGTGAACGTGACGGCGCTGGCGACGGCTAAGGTGCACCCGTCCGCCACGCCACGCAAGTCTGGCGGCCCGATGGTGCTATCGGACGGTCGGTCGGGATTGTCTGTCGGCATGGCCTGTCGGCACGGCGCGCGCTCGCGCGGCGCGGCCCGATCCACCTGTGGTGGGTTCGCGGCCTAGTGCGATGCTTTGAAACAGAAACAGTGAAACAGTGACAGTGAACAAGTATAAAACATAAAAAAACTCTCTCCCCACCCGGCGCCGCGGCGGCAAGCATCCTGACTTCTGGAATATTCGTTTGACTTGCCGCCGCTGCCCGGGGCCCTTTTTCCCTTTTCGATGCGATCGAAATATCCCTCTCGCGTGCGCGCGCTTTACTCAGCGCGGCGCGCGGAATGTAATCCGATCGGAGCGGCCGCCGCCGACAGGTAGACGCAGGTGCGGCAAGGCAAGAGGAGCGAGCTACCAAGGAGCACGCCGAGGAGAAAGTCAAAATGTCCGATCTCGGGTTCACCCACGTGGCACTGAGTGTCCGCAATCTCGCCGACAGTATCGCGTTCTACACCAGGTACGCGCGCATGAGGCTCGTGCATCAGCGCGTCGACGCCGACGTCGGAATCGCGGTGGCGTGGATGACCGACGGCACCCGGCCCTTCGTGATCGTGCTTGCGGAATGGCGCGAGCAGCATGACCAGCCGCTCGGCCCCTTCGGCCATCTGGGCGTCGGATGCGAGAGCCGCGCCGAGGTCGACCGGCTATGCGCCGAGGCGCTCGCCGAGGGCCGGTTGCGCAGCGGCCCCACCGACACCAGCTATCCGGTCGGCTACTGGGCTTATATCGCGGATCCCGACGGCAACAACCTCGAGGTTTCCTACGGCCAGGATGTCGGACTTACCGTGGAACGCTCGCAGCCGAAGCCCACGCGCTGAATCCGACCACTGCGCCGGGATTGCGCGTGCCGGGGCGCGCGGTTTGAGCCGTGGCCACTCGCTGAAGACACCATTTGGTGATTTGGATAACCAAATTTGTTGTATGAAAGACTATCTAATCGAATGATCTTCCTGCGACTCTGGTGCCATGCCCGCCAAGAGAATTTTGGAAGTCCGAGGCCTGAAGAGACTCAAAAACATGTCGTGGCTTTCGGCGGAACGAGTGGACAAGCTCGCTCGTGCGCTGAGCGTGAGCACAGTGGAAGCGCGCGAGATCATTTTCGATGAGAAAAATGTTCCCGAGTCCGTCTATATCCTGCTCTCGGGTATCGCGCGCATCACCTGCCGCAACCGCAAGGGGCAGCGCCAATTGGTGATCATCGTGGCGCCGGGAATGATCTCCGGGTTTCCGCTTCCCGTCAACGGAATCAGCTATGACTTTCGCTGCGAGGCGCTCACCAGCTGCCAGATCGGAGCAATCGATTTGGAAGCGTTCATAAAAATCTCCCTCGGTATCGAATCGATCGACTTCAAGCGCATGGCGCACAACTATCTTGGGCGATGGCACCTGGTACAGTTGCGATGCTCGAACTTTCTGGGCTTTAGCCTCAAAGAGCGTCTGGCGCTGGCATTAATCGAGCTAAGCGAAGATTTCGGAATCCGCCACAAGGATGGCTTGCGGCTCAAGCTTTTGGCGCGCCATAGCGATCTGGCGGAATTGGTGGGAGCCTCGCGGCCGCGGGTCTCGGAGTTTATGAGCCAGTTCGAGCAGGATCGCTTCATCGCACGCAAGGATCGCCAGATGACTGTGCAGCGTGATCGAATCGAGAGCTTTCTGGCGCAGGCGAAAGCCATCCTAAGCGACAGCGAACCCGCATAGAGATTCAGTTTGTTGCCGTATTGCTTATCCGGCGACGCGAGCGCGCAAGCTGAATGACCCGGCCCGTCAGTAGCCGCCTTGGGGCGCGGGCGTCAGGTCCTGAGCGGGGGGCATCCCAGGGCCCGGCACCTCGGCACCCGAGGGAATTTCGGTTTGCTGCTGGATTTGGGCCGGCATCACTTCGGCCGGCGCGAGCGCCGCTCCACCCGGCCCCGCTCCCATCACTTGAGGGCTGGTGATCGACTTTACGGCGATCGCCTGCGGCACTTGTCCGGAACTCGGCACGTAGGCGGCCACGGGTGCCGGACTTTTGACGATCGCCTGGCCGATTTCCTGCCGCTGAAACAGGCGCCACACGTTGTATGGGCTGGGCGGGTTCACCTGGCCTAAATTGACCGGGCTTTGCCCGACCGTGACTCCGCTCGCGATCACCGCGCCATGCTTGCCGCGCAAATCGTAAACGCCTTGGGGCAGCATGATCGAAAATGCGCCGTTGGCTCCGGTCCGCAAGGTGTAGAGGTTGCCGGCGATGCGGTCCTGGAAATGCAGCTCATGGCCGGCGAGCGGCTCGCCCGCCTCGGGCGCGGCCAGCACGCCCGTCACCGGGGTGGACATCTGCCAGGTGGCGGCCCCGGGCGAGGCCATTCCTGACACGTTGCGACGCGCGATCTCTGGCGGCTCGCCGGAGTGCGAGAACGCATTCGCCGCCCCGGCGCCCACTGCGAGCATTGCCGTCGCCGCCGTGGTCACGCACGCGATAACCAGCGCCGCTCGCGCAGCCTTCGCCGCGATCATTTTCAGCCAGCGCAGCTTGTTCAGCCAGCGCATTTTCGAATCCGTCATTATCTTCGTCCTGATCGTCGTCGTGGTCGTCGTCCTGAAACGTTCGCTCGGTCTTTACGTACCGTCCGTTTGTATCTGATGAGGCATCGGTCTAGCACTAAATGCTGGATCTATGTTGAATCAAAGTGTCGCGCAGGAAAAGCGCATCGGGGGAATCTCCACACGATGAAAAAGGTGACTCTCTATCACAACCCTGGCTGAGGGAATTCACGCGGCGCGCTGGAGTTGCTGCGCGCGCGAGGTGTCGAGTTCGACATCGTCGAGTATCTGAAAACTCCGCTCCATCGCACCGCACTTGAACGCATCGTGGCGATGCTCGATACGCCGCCAGCGGAACTCGTGCGCAAGGATCGCAGGTTCGAAGGACTGCAGTTGAAGCCCGCGGACTACGTGTCGGCCGAGGACGTGGTCGCGCTGTTGCTGAAGTATCCGGAGCTGATGCAGCGTCCGATCGTCGTGAAGGGAGATAAGGCGGTGATCGCGCGGCCGCCCGAGCGGATGCTGCCGCTGCTCGGGCTAGTCCGATAGGACTTCGTGCCAGCCGCTGGGATCTTGTGTCAGTCCGCTAGGACGTTTGTGTCAGCCGGCAAGGACCTTGAGCCAGTCCGCTAGGACGGTTTGCCGCCCGCGGCGGCGGCCTTCGCGTCGTGTCGCGCCTGGGCGCCGGGAGCGACCTTGGTGACCCGGCCGCTACGGATGCATCGCGTGCAAACCAGGATTCGCTTGACGCCGCCGCCAGCCGCCGAGCGCACTTCCTGCAGGTTAGGCTGCCATCGGCGCTTGGTCTTATTGTTGGCGTGGCTTACGTTGTTGCCGACTGAAGGGCGTTTGCCGCAAATCTCACAGGTTCGCATCGGTGGTTCCGCTGTTTCGCTTGATTGGATCGATTGATTGGATTTGAGTCGAACGCCCAGAATATCCGCTTGGGCGGCGGGATAAAAGAGGCCGCCGCCCGGCGCTCGCTACGCATCAGCGGTGCGTCCCGCGAAAACTGAAAAAATCGAACGAACTCCAGAAACCCCTGCAAGAAATCCCTGAGAGACCCCGAAAGATTTGAGAAAATAGGAGGCATCGCACGATGGCTATATTGTTGGACGGCAAGGTGGCGCTGATTACCGGCGCGGGCTCAGGAATCGGACGCGCGGCCTCGCTTATCTTCGCGCGCGAGGGCGCCAAGCTGATGCTCTCGGATATCGTGGCCGAGGGCGGCGAGGAGACGCTCCGGATGGTCAAGGAGGCGGGCGCCGAGGCGCTCTTCGTGCGGAGCGACGTCTCGAAACTGGCCGAGGTCGAGGCGCTCGTCGCCAAGGTCGTCTCGACCTGGGGCCGAATCGATTGTGCGTTCAACAACGCCGGGATCGACGGCAGGACGGGCAAGGTGACCGAGTGCACCGAGGAAAACTGGAACCGCACGATCGCGGTCAACTTAAGCGGCGTGTTCTTCTGCATGAAGGCCGAGATTCCGCACATGCTCCGCCAGGGCGGCGGCGCGATCGTCAACACCGCCTCGGCCGCCGGGCTTACTGGCTCGCCAGGATTGCCGGCCTATGTCGCGAGCAAACATGGCGTGGTCGGACTGACGCGCGCGGCGGCGATCGAATACGGGCGCGAAAAAATCCGGGTCAATTGCGTATGCCCGGGGCCGATCCGCACGCCGATGCTCGGGCGGTCTGCTGAGCAGCCGCCCCGAGATGGAGCAGCGCTTCGCCTCCGCCGAGCCGCTCAAGCGCCTGGGCGAGCCGGCCGAGATTGGCGAGGCGGTGGCGTGGCTCTGCTCGGACGCGGCGTCGTACGTCACCGGCCATGCGATGTCGGTCGATGGTGGATACATGGCGAAATGAGCGGCGGCGCCGCGCTTGAGTCGGCCGCCCAAACATTCCATCCTTTTGTCATGCTTTTGCCATTGTTTCTTCGTAGTTTTCGCGCAGCGCGGGGCCGGGGATGGCGGAGCGGCTGATCCATATTCTCCCCGAGCAGGTGGCGAGCCAAATCGCGGCGGGCGAGGTCGTCGAGCGGCCGGCCTCGGCGCTCAAGGAGCTGGTCGAGAATTCGCTCGACGCCGGCGCCCGCTCGATAAGCGTCGAAATCGAGCGCGGCGGCGCGGCCTTGATCGCGGTCGGCGACGACGGCTGCGGGATGGGCCGCGAAGACGCGATTCTCTCGCTGCGCCGCCACGCGACCTCCAAGATTCGCGACGCCGCCGACCTCGCGGCGATTCGCACGATGGGCTTTCGCGGCGAGGCGCTGGCCTCGATCGCGAGCGTCGCGCGGCTTCGAATGATCACGCGGCGGACCGCCGATCTCGCCGGAGTCGAAATCGTCGCCGACGCCGGCGAAATCTCGCTCACCCGCGAATGTGCCGCGGCGCCCGGCACCCGAATCGAAGTCCGCGAGCTTTTTTTCAACACCCCGGCGCGGCTCAAGTTCCTGAAGACGGTCGCGACCGAGCAGGGCGCCGCGGCCGAGGTGATCGCGCGCCTCGCGATCGCCCATTGGCGCGTCGCGTTCAAGCTCGCCGCCGAAGGCCGCGTCGTTTACGACCTTGCGCGCGCGGCCTCGGTGCTGGAGCGGATGCGCCAGCTGCACGGAGCGAAGGTCGCCTCGCGGATGCTGCACTTCGACTCCCAGCACGCCGGCGCGCGCGTCTTCGGCCTTGCCACTATCAGCCAGGACTCCTATCCGACGCCGCGGATGGTCTTCACTTTCGTCAACCGCCGCGCGGTGCGCGACCGCGTGCTCCAGCGGGCGGTGCAGCAGGCTTACGACACGCTGATCCCGCGCGGACGCTATCCCGCAACGGCAGTGTTCGTCGAGATGCGCCCCGAGGACGTCGACGTGAACGTCCATCCGATGAAGACCGAGGTGCGTTTTCGCAACTCGGGCGCGGTGTTCGAGGCGGTCTATCATGCATTGCGCGCAAGACTCGCCGACCAGACGCTTGACGGCGCCCCGTCCGCCGTGGCGCAACGTTCTCAGCCTCTCGGCGCGCTGATAGGACCTTCAGACGCCGCGCCGACGCTCCGCTTGGTGCCCGACGCGCCAGCCGGCGCGCGCGCTGAGCAGCGCGTGCTGGGTCTCGGCGCGCCGGGCCTCAAATGGAATTCGAGCACGGCGGCCGAGGTCGCCGCGCTTTACGACGCCCCGGACGCGCCCGCACGCGATGACTTATCTGGAACGCTCGCGCCGGCCGGAGCGCTCGCGCCGCAAGCGGCGGCAATTAGTGGCGGTGCGCAAGTCGGTGCACAAGTCATCCCGCTGGCTCATCCGGGCGAAAAGCAGATCCCCGAAAAACCAATTCCGATGTACTCGCGGCTGCGCGTCGTCGGCCAGCTCTTCGCCGGGTACATCGCGCTTGAGAGCGACGACGGCCTTATCCTGGTCGATCAGCACGCGGCGCACGAGCGCGTCACCTTCGAGAAGCTCCGCGCCGAGCTGCGCGCGGGCGGTATCCGGGTGCAGGCGATGCTCACGGCGGTGCCAATCGAGCTCAATCCGGCGCGCGCTCCGCAGGTCTATCAGGCGCTCGGCGAATTTCGCGCGATGGGCTTCGAGCTCGAGCCATTCGGCCCGGCGACGCTTCTGCTCAAGGGCGCGCCCGCGGTTTTCGGCGCCGAAGGCGGTGCGCGGCTGCTGGCCGAGATGATCGACGCGATGGGCGAAGACGGTTTTCGGTCAGGTGGCGCCACGGCGTTCGAGGACTTGCTCAAGCAGCTCGCCTGCCACGGCTCGGTGCGGGTGGGCCGCGTGCTCCGCGAACCCGAGATTTCGGCGCTGCTCGAAGAACTCGACCGCACCGAGTTCAAGACCAATTGCCCGCACGGCCGCCCGGTGCATATCCAATGGGGCCGCGGCCTTATCGAACGGATGTTCCGCAGGTAACCGATTTGTGCGACTCGCGCGGGAGCTTTGATAACCTCTCCTTGACCAAGGAGAGGTCGCCTCGAGTATCGCGAGCGGCGGAGAGGTCAGTCTGAATTTCATTGTGCCACAGCCACTTCGAATGGATTTCGTAAAGCGACCATCGGACCTCTCCCTAACCCTCTCCTTGGACAAGGAGAGGGGCCAGAAGGAATCATCGCAGTTGTGCGAAGCTCTGTTGGACAAGGAGAGAAGATCAGAAGGGACGATAGTCGACGACGACGCGGCCTCGCCGGCGAAGCCCGCCGCTTCGGCGCGCGCGATTCGGGTCGGCTTTATCGTGGGGCCGACCGGCGTCGGCAAGTCGGCGGCCGCGATGGCGCTCGCCGAGCGCCTCGATGCGGAAATCGTCAACGCCGACTCGCGCCAGGTCTACCGCGGGATGGACGTCGGCACGGCCAAGCCGGACGCCGCCGATCGCCGCCGCGTACCGCATCATCTGTTGGACATCCGCGCGATCGACCAACCGCTCGACGTGGCGGAATTCCTGAAGCTCGCGCGCGCGGCGATCGCGGAGATCGCCGCGCGCGGCCGCAACGTGATCGTGGTCGGCGGCAGCGGCTTTTATCTGCGCGTCCTGCGCGGAGGGATTTTCGCCGGGCCGGCCGCCGCGCCGGAGGTGCGCCGCGAGCTGGAGGCGCTCGCCGCCGAGCATGGAGTCGAATATCTGCACGCGCGCCTGCATGAAGTCGACGCCCCCTCGGCCGAACGGATCGGCCATCGCGACCTATACCGGATCGTGCGCGCGCTCGAAGTCTTCCGCCTGACGGGCTATCCGATAAGCGCCCATCAGCAGAGCCATCGTTTTGCCGCGCGCGAGTACGAGACGCTGACGCTCGGCCTCGCGATGGAGCGCAAGCGGCTTTATGAGTCGATCAACCGGCGCTTCGACGAGATGGTCGCTCGCGGCCTCGTGGACGAGGTGCGCGCGCTGCTTGGGGCCGGATGCGATCCCGGCAAAGCGCCGCTCAAGACCGTCGGCTATCGGCAGATCGCCGCCGCCGTGCGCGGCGAGATGACGCTCGCGGAGGCAATCGAGCTCGCCAAGCGCGACACGCGCCGGCTGGCCAAGCGCCAGCTCACCTGGTTTCGCGCGGATCCCTGAGATCGTATGGGTTGACGCGGAGCGCGGGCTACAGGAAGCTTTGGAGTTGCTCGGCGCATTTTTCGCGCGCGAGCGGGCGGCGAGCCGCTGAAATCGGAACATCCTCTTATGGCGACATCGACGAATTCCCGGCCGCGCGCGGCGAAGTCCCGCGTCGGCAATTCCGCTGCGGCCGATTCCGCCGCCGAGGCCCACGCGGCAAGAGGTTCGGCCGCCGCGGCCACGCCGGTCTCGGCCACTTTAAGCGCGATCGAGCGCGTCCGCCTGGCGCGCAATCCGTCGCGTCCGCAGACCCTGGACTACGTCGAAGACCTGGTGCGCGATTTTTTCGAGATTCACGGCGACCGCCGTTTCTCCGACGACGGCGCGATCGTCGCGGGGATGGGCTATTTCGGACGCCGCGCGATCGCGATCGTCGGCCATCAGCGCGGCCGCTCGACCCAGGAGCGGATTCGGCGCAATTTCGGCAAGCCCCATCCCGAGGGCTACCGCAAGGCGGCGCGGATGTACGATCTCGCGGGCCGCATGGGCCTTCCGCTAATCACCTTCATCGATACGCAGGGCGCGGAGCCGGGGCTTGGCGCGGAGGAGCGCGGGCAGGCCGAGGCGATTGCCGCCAACCTGGAGCTGATGATGCGCCTGGAGGTCCCGGTCATCGCCTGCGTGATCGGCGAGGGCGGTTCGGGCGGCGCGCTCGCCCTTGGAGTTGCCAACGTCGTCCTGATGCAGGAGAACGCCTGCTACTCCGTGATCACGCCCGAGGGATGTGCCGCGATCCTCTGGCGCGAGGGCGGTCCGGAGCGGGTGGCCGACGCGGCCGCGGCGCTTAAGCTCTCAGCGCCCGACCTGTTGCGGCTGGGGGTCGCCGACGAGGTCGTGCCGGAGCCCATGGGCGGAGCGCATCAGGATCCGCCGCGCGCCGCGCGCGAGTTGGGCCGCGCGATCGAGCGCCAGCTGGTGCGGCTCTCGCGGCTCTCGCCGATTCGACTGCGCCGCGAGCGCGAGAAGAAGTTTGCCGCGATGGGCGCGGTGTTCGTCTCGGCGCGGCGCGTTGAAAATCAGCGCCCGTTGGGTTAGCCATCTTTTCCGATTGTCGTATATGGCATCATCCGATATGGCGTCATCTGATATGGCCGCTCGCACGCGCGCGTCGCGAAAACCCAAAGACCCGGCGACGTATCGCCGAGCGGCGCGGCGGCGCGCGCGGGTGAGGCAAATCCGGCAAGTCCTACACGGAAAAGTCCTACAAGTCCGGCGAGTCCAACCGATCTCGCCGGGCTCGATCGCCTGCGCGCGCAGATCGACGCGATCAACGTCAAGCTCGTGCGCTTGCTCAACCAGCGCGCGAAGGTCGCGCAGGCGATCGGCCATCTCAAACAGGCCGGCGGCGCCGCGATCTACCAGCCCGCGCGCGAGCGCGCAGTGCTCGACAAGGTCTCGGCGCTTAATCGGGGCCGCTTACCGGCGAGCATCTGCGGCGCATCTTCGTCGAAATAATCTCGGCCTGCACCGCGCTGGAACATCCGCTGCGCGTCGCCTATCTCGGCCCCGAGTACACTTACTCGCACGAGGCGGCGCGGATGCGCTTCGGTGCGAGCGCCGAGTTCGGCGCCGAGCCGTCGATCGCGGCGGTCTTCGCGGCGCTCGACACCTCGCGCGCCGACTTCGGCGTGGTCCCGGTCGAGAATTCCAGCGAAGGCTCGGTGACGCTGACGCTCGATTTGCTGATCGACACGCCGCTGGTGATCATCGGTGAAGTGCTGCTGCCGATTCGCCACGCCCTGATGTCGCGCGCGGGCGACGCCGCGGCGATCGCGGTGATCTACTCCCATCAGCAGTCGCTCGGGCAGTGCCGCAACTACCTCGCGGCGAACTTTCCGCACTGCCGGCTCGAGGCGATGGCCTCCAACACGGCGGGGGCCGCGCGCGCGGCGGGTGAGCCCGATGCGGCGGCGATCGCCTCGGAGGCAGCGGCGGCGCCCTATGGGCTTAGCGTGATCGCCCGCAATATCCAGGACTCGGCGCAGAACACCACGCGCTTTTTGATTATCGGGCGCTATCCGGCTGGCCGCAGCGGCGCCGACAAGACCAGCGCGCTGTTCGCGGTGCGCGACGAGGTCGGCGCGCTCAACCAGGCGCTCAACATCTTCGCCCGCAACCAGATCAACATCACAAAAATCGAATCGCGCCCGCTGCGCTCGCGCCCGTGGGAATATCTGTTTTTCGTCGACCTGCACGGCCATCGCGAGGACCCCGGGCTCAAGCGCGCGCTCGCCGCGCTCGAGCGCAAAGCCCTTTTTTTGAAAGTACTGGGATCGTATCCTGAGGGCAGGCAGCCCGCCGCATAACACGGCCGCCCGCAAGCGCCTTGATAAAAGCCGACGATCTGGTTTTGCCCGCGGTTGCCGCGCTCCGTCCCTACGAACCCGGCAAGCCGATCGAAGAGGTCCAGCGCGAACTGGGTATCGGTGAGCCGGCCAAGCTCGCCTCCAACGAGAATCCGGTCGGGCCGTCGCCGATGGCGGTGGCAGCGATTAGCACGGCGCTCGGCGACCTCCATCGCTACCCCGACGGCTCCAGCTGGGCGCTCCGCCACAAGATTGCAGCCAAGCATCGGGTGAGCCCCGATCAGATTTTCATGGGATCGGGCTCGTGCGAGATTCTCAACCTGCTGGTCTATCTTTTTCTGCGGCCCGGCCTGAACGCGGTGATTGCGGCGCACTCGTTCGTCATCTACCAGCTCGCGATCGCGGCCTCAGGCGGCGCGGCCAAGGTGATTCCGTTAGGCCCGGATTACGTCTTCGACCTCGACGCGATGGCCGCCGCGATCGACGACAACACGCGCCTGGTGTTCCTCGGCAATCCAAACAATCCGACCGGCACCATCTATCGCAAGGAACAGTGGCATCGATTCCTTGAGCGCGTGCCCGAGCGCGTGGTGATCGTCGCCGACGAGGCCTACTTCGAGTTCGTGCGCGACCCCGAGTATCCCGACTCGATCGAGGATCACGACGGGCGGCGGATGCTGGTGACGCTGCGCACCTTCTCGAAGATTTTCGGCCTGGCGGGCCTGCGTGTGGGGTACTCGGTCGCGCGCGAGGACATCACGCGCCTGCTCAACAGCGTGCGCCAGCCGTTCAACATTACTTCGCTCGGCCTGGTCGCGGTGGAGGCCGGGATGGACGATCACGAGCACGTGCGGCGCACGCTCGAGGTCAACGCGAGCGGGATGGCGTACCTGGAGGGCGAGTTCCGCCGCCTGGGCCTGCCGTTTCTGCCGAGCCAGGCGAATTTCATCCTGGTCGAGGTGGGCGAGGGGCGTACGGTTTACGAAAAGCTCCTGCAACAGGGCGTAATTGTCCGCCCGATGAACGGCTACGGGCTGCCACGGCACGTGCGCGTGAGCGTCGGGCTCAAGGAAGAGAACCATCGGATGGTGGCCGCGCTCGAACGCGCGCTTAAGAGTCAACCTTCCCGCTAAGCGCGATTTTCCGAAAATTAACAATTTTCGACGCGCCAAAGCGCGCAAGGCCTCGGCCGATGTGGTAGTCTTTAACGTCGCCCGGCACGGTCCGCGGTTGTTTCGTCTCACGTTTTGACTTACCCAACACTCCAATCCCTGAAGTTTCGATTCCGATTTGGCCGGTGTTGCGGCCGGCGTTTTGGCCAACATTTCGGCGGGCGTCTGGAACTGACCGTCATGGCGGCGCTGTTCAAGCAAATGACCGTGTGCGGAGTGGGCCTTATTGGCGGCTCGCTCGCGCTAATCGCCAAGCAAAAGGGGCTGGTCGAGCGCGTGGTCGGTCTGGGCCGCACGCAGAAGAACCTCGACGTGGCGCTTGAGCGCGGGATTATCGACGACGCGACGCGCGACCCCGCGAAGGCCGCGCGCGGCGCCGACCTGGTGATGCTCGCGGTGCCGATACGCACGATGCCTGAGACGCTGGCCGCGATGACACCGTATCTGCCGCCCGCGGCGGTGATAACCGACGTCGGGAGCGTCAAGGGATGGGTCGTGCGCGCGCTTGAGCCTTTGCTCGGCGCGCAGATGGCGCTGGTCGCGGCGCATCCGGTGGCCGGTAAGGAGACCACCGGCGCGGGCGCGGCGGACGAGAGCCTGTTTATCGGACGCCGCACGATAATCACGCCGTCGGCGCGCAGCACGCCCGACGCGATCGACCGCGTCGAGCGGTTGTGGCGTGCGACCGGCTCGCACGTGGAGCGGATGGCGCCCGATGAGCATGACGAGATACTCGCGCGCGCAAGCCATCTGCCGCAGGTGGTCGCAAGCGCGCTCGCCGCGGCGCTTTGCGGCGAGCGGGTGGGCGAGCACGACGCGGCGGCCTACGGCGCCGGGGGGTTGCGCGATACCACGCGAATCGCGGCGTCCTCCGCCGAGATGTGGCGCGATATCGTGCTGACCAATCGCGACGCGATCGTGGCGGCGCTGGGGCTTTTTCGCGGCGCGCTGGATGAGTTCGAACGCGCGATTCGGCGCGGGCGACGTCGCGCGCTTCGAGGAGATTTTCAACCGCGGGCGCGCGATGCGCGAGGGGCTCAAGTGACGCGCTCACGTCCGGTGATCGCAATCGACGGGCCGGTCGGCGCGGGTAAATCGACCGTTGCCCGGCGCCTCGCTGAGGTGCTCGGCTTCGAGTACGTCAATACCGGCGCGATGTACCGCGCGGTTGCGGTTGCGGCGCGCGACGCGGGAATCAATGCCGATGATCCGGAGGCCGAACGCAAGCTCGACGCGCTGCTGAAGAAGGTGCGGATAGAGTTTTCAGGCGGGCGCATCATGCTCGACGGCCGCGACCTCAGCGACGAGATCGGGTCGCCCGAGATAGGCGAGAGCGCGTCGCGCCTTTCGACGCTCGGCGTGGTGCGGGCGCGGATGCGCGACCTGCAGCGCGCGGCCGGCGCGCGCGGCGGAGTCGTGATGGAAGGCCGCGATATCGGCACCGCGGTCTTTCCCGACGCCGAGTTCAAATTTTTTCTCGACGCGAGCGCCGAGGTGCGCGCCGAGCGGCGCTGGCGCGAGCTTAACGCGCGCGGGGTCACGATCACGCGCGAGGAAGTGCTCGCGCAACTGCTCGAACGCGACCGGCGCGACCGCGGCCGCGAGCTGGCGCCGCTTAAGCCCGCGCCCGACGCGATCGTGGTCGACGCGAGCCGGATGAGTGTCGAAGAGGTCGTAACGCTGATGGCTCAGCGCGTCAGCGCGCGCGACGGCGCGGCTTAGGGCTTGAAACGCAGAGGTCTGGGCGGTATGCATTGCTGTAGCCTCGAATTCCGAGGAAGGTCCCACTAAATGGAGAAAGAGTTGTCTGACAAGGTGCATGGAGGAGATAATGACTTCGAGTCGCTGATGGAACAGAGCCTCAGGGCTCCCCGCCCCGGCGATGTTCTAACCGGAACGGTTCTCCTGATCACGCGCGACAGCGTCATCATCGACATCAATTACAAGTGCGAAGGGCAGGTGCCTCTCGCCGAGTTCCTCGACCACGAGGGCAACCCCGTGGTCAGGGAAGGCGACGAGGTTGACGTCTATTTCGAGGGCACCGAGACCGAGAACGGCACGGTCACCCTCTCGCACGCCAAGGCGGAGAAGTTCAAGGTCTGGCGCGAGCTCGAGCGCGCGTTCCAGAACGAGATGCCGGTGGAGGGCGTGATCCTCGGCAAGGTCAAGGGCGGCCTGCAGGTCGATATCGGCGTGCCGGCATTTCTGCCCGGCTCGCACGTCGACATCCGCCCGGCCCGCAATCTGGATCGCTACGTCGGCCAGCGCGGGCGCTTCCAGTTGCTCAAGTTCAACCGCGCGCGCGGCAACGTGGTGGTCTCGCGCCGCGCCGTGATCGAGCGCGAGCGCACCGAACTCAAAGAGCAGACGCTCAAGGTGCTCGAAGAGGGCGTGATCCTCGAGGGCGTGGTCAAGAACATCACCGACTACGGCGCCTTCGTCGATCTCGGCGGGCTCGACGGCCTGCTGCATATCACCGACATGTCGTGGGGCCGCCTGCAGCATCCTTCGGAAGCGGTCAAGGTCGGCGACAAGGTCAAGGTGGTGGTGCTCAAGTACGATCCCTCGCGCGAGCGCGTGTCGCTCGGCATGAAACAGATCATGCCCGACCCGTGGGCGCGCTCCGCGGAGAGTTATCCGGTCGGCGCGCGCTTCAAGGGCAAGGTCGTGAGCGTCACCGACTACGGCGCTTTCGTCGAGTTGGAGAAGGGCGTCGAGGGGCTGATCCACGTCTCCGAGATGAGCTGGAGCAAGCGCGCGGTGCATCCCTCGAAGGTCGTCAACCAGGGCGACATGGTCGAGGTTCAGGTGCTCGGCGTCGATGAGACCAACCGGCGCATCTCGCTCGGGCTTAAGCAGACCGAGCCCAACCCGTGGGAAGAGCTCGCGCAGAAGCATCCGATCGGCAGCCTGGTGAAGGGCAAGGTCAAATCGATCACCGACTTCGGCGTGTTCGTCGAGATCGAACCGGGAATCGACGGGCTGGTGCATATCTCGGATCTCTCGTGGACCAAGAAGGTGCGCCATCCCTCGGAAGTCTATAAAAAGGGCGACGAGGTCGAGGCCACGGTGCTTGGGATCGACGTCGAGAACGAGCGCGTGAGCCTCGGCGTCAAGCAGCTCACGCCCGACCCGTGGTCGACCGTGGCGCAGCGTTATCCGCTCAATACGCGGGTGCGCGGCAAGGTGAGCTCGGTCGCGGACTTCGGCGTGTTCGTCGAGTTGGAGGAGGGGATCGAGGGCTTGATCCACATCTCGCAGCTCAGCAACGAGCGGGTCGACAAGCCGTCTTCGCTGTTCAAGGTCGACGACGAAATTGAAGCGATCGTGGTGCAGGTCGACAGCCGCGAGCGGCGTATCGGGCTCTCGGTCAAGGCCGTCAAGCAGCACGAAGAGCGCGAGGAGATGCAGGCCTATCTCAAGCGCGAGCACGAGGCGGCGCGCTTTTCGATGGAAGATATCCTCAACGAGGAACTCCGTCTCGACCGCGACGAGAGCGGACGCACCGCTCCGCGCGGCCAGCGGCGCGATCGGTAGTAAAGAAAGACGGACCGGTAAAACACGCGACCGTTAACGCGGGGGGAGCCCGCGCACTCCTGCCGGATGCGGCAATACGCAACGGCGGGAGCTACGGCAGGAGCGCAGTCCCAGGAGCCAAGTCGATGACCAAGCGCGGCATCATCGAGGAATTGCTGGCAAGGCATCAGAAATACTCGCATCGCCAATCCGAGACCATCGTCAACGCGATGTTCGAGGAGATGGCCAACGTGTTGGCCCGCGGCGGACGGATCGAAATCCGCGGCTTCGGCAGCTTCGGCGTCAAGCAGCGCCGCGCCCGCCAGGGCCGCAATCCGCGCACCGGCGACATGGTCGCCGTGGAAGCCAAGCGGGTCCCCTTTTTCCGCACCGGCAAGGAGCTGCGCGCGGGCCTCAATGGCGCGGAGCAGGACTCCCAAGCGGCGCGCTCGGCGTAAGCCCGCTCGGCCTGAGGCTGAAGGCGCCGCGCCGCTTCGGCTGTGGGCGCCCTGGCGCGGAGCCTACCTGCGTATAGCGGGAAAGCCCGGGCGCGAATGTATTTTCTGCTTCGGCACGCCCGGCGCCCGTGAGCGCCGCCGCCGGCTGGTGCTCTACGCGGGGCCGCTCGCGCTGGTGATGCTCAACCGCTACCCATACAACAACGGCCACCTGATGATCGCGCCGCGGCGCCATCTCGCCTCGCCCGAACTGCTCGAGCGGGCCGAGCGCGCCGCGCTTGCCGAATTGCAGGCCGCGGCGGTGACGCTGCTTCGGCGCGCGTTCAACTGCGACGGGTTCAACCTCGGCGCCAATCTCGGGCGATGCGCCGGCGCGGGCATTGCCGATCACATGCACTGGCACGTGGTGCCGCGATGGGACGGCGACGTCAACTTCATGCCGGTGCTGGCGGCCACCCGCGTCATCTCGCAACATCTCGAGGCGACCTTCGACCTGCTCGAGCCGCTTTTCAAGACGGTCGGCGCTACCATATCCTAAAACCGGGACGGGACTTCCCAACTGGATCTCCAAATGAAGCAAGATTTGCTCAAGCAAGATTCGCTCAAGCAGGATTTGTTCAAGATTCGCACGCTGGGCGAACTGCGCGCCGCGGGCGTTGAAGTATTGCCGGTCAGGCTCGAGATGCGCCGCAACCTGCTCGAACGGCTGCGCGCGCGCGCGCGCATCCTGCCCGGTATCATCGGCTACGACCAGAGCGTGCTGCCCGAAATAGAAAATGGCGTGCTCGCCGGCCATCACATGATCTTTCTCGGCGAGCGCGGACAGGCCAAGTCGCGGCTTATCCGATTGCTCGCCGACCTGCTCGACGAGCGCGTGGCGGCGGTCAAGGGCTGCGAGATCAACGACGATCCTTATCGGCCGATTTGCGGCGCCTGCCGGCGGCGGGCGGCCGAGTTCGGCGAAGAGCTGGAAATCGAATGGATCGGGCGCGAGCGGCGCTATGCCGAGAAGCTCGCGACGCCCGACGTCTCGGTCGCCGATCTGATCGGCGAGATCGATCCGATCAAAGTCGCCGAGGGGCGCTACCTCGCCGACGAGGAGACCATCCACTACGGCCTCATCCCGCGCACCAACCGCGGCATCTTCGCGATCAACGAGCTTCCCGACCTGACCGAGAAGGTCCAGGTGGGACTGTTCAACCTGATGGAGGAGAAGGACGTCCAGATAAAGGGCTACCGCGTGCGCCTGCCGCTTGATCTGATATTCGTGGCGAGCGCCAATCCCGAGGACTACACTTCGCGCGGCAGGATCATCACGCCGCTGAAGGACCGCTTCGACATCCAGATTCGCACGCACTATCCGCGCACGATCGAGGACGAAATCGCGATCATGGACCAGGAGTGCGGCTATCCAGCGAGCGTCGGGATGGCGCTGCGGGTGCCGCCGTTCATCAAGGAGGTGGTCGCGCAGCTCACCTTCGAGGCGCGCGCCTCCAACGAGATCAACCAGAGCTCCGGGGTCTCGGTGCGGGTCTCGATCAACAACTTCGAATCCGTGCTCTCCAACGCCGAGAAGCGCGCGGTGCGCCTGGGCGACAATGAGATCGTGCCGCGTCTTTCCGACCTGCCTTCGCTCTACGCCTCGACCGCCGGCAAGATCGAACTCGAGTACGTGGGCGAGGACAAGAAGGAGGAGGACCTAATCGAACGCCTGGTCAACCGCGCCGTGCTCAAGGTCTTCGATCGCTATTTCAAGATCGACGACTTGCGCCGCGTGGCCGCCTACTTCGAGGGCGGATGGGGCGTCGAGGTCTCCGACGACGCGCCGGCCTCCGACTACCTTGACGCGCTGCGCGAGGTGCCGGGCCTGCGCGAGGCGGTCGAGCAGCTAGGCTCGTTCGAGACGCCGGGCCTGATGGCGTCGGCGAGCGAGCTGGTGTTCGAGGGCCTGCATCTCCATCAGAAGCTCAACAAGGAGCGCCACGGCGGGCGCTTCGCCTATCACGCCTGAGGCCGCGGGAGTAAAGCGCGCGCGACGCCGATGATCGAAATCCGCTACACCGCGTGGGACGGCAGCCAGAAGCTCAAGCTCGACGCCGACAAGGTGTTCGAGAAGCTGGCCGAGTTTCTCTCCTACACCGACGACGTGCGCCAGGCGATGGACTGGATGACGCGGCAGGGGATGGATTTCGACGGCTCGCGAGTGGCGGGGCTGGAGGAATTTCTCGAACAGTTGCGCCAGGAAATGCGCCAGCGCTACCGCGAGTTCAATCTCAAGGAAGCGCTGAGCGAGATGGAGCGGCGGCTCCAGGACATCGTCGATCGCGAGCGCGCCACGCTGGAGCGGCTAAGCGCCGAGCAGCCGGGCGGCAAGCTCGACGAGAAGCTGCGCGAACTCAAGCGGATGCCGCGGCGCGTGTCCGAGGCGATTCGCAAACTCGAGAGCCATGAGTTCGAGGACGCCCAGGCGCGCGCCGATTTCGAGGCCCTGCTCAAGGAATACGAGAACATCCGCGACCTCGAAAACTTCCGCGAGCGCAACCAGCATCTGTTCCACGGCCCCAAGAGCCTGGACTACCAGCAGGCGCTCGAGCTGATGCGCGAGATGGACCGGATGAAGCAGCTCGAGCAGGACCTGATGTCGGACAACTTCGACAAGATCTCGATGGACGATCTGCGCGAGATGCTGGGGCAGCAGGCCGAGCAGGATTTCAACAGCTTGCGCCAGGTGATGCTGCTGCTCGAAGAGGGCGGCTACATGGTGCAGAAGGGCGAGCACATGGCGCTCTCGCCCAAGGGCGTGCGCCGGATCGGCCAGCTCGCGCTGCGCGACATCTACCAGGGCTTGCTCAAGGACCGCGGCGGATCGCACGCGACCGACCATCGCGGGATAACCGAGATCCGCCCCGACGAGACCAAGAGCTACAGCTTCGGCGATCCGCTCAATTTGAACCTGGTCGCGACCCTCAAGCACGCGCTGACGCGGCGGCCCGGCGTGCCGCTAGCCCTGGAGCCCGGCGACTTCGAGGTCTACGAAAACGACTACGCGAGTTCGTCGTCGACCGTGCTCTGTCTCGATATGTCATGGTCGATGAGCTGGGAGGGGCGGTTTGCGGCGGCCAAGAAGGTCGCGATGGCGATGGAGACGCTGATCCGCTCGAAGTTCCCGCGCGATTTTTTTTCGATCGTCGGCTTTTTCACCCGCGCGGTCGAATTGAAGCTGAAGGACCTGCCCGAGGCCTCATGGAACATGGGCGATCCGTTCACCAACCTGCAGGATGGGCTCCGCCTCGCTTCGGATCTGCTCGGGCGCCATCCGTCGCGCAACCAGCACATCATCGTGATAACCGACGGCCAGCCGACCGCGTACTTTCTCAACAAGCGCCTGTACTGCGAGTGGCCGTTGTCGTTCGGCGGTATCAGCATGCGCGCGGCGCAGGAGACGCTGAAGGAAGTCGAGCGCGTCACCCGCAAGGGAATCACGATCAACACCTTCATGCTCGACGACTCGCCGAGCCTGCGCGCGTTCGTCGAGAAGATGACCCAGATCAACCGCGGGCGCGCGCTCTATACCCGCCCGGATCATCTCGGCGAGTACATGCTGGTGGATTATCTCTCCAAGCGCCGCAAGAAGGTGTAAGCGACGTCTCGCCTACGGGACCGCGGCGGCGCTCGAATCGTCGCTCGAATCGTCAGAGGTAGATTTGTTCGCCGCGTTCTTTGCCGCGGGGCCGCCGTCCTCGGGCTGACCCCACTCGGCCTCCTTCCAGCCTTTGTTGAACGCCGCAATACGCTCATTGGAGAAGCCGTGGTCGTGGACGCCGCTGAATTCGTCGCCGCCCAGGCTGTAGAAGGGCGTGATGTTGCCGCGTGAGATGCCAATGCGCGAGAGCGTATAGCCGGAGAAGCGATCGGCCTCGAGTTCCTTGTCGACACTGGACACGTCCGTGCGCTCGTAATCGTGATGCTCGATATGGCCGAGCTCGTGCGCCATGATCGCGTAGATCATCGAGGTCTTGTCAGGCTCGCCGTGCTCGTCGGTCTCGCCGCGCAGGAAAACCTCCATGAATGTCGGGTTATAGAAGATGCATCCGGCGCGCGAGACGTGTGGCGAGTCGGCGCGCACCGACTCGTAAACCGGAGCGTTGGTGCCCCACTGGCGGTCGATGTCGGCGACGATGCTCTTGTACGGCTCGACCGCCGGCCGCGCCATCTCACCGCAGATCATCTGTGCCCCATCGGCTCCGGGTTGGACTTCGTGCGGCAGCGCCTGCGACGCCTCGAGGTCAGCTTCGGCGGGATTGGCCTTGGAGGGATGGCTCTGGTGGACCTGCTCTGACTGGCTCTGCGACGGTACGACCGACCAGTCGTCGTCCTGCGCGAGCGCCGGCCGCGTGCCGAGCGCGGCGCATCCAAGCACCGCGCGGCTATCGCGAGCCGCGCAAACGTCCGGCTGCAAAGCGAGGCGTCAAGCGTATTCGCGCGCCTGCCGTTCAGCCTCTCTCGCCCTTGCACCTTGGCCATGATTCCCCCCCAAACAGTGGAATAAACATCAGGCGGCGTAATGCTGCCTCTCCCTCTCTTGTGCCATTGTAGCTCATTTTGGCGACTTTAGTGTAGCGACCCTCGCGTCCTCACTGGCTCTTTGCCGATCTTGCCGTGCCGTCGCCGGCAGGCTCCAGGCGACCCCGATTTGCCGTATTACCACGCGATTGCTCTCGGGTCCCGCCGCCGCCAACAGCCGGCGCATCGGCTCGTCCATCGGCTCCTTGGAGAGCCGGAAGGTCCCCCAATGAATCGGCACCAGATAGCGCGCGCGACTTTCCTGGAACATCGTCCAGACCTGCTCCGGGTTGGCGTGATTGTGAATCCACGGATCGTAGGCCGCGATCGAAAATGCCGCGATGTCGGGCGGGTCGGCGGCGAGCGTATCGAACAGCGGTGTGTAGGCGCTATCGCACGCGAGCAGCATCCGCGTCCCGCCGCGCTCGAGCAGGTAGCTGTTGTAGCCGTACGCGCGGCCCATCGGCGGCCATCGCACACCCCAGTGCTTCGCGCCCATCGCCGTCACGCTGAGCCCCTTGACCTCCGTATGCTCGCCCCATCGAAGCTCGCGCACGTCGGTGAAGCCCAGCGGCCGAATCAACTCGCCGCATCCGCTGCATGCGATCACTACCGCGCTCTTGGGGAGCACGCGCAGCGAGGGCAAATCGAGATGGTCGAGGTGCGCGTGGGTTATCAGGATGACGTCGAGGTTTTGCAACTGCGCCGGCGCAAGCGGCGGCGCGGAGTACCGATGCGGTCCGATGGTCAGCAGCGAGCCGATCGAAAGCCCGACACGATTGAACAACGTCGGGTCGCTCAGCACGCGCACGCCGTACCAGTTCATCAGCAGCGCCGCATGGCCGAGGTCCGCGATCGTCAGTGAGCGGTCGGGCCACGCCGCCGGATGCAGTTGCCCGGTGGGCGGCGGGGCGTCCTGGTACGGACCGGCTTCCGATATCAACTCGCTCATCACGACCCCCGTCAATGCTATCGCGGCGACGGCCATCACCATCCACGTCACCGTCCACATCCTCCGTCGAGTCAGCATCGTGAGTCTCCGCCGCGCCGTCTGTCCAGCGTATCGTTTCCAAACCGGGCCCGGCAAAGCGCGTCGCGCGAAAGGGATAGGCTTTCGCCGCGCGGTCTGCTAAAGCGAACATAACGCGAAGTGTGCGAAAGGGTGGTGGACGGGGCGGTGGGAGCTTTCGACCTCGAGCATCGGTATTCCGGCGCGACCGCGCGCGAGAAGCTTTACGCTTATCTCGATCGCCAGGTAGCAGGCGCGCATACCGGCGAATTGGTCGGCCTGCTCTTTGCCGGCGCCGGCTCCGATCCGGAACTCGGCCCGCGTATCGTTCATCGTCTGCTCGACGGCGATCCGAATTTCGTCTTCGACCCGGAAAGCGGGATGTGGGCGTTGCGCGCGAGCGAGGCGCTGAAGGTGCCGCTCGATCGCGGCCGCTACGTGGTGGTCGATCTCGAAACCACCGGCGGCCGTCCCGGTCCGGGCGCGATCACCGAGATCGGCGCGTACCGGATGGAAGGTCCGCGGATGACCGAATCGTTCGCGACGCTGGTGCGCCCGCGCACACCGATCTCGCCTTTCGTCACGCGGCTTACCTCGATCACCAACGAGATGGTGGCCGGCGCGCCGCCGATCGAGCGCGTGCTGCCCGCGTTTCGCGATTTCCTGGGCGACGCGGTGCTGGTCGCGCACAACGCGCAGTTCGATTTCGCGTTCCTCGATTTCGAGTTCCGCCGCGTTTTCGGGATGGGCCTCAAGAACCCGGTGTTGTGCACGCTCAGGCTCTCGCGCCGCTTCGCACCGTCGCTGCGCCGCCGCCGGCTCGACGCGCTGGCCGAGCATTTCGGCCTTTCGACCGAGGGCCGCCATCGCGGACTCGGCGACGCGCGGATGGCGGCCGAGCTGCTGTCGATTTTTCTCGACATCGCGACGCAAAGCGGAATCACCCGCGTCGACCGGCTGATCGATCTGCATAGCCGCGGCGCTGCCGGCCGCAGAATCGAGCGCCACGTCCCGCCCGAGGCGATCGCGGCGCTCCCGATGGCGCCCGGGGTCTACCTGATGCGCAACGAGCGCGGCGACCTGCTCTACGTCGGCAAGGCGCGGCGTCTGCGCGAGCGCGTCGCCTCGTATTTCAACGGCGGCATCACGATCAACGCCAAGACCGCCGACCTGGTGAGCCACATTTATACAATCGACACGCGGGTGACGCCGTCCGCGCTCGACGCGGCGCTGCTCGAGGCGCGGCTCATCCGCGAACTCAAGCCGCCGTACAACCGGATGCTCAAGGGGATGGCGCAGGCGTACTTCGTGCGGCTCGATCTGATGGACGCGTTCCCGCGCCTGGCTCTTTCGACCAAACTTTCAGCGCGCCGCGGCGTGATGCAGCTTGGGCCGTTCGTGGGACGAGGCGGCGTCGATCGCGCGGTGCGCGCGCTCGGACGGATCCTGGGGATGCGCACGTGTGCCGGCAAGCTCGCGCCGAAGGAGGATTTCTCGCCGTGCATGTATGGCCAGATGGGGCACTGCGCGATGCCGTGCAATCTGAGCGCCGACGAAGACGCGTACGGCGCGCGAGTGCGGCGCGCGGTCGAATTTTTGCGCGGGCGGAGCGGGCCGCTGCTCGGCGAACTGGCGCGCGCGCGCGATGAAGCGGCACGCGCGATGCGGTTCGAGGAGGCCGCGCGCTTTAAGCGCGAGCTGACCGCGCTCACCACGCTGGCCTCGCGTGCCGAGCGGCTAAGCCGCGTCGTCACCGAAAACAATCTCGTAATCGTTGTAGCGGCGGGCGCCACGATGCTCGCCCATGTGGTGCTGAGCGGGCGGCTCGCGCTGACTCTACCGCTCGCGGAGGACGCGGACGGGCAGGCGGTCGCGGAATTCGTGGCCGCGAACTACGAGCGCTACCGCGCGCGGCCGGTCGCGCGCGATGAACTCGACGCGATGGCGATCGCCGCCCGATGGCTTTCGGAGCGCGACGGCGCCGACGGCCGGCTGATTCATCTGCGCGGACCGAATCTCGATCCCGCAACGCTATGGCCGCCCGCGGGCGCTGCCGAACGCGACAACGCGCCGCATATCTGAGTCTTTACTCCTCTCATTCCCTCTCCTGTCCAAGAGAGCTTTGCGTAACTGGCATCGGCCCTTCTGTCCCCTCTCCTTGTCCAAGGTGTTTGTGCGCGGGGCATGGGTAACGGGTGTGCGAGGACATGGGTAACACCTAACCGGCATGCTGAGCCTCCAGCGGGAGGTGGACAGGATGCCTTGGCGGGAGGTTACCCGGATGTCGTTGCGCGAGGAGTTTGTGCAGTTGGCGCTGCAAGCGGGAGTGAACAGGCGCGAGCTGTGCCGGCGCTTCGGGATCGCGCCGAAGACCGGCTACAAGTGGCTGATGCGTTACGCGCGGGCGGGCGCGAGCGGTCTCGAAGATCGCTCGAAGCGGCCCCTGCGCAGTCCTGCACGCACCGCGGCTGAAGTCGAACAGGCGGTGATCCGGCTGCGCCACGAGTCGCGCAACTCGTGGGGCGGACGCAAGCTTGCGCGGTTGCTCGCAGGCCAGGGGGGCCCAGCGCTGGCGCCGAGCACCGTGACCGGCATCCTGCGCCGCGCGGGGTTGCTCGACGGTGCTGCCGCGCCTGGACAACGCCCTTTGCAGCGCTTCGAACGCGCGGCGCCGAACGAACTCTGGCAGATGGACTTCAAGGGCCACTTCCCCTTGCTCAGCCGCAGCCGCTGCCATCCGCTGACCGTGCTCGACGACCATTCGCGCTTCTCGCTGGTGCTCAAGGCCTGCGCCGACGAGCGCGGCGAGACCGTGCGCAGCGTGCTGACCAGCGCCTTCCGCCGCTATGGATTGCCGGCCGCAATGCTGATGGACAATGGCGCTCCCTGGGGCTCCGACCACGACCATCCCTTCACCGCCTTCAGCCTGTGGCTGATCCGGCTCGGCATCCGCGTCGCTCATGGTCGGGCTTATCACCCGCAGACCCAGGGCAAAGACGAGCGCTTCCATCGCACGCTCAAGTTCGAAGTTCTGCGCCACTTCAACTTCACCACCCTCGAACACTGCCAGCGCGAGTTCGATCACTTTCGCGAGCGCTACAACCTGGTTCGTCCGCACGATGCGCTGGGCCTGGCTACTCCCGCCAGTTGCTATCGCCCCAGTCCGATCCCGTTTCCCGAGCACTTGCCGCCGGTCGAGTACCCTCCCGGTCTCGAGGTGCGCAAGGTGCAAGCCGAGGGTTGGTTTACCTATCGCGGACGCGACTTTCGCGTCAGCAAGGCCTTGCGCGGATTCCCCGTCGCCCTGCGTCAAGTCGATCTCAGCGACTCCCGTCGTGAGGTTCTCTTCTGCCATCAGGTGGTCGCCTTCATCGACCTCGATAACCCTCTTCATTCCTACTCATGATCTCAACTCAAATGTGTTACCTATGTCCTCGCACGCTCCGTTACCCATCTCCCAAGTCCAAACACCAAGGAGAGGGTTAGGGAGAGGTGCAATGGTCGCTTTTCGCGATCCGCTCGAAGTGGCTGTGCCCCAGCGAATTTGGGATAACCTCTCCCGCCGCTCGCGATGCTCGCGGCGACCTCTCCCTTCAGGAGAGGTGAAGAAAAATGCCGAACGCTGGACTACTCGAATCCCACTTGAACAATGAGAGAGCTAGAAGGTGGGAACTAATGCCTAGTTTTGAGCGTTGAATTTTGCAATGTCACGCTGTTTGCTCTTTTCGCGGACTACGGTAGAAATTAGCGGTCCTAATCGATGAGAATTTTGCCAACCTGATCGCATCAGGTTGCTAACACAGGCGCTTTTTTCCAGCACCTGAGACCTCGGGTCAGGATGCCTCCGGAGACTCGAGGGGTTCGACCGGCCGACAGGAGGAGGCGATGAAAGCCAGGCTGTTCGCATCCGCGATTCTCTGCGCCGTTGCGCTTGCGTTGACGACCACCGTCGGCGCCGACAAATCGGTTCCGCTCGCCGCTCCCAAGCCGCTCAACCAGAAAGGGTTTCCTGCCGACCTCTATTCGTGGGTTATACCAGCGGATAATCCGCAGACGCCCGAGAAAGTAGAGCTCGGGCGAAAGCTCTTCTTCGACGACCGGCTCTCGGCCGACGGCACCGTGTCGTGCGATCAATGCCATGCGCCCGCCAAAGGGTTCACCGATCAACTGCCGGCCTCGATGGGTATCCATCACGCCTTCGGACAGCGCAACGCCCCGACGGTTTTGAACGCGCTGTTCAACACGCTCCAGTTCTGGGACGGCCGCGCCCCGACACTGGAGAAACAAATCGAAGGTCCGACTACCAACCCGGTCGAGATGGGCAACAAGACGCCTCGACGACGTGGTCGCCAAGGTGAAGGGGATTTCCGAATACCAACAGTCATTCCAAACTGTATTCAACGGCGCGATCACGATGGACAATATCGAGAAGGCGATCGCGGCCTACGAGCGCACGCAGATTGCCTTCGATACCCCCTTCGACCGTTTCATGGCGGGCGACCAGAATGCGATCGACGCCAGCGCCAAGCGCGGATGGTCGCTGTTCAACGGCAAGGGCCGCTGCATGACCTGTCACGGATGGAACCCGACGCAGCCGCTCTTCACCGACAACCGGTTTCACAATATCGGCGTATCGGCGCACAAGGCCGATTTCGTTCCGCTGGCGCGCAAGGCATTGGTATTGATCGCGCAAGGCGGTGGCGGGTCGCAGCAACTCGACCAACTCGCAATCCAGACCGACATGAGCGGGCTCGGGCGCTTTCTCGTAACCAAACAGCAGCACGATATCGGCGGCTTCCGCACGATGGGCTTGCGTAACCTGCTGGTGACTCAACCCTATTTCCACGACGGCTCGCAGCCGACGCTGTGGGACGTTCTTGATCACTACAACAAGGGCGGCGTACCGAATCCCTATCTCGACGGCGGATTGCTGCCGCTCGGCCTTAGCGAATCCGAAGAAGATGACCTCGTCGCCTTTCTCGCGACTCTGACCAGTCCCGAATACGCGAGCGCCTCGAACGAAGAGCTCGAAAAGCAGCGCGCGCGCGCCAAGACCAACCGTCCGCAGCGCGACGAGGAGGCCGCGATGGGCAAGAGCGGCCTCGGTCCCGGCTTCAAGGGTCCGTTCGGCGATATGACTCCGGCACAGAACGAAGAGAATCCCGCGCTGCTCGGCGGCGACTGACAACATCTTATCCACGAGGAAGCTAAGCCATGGCGGCACGGCATAAAAGCGTCGAAACCAAGTACATGGAAGATCGCGATAAGGTGCTGCGCGGGATGCGCCGGCTGGACCGCCGCACCTTCATGAAGGTCCTGGCCGCGAGCGCCGGCGCGGTGATGGCCAAGGGTCTGATGCCGCCGCATACCTTTCAGCTCGTCAACGTGGCAGAGGCCGCGCTCGACAAGAACGCGAGCGCGACCGGTGCGCCGGGGACGCCGCCGTTCACCTTTGCCTATATCTCCGACACGCACATGTACTTGCGGACGCTCAATCAGCGCTTTGTCAAAGGCGCGGTCAAAGCGGTCGAGGACGTGAACGCGCTCGATCCGCAGCCCGACTTCGTGTTGTTCGGCGGCGACCTAGCGCAGTTGGGCCGGCCCGGGGAATTGCAGCAAGGCAAGGAAATCCTCTCGATGCTCAAGGCGCCAGTCAAGATAATGGTCGGCGAGCACGACTGGTTTTACGACCTGGGCGACAAGTGGCAGGAGCTGTTCGGTCCGCCCACTTATTCGTTCGACTGGAAGGGCGTCCACGTGATCGTCCTGATGAGCGTGTACGAGAAGGATTTCTGGACCGCGCGCAAGCTGACGCCGGCCGAGCGGATGCAAATCGTCGCGGGCTTGGACAACCCAATTCAGTCGCGCTTCGAGGTCGGCGAGAATCAGCGCGCGTGGCTCAAAAACGATCTTGCCAAGGTGCCGGCCACCACCCCGCTGCTCGTGTTTTCGCACTCGCCGCTCTACAAGTACTACCGCAACTGGAATTTCTGGACCGAGGACGCCGAACAGGTGCAAGCGCTGCTCAGGCCCTACCACAACGTCACGGTAATCCATGGCCATACGCATCAGATGCTCTTCAACCAGATCGGCAACATCAGTTTTTACGGGATGCTCTCGACAGCGTGGCCGTGGCCGTACGCGCCGCAGGGCTTGCCGCCGCTCACCGTGCAGATGAATCGTCCCGATCCGTACGATCAGCTCGACGGCCTCGGTGACGGCCAGGTCAATGTCGGCAAGGAAGGGCTGGCCGACATGATGTACAACCTGTGGGATCGCAACCCGGTCACGGTCCGCGCGCAATACCTGCGATCGCATGGCAAGGTCTATCGCCCGCCCGCGCCGCAGTTCGCGAGCTATTGATCGCCAACCGATACTCGACGGTCTCTCATTCGACGAGGCGACAATGATCTCCAGACGAATAGTTTTCCTGATGCTTGGAACCGCGATCGCCGGCGCAGCCCTGGCGATCCGCGGCGCGCGTTCGTACGCGCAGCAGGCGGCGGCTCACGACGTTCCTGCGGCGCAAAGCGGCGGCACGGTCGTGATGCTCTGCGACGGCAAGACCAGTATCGAGGTCAAAGACTTAAAGCCCGGACAGAAGATGTCGCGCGAGCGCGCGCAGGCCGTGAGCGACGAGTTGATGGACCAGTGGCGACGGGCGCATCCGGGCGAGCGATGGGAGGTCGCGCAGGCGTCGCAGACGGGCGGCGAGCACTTGTACGCCTCGGGCTCCGCCAAGCAGGCCCCCGCGGCGGCGCCCTCGCTGGCGGTTCAGCAGGGCGACACGTACGCGAGCTTTCAGCCGCGCGACTACAAAGTATGGAAGGCCGAGACCGACAAGTTCGTGGCCGAGGGTAAGCGCATTTTTCACGACGACAAGGCGCTCGGCAGCACCATCGGCATAAGTTGCGACATGTGCCATCCCGACGCCGCCAATACGCATCCCGAGACCTATCCCAAGTATCAAGTCCAGCTTCAGCGGGTCGCGCTGTTGCGCGACATGATCGACTGGTGTATCGAAAACCCGATCAAGGGCAAGGCGCTCGATCCCAACGATCCGAAGCTGCGCGCGCTCGAAGCCTACATCTACGCGCAGCGCAAGGGCGTGGCGCTCGACTACGGCAAGCACTGATTGCGGCAAGCGCTGATCACGGTCAGCGCTGATTAGGGCAAGCGATGATGCGCAAATGTTTTGTATGGACGCTCGCGATGGCGATCGGATTTACGCTCGTGCCACGGATCGCACGCGCGCAACCGGCGGCGGCTGGGCCGGACGAAATCCGCATTGTCGTCAACGGCGTGCGCAATCAGAAAGGCTCCGTGATTTGCTCGCTATGGTCGAACGCGAACCGTGCTGAATTTACCACCGTCGGTACGGAGTTCCGTAAAATTTCGGTGCCTATCGAGGGCAGCAAGGGCGTGTGCGAATTCAAGGGGCTGCCGGCCGGCGCCTACGCCGCTACCGTGTTTCATGACGAAAACGGCAACGGCAAGTTCGACCGGAGGTTCGGTTATCCACTGGAGGGCTACGGCTTCACCAACAACGTGTATCCGACGCTCAGGGCGCCGTCATTCGATCAGTGCGAGGTACAATACGCGGGCAAGGGCGTGCTCACGCTTTCGATCAATATGATCTATCGCTAGTTTTCGCGCTAGTTTTTCGCGCTGGTTCGTGCGCTGTCGTCGTCAACGCGCGGCGCGGCCGCGAGTAGCCACGGCTGCGGCGGCGGCGTCGGCTGGATGCAAGGTCATCCGTATCCCGTGCCGCGGACGCAGGGTTATCAGCGGATGGAGGTCCACCGGATGCTCGGGCATCAGGCGCAGCCGACAGCGCTGGGCCATCGTCGCCACGACCAGTTGCGCCTCCGTCATCGCAAAGGCGTTGCCGATACAGATTCGCGGACCGCCGCCGAACGGCAGGTAGGCAAAGTCCGGGCGCTGCTGGGAGCGTTCGGGCGAAAAGCGCTCGGGGTCGAAGCGTTCCGGCTCCTCCCAGAATGAGGGATGGCGATGGGTGACGAAGCTGCAGATGATGATGTTGGTCCGGGGGCGCACGCGGTAGCCGCCGATCTCGTCCTCGCCGATGGCGTTGCGCGAAATCGCCCACGCCGGCGGATAGAGCCGCATCGATTCCTCGACCACCATCCGGGTATAGCGGAGTTGCGGCAAGTCAAGCGCGCTCGGCGCGCGCTCGCCGAGCGTGCTTGCGATCTCGTCGTGGAGTTTGTTCTCGGCCTCGGGGTTTTGTGCAAGTAAGTACCAGGTCCACGCGAGCGCGTTGGCGGTGGTTTCGTGACCGGCCAGCAGCAGCGTCAGCACCTCGTCACGCACCTGGCTCGGCGTCATCCCCTGGTTGGTCTCCTCGTCGACCGCGTCGAGCAGCATCGAGAGCAGGTCCTCGTTGCGAGATGTCTCGCGGCGGCGCGCCTCGATTATTTTGCCGACCACCGCATCGAGCGTTTGTACGGCGGCGCGAAAGCGCCGCTTGCGCGGCGTCGGAATCATCCAGAACATGTCGAGCACGCTGAATTCGCCCAGCTGGCGATTGACTTCGGTAAGCGCCGCGCCTATCGCCTCGGCCTCGTCGCTCACGTCGGCGCTGAACAGCGCCTTGGCCACGATCGCGAGCGTCAGCCGAGTCATCTCGGCCACGACGTCGAAAGGTTCGCCGCTTCGCGCCCGCGCGTCCCATCGCTCGAGCATCTCCAGCGTGCTGTTGACCATCAGGTTGCAGAACCCGGCGACGCGCTGGCGATGGAACATCGGCGCCATCTGCCGGCGCTGGCGATGCCAAAACGTGCCGTCGCTGGTCAGCAGGCCGTTGCCGAGCAGGCGGCGCAGCATCGCGTAGTCGACGTTGCGCTTGTCGTAGTTGCGATGGTTGTCGTGCAGGACGTGGCCGATGTGGTCGGGATGGGCGAGGAGCAGGGCGCGCGTGCTGCCGAAGCGAAACCGCACGACGTCGCCGTGCTCGCGAAAGCCGTCGCGCAGGAGTCCGAGCGGATCGCGCTGCACCTCGCGCAGGCTGCCGAGCAGCAGATGCCCGCGTGGCCCCGGCGGTGTAGCGCTACGCGCTGGCAGTGTAGCGCTACGGGCCAAGATTTTCCTTGAATAGCGCGATCGCCTTGGCCCACGCGTCACGCGCTTCGGCCGCAGCATAGACGTCCTTGCGCGTGTCGTTGAAGAAGCCGTGCGAGCAGCCCTTGTAGATTTTCACTTCGCCGCGCTTGTTGAACTTCTTGAGCCCCGCGGCGAGCCGATCGACGTCGGCCCGCGTGATCCATCCGTCGTTTTCGCCGTACGCGTAGAATACCGGGCAGTTGAGATTGCGCAGTTGATCGTCGCCGGGGACTTCGCCGTAAAACGGCGCCGCAGCCTTGATGTCCCTGCTCACGCACGGCAGTGCCATCGCGTAGCTCCCGCCCATGCAGAAGCCGATCACCCCGATCCGGGCGCCGTCGGCCTCCTTCTGGCTCTTGATCCACGCGACCGTGCTCAGAAGGTCGTCGATACCGTCGGCCGGCGCGAGTTTCGCCATCAGTTCGCCGGCGACGTTAGGATCCTTCGTCACCTGGTGGCCCTGGCGCGAGTAGAGGTCGGGCGCGACCGAGAAATAACCTTCCTTCGCAAAGCGCCGCGCGACGTCGCGGATATGGTCGTCGAGTCCCCACCATTCCTGCACCACGATAACCGCCGGGCGCGGGGCGCCGCCGTCCTGGTGAGCCACGTAGGCCTTGAGCTGGCCGGCTTTGCCCGCGAACGTCACGTCCTGTGCGATTACCTGATTGGCCATGTTAGATCCTCCTCCAGTACGTACGAGAGTCTTCGGGCGTTTCGCCGCGCGGCTACTCGGCTGCGGTCACCGGGATGAAGCCGACGGTGCCGTTGCGCAGGGTTATCTGGAGCCAACTGCCCTGGATTCCGGTGACATGCACGAAGTGCCCGTGATGCACCTGGCCGACCACGCTGGTGGAGCTGTCGGCCGATTGGTAGACCGCGGAGTCGTGGGTCAGCTTGAACTTGCGGTTAAGCGGCTTGAGCTTGTGCTGCGCGACGCCGGGCGCAGGAGGCGGCGCCACGGCGGCTTCCGCGCTCGGCGCTGCGGCCGGCGCGGCGGGCACAACCGCGGTCGGCGGAGGGGCGGGCAGCAAATGCGGATCGAGCGCGCGCACCTCGGCATACTCGGCGTCGGCCTCGGCCTTGCCGTTGGGGGTCGCGCTCAGCAGGTTGGCGAGCGCCAGGTGGGCCTGCGCATTTTTAGGTTCGAGCCCGATCGCAGTGCGCAATTCGATCTCGGCCCATCCGGTTTTGTTGACCTTCGCGAGCAAAGAGCCGAGCTGGATACGATAGGCCGGGTCGGCCGGCTTGAGCGCTACTGCCGCGAGGTACTGTTCTTGCGCGGCGCCCATCTGTGATTGGGACTCGTAAAGCCCGCCGAGTGCCGAGTGGGCGGCAACGTTGTTGGGCTGGAGCTCGAGCACCCGCATGAATTCCACCTGCGCCAGAGTCGGCTTCTGTTCGAAGACGTACAGGTTGCCGAGCGCGATGTGGACCCGCGGGTCGTTGGGCGCCGCCTTGGCCGCGGCCTGGTAGTTCTCCTCGGCCTGCGGCAGTTCCGTCTTCTGCATGGCCGCGTCACCGGCGCTAAGGTACTCGTCGACCGTCTCGTGATGGCATCCGGCGGCCAGCGCTACGCCCATCGCGGCCGCGGCCGCCAGCATGAGCGTGCGGGCGCACACAAACCGGGCGCACATTAGTTTCATGCGCAACCGTGTTGAATATTGTGTCGAACACATTGATTCCGGCAAATTCCGTTGCTTCCGCTCCATTGCCTCCACCTTCCTCGCGCGACTCGAACGGATATGGCGCGTCCGCCGCGACTCTGCCACATCGGCCATCGGGCGGGCGAGCGGCGCAGGGCGGTTGCCCGGCAAAATAATCGCGGAGCGCAGTTTCAATTTGGAGCAGCGGTACAAAGACTGTCAAGGCAAGCGCTTGGCTGATTTGCTCTTTACGTTTGGCTCGACTCGCGGGGTGAGTTATAAAGGTACGCCGTGCGTGCAATTCTCATCGCCGCCAAGCATCTCGCCTTCGCCAAGACGCGTCTGGGCCGCGCCGTGGGCGATGCCGATCGCATGGCGCTGGCCGAGGCGATGTTCCGCGACGTGTTGGCCGCGGCGCTGAGCGCGCGCGCGGCGGATCACGTGGCGGTTATCAGTTCGGACCCGGCGCTGCTCGACTTCGCGCGCGGCGCGGGCGCGCTGGTGATCGACGAGGAGTTTCCGCGCGGACTCAACGCGGCGGTCCGCCTGGCGACGGAGGCGCTGGCTGCGCAGGGCGTCGGGACACTCTGCACGGTGCTTTCCGACATTCCGCTGGTGACAGGTGAGGATATCGACGCGGTTTTCCGCGAACTGGCAGAAGAGGAGCGCGGCGTAGTGCTGGTGCCCTCGCGCGACCTGAGCGGCACCAATATGATTGCACGCGCGCCGGCCGACGCGATTCCCACCCGCTTCGGCGGCCAGAGTCTCAGGCGCCACCTCGAGGAATGTTACCGGCTCGGCCTGCCGAGCCGTGTGGTGCGCCAGCGCGGCCCGGCGCTCGACCTCGACGTGATCGACGATCTGAGCGAGTTCGTACGCACGCCCAGCATGACGCATACCTACAGCCAGCTTGCCCGCCTCGGGATTGCGCACGGTTAGACGGCTATCCGGATGTCGCGAATCGTTGAGATGATCGTGCGCCTTGGCGCGCTGGTGATCGATAATGTCACCGCGCTGGGTAACTTTGTGCTGTTCCTCGCGACCGCGGTGTGGTGCGCGATGACGCCGCCCTACAAGCCGCGGCTCACGATCCGCCAGATGCGCACGATCGGGGCCGAGTCGATCATGCTGGTGGCGCTTATCGGCGCGTTCACCGGGATGGTGCTCGGCCTGCAGGGTTACAATACGCTGCGTCGTTTTGGTTCGGAGGGCGCGCTCGGCACCGTGGTTGCGCTGGTGCTGGTGCGCGAGCTGGGCCCGGTGCTCGCTGCGCTGATGGTTACGGCGCGGGCGGGTTCGGCGATGGCGGCCGAGCTGGGATCGATGCAGGCGACCGAGCAGATCGACGCGCTGGCCGTGATGGCGATAAATCCGATCCAATACCTGGTCTCGCCGCGCGTGATCGCGGGGATAATCAGCTTTCCGCTGCTGACCAGCATTTTCGACGTGATCGGAATCTGGGGCGGGTACCTTATCGGAGTGGGCCTGATGGGCGCGCCGGGCGGCAGCTACTTAAACGGTATCGCGCAGAACATGAGCGGCCACGACATCGTGATCGGCCTCTACAAGGCGCTGGTCTTCGGGCTGGTAGTGATGTGGGTCTGCTGCTACAAGGGCTATCACGCGCAACGGATGGCGACCGGGGTGAGCCGCGCCACCACCGAGGCGGTGGTGCTCTCGAGCGTGCTGATCCTGGCCTGGGACTATTTCCTCACGTCGATTCTCCTATAGAATCCGCGCTTCGAGAGAATTTCGCGCGAGCGTTATTGAGCCGAGCGTTTATTGAGTAAAGATGGCGGTTGTCGAACAAAACGGAAAAACGAAGGCTGCGCCAGATGCGCCAGGTGCAGTTGCGCGAGGTTCAATTGCAATTGAAGTGCGCGATTTGCGCCATCGCTTCGGCGCGCAGCAGGTCTTAAAGGGCGTCGATCTCGATTGCCCGCGCGGCCGGATCATCACCATCGTGGGACCCAGCGGATGCGGCAAGACCGTGCTGCTGAAGCATCTTAACCTGCTGATGCGACCGGACTCGGGCAGAATCGTAATCGAAGGCGTCGACGTCACCCGTCTGGGCAATAGCGGACTGGACGAGGTGCGCAGGCAATTCGGGATGCTGTTCCAGGCGGGCGCGCTGTTCGACTCGATGACCGTGTTCGACAATGTTGCGTTTCCGCTGGTCGAAAACACGCGCATGGAGCGCGAGGAAATCGCGGTCAAGGTACGCGAGATGCTGGTCAACGTGGGGCTCGAGGGGATGGAGCAGAAGTATCCCTCCGAACTGAGCGGCGGGATGCAGAAGCGGGTGGCGCTCGCGCGCGCACTCATCCGCAATCCCAAAATTCTCATGCTCGACGAGCCGACCACCGGACTGGACCCGACCCGCACCGGATCGATTCACGCGCTGATCCGCCATACCCAGCAGCGCTTCGGCCTGACGGTCGTGATGGTCAGCCATGACGTGCCCGCGGTCTTCGAGATTTCCGACCGCGTCGCCTTTATGCACGAGGGCAGGATGAGGCTGACCGGGACGCCCGCCGAAGTTACCGCTGCCAACGACGAGGTCTTCAACCGCTTCCTGGCGGGTAGGGCCGCCGGAGACGAGCGCGACGCCGCCGCGCTTTGAGAACAGAGGCTCTGAGAGCAGAAGACCATGTACGCCAGTTGGACAACCAAACTTATCGTGGGACTCTTCGCGCTGGCGGGGATCGTGGCCCTGGCGATCCTGTCGCTGCGGCTGGGAAAAATCGAACTGTTCAACAATAAAGGTTACGTCATCTATGCGAACTTCGATAATATCTCCGGTCTGAAGACCGGCGACCAGGTCGAGATTGCGGGTGTGCAGGTTGGCAAGGTAATTTCGATTTCGCTCAAGGACTATCGCGCCAGCGTGGGACTGCGGATCAACGACGGGGTGCACGTCGACACCGAAGCTATAGCGTCAATCAAGACCAGCGGTATAATTGGCGACAAATACGTCTCGATCTCGCTCGGCGGCGGTGAGCATGATATCGCCGACGGCGGCGTGATCCGGCGAACCCAATCGGCATTCGTGCTCGAGGACGCTATCGGTCAACTGATCAATGGCAATGGCAGTTCCAGTCCGGGTGGCGGGAGCGGCTCGGGAAGCGGCGGCTCTTCGGGCAGCGGCGCATCGCCCTCTGACACTGACAAGCACTTGAAGTAAACAGGAAAAAAGCCTTTATGTTGGGGAACAATTGCTCAGCGCGCAACCTTCCAGCCATCCATTCGGCGCGGGGTTGGTTTATTGCGATACGATTGGCGAAGAGCGTGTTTGCGGTCGCGATATTGGCCCTGACGGTAGTGCAGGGCGCGTCGCCGGAGCCCGCGTGGGCTCTGCCGACACCGCTCGACACGGTGAATCAGGTTATCAATAAATCATTGCCGGTGTTGCGCGATAAGAGTACGCCGCTACCCCAACGCCGTCGTCAGTTGCGCGACCTGCTCGCAGAGCCACTTCGATTTCGCGGACATGTCGCGGATCGCCCTGGGCTACCATTGGCGTGAGCTCAGCCCGACCCAGCGCGCGCAGTTCACCCAACTGTTCACGGCCTTTATTGAGAACGCTTATCTCAGCAAAATTCAGGATTATTCCGGCCAGGACGTAGCCGTGCTCGGCCAGAATTCCGAGGGAGACGGCTTCGCCCGCGTGCGCAGCCAGATAATTCAGCCGGGCAAGCAGCCGATTAAGGTCGACTACCTGTTGCGTGACATGGATGGCGACTGGAGAATCTACGATGTGACTGTTGACGCCATCAGCATTGTTGCGAACTATCGAAATCAGTTTAACCGGGTGATTAACGATCAGGGATTCGCTAAACTGATGGCCGACATGAAGGCCAAGCAGGAACAGCTGCAGGCCTCGATGGGGTCATAGACCCTATAATCCTGGGGGGAGACAGCACCGGACCAGATGGCCGGTGCGGAGGTTAAATCATCGCCGTGAGCGAACCAATCATACGAACACGAAGCAGGCAGTGCGCGAAAAGGCTGGCCAGTCTGTCGATGGCGGCGCTGCTGGCAACCCTGATGGTGGTCTCGACCGCCTTCGCCCAGTCCGCGATGGGCGCGGACCAGGCGGCTCCGCCCAAGCTGCCCGGGGAGCGCGCGTTGCCGGGCGAGACGGGAGGCCCGTATCCCGATCCGCTGGAGCCGTTTAACTCGACGATGTTCAATTTCAACATCAACGTCGACCAGTACGTGGTCACGCCAGTCGCCAAGGGCTACTCCTACGTGCTGCCGGAGCCGGCGCGCCAAAGCGTGAATAACTTTTTCAGAAACATCGGCGTCATCCCGCGCTTCGCCAACAATCTGTTTCAGTTGCACATCGTCAATGCGGGCGACGAGCTTGCGCGCTTCGGAATCAACAGCACGCTCGGTGTGGCAGGGCTGTTCGACGTTGCCGACAGCTGGTTCGGGATGAAGCAGCACAACGACGACTTCGGCCTGACGCTCGGCCATTACGGGATCTACTCGGGGCCCTATATTATGCTGCCGTTCCTCGGCCCCTCGACGGCCCGCGATACGGTCGGCCTGGTGGTCGATGGCCTCATGAACCCGATGAGCTGGCTGCTGCCGTGGTATGTGACGGTGCCCGCCGACATCGGTTCGCAGGCGATCAACGCGGTGAATTACCGCTCGCTGCATCCCAATCAGTTCGAAGAGGCCGACCGCTACGCGGTCGACCTGTACGGCGCGGTGCAGGATGCGTACATGCAGACGCGGACTGCGGAGCTTAAGCGCCTCGCACAATGACGCTTCGGGGCGAGCGGACGCGGGCTTAAGCCCGCGTCCGCTCGCCCCATCATAACCGCCTCGCCAAGACGGCACGGGCGGGCCGCTCTCAGAGCGGCCCGCCCGTGCCGTGTTGGCGACGCGGCACGCGAATCGCGCGCCGCGCGCGCGGCATCGCGTGCGCGGCGGCATCGCCGGCGTTAGCGTCGCGCGCCAACCGCGCGCGACGCTAACGGCATCACAGGCGTCCCGCACCCTGACATACGAGGGCCGCGACCGGCCGCTCTTTCGAGCGGCCGACGCGGCCCTTGCGGTCCCCCCGCTTTGGATTTTCCCAGCGGCCGGTCGGGCCTCGCGGCCCGTCCGGCCTTGGGTGGGTTAAACCCCCCTTTGAGACCATCGCGGCGACCGCCGTTAGCCGGCGGCGCCACGTCAAATGCTAGTTCCGGGCAGTCGGGCCGATAGGACCCTCGCCGGTCCGCGACGCGACGCGAAATGTCTCCGACAATTCGAGAAACTGGTTTTGCAATTCACCCACCGCCTCGAAGGTCTTGGCCAGCTTGGCAATCTGCTCCTGGAAGGCCTTCGCAGGCTCCATCGAGCGCGCGAACTCCGCGAGATTGATCTGAAAGGCCTCGGCCAGCATCGCGATCTGGTCGTGCAGCGCCCTCATCGGCTCAAACGACTCGGCCAGCGTGCCGAGCTGTTCCTGGAACGAACGCATCGGCTCGAACGTACTCGAAAGCTTTTCCATCTGCTCGCGGAACGCACGGATCGGCTCGAACGCACGCGTCGCCGATTGCGCCGTTTGCTCGATCGTGTCTAAGGACTTGGCCAGGTCGGCCAGCCGTTCCTGGTATTGCCTGGTCGAATCAAAGACCTTGGTGACCGCCTGTGCCAGTTGGTAGCGGGATTTCCCCGGGTCGGCGTTTTCGCCGACGTACTGGAGGACGGTGCTGGCCAGTGAGTCCGCCTGGGCCGTCGATGGCTGTGTATCCCGCAATGGCGTGCTCCTTCGCTCAGCGGCGTCCGTAATATCGGTCACCACTGGAGATTCCGCCGGGCTAGTCGGTTCGGCGCTACGCTTGTAAATCGTCTCGGCCGGCGATGGCGCGGTCGGTGCCGTCGGATCGAGCAGACGCTTCCTCAGCTCTTCGAGTTTTAGATTCATGGTCCTCCGGCATTTCCCCAGCGGGTGCTCTAATTGCTACGCAAAACACGTTCCGTCTGGACGAGTTGCCTCAGACCATCTCCAGTCTTGCCTCTAATAAAGGAGAGTAAAGTGTATAAAACGTCTTATGCGACGATTAAAGATTATTTAATCGCAAAGAAAAGGAAAAAAGGAAGTGATGATAAAGAGAGCTAATGCTTCGATTAGCTACTGAGATGCGATGCCAACTGACGTCCGCCTTGACCTCAACGTTGCGGGGGCGCAACGCGGGAATGCGACCGTTGTAGGGGCCGCTCGTGCGCACCCCTGCCTTCGGAGCATCGCCAGACCTTCTGAGAATCCTAGATTTGGAACGCAGCCAGGGCCTTAAAACAGTCTAATTCACGTGCTCCCAAGCATGGTAGGAACTGCGTACGAGGGGGCCGGATTCGACGTGCCGAAAGCCCATCGCCATGGCCTCGGCCTTAAGCTCGGCGAACTCGGCCGGGGTCACATAGCGCTCGACCGGCAGATGGTCGCGCGAGGGGCGCAGGTACTGACCCAGCGTCAGGATGTCGCATCCCACCGCGCGCAGATCACGCAGCACGCTTTCAATTTCAGACGTTTCTTCGCCCAAGCCGAGCATGATTCCGGCCTTGGTCAGGAGTGCGCGGCCGAAGCCCCTCGAAGGTCTTGTCGAAGCTTTTGCCGAAACTTTTGGCGTGAGCCAGCACGTCGAGCGAGCGCTGATAGTTTCCGCCGGGCCGGGCCTTACGATAGAGGCTCGGTACGGTCTCGATATTGTGATTGAAGATTGAGACCGGCGCGTCTAACTACGGTTTCGACCGCCGGATGCGATCCCTTGAAGTCCGGCACCAGCACTTCGACCCGGGTGGCCGGTCGAAGCCGCTGGATCGCGCCGGCGGTCGCGGCGAAATGAGACGCGCCGCCATCGGGCAGGTCGTCGCGATCGACCGAGGTGACGACCACGTGGTCCAGGCCCAGGCGCGCGACCGCCTCGGCAATACGCCGCGGCTCGTCGGGATCGAGCGGACGTACTTTGCCATGCGCGACCGCGCAATAGGGACAATTACGCGTGCACACGTCGCCCATCAGCATGAAGGTGGCCGTGCGATGCGAGAAGCACTCGCCGATATTCGGGCAGCACGCTTCCTGGCAGACCGTATGCAGCCGCAACTCGGCCAGCAGCGCCTTGGTGCGGAAGTACTCGGGCGAGGTCGGCGCGCGCACCTTGATCCAATCGGGATGCCTGCGTTCGCTCATATACGAACCTGAGCTTCGCAGGCGGCGGCCACTGGGTCAACGCGCGCCCACAGCGCCGCGGCGTCGGCGCTCGAGATACGCTCGTAGCCGAAGACCGTTGCGAAAGATTGCTCGACTGCTGCCGCGGCTGCCGCCCCGATGTCCTGGCTGAAGTCCGGTTGCGCAGCGATTTCACGGTCGCCGACGCGGCGGCGGATTTCGCGGTCAAGTTCGAGTTTGACAGAGGTCATCTCGACCCCCGCGATTCCGCACGGCACTATCGCGCCGAAATACTCGAGATCGGTGCACACGTTGAGCGCGAAGCCATGCAGCGTTATCCAGCGCCGGAGCCCGACGCCGATCGAGCCGATTTTGCGCTCGCTCACCCATACGCCGGTGAGGCCGGCGCGCCGCGCCGCGGCGATCCCGAGTTTCGCCAGCGCGTCGATCATCGTTTGTTCGAGCCGACGCAGATAGACGTGAATATCGCGGTCGCGTCCTTCGAGTTTCAGGATCGGATAACCGACGAGTTGTCCCGGCCCGTGATAGGTGACCTGTCCGCCGCGCGAGACGCGAAAGACCGGAACTCCGGGCCGCGCCTCGAGCAGGTAGCGGGCGTCGGCGCCGCGGCCCAGGGTGAAGACGTGCGGATGCTCGAGCAGCAGCAGCGTATCGCCGATCAGATCGTCGCGGCGCGCCGCGACGAGCGCGTCCTGCAGCGCGAGCGCGGATTCATAATCGACCGTCCCCAGCCGCGCAATCTCGAGTGTGCCGCGCGTCTCCATTCCGAGGCAGGCCGCTCAGTAGCGGTCGCGCTCCTTGGCGACCAGTTTGTCGTCACTCGCCGTAAGCGTTTTGGTGCCGTAGATCGATCGCAAGGGCGCGAGAGAATCCGGACACTTCTTGTCATCCTGAGCGAAGGCTGCCGGAGTCGAAGGACCTCGCGCGGTCCTCCGCGCGTAATCCACCATTGCGGGATTTTGCCTATGAATCAGCTCCAGCTTCTTGCGCCTGGTCCATCCCTTAAGCTGCCGCTCACGAGCGGCCATCTCCGCCGCGCGCTCGAACTCTTCGACGTAAACAAGCCGTGTCACTTTGTACTTTCTGGTGAATCCTTCGATTAGTCCTTTCTTGTGCTCGAAGACGCGACGGTCGAGGTCGTTGGTCGCGCCGATATAGAGCACTCCCGACTTGCTGCTCATGATGTACACGCTATAGCTCATCGCTTGGGCGCGCGGAGGACCGCGCGAGGTCCTTCGACTCCGCTCGCAGACTCGCTTCGCTCAGGATGACGCCAAAAACAGCGTAGGTGTAGCACGAGGCAACGCGGAGGATTACGCAGCGGGCTAAACAACGCCGGCATATAACCTAAATGTGGATCGCCTCACCCTCGGCGGCCAGCGCCGCCTCCATGATCGCCTCGGTCAGCGTGGGATGCGGATGCGGGGTCTTGCCGATCTCGGCAGTCGTCGTCTCCAGCGTCCGCCCCAGCACGATCTCGGAAATCAGATCCGTCGCATGATGGCCGATGATCTGCGCGCCCAGCACCTCGCTGTATTCCTTGCTCGCGACGATCTTGACGAAGCCCTCGGTCTGATTGACCGCGACCGACTTGCCGATCGCGCGAAACGGGAACTTGCCGACCTTGACCTCGATTCCGCGCTCGCGCGCCTGCGCTTCGGTCAGCCCGACCGTGGCGACCTCGGGCTCGCAATAGATGCATCCGGCGATCGACAACAGGTCGAAGCCGGGCTCGCGCACGCCGGCCATAATCTCGACCGCGGCGATACCCTCGGCCGAGGCTTTGTGCGCGAGCAGCGGTGGGCGGATCACGTCGCCGATCGCGTAGACGCTCGGGCAGGCGGTGCGGAAGGAGTCGTCGACCTTGATAAAGCCGCGATCGATTTCGACGCCGATTTTTTCCAGCCCCAGGTTCGGGCTCAGCGGATTGCGCCCGACCGCAACCAGCACGGCCTCGGCCTCGATGGTTTTCGCGGCGCCGGCGGCGTCCAGCGTGACCGTCCATCGCCCGCCCTTGCGCTCCATCGATTTGTATCCGTGCCCCAGCATCACCGTGACCCCGCGCTTGACGAAGGCGCGGCGCAACTCCTCGGCGATCTCGGCGTCGAATCCGGGCAGCATCTGCTTTTCCAGTTCGACCACCGTCACCTTGGCGCCGAAGGCCTGGTAGAAATACGCGAACTCCAGCCCCACCGCGCCCGCGCCGATCACGGCCACGCTTTCGGGCAGATGGTCGTGCAGGAGCGCTTCGCGGCTGGTCATCACGCCGTCGCCAATCTTCATCCCGCCGAACAGCCGCTCGCCCGAGCCGGTGGCGACCAGGATGCGTTCGGCCTCGATCGCCGCCGCGGGCGGAGCCGGTTTGCCTGCCGCCTGGCTGAGCGTGACGCTATTGGGCCCCGCGATACTCGCGCTGGCCTCGAACAGGTCGACCTTGTTCTTGCGCAACAGGAAGCGCACACCCTTGGAGAGTTTGTCCGCCGCCTCGCGGCTGCGCTTGATCACGCGGACGAAATCGACTTTCACTTCGCCGACCTCGATACCGTGTTCCTTGGCGGCGCCGCGAATCGACTCCATCGTCTCGGCCGAGTTGAGCAGCGCCTTGGACGGGATACATCCCCAGTTGAGGCAAACACCGCCGACTTCCTCGCGCTCGACCACCGCGACCCGCATCTTGAGCTGGCTCGCGCGGATCGCCGCCACGTAGCCGCCGGGGCCGGAACCGATTATCGCCAGGTCGTATCGTGCATTTGCCAAGTTCGTCAGGCCCTCCGGATGAAGCTATGGAAACGGTAAGCGGCCACGGCGCGTCGTGGTCGAAGACGACGCCCGGCGCCGGGATCGTTCAACTGCAAACTCTAACCCAAGGCGCTCAGGATGATAAGTCGCAGATCGCGAGCACGAGTTGCGCCGCGTCAAAGACGGGCGCGAACGAGCGGCGATGGATCGGCGAGGGGCCGAGCGCGCGCAGCGCGGCGAAGTGCTCGGGCGTGCAGTAGCCCTTGTGCTGCGCGAAGCCGTAGCCGGGAAAACGCGCGTCGTATTCGCACATCATCCGGTCGCGCGTCACCTTGGCCAGGATCGAGGCGGCCGCGATACAGAAGCTCTTGCGGTCGCCACCGACGATCGGGGTTTGCGGATGCTCGAGCCGCGCGATCCCGCGTCCGTCGACCAGCACGTGGCCGGGAGCGCGTCCCAGGCCGGCCAGCGCGCGCAGGCTCGCCTCGCGCGTTGCCCAATAGATGTTGAGCCGATCGATTTCGAGCGGCTCGGCCACGCCGACGCCCCAGGCGAGCGCGCGCGTGGTTATTCGCTCGTACAGCTCCTCACGCCTTTCCGGCGCGAGCTGCTTGGAGTCGTGAACGCCCTTGATGAAAGTCTCGGGAGCGAAGATGACCGCGGCGGCGACCACTGGCCCGGCCATCGGACCGACCCCGGCCTCGTCGACCCCTGCCACCACTTCGACGCCGCTGCGCCAGAGCTTGCGCTCGTAGCGGAGATCCGGATGCCTGGTCATCGCGCCGCCACTTCCCCCACGCGCGCATCTCGCATGTTGATTTGCGCGTCGATGCGCCGATTATCGGCGTCCGCTCAATCGAGGTCAAACTTTGAGCGACTCGCGGTCAACGATTTTTCCACCGTCGCTAACCGGAGAAACTACGCCAAGCGCTTGAGGCGTGCGCGGCGCAACGTTTCCGCCACTCCTTCGGGGTCGGGGACGTCGTAAAGCTTGATCGCGTAATCGGCGCTTGCGGCCGACGCGATGATAACGTTTCCAAGACCCATCGTGCGCTGCATGAACCGCTGCTCGACGTCCACCGAGCGAACGTCGGCCAGTTCCATCTCGCGCCGATGCCTGGCCAGGATGCCTTTATTCTCGATCACCCGCTCCGAGGTGAGGCTCCACGAGATGAAGTGCCGCCTGAGCGCGATCGAGATAAGCTCCGCCACTCCGATCGCGAACAACAGCAAACTGAGGTTCCATCCCTTCACGTAGATGAAGCGCAAAGCAAACCCCGCCGCGATCAGAACGCAGGAAAAAAGAATCGCCCCGATGAAGTGCCACCAGGCCGGATGCACCCGCATCAGCGCGTACTCGCGTTTGTCCGCCGGCTTTGGCTCGTAAAGCCGCGTGCCGCATCGCGGGCAGAATTGCGCGTCGGGGGCCGAATCGGATCCGCATTTCGGACATCTCATGTTGTCAGGTTCCCTGTTGCGCTAACGATCCCGTCGGGCCGCGCGTATCGCATCGCGGCCTGCTTCGCGGGGTTCCCGTGCGCATCGCTTCGTGTTAGTTCTGCCTAACATGAAGATAGCGCTGTTCGGAATCAACTATGGTCCCTGCGCCGATCCGCAGGCGGCGCGCGAAGTCGCCCGCGCTGCCGAAGCGGCCGGGTTCGAGAGTCTCTGGACCGGCGAGCATATCGTGCTGCCCGACCCGCAGGTGCCGCCCTCGCCGGCCGCACCCGAGACTCCGTTTATCGACTCGCTGATCGCGCTGAGCTTCGTCGCCGCGCACACCAAAACTATTCGGCTCGGCACCGGGATCATAATCCTGCCGCAGCGCAACCCGGTCGTGCTCGCCAAGGAACTCGCCTCAACCGACGTGCTCGCCGGCGGGCGGCTGATTTTCGGCATCGGCGTCGGCTATCTCAAACCCGAGTTCGAAGCGATCGGCGCGCCCTTCGATCACAAGGGCGCGCGCAGCGAGGAGTTCCTGCGCGCGATGATCGCGCTGTGGACGATGGACAAGCCGGAATTCCGCGGCCGCTTCGTCTCTTTCGGCGGCGTCAATGCGATGCCGCGGCCGGTGCAGAAACCCCATCCGGAGATCGTCTTTGGCGGCCATACCAGGGAGGCCTTCTCGCGCGCCGCGCGCCTGGCCAAGGGATGGTACGGTTTCGCCCTCGACCTCGAGACCACCAAGAAGCACGTCGAGGCGCTCAAAGCCGCTTGCAAGGAAGCCGGACGGCGTTTCGAGGAATTGGAGATAAGCGTCACTCCGAGCCGACGGATCGATCGCGACGAGGCGCGCCGCTTCGGCGAGGCCGGTGTGCATCGCCTGATACTGTTGCATCGCCAAACCGACGCGGCGGGCGTGATACGCTTCGTCGGTGAATGTGAGCGCGAACTGGTAGGGAAGGTTTAGGGGACGGTCAGGGCCGCCCGCCTGGGCGACGGACGGGAAAAGGACGGGCGGCGTTCTCGGAAATTTAGAACAGGGTTCGCTTGATGCTGCTGAAGTTGGCCACTGGCGGACCACCGAGGGGGACCAAAGGGGGCCGGTAGGTATTGCATGAATGAAACAAGCTATGGTCAAACTTGCATCGGTGTGGCGAAAGCTTGGCCGACATTTTCATACCGGTCGGCAATTTGTTGACGCTTTATTCATTAAGTTTGCCCCTATTTTCATCCTATTAGGCTCGATTCCGTTTTCTATCGCTTACGGCACACGCCTTGCTTTATGCCGTAGTGTCCGGGGCATAGCAGCCGGGCAGGGCGAGAAGTAATAGCGAAAATAGGGGAGAGGTAGCATGGCGATGAAATTGGAAAGCAGCCGGGTCATGACAGTCAAGGAACTGTCGGACTATCTCAAAGTTCATCCTTCGACCGTCTATCGTCAGCTCAAGCGCGGCGGACTGCCGGCTTTCAAGGTGGGCAGCGATTGGCGTTTCAACATCGAGTCGATTGATCGTTGGCGCCTGCAGCAGGACAACTTCAAGGGCTGATTCTCGACTCGACGGAACGGGCCGCAGACGGCGCGGCCCTTTTCCGGACCAACCTGGAGCCGATGGGCAACCAGGAGGAGCGGATGGGCAGCCGCCAGGAACCGGTGGGCCGTCGGCAGGGGACCGGTGGGCGGCCGATGGAGAGCCGGAAAGTTCGGGCTGCCGGACCTCCAGGCGGTTCGGCCAAGATATTGAAGCCTGATTCTCAGGGCGAAGGTTACAGCGCTCGCAGGCCGAGACCGGACAAGGCCTTGAACGGGGAAGGCCCGGAGCTAGGCACCCCTGAGCGGAATCCAAACGACCTAAGTTAACAGGCGACCCGGGATAATGGGCAACCTAAGCCTAGGTGACGGTCGTCCGCCAAAGATCGTCAACCCAAAGGTCGTCAATCAGGATGACGGTCGTTCGACAGCTCTCGGTACAGTCGCGAGATAGTCGAACGACAGCCAGCCGCGCAGCGGGTCCACCCGTGCGATACGGACTCGGATCGGCGTCTGGCTGGAGACGTTAGGCGCGCCGCGCAACGCGCCGCGCACCGCATAGTCGTCGAGTTCCGCGCTCACTCCGTCGCGGGTGACTGTGGCCGCGAGTTCGCGGCCGACCGCATGACGCTGCAAATAGCGTAATATCCAGTAGCGCCGGGCCCGGCGCTCCAGTTCCTTCGCCTCCGTCTCCGCATTCTCCGTGTTCGCCAGCACTGCGAGTATCCCGTCGGCGTCGTAGGGCGGTGCCGACGAGTCCGCGAGCGCGCTCACCAGTTGGCGCTGCAATACCAGGTCGGCGTAACGCCGGATAGGCGAGCTGAGTTGCGCGTAACACTGCAGCCCCGCTCCCGCGTGGAACTCGGGGTAGACCGACAACCGCGCGCGCACCGCGCCGGAATCGCCGGCCGCCGGCTGCACCCGATAAATGATCGGGATGCGCCGCTCGGCCGCATAGCTCGCCGCGACGAAATTGTTCAACACCATGAACTCCGCCACCAGGAGGCGGCTCGGCGAGTTGTTGTTGTCGATGATTTCGATTTCGATTTCGTCGCCGTGCACCCGCACCTTCGGCTCGCGCCGCTGCATCAGGATCGCACCGGCCCGCTTGCGCCGTTCGCGAAGCTCAAGCGCCGCCTCGTACATCCGCCCAAGCGCCGTCGCCACCTCGTCCTCGGCCTCTTCGGTGCCGCCAAGGATACGGTCCGCCTGCGCGTAGCTGAGCCGCCGGCCGATCCTGAGATTGTGCGGACTGATGGCGCTATCGAGCAATTCGCCATGCGGGCCCAGGAGCACCGACGTGCTCAGCACCGGACGGAATTCGCCGGCGGTCAGGCTTGCTCGCCGGCAGCAGATTTCATCGGGCAGCATCCGGACGGTCGTCTCCGGCAGATATACGGTGGTGGCGCGCGCGGCGGCCTCGCGATCCATCGCGCCGCCCCGCGCGACGAAATCCGCGACCAGCGCGATATGGATGCCGACCCGCAACTGGCCGTCCGCCGTCATTTCGCAACTGAGCGCGTCGTCGACCTCGAGCGTTTCCTCATCGTCGATGGTGAATGCGATCGGGCCGTCAATCGCGGCGCGTTCCATCGGTGTGATCGTGGCCGCTTCGGCCTCGGCCGCTTCGCTGAACTGGGTCGCCAGGGCGCCGATCGCCGCGAACCGCGGGGCCGCGGGGGCTGCGCCGAGACGGTCGAGAACTTCGAAAGCCACCTCGGCCGGGTCGACGTCGGGGGCCGCCTGCCCGAGCATCACGGTCAGTTCCTGGCTCCGGGTGGAGGGATTCTTGAGATAACGCTGCAACTCGGCAATCAAAGGTGCGGCTTCTTCAGATGAAAAATGTGTGCCGTTGGTGCGGGTATCATTCGCGATGACCCCGCTTAAGAGATCGCGTGTGCGGCGCCCTTCCTCGCTGCGCATTCGCACCCGGCTCTCTTGCACCCGCAGCCGCTCGACCTGCTCGGGGCTGCGCACCATGAATTCGCGGTTGCGACGGACAAAATAGATGCGATCGGCGATCAGCGCCTCGAGCATCACGGCGGCGCCCGCGCTCGAGCGGCGGCCGAAGAACAGCTCCGCCAGATCCTCGGCGCTGAACGCGCGGCCCTGCTCCTGCACGACTTCCCACAACAGCGTCAAGTCGAGTTCGGCGCGCAACCGCGCCTTCTCCTCCTCCAACGCCGCGATTCGCGCGGCCGGATCGCCGTCGTCCTCGGCGCGGGCCGCGCCGTGGCGCATCATGACCAATTCGCGCGCGATAGTGCGCTCGTGCCCGAGCTGGTCGCGAATCACCAGTTTATCGCCCTGCTCGCGCACCACGAACCCGGGATGGAGCCCGCCGTGGTCGAGATACTCGATCAGCGAGCCGGTATATTTTATTGCAGAATTCACCGGTCTCCCTATTGTGACGGCGACCGCGAGCGAAGACCATATGCAAAGCCTGTCTCGCGGCTTTGCCGGTCGCGCGGCGCGCGGGAAAAGGCGGTTGCCGGAGATGAAGTGGTGACGATCCCGACTTTGGTTGCGAACTCCTTTCTCGAGGACCTGGCGCTGGTGCTATGCGTGGCGGCGGCCACCACGGTTATCTTCCAGGTGCTGCGCCAGCCCGTCGTCGTCGGCTACCTTGTCGCCGGGATGATCTGCGGGCCTTACACGCCCGGAATCCTGGTCGACGCGAGCCGTATCCACGGCGTCTCCGAGCTGGGCGTGATCCTGCTGATGTTCACGCTCGGGCTGGAGTTCAGTATCCGCCGCCTGCTGCGCCTGGGTCCACGGGCCGCCTTTATCACCGCCGTGCAGGTCGGCCTGATGCTCTGGCTCGGCTACGTCTGCGGGCGGGCGCTGGGATGGAGCGAGCTCGAGAGCATCTTCACCGGCGCGCTGCTCTCGATCTCCTCCACCACGATCGTGGCCAAGGCGTTTGCCGAGCAGCAGGTCGGCGCCGACCTGCGCGATCTCGCCCTCGGCGTGCTGCTGTGCGAGGACCTGGTCGCGGTGATCATGCTGGCGGTGCTGACTCCGCTCGGCGCGGGGGCGGCGCTGAACGCCGGGGCGATCGAATGGACGGGCCTGCGCCTTCTGATCTTTCTGCTGGTGATTGTCGGCGGCGGAATCCTGCTGGTCCCGCCGCTGGTCCGGTTCGTCGCGCGGACGGGCCGCGACGAGACGCTGGTCGTCGCGAGCGTCGGGATTTGCTTCGGCTTCGCGATGGAGGCCGAGCGCGCCGGCTACTCGGTCGCATTGGGCGCCTTCCTGGCCGGCTCGCTGGTGGCGGAGTCGGGCGTGGCCGAGCGTCTCGAAGAGCTGGTCCGGCCGCTCCGCGACGTTTTCGCCGCGGTCTTCTTCGTCTCGGTCGGGATGATGATCGACCCGCAGCTAATCGCCGCGCATTGGCATGCGCTCGCGCTCCTGGTCGGCGTGCTGATTGTCGGCAAGACCGTCGGCGTCACGCTGGGCGCGATGCTCGCGGGGACGGCGGCGCCGCTCGCCCTGCAGACGGGGTTGAGCCTCGCCCAGATTGGCGAGTTCTCGTTCATCATCGCCGGCGTCGGAATCGAGACTGGCGCCGCCCACGCGTTCCTCTACTCGATCGCCGTCGCCGTCTCGGCGGTCACTACCTTCACCACGCCCTTCATGATTCGCGCCTGCGGACCGGTCGGTGCGATGGTCGAGCGCCGCGCACCGCAAGCATTGGCGCGCCTGCAGCGCGTGTACGACGGATGGGTCGAGCGGGTCAACACCGGCCGCGCCGCGCCCGACGGCCGTCCGGGCGTAGCGGCGCCGGCCTTCTTCCTGATTGCGGGCGCTCTGTGCCTCGCCGCAGTGGTGGTCGCTCTCGATCTCGCGGGGCGTCCGATCGAGAAAGTCATAATCGCTCACGGAATCGTGCCGGCCCACGCCGCGACGGCGGCCGACCTCCTGGCGCTCGCCGTGGCGGTGATCGGGATGGCTGCGATGCTGTTCGGCGCCCGCCAACTCGCGCGAAGGCTCGCCGATCATCGCCAGCCGGCCGGTGCGGTAACCCTGCAGGACTGGGAGCGGAGCGTGATGATGGAAATCCTGCAACTCGCGATCATGATCGGCGCCGGGCTGCTGCTGCTCGCCGTGCTGCAGCCGTTTCTGCAGATTCGCGAGGGCGTGGCGATCGTCGTGCTGATGCTGTCCGCGATCGTCGTGGTGCTATGGCGCGGCGCCCGCCGCCTCGCGGCCACCGGCTCCTAGTGCGACCCTCATCAATTAAGTACTTCATCCTGAACGAAGGCTGCCGGAGTCGAAGGATCTTGCGCGGTCCTCCGCGCGTGTAAACACTGAGCTATTACTTTCCGCATCTGCCGTATGGAAGAATCCTCATAAAGATTTCAGGACTAATGCGATGGCTGGCAAAACAATAAGCGTCGAGGTGCCCGACGAACTGTGGGCTGGGCTCCGCGAAGTGGCCGAGGCGTTTGGCATTTCCAGCGCCGAGGAAGCCGCGGTGATTGCGATCGCGGAATGGACGGCGCGGCGCAAAGCGGAACTCGACGATCGCGACCCCGCGCAGCGGTACTTCGTCAACCAGGCGCTCGACGAGCTCGCCGCCGGCGCGGACAAAAAGAAGTAGTAGTAAGTTTCACGCGGAACCGGCGCGCCAACGACCAACGACCGACTGACTAGCGCCAGGGCTCGCGCATCACTTCGGTGTCGCCGGTCTCCTGGTTGACCAGCAGAAACTCGACTTCGTGATAGCTGCCCTTGGGAAAAAACACATAGCCGCTGACCGTGAAATCGTGCCGGATCTCGCCGCCCTGCAGCGCCAGCGCCCCGAGCTGCGCGTTGGCCTGCTGATCGGCCTTGTTGGCGCCGTTTTGCACTCCGCTGACGATCCCTGAGCCGCCGCCGAACGCGGCGCCGACTATCGCGCCGCTCGCCGCTCCGCTGAAGCCCGAGAATCCGTTCACCACCGACCCGATCGCCGCCCCGAGGCCGGCGCCGAGCGCTCCCTCCGCGACTCCGCCCACCGCGCCGCTCGTCAGCGCGGCCTTGAGTTCGCCCGAGCCGCCGGCCTGTCGCGCCGCCTCACCCGGCGGCAGCGGCGCGACTCGCGCGCCGGAATCGTTGAGCGCGAAAATCTGGCTCGGCACGATCGAACGCGGCACGTCGCTGCCGTTGGCGACCGAGACGTAGACCGGCTGCACGTCGCCGATCGGAGCGCCCGGTTGCGTGGTCACGTTGAGCTGGCCCTGCTGCGGCGTGGCCACGATTTGTGGCGTATTCTTGAGCGGCGCCGACGCGAATCCGCATCCCGCCGTCGCCAGCGCTATCAGGAGCCCGAGCCGCTTCATAGATAGCAGGATTTGGGAGAGCAGGATTTGGGAAAGAAGGTTCTGCGAGCGGCGAATTTGCGCGGCAACTGTCATGCTTCATTGTAATGCCGGGCGGTACGGTGCGATCAAGCGTTACCTGATGCTTTGCCGGCAAATCGCGCGGCTGCTGGGGGCGACTCTGCGGAGAATGGTCCAAGTAGATGGCTTGATAGGGTGGCTTGCGCCGGCCTTCCCGCGCCGTGCAGAATCGGCTTCGGGTGCCTCAATATCTCGCGGTCGCATGGACGACGAGTTCGGAGGCACGCCGGGGTGGCGAAATGGCAGACGCAGGGGACTTAAAATCCCCTGGAGCGAAAGCTCCGTGCGGGTTCGAGTCCCGCCCCCGGCACCATGTTTCCTCAACGTGCATGGGCCTTTCTAGCTCTGATCGCTTTTGGTGTCAAGAGCGCAAGAATGCGATTTTCGGCTTCACTTTGGCTGTACTTTGGCTGT
>CAVYTJ010000004.1:0-241587 GCA_963771325.1 uncultured delta proteobacterium | reverse complement strand
TGAAACGAACGTAAACATGCGAAACCGTGTGTTGTGTCGTATCAGCGCAGTGGGCTAAACTCATCGATGATGGGAGAGAACAATCAGGGGGGAGCGGAGTCTCACGAGGCGTCGTCGGCCATGGGCGCCGCTGACACTACCGTCATAATCGGCGCAGGCCCCGGCGGCCTCACCGCGGCGCACGAGCTCTCGGCGGCTGGGCGCCCGGTGGTAGTCGTGGAGCAGGATCCGCTGCACGTCGGCGGCATCGCCCGCACCGTCAGCTACAAGGGATTTCGCTTCGACATCGGCGGTCATCGGTTTTTTTCCAAGAGTGCCGAGATCGAAAAGCTCTGGGGCGACATCCTGGGCGACCGGATGCTGGAGCGCGAGCGCCTCTCGCGCATTTACTATAAAGGCCGGTTTTTCAAATATCCGCTCGAGACCTGGGATGCGCTGAGCCAGCTCGGCCTGTTCCAGTCAGCCGCCTGCATGCTGAGTTACCTGGCGGCCCGCGTGCGCCCGAACCGCGATATTCGCAGCTTCGAAGACTGGGTGGTCAACGCTTTCGGGCGGCGGCTGTACGAGACTTTCTTTCGCAGCTACACCGAGAAAGTCTGGGGCATCCCATGCAGTGAGATAAGCGCCGATTGGGCGGCCCAGCGGATCAAGGACCTGTCGATGCGCGTGCTGATCAAGCGTGCGCTTGGACTGGGCAAGCGCAACGGCCCGGTCATCAAGACCCTGATCGATCGCTTTCGCTACCCGTCGCATGGTCCCGGCGAGATGTGGGAGGAGTTGGCCAAGACCATCCAGAGCCGCGGCGCCGCGCTCAAGATGGGTGAGTCGGTGGTCGCGGTGCAGCGCCGCCACGGCGGCGTGAGCTCGATCACCACCGCCGCCGCCGACGGCAGCAAGCACACTTACACCGGGAGCCACTTCATCTCGACCATGCCGATACGCGAGCTTATCGGCGCTCTCGATCCACCGGCCCCGCCCGAGGTCGCGGAAGCGGCTCGCAGCCTGCGGTATCGCGACTTCATAACGGTTGCGCTTATCATCGACGATCCCGAGCTTTTCCCGGACAACTGGATCTACATCCACGAGCCCGGCGTCAGCGTCGGCCGCATTCAGAACTTCAAGAACTGGAGTCCGGGGATGGTGCCGGACCCGCGTTACACGGTGCTGGGGCTGGAGTATTTCTGCTTCGATTCGGATTCGATGTGGAGCGCGCCCGACGCGGACCTGGTGGCGCTGGGCACGCGCGAGCTGGCGAAGCTGGGGCTGTCCAAGCAAGCGAAGGTGGTTGACGGAACGGTGGTCCGCCAACGTGCCGCGTATCCGGTTTACGACGGAGACTATCGCCGCGCCGTCGACGTGATCCGGGAATTCATCGAGCGCGAGATGCCCAATCTGCAGCTGGTCGGCCGCAACGGCATGCACAAGTACAACAACCAGGACCACGCGATGATGACCGGGCTGATGGCCGCCCGCAACATCATGGGCGCTTCCTACGACCTCTGGCGGGTCAATTCGGACGCGCAGTACCTGGAAGAAGACGGCGGCGCCGAGCAGGGCTCGCGGATGGTCCCGCGCCGCCTCGAAGCGGAGACTGCGCCTGAGTCTGAACAGCACTCGAACGTGGCCCTGGAAGGTGCATCGAGCCGCTAGTGGTGTCGAAGATATCCTGGCGGGACGTTTCGGACCCGTTTGCAGCGCGCTCGATCAGGGGGTAGCGAAACAGCCCCAGGGACCCATTGCTATTCAGAAGCGCAAGATCGAGTAAAATACTACGTGTAATGGCATTTCGAATAGGCATTGATTTTGACAATACCATTGTCTGCTATGACGAGGTGTTCGTCCAAACGGCAAAGGCAGAGGGACTGATTCCACAGGATTTTCGAGGCGGCAAAGCCAGCGTTCGAGACTTTATCCGTAGGTTTTACGGTGGAGACGAGGAATGGCAACGCCTGCAGGGAAGAGTCTATGGCGATCAAATGGACGGAGCTGCGCTCTTCCCTGGGGCAGCGCGATTTCTGTCGCGATGCGGTCGGCGAGCTGACACAAACGTTTTCATCGTCAGCCACAAGACCGAATTCGGGCACTTCGACGCGTCTGGCATCAACCTGCGTGAGGTCGCGCGAGCTTGGATGGTCAAACACGGGTTTTTCGAAAAGAGTGGCTTCAATCTCTCAGGCGATGCCCTATACTTCGAACCGACGCGCGACGACAAGATCAAGAGGATAGCGGGATTGGGTTGTACACACTTCATCGATGACCTGGAGGAAGTGCTGGAGCACTCGCTATTTCCCGCGGGGGTCAGGCGAATTCTTTTTCTGAACGGAAGATCCCATTTGCCAGCGGCTAGCTATGAGGTTTGTGCGGACTGGCAAGAAATACAAGAAACCATATTCGCGAATGCCTAGTGATAGGTTAAACGATTCTCTTAGCGAGATCGCCGAAGCGCTTTCCGGCCGCCGCGTGGACTCCGTTGTGCCGGCTGCCTCGGGTGGCAACAGCCGCATCTACCGTGTTCGATGTGGGCATCAGGATTTTGCACTGAAGTGCTATCCCCCACGCGGTCATGATCCACGAGAACGTGCCAGTACCGAATTCAAAGCCCTACGATTTTTGGAACGTTATTGTCCGGGGCTCGCTCCGCGGGCATACGCAGTCAATGCCAGCGGATATCTTCTTCTGGAGTGGATTGAGGGTTCCCGTGTGGCTGAAGTCGGACCCACCGAGGTGGATGCCTCAGTGGCGTTCATGTGCGCCCTTTTCAATGCCAGCGCTCAGCCGGCGGCCCATGACATGCCACCTGCTTCTGAGGCCTGCCTCTCGGGTGAAGAGGTCGTGCGACAGCTGCTCGACCGGGAGGCTAAATTGCGGTCGGTGGCCGGGCACGTTCTGGCGGAGTTCCTCGATCGCGAGTTCGCGCCGGTCAGGGAAAGGCTCGTAGAGCAAGCTCGATCTGGCTACACAAAGGCGAACCTTGATTTCTCAACAGAGCTTGTTTTCTCGTCATGTTCTCTTGTTTCCTCGGACTTTGGATTTCACAATGCGATGCGGAAACGGGATGGCGTCCTGATTTTTGTCGACCATGAGTATTTCGGTTGGGATGATCCGGTCAAAGTCACCGCCGATTTTCTGCTCCATCCGGCCACGCCCCTTACCGACGATATGGCGGAACGTTTCTGGCGGAGCGTATGTGCCCAACGCAAGGATGACGAGTCGTTTCTTATCCGCCTTAAGCTACTATACCCTCTATTCGGTGCAAGGTGGTGTCTAATCCTGTTGAATGAATTTCTGCCCGAGCGCTGGATAAGACGCGTGTTCGCCGGGGCGCGCAGTGAATGGGCGTCGGCAAAGGTCGAGCAGCTGCGGCGATCGCGCGGTCTGTTGAAGGAAGTTCTTAACAAATCCCAAGGCCTCTTCCATGAGCAGTGATGCAGCAGCTCCATGCGCCGATTTGGCAGCGAATGGCCTGGATGGGCGATCGCTGTACCTGCGCCGGCTGGTCGTGCGGGCCCTCGAAGGCGGTGGTCGCGGGCACGTCGGATCATCACTGTCGCTCATCGAGATCATGCGTGTACTCTACGATGACATCCTGACCTACCGGCCTAAGGAGCCGGAGTGGAGCGACCGAGATCGCTCCATTCTCAGCAAAGGGCACGGATGCCTCGCGCTCTACGTCATCCTGGCGGACAAAGGTTTCTTTCCGCTCGAGGAACTAGACAGGTTCTGTCGACGGACATCAATCCTGGGCGGCCATCCTGAAGCGGGCAAGGTGCCTGGAGTGGAAGCATCGACGGGCGCGCTTGGTCATGGATTGCCGATCGGCGTGGGACGTGCGATCGCCGTGCGTCATCAGAAGCGACAGAGCCGGGTGTTCGTTATTATGGGTGATGGCGAAATCGACGAGGGCTCAGTCTGGGAAGCTGCACTGTCCGCCAGCAAGCATCGGCTGAGTAACCTGACCGCTCTAATTGACTACAACAAGATACAATCCGCTGGTCGCACTTCCGAGATTCTGAACCTGGAACCTCTGGTCGACAAATGGCGCAGCTTCGGTTTTGCGGTCGCCGAGGTCAACGGTCATGACGTGAATGCTCTCCGCAAGATTCTCAGAAGCCTCCCGCTCGATCCTGACAAGCCAGCCGCCATCATCTGTCACACGATCAAAGGCAAGGGTATCCCTTTCGCCGAGGACGATCCGGAGTGGCATCACAAGTCGAGCATCAGCGCTGACGTCATCCGCGACCTGTATGCGGCGCTCGAAAGGGCGTAATGCGGCAGACCTGCGTCAACATGGTGTTCGAGCTGGCTAAACGTGATCCTCGCGTCTTTTATATCGGGTCCGATTTAAGCCCAGACATCACGGCCAGGATGACGCGCGATCTGCCCGGCCGTGCCTTCATGGAAGGTGTGAGTGAAGCCAACGTGGTCGGGATGGCCGCTGGTCTTGCGATGGAGGGATGCATCCCTTTTGTCCATACGATCGCGGCGTTTATCACCCGACGTTGTTACGAGCAGGTGGCGATCGATCTCTGTCTGCACAATCTGCCGGTCCGTCTGATCGGAAATGGGGGCGGTTTAGTATACGCGCCCTTGGGGCCGACGCATCTAGCCATTGAGGATATTGCGATCATGCGGGCGCTGCCGAACATGACGGTGGTCGCGGTCAGCGATGCCGATGAGATGCGACGACTGATGAATCAGACGCTGGATTGGCCCGGGCCGATCTATATAAGGCTCGCCAAGGGTGGCGATCCGATCGTCAGCCGCGCCGAGCACGGCTTTCAAATCGGCAAAGCGATTCCAATGCGATCCGAAGCCGGCGCGAGCGTGGCGTTGGTCTCTACCGGAATCATGACAGGGCACGCTTTGACGGCAGCGCAGTTGCTCTCCGAGCAGGGGTTCAAAACCAACGTTTTGCACGTCCATACGGTCAAGCCACTTGATACAGAAGCCATTCGGCGATGCATACATGGTACGCGACTGCTGGTAACTATCGAAGAACATACGATCGTCGGCGGCTTGGGAAGTGCGGTCATCGATTCGCTGAGCGATGAGATGGGACGCGGAGCGCCGGCTATCAGGCGCCTGGGAATTCCTGATACCTTCGCGAAAAGCTACGGTTCTCAGGATGATCTGCTGGATATTTATGGCCTGCTGCCCGCGCAGATTGCAAGTACGATCACCGAAGCGCTCCGACTAGTGAAGGCTGCCTAGCCGCCGGGCTTGTGTCGTTCGGGCTTGGCGGCACGGGTCGGCTAAGCAGCGACAGAACGCCCATTTTCTAAAGGAACAGAAATAATGCAAGAAGTGGACTTCTTAAGCAAGTATCAAAAGGCCACGAAGCGCGATTACATAGCGCGTGTGGTCGAACACGATAAGGCTGAATGTGCCACTATAGCGAAAAAGTGGGGATATGACTACTGGGATGGTGAGCGTCAATTTGGTTATGGCGGCTACAAGTATGACGGTCGATGGGCTCGCATCGCGCAGGACGTGGCGCGACATTACGGTCTCAAGTCAGGGGACAGAGTGCTCGATATTGGTTGCGGAAAAGCATTCCTGCTCTACGAATTGACCAAAGCTGTTCCCGGGCTCATACCGGCAGGAATAGATATCTCTGAATATGGAATCGAGCATGCCAAGGAAGAGATGAAACCATTTCTGAAGGTGGGAAGCTGTACAAAGTTGCCGTTTGCCGACGAAAGCTTTGACTTCGCTTATTCCATTAACACTTTCCACAACCTTAAAATCGACGACGTTCAGCAGGCGGTTCAGGAAGTAGAAAGGGTCGGTAAAGAAAAAAAATGGGTGTGCGTCGAGTCCTACCGCAATGAGAAGGAGAAGGCTAACTTGCTGTACTGGCAATTGACATGTATGAGTTTTCACACGCCTGAGGAATGGATCTGGCTCTATAGGCATTTCGGCTACACCGGAGACTATGGATTCATTTTCTTTGAATAGCTGGATCTGGGGCTTTGCTCAGATTGTTCACCAGCTTGGCGTTGGAGTCATTCAATGAAGGCCGCTGTTCTCGTAAAGCAGAATGCCCCCCTGGAAGTCTACGAAGTAGAAATTCCCAAGCTCGATGTAGGACAGGTTCTCGTCCGCGTCGAATACAGCGGAATCTGTGGAAAGCAGATCGATGAAATCACGGGACGGCAGGGTGAGGATCGCTTCATTCCTCATCTTCTTGGCCATGAAGGAGGTGGAGCGGTTCTCGAGGTTGGCCCCGGCGTGACGAAAGTGAAGGCTGGCGATCGCGTTGTGATGCATTGGATCAAGGGAACCGGCATTGATTCAGCACCTCCGCGCTTTTCTCACCAGGGCAAGATGCTCAGCGCTGGATGGGTTACAACGTTCAGCGAAATTTCGATTGTGTCGGAGAACCGCCTGACTCCGGTCAGCCGTGATGCAGGATTCGACATTCTTGCGCTGCTGGGATGCGCAGTCACTACCGGACTCGGAATTGTATTCAACAATGTTGGACTTAAGCCTGGTCAATCGATCGCCGTGTTCGGCGTCGGCGGTGTGGGCCTAAACGTCATCCAGGGTGCGGATCTGGTCAACGCGTACCCGGTCGTCGCAATCGACAAAAGCGCTGAAAAACTTGAATTCGCCAAAAAATTCGGTGCGACGGACATCGTGAACGTCGAAAAGGACGATGCAGGGGCGGTACTCGCCGATATCACCAAAGGGCGTGGCTTCGACGCGGTGATTGATACAACCGGAGTGAACGCCGTGCGCCAGACGGCGTACGAATCCACCTATAATAAGGGCCTGACCGTGTTTTGTGGGGTTCCGTTCGCCGGCGATCGGATCTCGATCGATTCGTTTCCATTGCACTTCGGCCGGCGAATCATCGGTTCCCACGGTGGTGATACCGTCCCGGATGTTGACATTCCGCGCTATCTGACCCTGTATCGACTCGGCAGGCTCAAACTGGACGAGCTAATCTCAGCCAGGTTTCCACTCGCAGAAGTCAATCGCGCGGTTGAGCTCGTGAGAGGTGGCCAGACTTCCGGACGGTGTTTGTTGAAAACCGGCTTGGACTGAGGTGCACGTCGGCGAAGCTATTTCACGAGAGCTTCACCTTCTGCATCATCTTGATATTGAAGTAACGGGGATTCTCGAGCGAATCGGGCAGCTCGCCGGCGTCGAAGGCAGCCTTGAGTCCTCTGACGGCATCTTCGATCGTTCGGGCGGGGCGGAAGCCGATATCACGGGCTATTTTTTTCGAAGATACCTGATATGAGCGATGGTCGTCGGTGGGTACGACTTCGATTGGCAAATTCCGGTCGACGACCGACCGTACGATCTCAGCGAGCTGCATGAGGGTGTGATTTTCGTAGCCCACGTTCCATGTTTGACCGTCGATCTTCTCGTCTGGAAGCTCGAGTAGCCGCAGATATATATCGCACATGTCCTCGATGTGCAGATTCGGGCGTTTCTGATCTCCGCCGAAAACCCTAATGCGATTCTGATTGACCGCGAGATTGGTGAGGATGTTCACAACGACGTCGAGGCGCTGCCTCGGCGCGTAGCCGCAAACCGTGGCGGGGCGGAGCGTGCAGGTCACAAATCCCGGCTGTCGCTCTTCGGCCAGCACAGTCTCGCACATCGCCTTGTACTTCGAATAGTCCGTCAATGGTTCGAGCGGGAGGTCCTCGCCGACTTCGGACTCGCGCTTTACGCCGTAGACGCTCGACGAAGACGCATAAATGAAGCGCCGAACCCCCGCGCGTTTGGCGGCCCGGACCAATGGCCGAAAGCAGTCGTAGTTGATCGATTTGCCAAGCTCTGGGTTGAGCTCGAAGGACGGATCGTTCGATATACAGGCCAGATGAATGACGGCGTCGCACCCTTCCAGCGCTCGCCCAACCACCGCTGGATCGACGCAAGTCGCCCTTAATCTCGTGCAAGTTGGGATTGCCACGAATGGGGTCGAAGACCTCGGTACCATACAGAAAAAGATCGAGGATGCTCACCCTGTGTCCCGCAGCAAGGAGTTTCGGGACGAGCGCGCTGCCGACATAGCCGGCACCACCCGTTACCAGCACGTTCCGGAGGTTCTGTACCATCTATGAATCTTGGGCGCGAAACCGCGTCACTGGAGCAGCGCCGTGGCGAACTTCATCAGCGGCACGCGTTCAATGGAGGAACGGTGACCCACAATCCCGACCTTAAGCGCGCCTGCGGCGTTGCCGAGAAAACCCACGACATCCATCTCGCCGCCGGCTGCCACGAACGGCGCGGCTACCGAGAAGAACGCATCGCCGGCGCCCACCGTATCGACAACGGTCTTCGTGAAAGCAGGTATGTGCACGACGCCGTTCTCCGGATTGTACGTATAACATCCGAAACTGCCATGAGTGACGATGATGTTATTGCAATCGACGCGCTTCGCCAGTCCCTCCCTAATCACCGTTGAGATATCGCTGAAGCGATCCGCCATGGCGAGCCGCGCTTCTGGCGCGTCGAGGCACACGAAGTCTGCGCGAGGATATTTCGTTATCAGATTGAACCCCAAGTTGGCGCTGTTGGATTGCGCGTTAACTGCCATGAATTTCGAATTGTCGCAGACGATACGCACCATCTCTTCATCCATCAAGCCGTGGCCGAAATCTGTAACAACTACCAGATCCGCGTCGCGGCACGCGTGCTTAACGGCTGCCTTGAGAGTATTGCCCTCTGCTGCCGGAAAGGGAGTATCGTCCATGAAGTATACTTCGAACATCTTGCGCATATAGCTGGGCTGAACATAGCGTAGCTTGCGAGTGGTGGGCCGCCCCGGTATCTCAACCCTGTCGTACTTCACGTTGGGTCGTAACGCATCCGCTATTAGTGCGCCGTGGTTGTCTAGCGCGCCGAGCGCGCAGAACACTTCGATTTCACGGCAAAAGCTCGCCAGATGATTGGCCGCCGCGAAGACACCACCGGCAAAAACCTCACGATCTGCCGCCAGCGTTGCGATTACGTTTTCCTTGGGAGATTTTCCAAGCGGCGTAACATAGTGATACTCGTCGATGATCGCATCGCCGACGAAAGCAACTTTGTAGTTCTTGATGCGGTCCAGGAGAGTATTGATTCGGCACAAGCCCTCAGCCATACGGAGCCGCTCTAGGAATGCGCGCAGCGGAGGATCGTAGATGTCCACGTAGCGATTGATCAGGCCGGACGAACTGAACGTAAGGTCCTTGGTGAAGACCAACTGGCCCCCATGCCGCTCGACAGTTTCGCGCTCGGATCGTATTTTGCCGGTAAGATCGTCGTCTGGATTTTCGTAGTCAGATCCCTTCAGGTACACATTGGGCTTTATCGCGCCTATTGCCGGCTCGGCGGAGGGAGCGTAGTTAATCGCCACATAGTCGACTACTTCGATCGCGCCGAGCATTTCGGCCCGGATCGCTTCCGGAAAGATCGGGCGGCCGGGTCCCTTGTTGACAAACTGGTCCGCAGTCACGGTTATCATCAGGACGTCGGCTTCCTTACGCGCCAGCTCGATATGCCGCAGGTGGCCAAAATGGATCAGGTCGAAGACGCCGTGGCAAAGTGCGACGGTGCGCCCGCTTTTGCGAACTTGCTCCGCAATTTCGCCCAGTTCGCTCATCGTTTTTATTTTGTCGCGCGCGGAACGGTATCCCGTGGAACCCGGTGATGCCGGTGATGACGGAACACTCGCTAATTTCACAATGCTCCCCTTTCGCGGCGGTCGGTGCAGAACGGCTGCCGTTAATTTGCACCGCGCGCCTCCATCATCAACGGCCGATGCCTGATGATAGGGCTGACGAACCCGTGAGAACCTTATCAGACGCGAGAGAATAGATTCAATAGACGATAAATTGCCATCTCCTGTCTGTTTAGAAGGACCCAACTTCGACTAGACAAGACTGAAACCGTTTTCAGATGGGTAGAGTCAACTCACCCCGCAATCGCGTGCGGTACCCGTGCAATTCTGGTATTAAAAAAGGGGGGGAGGCGTACGGTGCCCGGCGGCACGACCTGGTCGACACGTCATGGGGGCAGCGCAAGCCACGAGTGTACAGTCGATGGCAAAGATGACCGATTCTGACTTTGATTCGGATTTTCTGGCCGACTACGTCCGTCGCCTCCACGACGCCATCGTGCTGTCTGATGAGCGCCTGGCGTGGTTCCGGGGAACGCGCGAGATTTGGCGCGAAACGCGCGCGGCTGGAGGGAGAGTCGTGTTTATCGGCAACGGCGGGTCCGCGGCGATTGCCTCGCATCTGGCGAGCGACCTTAGTAAGGCCGGCGGGGTCCCGGCGCTTTGTTTTAACGATGCCAGCCAGATCACCTGTCTGGCCAATGACTACGGCTTTGAGAACTGGATCGCTCACGCGCTTCGCCTGAATTGCCGGGCTTCGGATTCTTTGGTGGCGATCAGCTCCTCCGGACGCTCGGCGAATATCCTCAACGCAGTGGCGGCCGCGCGCCGGCTCGAGATGAAGGTCGTGACGCTCTCGGGCATGGACGCCGACAACCCCTTGCGCCGCCTGGGCGATGTCAATCTTTGGCTCGGCAGCAAAGCCTACAACATTATCGAGAGCGCTCATCAGTTCTGGCTTATGATGGTGCTGGATTGGATCATCGGCCGGGCCGAGTACAAGGCGAACTAGCGCGATGGCCGCCTCAGTGCGATGCCTGGTTACCGGAGGTGCGGGCTTTATCGGCAGTCACGTGGTCGACCGGCTCCTCGCTGACGGCCACGAGGTCGTGGTGATTGACGATTTCGCCACCGGACGTCCTGAGAATCTGAAGACGGGAGCATCCTCAGGTCGGTTCACGCTCCATCGCGCCGATATCGCCGACTTGGAGGCTGTCCGCCCCCTTTTCGAAGGTGTGGAATGGGTTTTTCACCTTGCCGCGATGGCCGACATCGTGCCGTCGATCCAGCGGCCGATGGTTTATCACCAGGCCAATGTCAACGGGACGATCAGTGCGCTCGAGGCTGCGCGCGCCGGCGGGGTGAAGCGGTTCCTCTATGCGGCTTCGTCGTCCTGCTATGGAATTCCCGATGTCTATCCGACGCCCGAATCGGCCCCGATTCGCCCGATGTACCCTTACGCGCTCACCAAGAATCTTGGCGAGCAGTACGTGATGCACTGGCATAAGATATACGGCCTGCCGACGCTCGCGCTGCGGCTCTTCAACGTGTTCGGGCCGCGCCACCGCAGCAGTGGAACTTACGGCGCCGTCTTCGGCGTATTCCTGGCCCAGAAACTGGCTAATCAGCCATTCACGGTGGTTGGCGACGGTACTCAGACCCGCGATTTTACGTTTGTCAGCGACGTAGCCGACGCCTTCGTTACAGCGGCGAAGTCTGATCTCTCCGGGCGAATCTTTAACGTCGGCTCAGGGCACACTTACAGCGTCAGTCGGCTGGTCGAGCTCCTCGACGGGCCGAAAGTAAACATCCCCAAGCGTCCCGGCGAGCCGGACTGCACCTTCGCCGACATCGCTCTGATCCGCCGGGAACTTGGATGGGAACCGCGTGTATGTTTCGAGGATGGTGTACGGATCATGCTTGAAAACATCGAGGGCTGGCGCGACGCGCCGGTCTGGACGGTCGAGAAAATCGACCAGGCAACCGCCGATTGGTTCAAACATCTCGGCCGGCCGAAAACCTAGACGCATCACTTTGGAGGATCTGCGCGACGCAATGCGGGGTAGTGAGATTCTTGATTCCTATGCGATCTTGAACCGCGAGCGCCGTCGGAAACTTGGCCTTCACTATTGCCAATGGATTGCGGGCTCATGCTGAGACACCACTTCGTACAGCCGGTTTTCCCCGCACGCGCAGTTATACTGGGGGCGGATGGCTTTCTTGCACACGAGTTGCGACAAATGTTTGCCGCGGACGGACTTAACGTTCGAGCGGTCGGGAGCAAGGAATTGGACCTGACCGGCGCCGATGCGGTCTGCCGTCTGACTGAGCTGTTTCATTCGGATGATGCGGTGCTGATGGTCGCAGGCCTTACGCCTGATAAAGGCCGTGACGTCGCTACGCTCATGAAAAACCTTCGAATGGCCGAAAGTGTCTGCTCGGCGATAGAGCACAATCCGCCGTCACATTTCCTCTATATCAGTTCAGACAGCGTCTATGACGCACGCCATTCCTCATTGCTCAACGAGGATTCGACTTGTGAGCCGACTGGCCTTTACTCTCTGATGCACCTTGCGCGGGAGAGAATTTTCGAGCAGGCTTGCGCCTCTGTGAGAATTCCTTTCGCCGTCGTGCGACCATGCGCGATATACGGACCTCGTGACACACACAACAGTTATGGGCCAAATCGCTTTATTCGGACGGCTCTGAAGGATGGCAAGATTACGCTCTTCGGCGGCGGCGAAGAGCGACGCCACCATGTCTATGTGTCGGACGTAGCCAAGATTGTGGAACTTTGCCTGGTGCATCGAAGCACGGGCACGATCAACGCCGTGACCGCGGAAGCCGTACCTTTTTACACGGTTGCGGAACTGATTATGGAAATTATCGGGCGCCCAATCGCGTTGGAACATTTACCCAGATCGAGTCCGATCACACATCGCCACTTCGATTCTACCGTACTAGTCAAGGCTTATCCGCGATTCTCGCCTACCCCGCTCGCAACAGGCCTTGCTCGAACGCTGGCTGAGGTAATTCAGGAATACCCGGCAATCTAAAGTGAAGGTCTGTCGGCGGAGTCTGCCGACGCGTACTGAATTGAGAAGCAGCATGAGCCCGTATTTCAAAGGGGTTTTAGCCGCTGAAGACATGCGAGACTACTATTGGTAAATCGTGGACAATCGGATAGGTGTTGGGCCAGAGATCACTGAGATGGATGACAAGATGAACGATGAACGCCCGAAGCCGTTGGGATTGACGCGCGAGCCACAGTACCAGCGCACTATTGAACTAGCGCACGAGCGTGGCCTGACCACCCTGGGCCTCATGACCAATCAGACTTGGATCGATGATCCACGCCATCTGGTATTTACTCTGGCCCGATACAAGTTTGTCGCCAAAATGCTGGCAGGACGCGGCCACGTGCTCGAAGTCGGGTGCGCTGATGCATTCGGCACTCGCCTGGTCCTGCAAGAGGTGAAGCAGTTGACCGCTACGGACTTCGATCAGACATTCGTTGACGACGTGCTGCAACGAATGGACGAGCGCTGGAAATTCGATTGTAGGCAGTATGATCTGCGAAACGGCCCATTTCCCGGCAGCTTCGACGCGGCATACGCTCTCGACGTTATCGAACATATACCGGCGGAACAAGAACACGCGTGGGTACGCAACATCGTCCGTTCGCTTAACGCGGAAGGAGTGCTGATTCTGGGATCTCCCTCGTTGGAATCGCAAGCCTACGCTTCACCTCCCAGTAGAGTCGGTCATGTGAATTGCAAGACAGGCAAAACTCTCCGCGCTTTGCTAGAGAGTTTTTTTCACAACGTTTTCATATTTTCGATGAATGACGAAGTGGTGCATACAGGCTATTCTGCGATGGCGCACTATTTGATCGGACTCGCATGCACTCGCAGGAGCGTCTAAACGTGACTGCCGCGACCGCGCAGATCGTCCCTGAGACCGTCGGCGACTCGCTTGACCTGACCATCGCGATCCCGTGCCTCAACGAAGAACGATTCATCGCCGCTACTCTGGACACGCTTGCGGCGGCGATGCGCGAGTTGTCCCTCACCTACGAAGTCATCGTGATAGATGATGGCTCGACTGACCGCACAGCGGATGTGGTGGAGCGCTACATTCGCGAGCATCCGGATTTTCCGGTGCGGCTTCACCGTAATGGACGGAATCGCGGACTAAACCGCTGTTATGTGGACGGTGCTTTTCTGGGGCGAGGCAAATACTACCGGATGGCGTGCGGCGACAATGTCGAACCAAAGGAGACGTTCATCGCTATTTTCCGCGAATTGGGCAAAGCCGATCTGGTCATCCCTTACCATGAACAAATACCCGGCAAGTCCTCGTTTCGGCTTGCGCTCTCGCGCTCATATACTTTTCTGGTAAATCGATTGAGTGGCTATCGGATACGTTACTACAACGGAATGACGTTGACCTCACGATACAACGTGATGCGTTGGGGACCATACTCTTTTGGATTTGGATTCCAGGCTGAACTGATTACTCGTGTGCTCGACGAAGGAGCTACGTTTGTCGAAATTCCGGTGATAGCGACACACCAAGACAAAACTCAGAAGAATTCCGCCCTAAACTGGCGTAACTTTCTTTCGGTGGGTCACACCCTTTCGGAGATTTTCATACGCCGGATCCGTCGACAAGCCTTTAAGAGATGGTAGTCTTGGAATGTCCAAGAACTGCAATCATGCTTCCTTCACTTCGATGGCTGTATCGCTGCGAACACGAGAATGCGCATTTGGTTTCGAGGCGGCTTGTTCCAGCAATAGCGTCTTCGATCAGAGAGCGTTTGAAATACCTGCCGATCAACTTTAGTGACCCGCCACCGATACCCTAGAGAGTGGAGACAGGTTATCACCGCGAAATTGATCAGGATCTCGATGTCCCCAATTGCCAGAGCTTCTCTAGTCGTCAGTGGGAGCGAAGATCCGCGAACGGTATAAGGGGCAGCATAAGATAGTGTAGCCACTCCGTAGGTGCTAACAGGATCATCGCGACCATCATGAAGCGCTCGCTCGCGAATGAGGATCAAGGCCAAGGCGAGCAAGTCTGCTAGTCAAGCATTATCGATGCGATCCATGTTGATTTTGATCGAGCGGTTGCGACAATAGATTCTTGAGGCCAGAGTCCATAGGCCGCAAGGTGACTTTTCCGTCATCGTCGAGTATCCAGACCCGCCGGTCGGGATAGTATCGCAACAGCTCATCATCCTTACCGCCGGGCATCGCATGCGCCCACACGATGCGAGACTGATCTATATTTGCGTCATTGTACACCCACTCGAAGTGAACCAGATGATTCGGGCCATATCGAACTAAAACCAGAAGCTGGCCAGGCTGTTTCTGCAGGGTTGTGAGCACTCGGTCGCGTTCGGCAATGAACGCACGCATATCCAACCGCCAAAAGCGGGATGCGGGATCCATGATGCGAGAAACCTCGAAGATCGCAACGCAGTAAAATATCGTGCAGACCGCTATCAAGCGTATCTTGCCCCGCGAGAATCGGGATGAAACGTCTTGCACGGCGGCGCTGGCAATCAGGAACACCAGGACCGTCGCGGGCGCGAAGTAGTGCGGATAGAGATTAACTTCAACCGATAGTCCTAGGTAAAACAACGGCAGCAATAAGAGAGGGAGCCGTAATCGACGATTTCTCATCAGTCGTATGGAGCTGACAAGTATGACAAGAAGGAGCGGCAAGCCGAGAAAAAAACGATAGAGCTCGATGAGGTTAATCAAGTGGGTGAAAAGGATGTGCTGACGCTGAAACTGGTTCACCGGGTTTTCAAATTGCAGGAAGAGGGCACGAAAAATCTCATGATTGAATTTCGGCTCAGGCCGAGGATGGTTTGACCAAAGGAACGGCGACCATGACCCGTATTGCTGGTCTACCGCGCTGTACGGCATCTGCAGCGCGTCCCCGGTCACTCGGTGATTGTAGTAGCCCATCCAGATGACGGCAGGCAGCAGGACGGAGGCAAGCGGCAAAGCGATTGAATGACCCAACTCCGATAAATTTTGGCCCCCGCGCCGGATTAGTACTATCAAATGCACCAGCAAGAAGACGGCTGAACAGGCGCCGAGAACCAAACCCTCGTAAGGACGAGTATTGGCGAGAATCGCTAGCCCCAGGCCGAACGCTAACGCCGGCCCCGGAGAAGCACGGCGCAACAGCCTCGCAAGCGCACCCACGACAAGCGCTCCCCCGATTGCCGCTACCGTGCCGCCCCAGTAGGTGTCGGTCCAGTAGCTACCGGTCAGGTGCAGCGCCGCCAGCAACCCCCCCGCGATTGCCCATGGCGGCTCTAGCCAGATCCACAGCGCCCATGTGATAAGTCCGCATAGAACAGCCATGCCGATCCAGAGCGCGAACCATGGTGCATGGAAGATCTGGCCCAACGCCAGAACCAATCCCTGACCCGGAGGATACATCGAGGCATATGTGGGGTGCGACAGCTCATGGAACGTCTCAAAATGTATCCACATCGGATGGGTGGGATTAGTGAGGCGCCCATGCGAAAAAGTATCCGCTGCCAGCAGGTAACTGAATTCGTCGGGAACAGCTGGTTTTGGCAGCGGCAACAGAGTCGTCAGCAGAAGCCGCAGGCCCAACGCGATCACGCCAACAAAAATGGATGCTGCCGCAGCGTTGCCGTTAAGAAGTTTGACTGCCCTATTGAGCCAAACACTGAATTGGCGGCGTGACTCCATTTTTGCGTGGCTGATCTTGCCTGGCAGCGAACTGATGTCTCAATCGATATATTTCGTGCGCTTCACATTCTGAGGCGGACAGATAACCATCAAGCTCGGAAAGAAAGTACATCGGTGGGAGCTAACACCTGTTGAATTTGAGGCGATCCTCCCAGATCGTGAACCATGATGTCGAAATTGCCGAGCTTGTCGATGGTATCGGCCAGCTTCTGAAAGCCGCTGTCGGCCATTAAATCGACTGCCACGACGCGATGTTTACCGGGCGCGGGCGCGGCCATCGTTTCGAATGCATCGACGCGCCGCGCAACCAGGATAACCGTGCCCCTCTCGCGCGCGAGTGTTCTGGCGAGCGCTTGCCCGATCTCGCGGCCGGCGCCATTTACAACAGCGAGAAGATCCTTTTCCTAAATCCACAATTGACTAATTCTACCTATCCACTGGGGCACGTCAATCGACCGCTAATCCGCAGAACAATGTCGAGCTCAATAACCAATGGGAGGGCTTCGGCGGCCTGTGGTTCCTCTTAAAACTTAATCGGATCGAAATTCGTTGAGCAACGCCTTAGCGTCGTTCAGATCGCGAGTGTCGAAACCCTCGGTGAAACAGTCGTAGATTTCGGCGAGGCTCGTGCGGGCTTCGTCGCGGCGACTACGAACGCTCGCAACGCTGGTGTGGTGACGAGCGGCGCAGAGCCGGCAAGGTCCACGGGTGTTGCTTCAAGCGTCAAATTCGCTCGTAGCTCATCGCCTTTATGGATTGCTGGCTCGGCGCTAGCCGGAGCTGGAGCCTGGCACAGCTCATTGCGCCGATTACAGGACGCAGAAACATCCAGCGGTCCGACAATGGCTGGCCGCTCAGCCGTGGGGCGAATTTCGAACTGTAGCGTCGAGATCGGCGCTCGCTTTGGCGGCAGCGCAGTTACCGGCGCGATTGATGCTTTACGCATTTTTGCCGCTCGCGCTGATGACTGCGGCCAATTTTGCGGCTGATAACATTCGAACCCTCTGTTGAGAGAGCCCCTTTAGGTACTCCTGTCGCCGTTATCCTTGAGGTTCTCAAGAATTGCGACCAGACTCAATGGCGGGAGCGGTAGGATTCCGTCGACCACGCGGAACAAAGGCGTGATAACATTAAGTGCCCATATCTGAACGAGGCCGAAAGTGTGTCGGCGAAGAATCTTGCCGTTTATATACCATGCTACGCTGCCAATGCGATTGAACTCGATCATATTCGACACTTTGAAGCCGCAATCAGATGCGAGCGCATCGAGTGTCTGTCGGGTATAACGACGACGATGGCCGAGCACTTCGTCTAGCGTGCCCATGTTAGCCGGTCCTTGCGGCACCAAAATTATGGCGCGCCCGCCCTCTGCCAGCACCGATTTGATGTTGCCAAGGGCAATGCGATCATCGACGACGTGCTCGATTACGTTAAAGCAGATGACGGTATCGTAGCCGTCGTTGGTTCGCGGAAAAGTAGACAGGTCGGTGACATCACAATAAGCCGTTTGCATGTACGGCTTGTCGGCGCTCAGATTGGTCAGGGTTTGCAGATATAAAGGGTTTACGTCGCTGGCAACATATCGGCTTCTAGGGACGAGAGTGCGGGTCATATTGCCAACGCCACTGCCGATCTCAAGAACACGCTCGCCGCAAAATGGCCGAATCGTATCCGCCATCCAGGCGTTGAAGCGGGGTGCGCGGGACAACCGCGCGAGAATTCCGCTGCCGGCTTCGTCCGCGCAATAGATGTTGTCGCTGAGACCAAAGCGAATAAGCGCCCATAACGCGATCAGCCCATGGCGCCAGTTGATTTTTTTCCCTTCGCGATAGGTGCGTCCGAAATAACTGATCGGAATCTCAAATATCCGCGCTTCGCGCTTGGAGAGCTTGATAGCGATCTCCGGCTCGATACCGAAATCGTTGCTGACGATCGGGATCGATTTCAGAAGTGGGGTCCGAACCGCCTTGTAACAAGTCCATACGTCAGTCAGGTTCAGGTTGGAGATCAGATTGCATAAGAACGTCAGAAGTTTATTTCCAAGGTGGTGCCGAAAGAACAAAGCGCGACGGACCTCGCCGCCCGCGAAGCGCGACCCATACACCGCGTCAGCATCCTCTTCGATAAAGACCCGCACGATCCTTGCGAGGTCGCGCGGATCGTATTCTAGGTCCGCATCGTGCACCACACTCACGTCGCCGGTGGCAAGGCTTAAGGCAGTCCGAATTGCGGCACCTTTGCCGAGATTTCGCGGATGCCTATGAAACACCCAGCCGATCTTGTCCCAATCGCCGTTTTGAGTCCGCAATGCGAGATGCTGGGCCTCAAATTCGGCCAATGCTTTTGGCGTGTCATCGGTCGAGCCGTCGTCGATGACTACAACCTGAACGTGCGAGATGAACTCACAATCGGCGAGAATCTTCAGACGCCTGAGCGAATGAGCAACGAGGTATTGCTCGTTGTAAACAGGAACCAGAACCGAGAGTGAGAGATTCTTCTGCCTCATCGACTAGCCCATAGTCAGTATGGAACGACCGACCCCGTTTCGCACATATCGTAGATTACGTTGCGAGTTGGGGAGACGTAGCGCAAAGCTATAGACCGGTCTTCCTATACAAACTCCTTATTCTTCAGTCCTCAAGGAAGCGTCTGATCTGTCAAGTGAGACCAGGGAAACCATACCGAGCAGTGCGACGATGCTGAGAGCCAAGCCAACACGAAACATGAACGAGCCGCTAGTCGCTTCTGGATAGAAATGGGGCTGTTTCGCTACTCCCTGATCGAGCGCGCTGCAGACGGGTCCGAGACATCCCGCCGAAATATTTTCGATACTGCTTGCCGCGTTGCCGGAGTCTTGAGCAACTCGGCTGCTCTTGCCAATTGCTCGCGGTTAAAGGTCATAAGTAGCCAGCCATCGGGCTCCTCGGTCCGGGGTATGCCTGCCGCCAGTTTGTCGGGATAAGGATAGTAAATTCCACTCGCAACGCCATGAAGTTGCTTGACCATCGGCGCAACGGCAGAATACCAGACCTCTTCGCCCACGCTCACCAGACCGTCCGGAGTCTTGCCGAGCCAGAGTCCGTCCATCAAATGAGGATCGGTCTTTGGATTCAATTCAATCGGCAAGCCGGGAATCTCCAAGATCGGCGGTCCGACCAATAAGTCCTCAGGTATCAGATTCAGTTTCTCCGCACTGAGTACGCTCAGAGAATCGAGATTTCCGCCTTCCGACAAATATTTGTCTGCGCCGGTCACGAGCGCAACAAGACGCTTTGTGTCGAAGCTAGTCCGCAGCCGAAGCCAGGTTGTTTCCACATCCGGTAGGGCTTGCCCTTGCACTCTGTATAGCCAAACGTCATCCACCTTGATTGGCTGCGAATCGATAGTCGAAAGCAGCGTGCGCCACGTCGAAAGCACTTTGTCTGTCACGATGATCGTTTCGACATCGTGAGCGGCTATAAATCCCCTGAATTGTTCAGCCGCATCGGGAACGAATGCACGCTGGGTCAGACTCGCAAAGATAGGCCAGCGCAAAAACGCCGACGGTTCCGGATAGGGCAAAATACCTTCCGCCATAGCGAAGTACATGTGCGTCTGTGCCTGCCACAGCAGTGAGTTGCCAGTATATGAATAAGGCAAGATCAAGACTATCTGGTTCCTCGACAAATAATGTTGATAGGCGCTTTGGCGAAGGAACGCCGGGGTATCTACGGGTCTGACCCAGTAGATGGCTGAAGTATTAGGTAAGTTGAACAGGACCACCGCGGCGGCGAGTACGATTTTACCAGCCGGCATTGAAGGATCGCAGGCAAAATAATACGCAGACATGAGTGCCAGCACCAGAAAGGTGTACACGGAAAAGCGTAAGGTCAAAGCGTTCGTTAGCAAAGGGAGCTTTGCCAATGCCCACCACGGCAGCACGATCCGGAGCGGATGGCCTGGCAGATATATACGCAAGACCGGTCCGAGTGAAAGAACGATGGCCGCAGCCAGGCAATATGTGAGCAACCTGCCGATCGGCTCGCACCAATAGCGACGGACGTATAGCGCGACGACCAGCATCAGTGGCAGACTGATGTAGGCTCCAGCCTCCGCGGTCCATCCGCTTACGAATCCGGCCGAGATCGATCTGAACAGGGCAATTCGCCCGAGCTCGTTGACCGCTGTAGGAATCAAGAAGTTCAACGGGTAGACGGAAAAGGCCGGTGGTGGGTAGCGCGGCGATATATGAGACTTCGTAGGCAAAGAAGTAGTACAGATAGGGGCTGACTACGATTAGAGCGATGCCATAGGCGCAAGCGATGGAAGCGAGGAGAGCAGAGATCTTCTCGCACGCCTTCTCGACACTGAATGACCAGGCTGACGTCACAGCGAACGCGCCCAGCAGCGTCATCGTCGCGAAGATTTCAAGCGACAGGAGAAATTGCGTGACCAGGGCCAGGCTTAGTAATAAAATGAAATTGCGCTCGCTGATTTCTTCGCGGATCCGGCGCAACGTGAGATAAACACACAGCGGGATCGAAAACACCAGCATCATGTGCAGATGTCCACATATCAGTTGGCCAAGCGTGAAGGCCGAGAAGCCGAATATGTAGCCGCCTAACAAGGATGCAACATAATCGCGTGTTATATATCGGCAAAGCAGAAACGCACACAGCGCATTAAGCGGCAGGCTTACCAGACAGAGAAGGTTGTAAGTCGCTACGGGCCCGAGTGTCGATGTGAGTGGACTGGCTAGCAGGCTTGCGAGCGGGATGCTGACTCCCCAGGCAAAATTGTAACCCGATGGCGCCCAGATGACCTTCGTCAGAAGCGGATTGAGGCCATGGGCAATCGCATGCGGCCACCACACCAGGCTCCACATCAACAACCCGGGGTCTACTCCTATGCCGAAGTAGAAATCGGAGAGATGTCCGAGCAGGGCGCGGCCAAAAAATGCAATTGAGAGTGCCAGATAAAAGGCAAACGCGCCGACGGCTGGCAGATCGCACGCCCGTCCGGTTTCCGGGGGCCGCATCGTCATTGCCGGATCCGGTCGCGCCCCCGCCGAGCGATACCGGAGATGGGTTTCGGTGGCTCCGTTCCGGCACTTAGCAAAGCGGCGGCCTGAGACAGCTGCGCGCGCGTGAACGTCAACATCAGCCATCCGTCCTGTGCGTTGCGGCCAGGCGCGGTTCCGTCCAAGCTCGGACGGGTAAGGAAAGTAGATTCTGCTGGACACTGCACGAAGCTTATCGAGCACCGGCGCTGTCGCCACGTACCAGGTTTCCTCGCCTATCCCGACGAGCCCATCGGGAGTTCGCCCGACCCAGACTCCGTCGGTAAAATGAGGATCTCGATTCTGATTCGAGTAGTCCTGCACCCCCGGAGCAAACAGGATCGGTGGCCCGATAAACTCATCGTGGGGAATTTGTGCTGATTCTTCCGCCCTGTGTACAGTCAAAGAGTCGAGATCGCCTCCCTGGGACAAATACTTCTCGGAGCCCATGACCAAGGTAGTGAGGCGCTCCGTGTCGAAGCGACTCCGCAAGCTGTGCCACGTTTCCTCGCTGTCGGACGTAATCGCTATTGGCGACCTGTAGATGGAAACGCCTTCCGCTTTAACAGGATGCGCATCGAGAGTCGAAAGCAGAGCCTGCCACGTCGGCAGCATTGCGTCAGTGACGATTGTTGCGGTGATATGGTGCGCCGCTGCAAACGCTTTTAATTGTTCTCCGGGATCGGGAACGTACGCTCGCTTCGCAAGACTTGGGAAGATGGGCCATCGTCGAAATTCGCTGGGAGGAGGCTGAGTGGTTCCTCCCGCCATGTCGAAATACATATGCGTCTGCGCTTGCCAGAGCATACTGTTGCCCGTGTATGAGTATGGCAAGATCAGCACAATCTCTCTCTTCGACAGATAGTGCCGATACGTATCGCCACTGAAAAACTCCGGCGTATCCAAGGGCCTGAGCCAGTAGGTGGCCGCGGTATTTGGCAGATTAAATATGACTACTCCGACGGCCAACATCGCTTTTACCGACGCCGTCGAAAGGTCGTGCGCGAGATAGCAGGCGGAGACGATTGCCAGTAGCAAGGATGTGTACATCGGGAAGCGCACGGTATACGCGTTCCTTAGCAGAGGCAGCTTTGCCAGCATCCACCACGGTAATGCGACTCGAAATGGGAAACCCGGCAGGTTTATGTGCAATATTGGCCCAAGCGACAGAAGGACAGTGGCGACGATACAGTACACCAGAAGCCTGCCATCCGGCTCGTACCAATGGCGATACGCGTAGACAACGGCAATCAGCAGTAACGGCAGACTTATATAAGCTCCGGCTTCTCCCGTCCATCCGCTGACGAACCCAGAGGAGATCGAGCTGAACGACGCAAGCCGGCCAAGTTCGTTGGCCGGTGTGGGAACCAGGAGATTCAAGGGATCGGCGGAAAAAAATGCCGCGGTGGAATCCGACGCGAAGCGCACGCTGTAAGTAAAAAAATAGTAAAGGTACGGGCTGACTGCGATTAGAGCGATGCCATAGGCGGAGGCGAGCGGCGCAAGGAGAGCCAGGGCCGTCTTACGGTGTCGCTCGGAACCGAATGACCAGCTTAGGAGCAGGCCAAACGCGCCGAACATTGTCATCGTCGCAAAGATCTCCAGCGACAAAAGAAATTGTGCGACCAGGATCGAGGCCAGTAAGAATATAAAATTGCGCTGACTAATCCGCGCCTCGATCCGGAGCAAGGTCAGATAGACGCATAGCGGGACAGAGAATGCCAGGACCATGTGCAGATGTCCGAAGGTGAGTTGGCCAAGCATGAATGGTGAAAAGCCGAATATGTAGCCGCCCAACAAAGCCGCGGGATAATCGCGGGTTATATAGCGGCAAAGCAAAAACGCGCAGAACGCATCAATCGGCAGGCTTATCAGGCAGAGAATGTTGTAAGTCGCGACGGGCCCGAACGTCAATGTGAACGGGCTGGCAAGCAGGCTCGCCAGAGTGATGCTGGTTGACCAGGCCAGATTATAGCCCGATGGCGCCCAGATGGCTTTGGTCAGAAGCGGATTGAGGCCATGCACTATCGCGTGCGGCCACCACACCAGGCTCCACATCATCAGCGCGGGGTCCACTCCTATGCCGAAGTAGAAATCAGAGAGGTGTCCGAACAGTGCGCGGCCAAAAAAAATGATTGAGAACGTGAGGTAGAGTGCGAACGCATAGAGCGCGCGCAGGTCGCATACTCTTTGCTCAATGCTAACCGCTGGCGGTCGAGGTCGCTCGACGGTACTGGGATCTACTGCGGGAACTCGATGCAGCGCCACCTTGAATTGTTCCACCACCCTTCACATCCCCGTGGGGTCGGAGCCTCCTTCGATACTTGCTCCTGCCCAAAGCCAGCCGCGCTCGCAACTGCGATACGATTTCCGGCGTCGTTACCGGCGGCACTCACGTAGCATCGACCCGTAGCATCGAATCTGATGGCCCGCAACATTCGCGCGGCTCCCAACGCGTGTTCCGGCGCGCCATAGCCGGGCGTTAAGCTAACACAGGGCAGATCGTACGCAAAGTCTGCTGGCGTTGGCGCGATCATGCGCGCGTATCGACTTCAAGGTGATCTCTGGAAGTTCTGACCAGACGAAGCGAGCCGCCAACGCCGTGCGTTGGCGGCTCGCCAACTTGCTCAGCTTGTGGCGACGAGTGGCAATGCCCTCCCCGCCGATTACGTCTTAAGAGTTGCCCACCTGGTTAGCGAGACCGCCCACCGAATTGCTCAAGTTTTCGCCGATCAGTTGGTAACCACCAACCAGCGCAACCACGATGCAGACGAAAATAAGGGCATATTCGCTATAGGTCTGACCGCGATAAGCCCCGGAGGCCGTTTCGCGGAGCCTAAGATATAGGCGCGTAATTATTTCCATTCTCAGCCTCCTTTGGTAACCACAATGTGGCCTGGCAGCACCACGCAAGAAGATTACCCTACAAAGCTTCAAATTGCACCATCCACGATCTTCGTTATTGGACTTTAAGCCTCTTCTTCACGTGTCTATAGTGAGAAAGGGTTGCTTTAAAGCATCCTAAGTTGTGTCCTTGATACAAATTTCGGCAGAAACGCCCAAATTTCATGGACATTTTGGCCTTTCACGCGCTATTTGTGCCCTTTGTAGCTCATGACGCATCCGGCATGACCGGCCTGAACTTTGCCAGTTTTAGGAGGAATTACCGATGGAATTCGGAATCGGTATCGATACGCATGTCAGCAAATGGGACCTCGTACGCTACGCCGAGGAGTTGGGCTACGATCGGGCCTGGGTTCCGGATTCACAGATGATCTGGTCGGACTGCTACGCGACCCTGGCACTGGCCGCAGCCAACACGCGGCGGATCAAGCTTGGGACGGGAGTGGCGATCGCCGGCACGCGCCTTGCCCCGGTTACCGCCCACTCGATCGCAAGCATCAATCAGATCGCTCCGGGCCGCACGTTTCTGGGTATTGGCACTGGCCACACCGCGATGCGCGTGATGGGGCAGAAGCCGATGCCGGTCGCCGAGTTCCGCGAGTACCTGAAAGTGGTGCGCGCGCTGCTGCATGGCGAGGCGGTCGAGTACACCTTTCGCGGCCGCACGCGCGAGATCAAATTTCTTCATCGCGACCGCCGCTTCATCAATCTCGAAGATCCGATTCCGATTTACGTTGCCGCCAACGGCCCAAGGGTATGCGAGACCGCGGGTGAATTCGGCGACGGCTGGGTGACCGCCGGCGGGATCAACGCGCGGGTCGGCGGGCGGCTTGCGCGAATTCGCGCCGGCGCCGAGCGCGCCGGGCGCCGGCTGGAGCCGGATTTCCATACCGCCGCGCTCAGCAGTTCGTGCGTGCTGCGTCCGGGCGAGCGTCTGACCTCGGAGCGCGTGATCAACCAGACCGGCGCTCAGGTCACGAGCGCGCTTCACTTCGCTTACGAGAATTGGAAGTCGCGCGGCCAGTCAGACGAGGCGATTCCATCTTTTTTCCGCAACGTGTGGGATGACTATCTGCGGCGCGTCGGCTCCTACAGCCTGCCCGAGCGCGCGCGCTTCCGGCAGATTCACGAAGGTCACGGCACTTTCATGCAGCCCGAGGAGCGCCGCTTCGTCACGCCCGAGGCGATTCGCGGCACTTGCCTGGTGGGCGAGCCCGACGAGCTGGTCGCACAGCTTCGCGCGATGGAAGCGGCCGGTATCAAGGAGACGGTGATCGAGCCGCCGGCGGATTTTCAGCGCGAGGTCTTTCGCGACTTCGCCGAACTGGTGATGCCGGCGTTTCATTGAGCGGCGCGCGCGTGCCGCCCGGCGGTTCAGTTGAATTCGGGCGACGGCAGCGCGCCGCGCGCGCGCTCGTAGGCGTCGGCGACGCGCAGCACCGAGAGCTCGTCGAACGGCCGTCCGACAATTTGAATCGCCAGCGGCGCGCGGTTCGCGCCAATGCCGGTTGGAATCGCGAGCGCCGGCTGCCCGGTGACATTGAAGGGCGCGGTATGCCGAATCAGTTGAGCGAGGCCGAGCTTGCCCTCGCGCGCCTCGGCGATCTTAAGCGGCGCCGTCATGCAGACCGGCGTGACGAGCACGTCGCGGCCCTCAAGCGCGCGCATCGCCTCGGCCATCAACTGCGCGCGGGCGCGCTGGGAGCGGACGTACGCCACCGCGGGCAGCGCGATCGCGGCTTCGAGCATCCGGCGCACTCCGCGGCCGTAGTCCTGCGAACGCTCGATGAACCAGCGCTCGTGAAACTCCAGCGCCTCGGCGTACATGATATTGAGCGCGACCGTGGACGCGTCGTCGATCGACGGGATCGAAACCTCGTCGACGACGGCGCCTAGTCCGCCGAGCACGCGCATCGCGCCGTCGAACGACTGCGCAACCTCGGCGGTGACGTCCCGTCCGAGCTCGCGGATGATTCCAACGCGCACGCCCTTCAGATCGCGGCCGAGCGCGGCCGAGTAGTCGGGCACCGTCTCGCCGCTCGAGGTCGGATCGTTGGGATCGTGGCCGGCGATAACCTGGAGCATCGCGGCGGCGTCGCGCACGCTGCGGGTGATCGGGCCGACGTGGTCGAGCGAGTCGCTTAGCGGCAGGATGCCGTAGCGGCTGACCCGGCTCCAGGTCTGCTTCAGCCCGACGCATCCGCAAAACGCCGCCGGGATACGAATCGAGCCGCCGGTGTCGCTGCCGAGCGTCGCCGCCGCGCTCTGCGCGACGATCGCGGCGCCCGAACCCGAGCTGGATCCGCCCGGGATACGCTCGGGGTCGTACGGATTGAGCGTGGTGCCCCACGCCGTCTTGGCGGTGCCGCCGCAGGCGAACTCGTGCATGTTGAGCTTGCCGAGCAGGATCGCGCCCGCGGCCTGAAGACGCGTCCACACAGTGGCGTCGTAATCGGGAACATGATCAGCCAGCACCTTGGAGCCGCTGGTGGTCGGGATTCCTCTGGTGCAGCAGAGATCCTTGAGCGCGATCGGCACGCCGTGAAAGGTGCCGCGCCAGTTGCCGGCCGCGATTTCGCGCTCGGCCGCAAGCGCGCTCACGCGCGCCAGTTCCGCGGTCACGGTGATGTAGGCGCAGAGCCTCTTTTCGGTTGCCGCGATCCGATCCAGGTAGGCGTCGGTGACCTCCACCGGCGAAAGTTCGCGCGCGCGCAGCTTCGCCGCCAGTCCGACCACGTCGAGATTCAGGATTTCGTCGCCTTTGGCCATCGTCATTCTCCCGTGCGGCGTCGGTATCTTCGCTCCGCATGACACGAGTAGCGGCCGCGCCCAAGTCAGAGGCTCACGCGATTACACCTTGCGCGCGGAGCGACGCCAACTCGCCGGATGCGACTCCCGCTTCGGCGAGCACTTCGTCGGTATGCTCGCCGAGCAGCGGCGCGAAGCGCCTCAGCGCCGCCGGCGTCCGCTCGAAGCGCGCCGCCGGGCGCGGCTGGCGCATCGGGCCGGCGTGCGGATGTTCGGACTCCACGATGATCTGGTTGGCCACGACCTGCGCGTTGTGCATCATCTCCTCGCGGGTGAGCACGGGCGCGGAGGGCACCTGGTTGGCGCGCAGGCGCTCGAGCCACTCCGCGGAGCTTTTCGTCTTCAACACTTCGGCGGTCATCTCGAGCCGCACGTCGGCGTTGCGAATACGGTCGACCGGCGTTTTGAAGCGTTCGTCGCCAAGCCATTGCGGCCGTTCGAGCGCGCGGCACATCCCCTGCCATTCGGAGTCGGTGTTCGCGGCGGCAGTGATGTAACCGTCGGTGGTTTCGAAAATAAGCTCGCGCGCTTTGGCCGCACGGATGCTGGAGCGATTGTTGCCGACGAAAGTGTACGCCGCCATCCCCTCCGGCCACAGGAACGCGATCACCGCGTCGAGCATCGCCAGGCGCACGTGCTGCCCTTCGCCGGTCCGCTGGCGCGCGAGCAGCGCCGCCGTCATCGCCTGCGCCGCGGTCAGCGCCGTGACCTTGTCCGGGATGATGAGGCGGATCATGTGCGGGCGTCCGGTTTCGACGTCGGCCTGGATCGCGGCGAGCCCCGAGAGCGCCTGGATCACCGGATCGTAAACCCGCTGATCCGCGTACGGGCCGCTTTCGCCGAAGCCGCTTATCGAAACGTAAACCAGGTCCGGCTTGACCGCGCGCAGCGCCGCCTCGCCGATTCCCATGCGTTCGGCGACGCCGGGGCGATGGTTCTGCACGAACAGATCGGCGCGCGCGACCATCCGCTTGAGCAGTTCCAGGCCGCGCGGATCGCGCAGGTTGAGCGCCACCGAGCGCTTGTTGCGGTTGATCACGGCGAAGGCCGGCGCGACGCCACGCTTGGTCCCGCCCATCGCGCGCGTGAAGTCGCCGATTCCCGGCGGCTCGACCTTGATCACGTCGGCACCCTGGTCGCCGAGAATCATCGTCGCCATCGGGCCGGAAAGATTCTGCGTTACGTCGACGATGCGTAGGCCGCTCAATGGCCCGTTTGCAGATCTTGATGGAGACGCTGGCATTGGATGGTGCCTCGATACTGCCGCGTGAGCGCTGCGCCGTATTAGCGGAACGCGGGCGATTAACGGAATGCCGGAATGACTTCCTTTGCGATCGTTTCCATGTTGCGTTCGATATCGTCGTGGCGGCAGGCCCAACTGAACATCACGCTGCGCGCACCGGCGTCGATATATTCCCGCAGCCGCTTGCGGCAATCCTCCGGGCTGCCATAGAGCACGTAGCGCCCGGCGATCTTGGAGAAGTCCTGCGCATAATTTTTGCCGAGCGAACGCGCGGCGACTTCCTCGGCCTCTTTGCGATCGGGATAGACCGACGTGAAGATGAAGAGGCCGGGGCGAAACGCGCTCATGTCGCGTCCGGCCTCGCGGCCGAACGTGTCGATCTTGGTCAGGCTCTCGCGCAGCATCTCGGGCGTGTACATGTACGGCAGCCATCCGTCGGCGTACTTCGCCGCGCGGCGCATCGCGGGTTCCTTGCGTCCGGCGACCCAGATCGGAGGATGGGGCTTCTGGGTGGGCGCCGGCTCGAGCGTGACGCCGGAAAAGCGCGTGTAGCGGCCCTCGAAGGTGACGTCTTTTTCCGTCCAGAGCTTGCGAACCACTTCGAGCGCCTCGTTGGAACGCGATCCGCGCTGTTTGACCGGCACGCCGATAGCCTCGAACTCCTTGGGAAACTCGCCGCCGATTCCCACCCCCATGTGGTAGCGGCCGCCGGAGGCGACGTCGAGCACCGCGGCCTGCTTGGCCAGCATCACCGGGTTATACAGCGGCAGCAGCACGATCGAGCTCATCAGCTTGATCTTCTCGGTCGCTCCCGCGGCCACCGACAACGCGATGAGCGAGTTCGAGACCGGCCCGTGAAACATCACGTGCTCGCCGCAAGTCAGGTAGTCGTAGCCCAGTTGCTCGGCGAACCGTGCGAACTCAACCACTCCCTTGACCGAGGTCAGCGCCACGCCGAATTCGATCGATGCCACCGTTTACCTCCCGCTACGCGCGCGCCGCGCAGGCCGCGCTACTTAGGATTCGGATCTGTGCTGACAGGCCGCGAATTCGGTTCCGCGGTGCACATCCAATCTCTGTGTAGCATACCTCCGCGCGCGATCTCCAAAGCAGGGGGAGCGCAGCGCGAACCTTGGGCTCAGTCCGGGCGCACCAGGCCCGAAAGTCCCGCGGCGAGCAGCGGCGTGATTATCCATCCGGCAAGAATATGCACCCACAAGTACCATCGGAGCAGCGTGCCCGAGAGCGCGCGCATCCGCCCGCCCATCCCATGGCGCGGATTGGGCCTCCAGTACGTCCCCTGATGCAAATCGACCACCGGCAGGAAATTCTCCAGCGAATAGACGACCGCGTTGAAGGGCGGATAGTGGCGCGGCGGCTCACCGGTCTTCACGAAAGAATCGTAGGCCTCGGGCTCGGTCGGCGTGATCGCGCGCTCGTGGTAACCCAATCCGAACAGCACCGATCCCAGCGCGACGAAAAAGAAAATCCACCAGAGCGCGCGCATCGGCCGGTACCCATACCCGATCGTGACGTCGAGCATGCGGCTCCATAGCCGCTCGCCCCATCCCAGTCCGCCCTGGTTGCGGCGCGCGTCCTCCTTGGCCATCATCACGTCGACCGCGCCGACGTCGGCGCCGCGCTCGCGCAACACCTTTGCGAGCTGGCCGTAGGGTTGCGGCCGGTAGCCGGAGGGCTGGAGCGCAAGCCATCGCAACCGCGCGGGCGCGTCGTTCGGACCGCCGCTGATGTCGCCGTAAACGAAATCGTCGATGAATAGATTGCCGGCCGCTGGCCAGCTCGTGGCGTCGTCCCACAGCGCCGCAGCGTGGGCGCTGGTGAGGTTAAGCTCGGTGCCGGGCGTGTGCGCCATGCTGTCCCAGTAGAATGTTCCGTCGATCGTCGCGCGGTCGGCATTGAGCCCGTTGACGCCGGTGCCGACGAAGTGTGCGTCCTTGAAGCTGAGCCCGCGGCCGATTTGCGCGAGGGTCAGGTCGACCACGCCGTTGGTGGTGAAGCCACTATTGAACGAGGCGTCGCCCTTGATGTTCGCTTCCACGATCGACAGCGGATCGAGACCGCCGACGAAACGGCCGCCGCTGCAATCGAGGCTGCCGCCGATCTCCGCGCGAAAAAGACTTACCGGGCCGTAGTCGCCGCCGGTCAACTGGAGGTCGCCGGTAATCGTCAAACGGTCGCCTGAAATCGGGCCGTATCTTCCGGCCGGCAACTGGAGGTCACCGGTAATTGTCGCGCGGTCGCCGGTGATAGGCCCGGTCACATCGTGCGAAAGATCGAGGCTCTGCAGATGCGAGAAGGAGAAGTCGATACCTGCGGGTATGGCCGAGTTGATGATCGTGAGCGGCGCGTTCAGCGTGAGGTAGGAGAGATCGATCTGGCCGTCGATCGCCGCGCCACCGATGCCGATGCCGCTGGGATGGACGTACGGCCGCGCCTGCGGATCGGCGGCGAGCCATCGGATGAGCGTCGCGCGGATCATCCGTTCGGGTGGCCATTGCGCGGCGTTTGACGGATCGTTGACGGCGCTGCTCGCGTCGTTGTTCGGCCCTACCCACAAAAGCGCGCGCTGCGGCGCCGCATGCACGAGTTTTATTTCGGCGTCGCCCAGGTCGCCAAAATTTGATCGCGCAAGCCGCTCCAGGGTGGCGCCGGCCTGCTCGGCCTCGCGATCCCCGATGCCGGGTTGCGCGCCCGGGCTCGGCCCGATCTGCTCGTCCGCTGGGGATTGAGCCTGAGCGTAGGTGCGTTGAACTCCAATTGCCGCGAGGACAATCGCCGCCAGCATCGCAGCCGCAAAGCTGAGCGCGATCCGGCGGCGGGTTTGACGGCTATCGAGCACGGACAGTAAAAATGGGCTATTCACAGTTCACGGTTCAAGATTGCGCACCATTCGACCAGAGTGCGGAGGGTAAAGGCAATGCGTGGAATTTCACACGTCGCGATCGGCGTCAGCGACATGGAGCGCTCGCTGCGCTTTTACCGCGACCTGCTCGGGCTGACCGTGAGCCTGGACAAGGAAGAGCCGGTGCGCGGCTCGGAGCGGCTGTTCGCCGACCCGGCGCAGAATCGCCGGCGCGCGGTCTATCTCAAGTGGGCCGACGGTCCGGAGGCAGGCTTTGTCGTGCTCTCGCAGAAGCCGGGAGAGCCGTCGGGCCGGCCGATCAAGATCGATCAGCTCGGGATTCATCATTTCGCCTTCTGGGTGAGCGACCTGCGCGAACGCGTGGAGCGGCTGAAATCGGCGGGAGTGAAGATTCTCGTCGGCCCGTACGAATCGGACTCGATCGCTTATGGCGAGGCGCCGGGCAAGAAAGTGCTGACGTGTCTGTTCGAGGATCCCGACGGGATAATCCTGCAATTCGATCAGCGCTTGGGCTAGGGTGCGGCGCCGGCCGAAGCGGGCGCTCCCGCTGCTCCAGCCGCGCAGCTCGCGCACTTGCCCGCCGCGAGCATCGCGCACAGCCGCTCGCCGATAAGCTCGCCGGCTACGCGATGGCCCTCGACGTTCCAGTGGCCGAAGCCGATCTTGCTGTTCGTGAAGCCGTGCAGGAAGGCGTGATGCGCCTCGGCGTACTGGTACAGCGGCTCGGCCAGCGTCAACACGTCGAAGCCGTCGCGCGCGCCGAGCGCGGCGATTCGGCGGTCGGGATAAAACAGGTCGCTGACGCCGATTCGGTTCATGAAATTCTTCCGCACTTTCGGGTCGGGCCATACCTGGATGCCGGTGTCGAGCGTCACGGTCAGAAACGCCGCGCCGTGCCGCGCGGCCTCGCGATGGATTTCCTCGACCAGGTCGTCGGTGACCTGCCAGGCGTCGCGCCACGTCTGCCGCGGAGGGGCGCCCTCCGAAAAGTGATGCCGCCAAAACGTTCCACTATGCGCTCCCGATCAACGTTATGACCGTGCGCGAAGTGTCAGATTATTTACGTGTGCATCCGAGCACGGTCTACCGGCTGCTGAAGCACAATCAGATTCCCGCCTTTCGCATGGGCAGTGACTGGCGGTTCAACATCGAAGCCATCGACCACTGGCTCCGAGAGCAAGAGAAGTCGGGTCATTAGCCGGCGCTCGGTCGTGGTGTGGCGACGAACGTCATCGCACGCAGGAATTCCCGCCATAATTTTCGCGCTCGCCAGTGTCCTAAGTTGAAAGGCGAGGTGGCCTAATTTCAGATTTGACTTAAGCGCGCGCCAGTGGAATGTTTCGGCTTGCCGGGGCTACTCCAGCATGGCCTCCGGCACTTTCCCGGGCGGGGCGGTCGAGACTCACCGCTCCGCCCATTTTCCCCTCACCGCTGCTCTCGCGTACAGGGATACCCGGATTCTGCCGCCGTACTCTTTGCGTGGTGGGGGTTCGGCGTGTCGGGCACTGTCCCCGAGCGGGGACGGCTCCTAAGGCGTTTCCAATTCTTGCCACGATGGGCGACTCTCACTAAAAGTAGAAAAGCGCCTTCGCAGGGCGAATGCCTTTACAGGGGAAAATCGCATGAGTTCATACGCAGAAGCATTGCAGGACTTCTACAGAGGCGAAGTGCTCGGAGAGGCAGTTTATTCCGCACTTTTGGGGTCGGCGAGAAATGATGACGAGCGCCTCAAATTAGGGACGCTGCTTCAACTGGAGACGGAAACTAAGGCTTGGTTGCGTGCGCCGATGGTCGCTCGTGGCGTGAGTCTCGAAGAACAATCCGCGGTTCGCGAGGAGGGCGTCGTCGTAACAGAACAGCTTAAGCCGATGTCTTGGTCAGAGCTGATGCAAGCTCTCCATCATGTAATCGTCACCGAATATGTTCCTCGCTATCAAGGTCATGCCGACGCGGCGAAAGCGCGGGGCAGGGCGGACGAGGAGGCCGTCTGCCTTTACATGGTCGAGCATGAAAAGTCCCAAGTTGAATTCGCCCGACGAGAACTGGCAGGGGCAAGCCTGGGTCAATCACTTGAGCCGCTGGTGAGATTTCTAAAGTACCCCATTCAGCGTTAAGCGTGCCGTACAGAACGCCTACGGGTCGCGGGCGTCAACGTGCAAAGGCGCGCTATTTTTCCTTGAGGCCCGGGGCGGAACAGCGCCGCGAGAACGCGACGGGCTCACAGGGGTGTTAGCGTGCCAAAAATTCGGGGCGCTGGGGAACCTCCTTCGAGTCACGACCGTTGCTCCTGCGCAAGGGGTAAGCATCCCCAAATCTTCAAGAGAGCGAACGCGTGGTAACTATGGGAGCCGATGAAGTCCTGACGATGGAGGAAATCTGCGACCTACTGCAGGTCCATAAGTCCACGGTTTACAAGCTGGTCAGGCGGGGCAGCATTCCGGGCTTCCGAGTTGGCGTCGATTGGCGATTTCGGAAGGACGTGATCGAGCGCTGGATGACCGAACAGACTATATACGCCCAGGGGGTGAGAAAAGTCATTGAGAAAGGGGCCAATGGGGAAGCTCGCCATCGGCGAAGGGCGGCCTTACGCAGGCAACCTGGACCTAAACTCTAAGGCAGCAGGCTTGTTCGGGCGGGAACTGTTGGCGATTTTGAAACGCTCCTCGCTTCAAGGCGATGAACCGGCACGGGAAGGGCGGCTCGCGAATTTGTCAGCCGACGGTAGAGTGCCCTAAGTGCCAAAGGCTAGTTTCGCCGCCTGAGAGACTGACGAGGCACATGAAGGGATGCTTGCGAGGTCGTAGGTCCGTGCTCGACGAAATGCCGAAAGAGCGTTCGAGCGGCGCCCGTCGGCTTAAGGAATAGCCGGATGCCACTCAGATTTGACTTAAGTGTGCACGAGTAGGAGCGTTGCTTTGCTGGGGTTATGGCAGAGCCCTGGCATTTTCCCCACACGGGCGGGGCGGTCGATACGGCATTGACGCCGCTCCGCCCATTTTCCCCTCATGCCCGCGCACCGCTGCCCAGCGACGAGGAGTTGGGGCGATGAGCCGTATCGATAGTTTGAAGGAAGTAAAGCGCGGCATCGGCTTCACCTGCCGATGCGGCAAATCGGCACGCATAACAGTGCGAGGTCAGACGTTGTGTTACGAATGCTTTGATGAAGAGATGCGATACATTCTGGACCCCGCCGGTCATGCTGAACGGCGAATGCGCGAGCGTATCCGCGACATTGGCCGTGTCGCCCTGCACCGCAGGCGCAGTACCGCCGACCCGTCTTCGAGTGTCGACGGCCGGGTCAGCCAGTGGGAATCAGCCCTTCCTTCTTTGCAATCTCACGAAGTTTTTTGACCGCATACACGGCAGCGCCTTCGTGGAGTTCTTTACCCATCACCAGTCCGACTAGCACGACCGCATTGCGGAGATCACAGCAGGCACGTTCAGATTTTTGAAATGAGGGCAGGCAAGGGCGCCGCAGAATTTGAGGGTGGAGAAATTGTCACTACATAAAGGGAGGAGTCAATGAAAACAGCCAGATCGATCCTATTCTTCGCAGTCACGATGCTCGTTTGCACTCTCGCTTACTCGCGTGCGGCTCAAGCAATACCGCCATTCGGAACCACGGCAGTCTGTAACGACGAGAACGTTGGCAGCCTCAATGGCTTCAATAACGAGGCCTTCTGCCCCACGGGCAGCACTGCGACTGGTGGCGGCTACGAGTTGGTTTCGTCAGACTTTTCTCAACTACTCGGCGCCAGCGTCAACGAGAGCATGCCCGTCTTCAGCGGCGGGCCTTCCTGCAACCCGAGCGGCACCGTCCCTTGTGGGTGGGAGGTCGTCGGCTCTAACAACACGACGATAGCCGGAAAGATCCGCGTATGCGTCGTGTGCTTAATCTTCACCCCGGCTTAACTGCTGACATGTTTTGAGCGACCGTTGCACAGAGTTCGGTCGTCCTTATCTGATACCAGCGGGCGTTGCATCCTCCACCCGGTGCAACCTCCGCCCCTTGGGGGCTTGTCCTCCACAGAATTTGACGAGTTCGGATTCATATATCGCACTGCAGACGGCGTTTGACGGTTTTCTCAGGCATCGGGTGCGCCTCTCAAATCGTGGACGTTCGGGCGGTTCGCCTTGACCCAGACCGCGTGTCGATCGCATAGCTCTCGCTGCCTCAGCGGCCGGCCTTGGCCATCGGTGTATCGGGCGAGCATGGTAGCGCGGACGCGGCAGCCGCGGACGGTGCACTGTGCTGAGTATCCGCACGCGAGCAATTGAATCTCGGCCGCCACGGCGAACTTCAGCGCTCTATTTTTCCTTGAGGCGCGGGGCGTCGCTGGCGCCACGCCCACCAGACGTAGGCGTCCGTACGCTGTTGGCAACGGTCACAACCTGGTCGTGGTCAACCTCGCCATCCGGATGGATGGCTCCAATGACGCTGCCGTGCGCGTCCACAAGATTCAACCCGAGGTCGTACTGCGCATTAGGAACGGTGGTCGTATCGAAGCTGAACCTGGTAGCTGTTCCTCCATCGATAGGACCGAGATAGTCGGGGTGCTCCGCAGGTCCAACCGGATTGCTAGCTGACGGCCACCGTGGCCAACACAGGTAGGATTGATGCTGTCGGGACAGCCAATGAAAAACCTCGCGTGAGCAAACGTGCCGCCCGTGCAGTTGGGGGTAAAGGCTGCGTGTATAGTTCCACTGACCGTTGTGGGTTTGCCGAAGGTAGTCGGGGCGGTCCACACCGGGGAACAAGTCACTTTGTGTCTGAAAAACCGGCAGCCACCGGACAGCAGGAGCAGCGATATAGATGACCAGCGGACCAGGGCGAGCGTGGCGAAGTGGCGGGTTTTCATCACTGCCAAATAGCAGAGGCGCCCGGAAAGCCGAAGGGCTGCGACGCGCGCGGGCTTTTACTTTCGAAAGTAACTCAGTGAGGCGTGCCGCTCGTCGTAGAGAGGTGCTGGGGCGCTGACGGCCGGGTCCGGTTGACGGCGTCCCGACCTCCTCCTTGCCCTTCTAATGGGCCCGGTGTAGCGAACGAAAGATCGCTCCATGACTGCTCTGTCTTGACGAATGCATCGGGAGTGACGCTCACTCTGCCCCGGAACGGCCAGTCGAACGCGATGATCAGCACGATCACCAGCGCCAGCGAGGTCGAAACCACCGCGGTGGTTACCAAGTGCATCCGGAAATTGTGAAAGCCGAACAAATAGGTGTAGCCCACGGTCAGCGCGCCTCCCATAAAAATGATCCACCAGATCACCTCCGGGATATGCCCCTGTACCGCTGAAATCCGGCTGCTCCGCGCGCTGTAGAGCATGTTCAGGGTCTTGAGCAGTTCGGCCTCGATCACCGCCTCGCCGGGGTTGGCCGGATGCATCGTGACGATCGCGCTGTGAATCCTGCGCAGCGGTTCCCATCCCTGGTCGGGTATCTTGCCCGTTTGCTGGACAGGCCATTCCTGGTGAATTACGGTATCCGTGTACTGCCGCGTATCGGAGCGAATCTCCTGTCCCATCGCTGCGGGCAACCCCTGGGTGTCGCGGTAGATACTGCCGACGCAATCCGCCTCGCGATCTACGATACCTTCTGAGCTCGTAAATGATTCCCACGTCGCGATGGCGATGAAGGCGAGCAGGACCGCGTACGTGACGCTGATGACCGCCACTGTGAAGCCGGTCAGTTCGTTGTGAGCGCGCCGCACTTCGAGGTGCACCAAGCGATGGAATACGACGAGGCCGACGCATGCGGCCGCGTCCAGGGCAATCACCACGACCGTACCCCATAACCACGTCGGCGTGCTGTAGATCCAATCGAGTATCATGGCCAACTCCATCCCGAATCGCGCCGCTTCAGTGGCCGGCCTTGTTTTGCCATCTAGCAGACGCCCCGACAAACCGAAGCACGGGCTGATAGTCGTCGCCTACAGGAATACGCGAATAGTTGCACCTAGCAGTGTTGCGCGGCTGCAACTGCGAATCAGCATTCACTCTGACCTGCCAAATTCCGCGAATGAAAGAATCTATTAGCCTAGTGCGTTGGGTTTGGCACGTTGAGTGCGTCGGCGATCTGATCTCTGCCGGCGGGGGCCGTCGAGGGTCGCAGAATTCGCTGTGGCTCTCCGCAAAGAAGGCGGTCTCCCTGCCGGCGAGATGAAACGCCGCGCACGGGTGTGCAAGCGCAATCGGGCTCGTAAGTCGAAGTCGTCGTGACCGCGGCTTACTTCCAAAAGTAGAGATGATGGAGGCAGAGTGGTGGCGGAATCAAAGGACGCCGATCTAAGCGAGGGCGCACCGCAGAGGGCCGACCTCTTGCGCTGTCCGGCCTGCCACATGATTCAGGACTACACCTTGAGAGACTTCAGGTGCACGCTCACGCGCTGTCCGCGCGTCTTTGTGAACATCCAGCCGTCCAACAGGTCGCAGCCGGCCGTGCGCGTCGAACCTGAGATCGGCCGGCAAGGCTAGGTCTGCGGAATCGTGGCGCCGTTGCGCGAGCCTTGTGGACTTTCTCGATGTCCGAGAGAGTGGGCGACGGTTCGCGACGTGGCGGAATTGCGCGAGGTCAACGCGAAGGGAAAAGGTCGATGAGCCGAGTTATCGTCGTGAAATCCAAGCGCCTGCCTCGCTGGCGGATGTTGACCTGCAAGGTCTGCCATGCGAAGCCGGCGCGGCTAGCGCCCGATGGGAGTTGCTCACGCTGCGGAGTCTTCGGAAGTCTATTCCGCGAATATAGCGCATCTTGCATACTTCTCGGGCCGCACGATGCGCCCGATTGACCGCACAACGCGTGCAAAACGCGATAAGAGTTGGTCCCGATTTCTTGGCGGCTTCGACTTGCGCCGCTTCAACCGCGAGGCCGAGCCCGTCGAGACGCATCATCATCTGCCACCGGCGGCCCGGTCGTGCCGCTCATCGCTTCGCGTGATTGGCCAATCGCTGCCGATGCTGGGCCGCAGCGTCATCGGGCGGCTCGGTCTCGTGGTGCTCCACCGGGATTGCCTCTTCGGCGCGATTGAACGCGCGCTCGGCGGACGGATGGACATGGTGATGATGCTGCATGTCACCGTGTGAGATGTTCGCCGGCTGCTTATCTGGATGCTTGCTCTCTGGATGCATTTCTACCTCTTGCCGTGGCGGCACGCGCGGTCGTAGTCATTCTCGGCCGCGCCGTGAACGGGAACACCCGAGTTGATCGGCTGCGACCCAGGGACGGTGTTCTGCATCTCACCGCCTGACAAATTCGGGCCGACTACAGCGGCAGGGTCGCGGCGCTCTCTCTGGCCATTGTTGCCAGACAGGCCGGGGGTTGAACGATGTTGACCGATTCCGAGACGTGACTCACTCATTACTCTCTCACTCCTCTTTGGTGGCTATCGCCACAGATTTATTATATCAGCTTTCGCGCTGACTATTCCTCGCTGATGCTGCCGTCGGGGCCGATTTGCACATCGGAATCGCCGGTCTGCATCATCTGCGTCGCGATTTTCATCCCGACCACGGCGGCTTGGTGCTCGGTGCTACTGGCATTCCAGTACGGATGATTCATGTCGCCCAGCACCTTGGCGCGGTGTTCCGCAGCGAGTTGCTGGCGCTGAACCTTGTTCTGATTAGCCGCGAAGGCCATCACGTCGCGCCCGATGTAGCGGTTCAGCGGCTTCGGTGGGTCGTAGGACCGCTTCTCGGCATCGGCGGCGTCATTGTGCGCCTTCTCAAACCCCCGGTAATCATCGACTAGCCGCTGCTGCTGTGGCGTCAGGTCCTGCCCGTTCCTGGCGCGCTGTAATGCGACGCGGCCCTCGGCCGTGGACGCGATCGCGTTCATCGCGCGCACGTTCTCCTAACCCGGCGCCGTAGGTGGGGCGGTCTCTTTAGTAGCCATTTCAGTTTGTTCCTCCGCTGCTTCTAATACGTTGGTGCTCAGCTCTGTCAGCTCCGTCAACGTTGCCTCGGTGAAATTCTAGGCGCTCAAGAGCTTCATGGCCTGTTGCGCCGCTTTCTGGTCGGGGCTCTGGTTAGCCCAGCCGACTAACGAGGCTAGCGCGCGTCGGACCTCCGTACGGCCCTCGGGCGTCGCGACTTTCAGTGTGGCCCATTGGATGAACTCGGGGTACGTCAGCCGGTACGGGATGATGTTACTGTTGGCCATCGTTATCGGCTCCCACAATCTGGGGATTCCAATCCTGATACCGTGGAGTTACCCCGTCATCCATCACGATCGGGCACCCTTTCGGCGGCGGCTCCGGCGGCAATCGGTGGAACCATCCGACGCCATTTGCATCGACCGCAATAGCCACACGCTTAGTCATTACGTCTGCCTGCACCTATCGCAGTCTCGCGCGCTGCGCCGGAGTATCGTGTAACGTCGCGAGATGCCCGGCACAGAATGCGTAATCGCTACCCACGCCCTCGGTACTCGGGTCTACCGGAGTCGCGGCGCAGATAAAGCATTTGGGCGGAATCGGTTTTTCAGGCTGCTGTTCTTTCTTCATCCTCATCTCCTCATTTATCCGAACACGTTAAACCTCGTAACGTATCGCCCTGGCGGCGCTGACTCACCGCGCTCCGCCGCCTCGCGCGCTTCGCGCTGACGGCGTAGCTGCCTCATGTAGTGCCCGAAGTTGTTGGGGTCATTAATTAAGACCGCGCCGCCCTGATAGCGGCGTCGTGCGCGTTCTCGTTCGCGGTCAGCTTCGGCCCGTTGCCTCTCCGCTTCCTCGGGGGTGCGCGGCAGAGTGCGCATATCACCGTGTGCGCGTTCCTCGGGGTCATCGACAACCGTCTCAGCGACGGTGCCCAAGTATTCGACCAACTCGACTTTCAGGTCGGCGATCTCGGCGCGCATGTCGGCGGTCAACTTGGCCACCGGCCAGACCTTTATGTCAGCCCCGTCAAGCCATAGCTCGAAGCCGAGATCTTCGAGCCGATTCACAAGTTCTCGCGGTCGCTGACTATGCAGTAAAAGTTTCATCATCAGGGTGCCTGGGCGCCGGCAGCGCTGGTGCGGGCGGCTTGCCGGTCGGCGGCCCAGGGCGCAATCTGGATCGTGATGTTGAGGTCATCGGGATTACCGCCAGCGTCCAGCTTCAACTGCGCGGCCTTCGGTACCTCGACGTAGGATAGAATTTCTTTCGCGGCCATCGCGCGAATCACTGGTGGCACCTTGGGGTCGTGTTCGATGCGGATCAGCGTGCGCACAGGATGGTATTCATCGGCGGCGTTCGCATCGACCAGTCCCTCGCGCGCCATTTTGCGCAACTCATCTCGAGCGGCCTCGAAAAGGGTCCAAATCTGTTTCTCGACCTCGCGCTCGCTGGCCGCGGCCTTCGCCCGCCGCATCAGTGTTTTTGGTTTGCGCGCCTTCACTTCGCGGTCGCCTCATCCCACAGACGATTGATGACGCTCAAAATATCGTCGCTGGATAGGGTCCGATGGCCCACGCGGTCACTGTGAAATTCTTTGACTAGCGCTCGATGGAAGACCACGGCCAGGCTATCGCCAGCGATGGCGGCGCTTGCCGGCTTAGGGTCATCTGAACGCCTCTGCCGCGGCGGATGGCCCTCGAATAAGCGGTAGGGAGCCCTCTGATTCCAGTCTCGATCAAAGGTGGCTTTCGCTTAGTCGCGAGTCCTGCCGATGCCCGTGATGCTCGAAGGTCTGGCAGTGCCATTCGTTCGGCAGGTACGGATAGATCCAGACGTTCACGAGATTGCGTTCGTTCATTGGCACACCCGGACCTTTACACAACCGTTACAGTGACAGAATAAAGTGCCTGTGTTCATTGAGTTTTTGGTCGTTTTCCGTTTTATCTCAGGTAGATCGCGCAGCCAAGCTTCGGGCAGCTCCGCCAGGTCGAGCGCGAGCGGCGCTGACCATCCACCGGGTGACCATCGCTAGGCCGTCGGCGCCGGCGAATGCAGGGCGGACCATCCTTGGAACGACCAAGATTCGCGGGTCCTCTTTTGCCCCGCGGCGCCCCTACCCAAAATCGCGCCAGCAAAATCGCGTGGGGTCCCGTGGTATCCGTAATGACCGCAGATTTGAAAAGGGTTTCTTCTTTCCGACGGCCGTCGCATCAGGAACGTGCGCCACGATTTTTCTTGCTAATTCAGGCGGGCGTTTCGGGCTTGGGGCGGGGGTTGACAAGCGTCAGGAGCGGCGAGGGCTCGCAGCGGGCATTTACGCGCCAAATTCGAAAACTCGCCGGGGTGCGGGTCAAGTAAGGTGTGTGCATACCCGATACGTGGTGCGGGCGCGTCTTCTGCCACTTCAGGAATTCGCAGTTGAGGTTGCTGAGTTTGATTTCGAATTCCTTGCGTGCGGCGTCGGCGAATTCGGCGAAGGTTGCACAATCGAGCCTGTGCGCCTGCCAGCCCTCTTTGAGGACCTTTTCGAAGCGCTGGAAGCGGTTGCCTTCGGTCTCATGGATTTCTGACCAGTTCTGGAATTCGGTCTTTTTGCTCATCTCTCTTTCTCCCACGTCTAACTAATCGCGACAAGAGCGGCGACGGCTCCTTAGGGGCGCTGGCGTGCCAAAAATTCGGGGCGCTGGGGAACCTCTTTCGAGTCACGACCGTTGCTCCTGCGCAAGGGAGCATCCCCAAATCTTCAAGAGAGCGAACGCGTGGTAAACTATGGTAGCCGATGAAGTCCTGACGATGGAGGAAATCTGCGACCTACTGCAGGTCCATAAGTCCACGGTTTACAAGCTGGTCAGGCGGGGCAGCATTCCGGGTTTTCGAGTCGGTAGCGATTGGCGATTCCGAAGGGACGTGATTGAGCGCTGGCTTTCTGAAAAGTCCGTGGGCGCCGGTAAGGTGAGAAAAGTCATCGATAACGGCGGCGATGGGAGGGTTCGTGGACCTAAGCGCTAGGTCACCCCTCGCTAATTCTGCGGGGTCTGCGGGCGGGCGTGGCAGGGTCGGTAGCGGCGAAAAGCTCCTAGGGCCGTTTGCGGGCGCCGGTTGCTATCTCAGCACTAACCAGGGACGCGGGTCGGGGAGATGGCCGATTCGGCCCTCCATGCCGGGCGCACGGCCCTGAGTGATTCCCTGCATTTGCGTGGCAACACGTTCGGGATTCTCGTACCAGTCGCGGTAGTAGTGAAGCAAGGTAAGCAGCTTTTCGGCTAGAGCGTGATGCGACTCGACCGCCGCGAGGAGTCTCAAGGCGGCCTCGTGTGGCAAGCGGCCCTCTTCGTAGACGAGCGCATAGAAGTCGTTCCAGCTCAGGCCGAGACGGTCGATCAGCTTATCGGTGATGTCCGGGAAGCAAAGCTCATCGATTATCCGCGACTCGGGGCGTTCCTTCTCGAACATCGTCGCGTACGGTTCCAGCCTCAAGTCAACGCCCATCGATATAAGCCCTCCTTCCCCGGCCTTCAGATAAAAACTGTAGACATGTCTTGTCTATACTCTCAGCGTGACTAAAATTGAAAAGCTATATTCGTCGCCAGGAGGAGAGGGGGGATGAGGTTCGATATAGCGATCGTCATTGAGCCGCGCGAAGAGCGCGTACTTCGAAAGCTCCACAAAGAGTCACAGCGCGCGCGTCGCATGCGCCATCGCAGCGTGCGGTTGCGCCCGGGATTCGGTACGCGCGCAGTGCTCGACCGTCTGATCGCGAAGATCGACGAATCGAAAGCGCCAGCGTAATCAGGACCTTCGATTCGGCCTGCGCGCGAAAGGCGCTCCGTCAATCCTCGTCGTACTTGGTCCCGCGGAGTAGTTCAGGCGCGAGGTCCAGTGCTTCCTTTTTTCGCTCCGCGCTTTGCGTTCCTTCGGGAATGGAGCGCGTGAGGGCGTCGACCAGCTTGGCGACTGTGGAGAAGATCGGGCCGTCGTCAGAGGCGAGCGCGGGATCTTACAGCCGGCCTTTGATCCTCCAAGAAAAAACCCTCGAAGGGAGACTCCGAGGGCTTATGGACCTGAGTTGGCCGCAGGTCCCCAAATGGATGACCGGCGTGCTTACGCGTTGGTCAGAGTGGAATCAACGCCGTTGGCGAGCGAACCGATGTTGTTGCCCAGCGCCTTGTAGGTGCCATACACCACGACCGCGATAGCCGCGAGGATGAGCGCGTATTCCGTCATCGTCTGGCCGCGGGTGCTGCGAACTACGGACTCACGGGCACAGATGAACATCTTCGTCACTAACTCCATTTTCACACCCCCTTTTAATCACATTCCTGAGCGTCCTTGAGCGTATATATTGTATCCTACTTTGTCTAGAAGGTTAGTTTGCGTAGCAACATCATGCTGACGCGCTTACTGTCTTTTCATATCCCTGATGCTCATAAGCTAGGTAATCTCGCCTCCAGACGCCACGCCGATTTATGCCTGGCGTCGCTGATGCGGGCTGGTTGCTCTGTTCGCCGCGCTGGACGGCGCGACGCTATTTTCCCTTGAGGCGCGGGTCGTCGCTGGCGATGCACTCTGCGAACATAAAATCCCGATAAGCCGGTTCGAGCATGTTCAACGCCACTTTCTGTCGCGAGTCCTCAAAGAAAGAGCTTCGGGAATCCTCGCAGTCATCGGCCGTATCGAAACCTCGGACGATGTGCCACCTGCGCAAGGGTGCTTTGTAGGAGACGTCCGGCGGCAGCGTCGACGGAGGAGTTATCAAATACCAGCCGCCCAGAGCGAGCGCGGCGGCGGCGTGGCGGGGCTTCATGGGTGCCATTTAGCAGAGGGACTGCCGAGTGTCATGTGCCACAGGCTACGCCGTCAATAGTTTTGTCGCTAATTCTGGCGCGTCGAAGCGTGCTCGGGCAAGGTTCGGCAGCGTCCGGCGGCGTGGAGCGTCTTAAACGGCATTTCTATGCCCTGTGACAATTTCTGCGTCACTCCCTTGTGTCAAGACGTTAGGCGCGATAGAACCCCCACCTAACTCCTGGAATCGACCGGGAAATTAAACTCGACTCGCGCTGCCATTCGATGTGGCCGCGCTGAGCCGCGGGGGGAAGAGATGAGAGCATTGCGCAGATTGGCTAGAACTGTGATTAGCGTAGGTGTGGCGACGGCCTTAGCGATGATGCTTGTAACGGCTCTGGTGCGGTCGGACGCGGCTGCGACGGCGTGCGCGCTAACGATCCTAAGCTGTGGCTGCACAATCAACGCACCGGGCACCTACACGCTCGCCGGCCCTAGCCCGATGAATTCCACCGGCACGTGCATCGATATCACCGCCAGCAACGTTACTCTTACAGGTGGTCAAGTTCTCAAAGGGCCGGGCGCCTCAACCGCGACTTTCGGAGTACATATCGAGCCGTCTGCCAATAAGGTTTTCTTGACGGACCTGGAGGTTGAGGACTTCGGCGCGGGAATCCGCGTAGATGGCCGAAACACTTCGACTGATTTGGTTATTACCACCGGCAACAACAAGGGCACCGTCGTCAATGGCGCAAACGCAATGCTGCTCGAACAAGTTTCAGAATTGGATAACATTGTGGGGATTCAAATCAACCCGTCGGCGACGGACTTTGTAGGGCTAGTCCTCGAGGCCGTTGATGCTATCGGCGCCGGAATCAAGCTCAACGGAGTAAGTGGAGCGTTCATTGATGACGTCCTAGCCGAAGGCAATGGAACGTTTGGCATCTGGCTGCAGAGCGCCTCTAACAATGATATCGATGGCTTCGTTTCCGAAAGCAACGGGGTCGCAGGCGTCTACCTGGGATGCAACGCGGCCGGCCCTAATGGTACCGCCTGCCCGTCGGGGGTGGCCTCCAGCAACGGCAACACTTTGATCGGGTCGGTCTATGGGTCAAAGAACAGCGTCGTAAGCAACACAGGGACTCCACTGAATCAGCGTTTCGGTATGGCGGTGGGCCTGGGTAACCTGCATAACCATTTCCTAGCGATCACGGGGGCAGGCAACATCGACGAAGACGCGCTTGACGAGAATCCGAACTGTAGCAACAACCGTTGGTTTGCTGACACTTTCACGAAGTCGAACCCGGCCAAAAACACTACCTTCTTCTGCCTGAACTAGGGTAGTAGGACTCGGTATCGGGGCACACGGCTAAATCGCGGCTGCGGCGCAGGCGACAGACGGTTTTTGTTGTCGCCTGCGCCGCGCCATCGTCGGAGCGCGCTGGAAACAGTTAGCATCAATTTTCTCGCTAATTACGTCAGCACTTGCTTGCCCGGCGGCTCGCCATAAGCGATCGAGTCCGATTCGTGCCTGTTCGAGGATCCCGACGGGATAATCCTGCAATTCGATCAGCGGCTGGGCTAGGGTGCGGCGCCGGCCGAAGTGGGCGCTCCGGCTGCTCCGGCCGCGCAGCTCGCGCACTTGCCCGCCGCGAGCATCGCGCACAGCCGCTCGCCGATAAGCTCGCCGGCTACGCGATGGCCCTCGACGTTCCAGTGGCCGAAGCCGATCTTGCTGTTCGCGAAGCCGTGCAGGAAGGCGTGATGCGCCTCGGCGTACCGGTACAGCGGCTCGGCCAGCGTCAACACGTCGAAGCCGTCGCGCGCGCCGAGCGCGGCGATTCGGCGGTCGGGATAAAACAGGTCGCTGACGCCGATTCGCTTCATGAAATTCTCCCGCACTTTCGGGTCGGGCCACACCTGGATGCTGGTGTCGAGCGTCACGGTCAGAAACGCCGCGCCGTGCCGCGCGGCCTCGCGATGGGTTTCCGCGACCAGGTCGTCGGTGACCTGCCAGGCGTCGCGCCACGTCTGCTCAGTGGGCGGCTTATAGATGTCGTAGTTGATCGCGCGTTCGACGGGCAATTCGGCGGTCGGCTGTTCGTTGCGAGTGCGCAGGATCGTCCAGGCTCCGCCGATCAGCGAGAGCAATCCGGATTTGCGATAGTCGAAGCGCGCCATACACCACAGGCGAAACGAATTCGAGTTTTCAAACGGGCCGGCTGGCGCGAGCTTGCCGTCGCGCTCGACGTAAAACGGCCGGCACAGGTTGCCTTCGAGCGCGACCGAGTTGTTGCGCACGTCGTTGCCGAGAAAAATCGCGAGCACCACGATGTCCGGTTGGTAGGCCCATACTTGCTGGCGCAGCGTCACCAGCTCCTGCGTGGTGCCGTAGCCGTCGACGCCGAAGTTGAGCGCTTCGACGCGCCGTCCCTTGAGCAGTGGGCATTGCGCGAGCTTGCGCGCCGCGACCGAAGCGAAGGTGTCCTCGTACGGCACCTGGATCGCTTCGGTGTAGGAATCGCCGAGCACCGCGATACGGACGGTGCCAGGCGGCTTGGGCGTGGCGAACTCGGGGCCGCGAAAGCCGCCGCTGTTGATCGTGACGTAGGCGGCGCCCTCGCGCCGATAGTAACCGGCGGTGTTCGGCCGCAACCCCCATCCACGCGCGGCGTCATAACAATAGAAGTAGGGAAAAAAGCGGTTGGCGACTCGCACGCCGACTTCCGCGACCAGCCCCGCGCAGATCACCCCGAAGATGATCAGCACCGCCGTGCCCATCGCTCTACGAATCATCTATTGAGTCCGTGCTAAATCCGTGCGTTTTGCGCCGCCGCACCATAGCTCGCGGCCGCCGGGCAGTCTCGTTGACGAAAATCGTTCTGTCAACATAACGTAGGCCCGGGGCGGATGGGAGAGCATCCGGGTTCGCGCAAGATCGGAAACGGACCGAAAACGGACAAGCCGGAAAACGATGGCACAGTGGGTCGGACAGCCGCTTAAGCGCGTCGAAGATCCGCGCCTGCTGACCGGGCGCGGCGTGTTTGTCGCCGACCTGCCGCTCAAGGAACCTTATGCCGCGGCGATCCTGCGGAGCCCTCATGCGCACGCGCGTATCCGCTCGATCGACGCCGCGGCGGCGCTTAGCGCGACGGGAGTGGCCGGCGTGATAACCGGCGCCGACGTGCTCGCGCATACCCAACCCTTCGCGGTCGGCGTGGAGGCGCCGGTCAAGTATTACTGCCTCGCGACCGACAAGGCGCGCTTCGTCGGCGAGCCGGTGGCGGTGGTGATCGCGCGCGACCGCTACCTGGCCGAGGACGCGCTCGACCTAATCCAGGTCGAGTACGAGCCGCTGCCGGCGGTGGTCGACGCCGAGGACGCGCTCAGGCCCGGCGCGCCGATTCTGCACGAGAACGTGGGCTCCAACGAGGCGTGCCATCGCGAGATCGTCTACGGCGACGTCGAGGCCGCGTTCGCCGGCGCCGACGTCGTCATCCGCGAGCGCTTTCGCTATCCAAAATATTCGTCGACGCCGATCGAAACCTACGGCGTGATCGCCGCGTACGATCCGAGTACCGGCGTGCTCACGATCACGTCCAACTTCATGGGGCCGTTCATCCTGCACGCGCTGGTCGCGCGCGCGCTGGGATTGGCGGAGAACCGCCTGCGCTTCGTCGTGCCGCCCGATATAGGGGGCAGCTTCGGGATCAAGACCAGCATCTTTCCCTATCTTGCGCTGATCGGGCTGGCCGCGATGCGCACCGGCGTGACCGTGCGATGGATCGAGGATCGCCGCGAGCATCTGCTGGCTTCCTCCAGCGGCGCGGACCGCGTCGCTTATCGCGAGCTGGCCGCACGCAACGACGGCACGATCCTCGCGATGCGCTCGCGATGGTACGACAATGTCGGCGGTTACATTCGCAGTCCGGAGCCGGGATGCACGTTTCGCCCGATCGGCAACTGGGTGGGGCCGTATCGCTTCGCCAACCTCGCCGCCGACGCGCACGTCGTGATGACCAACAAGAGCCTGACCGGCCCGAATCGCGGCTACGCATGCGGCCATCTCTATTTCGAAATCGAGCGGATGGTCGATCTGCTGGCGGAGCGCCTGGCGATCGATCCCGCGGAAGTGCGCCGGCGCAATTTTATCCAGGCCGATCAATTTCCTTATCGCACGCCGTCGGGCGGGCTTTACGATTCGGGCGACTACCCGGCCGCGTTCGAGCGGGCGCTCAAAGCCGCCGGCTACGATCAACTGCGTCAAGAGCAGGAGCGCGCGCGCGCCGCCGGGCGGCTTTACGGCGTGGGGCTTGCCGTCGCGGTCGATCCGTCGGTCTCCAACATGGGCTACGTTACGATCGCGCTCGACCCCGCGACGCGCGCGCGTCCCGGCTACCTGCAAAAGTCCGGCGCGATCGAGAGCGCCACGGTCAAGATCGATCCGCTCGGCAAAGTGACCGCGATCCTCGGCACCGCGCCGCAGGGCCAGGGCCATCAGACGGTCGTCGCGCAAATCGTCGCCGACGAACTCGGCCTCGCGCCCGGCGACATCACGGTGGTCGACGAGATGGATACCTTTACGCGCGTGTGGGGAATTTCGTCGGGCACCTATTCGAGCCGCTTCGGCTCGGTCGGCACCAGCGCCGCGGCGCTCGCCGCACGCAAGCTCAAGGACAAGCTCGTGCGTCTCGCCTCGGCACTCACCGAGACGCCGGCCGAGAACCTGGTCTTCGCCGACGGGCGCGTGATCGCGCGCGACGACGGCGCCCGCGGTCTGACGTTGAAGGAACTGGCCGGCCGCGCGCATTGGAACACGCAGGCGCTGCCGCCCGGGATGGAACCCGCGCTGGAAGCGACCGCGGTGTTCGGTTTTCCGCTGGCCGACAGCCCCGACGCCGAGGACCGCGTCAACTCGTCGAACACCTACGGCTTCATCGCGGAAGTGATGGCGGTCGAGGTCGATCCTGAAACCGCGGAGATCAAAATTCTGCGCTACGTCACGGTGCACGACGCCGGCGTGATTATCAATCCGCTGATCGCTGAGGGCCAGATCGTCGGCGGCGCATTGCACGGACTGGGCGGAGCGCTATGGGAGGAGCTGGCCTACGATTCCGAGGGCCAGTTCCTCGCCGGCACGTTCATGGACTACCTGGTGCCGTCGGCGAGCCAGGCGCCTACCGTCGAGGTCGAGCATCTCGCGAGCCCGTCCCCGTTCACCACGCTCGGCGCCAAGGGCCTGGGCGAGGCGAGTTCGATGACCGCGCCGGCGGCGGTCGCCAACGCGGTAAGCGACGCGCTCGCGCCGCTCGGCGTGCGGATAACCGAATTGCCGATCACGCCGAGCCGGCTGTGGCATCTGCTCGAGGCCGCGAGGCACAAGCAGCGATGAAGCCGCCGCCGTTCGACTACCATGCGCCGCACAGCGCCGCCGAGGCGCTCGAATTGCTCGGCCGTTACGGCGCAGAGGCGCGCCTGCTCGCCGGCGGTCAGAGCCTCGTGCCGCTGCTTAACTTTCGCCTGAGCGCGCCCGCCGTGATCGTCGATCTCAATCGCGCGGCCGACCTCGCCTATATCGGGGAGGCAAATGGGCAAGTGCGGCTGGGCGCGATGACGCGTCAACGCGCGATAGAATTCTCTCCGCTGGTGAAAAGCCGCCTGCCGCTGCTGGCGGAAGCGACGCGATGGGTCGGCCATCTGCCGACCCGCACGCGCGGCACGATTGGCGGCAGCCTCGCGCACTCCGACCCGGCCGCGGAATATCCCGCGGTGGCAGCGGCGCTCGACGCTGAGCTGGTGATTCGCGGCTCCGCCGGCGATCGCGTGGTGCGCGCGGCCGAGTTTTTCGTGGGCTTCATGACCACCGCTTTGCAGCCGGGCGAGATGCTGATCGAAGTGCGGATGGCGGCGCAGGCGCCCGATTCCGGATGGGCTTTCGAGGAGTTCAGCCGGCGCCACGGTGATTTCGCGATAGTCGGGATTGCAGCGATGGTCGCGGTCGAGGGCGATCGATTCCGCTCGGCGCGTCTGGCCGCGTGCGGCGCCGGTCCCACCGCGATACGTCTCGGTGCCGCGGAGGAAATCCTCGAGCACGGCGGCGTTGATGATCGCTATATAGATGATGCGGCCGCACGCGCCGCCGAGTTGGTCGATCCCGGCGCGGACTTGCACGCCTCCGTCGAGTACCGCCGCCATCTGACGCGCGTGCTGACGCGTCGGGCGCTCAAGCGCGCGGTCGAGCGGTCGCGCAAGCGAGAAAATGCTCATGGCTGAGCCGAGAAAAATTCGCATCACCGTCAACGGACAGGTGCGCGAGGGATGGGCCGAGCCGCGCCGTCTGCTGGTCGACTTTTTGCGCGAGGACCTCGGACTTACCGGCACCCATGTGGGATGCGAGCACGGGATTTGCGGCGCGTGCACGATCATGCTGAACGGCGAAGCGGCGCGCTCGTGCCTGATGCTAGCGGTGCAGGCCGACGGCGCCGAATTGATGACGGTCGAGGGGCTGGAGCGCGACGGCAAGATGCATCCGCTGCAGGAGGCTTTTTGGGAGCATCACGGACTCCAGTGCGGCTTCTGCACGCCCGGGATGCTGATGGCGGCGTACGATTTTCTGCGCGTCAATCCCGATCCGAGCGAGGAGGAGATTCGCGAGGCGCTCTCCGCGGTGCTTTGCCGATGCACCGGGTACCAGGGGATCGTGCGCGCGGTGAAAGCGGCGGCGGAGCGGATGCGCTCGGCACAGTGAGCGTCCGGATGAGCGGCAACATGGCGCGCGGCTATCTCGAAATTCCCGAGCAGCTCAACCTCGCGAGCTACGTCGTCGATCGTCACGTCGAGGAAGGGCGCGGTGCGCGCGTCGCCGCGTGGGCCGAGGGCCGCGCGTACACCTTCGCCGATCTTCGCGCGCTCACCAACCGCTTCGCCAACGCGCTGTGCGCGCTCGGCGTCGGCCAGGGCGATCACGTGATGCTGCGGCTCGGCACCAGTCTCAATACGCTGATCGCGATCCTGGGCACGATTAAGGCCGGCGCGGTCGTGCTGCCGACCAGCTTCCTGTTCCGCGATCACGAAGTCGAGAAGATTCTGCTCAATAGCGAGGCGGTGGTTGCCGTCTCGACGCCCGAATTGCTCGGCCCGATCGAGGCGGTGAGCGGGCGGACGCCGATGCTCCGTCATATCATCCTGGTCGGCGCGGATGCCGGCGCGGATGACGTCGCAATCGATGGCCGGCGCACGCTCGCGTGGGAGCGCGTGATGGCCGATGCGTCTGACGACTTCGCTCCCGCGCGGACCCATCGCGACCAGCCGGCCTTCGTGATCTATACCTCCGGCACTACCGGCGATCCCAAGGGCGTCCAGCAGGCCCATCGATGGCTGATCGGCACGGGCGATCCGTACAACCGCGAGATGATGCGGATGAGCGCGGACGACGTCTGTTATCAGCCGCAGGATTGGTCGTTCATCTATCCGCTCGGCGCCGGATGCCTGTATCCGCTGATGGAAGGGGCGGCCATCGTGATACCGCACGGCCGCTTCACGCCCGAGGCCGCGTTCGAGACGATCGAGCGCCATCGCGTGACCGTTTTCGCCGCGGTGCCGACGATCTACCGGATGATGCTCGCGTTGCCTGACGCGGAGCGGCGCTACCGGCTCGACTCGTTGCGCGCCTGCGTCAGCGCGGGCGAGGCGCTGCCCGCCGACACGTTCAACGAATTCCGACGCCGCTTCGGCGTGACGATCTACGACGGTATCGGCCAGACCGAGACGCACATTTTCATCGGCAACCGGATCGGGATGGAAATCAGGCCGGGCTCGATGGGCAAACCGCTTCGAGGGTACGAGGCCGCGATCCTTGACGACGCTGGCCGCGAACAAAAGCGCGGCGAGCCCGGCAACCTGGTGCTCCGCAACGGCCATCCGGGGCTCACGCTGGGCTATCGCAAGGCGGCGGCGCGATGGGCCGCGGTGAATCGCGAGGGATGGTACTACACGCAGGACATCGCGTACGTCGATGCCGACGGCTACTTCTGGTACGTCTCGCGCTCCGACGATTTGATTAAAAGCCGCGCCTATCTGATCTCGCCCAAGGAGGTCGAGTCCGCGCTGCTGGAGCATCCAGCGGTGCTCGAAGCGGCGGTGGTCGGGATTCCCGATCCGCAGATCGGCGCGCGCGTCAAAGGTTTCGTCGCGCTGCGCGCGGGACATGCGGGCTCCGACGCGCTGGCCGAGGAAATTCGCGACTACGTGCGCGGCGTGATCGCGCCCTACAAGGTGCCGCATCAGATCGAATTCATGGCGGAGCTGCCCAAGACTGCCAACGGCAAAATTCTGCGCCGCGTGCTGCGCGACCGCGGCTGAGCGCGGCGGTCGCACGGAGCGAAGTGCGATGGCAATCGGCGACGGCAAATTGGTGGGCACGCGCGTGCGGCGGGTCGAGGACCGCCGCTTTCTGACCGGGCGCGGCGCCTACGTCGCGGATTATTTACCGCCGCGGACGTTGCATGCCGCGTTTTTGCGCTCGGAGCATGCGCACGCAAGAATCCTCGCGATCGACGCGGCGGCGGCGCGCGCGAGCGCGGGCGTAGTCGCGGTCGTGACCGGCGCCGAGATGGCGACGCTCGCGCGTGCGATGATCGCGGCGTCGACGATGCCCGGCTACAAGGTGACGCCGGTCCCGGCGCTCGCGGCCGGGGTCGTGCGCTACGTGGGCGAGGCGGTCGCTGCCGTGGTCGCGGAGAGCCGCTACCTCGCCGAAGATGCCCTGGAGCGGATCGCCGTGGAATACGAACCGCTCGAAGTCGTGGCCGACGCGGAGGCCGCGCTCGCCGCGGACGCGCCGTTGGTCCATCACGAGGCCGGCACCAACCTGCTGGTGACGCGCGAGTTCGCACGCGGCAGTTTTGACCCGCCGCCGCCCGCCGATCTCATCATCAAGGAACGCTTTAGGTTTCATCGCCACGCCGTTGTCGCGATCGAGCCGCGCGGATGCATCGCCGAGTACAATCCCGGCTCCGGCGAGTTGACGCTCCACTCGGCGACGCAATGTCCGGGGCTGGTGCGCAGCGCGCTGGCGCTCCATCTCGATCTGCCCGAGCATCTCGTCCGCGTGGTCGCGGGCGATGTCGGCGGCGGCTTCGGTGCGAAATCGTCGGTATATCCCGAGGAGATAGCGGTTGCAGCGCTGGCGCGGATGCTCGGACGGCCGGTCCGATGGATAAGCGACCGGCGCGAGGACCTGCTCGCGACCTCGCAGGGATGGGACGAGATAATCGACGCCGAGCTGCGCGTCAACAACGACGGCACGATCGTCGCGCTCAGTGCCGACGTGATCGGCGACGTCGGCGCGTACTCGGTCTACCCGTGGACCGCGGTGATCGAGCCGATCCAGGTCGCGAGCTTCATGCCCGGCCCGTATCGCGTGCCGATCTACCGGGCGCGGGCGCGCGCGGTCGCGACCCACAAGGCGCCGCTCGGCCCCAATCGCGGCGTGGGCCGGCCGCCGGCGGCCTTTGCTATGGAGGGTCTCATCGATCGCGCCGCGCGCCGGCTGGGAATCGATCCGGTGGAACTGCGGATGCGCAACTTCGTGCGCGAGGAGGAATTTCCTTACAAGACCGCGACCGGAATCGTATGGGACCGCGCGGGCTTCATCGAATGCATGAAGAAAGCGTGCGAGACGCTGGACTACACGGCGGCGCGCGCGGAGCAGGAGCGGATGCGCGCGGCCGGACGGCTGGTCGGGATCGGCTTCGGCTCGTTCGCGGAACTCACGGGCATCGGATCGGCAACGCCGGCGGCGCCCGGGATGCCGGTGCCGGCGGGGACCGAGGCGGCGACGATTCGCGTCGATCCGTCGGGCACCGTGACCGCGATTTTCGGCGTGGCCTCGCACGGCCAGGGGCTGGAGACCGCGCTTGCGCAGGTGGTCGCGGATGAACTTGAAGTACCGCTTGAAGATGTCCGGGTGCGCTTCGGCGACACCGCGTTTACGCCCTACGGCACCGGCAGCTACGCCAGCCGCGGCGCGGTACTGGGCGGCGGCGCCGCGATCCTGACCGCGCGCGCGATTCGCGACAAGGCGCGGCGTATCGCGGCCCATCTGCTCGAGACCGAGCCCGCGGCGTTCGACGCGGGCGGCGGCGAGCCGTGGGCGCGCGGCCGCGCCGGGCAGCGGATAACGCTCCGCGACATCGCGCAAGCCGCCTACGCCGGCGCCAAGCGGCTGCCGCGCGGGATGGAACCCGGACTCGAAGCGACGCTCTTTTACGATCCGTACTACGGCACCGCGACTCCGGCGACGCATGCCGTCATGCTGGAGGTCGACCGCGAGACCTGCGCCGTAAGGATCCTGCGCTACGTCGTGGCCGACGATTGCGGCCGCGTGATCAATCCGCTGATCGTCGATGGCCAGATCGAGGGTGGCGTCGCACAGGGTATAGGCGGCGCGCTGCTCGAGGAGATCGTCTACAACGATGCCGGCCAGCTACTGACCGGCACGCTGATGGACTACCTGGTGCCGTCGGCCCCCGAGCTGCCCAACGTCGAGACGCATCATCTGGAAACCAACTCCCAGGTCACGCTCGGCGGCTTTCGCGGTGTCGGCGAGTCGGGAACGATCGGCGCGCCGGCGGCGATCGCCAATGCGATCGCGGATGCGCTCGCACCGATGGGCATCGAGCCCGCCGAACTGCCGCTCACGCCGGAGCGGATTTTCCAGCTATTCTCGCGCGCCCGCGAGCGTGGATGAGCCCGCGCCTGCGACTACTCTTCGGCCAGTGCCCGGTTGGCCTCTATCACGAGCGCGACCGCCTCCTTGAGATTGCTCCGCGCTTTCGCGAGCGTCGGCGCCTGGGTGTTGGCGCCCGGTAACTCCTCGACGAAGCCGATATATCCTTGGGCGACTTTGCGGAAAACGGCGGTCAGTTGCATAGTCGGATCTCGCGCTTAGTTTAGACTTGCCTCGCGCGCCGCGCCACGCGGCTAGCTCAGGATCACGTACTCGAAATCGGGCGGCTGGCCGTTGATGCCTTTGGCCGGCGGCGCGATCCATCCCGCGATCTTGCCCGGCTCGTACACCGGCTGCATCAGCTCGGCGTTGCGCGCGCGATCTTCCTCGGTCGGCAGCCATTCGCCGCGGCGCGAAGCGAACTCCTCGGCCGCGAGCACCTCTCCCTGCGGACCGCAGCATTGCACCGCGTACGCGCCCACCTTGCGATTGAAGCCGGCGTGCGGCAGCGCGAGGCGCTGCTCGAGGCCGCGCGCGGCGAGCTCGCGATTCCATCGCGCAAGCCCGCGCTCGCAATCCTGCACGAACGCGTCGCGCAGCACCGCATTCATCGCGCGGCGCAGCGGAATCCGCTCGACCGCGCCGCCGGGCAATCGCAGCTCGTACTCGCCCTCAAGCGCGCGATGCTCGCGGTAGACGTTGGCGGCGTGCTCGCGGTAGCGCCCCTTGATGCCGGTCGCGAAATAAGTTGCCGCGTTGCTCGAATCCTCGGCGCCGAACAGGTCGAGGCTCTCCGAGTACCACAGGTTGAGGTACTTCTGGATGATGGCGAGCTCGATGCCGCCGAGCGCATGGATGTCCGCGCGGCCCGACTGCTTCATCAGATCGGCGGTGCGCTGCACGACGCGCTGCACTCCGGTCTCGCCGACGAACATGTGATGCGCTTCCTCGGTCAGCATGAAGCGCGTGGTGCGCGAGAGCGGATCGAAGCCGCTCTCGGAGAGCGACTCCAGCTGATACTTGCCGTCGCGGTCGGTGAACATCGCGAAGCAGAAAAAATCCAGCCAGTCGCGGATTGGCGCGTTGAACGCGGTTAGGATGCGCGGATGGTCGCGATGGCCGCTGCGGCGCGTGAGCAACTCCTCGGCCTCTTCGCGGCCGTCGCGTCCGAAGAAGCGATGCAGCAGATAGACCATCGCCCACAGATGGCGCGCCTCCTCGACGTTGACCTGGAAGAGATTGCGCAGGTCGTACAGCGACGGCGCGGTCTTGCCCAGATGGCGCTGCTGCTCGACCGAGGCCGGTTCGGTATCGCCCTGGGTCACGATGATGCGGCGCAATTCCTTTCGGAACTCGCCCGGCACCTGCTGCCACGGGTCGGCGTCCGGATTGTCGCCGAAACCGACCTTGCGGTTCTCCTGCGGCGCCAAAAAGATGCCCCATCGGTACTCCGGCATCTTCACATACGCGTAGTTGGCCCATCCGTCGGCCGACGCGCTGATTGCCGTGCGCAGATAGACGGTGGAGGTGTCGAAGCCCTCGGGTCCGACCTCGTTCCACCACTGAAGGAAGCGCGGATGCCACGTTGCGAGCGCGCGGCGCAGCTGCTGATCGTGATCGAGATCAACGTTGTTGGGAATTTCGCCAATCATGCTGGTAAAGCTCCGGCGCGCCGAGCGCGGCGCGAATTTTTCAGGTGCGTCTGTAGTCGAATTGCGGGCTTTGCGGTTGGCCGTAGAGCTTGAGCGCGCCGTGCTCCCCGATCGCGTTGGGGCGCTGGAAGATCCAGTTCTGCCACGCCGACAGCCGTCCGAAAATCCGCGTCTCCATCGTCTCCGGCCCGGCAAACCGGATGCTCGCTTCCATCCCGGTGAGCGCGTCGGGCGAGAGCGAGAGCCGCTCGCTGATTGCGAGACGCAGTTCCTCTTCCCAATCCAGATCATCCGGCGCGGCCGTCACCAAGCCCGCCTCCAGCGCCGCCTCCGCGTCGAACGTGCCGCCGGCGGCGAGCGCCGCGGCGTGCGCCGGATCGGCGATGAAACGGGTGCTGAGACGGCTCAGCCCGTTGCCCATCGGGAGCGCGCCGGCATTGAGCGCTCCGGTCGCGATACGCGCGTCGGCGCCCGACTTCATATAGATGCGGTCGGCGGCGAGCGCGAGCTCGAACATCGAGCCCGCAAAGCATGAACCCGGCTCGATTACCGCGAAGAAACTTTTGGCGGTGAGATCGAGGCGCTTGAGCACGCGTTTCATCAGCAGGAGCGTTTCGTTGATGAACCAGTCGCTCTGCCGTTCGCACATCGCGCGGTCCAGTTCAGCGACACGGTCGAGGTCGCCCGCGGATTTGATCAGCACCAGTCCGATCTCCGGATAGTTGAAGCGCAGGCGCAGGAGCGCGTCGTCGATTTCGCGGAAAAGCCGCAGCGGGTAGAAATCCGCACCCAGCGCCGCCGCGTCCGCGGGGATTTCGGCGACGCTTTGGGGTCCTTCGATGATCAACTCGGCCAGGCGCCGGGTGCGATCGAGACGCAGCGTGAGATGCCGGTAGCGGATTTCAGTGTCGCTCTCGGCGGGAGCGAGCGCGTCGAGCGCGACCCCGGCGCGTCCGGCTCGCTTCGAATCGACGAGTGCCGCGACGCGCTCGGCCACCGCCTCGTTGAAGCGCGAGCGCGGCGCGATCGCATCGACCAGCCCCCATTTGACCGCGCGCTCGCCACGCACGCCCTCGGCCAGCGTGGCGAAGACGTCGGCGAGGTCGCGGCGCATCTTGCGCTTGTCGACCAGGCGCGTGAGGCCGCCAGTGCCGGGCAGCACGCCGAGAAATGCGATCTCGGGCAGGCTCACGGCCGAGCGGCGGTCGTCGACCAGGATTATCTCCTCGCACGCGAGCGCCAATTCGTAACCGCCACCGCTGCATGTGCCGTTGAGCGCGGCGACGTAACGCTGGCCGCTGTTGGCGGTCGCGTCTTCGATCGCAAGGCGGGTCTCGTTGGTAAACTTGCAGAAGTTGACTTTGAAGCCGTGGTCGGCGTGCGCGAGCATGAAGATGTTGGCGCCGGCGCAGAACATCCCGTCCAGGGCGCTATCGATCGTGACCACGCTGACGCCCGGATGCTCGAAGCGCAGGCGCGTCACGGCGTCGGCAAGCTCGATATCCACCGCGAGATCGTACGAGTTGAGCTTGAGCGCGTAACCGGGGGTGAGTCCGCCGGCTTCATCGACCTTCATCGTGAGCCGCGCGCGGTCGCGCGAGGTTTCCAATTTCCAGTGCCGATAGCGGCTCGGATCGGTCTCAAATTGAATCGAGTGCATTTTTCACCAGCACTTCCGGACAGACTTCCGGACCTGCGTTATGCTCGCGGAATGAGGATCGGCGGGTCGAAAATCATATGCAATATAATTCATGTTGGCCTGGTTATGTCAAGCCTGATTTTGCATCTGAAACCGGTCGCCTGACACTCGCGACTCGCGCGGCGCTCGGCCTCGGATGCGCCTTGCGCGCCAGCGCCAGAAGGTCACGCAGACACCGGGCGGTGGTCTTACCGCTGGTCTGCAGCCGGGCGTCAGCTTTGGAGTAGAGCGCCTCGCGCTGGGACAGGATACGGCGCATGTCGGCCATCGCCTGCTTCGTCCCAACGTCGGCGCTCACCCGGTAATCGCCCTGGCGCAGCACCCGCTCCCAGTAATCGTTAGGCGAGGCTTGCAGCCAGATCGTGTAACAGTTATTGAGCAGACGCTCGAACGTGGGCAGCTCGGAAACCAACCCGCCGCCGGTCGCGATCACCACCCGCGAGCGCGTGCGCACGACGCGCTCGAGCGCGCGCCGCTCGTAACGGCGATAGGCCGCCTGCCCCCAGAGATCGAAAATCTCGTTGATGCTGACTCCCGCCTCGCGCTCGATTTCGCGGCTGAGTTCGACGAAATCCCATCTGAGCCGCTTCGCCAGCATCATCCCGAGCGTACTTTTGCCGGCGCCGCGAAGTCCGATTAGTGCGATCCGTTCCTCTCGCGCCACTTGGTCGCCAAAGCGCTTGGCGAGGATCGCTGCGGCCTCGGTCAGCTCGGCTGGTTTGAGGCGGCGCAGGCGCTCGGCGACGAACGCGTACTCCACCGGCGGCAGCTCTTCGCTTACCAGCTCGGCCAGCGGAACGTCGATCGCGGCGGCGACGCGCCGTAGCAGCACGATTGAGAGATTGCCGCGGCCGCTCTCGAGTTGCGCGAGATAGCGCTCCGACACGCCACAGTCGTGCGCCAGCATGGCGCGCGTCATCCCGTGCCGCGCCCGCGCGTCGCGCACGCGCTCGCCAAGCAGCCGCAGGTATTGCGCGGGAATGCCGCCGTTTACGGACGCTGCCTCAGCCGGCGTAGTGGAGGATCTGCCTGTTTTGAGGCGGGCGGTTCGCGCATTCGAATGCATTATAGTGCATAATGCTAACTCGAATCCGCACCGCCCGCAACCGCGACTACCGAAGGCCACCCTGTCCGCCGCGCCGCGCCGACGCCGAATCGAAGCGGTGCTCAGATGTGGTAGAAGTTGCGCGCGTTGGTCTCGAGAATCTTGTCGACCGAGGCCTTGGGCAGCGACGCCAGTTGCTTGCGCACCTTCTCGACCGGGCGCACGAAACCCTCGGCGTGCGGGTAATCCGAGCCGATGAAGAAGCGATCGTCGCCGGCGAACTGCACGATGTACGGGAACATCCGCTCCTCCGGATCGGCGCTGATCCAGATGTTGCGATGGAAGTATTCCTCGGCCGGGCGTTTCATCTGTGAGGTGTGGCCCATGTACGAGTAGCGATAGTCCAGGCGCTCGATCCATTCGCCCACCCATCCGACCATCGCCTCGACCGTCGCGACGCGCAGCTTAGGGAAGCGCTCGAACACGCCGTCGACCACCATCGTGGTCAGCGCCATCCGCGGGTCCTGGATGATGCTCATGGTGAAGTACATCAGGCCCGGCTTGGGGTCCTTGTACCAGGCGCTGCCGGTGTAGTTGCGATGGGAGACCAGGTGGATGCCGACCGCGAGGTCGAGCGATTCGGCCGCCGCCCAGATTGGGTCGAATTCCGGATGGCCGAAGCTGTGGCCGCGCACGGGCGCGGAGGAGATGAAGATGGTGTGTGCGCCGAGCTTCGCGACGCGTTCCATCTCGCGCACTGCGAGCGCGGGATCGCGGATCGAGATGTGCGCGGCGGGAAACAGGCGATCCTTGTGCGAGGCGACCAGCTCGAAGGCCCAGGTGTTGTAGGCGCGGCAGAGCGCGTCGGCGAGCGCGGGGTCGTCGACCTCGCCCTCCCACACGATACCGAGGCTCGGGTAAAGCACCTGCTTGTCGAAACCCTCCTCGTCGAGGAAGCGCACGCGCGCGTCCATGTCCTGCCATTGCTGGCTGTAGCCGAGGTAGCGGTCGAAGTTGCCGATGTTGAGTCCCTGCTCCTTCTCCCCGTATCCCACCAGGATGCCCATCACCTGATCGACGTCGCGCAGTTTAAGCGGCTTGCCGTCGGCGAGCATCGTGGCCTTGCCGCTTTCCGGGTCGCGGACCATCTTTACCGTGCGCTCGCGAAAGGCCGGATCGATATAGCGCTCGAACAGATCCATCGGTTCCATGAAGTGACTGTCACCATCGATCGCTTTCATCGCCTGGCCTCCGCGCCGGTTCGTGCGCGCTCGAATTGCCCGGCGCGCCTCGGCTTCTCTCCTAGCAGAGTTTAGCTTCGCACGCACAGGGAGCGGTAGTGAGCGCTGGGCGACCAGGAGTTGACGTCTGATTGGTTGGTTAGTCGGACGCTCGGATTGTTGCTAGGATGGGGGATGTTTAAATGTCGTAATGCAATCGCGCTCGTGGCCGTGGGCTGGTATCTACTTAGCCCGCCATCTTCTGGAAACTTCGGCTTTCTGGGAAACCTTCAAGACCAAGTTTTCGGACCGGCTTCGCCCCGCCCAATTTCGCAATGGACCCAATTGAGCGCCTTCGACACGGCGGCGAAATGTGCGGCCGCGAAACTTCAAACCGACGCAGGCGCCCAAGCCCTGTGTGTTGCGACCGACGATCCGCGCCTCAAGAACTAGGTAAGAATTAGACCTGACAGATTCCGATCGGATTGTCTTTCGATCGCTGCGGCGGACGCTCGCCGCAAGCGAATAGTCTCGTCCCCGGCTTCCCAAATCGCCTCGCCCCTTTGCCCAGAGCACGCGGCTGTCACATCGGCGGCTTTCTAATCGCGAGCGCAACCGGATTATAATCGCGCCGCGCGCGGCTCGCGCCGCGTTTTGCCCAAGGAGGGAACATCAGATGCGCGGACTAAGCGGCAGGGTCGCATTCGTCACCGGCGCGGGACGCGGAATCGGCAGAGGCATCGCGCAGCGCCTGCGCGAAGAGGGATGCAAGGTCGCGCTCGCCGACCTCGATCAGGCTGGCGCCGAAATTGCGGCAAAAGAGATCGGCGGCGGCGCGATCGGACTTGAGATCGACGTGGCCAAGCTCGCGAGCGCACGCGCGGCGGTTGCCGAAGCCGAACGGCGACTTGGGCCGATCGACATCCTGGTCAACAACGCGGGTTGGGATCGGGTTGAGCCGTTTCTCAAGAACAGCGAGGAGACCTGGGACAAGGTGCTCGCGATCGATCTGCGCGGGCCGATCAACTGCTGCCGTGCGGTGCTCGATTCGATGGTCGCGCGCGGCGGCGGACGAATCGTGTCGATAAGCTCGGATGCGGGCCGCGTCGGCTCGAGCGGCGAGGCGGTCTATTCGGGCGCCAAGGGCGGCGTGATCGCGTTCAGCAAGACGCTCGCGCGCGAGATGGCGCGTCACGGGATCACCGTCAACTGCGTGTGCCCGGGGCCGACCGACACGCCGATGCTCCAGGAGCTGGCGACGCATAATCCCAAGCTGCACGACGCTCTCAAGCGCGCGGTGCCGATGGGCCGGCTGGGCAAGCCGGCGGATATCGCGGCGGCGGTCGCGTTTCTGGCTTCCGACGACGCCTCATACATCACGGGGCAGGCGCTTTCGGTGAGCGGCGGCCTGACGATGGTCTAGACGTCGCGTCGCCGACAGTGCGGCGAGATCAAAGTTTCAAGCGGGATCAAAACAGGAGGAGCGATGTATCAGACCTTGCAATACGAATGTGCGGACGGGATTGCGACCGTGCGCTTCAACCGGCCGGGCAAGCTCAACGCGATCAACCCCGAGATGATCGACGACCTGCGCAAGCTCGCGTCCGATATCCGTGCCGAGCCGGGCGCGCGCGTGGTGATCCTGACCGGCAACGGGCGCGCGTTCTGCGCCGGCGCCGACATCGCGGCGATGACCAAGGTCGGCGGCCCGCCCGACTTCATGAGCTTTATCGAGAACGTGCAGACGGCGTTCAACGGGTTCGAGGATCTCGACCGTCCGACGATCGCCGCGATCAATGGAATCGCGTACGGCGGCGGATGCGAGATTTCACTGTGCTGCGATTTCCGGATCATCGCCGAGGACACGAGTATCGGCGTGCCCGAGATAAAGATCGGATTGCTGCCGGGCGCGGGCGGGACGCAGCGGCTTCCGCGGATGCTGCCGGCGGCGATCGCCAAGCAGATGGTCTACACCGGCGAGCCGCTAAGCGCTCAGCAGGCGTTCCATCACGGGCTCGTCAACGAAATTGCGCCGGCGGGCCAGGCGCTCGAGGTTGCGACGCTGTGGGCGCGCAAGCTGCTCAAGCTGCCGCCGATGGGGCTCCGATGCGCGAAGCTGCTGGTCGACATCGCGCAAAACGGCGGCCTCAAGACGGGTATCGAAGCGGAGCGCCAGGCGATGGCGTTTCTGTACGCGACCGAGGACCGCAGGGAAGGGTTGGCTGCGTTCCTGGAGCGCCGCGAGGCGAAGTTCAGCGGGCGTTAGCATGCCCGAAGTTGCAGTGCTTTAAGGTCTAAGAGGGGCGGGGCGGACAGAGGGCTGGCGCGAGGCTTGACACAAAGGTGGCATCGTCGTAGTTTAAGCAAACAAGCGTTTGCTTTAGCGAACGGGATGCCCGGACCCGTTTTCAAGTCCGGACCCGTATCCAAGCAAGGAGTTTTCTAACATGGCGCAGATGACAACCGAGACGTGGCACGCGATCCCGAGCTCCATCGAGACCATTTACCAGCGCGACTACGAGGTCTATGCGCCCGACATGCGCCGGCTGTACGAAAACGCCAAGCGCGACCAATGGAACGTCTCGCGCGACATCGACTGGAGCGCGCCGGTCGATCCGGATCGCGGCGTATTCCACGACGGACTGATCGACGCCTACGGCAGCCCCTACTGGGAAAAACTCGATCTGAAACGGCGGCGTGAACTCAATATCGAATTCTCGGCCTGGCGGCTCTCGCAGCTTCTGCACGGCGAGTCGGGCGCGATGATCGCATGCAGCCAGCTGGTTCAGATGGTGCCGACCACCGACTCGAAATTTTTCATGACCACGCAGGTGGTCGACGAGGCGCGCCACGCCGAAGTGCTCGCGCGCTACCTCAAGGAGAAGCTGGGCAACAAGGTCTATCCGATGACCATCAACTTAAAGTCGCTGTTCGATCAACTGATCGGGAGCGGCAAGTGGTACATCAAGACCATCGGCCTGCAGCTGGTCGCGGAAACGCTCGCCGTGTCGCTGTTCCGGATGCTCGCCGAGAGCGCGCAGGATCCGCTGCTCAGCGTCATCTGCCGCAAAATTCTGAGCGACGAGTCGCGCCACATGGGCTTCTCCGTAATCAGCCTGCCCGAGCAGATCGAACAGCTCAGCGAGACCGAGCGCCACGAGGTCGAGGACTTCACCAAGGAAGCGCTGCGGCTGGTGATGAGCGGCCAGTTTCCGCGCGACGCCTACGAAGCGGTGGGCTTCGACAAGGCCGAGATTGACGGGATCCAGCGCTACCGGCTCGAGGCCGCGAAGGGCACCGAGCAGGCGATGTTCCGCCAACTCTTCCGCCGCGACATGCATCAGCAGGTCGTCGCCAACATGGACAAGGTGGGCCTGCTCAACGATCGAATCAAGTCGCACTTAAGCGATCTCGGGTTCGATCCCAACGCCGACGGCCGCAGCTACAACCAGAGCGCGGCGGCAGCCGGCTGACAGAGCGCGGCGGCAGCCGGCGGATTCAGAGTGGCAGGTACGGACCATCGGGGCGTTAAGGACTGGGCGCGATCGCTGGGCACATCCGAACCGGGGGAGCCGGCGTATGTCGGCAGAGCCGGCGTATAGATGAGCGCTTCGACTCCCGCCAATTCCGCGACCCGCGCTCCTCGACAGGACAATCGCCGCCAGCAACTGCTTGACGTCGCCGCGCGCCTGTTTCGCGAGCGCGGCTACCATGTCACCTCGATGCGCGACATCGCGCGCGAGGTCGGGATGCTCTCGGGCTCCATCTACTATCACTTCCCCTCCAAGGAGGAGATGCTGCTGGCCGTTTACGAAGAGGGCCTGCGCCATATCGCGGAGCGCGTCGACGCGGCGGTGGCCGGGCAGCAGACTCCGTGGGAGCGGCTGGAGGCCGGATGCACCGCGCATCTGGAGGCGCTGCTCGAGTTGAGCGACTACACGCAGGTGATGATTCGGGTGCTGCCGCCCGAGGGCGGCAAGGTAGCCGAGCGGCTGCTCGAGCTACGCGATCGGTACGAGGCCCGCTTTCGTGACTTGATTGACGCGCTTGCGCTGCCCGAGCCCGCCGATCGCCGCTACCTGCGGCTGCTGCTGATGGGCGGACTCAACTGGTCGCACGTCTGGTATCATCCGGGCGGTGACACGCCGGCGATCATCGCGCATCGCATGATCGATCTTCTCCGCCGGCGGCTCGACCGCGCTTCTGGCTAGTCAATCCCGATCGTAGATCACTGTCCGTTGATTCCGGTTAACTTGCTCTGCTTGTTGGCCGCGCGGGCGACGAACAGCGCTACCACTCCGACCAGAACCAGAACCACCGCCTCAAAAATTAACCAATTTGTCGGACTTGCCATGTCAGGTCCTTTCTTTTGATTGCCTGGGGGTCATTTGATTGCCTGGCGGGTTTATCGGCGAGCCGACCGCGCCCGTTATCGGGAGCGGCGGAGCGACGAACATGAACTCGTAAACTTTATCGGCGGCGCAATCTTCCGCGATCTTTTCGAGATCGAAAATCTCTCCCACCAACAAACCGATATTGGGGATCATCACCTGATGGAGCGGTTGAAAAGCGTCGGGCAGTTCGTTGGGCCGCACTTCGAGCCCCCAGGTGTCGCTCGCGATGCCGGCGATCTCGGTGCGGTAGAGCCAGTCCGCGGTGCTGAAGGAAAGTCCCGGAGCGTCGCCGGCGGCAAACGTGCCCCATCCGTTTTTCTTGCAGTAACCAAGTTGTCCCGTGCGAACCAGCACGATGTCGCCGCGTCCGATTTTCACCTCTTCGGCGGCGGCGCAGCCGATAAGGTCCTGTTCGGTCACCGGATAGCCCGGCACCAGCGCTTCGAGTCCCTTGAAGCGGGCGATATCGAGCAGGACTCCGCGGCTGACGATTTTCTCGGCCATCTTTTCGATTCCGTTGACCTCGGCCCCGCGCGCGCTGACCCGGGCGGCGTCCTGTCCGTTCCACATCTTGCCGTAGTCGAATATATGCGCGAGCGCGTCCCATTGCGTGCCGCACTGAAGGAACATCGTGACGGCGTCGTCGGCCGCGCCGATCCCATGCGGAAACGGTTGCACGCCCGCGGCGGCATCGGTGCCGGTCAGCACGAAAGTGTGAATCGGATTGACCCTGCCCCATGCGCCGGTCTGCGGCCCCGCGGAATCGTAGGGCAAGGCCAATGAGATGACGCGGCCCGCGCGCACCAGGCGTGCGGCCTGAATGATTTTCTCCGGCGTGATGTAGTTCAGCGTTCCGAGCTGGTCATCTTTGCCCCATTTTCCCCAGTTGCGGTATTTCTTCGCAGCCTGCTGAATTCGTTCATCGGTCGTCATCGCACGTCTCCGGGATTGAGTGGCTCAGGTTGCTATCGAACTTACGTGCCCTTCGCAGTTACTCCGGCTTCTTTTCGCGCATCGGCTCATCCCTAAGGCCCTCAGGCTTGAGCGGAGTATGTAGTTCGTCCCAGGGCAGAGTCAAATCCGCACGATCCGAATTTGAAAAGGGCGAGAGCGAAGGCGATCCTCTGAAAATTTCTACCTCAAAAAGTCCGCCCCCGCTGCCCACGCCGCCCAACCCGGCCGTCATGTAGAGCCGCGCGTTCGCCGGCCGTCCGGAGTCATTCAGGCGTTCCGGCCCGGAGTCTCCAGGTGGAGGCTTGGTCGTCAGGGGGGAGCGGAGCGGCGTCCACCGTCGATGTGGCCCATTGCGCGGTGGACTACGTGGATGGCGCGGCGCCGGCCCATGCTTGGTGGCTTCGCACTGGCGTTGCACACAGCCCTGGGCGGCGGATAATCGCGCTTAGGAGACGATGCGCGACATGCAACTCAGGATTCATCCAAAAATGAAGTGGGAAGGCTTCTCCAACTGGCCGCCGGTATGGGCGGCCTCATACAGTCGTGCAGATACCTCGGCTATGGGAGAGGAAGGCGTGCTGACCGGTGTCGAGATGAATGAGGCGGGCAATGCGTTGCCGCGCCACCTGACCCTGACGATGGAGCACCATGGGAATGGCTCGTCGGCGATGCTTTGCTGCGACGACGAGGAGAATGTCATCCCTCGCCTCTTCGAGATTCTTAGAGGCTGCATCGGCTGGGAGATAGGTCAAATCGGTGACCTAGACGTCGACCTTTGACGCCGCGATCAAGCCTTCAATAGCTCGTCCATCCGCTGCCCCAGAGCCTGGGCGATCTCGCTGAGATGCTCTATCGCAGCGAGCGCGTGATCGAACAGCAGCTCGGATAAGGCGTGGTCCCCGGTGGCCGCGAAGCGAGTGGCCGCAATCTCCCGGTTGGTCTCGTTGGCGAGCGTTATCAACGTCTGCAAACGGTCGGCTACATCTCGTCGAGCGAACGGCGGCAGATCGACGATCGCAGCCTCGCAACGCGCCGCGAGCGCGGGGCAGATATCGTCGAAGTAGCGCAGCATCTCCCCGGCCAAGAGGTTCCCTTTACCCCCGATCTGGTCTTGCATAACTGAGTCCCCCCGAACTCCGACGGCGACCCTACTACAGTGTGCGCCGTTTCTCTCCTCTAACCTGGCACCATGGCCCGGGAGACTCTGTGGGCAACGCTGAGCATATCCTGTTGAAAAGGTTGCTGAGAGCAACAAAGGCGCTCTCTGCGGCCTGTTTTTCATCTTCGCAAAAAGAGGCAGGGCTTGTGGGCAAATCTTTGCCGAGCTTCCTTCCGTGGTTCGTGCTCGGCTTTGCTTTGACTTGTTGAACGACCGCCGCTTGACTCTAGGCTGGACGTCGTCCGCTGCCGCGGTTACTCCGGCTTCTTTTCGGGCATCGGCTCGACCGCGCCGCCGCCTTCCTTCCAGGCGCGAAATCCGCCGCGGATATGACACACCGGCTCGAGTCCCATCTGCTGCACCGCCTGTGTCGCCAGCGCCGAGCGCAGGCCGCCCGCGCAGAAGAACACGAAGCGCTTGCCCGAGCCGAAGACGTCCTTGTAGTAGGGGCTCTCCGGATCGACCCAGAATTCCAGCATCCCGCGCGGCGCATGGAGCGCGCCGGGTACGCGGCCGTCGCGTTGGAGTTCGCGGATATCGCGGATGTCCACCAGCAGGACGCCGGGGTCGTCCTTGAGCTTGATCGCTTCCTGCGGGGTTATGGTCTGGATCTCTTTTTCAGCTTCGGCGCACAGTTGCTTGACGGTTTTTTTCAGCTTGAGTACCATCGCGAATCCTCCGCGTTCCTTTTACTAGCACTTGCGAGGAGAACAAGGCGAGGCGTCCGCGTCCAGGTCTTGAGTCCTCGCCCAAGGGTGCGCATTTCAGCATAATCGATGGTCTCTATGAGATCGCACCAGAACTGGCTGAGGTCGCGGGAAATCTTTTCGCTCGCCGTCGCCGCTTTTGCGATGGCGCTCGCGCTCGCCGCGATGGCCTGCAAAAAGGCCGCGCCCGTGACGGCCCTGCCGCCGCCCGAGGTCGTCGTGACCGAGGTCATCCAGAAGGACGTGCCGCTCTACTCGGAGTGGGTCGGCACGACGGTCGGTTTCGTGAACGCCGACATCTACCCGAAGATATCCGGCTATCTCCTCAAGCAGAACTACAAGGACGGCGATGCAGTGCGGGTCGGCCAACTGTTGTTTGAGATCGATCCGCGCCAGTATCAGGCCGCGCTCGATCAGGCGCTCGGAAATCTCGCTCAAGCGCAGGCACAGTTCAAGCAGAACCAGCTTAATCTCGCCCGCTACACGGTCCTCTACAAGCAGGCGGTAATTTCGCGGCAGGAATTCGATAACCAAAACCAAACCACCCGCGCGACTGCGGCGCAGGTGCAGGCGGATCAGGCCGCGGTCGAGACCACGAAGCTCAACCTGGAATGGACCAAGGTAGCGGCGCCGATCAATGGCATCGCAGGGATCGCCAAGGCGCAGGTCGGCGATCTCGTTTCACCTACCACGCTGCTCACGACGGAATCGCAACTCGATCCAATCAAGGTGAGCTTCCCGATAAGCGAGCGCGAGTACTTGCATTTCGCGGAGCAAATCAAGCAGCACGAGGAGGAGGGGCGAGCGAAGGACGAGCCTGACCTTCAGATGATCCTTGCCGACGGCGGCACCTACAAATATCGGGGGCATTTTTATGTCGCCAACCGGCAGGTCAACGTGCAGACCGGCACGATCCTCATCCAGGGAATCTTTCCGAATCCGGACTACATTCTGCGTCCGGGTCTGTACGCGAAGATCCGTACGGCTGCCGATACCGTGCGGGACGCCCTGCTGATTCCGCAAGCCGCGGTGCTCGAGACGCAGGGGCAATACCAAGTCGCGGTGGTCGGCGCTGACAACCGCGTCAGCCTGCGCACGGTTAAGATCGGCAAGCAGGTGGGCAGCCTCAGAATTATCGAAGACGGGGTGAAGCCCGGCGAGCGCGTCGTCACCGAGGGCTTGCAAAGAGTTTCCGACGGGATGGAAGTGAAACCGAGCCTGGCGACCCCCGAGCCCGACGGCGCAGGCGCTCCCGGCCCCGCGCAACCGTCCGTGCCGTTGGCACCTCCCGCAGCTTCCGCGAGCCCGGCGCGCCAAGGTCAGTAGCGATGTCGAAGTTCTTCATCAACCGGCCCATCGTGGCGATGGTCATCGCCATTTTTTTTGTGATCGCCGGCGCCGTGATGGTCTTCCGGCTGCCGGTCGCGCAGTTCCCCGAGATCGTGCCGCCCGAGATCCAGACGACGGCGACCTACACTGGCGCCGACGCGCTGACCGTTGAACAGTCAGTCGCCACTCCGATCGAGGAGCAGGTCAACGGCGCGAAGAACATGATCTACATGCAGTCGATCAATGGCGACGACGGCACCATGACTTTGCAGGTCAACTTCGACGTCGGCACCGACGTTGACCTCGACCAAGTGCAGGTCCAGAACCGGCTCGCGCAGGCGCTCTCCAGCCTGCCCGCGGACGTGAGCAACTACGGTCTGACGACCCAGCAGACAGTCGGACTTCCCCTGCTGGTCTTCGCAATCACGTCACCGCATCGGACCTGGGACCAGACCTTCCTTTCCAACTACACCGCGATCAATATCGAGGATGAGCTTGCACGCATCCCCGGCATCGGCCAGGTCAAGGTTTTCGGGGCGTCGAACTACGCGATGCGCATATGGGTGGCGCCCGATTCGTTGGCCAAGCTTCAGCTCACCGTCAACGACATCGCGAACGCGATCTCGGTGCAGAACGTCGTGAACCCCGCCGGCACGATCGGCGGCGAGCCGGCGCCGCCGGGCCAGCAGGTCACCTACACGGTACGCGCACAGGGCCGGCTCTTGACCGCCGAAGAGTTCGGCAACGTCATCCTGCGCGCCAACCCCGACGGTTCGCTGGTGCGGATCAAGGACGTCGCGCGGATCCAGCTCGGTGCCGAGAGCTACGATCAACAGGCGTACATGAATGGAGCGCCGAGCTCGCTGCTCCTGCTTTTCCAGAACCCGGGCTCCAACGCTCTCGAAGCCGCGAATCGAGCCAAGGCGAAGATGGCCGAGCTGGCGAAGCGCTTTCCGGGGGACATGGCGGTTACGCTGACGCTCGACACCACCGTGCCGGTGACCGAGGGCGCGTGGGAAATTGTCAAGACGCTGCTCGAGGCGATCGGCCTGGTGGTGCTGGTGGTCTTCATCTTCCTGCAGAACTGGCGGGCGACGCTGATCCCGATCCTCACCATCCCGGTATCGCTGGTGGGCGCTTTCATGTTTTTTCCCGCGGTCGGATTCTCGGTCAACACGCTCTCGCTGCTGGGGCTGGTGCTGGCGGTCGGGCTGGTGGTCGACGACGCGATCGTCGTGGTCGAGGCGATCAGCGCGAAAATCGAGCAGGGAAAATCTCCCCGCGAGGCCGCGGTCGAAGCGATGGACGAGGTGGGCGGTGCACTGGTCGGGATTGCGCTGGTACTTTCCGCCGTTTTCATTCCGGCCGCATTCATGGCGGGCATTACGGGCTCGCTCTACCGCCAGTTTGCGTTGACGATCGCGTTCTCCGTGATCATCTCGGCCTTCAACGCGCTCACGCTGAGCCCAGCGCTCGGCGCGTTGCTATTACGGCCGAAAAGTGGCGCGACTGCGCGCAGGGGACCGCTCGCGCGCGTCTTCGCGGTCTTCAACGCGGGCTTCGAGCGGGTGACAAAGGGCTACGTCAGCATCTCCGGCCTGCTCATCCGGAAGTTCGTGCTGGCGCTCGCGATCCTGGTGGGCTTCGCGATCCTGGCGGGAGGAATCGGGAGGGCGCTCTCGCAATCGTTCCTGCCGGACGAGGACCAGGGCTACTTCATAATCAACGTCGAGCTGCCGGAAGCGGCCTCGCTGCAGCGCACGGTCGCGCTGATGCGGAAGATCGACGATATTCTGAAGCATGAACCGGGAGTGCTCTACGCCAACGGGATTGCCGGATACAGTATTCTGTCGCAGACGACGAGTCCTCGAAATGCGGTCTATTTCTGCCTGCTGAAGCCCTTTCCCGAACGCCGGACAGTCGCATTGGATGCCATGTCGGTCGTTGCTTCGGTGAACCGCAAGCTCGCCGGGCTGCTGGATGCGCAAGTCTTCGCGTTCCTGCCGCCGGCGATTCCCGGAATCGGCCAGGCGAGCGGCATCGACTTTTTCATCCAGGACCGCGGCGGCCACGACGTCGATTACCTATGGCAGAACACGCAGAAGTTTCTCGCCGCTGCGCGCAAGCGGCCCGAAATGGCGGGCATGCGTTTCACTTTCAGCCCTTCGGTCCCGCAGTTATTCGCGGCGGTGGACAAGGACAAGGTGTTCAAGCTCGGGATTTCGATCGACACCGTCTATCGCGCGCTGCAGACCCTGCTCGGCGGCTACTACGTCAATCAGTTCAACCGCTTCGGGCGCGTGTGGAAAGTTTTCGTGGAGGCGGAGCCGGAATATCGAACCAAGGCGACTGAAGTCGGACAGTTCTATGTTCGCAACAGCGCGGGCACGATGGTCCCGCTTTCGACGCTGGTCAATATGCAGAAGGCGTTCGGCCCCGAATTTACCACGCGCTTCAACGAGTATCGCAGCATCGAGATTTTCGGCGTTCCGGCACCCGGCCACAGCACGGGCGACGCGATGAGCGCGGTCGCCGCGGTCGCCGACCAGGTTCTGCCGCGTGACATGGGCTATGCGTGGAACGGAATCTCGTACCAGCAATCGGTGGCCGGCGGCGGCGCGGGCGTGTTCGCGCTGTCGCTAATTCTGGTGTTTCTGATTCTCGCGGCGCTGTACGAAAGCTGGTCGCTGCCGTTCAGTGTACTGCTCAGCGTGCCGGTCGCGGTTTGCGGCGCGTTCTTCGGCTTGTGGTCGCGGCACTTCGACAACGACATCTATGCGCAGATCGGTCTTATCATGTTGATCGGTCTTTCGGCGAAAAACGCGATCCTGATCGTGGAGTTCGCCAAGGCCGAGCTTGAGCAGGGCGAGGAGCTGGTCACCGCCGCGCTGAACGGCGCGCGCCAGCGCCTTAGACCAATCCTGATGACCTCGTTCGCGTTCATCTTCGGTTTGATGCCGCTCTGGTCAGCTCTAGGAGCGGGCGCGGTGGCTCGGCAGCTGATCGGCACGGTCACGATCGTTGGGATGGTGTTCTCCAGCGGCTTCGCGATTTTCCTCGTGCCCGTCCTCTTCGTGGTCGTCGAGCGGCTGTCTCATCGATCGTCGGGCAAGGGGCCACAATCGGCCTCGGCGCCGCCAGGCGAGTCCGTATCCGAAGGCGAGCGCGCCGCCGGCGGCGGCTGACCGGACTGGCGCACTCACCGCCCCTTGTAGTTCGGTTTGCGCTTTTCGATGAAGGCGCGCGGGCCTTCGCGCGCGTCCTCGGTCTTGCGGATGAAACGCTGGGCCTCGTTTTCGATCTTGAACGCGGCCTCGAACGGCAGCCCCGAGCACTTCTCCACCGTCTCCTTGATCGCGCGCACGGCCAGCGGGCCGTTTTCCGCGATCGCGCGCGCCAGTTCTTCCGCTTTGGCCATCACGTCGGCCTGCGGCAGCACGTAGTTGATGAGTCCCAGCCGCCAGGCCTCGGCGGCCGCGATGCGGTTGCCGGTGAGCAGAATCTCCATCGCCTTGCAGTACGGCATCTGGCGCACCAGCCGCACCAGCGAGCCGCCGGCCGGGATGATCGCCCACTTGACCTCCTGCAGGGCGAAGCTCGCCGACTCGGCCGCGACCCGGAGATCGGTTGCCTGCATCAACTCGAGCCCGCCCGCGATGCAGAATCCGTTGACCGCCGCGATCACTGGCTTGTACAGGCTCCACCCGCGCAGCAGCGCCATCGCACCGAGCTTGGGGTTTTCCTTGATCTTGTGATCCCACTCATCTTCGGGCTGGCGTGCGCCGGTCATCAGCGGAATCATCCGCGCGAGGTCGGCGCCCGCCGAGAAAGCTTTGTTGCCCGCGCCGGTTATGATCGCGGCGCGCACGTCGTCATCGTCGGCCACGCGCTGCCATGCTTCGGCCAGGCGCACGACGACCTCCGGGTTCATCGCGTTATGGACCTCGGGGCGATTGATGGTCAGGTAGGCGATGTGGTCGCGGATTTCAAATAGTAGCGCTGGCATTGCTTGCTCCGTTTGGCGTACGAATTTAAGCATCGTATCTATCGGCATTAGCGGCTTGATGAAAGGGACGAAGAGACCTCCGATGAACATCCGACACATGCTCCTCCTCTTCAATCGCGTGTGCTTCCCGGCGCCGGCTTTGATGCTGCTTGCGACGTTTGCTCTGATGGGTTGCTCGCACAAGCAGGCGGACGCGGACCGCCTCGTCGCGATGCTCCAGATAAAGCCCGGGATGGTGGTGGCGGATGTGGGCGCGGGCTCGGGCTGGATGACGGTGATGATGGCTGGGCTCGTGGGAGCCAAGGGGCACGTGTTCGCGACCGAGATCGATCCGCGGGAGCTGGGCGAAATTCGAAGCGCGGTCGCCGCGGCGCATCTGGGCAACGTCACGGTGGTCCAGGCCACGGCGAGCGATACCGGATTGCCCGCCGATTGCTGCGACGCGATCATCCTGCGCCGCGTCTACCATCACCTGACCGACCCCGCCGATACCAACCGCAGTCTCCTTCAGGCCTTGCATGAGGGCGGCCAACTCGCGGTGCTGGATTTCCGCCCCAGCATCCTGACTTGGCCGTGGATGCCCAAGGGCCTGCCGCCGGATCGTGAAGGCCACGGCATCAGCCCGATGACGGTGACGAATGAACTCGAGCACGCGGGCTTCGCGTACGTGAGCATGGACGACCCGTGGCCCGGAAGCTCGTTTATCTCCAACTACTGCCTGGTGTTCACGAAGGCGCCGCCGGGCGCGCAGGCGCCGCACGCATCAGCGCCCGACAACGCGATCCATGGAGCGCCGGCGACTTCGCACTGAGAGTTGGCCATTGGTCGGCGAATTACGCTATGTAGCGGTTGGCTCGACCAGCATCGTCGAGAACGCCGAATCTTCGAGGCGATGAATTCGGGAGAGGACGAAATTGGCTGCGGCAGCGCTGGATGACCTCAAGGTCGTCGAATACGCCACGATGGTCTCGGGGCCGATGTGCGGCAAACTGTTCGCCGACATGGGCGCCGAGGTCATCAAGATCGAACCGCCCGGCGTGGGCGACGAGGCGCGCAGCCGTCCGCCTTTCCCCGCCGATATCCCGCATCCCGAGAAGAGCGGGCTCTTTCTCTACCTCAACACCAGCAAGAAAAGCGTGACGCTCGATCCGGCGACGGCGAACGGCTCGGAAATCTTCAAGCGCCTGGTGCGCGAGGCCGACGTCCTGATCGAAAACCATCCGCCCGGCCACCTGGAAACCCTCGGACTCGGCTACGAGACGCTGCACGCGCTCAATCCGAGGTTGATCGTCACCTCGGTGACGCCGTTCGGACAAAGCGGCCCGTATGCCGGATGGAAGGGCTCGGACCTGATCGAATGGGCGATGAGCCTCACCGGCTACAACACGCCGACTCTGATCAACGATTCGGCGAGCGAGAATCCGCTGCGCGCGCCCGGGCGCCAGGCCGACATGATGGGCGCGACCACGGCGGCGGCGGCGACGATGATGGCGCTGATGCATCGCGAGGCCACCGGCGCCGGCCAATGGGTCGACGTCGCATGCTGGCAGGCGGTGGTCAATACCGCGAAGGTCGAGATGGTCGTGTACAGCTACGCTGGGATGCCGTACAGCCGGCTGCGCGCCAATGCCAAGGCCGGGCTGGAGCCGTCGCGATGCCGTGACGGGTACGTTTACGTGCTGTGGGTGGTGGACTCGCACTTCGAGGCGCTCAAGGTACTGCTCGGCCATCCCGAGGCGCTGGAAACCGACCTGTTCAAGGACACCGCGGCACGTGCCGAGTACGACGACGTCGTGCGGCCGTTGATCCAGCAGGAGCTCCTCAAGCACGACATGGATTGGCTGGTGCGCGAGGGGCAGAAAATCGGACTGCCGATAGGCCCCGTCTTGACTGTCGCGCAGGCGGCCGAGCATCCGCATCTGCGCGCGCGCAACGCCTTCGTCGAGATCGATCATCCGGTCGCCGGCCGTTTCCGCTATCCGGGACCGTTGGTACGGTTGACCGCGACGCCGCCAATCGCGCGCCGTGCACCGATGCTCGGCGAGCATAACGAAGAGATCCTGTGCGGGCGGCTCGGATATTCGGGCGAGGAACTCGCAAAACTTCGCGCCGCCGGCGTGATTTGACTCGCGGAGGGAAGAGCGATGGCGCGTCTGCCGCTCGAAGGAATCCGGGTCACCGATTTCAGCTGGATCATCAACGGGCCGCAAACCGGTCTGTGGCTCGCCGCGATGGGCGCCGAAGTCATCAAGATTGAATCCCAGGTCTACCTGGATTTCATGCGGCTCAATCCGGCTTTCATGGCGGACGGTCAAGCCGGCGTGAACCGCAATGGCGGCTACCACACGCTCAATTACGGCAAGAAATCGATCAACCTCAACATCAGGACGCCGCGTGGCAAGGAACTCGCCTACGAACTCGTCAAGCAGAGCGATTTCGTGCTGGAGTGTTACCCGCGGCCGCTCTCGCGCCGGCTCGGGCTCAGTTACGAAGAACTGCGCGCGGTTAAACGCGACATCATTCTGATCTCGGTCTCGCTGTTGGGCAAAACCGGAACCGAGCCCGCCGATTGGGTCGGATGGGGTCCGATGGCCTGCTCGTTCATCGGCACCTTCGACGCGCAGGGCTATCCCGGCGGAGAGCCGCGCCATACCGGCGGCACCTGGCCCGACTACGCAATCGCCACTGCGGTAGTATTTCATCTGCTCGCCGCGCTGCGCCATCGCGATCGCACCGGCGACGGCCAATGGCTCGACGCGAGCATGGGCGAGACTGTGATCGGCGAAACGCCCGAGTGGTACATGGACTACTTCATGAACGGGCGCGACCGCCGGCAATGGGCCAATCGCGACGACGTGATGGCGCCGCACAATACCTATCCGTGCGCGGGCGACGACAAGTGGATAGCTATCGCAGTAGGCAATGACGCCGAATGGCGCGCGCTGTGCGAGGTAATGGGTAATCCCACGTGGGCGCGCGAGACGAAATTCGCCGATCAAATCGCGCGCTGGCAGAATAGCGACGCACTCGACGCGCATTTGTCCGAATGGACGCGCGGCCATCAGCATATCGAGCTCGCCGAACGCCTTCAGCGCGCCGGCGTCCCGGCCGGGCCGGTGCTCGACAGCGTCGAGATTCATCAGGACCGCCATCTATGGGAATGGGGCTACTGGTGGGAACTTGACCATCACACGGCCGGCAAACGCGTAATGCCGGGAATTCCGGCGAAGCTCGGGAACGTGCCGCGGTTCAACTACAACCCGCCGCCGGACCTGGGACAGCACAACTTCGAGGTCTTCAACGGCATCCTCGGCCTCTCGAAGGAAGAGATCGCCGCGCTGATGGAATCGAAGGTGATCTACTAGACGGAATAGCTATTCGAGCAGCGGAGCCGCGTCGCTGTGTTGGTGAAAAAATGGAGTCACTGAAAGACAAAGCGTGCATCGCCGGCGTGGGTGAGAGCGCGTTCACGCGCGGCTCGGGCAAGACCGAACTACAGCTGATGCTCGAAGCCTCGGCCAGGGCGCTCGAGGATGCCGGACTCAAGCCGCATGACATCGATGGCATCGTCGGGCCGCCGCTCGGCGCCTCGGCCGAACATTTCGCGGCCAATTTGGGAATCGAGGACCTGCGCTACTCCGCATACGTGCAGATGGGAGGCGCGAGCCCGGTGGTCGCGCTGCAAAGCGCCGCGATGGCGGTCGCGTTCGGCGTCGCCGAATGCGTGCTCGTGCCGTGCGGATGGAACGGTTACTCGGTGATGCGCGTGAGCACGGGCGGGCAGGGCGGTAGCGGTTCAGCGCCGCCGGGGCCGCTCGCCGGAACTATCGGCGCATACTATTTACCCTACGGGGCGGTCGCGCCCGTGCAATGGTACGCGTGGCTTGCGACCCGCCACATGGAACTCTACGGTACGCCGTTCGAAACGATGGGCACGATCGCGGTCACTTCGCGCAAGCACGCCCAGCTCAACCCGCAGGCCTTCATGCGCGGCCGTCCGCTCACCATGGATGACTATCTCAAGTCGCGATGGGTCTCGTATCCGTTTCGGCTCTACGATTGCTGTTTGGAGACCGACGCCGCCGGCGCCGTGATCGTCACCTCGCCCGAGCGCGCGCGCGACCTGCGCCGCCCGCCGGTCTATATCTCCGGCGTCGCCGAGGGCCATCCGTATCCCGCCGACGATATTCCGGCGCGTCCCGACCCGTTCGTTATCGGGCTGACTTTCGCCGCGCCCAAGGCGTTCCGGATGGCGGGCGTTACGCCCAAGGACCTCGACTTCGCTGAAATCTACGACTGCTTCACTTACGTCGTGATGCTCCAGATCGAGGCGCTGGGTCTGTGCAAACGCGGCGAGGTCAAAGACTTCATCACGGCCGAGCGGATCGGACTGGGCGGCGAGTTACCGATCAACACGCACGGCGGGCTCCATTCCGAGGCCCACGTCTGGGGTATCAATCATATCGTCGAGGCCACGCGCCAGTTGCGCCGCGAATGCGGCGAGCGCCAGGTCAAGGACGCCGAGGTCGGGTTGGTGACAGGATGGGGCGACTTTGGCGACGGCGGATTGGCGATTCTGAGGAGGTAGCGATGGCGGCCGGGACGCAAAGCGAATACAAGCTGCCGCTGCCGAAGATGCGCGGGTTCGCGGCGGAGTTCTACAAGTTCTGCCAGGCGCACGAGTTGCGCTTTCAGCGATGCATCGATTGTGCGGCGTGGCGGCATATCCCGCGCGACATGTGTGCGAAGTGCGGATCGTTCAAATTCGAATGGGCGCGGTCCTCGGGCAGGGGCACGGTGTTTTCGTGGACCGTGGCCGCGCAGCCCTTTGTGCCGCAGTTCGCGCCGCTGGTGCCCTATGCGCCGGCGGTGATCGAACTGGAAGAGGGCGTGCGGATGGTCTCGTGGGTGACCGACATCAAGCCCGACGAGATGGCGCTCGGGATTGCGGTTGAAGTGGCGTTCGACGACGTGACGCCCGAGGTGACGCTGCCCAAATTCCGCCGCCGGCGCTAGAGAGATTCCGCGTTTGCCACAGATCGCGCGGCCGGAATCGATTACAATCGAATCGATTTCAAGATGAGGCCGCGTGGGAGTAAACTCGCGGCTGCCCGCGTTCGCCGGAGTTGAGTTTCACGTCGGCGCGGCGGCAAAACCGAATCGGAGGGTGTCTGGCATGGCTGGTAAAGGATCGATCGTCTGTGGCTTTATCGCACCCCATCCCCCGCACCTGGTCTATGGCGAAAATCCGCCGCAGAACATCCCGCGCTCCAGCGGCGGATGGGAGGTTCTGCGTTGGGCCTACGACAACTGCCGCGAAAAGATCAAACAGCTCAAACCCGACGTGATTATCGTCCATACGCCGCACTGGATGACGCTCGTCGGCCATCACGTCACCCGCGTGCCGCGGCTCAAGGGTCTCTCGGTCGATCCGATCTTTCCGCACCTCTTTCGCTACAACTTCGACACCGCGATCGACGTCGAGCTGGCGGATGCGGTCTACGATGAGGCGCGCGCCGAGGGCCTCATCGCGCGCAAGATGACCAATCCGAACTTCCGCCTCGACTACGGCACGATAGTCACTTCGCATATGCTCAATCCCGGCTGGGATATACCGATTCTGAGCCTGTCGGCGAACAATTCGCCCTACTACTTCTCGCTCGGCGTCGGGATCGAGGAGATGTACAAGCTGGGACGGGCAACGCGCCGCGCGATCGAGAAGACCGGGCGCCGCGCCGTGCTGGCCGCGAGCAATACGCTCTCGCATTTTCATTTCGATCGCGAACCCGATCCCAATCTGCCCGAAGATATGAGCAAAGAGCACGTCTTCAGCCACGCCAACTATCTGTGGGACATGCGCGTGCTGCGCCTGATGCGCGAGGGCAAAATGGACGAGCTGCTGAGCGTGCTGCCCGAGTTCATCGAGAAGACCGGCGCTGAGGTCAAGTCGGGTGGGCTCTTCTGGATGCTCGCCGCGATGGGGTTCCCGAAGGTTCCGGCGCGCGTGCACGGCTACTGGAGCGTAATCGCGACCGGCAACGCGGTGGTCGAGTGGGACCTCTCGGCAGAGGTCAATGGCGCGGGAGCGGAAGTCCATGCCTGAGGGCCAAATCGTCAAGGGCTACATAATGCCGGGCATGCCGCACGTGATGCTGCCGACGGAATCGGCGAGCCGCCGCGAGCTGCGCGACGCCTGCCGCGTGGCCGGCGCCAACACGCAGGAGGCGCGGCCCGACGTGCTGGTGATTTTCAGCACGCAGTGGGTTTCCGTGCTCGGCCACCTAATCCAGGCGCGGCCGAATCCGACAGGGCTGCACGTCGACGAGAACTGGTACGATCTCGGCAATTTGCCGTACGACTTTCGCACCGACCTCGAACTCGCGCGCAGGACGATCGATCTCGGCACGGCCGCCGGCCTCCAGGTGCGTCCGGTGGACTACGAAGGCTTTCCGGTCGACACCGGCACACTGGTGGCGCTTAACTTTCTCAACCCGAGGAATGAAATTCCCGTCGTCTGCGTCTCGTGCAACATCTATTCGGGACGCGACGAGGAGTTGAAGCTCGGCCAGGCCGCCGCCGACGCGGTGCGTGCGCTCGGCCGGCGCGCGGTGGTGGTCGCCTCGACGGGGCTTTCCGGCCATTACTTCACCCGCGAGATTACCGACGACGAAGACCGGATCGTCACCGAACAGGACGACGCGGAGAACCGCAAGCTGCTCGATCTGATGGCCGCCGGAAAAGTCGTGGACGCGATGGACCTGGTGCCCGAGTATGCGGCGAAGACCGGCGCCGACATGCAATTCAAAAGTTACTACTGGCTGATGGGCGCGATCGGATCCGGGCGCGTCAATCGCAAAATTTCGGGCAAAGTATTGGGCTATGGCTCGATCTGGGGCAGCGGCGCCGCGGTGGTCGAGTTCTCGGCGTGAAAACGAGAACGTCGCGTTACGATTCCTGGATTGCGACGCGCAGGCGCTTCAGCGTTGGGAGAAATTTCGATGGCCGCTGACTACTCCATCTGGGTTCTTGGGTATGCGCGCACCAAGGTGTCGGGCGACTTCATGGGCGGGTCGCCGATCGCGAGCAACACCGGGACGTTCGAAATTCCGATGCTCTACACGCTGGTGGTTTCGGCGCCGGGCACCCGGGAGCGGCGGGTGATCGCGATCGACACCGGATTCGGCGAGAGCGGCTTTGCCTCGGCCGAGGACAAGCTCTCCGGGATGTTCACGGATATCGAATGGCCCGGCGTCGTGCTCGGCAAGATCGGGTTTCGTCCCGAGGAAGTCGACACGGTCATCCTGACCCACATGCATGCCGACCATGCGGGCAACGTGGTCGCTTTTCCCAAGGCCAAGGTCTTCGTCCAGCGCGAGGAGTACGAGGGCTGGACGCGGCTGCGGCGCGGCGAGCTAATCAAGACCGCGGGACCCGGCTCGTGGGCGCTCTCGTCAATTAACTGGGAGAACTTCGACCGCTTTGACGAGGCGATCGCCGCGGGCCGCGTGACCTTGCTCGACGGCGACCGCGAAGTCGCCCCCGGCATCACCTGCCGGCTGGCCGCGCAATCGCACACCTTCGGTTCGCAGTGGGTGGAGATCGAAACCTCTTCGGGCCCGCATATCGCGGCGGGCGATTGCGTGTACTGGTACTCGAATCTCGAGAAGATGTGGCCGCCGGGCTATATCCAGGGAAATCCGTGGAACGTGATGCAGGTGTTCGAGAAGATGAGCAGGATCATCGGCGACAAACTGCCGCGCGTGGTTCCCGGCCACGACATGGAAGTCTTCAAGCGCAACGTCAACTGGACGGTTGGACTGAATCCGATCGCCGAGCTTCATCTGGCGGCCGGCGAAAAATCACGCCGCCCGAAGTAACCCCGAAGTAAGAGGTCGTCGCGTCGCGGCCGCGCGCTCGAAAGGGGGCGGCGGAGAAAAGGGCCGGGCGTCCTCGGCCCACTTACACTAATTGCACTAATCGCGGCGCTTGCGCCGGGGAAAAGCCAACGCGCGGCCAGATCCCCATTTTATAGTCGCAGTTGCCTCCCCATTGCAGTGAGGCACGCCCGGCCCGTTAACCCATCCTCATGCGATAACACCGCGGCGGTCTTGCAAGTTCCTTGACGCCAGTTCCGCCGCGCCGCGGCGAATCGTCATCCATAAATACGCAGCCCACGGTAGATTGGATTTGAGCGCGCCCTCCGCCGAGGTGCGAGCGGGCGGTCAGGTCCAGGCGCGGGCGGGCGGTCAGATGCGATTGTTCGGCGGACAGGATCGTCTGAACTCGCCCGCGACCTCGCGCATCGTCTTGAACGTAATTCCATCGCGGCTGCGAATATGCTCCATCAGCCGCTCGAGCATCAGCAGGCGATGGCCGCGGCCGATACATTGCGGATGCAGCGTCAGGATGTAGGTGCCCTCGCCGAGCCGGTCGTAGAGGTAGTCGAAGTCGCCCGCCCAGATCTCGTAGATCCGCGACGGCGAGGCGTTTCCGGGGTTGATGCCGTTGCGGGTCCAGACGTGCTCGAAGGCGATAAAGTCGTCGAGCCCCCAGGTAAACGGTAATTCCACGACCTCGGTCGGTCGGCCAAAGATGAAAGCGCTGTCCTTCGGGGCCTGGTCGCCGACCCTGCAGTAGTACGGGGTGAAGTCGTCGCCCATCATGCTGCTGTCGTAGAGCATCCCGTGACTGACGAGCAATTCGAGCGTGCGCGGCGTGAGCCCGGCGGCCGGCGATCGGTACCCGACCGGGGTCTGGCCGGTGATCTTTTTCAGCGACGCTATTGCCATGTCGAAGTCGCGTATCTCCTCTTCGGGCGAGCCGAGACGCTCGTGGCGATAGCCGTGATGGCCAATTTCGTGGCCCGCGGCGGCGATTTGCGCGACCGCCTCGGGATAGGTGTCGGCGGTATGGCCGGGGACGAACCAGGTCGAGGGGATTTTCCACTCGCGCAGCAGATCGAGCAGCCGCCTGGTGCCGACCACGCCAAATTCGCCGCGCGAGATCGCGCTCGGCGAGGAGGCGTGGAAATTGCCGATCCAGACCGAGATCGCGTCGAAGTCGAAGGTCAGGCAAACATTGACTTTTTTTGCTTTCACATGGTTTGGCATCGGCGGCTCTCCTTGGCCATCTCTACTGCGACGGCATCGTGGGAGTAAAGCGGCCGCATCCGCCCGATTTCGATCGGCGAAGGCGCTTCGGTGCTGACCGCGTTCGCACTGCTTGCCAACACTCCGAGGCTTTATGTACGCTCAGCGGGCGCGGCCTCTATTTTCAAGGAGGGCAGTCCGGCGATGAGCCGAATAGTTGGTTGGGTACTGGCGATCGGGATGGCGATAGCATCGCTTGAAGGTTGCAAGACCGGCAATATCGGATCGGGAACCAATTATTTTCCATTGACGCCGAACTCGACCTGGACCTACCAGATCGTCGCCAAGAGCCAGGGAACGCAGTACCAGATCACTGACCGGGTGATCGGTGTTAAATATGTCCCTGCCCTGAAGATCACAGGCTCGGTGGTGGACGAGACGTACAGCCTTGAGCGAGGCGGTATTCGCCCGCTGGTCTACTACGCCAAGGACGGCTACATCGCGCGGCTATCCGCGCTCGACTACGACCAGAAAACCATCCTGGCGCCGTCGTGGGGACGCTCGGAAGAGGCGCAGTTTCTGCCGCTGCAGCTCGCGCCAAATCTGAACTGGACCAACGTCATTTTCCCCTACGGAAATCTCTCCGGGTCCTTCAACATCAACCAAAGCCATCACACTTTTGTCGAGACCAAGGAGATCGAAACGCCGGCTGGCCGCTTCAACAATTGCATCCGTATCGAGACGCAGGCCAAGTATGAGGGTGGGATGTACGCGCGCAAGAAACAGCAGCTCCAGCTCACCTATCTCGATTGGTACGCGCCCAACGTCGGCCTGATAAGGACGGTTACGCTGGAAGGCGGTCCCAACGGCCCTGAGATGGATCGGGTCGAGCTGCTCAGATTCAACGTCACGTCGGCGTCGGCCCAGTAAAAGCGCCGCGCGGGCACTCGGCTCGTGCGCGCTACGGTTTGGACGGCTGACCCGTCGCGGCGGTGTTGGCGCCGGATGCGTAATCGATCGCGACCGCGTCGACGTAATAGCCGGTATGCCCTTCCTCTCCTAACTTAGGCTTGTACTGCATCTTGTTGATGTAATCTCCAGCCTGGTTTGGAGTACGATTTTCCGAGGTGACCTGGGTTTCGCTCTCGTTGGGCGTCACTCCGTAGAGCTGCGTATGTATGTCCTGCTTCTTGCCGCTGACGATCAACAGCGCCTCGGCGCCGGTTGCGCATGCCTGACGCTTGAGTTCAGGCACCACCTTGGCCGGGTCCTCGTTGACGTCGGCCCAGGCCTCGACGATAGCGATCTGCTGGTAGCCTGCGGTCGGCTCTTCCGTGAGCACCGGCATGTCGCAGTCAGGAGGTTTGGCGGGATGGATAGCGGGCGCGACCTGCGTCACTATCACTTGGGTCGGGCGCTTGTCGAAGCATCCGGCCGCCGCGCCCGCGCAGGCAGCGAGCAACAGCGCGCCAGCGATTGCCGTCCACGTGTACGAGCGCATCAAATGCTGAACCGGGCCCATCGCTTTCTCTCCCCGCAGGGCCGAGGCTAGCACGGTGCGCGGCGGCCATCCAAATTCGCGCAAGTTCCGAGCAGATTGACGCGCTGCCGAGGCGGATTGCGCCTGTTTGCGAAATTTCGGCGCGGGGATATGATTGATCATATGACGCGTATCGCGCGGATCGCCGCCATGATTTTGTGCAGCCTCGGTGCGATGGCGATGTCGGCGTGCATGACGATACCGACGTCGAGCACTTCATCCACGAGCGGATTTTCGTATGGCGCGGGGACGCCGCTGACGAGCTTTTCCTCCAGCAACGGCTATTCCTCCAACGGGTCCTCGTCGAGCAGTTATTACAGCTCCGCCAGCGCCGCCGCCGCTGCCGCTCCGAGTGGCGCGAATGATCCCCCCGACGGCGGCTCGGTCCCGCCGGGCTATACCAACGACACCTCGCAGAGCGGTAGGCTCACCAGCTATCTACAGAGCCATCGTCTTCCGCTGGTCGGCGGACAAGTGCTGGCCGACAGCAGCGGCAATCAGCAGGTCGTCCTCTACGGCTTCGTGGCGAGCGACTTCGGCAGGCAGGATGCTGCCGACAAGGCGCGCCGATATTTGCATAACCCCAATGCTCCCGTGATCAACCGGATCGCGGTGCGGCCCGAGTTGGCCTCCGGCACGAGCGGCTCGGCGCCGGCTCCGGCTGCATCGCAGAGTGGCGCGTCGGGCGGCGCCTATGGTTCGAGCGGTAATGCTGGCGCCTCCGGATCTTCAGGCAACGAACTCGGCAGTGTGCAGAGCTACCAGGATCAGGCGCAACAGGCGCAACAGCAGCAGCAGTACATGCAGCAGGCTCAGCCGGGAGGCGGCGCCAGCGGGTTGACCGCGATTGTGCCGCTGATCGGCATGATGGGCATGCTGGGCATGGGCAGCGGCAGCAGCTTCGGGATGGGCGGCGGTGGCTATCCGCCGACCTACGGATCGCCCTATGGCGGCTCGCCCTTCGGATCGCCCTTCAGTAGCCCCTTCGGTGGCACTCCCTACAGCCCCTACGGCGCCGCGCCGTATGGTTCCTACGGCGCCACGCCTTACGGGGCGACGCCTTATGCGCCGTCGTACGGATATCCCGGCTCCCACTTTCCCTGATCGAACCCGCTCAGGATTGTTTCAGCTGAGCTCGCGGAAGAACGCGCGGATGTCGTCGGCGAGCAGCGCCGGCTCTTCCATCGCGGCGAAATGGCCGCCCGACGGCATCACCGTCCAGCGCACGACATTGTAGGCGCGCTCGGCCCAGCTTCGCGGCGGGCGCATCAGCTCGGCGGGGAAATTCGCGACCGCCGTCGGCGTCTCGATTCGCGTGTCGGGCTTCAGATGCCACGGATGATGGCGCGCCTCGTAATAGAGCCGGGTCGATGAATTTATCGTTCCGGTCACCCAATAGATCATCACGTTGGTCAGCAGCTGATCTTTGGTGAAGCGGCGCTCGACGTCGCCGTGGCAATCGCTCCAGGTGCGGAACTTCTCGACGATCCAGGCCGCCAGCCCGGCCGGCGAGTCGTTGAGCGCGTACGCCAGGGTCTGCGGCTTGGTGCCCTGGATCCATTGATAGCCAGTCTCGTCGCGGCGAAAGCGCTCGAGGTCGCCGAGAAAAACCTTCTCCGCGTCATTGAGCTCGGCCGGGCGGCGCCCTTCGGCCGCGCCCACCGCGATCATGTTGATATGAATGCCGTAGAGATGCTGGCGGTAGACCTCGCCCAGGCGCGAGGTTATCGCCGCGCCCCAATCTCCGCCCTGCGCGCCGAAGCGATCGTAGCCCAGCACCCCGTTCATCAGCTTGAACATGATGTCGGCCATGGCCTGGATGTTCATCGCGCGAGTGCGCGGATGGGCCGAAAAGCCGTAGCCCGGCAGCGACGGGGCGACCACCGTAAACGAGTCGCGCGCGTCGCCGCCATGCGCCGCCGGATCGGTCAGCCGCGGAATCAGCTCCATGAATTCGTACACCGACCCCGGCCATCCGTGTAGCAGCAGCAGCGGCTTGGGATTGGGGCCGCGGCCGCGCTCGTGGATGAAGTGAAGGTCCTCGCCGCCGGCCTCGGCGCGAAAATGCGCGAAGCGATTTAGCGCGCGCTCGTGCGCGCGCCAGTCGTAGCGCGTGCGCCAGTACTCGATAAGCTCGCGCAAGTAGGCGAGGTTGGTGCCGTAGTCCCACGCCGAGCCCGGCACTTCGTCGGGCAGCCGCGTGCGCTCCAGGCGCGCGCGAAGGTCGGCCAACACGTCGTCGGAGATCTCGATCTTAAACGGTTCGATTTTGCCCTGTGCCATGTCCGCGCGTGCCTCCTGCGGAAAGCTGCTCACCAGCTAGCCAGTTACTTGGGCGCGAGCGCTTCCTTGACCAGCTGGCTCGCCACCCGTCCGTCGAGCTGCGCGCCGAAGCGGTCTTTGAGCGCCTTCATCAACGGACCCATCTGCTTCACCCCGGCCGCGACCTGCTCGGCGATCGCCGCGCGCAACTCGTTTTCATCCAGCGCCGCCGGCAGATAGGAGTCGAGCACCCGCGCCTCCTCCTCGTTCTGCGCGACCAGGTCGGCGCGTCCGCCCTGGCGCGCGAAGCCCAGTGTCTCGTCGCGCCGCGCGCGCTCGCGCTTGATGATCTGGACGATCTCGGTCTCGTTGGCCTCGCGCCGGACGTCCTTTTCGACCCGCGTGATTTCGGCCAGCACGCCGCGCAGCGTCATGGTGCGCAACTTATCCCCGCTCTTCATCGACGCTTTGAGATCTTCCTGCAACTTCTGTTTCACCTGGGTTTCTCCACGCGGCCGCGCGCGGCAAGTTCCTCGCGATAAGTTCCATCATGCCGCCGTCGCTGACAAGGCCTGCGCGCGGGATCTCCGTGAGCTGTATATATGTTGATTCGCGTTCGGCCGCATCACCACTCTATAATCGCGATGACGAGGCGGAAAGCCGCGCGAAACTTCAACCGAGGTGCGCTCCGCTGGACGCGCGGCGCGATCCGGATTAGACGGATTGAAACATCTCTAACCTCTCCTTGTCCAAGGAGAGGTCGCCGCGAGCATCGCGAGCGGTGGGAGAGGTCAGTCTGAATTCCGCTGCGCCGCAGCCACTTCGAGCGGATCGCGAAAAGCGACCATTGCACCTCTCCCTAACCCTCTCCTTGGACAAGGAGAGGGGACGAAAGAGCCGATGCCAGTTACCCAAAGCTCTCTTGGGACAAGGAGAGGACCAGAAGGGAGCGTGCCAGTTGGGTAAATTTTTTTTGAAAAGTTGGCAGACCCAAAGGTTCAATCTGGGTGGCGCCCTCTGCCGCGTTCCGCTGGACGCGCGGCGCGATACGGATTAAAGGGATTGAATTGTTTTTGATCGGGTTGCCTGGAAGGAGAAGGGCTAAGTGACGAGAGCATCGTGGATGAGTGGTATCGGTTCGCGTCCGGACTTTGCGCAAGCAGTCGCAAAAAATCTTCGTGCGGCCGCACGCGTGACGGCGCTCGCGTTCGCCGTTGCAGCGGGTTTCGCCGCGACGGCCGCTGCACAGGGGGCCCCGGCGACCAGGCAGACCGTGGAGCAATGGCTGACCGAGAGCGCGAACGCCAAGCCCGACTTCAAGCCCGGCGACGTCCTGACCGCCAAAGACCTGGGGCGGGTGCGTCCATTCATCCCTCCCGTCTATATCGACCAGCTCAACTTCCCCGAGCTCAAGATGGAGATCGTGGCCGCGCGCAGCCACATGCCGCGCAAGGATTACGCCGACTGCACCGAGAAGTACCAGGCGCAAGTGAAGCTCAAGAGCGACGGCACGATCGACAACTACATCTGCGGCCAGCCTTTCGCCAACGCGTCGCTCAATCCGGCCGATCCGCAATCGGGACAAAAGGCGGTTTGGAATTTCGAGTACCGCTGGCAGAATTACGGGCCGTTCGATCTGAATTTCATGTTCATCTTTGATCGCTTCGGCGGCAACCACGATGGCTCCGCGCCCAACTTGATCGAGTCGCCGCCGGTTACCTGGACCGGCGGGCAGCATTTCAAGAGCACGATGCCGACCGATGCGGCCAAGTACTTCGGCGGCGGCGGCAGCTTCGTCAAGACGCTGAGCAGCTTCTACCAGCGTACCTACTATAGCCACCTGGCGCAGCGCGCTGCCGAGGGCGGAGTTTTGCCGGTGCCCGGCGCCAAGGAATTTTTCTGGAAAGAATTCGAGGGCTTCTTCGAGCCCTACGACGTGCGCGGCCAGGTGTTCATCACCTATCGCTACAACGATCCGTACCGCAGCGATGACGCGTGGGCCTACGATCCGCAATCGCGGCGCGTGCGCCGCGTCTCGGTCGAGGTCAAATCGGACTCCCTGGTCGGAACCGAGCAGACCGAGGAGGACTTCAACACCTTTTCCGCCCGCCCCGTGCGCTGGAACTTCAAGTTCCTCGGCTGGCGCAACCTCCTGTGCGTGATGGATTCCAAGTACGACTATCCGCGTTACTACGGTCCGAACGGCATCGCGCCCGACGACGTATGGTCGATGCGCCGCTTCGCGGTGATCGAACGCACGCCTAAAGAACCGCATCATCCCTACAGCAGCGTGATCATGTTCTGGGACACCGAGGACTATCATCCGTGGATGGCGCTGATGTTCGACCGCCAGCAGAACCTGTTCAAGTCACTCACCTATACGTTCCGCTGGAGTGAGGATTACCAGCACTTTGCCGAGCTCAACCACGGCGTGCAGGCGACCGGGCTCCAGGGGCTGGTCGCGATTGACTACGGCAACAAGCGCGCCACGATCTTTCCCGCGTTCGGCGCTGGCTTCCCCGACGCCGACGTCAACCACGTCGACAAGCTATTCGACATCAGCAAGCTGGAGGAATTCCATCGCTGAGCGCGCGCCGGCAGCGCCGATTCAAATGGCCAGAGCCGGCCTGATGTTCTGGTTAAGCCGGAATAGGTTGGTTGGATCGTATTTGCTTTTCAGCGCCGCCAGCCGTTGGTACTTCTCGGGACCATAGGCGGCCTTAATCCGCTCGGCGCCCTCGTCCGCCTCCTGGCCGAGATAGTTAACGTACACACTGCCGGTCGAATACGGTTGCATCGCTGACCAGAACTCGCGCACCCAGCGCATGCAACTCGGGACCTCGGCCGCAGTGGCGCAAACCCCAATACTCATAAAGCTGTATTGCACGTCTCGATGATTGAACGCGGTTGCGTCGCGGCCGATGCGGCTCACCGCGCCGCCCAGTTGATGTTCGATAAGCCCATGGCACGTCGGCGCGGGCCGCTCGGCGCAGTGCGCCACTATCGTGTCTATAGCCTCGTCGCTGACTTTCTTCAGGAAGCTCGACTTCCAGTAATTCTGGAGTCCCGGAGGATAAAAGCCGTCGATCAGCTTCTGCGCCGACGTGTAGGGCATCGAGTTGACCTGATCCATCAGCGGCGAACCGATGGTTCTCAGCGGTTTCAGGACCCGCTCCCCTTTCTCACTCGGCCCGCTGTAGCAAACGACCATCGCCACCACCGGAGTGCCGTCCGGAAACGTGACAATAATGATCCCGGATGCCAGTTCATCGGGCGCCGCACTGGTGACCTCGCTGAAGCATCTCAGGACCTCGGTTGCCTTGGCGACGGGGTAAGCCACGATTCCCGCCAGCACCGGGCCGACCGGATGGAGTTGATACTCAAATGAGGTGGCGACGCCAAAATTTCCGCCGCCACCCCGCACGCCCCAAAAGAGGTCCGCATGCTCGGCGGCGCTGGCGGTGATGAGTTCGCCGTCGGCCGTGACGAGATCGAGTGAGCGAAGGTTGTCGGAGGCGAGGCCGTGCTGGCGCGCCAGGTAGCCCCATCCGCCGCCGAGCGTAAGGCCAGCGATACCGGTGGTGGAGATCTGTCCCCCGGTGACGGCCAGGCCGAAGGCTTGGGTCTCGTGGTCGAACTCTCCCCAGGTAAGTCCGGTCTGGGCCGAAGCCATGCGGAGCGCAGGATCGACGCGCACGCCTTTCATTGGCGACAGATCGATCATCAGGCCGCCGTCGCATACCGCATTGCCGGCCAGGTTGTGGCCTCCACCGCGCACCGCCAACAGAAGATCGTGCGTGCGAGCGAAGCGGACGGAGTTGATGACATCGGCAACGCCACGGCAGCGCGCAATCAGCGCGGGCCGTTTGTCGATCATGCCGTTCCAGATCTTGCGCGCGTCGTCATAGCCCGCCTCCGCGGGGCGGAGCAGCGCGCCGGTGAGGCCGGCCTTGAAGTCTTGGATGGCGGATTCCTTGAGAACTGCGGTCGCGAGGGTGGCGCCCCGAGTCGTGGTCACCTGCTGGTCCGCCATGATACGCCCCCTTTTTGTTCGGAAACGATCAGCCCCTAACCGGTAGAACCAAGCGCGACTCTGCCCGCATTCCTCCTGGGAGTAAAGAGCGGACGGTGCTCCGTCGCCAGAATTCGACCGTTTGACATACGGATGCTTTGGCGCTAGTGGTCGGCTTCAGAAACTGAATGAAGATTCATCAGCCAGCATGAGCGTGCGCGAGCGCAAGGAACGCGAGCGCCTTGCGCGGCGCGAGACTATCCTCGCCGCCGCCGCCCAGGTCTTTGCCGCTCACGGCGTCGACGGCGCCACGGTCGAGATAGTCGCGCGCCAGGCCGAGGTCGCCGTCGGCACCATCTATCTCTACTTCTCTTCGCGCGACGATCTCTTCGTCAGCCTGATGGCCGAGCGAATTGGCGGGCTGCGCACGCGCTACCTGGAAATCCATGCGCGCGAGCTAAAGCCGCTCGATGAGTTGCGCGCGATTGGCCACGCCTACTTCGACTATCTGCGGGAGTCGCGCGGATTGTTCCTCGCCCAGCTCTCGGTCACGTTCAGCAAACTGTCGCTGCGCCTCTCGCGCGAGGCGGAGTTGGAACATTTCGAGCAGGTCAGACGGCTCGGGCGCGAATGCTTCAACCTTTATCGCGATTCGGTCAAGCGCTGGTTGAGCGCCACCGGCGCACGCACCTCCAACGCGGAGGCCACGCGCACGGCGACTGTAATATGGGCCGCGCTCAACGGCGCGTTCCTGCTGATGGACGATGTGAAAATCTTTCGCGACATTACCGGGCTCGAAGCGTCGCGGCTGCTCGAGGAAACCTTCGAATTCCAGCTGGCCGCCGCCGAGGCCGCCGCCGCCACGCGGCCGCGCCGCTCAAAGGCCGGCGCAATCAAACCGTCAGCACCGCCCGCGCACGGCCGGCGAAGCGTCAAGAACTCGCGCGGTGGAGCTTTCGCGGATCAGCATGACGGAGCAGAGGAGCGCGCGATGCAGGCGTATCGAAGCGCCTCCGCGGTTGAATGATTAGTTGGAATGATTAGTTGGATGATTAGACCGAAAATCGGTTTGCCAAAGGAGATTGGCTGATGAAATTTACGTGGTTTCACCTGATGCCCTACCGTTTCCTGCCCGACGACTTCAAGCAGAAGTACCATAGCGTGTGGGTCGACATTCCGCGCGACCTCTACGACCCCAAGGTCGGCCATCGGCTGTACAATGACTACCTCGACCAGCTCGAGTTCGCCGACCACATGGGCTTCGATGGCCTAGGCGTCAACGAGCATCATCAGAACGCCTACGGCCTGATGCCGTCGCCGAACATCATGGCGGCGGCGCTGACCCGGCGCACGCGCAACGCCAACCTGGTCGTGCTCGGCAACTCGATCGCGCTCTACAACCCGCCCGTGCGGGTGGCCGAAGAATTCGCGATGCTCGACGTGCTGAGCGGCGGGCGCCTGGTGGCCGGATTTCCGGTCGGCACCTCGATGGACACCAACTTTTGCTACGGCGAGATTCCGGCCACGCTGCGCGAGAAGTACTTCGAGGCCCACGACCTGATTATCCGCGCGTGGAAGGAAAACGATCAGTTCTCCTTCAACGGCAAATTCACCAAGCTGCGTTACGTCAACCTGTGGCCCAAGCCGCTCCAGCAGCCCCATCCGCCGGTCTGGATTCCCGGCGGCGGCTCGGTCGAGACCTGGGACTTCGTCGCCGATCACGACTACCAGTACTCGTTCCTGTCGTTTTTCGGCTACAAGGCCGGCAAGAAAGTCGCCGATGGTTACTGGAATGTGATGGCGAAGAAGGGCAAGGAGCTCAATCCCTACAGCCTCGGCTTCGCCCAGGTGGTTGCGGTCTCGGAGACCGACGAGCAGGCCGAGCGCGACTACGCTCCGCACATGGATTACTTCTACAACCGCTGCCTGCACGTCTATCCCGGCTTCGCCGACGCGCCGGGCTACCGCACGCCCAGCACGATCAAAGCGGGGCTGACCGGCCAGATCAGCAAGAACGCCTCGATCACCCGCGAGGGCCTCAAGTGGAAAGACTTCATCGACGACGGCTACGTGATCGCCGGCTCGCCGGCGACCGTGCGCGATCGTCTGCGTGAGGCGCTCAAGACGCTGAATTGCGGCCACCTGATGATCCTTCAGCAGATTGGCTCGATGCCGCCCGAGTTGGTGCGCAAGAGCACCGACCTGTTCGCGCGCGAGGTGATGCCGCATCTGCGCGACCTATGGACCGGCTTCGAGGACAAGTGGTCGCCCACGCGGCTGCCGGCCAATGAGATGGCGGTGCCGGCGCCAATTTGGTTCGACGCGCCAAAGACCAACGGCAAGACACAGCGGCCGAGCGCATCGGAAGTCAGAAGTTCCGTGAAATAGCGAAATAGTGAAAAAAAAGTGAAATAATGAAAACACATCAGAAATTGTGCGACGGCAAGTTTTCCGTCGAGATGGAAGTCACTGGCAAGGGCGAGCCGCTGCTGTTTCTCCATGGCGCGGGCGGACTCACCGGAGCCGACCCGTTCCTCGAAGATCTCGGACGCAACTTCACGGTTTACGCGCCGCATCTGCCGGGCTATGGCGAATCGACCGGCGGCGAGCATATCGACGACGTGATCGACGCGGCGCTGTTTTATCATGAGCTGATGGACGAGCTGAAGATTCCGAGCGCCAATATTATCGGCCACTCGATGGGCGGGATGCTGGCGGCGGAAGTCGCGGCGCTCGACACCCGGCGGGCGAAGAAGCTGGTGCTGGTCGGAGCGGCCGGCTTCTGGCTCGAAAACGATCCGATCCCCGACTCTGTTCTCCGCCGACCTGGACGACCTGCCGGCGATGCTGTTTCACGATCCCAAGTCGCCGCTGGCGCAGATGATGATCGCGATGCCGTGGGACGACCAGGAACTGCTGACCGCGATGTACGTCGAGCGCACCAGACGTTTTTCGGCGGCGAGCAAGTTTCTCTGGCCGATTCCGGATCGCGGGCTCAAAAAGCGCGCCTACCGGATCGCCGCGCCGACGCTGCTGCTGTGGGGCGAGTCAGACAAGGTGATCCCGCCCGCGTATGCGCGCGAGTTCAAGAAATACATCCGCAACAGCCGCGTGCATCTGATCAAGGAAGCCGGGCATATGGTGATGTACGAGCAGCCAGCCGAGTTCGACAAGGTGGTGACGGAGTTCCTGAAGAGCTAGCACGACATCGTCGATGTGTTACGCGAACGGGCGCGGCGCCTTCGGCGCCGCGCCCGTTCCTGTAAGCCTCTTCTTTCATGCCCGCCCCCTTTGGGGGAGAGGGCAGGTGAGGGGGGCAACGCGAAGCTGCGGAAAGCGTGCGGCTCAGAACCGCGCGCTCGCGCTCGGCGGCCGCCGCGCGCGCATCGCGCGCGGCCGCCGCTGTCGCCGCCGCGGGCGGCAGATGCGGGTACAGCAGGTACACCATCAGATAGACGACCACGCCCGTCACCGACACGTACATCCAGATCGGCCACGTCCAGCGCGCGATTCGACGATGCCGTGCGAAGCGGCCGCGCAGCGCGCGGCCGAGCGTGATCAAGGCGAGCGGCACGATCACTACCGCGAGCACGATGTGCGTGGAGAGGATGCTGAAATAAACGGGCCGGATCAAACCCTGGCCGCCGAAACGCACGTCGCCGACGTGGTAGTGGTAAATGCAGTAGGAGATGAAGAAAGCCACCGACACGGTGAATGCGCCGATCATGCACGCGCGATGGATATGCACTTGATGGCGGCGAATCGCGATATATCCCGCCATCAGCAGAATCGCTGCCGTCGCGTTCAGGATCGCGTCGAGCGGCGCGAGCGAAGCGTAGGAAGGTGAAAACATCAGTATATGGAATCGGCGGACCGCGACTCGCGGCCCGCCGATTGTTTCACCATTGTCACATGTCGCCGCTGATATTTCTTCGCAACAATGATGTTTCGGCGTTGCCGATCCGTTTCGTCACGCCGACGCGCGTCCGTGACGCAGCAGGCGGCCGGGCAGCGGCCCGTCCGGCGCGACCGTGTCGCGTCCGTGTTCGCGGATGACCTTGCCGTTGACGATCACCGCGTCGATACCGTATGCGTCGGCGACCAGCCGGTCCGCGCCCGACGGAAGATCGTTAACCCGGCGGAGCCGCGAGCATCCGATTTTGTCCGCGTCGAACACCACCACGTCGCCCGCCAATCCCGGTACGAGCCGCCCGCGGTCGCTCAGCGCGAAGACTTCCGCCGGCCGCGCCGTCAGCATCCACACCGCGCGTTCGATCGGAATCGCCTTGCGCTCGCGCACCCAGTGGCCCATCAGGTAGGTCGAGAAGCATGCGTCGCAAAGCTGACTCGCATGCGCGCCTGCATCGGAAAGCCCGACCACCGTGCCCTTGCCGTTGAGCAGCGCGATTACTTCGTCTTCCTCGTAGTTGAACAGTGCCATCCGGAAGCGCGCTTCGAGTTTGGTTTCGAGCCCGATGTCGAGCATCAGGTCGATCGGATCGACGCCGCGCTCGCGCGCGAGTTCGGCGAGGTTGCTTTCCTCGAGCTCCGGGCGGCCTGGATAGTGCGAGACCCAGCTACGCTCCCATCGGTCGGCGAAGCGGCCCGCCGAGTTGATCCCGGTCTTGGCCTTGAACATCGCGCGGAACTCGGGGTCGGCGTAGATTTTCGTTTTGCCCTCGAAGTCGGCCTGTGAAATCTGCTTGAAGACCGCGAGGCTCTCGAAGATGAATGGCTCCTTGAGCGTCATCTCGAAATTGAGCGGCCGGCACGCGACCTGCGGCACGATATTCATCCCCTGCTCGGACAACTCCTGCGACTGCGCGAGCAGGCGGCGATGGCCGTCGTTGGAGCCGGTCATCCCGGCCAGCAGTGCGGTCCAGGTGATCGTGCGGCCGGTTGCGCGAAACAGATCGGCGAATTCCTTGAGGAACAGTTCGCGGCCGACCGTGGCCTGGATTACGCCGCTTTTCTCCTCGGCGAGCACGCTCGCGAGCGCGGTTATCTCGCTCATTTCCGCTTTGCGGCTGGGCACCGGCTTGCCGCTATAGCCGACGTGGGTGGGCGACTTGGAGGTCGCGAAGCCCACCGCGCCGGCGCGAATTCCGCGCCGCACGATCTCGCGCATCTGGCCGATCTCGGCTTCGCTAGCGGGCCGTTCCACGGATTCCTCGCCCATCACGTAGAGCCGCGTCGGGGTATGCCCGATCAGCGCGCCCACGTTTATCGCCGAGCCGCGCTTTTCGACCGCGTCGAGGTATTGCTCGAACGTTTCGAATGGCCATTCGTAGCCCAGTCCCGCCTCCAGCGCGTCGAGGCTCATCCCCTCGACTTTCTCGAGCGTGCGCATGATGAGCCCGCGATGCTCGGGGCGGGTCGGCGCGACGCCGAAGCCGCAATTCCCCATCACCACCGTGGTCACGCCATGCCACGGCGATATGGTCATCATGCGGTCCCACAGGATTTGCGCGTCGTAGTGCGTGTGGATGTCGACGAAGCCGGGGGCGACCACGCGGCCGCGCGCCTCGATCGTCGCGGCCGCTTTGCCGGGAGCCTCGCCCACGGCGGCGATCTTGCCGTCCTTGATCGCGACGTCGCCGTCGCGCGCGGGAGAACCGGTGCCGTCGATAATCGTACCGCCCGTTATCTTGAGGTCGTAGTCCATAGGAGTTCCTCCTTGAGCCCGGCCGGTACGCCGCATTTTTGCGTCCGGCATGTGGATCGGGAAATCCGAAAAGGGGCCTGAATCCACGACCAGTTATATCGCAGCTCTAAGCGTCCGACCAGCCGCGAGCCGATTCCGCGCCCGCGTGTCGTGCTTCGTTGTAAACGCGGCCGGGGTCTAGTAAAAGTGACAATAGGAACGGAACAACGTCTGTATCCCAGGCTCCGCCCCGGAGCCTTCGCGAGGTAAGGAAAATGCAAAGGCCCATAATCTCGGCGGATTCGCATATCACCGAACCGCCAAACACCTACATCGACAATATCGATCCCAAGTTCAGGGACCGCGCGCCGCATATGGTGCGTGACGAAAAGAAGGGCGATCTGTTCATGATCGACGGAATGAAGCGGCCGATCCCGATGGGGCTGATCGCGGCCGCCGGCAAGGCTGCCGAAGAATTGACCCTGCTCGGCATCAAGTTCGAAGAGCTGCATCGTGGCGGATGGGACCCCGACGCGCGGATGGCCGACCAGGACCGCGACGGCGTCTCCGCTGAAGTCATCTACCCGACGGTCGGGATGCTGCTCTGCAATCACAAGGATTACGATTACAAGAAGGCCTGCTTCGACGCTTACAACCAGTGGATCGCCGGCTATTGCTCGGCGCATCCGGACCGCCTCATCGGCACCGGACAGACCGCGATGCGCTCGGTCGAAGAGGGCATCTCAGACCTCCAGCGCATCAAGGATTTGGGCCTCAAGGGCGTGATGATGCCGGGTAATCCGCAGGTCGAGGACTACGACAGCCCGATCTACGATCCATTCTGGGTGGCCGCGATCGATCTCGGCCTGCCGCTCAGCTTCCACATCCTGACCAGCCGGGACGACGCTGTCGGCCGTGGCCGCGGGCCCAAGCTCAACAGCTTCATGTCGATCATCCGCGGCAACCAGGACATCATCGGAACGCTCATCTTAAGCGGCGTCTTCGAGCGCCATCCGAAGCTCAAGATCGTATGCGTCGAGGCGGACGCCGGATGGGCGCCGCACTACATGTACCGCATGGACCACGCCTACGACCGTCATCGTTACTGGCTAACCGCGGGCACGATCTCGAAGCCGCCGAGTGAGTATTTTCGCGAGAATATCTACCTGACCTTCCAGGACGACTGGGTGGCCTTCAAGATGAAGGACATGTGCAATTTCCGCCGCCTGATGTGGGCCAACGATTTCCCGCACAGCGATTCGACCTGGCCCTGGTCGCAGGAACTGCTCAAGAAGCATACGGCCGGCCTGACCGAGGAGGAGAAAAACCAGATCCTCCACGACAACGTCGCCGAGCTTTACCACTTGAGCCTGTAAGCGGACCGGCGTTCGCGGCACTGCCGGCCAAGCAGATCGCGATAAGGAGAGCGCGATGGCGAGTGTGACACAACTGGGTTACCTGGGCATCGGCGTGAGCGATCTTGCGCGATGGGAGCACTTCGCGACCAACGTGCTCGGCCTGGAGGTCAATGGCGCCGACGCGGACGGTTCGATGTTCCTCAGGATGGACGAGTATCACCATCGATTCATCCTGCAGCCGGGCGGCGCCGACGACCTCGCGTTCGTCGGATGGGAAGTCCGCGACCAGGCGGCGCTCAACGAAGTCGCGGCGCGGCTGCGGGCCGACGGCGTGGAAGTCACGGCGGCGACGCCGCAGGAAGCGCGCGCGCGCCGCGTGGTCGAGTACCTTAAGCTCAAGGACCCAAGCGGCATCCCGACCGAGATTTATTTCGGGCCGCTGATGACTTTCGAGCAGCCGTTCAAATCGCCGCGGCCGCTTTCCGGCTTCGTCACCGGCGAACTGGGGATGGGCCATATCGTGGTGCGGGTGGACGACGCGGCCAAGAGCTTGCGCTTTTACCGCGACCTGCTGGGGCTCAAGATCAGCGACTTCATCGATATGCGGTCGCGTCGCGGCGGCGATCCGGTAAGCCTGACCTTCATGCATTGCAATCCGCGCCATCACTCGATCGCCTTCGGTGCTTTTCCGGCACCCAAGCGCCTGATGCACTTCATGCTGCAGTGCCGTCACGTGGACGACGTCGGATCGACCTACTATCTCTGCCAGGACCAGGGCGTCGAGATTTCCGGCACGATTGGACGTCACACCAACGATCACATGATGTCGTTCTACCTGCGCGCGCCGTCGGGCTTCGAGGTCGAGTACGGCTGGGGCGCGCGGATCGTCGACGACGCGACCTGGCAGGTGCAGAAGCACGAGGCCCCGAGCATCTGGGGCCACCGCGGCAGCCTCACGCCGATGTCGCGCAAGCCCACGCCGCTATAGCGGCGCGCGGAGCCGGGCTACGGCGGCCACACCAGCGGGCCTGAGCGCCGCGCGAGAGCGCGGCGCTCAGGCCCGCTGGTTGTACAGGTTCATCGCGCGCTCCAGTCCGTCCGAGATCACCGTTTCGACCGCTTCGGCCGCGCGCTCGATCGAAGCCTTAAAGGCTTCGATCTCCGCGCGGCCCATCGCGTGGAGCACGTGCTCCTTGGCTTCCAGACCCGGCGCGGGCCGTCCGATTCCGACCCGCACGCGGACGAACTCGGGCGTGCCGAGCGCGGATGCGATCGAACGCACGCCGCGATTGCCGGCATCGCCGCCGCCGCGTTTGAGTCGGATTTGGCGCGGCTCGAGATCGATTTCGTCGTGCACGACGATCAGGCGCTCGGCGGGAATTTTGTAGTAGCCGAGCAGCGCCGCGACGCATTCGCCGCTCAGATTGTAGTAGGTCTGCGGCTTCACCAGGATTACGCTGTCCGGACCGATTCTGGCCTCGCCGGAGATTCCTTTGAACTTGCGCCGGTCCATCCGGGCGCCGCATTTTTCGGCCAGGCGGTCGATGACCGTGAAGCCGATGTTGTGACCGGAGCGATGATATTGCTCGCCGGGATTGCCCAGGCCCGCCACCACCCATCGCATCTCGCGCAACTCCTCGGGCTTCTCGGGTTGGCTCTCGGAGCCGGCGCGCGCGGAGCGGAACCTGGAGAACATCTGCCCCAGCCGGCCCATCACATACCTCGCGCGCTACGCGCTCCCGCGGTTAGCTGCGCGCGCGTCCGTTGCTCCACGAGGCCATCAGGGCGGCGGCGAGCGGCGCGAGCGCCTCGAACAACGCGGCCATCTCGGCCGGCGTGCCGATCGAAATCCTGATCGCGTCAGGCCACGCACGAAAGTGGCGCACCAGCACGTCGCGCTTGCGCAATCCCGCGGCCATCGGACCGAGGTCGCGGCCAGGCATCCGCGCAAGCACGAAATTGGCCGACGACGGCGGCACCGCGAACCCCATTTTGAGCAGCCGGCGCGTGGCCGCAGCGCGTGTGCGCTTGATCCGCTCGACGTTGCGCAACATCCAGGCATTGTCGTCCAACGCGGCGGCGCCCGCGGCGATCGCGAGGCGGCTCAGGTTGTAGGAATCCTTGACCTTGCCGAGTTGCTCGATGATTTCGGGATGGGCAAAGCATAGCCCCAGCCGCATCCCGGCCAGCGAGTACGACTTCGAGAGCGAGCGCAGGACCAGGACGTTGGGCAGCCGCTGGACGAGGTCGAGCGCGTTGTTCTCGGCGAAGTCGACATAAGCCTCGTCGATCGCAAGCAGCCGGCCGTCGAGCAGGCGCGCAAGACGCGCCAGCGTGCGCCGCGGCGTGAGCGTGCCCGAGGGCGAATTCGGGTTGCATACGATCGTCAGCCGGGCGCGGGCGCGCGCGAGCGCTTCCAGCGGCAGCTCGAAATCGGGGCCGAACGGCGGCGCGATCACGCGCGCCTCCTGCACGGCAGCCAGCGTATCGTAGAGCGAGTAGGTCGGAGTCGCCCACGCCACGCGGTCGCCGGGGCCGAGCGTCGCGCGGAAGAGCATCGCCAGCAACTCGTCCGAACCGTTGCCGGCCACGATCATACGCTCTGCAAAACCGTAACGCCGCGCGGCGGCAGCGATGAACGCGTCGGCCTGCGGCGCTGGATAAAGCCGCAGCGCTTGGCCGAGCGCCGCATTCGCGACCGCTTTGATCACTCGCGGCGAGGGTGGATACGGGTTCTCGTTGGTGTTGAGCTTGACCAGGCGCTGGCCCGGCCGCGGCTGCTCGCCCGGCACGTAGGGCGCCATCTTATGAATTGCCTTGCGAAACATCGCGCGCGTGTCCTATCCGCCCTTGCCGCCCGTGCCGTTCTTGCCGCTCTTGCCGCGTTTGCGGGTCGCGCGCGCTTTGGTACGGATTGGTTTCGACGCGGTCGATTCGAAGAGCCATCCGAGGTAAGCCGCCGAGCCGCCGCTCGGCGCGAGCGCCAGCACTTCGGGAACTTCGTAGCTGTGCAGCTCGATCACGCGGCGCTCCACGCGGCCGAGCAGGCTTGCGCGGGTCTTGATGACCAAGAGGAATTCAGGCTCGTCCTCGACCGCGTCGCGCCATCGATAGACCGATCGTATCGGCCCGACGATGTTGACGCACGCCGCCAAGCGCTCGTCGACCAGCCTGCGCGCGATCGAGCGCGCCTGCTGCTCGGCACCGGCGGTGGACAACACGATTCTCGCCTGTGATGCGGGCACAGCGCTGGTACTCTAGCGGCCCGCGCGGATCAGTCCAAGCCGCGCTAAAACTCTAGCGGTCGCCGGACAGGGAAGAGGCGGCGCGAACGGCTTGTGGCCGGCGCGCCGGCGCCCGCTCGTGGAGCCGCCAAGCCTCTTCATCCGCGCGAGCTGTTGGCCGAGATGCGCGGCGAGCAGCGCGACGTCGCTAAAACGATCGACGTCGTACCATGTGGGGCCGAGCGCGTAGCGCAGGCCGGCGCGGCGAAGCCGTGCGACGGTTTCGCCGAGCACGTTGGAGCGGCTCCAGGCGATTCCGCGAAAAATATCCGGCATCGGGCCGCGCACGCCTAGCAGGTAGTAACCGCCGTCGAGGCTGGGAGCGATCACTACCGCGGCGCGCCGCAAGAGCGCGACGCTTCGCGCGAGCAGGCGCGGTGGGAGCGACGGCGTATCGGTGCCAAAGAGCACCGCGCCGGCGGCGCGATACGGCTCGAGCGCCCGCGCCATCCGCGCGCCGAGGCCGCCGCCGCCCTGGTCGATGAGCTCGGCGCCGAAGCGGCGCGCGGCGCGGCGCAGGTAGTCACTGTTTTCGGCGCCGCGCGGAGCGCTGCCGGCGATCACGATACGCCGCGGCGCAAGCGCGCGGCATTTGGCTAGTGCGTCGGCGATGAAGGCGCTGGCCAACTCTGCCGCGTTGGCGGCGCCCAGGCGCGGGATGAGCCGGGTTTTGGTATGGCCCGCGAGCGGCTCGCGGCAAAAGACGATTAGCGTGACGTCATGCAGCGTGACGTCACGGCTCGTGTCGCGCGAGCGCATCGCACTACTCAGTTTCCATTGCCGCCGTTGTGGCCGATCCCTTTGATGATATTGAGCGGGAGCTTGAGGACGTTGGTCAGGAAATAAGCCACCGAGGTAATTGGCTGGGGCACGACATGAGGATTGCTGAGCGGGCCGGTAACGTGGAAGTAGGCTGCGACAAAATGATCCGAGGAGAGTCCTCCGCCGATCAGCGGCACTTTGGCGACCAACCAGTTGACCGTTTTGAATGGCACCATGCCGACCTGCATGTCGACGTTGCTGTCGCCCAGGCGCATGTGCCCGAGCGCCGAAATGTTCATCACCGGTCCGCGCAGGAGCAGGTCGTCGCTGTAGAAGTCGCCGTCGCGGCCCTTGAAGTCGGCGGTCAGCGTTTGGAATGGCACGCCGTTGAGGCGCGGGTCAGGCACCTTGGCCGAGAGCCAGGTCTTGAGATCGACGAAACCCAGGATGCGCGAGAGCAGCGCGAATTTGTGCAGCACCCCGTCGCTCACCTCGATCGACATGGTGCCCGCCATGGTGTTAAAGAAATCGGTGTTGGAGTTAGCCCACAGGTCGCCCCGTGCTCTGAGGCGGCCGCTTAGTGGAGGCTGGCCGGCAGGATTCGCGAGGCTGAAGAGCGGGCCGACCTGCACGTCATTGACGCGGCCCCTGACGTTGATCCAGTCATCGCGGCCGCGACCGGAGAACTCCATCTCGGCGCGCCCCTCGAACATGGTCGCGACAAAATTACGCACGTTCCAGTCGCCGTTGATCTCGCGTTTGAAGTCGCATCTCGCGCGCGACATCGTCAGCCGTTCGAGCATCGCGTGGGCGGCCTCGATATGGCCGACCACCGGCACCGGAAAAAAATGCGCCGGCGGGCTGGGGGCCCACGGCAGGCGGATGAACTTCATCACTTCGAGGTCGAGCCGCCCGGCGTTCGCGACGATTCTAAGCACGGGTTTGTCCAAGTCGGCGACGCCCAGCGAGAAGTCGAACGGCGCGCCCTGAAGCTTCGCTCCGATGATCGCCAGCAGCAGCCCGCGGCCGTCCAGGCTGAGCGTCGCCGACTGCGCCACGATCGGCGCGCGCAAAAATCCCAGTTGCACCTCGCCCGCGCCCATCGTCAGGAGGCCGTTGGCGCGGATACCCTGGCTGCGGCTGGGTTCCCGCACGATCGTAAGCTTGCCGCCGAGCGGTCCGCGCGCCGCGATATCCTGCGGATCGACCAGCAACGGCAGCCACTGATGGATCTCGATCTGATGCATCTCGACGGCGATCTGGCGCAGGCTGAGCCTTCCGGCATCGAAGGCGAGATTTCCGTTCACTGTCACGGCGCCCGGCACCTTGGGCTTGGCGACCGCGGCCATCAAACGGCCGAGCTCGATATTGCCCGGTGTGAGCGTCACGGTGCCGCCGACGAGCGCGATCGGCTGGGGCAAATCCTTTGCGCTCAGGGTCACGCCGCTAGGATCGATTTTCGCAAGGTACTTTGTGGGAGGAGCAGGCGCCTCGGTGTCAAACGATCCCGACGCGGTGACCCGCACCGTCGCGTTGCCGGACAGCCGGTCGATATGCTTCGCGGCTTTGGCGGCCAGCGCCGGAGAAAGCTGCATCGCGGCCGGATAGAGTTCATCGAGGTCGAGCGTCCCGGCGGCCTTGAGCCGGTAGCGCACCTGCCGATAGCCGGAGCGGAAATCGGCATTGCCGCTCAGCTCCGCGAGCGATGAACCGCCAAGCACCGCCGATCCTTGCGCAAGCGTCGCGCGGCCCTTCGCATAAGTCAGTTCCGCGTTCGCCTGCGATAGCGCCGGGAGGGCCGCCGGGTTGGGCAGCTTGAGACTCACGGCCTCGAGGCGAACCGATAGCTGCAACGCGTTGGCTAGCGCCGTCGCGCTCCATCCGAGGTTGCGCAACTCGCCCTGATAGGTCGCTTCCTCGACCGTCACGCGGCCCGCGACCAGCGCCGCCGTGAGCCACGTCAGCGGCTTGGTCAGCGAGCGCGCCATCTGGAGCCGCGCCTTGAGCGCGGCGAGGTCGATTTGAACCCCGCTCAGATGCGCGAGCAGCGCGGCGTCATCCTTGAACGGATCGTTGAGCGTGAGTTGGCCGGAAGCGACCGTCAGCGTTCCAATCCGTGCTTCCAGGTCCGCCAGGACTATCCGCTCGATGGAAATCGAGTAAATCGTTTTGAGCGAGCAGTTGCCCAGGTCGATCGGCTTGCCCAGGCGCGCGCCGTCGGCCCCGAACCGATCGATCGCGAGATCGCCGCGGCCATCTAGCTCGCCGTTGCCGTGCAGCGCGAAGGTCGCGTCGCCATGCGCGACTCCGTTGACCGTTACGCCGGCGCTGGCCTCGCGCTCGAGCCGCCCGTTCCAGAACCACAGTTCTCCGAGGGAGATGACCTGCTCGGTGCCCCGCGCACTGGTGTCCATGCTCATCCGGCCGCTTATCTCGAGCCCGCTCAGCGCCGTGTGAATGCGCGGCGCGATGAAGCCGATATTCCAGACCTTCGAGTGCCTGCGCCGCGGCGCCGCCGTCAGCGAGAACTCTTCGAGGAGCGGCTGCCCGGCGGCGTCGCTGACCCGCGCATTGGCGATCGTTACGCGCTCGACGAGGCCGGAGAACTCGCGAAACTCCTGCGCCACCGCCTGCGCTACCGCAGCGTCAGGACGCGGAAGCAGATGGGGGCCGAGCGCGGCCGAGTTCGCGGGAGCGCGCAACTCCGGGCGTATGATCTCCAGCGCCCGCAGCGGCAATCCATTGTTCCAGATAAGCGCGTGGTAGCTCAGGTAGACGCGGATGCCCTCGGAACGGATCAGCTCGCGCCCGTCGTGCTGGACGATCGGATGCTCCAGGAGAACGCCGAGATGCGGGCCGAAGTGCAGCCGCGCGCTGCTCGCGACGATCTGGTAGCCGGTCTGTTGCTGGATGTGCTGGAGGACCAGGCTGATGAGCCGCGCCTGGTTGCGCATCGCTACCGCCACCGCCGCCGATAGCAGCACGGCAAGCGAGAGCAGGGCAATCGCGGCGGCGCGCACAAGTCTCATCCGGAACAAGACTCGAATCTAAGGCAAGTCTCCAATTTAAGCGACTGGAATTTAAACGACTGGAATCCAGGCGGGCGCCGCGGCAAGACGAAAACCGGCCGCGCGCGAGAGACTCATTCGCCCTCGAGCGCTGCGGCCGCGCCGGCCCCGGCGGTCTCGAGCCAGCCGGCGCGATGCTTGCCGCGCAGCCCCGTCTTGAGCACGCGATTGCGCAGGCGGACCGAACGCGGCGTGAGCTCCACCAGCTCTTCCTCGTCGATCCATTCCAGCGCCGTGTCGAGCGTCATCAGGCGCGGCGGACTCAAGCGCACGGCCTCGTCATGTCCGGCGGCGCGGATGTTGGTGAGCTTTTTTTCGCGGCATACGTTGACCGGCAGATTAGTCTCGCGCGCGTATTCGCCAAGGATCATGCCCTCGTAGACCGGCTCGCCGGCCGGGATGAAAAAGATCCCGCGCTCCTGGAGATGGAAAATCGCGTACGGCGTCGCGATCCCCTCGCGGTCGGAGATCATCGCGCCGTTCTGCCGCGAGCGGATCGCGCCGCACCATGGCGCATAGCCGTTGAAGACCGAGTGCATCACGCCGGTCCCGCGCGTGTCGGCCAGGAAGCGGCCGCGAAATCCGATCAGCCCGCGCGCCGGAACGTCATATTCCAGCCGCACGCGGCCGCTCTGATGCGTCGTCATGGTGCGCATCCGGCCCTTGCGCGCCGATAGCAACTGGGTCACCAGGCCGATGTGCTCCTCGGGAATGTCGATCACCAAGAACTCCATCGGCTCGAGCAGCTCGCCGCCCGAACTGCGGGTCACGACGGTTGGCTTGGAGACCTGCAGCTCGTAACCCTCGCGGCGCATCGTTTCGACGATCACCGCCAGCGCGAGCTCGCCGCGCCCCAGCACGCGCCAGGAATCGGCACCCGATTGCTCGACGCGAACGCTGACGTTGCGCCGCGCCTCGAGCTCGATCCGCGCCCCCAGCTTGCGCGAGGTGACGAACTCTCCCTCGCGTCCGGCCCACGGCGCGTTATTGACCGAAAATGTCATCGCGACGGTCGGCTCGTCGATTCGGATGCCCGGGAGCGGGCGCGGATTTTCGGGGTCGGTGATGGTTTCGCCGATCTCTATATCCTCCAGACCCGCGACCATCACGACGTCGCCCGCGTCAGCCGAGGACAGCTCGGCCCGCTTCAGCCCGCGCCATCCGTAAAGATGCGCCACCTTGCAGGTCTCGCGCGATCCGTCGGCCCGATAGAGCGCGTACGTCCCGCCCGCGTTGATCGTGCCGGCGACCACCCGCCCGATCGCCAGGCGCCCGACGTATTCGTCGTAGTCGATATTGTTGGCCTGGAACTGCAGCGGCGCCTCGGGATCGACCTCGGGGCCCGGCAGATGGCTGATGATCGCGTCGAACAGCGGCGCGAGGTCTTTACTTACGCCTTCGGGACCCATCCCCTCGGGGCGCGTGCCGTCGGCGCGGGTGAGCGCGATACCCGCGCGAGCATTGGTATAGAGAATCGGGAAATCGAGCTGATCTTCATTGGCGCCGAGGTCGATGAACAGATCGTAAACTTCGTCGAGCACTTCGGCCGGGCGCGCGTCGGCGCGGTCGATCTTGTTGATGCAGAGCACCGTGGAGAGTCCGGCCTCGAGCGCCTTGCGCAGCACGAAGCGGGTCTGCGGCAGCGGCCCCTCGGATGCGTCGACCAGCAACAGGATGCCGTCGACCATCGCGAGCGTGCGTTCGACTTCGCCGCCGAAGTCGGAGTGTCCGGGCGTGTCGACGATATTGATCCGCACGCCGCGCCAGGCGATCGACGTGTTCTTGGCCATGATGGTGATGCCGCGCTCGCGCTCCAGCGCAAACGAGTCCATCACACGCTCGGCGACATGTTCGTTGGCGCGGAAGACGCCGGACTGGCGCAGCAGCGCATCGACCAGCGTCGTTTTACCGTGGTCGACGTGAGCCACGATGGCGAGGTTGCGGATATCTTGTCGTCGCATCTAAGGGCTTTATATTAAACGGCGCGGCCTATGCGGCCGCGCCAGCCCTCAGTGTACCTGCCGCCGACCGCGCTGTAAACGCGCCCCTGCGCGGGCGATGGTTAAGCGATAGTTAAGATTGCTAACGCGCCATTATTGATTGCGCCCGCGCGCGGACTGGCGAGAAGCGCTAAGGCGACGTGGGCGTGCCGCCGCCTTCGGGCGCGGCTTCGGAAGGCGGAGCGGCGCCGGGAGCGCCACCCATTTCCGGCGGCATCGATGGCGCACCGCCCATTCCATGCTGCTGCTGGAAGCGCTGCAGGATCTGCTGGACGTTCTTGACCTCGACAATTCGCCAGCGGCCGTTCGCGCGCGCCAGGCGGATGTTCCATTGCACGCCCTTGTCGTCGCGGAAATCGGTCCACGCCGCATCGCCCGAGCGATGGAGCAGAACCAGCGCGCCCGCCACTGCCGCGGCCGGCATCTGAACCTGCCGCGCGCCGCTATTCACCTGTTGCGTGGCCCATTGCTGCACCGCCATGGCCATCGGCGCGCTCAGCAGGTCGACCGCACCCTTGCCGACCAGCGCGGTGATAACGTCGTTCGCCTGCGAGTTCTGCTGCAGCATCTCGTAGCCGGCGTTCTTGACCACGCTCGGAAAGTCGACGAAGGTCGCGGCGGTTGCGCCGTCGCGCGCGTCGATCGCCTGCTTGAGCTGATAGACGGCGTAGGACGGCGTGGTCGGAACGTAGAACAGCGCCCACCCGGCGATGACCAGAACGACCAGGACCCCGATCGCATGGCGCGAGATGAAGCTCATGCTCATCATTGTGCGTTAGCTGTGCGGGGCTGTCGAGACAGCCCCAAGCGCAGTCATGGACTGCTAATGCCCAGGGCGCTGCAGGGTCAGGTATGCGAGAGCAGGGAGGCGGCCGCGCGGTCGAGCAGCCAGATGACTTCGCCATGGGGCGGATCGATGATCTGCGCGGGATAGCGGTCGGGGTCGCGCGGACCCTCGAGCGCGCTCTTTACCGCCGCGGCTTTGCCCGCGCCCTGCACCAGGAACATCACGCGGGCCGAGTTGTTCACCACCGGCGGCGTGATCGTTACGCGATGGCGCTGCGGCGCGTCGACCTCGACCGCGACCGCGATACGCTCGCGCTCATGGAGCGCCGGACTTCCCGGAAACAGCGACTCGACGTGAACGTTGTCGCCGAGGCCCACGAGCGTCAGGTCGAAGCGCGGAAATTCGCCCTCGCCGATCCCGAAAGACGCTCGCAACTCTTCCTCGTAAGCGAGCGCGGCCTGCTCGGGCGGGTCTTCGCCGCGTATCCGATGGATCTGGTCCGGCCGTAGCCCGAGCCGGCTCAGCAGCGTGCGGTTGGCCATCCCGAAATTGCTCTCCGGATCATCCGGCGGCACGCATCGCTCGTCGCCCCAGAAGAACTGCACCTCTTTCCAATCGACGCTCAGGCGGAAGCGCTCGGCCAACAGCGAGTAAGTCGCCGCGGGCGTCGATCCCCCGGAGAGACACAGCATGAATTCGGCATGCATGCAGATCGCTTCGCCGGCAAAGTGCGCGATCTCCTCCGCCGCGTGCACGTAGAGCGACTGCGCGTCGTCCAGGATGATGAGCTTGGGTTCGGCCATGGCAATCCGCTGAAGTGGTGTTACGAGAAAATTAAATTAGCCCAAAGCACGCCACCCGCGCCAGACGTCCTTGCGATATATCTCAAAATGAGATAGCGTAACAATCCGTGCACGTAATCTCGCAGAAGGCGCTGCGGGAATTTACGAAAGAGCATGCTGATGCAGCAGCGCCCCTCGGTGCGTGGCTAAAGCTGGTGCGACGCGGCCGCTTCCGCAGTTTCGCGGAGTTGAAATGGACATTCGCCAGCGTGGATCTGCTTCGAACTAAAGGCTGCGACCTTCATATTTTCAATATCGGCGGGAACAAATACCGTTTAGTCGCAGCCGTACATTTCAACACGCAAAGGTTGTTCGTGCGCCATATATTAACGCATCCGGAATACGATGCCGGAAGGTGGGAAAAATGAAGCCTCGAGCCGCCGTTAACCCGATGAAGAATCCCGGATCGCGAGAGCCGTTCCTCGCGATCCGCACTGAGCGCGAGTACGACGCGGCTGTCGAGCGCCTCAACTCACTGGTGAACGAGGTTGGCGACAATCCGAAAGACCCGCGCTATCGTCTGATCGAAACCCTGAGCGTGCTCATCGAGGCGTACGACAGGGAGCATCACAGCCTGCCTGAAGCTTCGAGTATCGAGGTCATCCGTTTCTTGATGGAGGAACACGGACTGACGCAAAAGGATCTTCCTGAACTCGGCAGCCAGGGCGTCGTTTCCGAAATACTCGCCGGGCGCAGGGCACTTAACGTTCGTCAAATTCAGGCTCTCGCTACGCGTTTCGGCGTCGACCCGGGGGCGTTTCTAACCATGGGCAGTGACGCGCGTCTCGCACGTCGAGAGCGACATTCCGCGGGCTAAACTCTCGAACGCGTCGAATCCCCAGGTTCACCGCGCGAGCAGCTTGAGCGCGTGGTCCACCACGTTCTCCACCGTGAAGCCCATCGGCATTCCGGGATGGCCCGAGTTGGCTTTCAGCACCGCGTCGATCGCGAGCACCCTGATCGAGTTGATGCAAAGTTGATCGAGATTCGAATCCGGGGCTTTAATTTGAGTTGCGGTCGCCACGTTAACTCCGATTGTTGTCAGGACGGCCGCGCCGGCGGCCGCCAGCGTTTTTATCTTTACAGGAGTTTTGTCTTTCAGGGTTTTTGTCTTGCGTCTTTACTCAGGCCGCGCGCGAGACGCCGCCGCGCGGCGACTCACCACTTGGAGCTGTCTTCGTCCTTGGGGTCGCCGGACTTGTGCCGCATCAGGTTGACGACTTCCTTGGCCGTACCCTTGTCTCCGAGCTTCAGCGCCTCGGTGAAGCGTTGCGCCACCATCCGCATCAACGCGCCCTCTTCTGGATCGAGTTCGCCCGCGATCGCCGCCAGGCGCTCCATCGCGCTCTTGAGTTGCTCCAGCGAGCCCGGCAGGTCGCCGCGCTCACGGCTGGCCGCCGCCGCGCGCAGGCGCTGGCGGAGTTCGACGACGGCTGGCCGCGCGCGATCGCCGATCGTGACTTCGAGTTCGCCCAGGTTCTCCGCGAGTTTGAGGAACGGATCGAGCGATAGATTATCGGAGGACACGGCTCAATTTTTTACCCATCGCGGCTGCGTTGCAAGGTAACTCGAAGATGCCAACCCGGTTGGTTGGCGAAAATGGGCCGAATCGAGGCGCGGCGGACGCGCCTGGGCGTTTGTCAATGGCTGTTCATGGAGCTGTCGATGATGATGCGGGAGATGATGTAGAACTGACGCGGCTTTTGATACAAGATGGAACGTCACGACTACCTACTTTAGGAGCATCGCGCTTAGATGAGACGCATCGGTGATCGCCGCGTGGTGGTGACCGGCTTAGGCTTGGTCACGCCGCTAGGCACGGGGATCGAGAAGAACTGGGAAGCCCTGATGGCTGGGTGCTCGGGCATCGGCCCGATAACCCGCTTCGACGTTTCCGACTTCGCCGCCCGGATCGCGGGCGAAGTGCGTGACTTCGACCCCCATGACTGGATCGAGAAGAAGGACGTCAAGAAGATGGACCTCTTTATCCAGTACGCGTTGGGTGCGGCCGAGCAGGCGATGCGCCAGTCGGCGCTCAAGATCGACGAGAGCAACGCCGACCGCGTCGGCGTGCTGGTCGGGGTCGGAATCGGCGGACTCTTGACGATCGAGGAAAATCATCTGCTGTTTCTCGACACCCGGCTCAAACGCATCACGCCGTTTTTCATCCCCAAACTGATCAGCAATCTGGCGCCGGGGCAGATTGCGATTCGCTACGGCGCGCGCGGCATCAACCTCGCCACCACTAGCGCGTGCGCCTCCGGCAGTCACGCGGTAGGTGAAGCCTACCGGATGATCCGTGACGGCTACATCGACGCCGCGATCACCGGCGGCTCCGAAGCGGCGCTGACCTCGCTTGGCATCGGCGGCTTCATCGCGATGCGCGCGCTGTCGACCCGCAACGACGCGCCCGAAGCCGCGAGCCGCCCCTTCGACGCCGAGCGCGACGGCTTCGTGATGTCCGAGGGCGCCGCGTCGTTGATCCTCGAAGAGCGCGAAGCGGCAATTTCGCGCGGCGCCAACATCCTGGCCGAGATCGCCGGGTACGCCGCCAACGGCGACGCCTATCATATGACCTCGCCGTCGCCGGAAGGGCAGGGCGCCGGGCGCTGCATGATGCTGTGCCTGCAGGACGGCGAACTCGATCCCAACCAGGTCGATTACATCAACGCGCACGGGACCTCGACGCCGCAAGGCGACGTCGCCGAAACCCAGGCGATCAAGCATGTGTTCGGCGAACGCGCGGCAAAAATCGCAGTGAGCTCGACCAAGTCGATGACCGGCCATACGCTGGGTGCGGCCGGCGCGATCGAATCGGTCTACACGGTGCTGGCGATCGCGCGCGGGATGGTGCCGCCGACGATCAACTACGAGCATCCCGACCCGGAATGCGACCTCGACTACGTGCCCAATCAGCCGCGGCCCGCGAAGATTCGGATCGCGCTGAACAATTCGTTCGGGTTCGGTGGCACCAACACTACGCTGGCCTTCAAGCCCGCGGTTGAACTTAGCGGGAAGTAAGAAGATGGGATCGCGAATCGTCGCGACCGGGCGCGCATTGCCGCGCGCCGCGGTTACCAATCATGAGCTGGCGCGAATCGTCGACACCTCCGACGAGTGGATTCGCACGCGCACCGGAATCGGACGGCGCTACGTGATGTCCAGCGGCGAATCGCTAGTCGATATCGCCGCCGCCGCCAGCACCATCGCGCTCGAGCGCGCCGGCCTCAAGACCTCCGAGCTTGACGCGATCATCGTCGGTACGGTCTCCTCGGAGTACGGGTTTCCTTCGTTCGCCTGCCAGCTTCAGCATCGCCTGGGGATCGATACGATCCCGGCCTACGACGTAGCCGCCGCCTGCTCGGGCTTCGTTTACGCGCTCAACGTCGCCGACAACGCGATGCGCGTCGGCGACTACTCGCGCGTGCTGCTGGTCGGCACCGACGCGCTCTCGACTATGGTGGATTGGAACGACCGCGCGGTCTCGGTGCTGTTCGGCGATGGCGCCGGGGCGGCGGTGATGGTTTCCGAGCCGGGGCCGCGCGGCGTGCTCGGGAGTCTGCTGCGTTCCTCGGGCGAGTACTGGCACCTGCTCTCGGTGCGCGCGACGGGAGTGCGCGCGACGCTGGACTCCGAGATGCGGCGCTCGCCCGACGACGCGATCAAGATGAAGGGGCCGGAGCTGTTCAAGCTCGCGGTGCGCTCGATGGCCGACGTCACGCTCAAGGTGGCCGAGCGCGCCGGCGTGCGCCTGGACGACATCACGCTCATCGTGCCGCACCAGGCTAACATCCGCATCCTCAACGCGGTCGCCGATCGGCTGGGCGTGCCGCAGGACAAGGTTTTCACGAATATCGACCGCTACGGCAACACCTCGGCGGCCTCGGTGCCGATTGCGCTGGACGAGGCGCTGGAGGCGAACCGCATCCGCGACAACGATCTCGTGATGCTCAACGCGTGCGGCGGCGGTCTGACCTGGGGCGCCAATCTGCTGCGCTGGTAGACGCGGCGCGCCATCCGGCCGTGTCGGCCGTTATTTCGCGGACGGATTCGTCGCGGGAAAACTCGCCAGCTCGTCTTCCATCGGCCCTTCCCCGGATACGTCGTGGGTGCCCTCGACCTCGAGCTTGATTGGCGTCTCGCCGCGTTTCTGGATGTGATACTTCGTCAGGCTCATCCGCTTGAACTCCATCGGCACGCCCTCACAAATCAGAAACGACGGCGCGTCGCAGACCTGCAGATGGAGATGCGGCTCGGAGGAATTGCCGGAATTGCCGAGACGTCCGAGGACCTGTCCGCGACGAACCCGATCGCCGGCTTTGACCGTGATGGAGCCCGGAATAAAGTGCGCATAGCCCGCGTATAGCCCGCCGCCGATATCCTCGACGACGTGGTTGCCGGCGATGTTCGCGAGAGTCATCGCGACCGCGAGTTTTTCGGTGTGCGGAACGTTTTCCGGAAGGCCGTCTTTGACTGTTACGATTTTTCCGTCGGCGACGGCCAGTATCGGCAGGTTGTAGGCGTGGTAGCTGGAATTCTTGTACTGATCGCCGGTGTAACTATTGCCGTCGTCGCCGAGCTTTATCCAATCGATCGCGTAGCGTTCCGGCGATCGCGGCTTGCCGTTGAGCACGATAACCGCGCGCCGATGGATTGACTTGTTGGACGGCGCGTTCGCGGCGAGCCATCGATTGCCCGTGAACGGTTCGTCGATCAGGGCGGCGCCGGTCTTTCTGATCGCAACTTCGCCTAGTGGGATCCACTGCGCGTTCTTTGGTTCGCCGTCGGCCTCTACCACGATCGAGTTCTCAAGGCGCTGCGGCGTCTCGCGGCCGGAAAAATCGGGAAAGACGAAAAGCATTCCGCTCGCGCCCGGCGCCAGGACGGGATCGTAAGCCTCCAGGCGGCTTTGCGGCGCCGCGGGCGTGAACGAGGACTTGAGCGCATCGCCTTCGATCGTGGTCGCGAAGGCCGCGCCGCCGATCCCGCGAACTCTAAGTGACAGGATCCGGGCGGGCTTTTTGCTGTAGTTGGTCAGGTAGAACTCGTAGGCGAGATGCGCGATGCCGTCGCCAATCACCGGGATGAACGGCCCCGCCGACGGCCATCCGGCGACCAGCATCACGCTCTCCAACGGCAACGAACTGCCAAGCGGCACGTCCTCGGCATGGGCGGCCGTTGGGCCCGCGGCCCACAAAGTCGCGGCGAGCAAAGTCCCAATCATGATCCCAATCATCGCCAAGGTCGCGTGTCTCGTTCGCATCAACGTCTCCTTCTTCCCGCAGCGATTATCGGGGCATCCTGCGACGCGTTCAATCGCCGCAATGCCGGGGCTCTCGAGCAGATGCCGGCACTTTCGCAAAGACGTGACGGTGCGCTAGAGATCGCGCTGGAGATTTGCGATGGCTCGGCTTGAGATCGACGACGGGAAAATCGCGGTTCGCGGCCTGCAACTGGAGGTCGTCCATCGCGGGACCGGTCCGTTGCTCCTGCTCCTCCACGGCGCCGGCGGAATCTGACCCGCACGCCGAGTTCCTCGAACTTCTCGCGCGTCATTTCGAGGTCGTGGCGCCGTCGCATCCCGGCTTCGGCAACTCGCCGCTGCCCGACCTGTTCGACAGCGTCGACGATCTTGCCTACGTCTATCTCGATCTGCTCGAGCAGTTCGATCTGCGCGACGTGACGCTCGTGGGCTTTTCGCTGGGCGGATGGATCGCGGCCGAGGTCGCGGTGCGCTGCGCCGATCGGCTCTCCCGCCTGATCCTGGTCGGCGCGGTTGGAATCAAGGCCGGCGATCGCGAGACGCGCGACATCCCGGACATCTTCGCGCTGCCGCCCGAGGAGGTGACGCGGCTGGTCTACCACGATCCGCGAAAGGCCGCGGTCAACTACGCCGCGATGTCCGACGAGCAGCTAAGGATAATCGCGCGCAACCGCCAATCGCTCGCGCTCTATACCTGGGAGCCCTACATGCATAACCCCAAGCTGCGCTATCGGATTGGACGGCTCAAACTGCCGGTCCTGCTGATTCGCGGCGCGAGCGACGGGCTCGTAAGCGGGCAATATCTTGAAGCTTACCGCGCGGCGATTCCCGGCGCGCGGATCGAAACGATCGCCGAGGCCGGACACGCCCCGCAAATCGAGCAGCCGCGCGCGCTCGTGGAGCGGATACTCGCGTTCACGCGCGAGCGGGGCGCCGCGAGCGGCTGACCATGAGAACCTGGTTCTTCACCGAGACCGCGTGGCCGTACTTGCCGGACGAGTACGATTCGATTCGGGTGACGCTGCCCAATCGTCATTACGATCCGCACATCGGCGCCGAACTGTACCATCGCTATCTCGACGAATGGATGCACGCCGAGCACATGGGTCTCGACCTCATGCTCAACGAGCATCATCAGACCGCAACCTGTCTCGACCCCGCCGCGCCGATCATGCTCGGCGTGCTGGCGCGCCAGACCAGCCGCGCGCGGCTGCTGCTGCTCGGCAATCCGATCGCCAATCGCCGCCAGCCCGTGCGCGTCGCCGAGGAGATGGCGATGGTAGATAACCTCGCGCGCGGACGAATTGAGGTCGGCTTCGTGCGCGGCGTGCCCTACGAGATTTCCGCGGGCAACGCGAACCCGCTCCGGATGAGCGAGCGCTTTTGGGAGGCGCACGATCTCATCCTGAAGGCGTGGACGACGCACGACGGGCCGTTTAGCTGGGAGGGCCGCTTTTTTCATCATCGCCAGGTCAACATCTGGCCGCGCCCATATCAGCAGCCGCATCCTCCCGTGTGGATAACCGCCCTTAGCGCGGGCAGCGTGCCGGCGGTTGCGGAAAGGGGCTACGTGGTCGCGACTTTTCTAACCGGGTTCGAGATCGCAAAGAGAATTTTCGATTCCTACCGCGACGCGGCAGCGCGGCTGGGCCGCGACACGCCGTCGGACCGCCTGGCTTACGCGGCGCTGGTCTACACCGGCGACACCGACGAGCAGGGTCAGGCCGGCGCGCGCAAACTGATGTGGTACATGCACGCGAACAAAGTCCCGCCGCAGTTCGTGATGCCGCCCGGGTACGTGCCGGTCGAGGCCGAGGCGAACGCGATGCGCAAGGGCTCGCTCTACGACTTCAGCCGTCTCACGCTGGAGCAGGCGATGGCACAGGGGATCGTATTCGCCGGCAATCCGGATTCCGTTTTCAAGCAGATCAAAGCGCACTACGAGCACGTCGGCGGCTACGGCCATCTGCTGCTGATGGGGCAGGCGGGGTTCCTGGACCATCGCGAGACCGTTAGAGGGATCGATCGCTTCGCGCGCGACGTCGAGCCGCGCCTGCGTGAACTCGCATAGACTGGCACAGACCCGAAAGATGGCTCGAACGTCATCTCAAGTGATACTTTAAGTTGACGATAGAGAAAAAATGGCGCGTATGAATCATCGCGAAAGGCGGCGAGGCTCCTGATGCTCGAGGGCGTGGTGCCGTGGCCGGAAGAAGCCGCGGAGCTTTATCGAAAGCTGGGTTATTGGCGCGGCGAGCCGATCGGCGATCGCTTCGATCGCTCGATCGCAGAGAACGCCGCGCGCCTCGCCGTGGTCGACGGTGAACGGCGCGTCACGTATCGCGAGCTGGGTGCGATGGTCGACCGGCTCGCACTCCATTTTGCCGAGCGCGGCGTCGCGTCGGGCCGGCGGGTGATCTTTCAGTTGCCCAACGGCCTGGAATGCACGGCCGCGTACTTCGCCTGCCTCAAGACCGGCGCGATTCCGGTGGCGACTCTGCCGGCGCATCGCCACACCGAGATCGGCCATCTCGCGCGTTTCACCGACGCCTACGCCTGGCTCATCCCGGCCGAGTATCGGCGCTTCGACTACCTCGCGATGGCGGCCGAGTTGCGCGCCGCGCTGCCTGCGATGCGCGAGGTCTTCGTGATGGGTCCGCGTGCGGGTGCCGGGATGACGCTGCTTGCGGATCTGCTCGACGATCCGATCGAGGAGCGGATCGCGCCGTCCACGCTCGCGCGGCTGCGCCCGCAAAGCGACGAGATCGCGGTTTTCCAGCTCTCGGGCGGCAGCACGGGACTGCCGAAAGTGATCCCGCGCACGCACGACGACTATCTCTACAATTCGTTGCGGCTGGCGGAATGCTCGGGCTTCGATCGCGACGGTGTCGCGCTGGTGGCGATTCCGATGATGCATAACTTCCCGCTGCTCGCGGCGGTGCAGTCGGGGATTCTGCTCGGCGCGCGAATCGTGCTGGCGCCGTCGCCCGAGGCCGAAACGGTCTTCCCGCTTATCGAGCGCGAGCGCGTAACCTGGATCTGCGCGGTGCCCGCGATGGCGGTGAGCTGGCTCAACGATCCTCGTTTCAAGCAGACGGACTTCTCCTCGCTGCGATCGCTGGCGGTGGGCGGTCAGCGGCTGAATCCCGAACCGGCACGCCGCATCCTCAGCGAAATCGGCCCGGTCGTGACGCAGGTGTATGGGATGGCCGAGGGCCTGTGCTGCGCGACGCGGCGCGGCGATCCCGAGGAAGTCATCGTCAACACGCAGGGCCGCCCGATCTGCGATCACGACGAATTGCGCGTGGTCGGCGACGACGGCCGCGAGGTCGCGCCGGGCGAGGTCGGCGAGCTGCTCTGCCGCGGGCCCTACACGCCGCGCGGTTACTACCGCGCCGAGGAACACAATCGCGGAGCGTTCACGCCCGACGGCTTCTATCGCACCGGCGACCTCGTGATGATGCATCCGAGCGGCAACCTGGTCGTCGAAGGGCGGCGCAAGGACGTGATCAATCGCGGCGGCGAGAAGATCAGCGCCGAGGAAATGGAAGACCTGGTGCTGTCGCATCCGGCGGTGCTCAATGCGGCGATCGTCGCGATGCCTGACGAAGTATTGGGCGAGCGCGCGTGTGCCTACGTGGTGCTGCGCGCGGGGATGAGCCTGACGTTTCCGGAGTTGGCGCGCCATCTTGAAGAACGGCGTATCGCGCGCTTCAAGATTCCCGAGCGCCTCGAAATCGTCGAGCGCTTTCCGATGACCGCCGTGGGCAAGGTGTCGAAGAAGGATTTGCGCGTGGACATCGTGGCCAGGCTCGCGCGCGAAACCGGCGCGAAAAAAGCAGGAGGCGGCGCCAAGCCGTAAAGCAGACGATGAGCTGTAAGCGAAGCGAAAGATTAAGATGAGCGCGATCCTCGAGGAAATCCGCGCCGCCTACGAGCCGCTCGGCATGGCGGTCGAGGGCGTCGCCACCTATGGCACGTACTATCGGCTGCGATGCGCGCGATGCGGCGCGGCGCTCGGATGTGTCGGCGACAAGCTGTTGCCCGGGATGGCGCGCGAGCTGGTCGACGGCGAAATGGATCTTTACGCGGCGGGCCTTGCCGGATGCGCCTGCGGCTTCCAGGCCGAGCGCGCCGGCGCGATCGATCCAGCGCGCGCCGCCGCCGCCAAGGCGCGTTTTGCGTGAGCGGGGCGTGGCGCGCTAGATTCGAGCGAGGTCGCACGAGAGGGATCCGAATATGGCGCTGAACGATTTGAACTCCCAGGATATCGCGCGGGACATCGCGCACGACATCACGCAGGATGAAGCGGGCGAGGCCGCCGAGCGCGGCGAACGCATGCGCGGCGGCGGACTGTGGCCGTTCTGGACGCATATCTATGCCCAGGGCGATCCGCTGCCCGACCTCTCCTGCAAGGTCGATCGCCCCGTGCACAATTTCGACGAGGGCGACGAGCTGCCCGAAGATTACCGCGTCCTGCTGATGAAGATGCTGCGTCATGAGGGCGAGCGCGCCGGCAACAAGAGCTTCCTCGGCCTGATGGGGACGTGTATCGAGGTCGCCGAGACGCTGGCGCCCGACCCCGCGGCGCGGCTCATCAAGTCGGAGTACCTGGCCGAGGAACTCAAGCACGCGATCATGTTCCATCGGATCGCGGTCGGCCTGGACCCGGACTTCGCTCTGCGCGACGTGCCGTACGCCCACTACGCGTTCCATCTGCCCAAGGACACCTGGGCCGACGACGCGTTTTTTCATTTCCTGGTCGATCTCAACGGCGCCTTTCATGCCCGCGACTGGCGCGAATCGAGTTACGCGCCGCTGCGCAAGATTTCGCGCACGGTCGAGCGCGACGAGTTCGGCCACTCCGAGATGGGCTATCACTTTCTAAACGCCATCTGCGCCGAGCGCCGCGGCCGCGCGCTCGCCCAGGCGCTGCTCCCGAAATGGTACTCGGCGGCGCTCGACATGTTCGGCCGCTCCGACTCGCCCAACACGCCGCGCTTCATCCAGTGGGGTCTCAAGGGCGTCGGCAATTCCGAGATTCGCGCGGCCTACAAAGAATATGTGGATCGCAAACTCGTCGCGCTGGGGCTCGACCTGCCCGACGAGCGCCAGGGCCGCCGCTTCCTTTAGAAGCGCCGTCAATGGAAGCGCCATCAATAATCGATAGATGATCGACGAACTGCTGAGACGCCGCGCTCTGATCGTCGTCGGCAAGGGCGGCGTCGGACGCACGAGCGTAAGCGGCGCGCTCGCAATCCTGCGCGCGGCCGGACCAGCCGGCCCGGCCCGCGTGCTCGCGATGGAATACGACCGGCTCGGCGCGCTTGCAATCGCGATGGGGCGCAAGCCCGGTTTCGATCCGGCTAAAGCCGCGCCGGGCGTGTGGACGGTGGTGCTCGACGGAGCGCATCAGCTCGAAGAATACCTGTCCACCGTGGTGCCGAGCCGTGCGATGCTCAAGGCGGTCGTCAGCAGCGGCGCTTACCGCTACTTCGTCGAGGCGGCGCCGGGGCTCCGCGAGCTCATCATGGTCGGGAAGATCTATCACGAGCTGGAATACCGGCCGCCCTCGCCGCCGTGGGACCTGGTGATACTCGACGCTCCCGCAACCGGCCAGGCGTTGAGCGTGCTGCGGATGCCGCTCGTGGCGCGCGAGACCTTCGGTGCAGGAATCGTTGGGCGCACGGCCGCGCGCGTCTCCGAGTTGTTGCGCGACCCCGCGCGCTGCGGGGTCGTGCTCGTGACCTCGCCCGAGCCGTTCGCGGTGAGCGAGACGCTGGAGACGCACGCGGCGCTGAGCGCGCTCGGTCTCGACGTCGCCGCGGTGATCTTCAACCGCACACGCCGGCCGCGCTTCGACGCGGACGCCGTCGCGCGTCTGGCGCGGCGGCCGGCGCTCCGCGCCGCCGCGCCTAATCTCGACGGCCTCGCCGCGCTGGCGCGCGCCGAGCTCGCGCGCGCGGCCGGCGAGCGCCGCGCGCTCGAGCTCGTGCGCCGGCGTATCGGCGCGCCAGTAGTCGAACTCGCCGAGTGCCACGGCGCGAGCGGGCTCGCGCTGATGCGCGAGCTGGCGCGCCAGCTCGCGGCGCTCCGCGCGGGCGAAGCCCGCGCGGAGGCGGCGGCGCGCTAGCGCGCGGCGCGCAGCCGCCGGTGCCTGGAGGCCGCCCGGATTCGATGATCGCGTCGATGCGGCCGCACGGGATATAATGACGTCAGCACGCCGTGTCCGGGCCGGGAGCGGCGCTCGCTGGAGAAAAATTACGCGCGATGGCTAGCGCAGGCAGGCGGGGGAGGGGATCGGCGGCAGCTGGACGATTGCGCCGCGCGCTCAAGCGGCTCGGTCCGCGACGCGCGGCCGCGGGCGTCCTACTGTTGCTGCTGTTCGGATGCGGGTTCTACCTGGCCGAACTCTATAGTGAAGTCTCCGCGCTGATCGAGCAGCGCGAAGCCGCGCTGACCTCGGCCATTTACTCCGCGCCGCTCAAAATCGAACGCGGCGACGATCTCGCCCAGCTTCATCTGCTCGACCGTATCGAGCGGCTGAGCTACACCCGCGTCATCGACCCGGTCCATCCCGGCGAATACGCCCTGATACCCGGCCGCATTACGATCTATCTCCGCGGCTTTCGCCAGGGAATCCGCGAGCGCCCGGCCGCGTTGATCCATCTGACGCTCGCCGGCACCACGGTTGAAGGCGTGGCCGACTCTTTCGGCGCGGCGCTCCCCGCGGCGTTGATCGAGCCCGAGGTCATCGGCCGCCTGCTGCCGGGCGCGCCGCCCGAGCGGGTCGAAGTCCAGCTGAACGACCTTCCGCCGTACCTGACGCGCGGCCTGCTCGCGACCGAGGACCGCTATTTCTACTATCATCCGGGATTCGACCCGGTGCGGATGATCGAGGCGGCGATCGCGGACTTGCGATCGCACCATCTGGCGCAGGGCGCGAGCACGCTGACTCAGCAACTCGCGCGCACCTTCATCGATCGCCACGAGCGCACGTTTGCGCGCAAGACGCGCGAACTCGCGGTCGCCCTGGTGATCGAGATCCGGCTCAGCAAGAACCAGATTCTCGAACGCTATATCAACGACGTTCCGATGGGTGCGTACGACGGTACACCGATCACCGGGATGCCGCTCGCGGCGCGCTACTTCTTCAACAAGGACCTGCACGAGGTCACGCCAGGCGAGGCCGCGATGCTGATCGGGATGATCCAGGCGCCGACGCTCTACGATCCGCGACGTCATCCCGAGGCCTGCCGCGCGCGCCGCGACACGGTGCTGGGCGTGATGCGCCGCGACGGCGTGATCGACGCGGCCCAGTATGCGGAAGCCGCCGCCCAGCCGATCCAGACCGCCAGCATTCCGGGCTTGCGCCGTGCCCCATATTTTACCGACTACGTAATCGCCCAGGTCGAGCGGATTCCGGGGTTCAACGGCAACCTCGCCGGGCTCAAGGTCTACACCACGCTGGATTCGGAGATGGAGCAGTCGGCAACTGAGAGCGTGGCGTCGAATATCAAGCGGTTGGAGAAGCAGCATCCGCATCTGCGCCACACCGCGCACGGTGAAGAGCTGGAGGGGTCGCTGCTCGCGCTTGACGTGCGCACCGGCGCGATTCTCGCGATGGTTGGCGGGCGCGACTATTCGATTAGCCAGTTCAATCGCGTGACCCAGGCCGAACGCCAGCCTGGCTCGGCCTTCAAGCCGATCGTCTATTTAAGTGCGCTCGATCCGTCGCGCTCGCCGATCGGCCAGCCGATCACGCTCGCCTCCCTGCTGCCCGACCGCCCGATGTCGTTCAACGGATGGACTCCGGTCAACTATGAACGCACTTACCAGGGCACGGTGACGGTGGTCGCGGCGCTGGCCGAGTCGCTCAACGTGCCGACCGCTTACCTGGGAAGCCTGCTCGGTCCGTCCACGATCGTGGGGATGGCGCACGAGATGGGTATCAACGAGGACATCCCCGCGGTGCTGCCGATTTCGATCGGCGCCGCCGAGACCACGATGCTCGAACTCACCGGCGCGTACCAGGTCTTCGCTAGCGGCGGCGTGTCGCGCCCGCCCTACGCGCTGGAGGCCGTCTACGACGCCAAGGGCCATCTGATTTACCAGCACGCGCCGCACGAACTCGCGCTCGTCAGTCCGCCCGCCGCGTATCTCATCACCGGCGCTTTGGAGCAGGTGCTCAAGTGGGGCACCGGCGCTGGGGCAATGAAGATGGGGCTGGATTTTCCGGCGGCCGGGAAGACCGGAACCACGCAGGACTTCCATGACGCGTACTTCATCGGCTACACGCCGCGCGTCGTGTGTGGCGTGTGGGTGGGGTTCGACCATCCGCAGAGCCTGGGCGCTTCCGGCGCCACGGCGGCGCTCCCGGCGTGGGTAAGTTTCATGCTCGACGTTACGCCGCCCAGTTCGCCGCCTTTCAAGGTGCCGGCCGGAATCACTATGGCCACGATCGATCCGCAAAGCGGCGGTCTCGCGACGAGTGCGTGCCCGCGAATCGCCACCGTTCCGTTCCTCAACGGCACCGCGCCGACGCAGATTTGTCCGTTGCACGGCGGCATGATGCCGCCGCCGACTTTGGTGGCCGGTCCGGGTCCGAGTACGGCGATGCCGCCACCGCCGGGTGTCGCAACGGCTCCTGGAGCGGCTCCAACGCCGGCGACCAACGGAGTCCTCGGCGCCCTGGGAAATTTCTTCGGTTCGCTCTTCAGTCACTGAGCGGGGGAGCAGGGACGCCCTCGTCAGTCAGCCTGAGCCAGCGAGTCTACGAGCGGAGTCGAAGGATCCCGCGCGAAGAAGGGCCGTTCACGAACGGCCCCTACAGAAAAGTGTTCTGTTCTAGGGGCCGCTCGTGAGCGGCCCTGTCTGCGGAGTCCTCAGCGCGTAAACCTACGCGATCCATCGCGCGCTCGGGCGCAGGCGCAGAGAAGTTAGTCAGGCCCATTATTCAGTCGGTAGTCACCGCCAATGCGAGACGGACCTGCGCGCTCATCCCGGCGGCGCGGTCGGGATCGCTCGGTGGCTGCGAGTGGCCGTCGCCGTCAGTGGCGCGCACGCGAACGTGATAGCGCCCACGCTCGGGCGGTGCGAAGCGGTACTTCCATATCGTCCAGATGTAAGGCGAGTGATTCACGCTCAACTCGGCGGCGTTCCAGGTCTGGCCGTCGTCGGTCGAGACGTCGACCCGCCGGATTCCTGACGGCCCCGCCAGCGCCCATCCGACCATCTCCACCGGCGCTCTGACCTTGGCCTCGGGCGCGACCACGTCGAGCAGGCTGTAGTTGGCCTGCGGATAGAAAAATCCCGAATTCACCTTGCGCCACCCGCTGTTGGTCCATCCGCGCGCTTCCCAGTAGCCAATAAATTCATGGTCGACGAATTCTATTTCCGTTAGCCACTTCGGCTGCTTCATCCCGTACTTGCCCGGAATGAATATGCGCAATGGATAGCCATGCTCGGGCGGCAACGGTACGCCGTTCATCAGGTAGGGCAGGAAGTTTTCCTTGCGCATCAGCTCGTCGATCGGGATGCCGGTCGTGTAGCCGTCGGCGGCGCGGAGCTTGGCGTAAACCGCCTTGCCCGAAGGCCGCGCGCGTTCCAGCAAGGAACCGAGATTGGGACCCACCCATCTCGCGTTGCCGATCACAGTGCCGTTGGGCGGATTGCCGATGCATTCCAGGGTCAGAGTCTCATTGACAGGCGGCAGCGACTTGACCGCCTTAAGATCGAGTTCGAGCGAATTCTTAACCAGGCCGTGAATCTTGAGCCGCCACTGGCTCGGGTCCACGCGCGGCGTCGCGCCGTACGTGGTGACATAGAAATCCGCGTTACGGGTGAAGCCGCCCCATCCGCCGGCCGGAGGCTTTGGAGCGTCCGCGGAAGCGATCGCGCGGGCGGCGTGCGGCACGCCCGCGAGCGCGACCGCTGCACCGGCAATCTGAATGAATTTTCTGCGGTTCATAATGCGCGTGAACTCCTGCACTCAGCGCTGAACGTCGTCGTCGGAATCACCGGCATCATCGTACGAACCGGGTTCGTCGGCGCCGGGGGCGCCGTCATCCAGCGCGGCCGCTGCGCCTGGCGCCGGGAGCGGTTCCGCCCCCGCCTGCGAATGCGAGGCCAGGCGGCGTGCCACGATGATGAAGCCCGAGTGCGCGACCATCCGATGCACCGGGCGCACGCTCAGTCCCTTGACGTGCCAGTTGCGCAGCAGGGTCTCGAACGATTCGACTTCGCCGAAGCCGCCGTCGCGCTCCAGCGCCGCGACCGTGTCGCCGAGCTGGATCGCGGTCGGCACGTAGCAGACCAGCACGCCCCCCGCGCGCAACGCACGCGCCGCCACGCCGAGTGCGCGGCCCGGCTCGGCGAGATCGAGGAACAGGCGGTCGACGCCGGTCTCCGCGAAACCGGCGTAGAGGTCGCCGAGCTTGAGCGTCCAGTTGGGCGCCTCGCCGAAGAACGCGGCGACGTTGCGGCGCGCCGCCGCGGCAAAATCCTCGCGCAATTCGTACGAGATGACGCGGCCGGCCGGCCCGACCGCGCGCAGGAGCGCGATCGTCAGCGCGCCGGCGCCGACGCCGCCCTCGATAACCGTGGCGCCGGGGAAGACGTCGCCCCAAATCAGCAGCGGCCCGGTGTCCTTGGGATAGATTACCTGCGCTTGGCGCGGCAGATGCGGAATCAGGTCGGCGTAAGTCGGCCGCAGGACGAGGAACGTTTCGCCGGTGCTGAGCTTTACGCGTGAGCCCTCGTCGGTGCCGATCAGATCGTCGGCGGCAATCTCGCCGCGAATGAGGATGCGGGTGCCGGGACGCAGCATCTTCAAATAGCGGCGGCCCTTGCGATCGATAAACAGGACGGCGTCGTTGGGTTTGAGTTTTGCTTCCAAGCGCTTAACGCTTAGACGCTCGGCGCGGCGCGCGCAACCGGGGGCCGGCGCAAGGGCGAGGCCGCGGCGGCCGGGCCGACGTCGGCGAATAGTTTTGACGCGTTTGCGTTATGGTATACTGCTTGCGGTCGAAGTGGATGGACGAGCCGGTGGGCCGCAACCTCATTATGCATCGTTTGCGCATCGATTGCGCCTCCATGCCGAGCGCGTAGCCGCTGCGCGGGCCCGTCCGCGAATCACAATTAAAATTAAACACTCAAACAGAGAGAGCGTCATCGGTCATGGCTGAGAAAAAAGCGAAGACTGCGGAAAAGAGCCGCGATGTATCCTACAAGCACATCTGCCCGAGTTGCGGCGCCGATAGCAAAGTCACGATGTTCGCCGGCTACGGCCGGCGCGGCTTCTTCCTGGTTTGCGACAAGAACTGCGGCTACGTCGCACGCACCCGCTAACGGGAAGGAGGGAAGAAAGCGATGGCCAGGACTCGCAAGAGCAAGACCGCCAAGCGCGACCTGTATCCCAGTTTTGCCGACTCGGCCGACGAGGCCGATGAAGATGCCGACCTGCCCAAGGACGAAGCCGGCCGCCGCAAGATCAAGCGTCAGTACCAGGAACTGCTGGGCATCCGGATCGAGAAGCTCAGGGGCCGTATTTTAAATCGCGAGCGTATCAACAAGACCATCGACGGCATCTATTTCATCTGCGCCAAATGCCTCAAGGTCTGCCACTCGCTCGACGACGGCCTGATCGAAGACCCCAACAACCAGAACAACCAGTGCGGCAAATGCGGCAAGGCCCGCATCGCCGCCGCCTGACCACGTAAGCCGCGAGCGGCCGGCGCTCCGCAAGGGGCGATCCACGGAGGGCTCGTGCCCGATAGCGTGGCGGGCGCGGCTGTGCTTTTATTAATCGGATCGAACCGCTAAATATCTTGCCGCTAACTATCTTGCCGGCGCCGACCGCGCGGGTGTGAAGTCGCGCGGCAGCGCGGCCGAGGAGCCATACAGGACCGATGTCCTTTCAGATAATTCGCCCCGACATTGACCTCGATTTCGTCGGCAAGCGCTACTTCTTCGTCGCGCTCTCGAGCCTTATCAACCTCGCGTCGATAATCCTGCTGATAACGGTGGGCCTCAACTACGGCGTCGACTTCGTCGGCGGCAGCGTCGTGCAACTGCAGTTCAACCGCACGACCGACGGCGGCCATATCCGGAGCGCCCTGGAGCCGATGGGCCTCGGCGAAGTGACGGTGCAGGATTTCGGCTCCGCCGACCGCCATCAGTACCTGGTCCGTTTCGAGAAGGTGAAGAACGTCGGCAGCCTGGGCAAGCGACTCGAAGAGCAGCTCGACAAAGTCTACGGCCCGGGCGCGGTGCAGGTGCTGAGGGTCGAGACGGTCGGCGCCAAGGTCGGCCGCGACCTGCGGCGCAACGGCTTTATGGCGGTGATTTTCGCGACCGTCTTCATGGGCTTCTTCATCGCCTGGCAGTTCCGCGGCGTGAGCTGGAGTTTCGGCGCGGGCGCGGTGATCGCGCTCACCCATGACGTGCTGGTGGTCGTCGGCGCGCTGGTGATCTCGCGCCTCGAGTTCGACCTGACGACGCTCGCCGCACTGCTGACGGTTATCGGTTACTCGGTGCACGACACGATCATCGTTTCGGACCGGATCCGCGAGGACGCGGCCAAGCGCCGGCGCGATCCGATCGCGGCGATCATGAACCGCGCGATTAACGAGACGCTCTCGCGCACCATCCTGACCTCGGGTACGGCTATTGCGGTGCTGATCGCGCTGCTCACGCTAGGCGGCCCGATTCTGCGTCCGTCGGCCTTCACTCTGTTGGTTGGCTTCATCACCGGAACGTATTCGTCAATCTACATCGCGGGTCCGGTGGTGCTGTTCTGGGAGGGCAAAGGCCGCGGCGGGAGAGGCCGCGGCGCGGTCACCCGAGCGGCGTAGGGTCTCATTTATAAGTCGCGCACAACTTCCCGGGTCATCCTTGAGCCGAGGCTTTCTCTTGGGGTCATCCTGAGCGAAGCGAGTCTGCGAGCGAAGTCGAAGGACCTCGCGCGGTCCTCCGCGCGTCAAACCGAGATGATTGCCACTTCAGCGGCTGACCCGAGCGCGACAGGGTCGGTTCTGACTTATCATCTAAATCCCGAAATCGTGGATTGCGCGGAGGACCGCGCGAGGTCCTTCGACTCGCGCAGCGCTCGCTCAGGATGACCGAAGAGGCGAGTTAGGTTGGGATGACCGAAAGCACTTCCGTGACCCAGCGCTTAGGTGATGCAGCGCACTCTGTAATGCAGCGCTTCCGTAACGCAGCAGTTCCGTAACGCGGCACTTTCGTGACGCAGTATGAAATAAACACCGGCAGAGGACTCTACCGGTTGAGGCTTGCCGCGCCGCCTGCGCTCGGCGCTGACGAGATCACGCTCACGCTCAGTTTCGAGCGCGTCGACGGCCTGGAGCGGGTCGGCTTCCTGTGCACGATTGCGCGCGTGCTTGCCGAGGCCCCAGGCGAGCCCGACCGCGGGACCACCGACGCGGGCGCGATGCTCACGCGGCTTGGTCCGTGGTTCGAGCGCGAGTTCGAGCAGACGCGTGAAGCGGCGCTGAAGTCGTTACGCAGCGAGCGCAAGCCGCTGACGGTGCGTTTCGACCGCGAGCATCCGGGTCCATTCAGCGGTTGACAGGCTTGCGGCGCGCGTTGCCGGGCGGCCAGCGGGCGATCTAGTGAGCTTGCAAACCCGCGCGCAGCGCTTTGCGTTGCTCGTCAATCTGCGCGGGCACGCTCGCGCCCAGCTTCTTGAAGAACACTTCCTGCGAATCGATTTCGGCCGCCCACTCCTGCGGCTTCACGGCCATCGCCTCTTTCAAAGCTTCGCCGGCAATCTCGAGGCCCGTGAGATCGAGTGAGCCCTCGGCCGGCTTCAAGCCGACCGCCGAGCGCTCGGCGGTGCCACGGCCGTTGACTCGCTCCACGATCCATTTGAGCACGCGGATGTTCTCGCCGTAGCCGGGCCACAGGAACCGCCCCTCGCCATCCTTACGGAACCAGTTGACCATAAAAACTTTGGGCGGATTTTTAAGCTCCTTCTGCATCGCCAGCCAATGAGCGAAATAGTGGCCCATGTTGTAGCCGCAGAACGGCAGCATCGCCATCGGATCGCGCCGCACGACGCCGACCTTGCCGGTCGCGGCGGCGGTAGTCTCCGAGCCCATCGTCGCGCCCAGGTAAACGCCATGATTCCAATCGAAGGATTCAAGCACCAGCGGAACCGTCGTCGCGCGGCGGCCGCCGAAGATTATCGCGGAGATTGGCACTCCCTGCGGCGAATCGGCCTTCGGAGAAAGCGCGGGATTGTTGCGCATCGGCGTGGTGAAGCGGCTGTTCGGATGCGCCGCCGGCTTGCCCGAATCCTTGCGCCACGGGTTTCCCTGCCAATCGATGAGTCCCTCGGGAGGATCGATACCCATGCCCTCCCACCAGACGTCTCCGTCAGGCGTCATCGCGACGTTGGTGAAGATGGTGTCGTGCTCGACCATCTTCATCGCGTTCGGATTCGAGTACGCGCTGGTGCCCGGCGCGACGCCGAAATATCCGGCCTCGGGATTGACCGCCCACAGGCGGCCATCCGGTCCGATTCGCATCCACGCGATGTCGTCGCCCACCGTGGTTACGCGCCATCCGCGAAAAGCCGGCGGCGGCGTCAGCATCGAAAGATTGGTTTTGCCGCACGCGCTTGGAAAGGCCGCGGCGATGTAGGACGTCTCGCCCTGCGGACTCTGCAAGCCCAGGATGAGCATGTGCTCCGCAAGCCAGCCTTCGGTCTTGCCGAGCCAGCTTGCGATGCGCAGCGCGAAGCATTTCTTGCTGAGCAGCGCGTTGCCGCCGTAGCCGCTCCCCGCCGACCAGATCGTATTGTCCTCGGGGAAATGGCAGATCAGCTTGCGTTGCGGGTCTAAATCCAGCGTGGAATGGAGCCCGCGGTTGAAGTCTTCGGAGGCGCCCAGCATCTCCAGCGCGACGGTGCCCATCCGGGTCATGTAGCCCATGTTGAGCGCCACATAGATGCTGTCGGTCAGTTCGACGCCGACCTTGGCGAACGGCGAATCGGCGGGACCCATGATGTACGGGATGACGTACATCGTGCGCCCGCGCATCGAACCGTCAAACCATCCGCGCATCTTGCGGTAGGTCTCGTCGGGCGCCATCCAGTTGTTGGTCGGTCCCGCGTCGTCCTTGTTGCGCGTGCAGATGAAGGTAAGGTCCTCCGAGCGCGCGACGTCGTTGGGGTTGGAGCGATGCAGGTAGCAGCCGGGCCGCTTGCGCGGGTTGAGCGCAATCAGCACGCCGGCGGCGACCGCCTCTTTTAAAAGGCGCTGGCGTTCCTCTTCGCTGCCATCGCACCACTGGACTCGCTCGGGCTTGGTCAGGCGGGCAACCTCGGCCACCCATTCGGAGAGAAGGCGGTTTTCAATGGCGTTTTTCTTGGCGATCATGTTGGTCATCTAAGGTTTCGGATAAGCTCGGATTTGAAGGTTGCTCGCTGGATTTGCCGGCGCCCTTTGGCAGCCGCGAGAGCTTACTGTCTGACCGCCAACCATTACAATATTATTAATACGCCCGCGTATGCGAAAAAAGTACTGCGCTGCGAATTCGAGGCCGCGCGATCCGGCTTTGTCGCAAGTGCGACAACAGCCTGGGGCAATTTGAACTTCTCCGGCGGGAGGTGCCTTGGCGATGGCAGTTGAAACAAGGCCCGCGCGTGCCGCGGACGTCCCGGAAATCGCGCGTTTGGTGGCCGCGATGGCGGCCTATCACGAGTCGCTGGACGAGCGGGCGCGATTTGACTGGGAGGAGATTCGCCAGGCGCCGATGTGGCTCCAGACCGTGCTCGCCCGCGACCATCATGCGCTCTGGGTCGCCGACGCCGGCGACGGCCATCTGGCCGGCTACCTGTGGGTGCGGCTCGTGCGCGACCATTCGGGCTACCTGCCGCGGGTGCGCGGCTACGTCAACCATGCCTACCTGGAAGAGAACTGGCGCGGCAAGGGCCTGATCCGGCCGATGCTCGAGGCGGCCTACGAATGGTTCCTATCCAAGGGCGTGACGGTGGTGACGCTGCTGGTGCTGCATCGCAACTGGAATGGGTCGTCGGCGTGGTACAAGCTCGGTTACGAGGACTGGACCCACGAGCGGCGCCTCGAGCTCAGGCCGCGCGCCAAGTAGAGACCTCAGGCACTGGCGCCGTTGGCGACGATCGCCTCCAGCCGCTTCATCGCCACCGTGAGCTTGCGACCGTCGCGCGAGAGCGCCTTGCGCCGCTGCAGGTCGTTCATCACCTCGCTGACCTTGGGCCGCGAAGCGCCGACCAGATCGGCGAGCTGTTTGTGCGTCGGGATGATTCCTAGCTCGATGCCGCGATGGTTCTGCACGCCGAACTCGACCGCCAGTTCGATCAACGCCACTGCCACGCGCTGCAGCAGGGCGAATCCGATGAAGCTGGGATAGCGGACGAGGATGCGGCCGATACGGCTCTCCGCGGGCTCGGAGATGCGCGCGAAGGCGTCGTAGTCGACGCCCAGGGTGATCGAGACGTAGCGTTGGATCGGCAGGCGCCCGACCCGGCAATCGCTCAGCGCCACCCACTCGAAGTTGTGGCCGACTTCCACGGGCATCTGCGGCAGCCTGAAGATCACTCCCGGCATCATCATCGCCACCACCCGCGGACCCTCGCCGTTGAGATGGCTTAGCTGGGCCGCGCCCGAGAGCAGGATGTGCGCTTCGGTCGAGGGCTTGCCCAGTTCCTGAAAGATTACGCCGTTGCGCTTGACGCTCCTCGCCGACATCGAATGGCCGAGTTCTTTCAGTTGAGCGGCGGACAGCCAGGACAGGCCTTTCAGCCGTCCCAGCAGCTCGAGGTCCGAAAGCGTTTCAGAACGCGGAGCGCGCATAGCTTAGCCTCCAGCAGGGACACGAGGTAAGATCGGTGTGATCGGGGCAGGTGCAATCCCGGACGCAGGAGCGGCCCGGAGGCGTTTTCTCAACCACTCGTGGGATTTGCTTGACCGTCATCGTCATTCGCTAACGCGATTCCAACCGAGCGACGGCAAATATGTAACAGAGCACGGAACACAAATCTCTACGGAGATGTGAAAAAAGCGCCTGAAGCCGGTAACGCGGGTTACTCAGTTGTTGTTTTGTGGACGTTCAAAAGAAAGCGCGGCGTGCCTGGCTGTGGAAAGAGGCCGACTCAATTGCCGCAACCGGGGATCGCGCGATTCGAGGCTGGCGATAATTGGTAACCTGCGATACACTTCTCAAGTCCCCTTGGCGCCATGAAAAGAATAGTCTCAAGAAGACCCGCGCCCAAGGTTCTTGCCGGCGAATTCGCTCAGAGTCGCAACGCGACTGCGGCCAGGAAACTGCGGCTCGATCTGTCCGCAGTGAAAGGCCTCGCCGGGCTTTCCGCCGAGCAGTTCAGCGTACTGGGCGGCCGGCTTAGAGTTCGCCGCTTTCGCAAGCGCGCGATCATCTACAACGGCAAGCAAACGGGCGATACCTTCTACATCATGCTCTCGGGCATCGCCCGGCTCACCTCCGTCAATCGCAAGAGCGAACGCGTCCTGCTCGAGGTGCTCGGCCCCGGCGACGTGGTATGCATTCCCACACTGCTGCCCGACCTGCGTCACAGTCTGGAGTGCGAAGCCTTTACCGAGTGCGAGATCGGCGTGCTCAGCGCCCAGGCCCTGGTCGAAACTGCCGGCCTGGAGTACGACAAGTTCTTCCTCGCGCTGAAGCTCACGATGGGCCGCTGGTGGGCGCTGCTGGTGCGTCAATCGCGGTTCGTCGATCAGACGCTCGAGGAGCGGATTGCGGTCGCGCTGCTCGATCTCGCCGACAAGTTTGGCCTGCCCGACACCCGCGGCACGATCATCAACCTGCGCTTCGGCCATCGTAACCTCGCGGAACTGGTGAGCGGGTCGCGTCCCAAGGTCAGCGTGTGCTTGAGACGATTCGCGCTGGAGGGGGTGCTGATCCAGGAACGCCGGCGGATTATTGTCGTGCCGGGCAAGCTGAGCGCCATTCTGCTGCGTAGTTTCGAGCGCCAACCCGTTCGCGCCTCTGACCTCTCGGTGAGCTAGTTTCCTGCTTTCGTGCGCGCTGATCTTCTGTCTGACTTCCTCGCCCCTATCTTGCGATAACCGCGTCTGCCTCTTCTCTTTCAGCTTTGGGTAGCCGCACCTGACTCCACCTCTGACTCACTCGCCCCAAGACACGGGGAGGGGGTTCAGACGCAGGACGGGCGGTCCGGCTTATAATGCTCCGTGCCGGACCGCTGCCGGGCTTATAGTCCATTTGACACCTAAATGGCTTAAGCCGTATACTCGACCTTGTAAGTCCACTAATTTTAGTGCTACGTATTGTGGCACTGTTTGGGGTAGGTTCGCGCGTTCAGGCGCGCTGCAAGAGGATTCGGAATTCGATGGTCAAGCTGCCGATATACATGGACAATCACGCGACGACACCGGTCGATCCGCGGGTGCTCGAGACGATGCTGCCGTACTTCACGCAGAAGTTCGGCAACGCCGCCAGCCGCAACCACAGCTTCGGCTGGGAGGCTGAGGAAGCGGTCGACAAGGCGCGCAACCAGCTCGCGACGCTCATCAACGCCAAGTCCAAGGAGATCATCTTCACCAGCGGCGCGACCGAGTCCGACAACGAGGCGATCAAGGGGGTTCTCGAGTTCTACAAGGACAAGGGCAACCACATCATCACCTGCGTCACCGAGCACAAGGCGGTGCTCGACAGTTGCCGGGCGCTGGAGCGCGCGGGCAAGGCGACCGTGACCTATCTTGCGGTGGACAAGTACGGGATGGTCGACCCGGACGCCGTGCGCAACGCGATCACCGACAAGACCGTGCTCATCTCGATCATGTACGCCAACAACGAGGTCGGGACGATCCATCCGGTCCGCGAGATCGGGCGTATCGCCAAGGAGCGCGGGATCATCTTTCACTGCGACGGCGTGCAGGCGATAGGCAAGATTCCGGTCGACGTCGAGCGCGACGGTATCGACCTGCTCGCGATGTCGGGGCACAAGCTTTACGGGCCCAAGGGCGTGGGCGCGCTGTACGTGCGGGCCAAGGGGCCGCGCGTGCGCCTGACGCCGATTATCGACGGCGGCGGCCATGAGCGCGGGATGCGCTCGGGCACGCTCAACGTGCCGGGTATCGTGGGCTTCGGCGCGGCATGCGAAATCGCGGGCAAGGAGATGGAGTTCGAGGCGGCGCGGATGCGCTCGCTGCGCGACAAGCTGCAGGCGGGGCTGTTCGAGCGCCTCGACGAGGTCTATCTCAACGGCCATCCGACCGAACGCCTGCCTGGCAATCTCAACGTCAGCTTCGCCTACGTCGAGGGCGAGTCGCTGCTGATGGGAATCAGCGACGTGGCGGTGAGTTCGGGCTCGGCCTGCACCTCGGCCACGCTGGAGCCGTCGTACGTGATTCGCGCCCTCGGCACCAACGAGGAACTGGCGCACAGCTCGATCCGTTTCGGAGTGGGGCGCTTCAATACCGAGGAAGAGGTCGACTTCGTGACCGAGCGGGTCTCGCGCGAGGTCAAGCGGCTGCGCGAGATGTCGCCGCTGTACGAGATGGCGCGTGAGGGAATCGATCTTAAATCCGTCAACTGGCGGGCGTAACCAGAAGGCGATAACAGGAAGGCTAAGCGACCGGAGGGGTCATGGCTTATTCAGATAAGGTACTCGAGCACTATAACAATCCGCGCAACGTCGGCAGCTTTGCCAAGGACGATCCCGGCGTCGGCACTGGCGTGGTCGGCGCGCCCGAGTGCGGCGACGTGATGAAGCTGCAGCTCCGGATAAGCGAGGAGGGCGTGATCGAGGACGCGCGCTTCAAGACTTTCGGCTGCGGCAGCGCGATCGCGTCGTCCAGCTACGTGACCGAGCTGGTCAAGGGCAAGCATATCGACGAGGCGATGGCGATCAAGAACACCGTGATCGTGAAGGAACTCAATCTACCGCCGGTGAAAATTCACTGCTCGGTGCTGGCCGAAGATGCTATAAAGGCGGCGATCACCGACTGGCGCAGCCGCAAGGGCGCAACCGCGGCCGGCGAGGCCGATGCGAATGGTGCTGAAGCGACCAGGACCGCTGAGCGCAAATCCTCGTAGGCTTGCGGCACATAAGTAGTTAACCAAAATGATTTCGCTGTCTGAAAACGCGGTCTCCAAGATCAAGCAGCTCTCATCCGAGAAGCCCGGCAAGGGCTTGCGGGTAAAAGTTGTTGGCGGCGGATGCTCGGGCTTGCAGTATCGGATGGAGCTCGACGATCCCAAGGAGCGCGACAAGATTTTCGAGCGCGACGGCGCACAGCTCATCGTCGACAAAAAGAGTTTCCTCTACCTCAACGGATCGGAACTCGATTACTCCGAAGAGCTGATGGCCTCGGGCTTCAAGGTCGTCAACCCCAACGCCAAGCGGACGTGTGGATGTGGAGAGTCGTTCGTCGTATGACGACGCGGGAACCAAGGCGTAGCGATGGTGCAATGCCCTTCATGCGCGCGGCCAAGCGAGCCGCGTTTGACCTGCCCCGAGTGCGGGGCGCCGCTCGGCGCTGAGCTCGATCTCTTCGCCGCGCTCGGCCTGCCGCACAAGCTCGCCCTCGACCCGCGCGAACTCGAACGTATCTATCATGAAGCCGGACGCCGCATTCATCCCGATCGTTTCGCGACGGCGACGCCCGCGGTGAGGCAGGCGAGTCTCAAGAGCACGGCGCTCCTGACTCGCAGCTATCGCACGCTGCGCGACCCGGCGAGCCGCGGGCGTTACTGGCTGGAGCTCCTCGGCGAGAAGCTCGCCGAGAACAACAAACGCGTGCCGTCCGAGCTGGCGGAGATGGTATTCGAAGTTCAGGAGCAGCTGAGCGAGCTGCGCACAGCGCACAACGGGAGCGCCGACGTGCTCGGCGCCGCGATCAAGGTGCGGCGCGCGGAGCTTGAAGGATTGGTGGCCGCGACGCAGGCGGAGCTGGAGCGCAATTTCGCGCGCTGGGACGAGGGAGCGGGGGAGCGTCAGGTACTGGTCAACGAATTGAAATCCGCACTTTCCAAAATCGCCTACCTGCGGACGCTCACCCGCGACGTCGACCGCGCGCTCGAGAGCGCCACGGCCGATTCAACGGCCGATTGAGGAAATAAACGCAAACCGCCCGGGACCGCACGGCGGCCGGCGGCGTAAAATTACTTATGTCTCGTATATTCGGCATCGATCTCGGAACCACCAACAGCCTTATCGCGGTTATGGAAGAGGAGCGTCCGCAAATCGTCCCCGACCTTAATACCGCTAACCCGTTGCTGCCGTCGGTGGTCGCAATAACGCCCACCGGCGAGGTTTTCGTGGGCGATCAAGCGATCGCGATGGAACCGCATCTCACGGTTGAGCGCGACGGCCGTATCCACGCCATCGGTTTCGAGGGCGGTGAGGCGGGCGCCGTGGTGCGCTCGGTCAAGCGCTACATGGGGCTGGGCGGTGACGAGGTCGCCGCCGAGGACCGCCATCGCTACAGCTTTGCCGACTTCAGCGCGCCGGTCGTGCGCTTCGCGATCGGCAAACGCACTTACACGCCGTCGCAGATTTCCGCCGAGATTCTGCGCGCGCTCAAGGCCCGCGCCGAAGCCGCGCTTGGCGAGAAGGTCGAGCGCGTGGTGGTCACGGTCCCGGCCTACTTCAACGACGGCCAGCGCCAGGCGACCAAGGACGCCGGGCGGCTTGCGGGGCTCGACGTCGTGCGCCTGGTCAACGAACCGACCGCCGCCTCGCTCGCCTACGGGCTGCATCAGATGGCCGAAGGGCGGGTCGCGGTCTATGACCTTGGCGGCGGCACTTTCGATATCTCGATCCTCAACATCAAGGGCGGGATTTTCGAAGTGCTCGCGACCAACGGCGACACGCATCTGGGCGGCGATGATTTCGACCGCCTGCTGGTCGACCTGCTGCTTGAGGCGGTTGCGCCACAACTGAGGCTGGATCGCCACATCTGGAACAGCGCGCGGCTGGCTGCCGAGGCGGCCAAAAAGCGGCTTAGCGATCATGACGAAGCCGAGATGACGCTGGCGCTGCCGGATCGCGAGGTGCGCAAAACTATCAGTCGCGCCGAGTTCGAGCGGATGGCCGATACGCTCGTTGCGCGCTCGCTCGAGCGCTGCCGGATAGCGCTCGCCGACGCGCAACTTGCGCCCGGTGAGATCGACGCCGTGGTGCTGGTGGGCGGGTCAACGCGGATGCCGCTGGTGCGCCGGCGGGTCGCGGAACTCTTCGGGCGCGAGCCGCTTTGCTCGCTCGATCCCGACCAGGTGGTCGCGCTTGGGGCCGCGGTGCAGGCGGGCGTCCTGATGGGCTCGCGGGGCGACATGCTGCTGCTCGACGTGGTGCCGCTGTCGCTGGGAATCGAGACGATGGGCGGGGTGATGGAACGCCTTATCCATCGCAACACCACCATCCCGACCAGCGTGGCGGAAGGCTTTACGACCGCGGTCGATAATCAGACCCATGTCGATATCCACGTGGTCCAGGGCGAGCGCGAACTGGCCGCGGATTGCCGCTCGCTCGCGCGTTTCAAGCTGGGACCGATCGAACCGCAGCCGGCGGGCCTGCCGCGGATCGAGGTCACGTTTCTTATCGACGCCAACGGGATTCTGAACGTCGCGGCGCGCGACCAGCGCACCGGGCGGGAACACTCGATCGACGTTAAACCCAGCTACGGGCTGACCGACGAAGAAATTGAACGGATGCTTGAAGAGTCGATCGATCTGGGCGAGCAGGATCTCGAGCAGCGGATGCTGATTGTGGCGCGCAATGATGCTGCCCAACTGTTAGGCGCATTAAGCAAACAGCTCGGGGAATATGCATCGCTGATCCCGGCGGATGAGCGGGCGCAGGTTGAGAAATGCGCGTCTAAGCTGGAGGAAGCTCGAAATGGTACGGATCGTGCTTATATTTCAGCCTTGGTCGAGGAGCTTAATCAGCTCACGACCCCATTTGCCGAGAGAATCATGGATTATGCGATAGGCCGGGCGCTCGAAAAGAAGTCCGTCGAGGAGCTGTCGTAGGCATCGAGTGCGCTAATTTCTAGGCACTTGCAGCATTTTTCAGCCGGGTTTCGGTCGATTTCAAGCGAGGAGACGGGGGCAAATGGGTTTGAAATGGGATCAGGCGCCGGAGATCGCCGAAGTACTCACGGAAAACCATCCGGGTATTAACCCACTTCAGGTGCGCTTTACTGATTTGCGGCAATGGGTGGTCGATTTGGACGAATTTGACGACGATCCGGCCGGTTCCAGCGAAGCGAAGCTGGAAGCGATTCAGATGGCTTGGAATGAGATTTACGAAGAAAATAACGAAGACGAATAACTGCCGAAACGCTGGAGTGCTGAAACATAAATATGAATAGGACGTCCTATGATGGCGTCCATAACAAGGAGGACGGGGGGTGGGAGCACAAGATCTGGTGAGGCAGGAGCAAGGAGCCAAGATGCAGGAAAAGGAAACACTGGACGAAAAGCTGCCGGGATTATTTGAGCCCGACACGCTTTTGCCGATCCAATACTTCGAGGCGATGCGCCGCAAGCATCTGCTTGAGGGCGAAAAGCGCCTGGTGCTGAGCGTGCTCGAGGATGCGGTCGAATGCTTTATGAAATGCATCGACTCGTCCACCAACAAGGGCCAGCGTCTGTTCCGCGACGCCGAAGAGTGGATCAACCTCGAAGACAAAAAGTGGGTATTCTCCTTCGACAACGTCTGCGAGATGCTGGACGTCAATCCGGAGTATCTGCGCCGGGGACTGCGCGAATGGAAGGTGCGCAAGCTCGACGCGATCGAGCGGGCGCGCGTCGCGCGGGCCGAGCAGGCCGCGTTGGCGGCTTCACAGCCGGTCATTGAGGACGTGATTGCGCCGCAGAGTGTGGTCAAGGCGGAGGTCGAAAAGCCGGCAGTCACGAAGGTGGCGGTCACGACGCCGGTCACTAGCGCGAGCCGTTCCTTGCATCGCAAAGGCGCGCCATCCGATCGGCGGGCCACGCTGCGCAAGGTGCGCGCCTGATACGGGGGCGACTCTTCTCCATCGCTGCTGCACTTGCTTTGGCGAGCGATTTCTTCGCTCGCGCCCCTGAAGTTCGCGCGTCTGACATTCGGACATCGAATGAGCGCCAAATCGGACGGGCCTCGGTGCCCGTTCGATGGCGCTGTCCTTCCAAATCAGAACCCTCCTAGTTAGTGGACCCAGGTCTGCTCACTGGCTAGCTTGGCGTCCGCCGCCAGCGCGGAGACGAGGCTGCCGCGGTCGTGCTCGGCCCGGGACAGGACACCCCCTTCGAGGCTGATAGAGGGCCGTTCACGGACGGCCCGTACGAATAGCCGCGCGAAAGCGGAAACGCGGACGAGCCGAATACGTATGGGAAATCTGGAGGTTCCCAATATGAACGTCTCCTCCGCCCGAAAAGCTGTCTCGCGCCGGATTCTCTCCGGCGTGGCTGGATTAATTCTGATCGCGGCGCCGCTTATGGTGACTGCCGCGGCGGCTGACCCTTACGATACCCCCGGCGACGTCGCCGCTTATCAGGCTTACGGGCAGGCGCAGTACGGTCAGCCGATGCCCCCGTCCGGGCAGTACCCCGCGCCCAGCTATGCCCAGCGCAATCAATTGGAGGCGCAACTCAACTATGCCGAGGCGCAGTACAATCGGGCGCAGCAAGCGGGCGATTGGGGCGCAGCGAAGCACTGGAAGAAGCAAATCAAGCACTTAAGACGCGAGCTTTCCGGTGGAGGTCACCAGGAAGGCCCCGGCTACGGCTCCGGCTATGGAGCGCCAAGCTCCATGCCGCCGATGGGACCGTCCTATGCGCCGCCGGGGTCGGCCTATGAACCGCCGATGCAGGGATATCCACCACCGGGCCAAGGCCAGGCTTATGGGCAGCCCTACCCGCCGGCCGGTTACCCGCCCACGGGATATCCGAACTCAGGATCCGCGTATCAATACGGTGCTACAGGCGCTCCGGGACAGGCGGGCTCGACGGGTGGTCTAAGCTCGTTGCTGGGTCCATTGTTCGGCGGCGGGGGAGCGCCCGCGGGGGCACCGGGCTATCCGCAGGCCGGATATCCGAACCCGGCAGCCGGCTCGCCGTACGGTGCTCCTGGCAGTTCTGGACAGATGGGTTCGATGGGCGGTCTGGGATCGCTGCTAGGTCCGTTGCTTGGCGGACGAACGACTCCCTGACGAAGCGCGGTTGATCGAGTCACATTCCGCGCGCGCGCCGACGCTCTTTCATAAGAGCTGTGGCGCGCGCGCTTTTTTGTGGCGTTAAATTGACCCCGCGGCGCGCATGAATTGGTGTGCGGAAATTTGCGCTCTGACAATCGGCGTGAAAAAATTCGCCATCCAAAAGAGTCGGGGTTTTTTACGTTACAGATGAATCAGAACCTGCGTTCCGCTGCATTGCAAGTGTGTCGCGCCGCTTTGCCCGCCGCTTTGATCGTCCTCGGCCTGATTGCCGCGGCGGGTCGCGCGGCTGCGACGCCGACGCCCGCCCCGATCAACATTCTGACCTTCCATAACGATAATATGCGCAGCGGCCTCAACCCGCTCGAGACCAAACTCACGCCCTCCAACGTCAACGTGAGTACCTTCGGCAAACTCTTTTCCTATCCGGTCGACGGTTACCTGTACGCCGAACCGCTCTACGTCTCGCAGCTCGCGATCCCGGGCCAGGGAACGCACAACGTGGTCTACGCCGCGTCCGAGCACGACAGCGTCTATGCCTTCGACGCCGACGGCCTCGTGACGACGCCGCTCTGGCAGAAAAGCTTTATCGATCCGGCCAACGGAATAACCACGGTCAGCGCGCTGAACGACGTCGACTGCCTCAACCTGGTGCCCGAAATCGGCGTCACCGGCACGCCGGTCATCAGTCTCGCCAACCAGGCGCTGTACGTGGTCTCAGAGACCAAAGATCAGAACAACGAGACCTACGCCCTGGAGCTACACGCGCTCGATCTCACGACCGGGGCCGAGAAGTTCGGCGGCCCGGTTCCGATAAGCGCCACTGTCGCCGGCACCGGCAGCGGCAGCGTCGGTGGCCAAGTGTCCTTCGTCCCCTTCCTCGCCCTTCAACGTCCCGCGCTGATGTTTCTAAACGGCGTGGTGTATATCGCGTTCGGCTCGAATTGCGACAAGGGGAACTATCACGGATGGGTCATGGCGTACGACGGGCTCACGCTCGCGCGAAAGGCGGTGTTCAACACCACACCCAACGGCAGTGAGGGGGGAATCTGGCAGAGCGGCAACGGCCCGTCGGCCAGCCTGTCCGGCAACGTGTTCGTCGGAATCGGCAACGGCACTTTCAACGGCACAACCGACTATGGCGACAGCTTCGTGAAACTGAATCCTAATACGCTGCGAGTGATCGACTACTTCACGCCTTCCGACCAAGCCCTTCTGAGCGAATTGGACGACGACGGCGGCATCACCGGCGCCGTCCTGTTGCCCGCGCAGTCTTCCGGGCCGGCGGCAGCCGAGATGATGGGCGGAATCAAGTCGGGCCGCTTCTACCTGCTGAATCGCGCATCGATGGGGGAGTTTTGCGCGTCGTGCAACGACTCCCAGGCGATTGGCATAAACAAGACCGGGTTCCAGATATTCGACGCGCCGGCTTTCGCCTTCGGTCTGGTCTACCTCGGCGGGGTCGGCACCCACCTCAAGGCGTGGCAGATCCTCAACGGACGCATGTCGGGGAGCCCCGTCGCGCAAAGCGTGACCGCCTATGGCTATCCTGGCACCAGTCCCGCGATCTCCAGCGACGGCAACGTCCATCGAATCGTCTGGGCGCTCGACGTGAGCGGCTATGGGAGCGGCAAGCCGGCGGTCTTGCACGCCTACAAGTATAACCTGGCGGGGCTTTACAACAGCGCGGGGTCTGGCGCGCGCGATACCGCAGGGCCGGCGGTCAAGTTCGCCGTGCCGACGGTGGCCAATGGCAAGGTCTACGTCGGCACGCAGACTGAACTCGACGTCTACGGGCTGTTGCCTCCGTAAATCAAGCGCGCTCGCCTTCGACGATCGAGAGGATCGAGGGATTGTGAACAATCCTCGTGAGCTTCAGTCCCGCCCGCTGGTATAAGTCGCGGAACTCATCAGCGGTACGCTCCCGCCCTTTCAATTGGATCATCATGAAAAGATCGACCAGCTTGCCGGGATGCGGTTGGTTACCCGGCGGCAACACCGCGATGACGGTAAGCACGCGCCCGTCTTTCGTCATTGCGTCGCGACACAGGCGCAGCAGTTTGACACAATCTTCATCATCCCAGTCCATGAGGATTCTCTTCGAGATGTATGCATCCGCGCCGGCTGGAACGGACTGAAGAAAATTCCCGCCGATTAGCTCGCAGCGGTCGAGAACTCCAGCGGCGGCCAGGTATTCAGGCTCCTTCACGATCAGCGGATGGTCGTAGAGCACGCCTTTGGCGTTTGGATTGCGTTTTAGAATCTCCGCGAGCAAACCGCCGCGTCCGCCGCCGACGTCGACGATCCGCTTAAACGGCGAGAAATCGTAACTGTCGACTATGGGACCGACCTCTGCGGTGGCGAAGCTTGCGACGCCCCTGGACCACCATCGGTTTGCCTCCGGAGCGCCCGCCAGATGCGTGTAGAAATCGGTCTTGTAGACCCGGTCCCATTCCGGATCACCCGTGATCACGCAACGCTGCAAATCGCCCCACATATTCCACCACTTGCCTTCGCCCGTGATGTCCCCTGCCAGCCGTACCGCGTCGCGCAACGAACCGGAGATACCGCTGCGAAGCCACGCGGCCGCTGGCGTCAATTCAAAGCGCCCCGATGAATCCTCCGCGAAGATCCCATTTCCGGCGAGTGCGCGCAGCAGACGGTACAGCGATTGCGGCCGCGCGCCTGTCGCATGCGCCAACTCCTCGACCCGCTTGGGACCATCGCTTAGCAGGTCGGCGATTCCCATCTCGGCGGCCACGTGCACCGCGCGGGCGAGCATATAGCCCAGCGCTATTCCGAGCAGAGTCTCTTGTGGGGATTGATTGTTCGGGCTCTGCGGTTCGCTCATGTCTCAAGATTTTCCTTTGGTTATTCCGTCTCACGCGCCAGGCCGCGGCCCGCGCGGCGCAACCCGAAGCATAGTCGACGATATTTCATGTCGAAAGGGCGCGGAGAAACCGGGTCGGTCAGATGGCTTGCAATGGGCTACCGGGAAAATGACGCGGGTTTTGGATTGCGCTTGCCGCTGTGGCATAAGCATCGAGGATGGCTCGCCGCGAGCCCAGGGGGAGTGCCATGAGCATCACATCGAAGACCGTGAGCGTGACCGCCGCCGACGGCGGCGTCTTCAATGCCTACCTCGCGCTACCCGAGGGCGGCCGCGGGCCGGCGCTCGTCCTGCTGCAGGAAATTTTCGGCGTCAACCGCCATCTCCGCGAACTCGCCGACCGCTATGCGGAGGAGGGTTACGTCACGATCGCACCCGACCTGTTCTGGCGGATTCAGCCGGGGGTCGAATTGGGCTACTCGGAGGCCGACATCAAGGCGGCGTTCGATTTCTACGGCCGTTTCGACGCCGACCAGGCGATCAAGGACGTCGCCGATACGATACGCGCGTTGCGCGCGATGCCCGAGTGCAACGGCAAGGTCGGCGCGATCGGCTTTTGCCTGGGCGGGATGCTCGCCTACCTGACGGCCGCGCGATGCAATATCGAGGCGGCGGTCAGCTACTACGGCGTCGGAATCGAAAAGCGGCTCAACGAGACGGGCGCGGTGCGCTGCCCGATGGTGCTGCACTTTGGAGAGCTGGACAAGTTCGTACCGGCCGCTGCGCGCGACGCGGTCGCCGCGGCTTTCAAGGATCGCGACGACGTCGAAATATACGTCTATCCGGGCGCCGATCACGCCTTCAACAACCCCGCGCGTCCGGCTTACGATCGTTTTGCCGCCTCGCTCGCGCACTCGCGCACGATCGGGATGCTGCGTCACGCTATCGGCCCGCGCTTCGACCTGAGCGCGCTGTGGGAGCGGCACGCCGACCTCGAATTCAAGTACCACGACGCCGACGGCACGATGGCCACGATGGTCGATCGGCCCTACGTCAATCACGTGCCGACGATGACCGGCGGTTTCGGGCAGCAGGAGCTTCACCGCTTCTATAAACATCACTTCATTCCCAAGCTGCCCAAGGATCTGAAGTTCATTCCGGTCTCGCGCACGGTTGGCGCCGACCGCGTGGTCGACGAGTTCCTGTTCTGCTTCACCCACGACATCGAGGTCGACTTCCTCCTCCCAGGGCTTGCGCCCACCGGAAAGTACCTCGAGATCCCGACCGTGGCGATCGTGCAGTTCCGCGGCGGCAAGCTGGTGCACGAGCATATCCACTGGGACCAGGCGACCGCGCTGGTCCAGCTCGGCCTGCTCGATCCGAAGAACCTGCCCACGGCCGGCCGCGAGACCGCGGAGAAGCTCGTCGACGAGACGCGGCCCTCGAACACGCTGATGAAGCGCTGGAAGGAGAGCGAGCCGAAACGCTGACGGCCGCGACGCGCGGCGACGCGCGCGGGCTAGTTGGCGGCCTGACGCACCGGCTGTACGGTCTCGCCCTCGCGCGCCGATTGCCCGACGTTGAGCGCCACCATCGCCTCGGGATCGATACCGGTGGGGATTTCGACCGCGACTCCGTTATCGTAGCCGAGCTTCACCTGGGTGAGATGGAGCACGTTGTCTTTGACGACAGGCACGAACACCTTGCCGTCGCGAAAGACCAGTGCTTCATCGGGGACCAGCGGCGCGCCGGCTGGAATTGACACGACGAACTCCGAACTGCCGTACATTCCCGGAAGGATCGTCTCGTCGGTGTTGGGCAGGTCGACTTCCACCAGCATCGTGCGCGAATCCGGCGAGAGCGCCTCAGGATGGCGGGTGACGCCGCCGGTGAATTTGCGCTTGGGAAATTCGTTGAACGTGATCGTGGCGGTGTCGCCGTTACGGATGAACAACGCGACATTCTGCGGCACGTAGGAGAACACGCGCAGCGGTTTCGTCTGCGCGACGGCGATGATCGCGTCGGCCAGGCTGGTCGAGCTGGTTGCTTCGGGAATCAGATGGCCGGGATCGACATAGCGGTCGGTCACGATTCCGTCGAAGGGTGCGGTGACGCGTTCATAGGCCTGCAGGGCGATCGACTGCTCCAGCGTCGCTTTGGTCTGCAACATCGTGGCGCGCGATTCGTCGGCGGTCTGCTGCGGGATCACGGCCTGTTGGGCGAGAATCTGGTTGCGATCGTCGGTAATTTTCGCGATCCGGTAGGCGGCCAGCGAGTTGCGCACCTGTTGATCGGTCTCCGGCGACTCGATGGTCGCGAGCAGTTCGCCCGTGCGGATGTGGTCGCCCTTGTCGACCAGGAGCGTTTTGAGATAGCCCGGAACTTTGGCGTAGATTTCGGTTTCGTCCAGGCCGCGCGTGGTTGCGGGAAGTGTTACGTCGCGCACGGCCGGGGTGCGCCCGACCTGCGCGACTAACACGTGCGGCCCGGCCGCGGCCTGCTGCGCCAGATCGCTGGACTGGCGGCCGATCCATAGTTCGCGCGCGAGCACCAGCCCGGCGGTGGCAATCACCACGATCGCGATTGCGCCGATCCATCCGACCACGAATAATTTGCCGGATGGTTTGGCCGTATACTGTTTGGGGTCGTCGTCCATCTGTCTCTTTCGCTCACGCGTGAGGCTGCGTGAGTGCTTCGATCTCCGAGTCGCGCTGATGTTTGCCGATCAAGTTGCGGCTGAATATCGAGTAGACCGCCGGGACCACGAACAAGGTCGATACCGTCGCAACCAAAAGCCCTCCGATCACGGCGCGACCCAGGGGAGCGTTCTGCTCTGAGCCCGAACCCAGACTGAGCGCCATCGGCAGCATCCCCAGGATCATCGCGAGGGCAGTCATGATGATCGGGCGGAAGCGGATGCGCCCGGCTTCGATCGCGGCGGCGACCGGATTAAAGCCCTCCTCGCGCAACTCGTTGGCGAAAGTGATCAGCAGGTTGCCGTTGGCGACTCCGACGCCGACCGCCATGATCGCGCCCATCATCGATTCGACGTTGATGGTGGTGCCGGTCAACACCAGCATCCAGATAACGCCCGCGAGCGCGCCCGGAATCGCCATCATAATGATGAACGGCTCCAGCCATGACTGGAAGTTCGCGACCATCAGCAGGTACACGAGGATGATCGCGAGAACCAGGCCTTCGCCGAGCGTGACGAACGAGGTGCGCATCGCCTGGCTTTGCCCGCGAACCACGACCTGAGTGCCGGGAGGAAGTTTGCCCAAGTGGCCGATTTCCCTTTGCACCGCGGAAGTGACGGCGCCGAGATCGCGGCCCGATACGCCGCAATCGACGTCTACCACGCGCTGCACGGTATAATGCGCGATGACGGCGGGGTCCCAGGCGTGGCTGACGGTCGCGAGGTTGCCTAGCAACTGCGGCTGCGGTGGCGTGGTGGCCGCGCTGGCGACCGTCGAATCGACAGTCGCGTTGGCTGACGAAGTAGCGGTGGTGCTGAGCGGGATATTCTGCAGCGCGCCGACCGAGTCGAACAGATGCTGCTGCGCCTGCACGATGACGTAGTAGTTAACCCCGGATACCGGATCGAGCCAGAAGTTTGGCTGCAAGAGCTGCGCACCGGAGAGCGTCGAGAGCACGCTCGAAGCGACCTCCTGCAGGGTGACCCCGAACTGCAGCGCCTTGGTGCGATCCACCTCGACCTTGAGGCTCGGGTAGTCGAGCGGCTCGGCGATGCGCATGTCCACTATGCCTGGAATGCGTGCCATTCGATCTTTGAGTCGCAACGCGATGTCGTAGTCGCTCTGGAGGCTGTTGCCGTTTATTTGCGCGTCGATGGCGGAAGGCAGCCCGAAGTTCAGGACCTGGCTGACGATATCGGCGGCCTGAAAGTAGGCGGTCACCTCGGGATACTTCGCCGCCAGGGCTTGGCGAATCCCCTGTTCGTACATCGCGGTCGGCTGATGCTTGGGCTTGAGCTGGATCAGCACGTCGGCGTCCTGCGGGCCAATAGTGTCGGTCTGATAGAAGGCGAGGTCGTAGGATATCGGCAGGCCGATATTGTCGCTGATGCTCTCGAGCTCGGCGGGCGGAACGATCGTGCGAATCGTCCGGTCGATTTGATCAATCAGGTATTCGGTGTGCTCGATACGAGAACCTGTGGGCGCACGCACGTGCAGCCGCATCATGCCCGCATCGACCGCGGGAAAGAAGTCCTCGCCCACGATCGGCAACAAGCCGAGCGAAAGCAGGATCAGTATCGCGACGCAGGCGAGCGCGAGTCCGCGCCGCCCGATGAAGGTTGCCAGCGCGACTCGGTAGCGCTCCTTCATGCGCTCGAACCAGCGATCGAATGCGCGTACCACCCGGGCCCAGCGGCCGCGTCCAAGATGATCCTCGTGATCGTCGGGGAGCAGGTACCGCGCCATCGTGGGCACCAGGGTCCGCGACAGCAGATACGACGTCAGCATCGCGAATACCACCGCCAGCGCGAGCGGCGTGAACAGGAACCTCGCGACCCCGGTCAACAGCACGACCGGAAAAAACACGATGCAGATCGAGAGCGTGCCGACGAAGGTTGGGGTTGCGATCTGCGTGGCGCCATCGAGAATCGCAACCAGCAGCGGCTTGGGCATCGCATGATTGCGATGGATATTTTCGATTTCGACCGTGGCGTCATCAACCAGCATCCCGACCGCGAGCGCGATTCCGCCGAGCGTCATCGTGTTGATCGTCTGACCGGTCAGCTTGAGCGCGATAGTCGCGGTCAGAATCGACAGCGGGATCGAGGTGATGACGATCACCATGCTGCGCGGCGAACCGAGGAACAGCAGAACCATCAGCGCGACCAGTGCCGCTGCGCTCACCGCCTCCTGCACGACGTCCCACAAGGCCGCGCGCACGAACTGCGATTGATCGAAGGTCAGCGAGGTTTTCAATCCTCTGGGCGCGGTCGCGCGGATGAGCGGAATCTTGGCCTTGACCGCGTCGACCACGGTAAGCGTCGAGGCGTCGGCGTGCTTGATCACCATCAGGTAGGTCGCCTGCTGGCTATCGACCCGCACCACGTTGGTCTGCGGCTGATGAGTATCGGTTACCGGCGCAATATCGCCCAGGAAAACCGGCGAGCCATTTACGTACTTGACCGGCAGCTGGTTGAAATCCTTGACCTTGGGGACGCTCATGTTGAGATCGACGTTGTACTCGTAATTGCCGATCTTTTCGGTCCCCGACGGGATAACCACGTTGGTCGCATCCAGCGCGTTGCCCAGGTCGAACGCGGACATCCCATTGGCGTAGAGCGTGGTCGGATCGAGATTGACCATCACCGCTCGCTGGACGCCGCCCAGCGGCGCGGGGGATGAGAAGCCCGGAATGGTGAAGAGCTGAATCCGGATGAAGTTGAGTCCGTAATCGAACAGGCGAGCGGTCGAGAGCGTATCGCTATAGATGTTCAACTGCGCGACCGGAACATTGCTCGCGTTATAGGAAATGATTTGCGGCGGTTCAGTGCCGCGTGGCAATTGCGTCAGGATGGTCTCCGAGACCGAGTCAATCTGCGCGATCGCCGCGCCGATATCGCTGCCGGGCTGGAAATAGACCTTTAGAATCCCGAGCCCGTTGATCGATTCCGACTCGATATGCTCGATCCCGTTGACGGTGGTCGAGTAGGCGCGTTCGCTGATGAACACCATCCGCCGCTCGACATCGAACGCCGACAGGCCGGTGTAGTTCCAGACCACCATAACGACGGGCAGGTTGATGGCTGGAAAGATGTCGACGTTCATCAGCTCGAACGACAGCGTGCCGAGCACAAGCATCAGAAGCGCCATCACCGCGACCGAGAGCGGTCGGCGCAGGGCAAGACGAACTATCCACATAGCGGCAAGGGACGACTACGACATATCCCGACGGGCGGTTTCAAAAATCTGCGCCCTCGATGGGCGTTTGCGTTCAACGTTAGTCTTAAGAATAAGGCAGAGCGTGGCAGGCTGGCAAGCTTCGCCTCCGCGGCAGAGTGGCTCGGCGGCCGATGTTGTTTCAAGCCGTCGGCGCTTCTTCCACCGGCCGATGGCGCTCAGGCGCGCGAGCCCGCTACTATAGAAACTCCCGCCGCGAGCGCTCGGTTGCTCCGGGGGCTGGAACGTGTCAAAAAAGATGGTTCGGCGGGGTCGTAGTTCAGCCCGGTTAGAACGCCGGCCTGTCACGTCGGAAGTCGTGGGTTCAAATCCCATCGGCCCCGCCAAAATTTGTTGCGCAAGGGGGCTTTGCCAGGGTGGCTCGCCGGGTGCCCGACGACGACGGACGGGCGTGGCCGTCCCGCGCACGAGGGTTGAAGAGTTGAAACTGAGCGAACAGACCAAAAGCATTTCGCATGAGAACGCGCTGCGCGATCGGCGCTGGGTGCTGATCGACGCCAGCGAACGGCCGCTCGGTCGGGTCGCGACGCGCGCGGCCAGCGTGCTCCGCGGCAAGCATCGCCCCGACTTCACGCCGCACCAGGACGCCGGTGATTTCGTCATCATCATCAATGCCGGCAAGGTACGCCTCACCGGAGCCAAGCTGGAGGGCAAGGTCTACAGCCGCCACACCGGATATCCGGGCGGCGTGCGCAAGACCACCGCGGCCCGTCTGATGGAGACGCGGCCCGAGCGGTTGCTCGAGGCGGCGGTGCGCGGGATGCTACCCAAGAATCGGCTCGGGCGGCGGCTTTTCACCAAGCTCAAGATTTATCGCGGGGCGGATCATCCGCACGCCGCCCAGCAGCCCCAGCAGGTCGAGCTCTAGACGTCGAGCTCTAAACGAGCGGGCACGCGGCGGGCAAAGCTCCTGGAGGGAACGAGGCGAGATGGCAGACAAGAAGGCGGAAATCTGGACGGTCGGCAAACGCAAGAGCGCGATCGCGCGGGTGCGGCTCGCACCCGGCAGCGGCACCTTCAGCATCAACGAGCGCGCGCTCGAGGTCTATTTTCCGCGTGACACCTCGCGCATGAAGATCATGGAACCCTTCGAACTCACCGAGACCAAAGGCCATTACGACGTGATCGTCAGCGTCCGCGGCGGCGGTATCGCGGCGCAGGCCGAGGCCGTGCGCCACGGAATCTCGCGCGCGCTGGTCGTCGCCTCCGAGGCGCTGCGCCCGGCGCTGCGCAAGGGCGGGATGCTGACGCGCGATCCGCGCGAGGTCGAGCGCAAAAAGTACGGCCGCCACAAAGCGCGCAAGCGTCCGCAATACTCCAAGCGCTAAATCGCGCATCGGCGCGTCCGCGCGGGATATGGTTTTCCAGGCCGGGCGCACGGCCGCTTTGATCTGCGTGCGCACGACGCAACTGGCCCGCGCCGAGCGTTAGTGCTAGGTCGTTAGACAGTCGCTTGATGCATCGGCCGCGCGTTATCCAGACACGGCAAACAGGGTGAGGGAATTCCGATGGCGTCGCGCAACAAGGTCAGGGTAGCGGTGCTGGGAGCGTCCGGCTATTCGGGCATCGAGGCCGTGCGCATCCTTGCCGGCCATCCGTTCGTCGAGTTGAGCGTGCTCACCTCCGAGCATTACGCCGGCCGCGAGGTGACCGACGTCTATCGCCACCTGGCCGGGATCGATCTGCCTCCGTTCGAGGAACTGCGCGCCGATCTCATCGCCGGGCGCGCCGAAGTCGTGATGTCGTGTCTGCCGGAGCGGGTCGGCGCGGCGCTGCTCGCGGAGCTGGCCGCGGCCGGGCTCAAGATTCTCGACCTCTCCGCCGACTTCCGCTTGAAGGATCCGGCGCAGTATCGCCAGACCTACGGCGCCGAGCATCCGGCGCCCGCGCTGCTCAAGGAAGCGGTTTACGGCCTCGCCGAGTTCCATCGCCATGAACTGCGTGAGGCGCGGCTGGTGGCGGTGCCGGGATGCTTTCCGACGGGCGCGCTGCTCGGCATCCTGCCGCTCATTCGTCGCGACCTGGTCGATCCGGCGTCCATCGTGATCGACTCCAAGTCGGGTACCACCGGCGCGCGGCGCGCGGCGCAAATCGAGCAGCTCTTCGCCGAGGTCAACGAAAACTTTCGCGCCTACAAGGTCGGCAACCATCGCCACGTGCCGGAGATGGAGCAGGAGATCGGCGTCGCGCTGGGACGCGAGGTCGCGGTGATGTTCGTGCCGCATCTGCTGCCGGTCACGCGCGGCATCCTGAGCTCGATCTTCATGCGCCCGCGCGCCGGCACGACCGAGGAAGACGTGCGTGCGGCGTTCGAGGCCTCGTTTGCCAAGTCGCCCTTCGTGCGGTTGCTCAAGGCGGGCGAGTTGCCCGAGTTGAAAAACGTCCGCGCCACCAATTTCTGCGAGCTCGGCTTCGTGCTCGATCGGCGCTCGCAAACTCTGCTCGTGCTCACCGCGATCGACAACCTCGGCAAGGGCGCGGCCGGCCAAGCGGTGCAGGATCTCAACCTGATGCTGGGACATGACGAGGCGGCGGGGCTGCTGAGCGTGGCACCCGTGCCGTAAAAGGGGTTCCCCTGCTGTCATCCTGAGCGAGCGTTTGAGCGAGTCGAAGGACCCGGATCTCTCTGAGCGCTCTAACAAACCGCAGCGGCGAGCGCCGCCTTGGGCGGCGTGAACTTCTAAGCGCCGCGCTGACGCTCGGCGCAGCGGCCGCGATGCGCGGGATTGGGCGCGCCGCCGCGGCCGCCGCACTGCCGGCGCCGCCGCCGGAGAGCGGGCTTAGCAACGAAGGCCTGCTCAAGGGCGAGGCGGGGTTTCAGCCGCGCCGCCCGATGGCGCTGCCGCATCCGGAGATCTTCGGCTTTCTCTCGCACGATCAGCTCGCGCAAAACTACCAGGCCTACCGCCACGACTTCGAACGGATGGTAGTGGCCGAGCGGGTGCTTGCCACGATGCCGCGCGACGCAGCCCACGGCAACGACTACGGCTTGATTCGCCGCCAACAGATCGAAGCGGCGAACTCGGTGCTGCTGCACGAATTCTATTTCCGCAACCTCGCGGTCAAACCGATGAAGCCGTCGGGCTACGTGCTCGACAACCTAATTGAGCACATGGGCTCGTTCGATAGCTGGCGCGCGGACTTTATCGAGTGCGCTCGAATCGCGCCGATCTGGGCGATTCTGGAATACGATCCCTACGACGATCGCTGGCACAATTTGCCGGCGGGTGAGGAGGACGCAGGCGGATGGGCGGGAGGCAATCCGCTAGTGGTATGCGACGTCGCCTCGCATGCATACCTGCTCAACTATGCCGAGCGCTCAAAGTACATCGCGCGGTTCATCGAGCATATCGATTGGGACGTGGTGGCGGCGCGCTACCGCGCGGTCGATCGGCATTGATTTGCGACATTAAGCCGCGGCATCGAGCTAAGTGTCAGCCTTGGCCGGCCTTGCGTCGGCGATACTTTTCGACCATGTAGGCGCCGGCCGCGACCGATCCTCCGTCGACCACCAGGGTCGCGCCGGAGATGTAGCCCGACTCGGGCGCGGCGAGGAACATCGCCACGCGCGCAATTTCCTCGGTCTTGCCGAGGCGGCGGACGGGAAGATGGTTGGCGCGCTCTTCGAGCGCTTCCTTGCTCCAGGCCGCGCGCACCATTTCGGTATCGATCGGTCCCGGTGCGATCGCATTGGCGGTGATCCCGTAGTCGGCAAGCTCCAGGGCCATTGCGCGCGTCAATCCGATGATCCCGGATTTAGCCACGCCGTAGGGCGCAAGGTCGATCGGCCCCATCAAGCCGGCCACCGAGGCGATCGAAACGATCCGTCCGTACTTGCGCTTGGCCATCTCGCGCGCCGCCGCCTGCGAGCAATAGAAGGCGCCGAAAAGATGGATCCGCAGATGGTTTTCCCAGTTCTCGGGCGTGATCTCCAGGAACGGCTGCGGCTTGGCGATGCCGGCGTTGTTGATCAGCACGTCGATTCGGCCGAGCTCGCGCATCGCACCCGCAACGAATTGTTGGACTTGGCCGTAGTCACTCACGTCGGCGCGGCTGAAGAAGACGCGGCGCCCGAGTTTTTTGATCTCATTGGCCGTGGTGTGCGCCGTTTCCTCGTTGACGTCGGCGAAGCCGATATCGGCGCCCTCGCGCGCAAAGCCGAGCGCTATCTCTTTGCCGATTCCGCGCCCCGCTCCGCTTACCAGTACGACTTGACTCTCAAACTGCATGACTCGACCTCCTGTACTGGATCTCCCGGCTGTTCGAGCGAAAATTGACAGGAGTGCGCTGAAAAAGAAAGGAGTCCGCCATCCGGCCCGCAGCGGTGGCCGCGCGCGCGTTGAATCTTCAGCGGCAAGATCGCCGCACGCGCGTGCTTGGCGTGAGATCAGTCCGGCGCGGGCTACACCACGCGGCGCATGAACTCCAGGATGTCGTAGCCGGTGATCGAGCGGCTCTTCTCGGACCATTCCTTGAGCTCTTTTTCGCTGACGATCCCGGCCTGCGCACCCTTGGCGAGGTCCATCAGCGCGATCTTGATAGTCGCCTCGTCGATCATCTCGCCGCTCTTGGGATCCGCCATCGAGCCGCCGCCCTTCTCGTGGTAGAGCGTCACCACGCGGCGCGCGTCTTCGACCTGCTCGGCGCTTGGCGTATAGCAGGCGTTGGCTATTTCGGCCTGCTGCGGATGGATGACCCAGGTGCCGTCCATCCCGAGGTTGGCGGCGCCGACGTTCTTCTCGCGGAGCCCGCGCTGCAGCTCGGCCACCTTCGCCGGCGAATCCTCCTTGCGCCACAGCCTCAGGTAGACGTTGTCGATCGCGTGCAACCCGGCAGCCTTGGCCGCGACCACCATCGATTGCTTGGCGTAGTGGAAGTTCTGGTTCTGGTTCTCGACGATCTCGCGCACGCCGAGGTTGGCGGCGAAGTCGGCGATGCCGAAGACCAGCCCGCACATGCGGTCGGAGGCGGTCGCGATCTCGAAGGCCTTGACCAGCGCCTGCGGTGTCTCGACCAGCGATTCGATCTGGATCTTGTACTTCCATCCGCCGCGCTGCTCGAGGTCATCCAGCAAGCGCGCGACCTCGCGGATTTCCTCGGGGCCGCGCGTCTTGGGCAGCATGATGCCGTGGAAGCGGTTGGGCGCGCCCAGCACGATAGCTTCCATGTCGCCCTTGAAAAACGGCGAATGGATATTGTTGGGACGCACCGTGACCACCTTGCGGCCGAAGTCGAGCGTGTTGAGCGCCTCGACCATCACCTTGTGGCTTTTGGGGCCTTTGAACTCGTAGGGGCAGGCGTCCTCGAAATCCGCCATCACATGGTCGACCGGCGCCTTGACGGGGTCGGCGGCAGTCTGATGGAGCTTCATGTTGTGGCCGGGATAGGTCATCTCCGTGCGCGGGATGACGAAGCGGGTGCCATTATCGAGTACGTACATGGTTAGTTCTCTCCACCGACAATCATTTTTACCTTTTTACTTTTTTTCCGTCTTTAGCGTTAAGTTTGCGTAGCGACCCTCTGTATTGCAGCGGAAACTACGCTGGCCAACACGTATGGCGTCGCAAAGACACAAACTGCTTTTGGCATCGCAATTGCTGTTCCACTGCCCGGAGGGCGAATAATGGATGAGCGCCTGACCTGTCGGGACGGCCCAACTGGCGAAGTGGCGGCTTTCACTCAACCCGGAAAAAACCGTCTGATTCGCATGGGTTTTACGGGATTGATAAACCGTCGTCAACCGGACCGAAGTCGGAGAGGACCGCAAGCCGTTCAATCACACGAATGGTTGCGAAGAATTCTCTAAACGTATAGCTAATTGCGCACGCCCGCACGCGCGCGGGGCGGCATAGGGAAACAAAATCTAATGAAAGCCATTGTTTTCGAGCGCAACGGGGGCCTCGAGGTCTTACAGTACAAGGATACTGCCGAACCCAAACCCGGCCCCAACGAGGTCGTGCTCAAGGTCAAGGCATCTGCGTGCAATTTCAACGACATCTGGGCCCGCCGCGGACTGCCCGGAATGAAAATTCTGATGCCGCACATTTCGGGTTCCGACGCGGCCGGCGTAGTGGTGGCTCGCGGGAGCGAGGTGCACGACGTCGCGCTCGGCGACGAGGTGGTGGTCCACTGCGGCATCGCCTGCCGCCATTGCTACTACTGCACCCGCGGCGAAGAGTTCTTCTGCCATGACTTCAAGATCTGGGGCTTTCAGACCGGCCCGCTCGACGGCGCGCATGGCGAGTATTGCAAGGTGCCGGCGGTCAACGTGATCGCCAAACCCAAAAACCTCACCTGGGAGGAGGCGGCCTCGATGCCGCTGGTGCTGGTCACGGTGTGGCGGATGCTGGTGTCGCGGGCGCACGTGCAGGCCGGCGACTTCGTGCTGGTCTGGGGCGCGAGTGGCGGATTGGGCGTGATGGCGATCCAGATCGCCAAACTGTTCAACGCGCGGCCGATCGCGGTCGCCTCCAGCGACGAGAAGCTCGACCTGGCGCGCAAGCTCGGGGCCGAATTCACGCTCAACCGCAGGCGCGACGACATTTTCTCCGAGGTCCGCCGCATCACCGACGGCCGCCGGGCCGATATCGTGTTCGAGCACACCGGCGCCGACACCTGGCCCATCTCGATGCAGTGCCTGAAGTGGGGCGGCACGATCGTCACCTGCGGCGCCACTTCCGGTTTCGACGCCCACATGGACATCCGGCTGTTGTGGAACAAGCAGCAGAACTACCTGGGCTCGCATCTCGGCAACAAGGGCGAGCTGATCGAGGCGATGCGCTTCGTGGAGCGCGGCCTGATCAAACCGGTCGTCGACCGCACGATGGAGCTCAAGGAACTCGCCCGAGCGCAGGACCTGATGGAAACCAACGCGGTCGCGGGCAAGATCGTGATGCTGCCGGCATAGTAAAGAGGCGTCGCGGATCGGACGCGCGAATTCCGAATATCCGAATCGCGACCATCCGAGAAAGAGAAACCATAAGTGCGGCCGCGAGCGCTTTTGGCGCTCGCGGCCGCACGTTATTATGCGCTCTTCGCTTGTTGCGCGGTCCCTATGGCGTGACGGTACCGGGCGTGAAGGAAACGCCTCGCAGAACTTCCAGGTTGCCTGCCGACTTCAGGGTTGTGAAGCTCTCTCCAACCGGGGGTGTAGGTCCCGCGGCACTTAAGCTATCAGTGATCACGACGAGCTGATTCGGATCCGCGCCCTGGTCGCCATTTCCACTCACCGTGGAGGTTATCGCATAGATGGTCGCGGTGCCGTCCTGGTTTACGACGCCGGTGATGTTGCGAAGACCGTCGGTAGCCGGCGCCCAGGGAAGTCCAGTTGCGGCATTAAGTCCAGTCGGATAGCCAGGCACGATATAGGGCGTGCCGAGGTTGAGCCCCGCCTGCAAAGTATAGACGTTTTTCCACACGCCCGACTCCAATACCCATTTCTGTAGTCCTGCCTTCGTCTGGGCCGCGGCATTCGTGTAGGTTCCATTGTCGGTGCTGGTGGCCGTGGTATTGGTGTTGTCGCCGTTGCCTTCGTCGGCAACGTACAGAGTGTTGGCGTTCGCAAACCAAACGCCAAAAGGGAAGACATCTGTAGTGGTTTTGGCGAGTACTTGGTTGAAGCCGTTCAGGATGCACATGTTGTAGGGAACCACGCCGTCCGTCTGCAGGAGCGATGGGTCATAAGGAATCCCCGCGGTCGGCAGGGTTGCGGAACTTTCAGGAAGGCCGACGCCGCCAGGAACGCACGGGTTGGCACCGGTGGGGCAAGCCTTGCCGGTGGTATCAATGAAGTAAACGGTATTGATGCCGTTGCCGCCACTGCCCTTGGTGGTATAGAGGACGTTATTGAAGGTCGTGAGGCCGCGGAAGTTGGTGTCTTTGCCAATCTTATCAGCCTTGTCGCATAGTTGCGTAATGTTGAAGCTACCGACGGGCGTAGGACTCCCGGGTTTTGCGCGACCAATGATTTGACCTGCGGCTCAATAAATTGCTCGCCCGCGCCGAGAATGATGCCGTCTGGTTGAGGATTGCCGCCGTTGCCGGCATTACCGGCGGTGTAAAGAAAATTCGCGCCAGCGGTGTTGTTCAGAATTGCCGCACGGCCGTTGTTGCCGCTGTAAGCGTTGGTCTCGGACTGTCCCTTCGCATTGACCTGCGCGACTACGCGGAAGACATTTTCGCCCACCGGATTGGTCGGGTCGACCACGCCCGGCGTATTGGCGTTGGATACGTCGATCGCGTCGATCGGCGCGAGGTAGCCCATGAAAGTCAGATAGCTACCGTCGGACGAGAGATTGAGCGCCAACTCCGATTTCGAGCTAAAGCTGGTGACCATCTGATCCTTGGTCGGCGGAACTCCATTTTGAGAGCTATTCGGCACTTCCAGCGAGGTCAGCAGCGTGCCGTCCGGAGCGATCTGGTCGAGAAATATCTTCGATGTGATCCCGAAACTGCCGTCGACGGAGTCATTGTTCCAGACGGATGGGTACGTCCCGTCAGCTATCGCTGTGGTGGGCGGGGCTGGCTGCAGGAGCCTGAGTAGGTTGGCAGTTTGGCGGGAGTTGGTCACCCCCACCGGAGAGTGTTTGGATTGTTGTCGTACACGCTGCGGCTAACCACCAGGTTGCCCGGATTGAAGTAGACGCTGCCGTTTTGCGCGTAAGCTGTGAAACTGCCCACAAGCGCAAGGAACGAAACCAGGATTAGCCGGCGCGCAAAGGCGCTCGAATGCCGTCGTTTGTTTGAGATTTTCGCTGTCATTTTTGATAAATCCTCCCGCGATAAAATCGCGAGAGAAATCTAGGCCAGGATTGTTTCGCCGGCTTCTTCCGCAGATTAAATTGCTGTTTCGTCATCCGGGGTGGCGCGCCTGCGTCGCGCGCTACCTGCCGGCCCTCAAGATCAAATACAATCGCGCGGGCGCGAACCGCGGGTCAGGCTCTCTTTCGTCATGACTGTACCGAACACGCTATGGGATGAACTCCGCCGCTCGATCGACGGCGAGGTGCGCGCCGACAACGCGGCGCTCGCGCTCTACGCCGCCGACGCCTCGGTCTACCGGCAAGTTCCGCTGGGGGTCGTGATTCCCCGCCACGAGGGCGACGTGATTCGCACGCTAGCGCTGGCGCGCGAGAACCGCCTCCCGATTCTCGCGCGCGGCGGCGGCACAGCACTCGCCGGCCAGACCTGCAACGCGGCGATCGTGCTCGACTTCTCCAAGTACATGAATTCGATTCGCCGTATCGACGCCAAACGCGGCCTCGCGGTGGTCGAGCCGGGCGTGGTGCAGGCGCAGCTCAACGCGGCGGTCGCGCCGGAGGGTTTGTTCTTCGCGCCCGATCCATCCACCAAGGACCGCTGCACGATCGGCGGGATGATCGGCAACAACTCCTGCGGCGCTCACTCGGCCGCGCACGGCAAGACCGTCGACAACGTCGAAGCGCTTGAAGTCGCGCTCTACGACGGCACCCGGCTCGCGCCCGGCGCGGGGGGCGAGGGCGAAATCTTCGCCGCCGCGGTGCGCGGTGGGCGCGAGGGCGAGGTTTATGCCGCGACACGCGCGCTCGCCGAGCGCTCGGCCGACGAGATTCGGCGGCGCTATCCGAAAATTCCGCGCCGCGTCTCCGGCTACAACCTCGACGAGCTTCTGCCCGAGCGCGGGCACAATCTGGCGCGAGCGCTGGTCGGCTCGGAGGGGACGCTTGGCGTCACGCTCGCCGCGACGCTCAGGCTGGTGCCGCGTCCGCGCCGGCTCGCGCTGGTGGTGCTCGGCTTCGACGACGTCTACCTCGCCGCCGATCAGGTGCCATGGATTTTAGAGCATCGCCCGCAGGCGCTGGAGGGCTTCGACCATCATCTGCCCGACTTCGCGCGCGCCAAGGGGCTCGACGCGGTGCGGCTGCTGCCCAACGGCCGCGCGTTCCTGATCGTCGAGCTTGGCGCCGACAGCGCCGACGACGCGCTGGCGGCGGCCGAGCGGCTGACGACGGAGGCGCGGCGGGTACGCGCGTGCGCGGGGGTCGCGCCGCTCTTTGCCGCCGCGGAGCAGCGCGCAGTCTGGAGCCTGCGCGAGTCGGGGCTCGGCGCCGGCGCGCTCATCCCGGGCCATCCGCGTACCTGGCCGGGCGCCGAGGACACCGCGGTGCCGCCGGCGCGCCTGGGCGACTATCTGCGCCGTTTCGTGCGGCTGCTCGACCGGCACAACCTCGCGGCGGCGACCTACTACGGCCACTTCGGCGAGGGCTGCGTCCACTGCCGGGTGAACTTCGATTTCACAACAACCAAAGGGGTCGAGACGTTTCGCGCCGCGATGCTCGAGATTGGTGACCTGGTGACCGAGTTCGGCGGCTCGCTCTCGGGCGAGCATGGCGACGGCCTTGCGCGCTCGGAACTTTTGCCCAGGATGTTCGGGGCGCAGATGATCGAGACCTTCGCCGAGTTCAAGCGCATCTTCGACCCTGACTCGATGATGAACCCGGGCGTGATCGTCGCGCCCCATCCGCTCGATTCCCATCTGCGGGTAACGCCGTCCTATCGCCCGGCAGAGCCCGAGACGCATTTCGATTTTGCTGCCGAGGGCGGGCTTGCGGGCGCGGCCCTTAAGTGCGTGGGGATCGGCAAATGCCGCAAGAGCGACGCCGGCACGATGTGCCCGTCGTACATGGCGACGCGCGAAGAGGCGCATTCGACGCGCGGCCGCGCTCATCTGCTGTGGGAGGCGCTGAGCGGCAACGGGCTGCTCGAAGGCGGACTCACCAATCCGGCACTTAAAGAAACACTTGAACTTTGCCTGTCATGCAAAGCATGCAAGACCGAGTGCCCGGCGGCGATCGATATGGCGGCTTACAAGGCGGAGTTTTTCGCGCAGTACTACCAGCACCACCGCCGCCCGCGCGACGTGCGCTTCTTCGCGCGCATCCACGAGCTCGCGAGGATCGGCGCCGCCGCACCGCATCTGGCCAACGCACTCTCGCATGCGCCCGTCTTTGGAGCGATCGCGCGGCGCATATTGAAGGTCCATCCCGCCCGCGAGCTGCCGCGCTTTGCCGCGCGGACATTTCGTTCGTGGTTCGCCCGGCGCGGCGGCGCCGCCGACGGACGCGGCGGCGCTGTCGACACGAACACGCGCGAGGTCGTGCTCTTTCCCGACACCTTCAACAACTTTTTCGAGCCCGAGGTCGCAATCGCGGCGACCGAGGTGCTGGAGCGCGCGGGCTTCAGGGTCGTGGTTCCGCCGGACGATCTGTGCTGCGGGCGGCCGTTGTATGACGCCGGGATGTTCGATCGCGCGCGCTGGCGCCTGGAGCAGGCGAGGGACACGCTGGCGCCCCTGCTCGAGCGCGGCGCGGCGCTGGTCGGGCTCGAGCCGAGCTGCCTGCTCACCTTTCGCGACGAGTTGCCGAGTCTCTTCCCCGCCGACCCGCGCGCCGCCACGCTCGCGGCTCGTGCGATGCTGCTCGACGAATTTCTCTCGCGCGAAGCGCCGGGCTTCGCCGCGCCGATGCTTAAGGGGCGCGCGCTGGTGCACGGGCACTGTCATCAGAAGTCGCTCGCCGGGATGAAGAGCGAGATGGCTATCCTGGGCGGGATCGGCGGGCTCAAAGTCGAGGCGCCGGACGCGGGATGCTGCGGGATGGCGGGGCCGTTCGGTTACGGCGCGGAGCGCTTCGAGGTGTCGCGCGCGATCGCGGAGCGGGTGCTGATTCCCGCGGTGCGCCAGAGCGCGCCCGAGACGATGATCGTCGCCGACGGCTTTGCCTGCCGCACCCAGATTCGCCATTTCTGCCCCGAACGCCGGCCGCTCCATCTCGCGCAGTTGCTGAACCGCAAGCCATAAGCGGCGGCGAAAATGGAGATTCGCGATGGAACCCAAAGAAATCAAGATGTACTCGGACTACAAGAGTCCCTTCGCGTACCTCGCCTTCGATCCGGCATTCGCGCTCCAGGAGCGGTTCGCCGTGCGCGTGCGATGGATTCCGTTCCAGCTCCGGATCAAGGATCGCGGCCAGCGCAGCGTCTACTCCGACTACAAGGCGAAGTACTCCTACCTCGACGCGCGCCGCTGGGCCAAGCCGCGCGGCATTCTGATCCGCGCGCCGCAGAAGGTTTACGATACGGCTCCCGCGCTCATCGGCGGCCTGTTCGCCGAATCGAAGGGCCTGCTGCTGGAATATAGCCGCAAGGCCTACGAATTGTTTTTCCGCCGCGAGTTCGAGGCCGACGATCCCGAGGCGGTTGCCGCGCTGCTCGCGACCCTGGGGCTTTCCGGCGCCGAGTACCGCGAATACTTAAGCGGCGAGGGTGCGCGGGCCTACGCGACGGCGCAGGAAGAAGCAGCGGCTGACAACGTCTTCGGCGTGCCGTTATTCTTCTTCGAGCGCGAGCCGTTTTGGGGGCACGATCGGCTGCCGATACTCGAGCAAAGGCTCGTCGAGGCCGGATTGTCGCTCCCGCGCTAGAGTGATCCGGGCATCGATAGCATCACCCGCCGACGCGCAGCAGGGTTTGCGCTCGCGCCGAAACATTGTACATAAGGCTTCATACATAAGACTTCGCGCCGATCGGCCGCTCGGCGCCGGTCGCACAAAAAGAGAGAGGTGCGTCGATGAAATTCGGAATCATGTTCGACACCCACATCGATAAGTGGGAACTGATCCGTTACGCGGAGGAGCTTGGCTACGATAGCGGCTGGGTTCCCGATTCGCAGATGATCTGGTCGGATTGCTACGCCACGCTGGCGCTGGCGGCGGTCAATACCAAGCGCATCAGGATCGGCACCGGGGTCGCAATTCCCGGCACCCGGATAGCGCCGGTGACCGCGCACTCCATCGCGAGCATCGCGCAACTCGCGCCGGGCCGCGTCTTTCTCGGCATCGGCACCGGCCATACCGCGATGCGCGTGATGGGGCAGGATCCGATGCCGCCGCGCGAGTTCCGCGAGTACCTGCGCGTGGTGCGCGCGCTGCTCGAGGGCAAGGAAGTCGATTACACCTACGCCGGCAAAACGCGCGAGATAAAATTTCTCCATCGCGACCGCTACTTCATCAATCTCGACCAGCCCATCCCGATCTACATCGCGGCCAACGGTCCCAAGGCGTTGCGCGCGACCGGCGAGTACGGCGACGGCTGGATCACGGTAACCGGCAGCCCCGAGGATTTTCGCCGCTCGATGCAGTTGGTCGAGGCCGGCGCGAAAGAGGCCGGGCGCAAAATCGGTCCGGACTTTTACACCAGTTGTCTGACCACCGCGTGCGTCCTGCGGCCCGGGGAAAAGCTGAGCGACGAACGAGTCGTCAACGAGACTGGCTCGCAGGTGGCGTGCACGATCCATTTCGCCTACGAGATCTGGAAACAGCGCGGCGAGAAGGATGAACTGATTCCGCCGTTCTTCACCAACATCTGGGACGACTATGTGAAGCGGGTGAAAAACTACAGCCTGCCCGAGACCGCGCGCTTTCGGCAGATCCATGAAGGCCACTGCACCTTCCTGGTGCCCGAGGAGCGGCGCTTCATCACGCCCGAGGCGATCGCGGGGGTCTGTATCGTGGGCACGCCCGAAGAAATCATCCATCGCGTGCGCGAGCTGGAGAAGGCCGGCATCAAGGAACTCACGATGCTGCCGCCGGCGGATTACCAGCGCAAGGTGTTCCGCGACATGGCGGAGATGGTCCTTCCGGCGTTTCGCTAGCCGGCATTTCGCTAGCCGGCGTTTCGCCAGGCGCCGCGCGAAGGGCGTCGCGCCGGGCGAGCAAGCTCAGTCGGTCCCGTAGCGTTTGCGCTTGCGCCACAGCGTGGTCACGTTGATGCCGAGCGTCGCCGCGGCCTCGTCCAGGGTCGCGCTCTGGGCAAGCACGCGCATGATGTGCTCACGCTCGACCTTCTCGAGGCTCGCCGCGTGTCCCGCTCCGCCCGCGCCGCTTTCCGGCGCTTCGCGGAAGATCGAGTCGGGCAGATCGTCGGGCGTGATGACGTCGCTGCGGCAAAGCACGGCGGCGCGCTCCAGGGCGTTGCGCAGCTCGCGCACGTTGCCCGGCCAGTTGTAGTTTTTGAGCGCGGCGACCGCCTCCGGCGCAAGCTGCATCGGCGTGCGGCGGTTGCGCACGCTGGCCGCGGTGAGCATCCACAGCGCCAGCGGCAGGATATCCTCGCGGCGCTCGCGCAGCGACGGTACCGAGAGCGTGATGACATTGAGCCGGTAGAACAGGTCCTCGCGGAAGCGGCGCGCGGCGACTTCCGAGCGCAGGTCGCGGTTGGAGGCGGCGATGATGCGGATGTCGACGTGGATGGTGCGATCGCCGCCCACCCGCTCGAAGCTCTGTTCCTGCACGAAGCGCAAGAACTTGGTTTGTAGAGCGCTTGAGAGGTCGGCGATTTCGTCGAGAAAGACCGTGCCGCCGTCGGCCGCTTCCAGGCGCCCGGGCTTGTCCTTGATCGCACCGGTGAATGCGCCGCGGACGTGGCCGAAGAGTTCGCTCTCGAGCAGTTCCTCGGAGAGCGTGGTGCAATTGACGACCACGAATGGGCGCTCCTGGCGCGGACTCCATCGATGGATCTGGCGCGCCAACACATTTTTGCCGGTGCCGCTCTCGCCGCTCAGCAGCACGGTCGCCTCGCTCGCCGCGGCCTGGCGCGCGGTATCCATCAACCGGACCATCGCGGAGCTGCTCGACTCCAGGAGCGGAGTCTCGTCGATCGCGTTGCGCAACGCGCGATTCTCGGCCCGCAGCCCCTGGAGCTGCAGCGCGCGTTCGGCCAGGTGCTGAATCTGTTCGAGCGAGAAGGGCTTGGTCACGTAGTCGAAGGCTCCGGCCTTCATCGCGGCGACCGCGTTCTCGACCGTGCCGTAGGCAGTCATCAGGATCACCAGGGTCTCGGGGCGGCGCTTCTTGATCTCGGTCAGGAGCTCGAGCCCATTCATCTCGGCCATTCGGAAATCCGTCAGCACCAGGTCAAACGAGGCCGTCTCGATCGTCGCGCGCGCCTGGCGGCCGCTTTCGGCGGTCTCGACCTCGTGACCGATTGACTGGAAGAACGACGCCAGGTTGGCGCGAATATTCTTCTCGTCGTCGACTATCAGCAGCCGGGCCATCAAGCCTCCCGCGACGCCGGCAGCTGGACCACGAAACGGCTGCCCACCGGCGCGTTGCCAGTCACGAAGATCCGCCCGCCATGCGCGACCACGATATCCTTGACGATCGCCAGTCCCAGCCCCGCCGATCCTTTATCCGCGCCGTCGCCATACTGCGCGAAGCGCTCGAACACGTAGTCGCGCAGCTCGGGCGCGATGCCCGGGCCGGAATCGCCAACTTCCAGCCGCACCGTGTCATCCGCGGATCCGGTCATGACTTCAATCCGTCCTCCCTGGGGAGTATAGCGCAGCGCGTTGCCGATCAGGTTCGATACCACCCACGAAAGCTTGACCGGATCGCCGCTGACGGGCGGGACCTCAGCGATATTGCGCTCCAGCGCGACGTGCTTTTCCTCGGCCTGGAGCCGGAAGCGTCCGGCGACGTCCTCGGCCACGCGCGCGAGATCGATGCGTTCGCGCTCGAGCGAGATCGAGGCCAGCTCGCCGCGTGCGAGGTTGAGCAGGCTGTCGGTGAGCTGCTTCATCCGCGCGCATTCCTCGAGAATCGTGCGCAAAAGCTCACGCTGTCTGGGCTCGAGCGTCGCCTCTTCGCGTTGCAGCAGTTGCGCGGAGAGCGCCAGCGAAGTGAGCGGCGTGCGCAGCTCGTGCGAGAGCGTTTCCACCAGGTTGCTGCGCGCCCGGTCATGGTCGCGCAGATAGGTGACGTCCTGCAGAATCAGCAGGGTGCCGAACGCCGTGCCCTCGGTGCGATGGAGCGGGATGGGCTTTAGCACGTAGGAATGATCGCGCCCGCGCACGTGCAACTGCACCTCGGTACGCGGTCCGTCGGGCGCCGCGCGCCGCAGCCCGCGCAGCGCGTCGCGCACGCGGCGGTAGTGCGGCGAGTTGCTGCTGAGATCGTCGAACGGGCTGCCCAGCGCGTCGGCGGGCTCGATGTCCATGATCAGCGCGGCGATTTCATTGATATGGGTGACGATTCCCGCCGAATCGATCAGCACCACGCCGTCCTCGAGGCTTTCGATGATCGCTTCGGTCTTGCGCTTCTCATACAACAGGCGCTCGACGTTGAGCTTCTCGTACTGCTCGAGCTGCTCGGCCATCTGGTTGAACTCGCGCGCCACCGCGTCAAGCTCGGCCAGCGGCTGCGGCCCCAGGCGCACCTGGGTATGGCGCTGGCTGAGCCCGCGCAGCCGCTCGGCCAGTTCCGTGAGCGGCCGCGCGAGAGCCCATCCAAGCGCCCACGAAAAGGCGGTACCCGTCACCAGCAGCGCGAGGAGGCCGCCGGCGAATTCGTAGGTCAGGCGCCTGCCGAGCCCCGCCGCGCGGCTGTCCGCGCGCCACATCGCGGCCTGGTTCATCGCGATCAGATCGTTCAGGCGCGCGTGCAGCTCGTCGAACTCGCTATCGTGGCGCGCCTGCGGCGGCGCGGCCGCGATTTCGTCGAACAGCCGCTGTCCGCGGCCCTGGATATCGTGCGCGAGCTCGGGCTCACCGAGCTCGGTGAAGTCATGGTCTTCGATATCCATCCAGTGCATGAAGGTGGCGCGGGAGCTCGGTAGCGCGTCGCGCGCGTGGCCGTCGCGCTCGGCCAGTTGCAGCACTCGCAACGCATCGTGCATGTGCTGTGCGGCCTCGATGCTGATGTAGTTGCGATAGAGCGTGTCGCGAATCGAGGTGCCAAGCTGATAAACGCGGGGCAAGGCGTACAGGCCGAGCCCGATAACCAGCACCACCAGCAGCAGGCTGACGTTGCGGATCCGCGTGCGCAGGGAGGGGGTGCTCATGACTCCTTGTCGGCCTCGTCGGCGTTGTCGCCGCCTACGACCTCGACGTCGAAATCGTTCGCGGCGCTGAGCAGCCGCTTGGTCACGTCACCTTTGAGCAGGCGGCGCCACAACGGCTGATGGGTGCGGCCGATCACGATCTTGGTGATCCCATGCTCGCGTGCGAATTCCAGCAGGGCGGCCACGATGTCATCCGATTTCAGCCACACGGTTTCGGCGCCGAGGTCGCCGGCCAGGTTGATATTGTCGAGCAGCTTGACGAAGTCGCGGGTGCTGACCCGGCTGACGGCTTCGGACGGCGTTTCGACGTGCACCGCGTACCAATCGGCGCCGAGCTGTCCCGCGATGCGGCAGGCCTTGCGCAGGAGCATCCCGCGATCGTGCGCATTGGAGGACAGGCCGACCATCACGCGCTCGGTCGGCAGCGTGCGCCGCCCGCCTTCGCGCTGGAGCGCTTCGCGATCCTCGCGCTGGCGGCTGAGTCCGCGCGCGACCTCGCGCAACGCCACCTCGCGCAGCGAGGCAAGGTTGCCCGGCTTGAAAAAGTTCTTCAGCGCGTGCTCGATCTGCGCCGGCGGATAGATTTTGCCCTCGCGCAGCCGCTCGCGCAGCGCCTCGACGGTGACGTCGACGTTGACGATCTGGTCGGCGCGCGCGAGAAAGGAATCGGGCACGGTTTCGCGCACGTCCACGCCCGTGAGCCGCTTCATCGTCGGGTTGAGGCTCTCGACGTGCTGGATATTCATCGCGGTGATCACGTTGATTCCCGCCGCGAGCAGTTCCTCGATGTCCTGGTAGCGCTTTTCATGCTTGGAGCCGGCGACGTTGGTGTGCGCGAGTTCGTCGACCACCGCGACCTCGGGCTTGCGCGCCAGAATCGCGTCGACGTCCATCTCTTCCATCGCGACGCCGCGGTAGTCGAGCTTGCGGCGTGGGACCAGTTCCAGATCTCCCACCATATCCTCGGTGTCGGCGCGCCGATGGGTTTCGATGAAGCCGAGTACCAGGTCGACGCCTTTGTTGCGAAGCTCATGTGCTTCTTCGAGCATCCGCCAGGTCTTGCCGACGCCGGCCGCGGCGCCGACGTAAATCTTGAGCCGGCCCTTGCGCTTCTCGGCGACCAGGTCGAGGAATGATTCGGGCGCGGGGCGCTCCTCAGCCATACCGGCAAGAGTATATACGCCCGACGCCGCGCGATCTCAGCGCGCTGGCGCGCCTATCCGGTCGAGGGCCAGGTTGACGTCGAGAACATTGACGGCCCGCTCGCCGAAGATGCCGGCAAAGCGCGTCCGCACGTTGTCATGCAGCACGGTACGCACCGCGTCCTCGCTAAGGCCGCGCGCCTTCGCCACCCGCGTCACCTGGAGCTCCGCGGACGCCGGTGAGATTTCCGGGTCCAGCCCGCTGCCCGACGCGGTTACCAGGTCCATCGGCACCTGTGCGGCCGAGGCTCCGGGGTTTTCCTCGAGCACCTTGTGCAGCGCGGCTTTGGTCGTATCGACCAGCTTGCGGTTGGTGGGACCGAGATTGGAGCCGCCCGAGTTGCTCGCGTCGTAGCCCTTGTCACCGGCGGCGGAGGGCCGGGGATGGAAATATCGTGCGGCGGCGAAATTCTGTCCGATAAGTTCGGAGCCGACGACGTGTCCGTCGCGCACCACCAGGCTTCCGTTCGCCTGCCAGGGGAAAAGTACCTGCGCGATTCCCCAGACCACTATCGGGTATACGATCCCGGTCAACAGGGTCAGCGCGATTGTCATCGCGATTGCGGTTATGAGCGTGCGCATTGGTTTCACTTCCTTACGCGAGATGGAACGCGGCCACGAAGAGATCGATGACCTTGATTCCGATGAACGGCACGATCACGCCGCCGAGCCCGTAGATGAGCAGGTTGCGGGTCAGGATCGCGGCGGCGCCGATCGGCCGGTAGGCGACGCCGCGCAGCGCCAGCGGAATCAGCGCGACGATGATCAGCGCGTTGAAGATGACGGCCGAGAGGATCGCGCTCTCGGGAGTCGCCAGATGCATCACGTTGAGCTTCTGCAGTTCGGGATAGCCGATCACGAACATCGCCGGGATGATCGCGAAGTACTTGGCGACGTCGTTGGCGATCGAAAAGGTGGTCAGCGCGCCGCGCGTGATCAGCAGTTGCTTGCCGATCTCCACCACCTCCATGATCTTGGTCGGATTCGAGTCGAGATCGACCATGTTGCCGGCCTCGCGCGCGGCCTGGGTGCCCGCGTTCATCGCGATCCCGACGTCGGCCTGGGCCAGCGCCGGCGCGTCGTTGGTACCGTCGCCAATCATCGCCACCAGCTTGCCCTCCGCCTGTTCCTCGCGAATCAGCGCGAGCTTGGTTTCGGGCGTGGCCTCGGCGCGAAAATCGTCGACCCCGGCCTCGTGCGCGATCGCCGCGGCGGTCAGCGGGTTGTCGCCAGTGATCATCACCGTCCGCATGCCCATCGCGCGCAGCCGCGCGAAACGCTCGCGGATGCCTTCCTTGATGATGTCCTTGAGATGGATCACGCCATAAATCTGTGTATTCTCGGCGACCACCAGCGGCGTTCCGCCGCTGCGCGCGATACGCTCGACGATGCCGGCCAGTTCGGCCGGTGCCTGGCCCCCGTTGTCCCGCACAAACTTGATCACCTGGTCGGCGGCGCCCTTGCGAATTCGCCGCCCATTGAGGTCGACGCCGCTCATCCGGGTCTGCGCCGAGAAGGGGATGAATTGCGCGTCCTTCTCCGCCAGTTCGCGCCCGCGCAAGTTATACTCGCGCTTGGCCAGTACCACGATCGAACGGCCTTCGGGCGTCTCGTCGGCGAGCGACGCCAGTTGCGCCGCGTCGGCAAGCATCTCCACCCGCACGTCAAGCATCGGCAGGAACTCGGTCGCCATCCGGTTGCCCAGCGTGATGGTGCCGGTCTTATCGAGCAGGAGCGTGTCGACGTCGCCGGCGGCTTCGACCGCGCGGCCCGACATCGCGAGCACGTTGTGCTGGACGAGGCGATCCATCCCGGCGATGCCGATAGCCGAGAGCAATCCGCCGATGGTGGTCGGAATCAGGCATACCAGCAACGCCACCAGCACCGGCAGCGACAGCGAGGTGCCGCCATAGCGCGCGTACGGATACAGGCTCACGCACACCAGCATGAAGATGATCGTCAGGCCGGCGAGCAGGATGCTGAGCGCGATTTCGTTGGGCGTCTTCTGGCGCTGCGCGCCCTCGACCAGCGCGATCATGCGGTCGAGGAAGGTCTCGCCCGGGTTGGCGGTGATGCGCACCTTGATGTGGTCGGAGATGACCGTGGTGCCGCCGGTGACGGCGCTGCGGTCGCCGCCGCTTTCGCGAATGACCGGGGCGGACTCGCCGGTTATCGCGGCCTCGTTGACCGCGGCGATACCCTCGATCACTTCGCCGTCGCCGGGAATGACGTCGCCGGCTTCGACCAGCACCACGTCTCCGCGTTTGAGTTTCGTCGCCGCGACCAGTTCGATCTTGCCGCCTGCGGTGACCAGCTTGGCCTGGGTTTCGGTGCGGGTCTTGCGCAGGTTGTCGGCCTGAGCCTTGCCGCGTCCCTCGGCCATGGCCTCGGCGAAGTTGGCGAATAGCACTGTGAACCACAGCCACAGCGCGATCTGAAACTCGAAAGCGGCAAGCGCGCCGCGCCCAAGGAAGAAATCGCGGCACAGGATCACGGTCACGGCGAGCGCGGTCACTTCGACCACGAACATGACTGGGTTGCGGGCCTGGATACGCGGGTCAAACTTGCGCAGCGAATCAACCAGCGCGCCCTTGACGATCTGGCTGTCCCACAGCGCCGCCGCTTTACGCTCGGTCATCGAAATTCCACTCCTCTCCTAGTAGAGTTTGCCCTGCATCATCGCGAGATGCTCGACGATCGGACCCAGCGCGTCGGCCGGGAAGAACGTCAGTGCCGCGACGATCAGGATCACGCCGATCAAAAGCACCACGAAAATCGCGCCATAGGTCGGAAAGGTGCCTGCGCTCGGTGGCGCAACCTTCTTGCCGGCCAGCGAGCCGGCCAGCGCGAGCACCGGGATCTTCATCAAGAAGCGGCCAAACAACATCACGAACGCGAGCGTCGTGTTGTAGAAGAAGGTGTTCGCGTTCAATCCACCGAAGGCCGAGCCGTTATTAGCCGAGGCTTCGGTGTAGGCATACAGAACCTGCGAGAAGCCGTGCGGGCCGGGATTGGTGATACCCGCCAGCCCGGCCTTGGTCACTATTGCGATCGCGGCCGGCAGCAGGATCACCGCGGGAAAGATCAGAATGAAGAGCATCGCGAGCTTCATCTCGCGGGCCTCGATCTTCTTGCCCAGGTACTCCGGTGTCCGCCCGACCATCAGCCCGGCGATGAACACCGACAGCACCGCCATCACCAGCATCCCGTAAAGCCCGGAGCCGACGCCGCCGAAAATGATCTCGCCAATCTGCATATTGACCAGCGGCACGAGGCCGCCCAGCGGCGTGAAGCTGTCGTGCATCGCGTTGACCGCGCCGCACGAGGTGTCGGTGGTGACGGTCGCCCACAGCGCCGAATCGATGATGCCGAAGCGGGTTTCCTTGCCCTCCATGTTGCCGCCGGACTGGCCCGCGGTGGCGTGTTGATGGAGACCGAGCGCGGCGAATTGCGGATTACCGCGATGCTCGGCCCAAATCGCCGGCGTCACGCCCATCAGAAACATGATCGCCATCACGCCGAACAGCGCCCATCCCTGGCGCCGATCGCCCGCCATCTGGCCGAATGTGTGGGTCAGGCCGGCGCCGATCACGAAGATCGCCAGGAGCTCGAGCAGATTCGTCAGCGGCGTCGGATTTTCATACGGATGCGCCGAATTGGCGTTGAAAAAGCCGCCGCCGTTGGTGCCGAGTTCCTTGATGATCTCCTGCGAGGCGACCGGGCCTTGGGCAATCACCTGCTGGGCGCCCTCTACCGTCTTGACCTGCGCGTAGGGACTGAAATTATCCGGCACCCCCTGCCAGACCAGCACCAGCGCGAAGACGACCGAGATCGGCAGCAGCACCCACAGCGTGGCGCGGGTCAGGTCGACCCAGAAATTGCCCAGCGTCTTGGCGCTGCGGCGCACGAAGCCGCGAATCACCGCGATCGCGATCGCGATTCCGGCCGCGGCCGAGACGAAATTGTGAAAGGCGAGCCCGGCCATCTGCGTGAGATAGCTCATGGTCGACTCGCCGCCGTAGGCTTGCCAGTTGGTGTTGGTGGTGAAGCTCGCCGCCGTGTTGAAGGCGAGATCGGGCGCCACGCCCGCGAACTTCTGCGGATTGAGCGGCAGGAACGCCTGGAGGCGCTGCATCGCGTACAGCACGATCATCCCGACCATGCTGAAGAGCAGCATCGCGACCGCGTATTCGGCCCACGTCATCTCGCTGCCCGGCCGCACCCGGCAGACGCGATAGATGAGCCGCTCGATCGGCGCGAGCACCGGGTCAAGGAAGGTCGGCTCGTGCGCGAAGACGCGTGCCATGTAAAGCCCGAGCGGCACGCTCAGCGCGGTGACGATGGCCAGAAAAATCCCTACCTGGAAAACTGCGTTCCAGAACATCTGAGATCCCTCGAAGAGGATGGGCCCCTAGAATCGCTCGGGGCGCAACAGTGCGTAGACGAGATACGCGGTCAGGAGTACGGCGCCGGCGGATCCCAGGATCAGTTCCCAAGTGCTCATAGCCGCTTACATCCTTCCACGTAGGCGAGGCTCACGGCGAAGAAGGCCACCGTTGCCAGAATGAAGATCAGGTCCCACATGGCTCTTTGCACGACGCACGAGACATGCCAGAGCGAAGATCATGGAAAATCGAGACGTTTCAGAATGCAGTCGCTCGTGTGGTTGCTGTTTGCATTGATATGAAACCTGCACTTCGCAATGATTCAGGCGAAACGCGAGCGCAACGCCGCAGCCGCCGTCGAGGCGTCGTCGTCATGCTTTCAAACACTGGAGTGGTTTGCTAGTTTTCGCCGCCACCAGGGACAGCAGACAACGCGCCACGCCGTTGGAAGAGTGTAATTTCCCAAAACATCGTTCATGTATCAACCGTCCGAGACAGAGTTGCGTGAACGCCTTACCGGCTTCATCGAGAAGCAGACCGGCGGGCCGGTCACCGTTGGCGAGCTCACCCGCTACTCCGTCGGATTCTCGTGGCTGACCTACGGCTTCGAGGCGACCTGGGAAGAGGGCGGCCAACGGCAGCATCGCAAGCTGATCGCGCGCATCGGTCCGCCAGACGGGGTTTTCGGGCCCTACAGCGCGGTTCCCCAATTCGTCGCGCTCAAGGCGCTCGAGCATAGCGGCGTCCCGGTGCCGCGGGTTTACTGGTACACCGATTTGCCCGAGGTCCTCGGTGCGCCGTTCTTCCTGATGGAAAAGGTCGAGGGTGAGGCGCCGTTGCCATGGGTGCCGGGGGGAGGCGCCGCTTTTGACGACGCCACCCGTGCGGCGCTCGGGGAGCAGTTCGTCGCCGGTCTCGCGCGCCTGCATACTTTCGAGTGGCGGGGCACGCCGGCCGAGCACCTCGACGGCGCCCGGGACGTGGCGCAGGCGGCGGCCGCGCAAATCGATTTCTGGGAGCGATATCTGAGGCGGCACGAGCGGCGGCCCTACCCGATTCTGGAATGGGGGCTGCTGTGGCTGCGCGCCAATAGCCCGCGCGCGCCGCGCATCAGCGTGATTCACGGCGATTACCGGATAGGCAACTTCCTGGTGCTCGACGGGCGGATCAGCGCGATGCTGGATTGGGAGCTGGTTCATCTTGGCGATCCGCATCAGGACCTCGGCTGGATGTGCATGCGGGCGTTTCGCGGCCGCTCGCCGCTGATGTGCCATCTGGTCGCGCGCGACGAGCTTTACCGGCGCTACCAGGAGTTGAGCGGAATCGTGGTTGATCCGCGCGCGGTCACCTTCTACGAAGTATTCGGCACCTTCACGCTGGCCGTGATGCACGTCGGCGCGGCGAACTGCTTCGAGGGCGGGGGCTTCGACGACTTGCGGATGGCCGCGATGGGCGCACAGTTGTGGCGCCTGCTGGCGCAGTTGGAAAGACTATTGTCGGGCGAGACACCATGAACAATTCGCTCAACCGGCTAATCGACGGGATCATAATCGCGCTCGAGCGCGAGATCATTCCGCGCGTTGACGACGCCTACGCTCGCGGCCAGGCCTTCGCGGTGATGGACCTCTTGCGCAACATGCGCCCGCGCCTTCAGTGGTCGCGCGAGGTTACGCTCGCGCAGGTCGGTCTGCAGGAGGCGGCACTTAAGCGGGTCGACGATTTGCTCCAAGGGCAAAGCGAGCGCCCGCCGGCTTACGCGCCGCCCTCCGCGGCTTCGATCACGCTCGACACCAAGGAGTTGGAGGAGCGCCGCGACCGGCTGGAGGCCGAGGTGTGCGGCGTGCTCAAATGGCTCACGGAGCATCGAGGAGCGCTCGACGCCGCGGTCGCGCAAGCGGTCGAGGACACACTGACGAACTATATGCGCGAGGCGGTCAAGCGCGAGCTCGCGTTGACCGCGAATCCGCTCTTCGCGGAAATCTCGCGCGGAGCGAACGCGTAAGGAGACAAGGCCGCAAGGGCAGGTAGTAAAATATGCTTACAGCGCAGGACGATTTCATCGGTCATCAGCTTCCCACCACTTTCGACCACGTCGGCACCAGCGATCCGGCCTGGATGGAGCGGATGTGGTACACGGGACATCCCGTGCCCGCCGGCGACATCATCTTCGACATCGGCCTGGGCTACTACCCCAACAAGAACGTGATGGACGCGTTTGCCGGCGTGACCATCGACAATGTGCAGCACAATATCCGGATGTCGCGCCGGTTGCGTCCCGACCCGCTGCTGACCCGCGTCGGACCGCTGCAAATCCAGGTGCTCGAGGGCCTGCGGCGCCATCGCGTCGTGCTGGCGGAGAACGATTCGGGGATGAGCTTCGATATCGAATTCCACGCCACGCTGAACCCGCACGAGGAGGAGCCGCATTTCCGCCGCCGTCACGGCCGGGTCGCCGAGCAGATCGCGCGTGCGCAACAGGTCGGGCGCTATTCGGGATGGATCAAGGCGGGCGGCAAGCGCTACGAGCTCAAGCCCGAGACCTGGTGGGGACAGCGCGACCGCTCTTGGGGCATTCGCGCGGAGTTACACACCGACGAGACCAAGCCGCCGATTTCCTATTTTCCGCCACTGCTGTTCAGCTGGTCGACCATCCAGTTCGCCGATCACGGCCTGCAGTGGTACTTCAATGAGCGCGCGCCCGGCGACTTCATCTACATCACCGGCGAAGAAGTCCTGCCGCTCGGACAGCAGTCCGACCGCCGCCGCCGCATCACTGATGTCGCGCACGAGATCACCTGGGCCGACGATCCGCGTGGCCAGACGATGGACCGCGCCGAATTCGAGATGACCTTCGTGGGCGGCGCGAAACGTCGCGTGCAGATCAAGATGCTGCCGGGACGCTATTACCTGAAGTCCGGGATGTACGGTGGGCTGCGCGGATGGGCGCAGGGCGACGACAAGGGGCCGCTCCACGTCGAGCACGACCGCTGGGACCTTGGTGACCCGGAGATTCGCCGTCTCGTGCGCACGCTGAGCGATCACGTGATCGAAGTGCGCGACGGGAATTCGGTCGGCTATGGCGTGATGGAGTACGGCGTCTCGTCGGGCTATCCGAAATACAAGTCGATACAGGATCACCCGATCTTCTGAGGCGTGGCGTCGGGAATCTCGCAGTTCGGCAGCGGCAGCAGGACCAGGAACGCGGCGGTCGCCATCGCGAGCGCCGCGGCGATAGCCCATCGGTAGCCTCCCGTGCGATCGATGATGAAGCCGGCGAGCGGCGGTCCGATAAGCGTGCCGAACGCGTTGCTGGTGTAAAGCGTGCCCACCAGCGCGCCGAGGTTGCCGATGCCGAAGAACTGCGCCAGCACCGTGGGCGCAAGCGCGGAGTAACCGCCGTAGCCGGTGCCGATCACCAGCGCGAAGATCACCAGCGTCAGGTAGGAATGCGCGCCAAGCCAGATGGCGTAGCTCAGCGCCTGTAGCAGAAAGCACAGCAAATAGAGACCAATCAGGCCCAGCCTGTCCGCCAGCGTGCCGAGGCCCAGCCGTCCGCATACGCTGCCGATGCCGATTACGCCGATCAGCGCGGCGCTCGCGACCGCGCTTACCCCGAGGTCGCGCGCGAATGCGGGTAGAAATACAAACGGCACGAACAGCGGCACCGAGCACAGAAACGACGACGCGTAGAGCAGCATGAAGGCCGGCGTCCGCAGCGCCTCGCCGGTGCTGGGTCCGCTCCTGCTGCGCGCGATCGGCGAGCGCCTCGCCAGCGCGGCCGCGAGCAACAGCAGCGCCGCGCTCAACACGCCAAACAGTACGTAAGTGGCGCGCCATCCGTAGAGCGGGATGCACTTCGCGGCCAGCGGCGCGCCCACGATCGTGCCGAAGCCGATGCCCGAAACCGCGATCCCGAGCGCCGTGTTGCGCCGGCGCACGAACCATCCGCTCACCACCGCCACCATCGGAGCATATCCGCAGGCAACTCCCATCCCGACGCCGATGCCGTAGGTGAGATAGCTGAGCGACAGACTGCTGATCCGCGAGGTCGACACGAGGCCGGCGCCCATGAAGAGCGCGCTCGCGACCATCACCGGACGCGGCCCGATACGATCCGAAATGTGGCCGGCGGCGGCACCGAAGATAAAAAAGATGAAGGCGGTTATCGAGAAAACCGCGGAGATTGCCGCGCGGCTGGAATGAAACTCGTCGGCCATCGGCTTGACGAAGGCGCCGAAGCTGTAGACCACTCCGAACAACGTGAACATCGAGAGAAACGCGGCGAACGCGATTATCCAGGCCTGCGGCGAATCCGGCTCGGTCGGCAGGATGCGCAAAACATGATCGAACGCGGAGAAGCGCTCGCGCCGGCCGGGAGTCCCGGCCGATGCGTAGGCGTTTTGAGTGTCAGCTCTCTCGCGCATCGTTTACGCATCGCGCGGCGCCGAGGAGCGGCGCCGCAAGTGCCGCATCCTATTCGCGCCGCCGCTTAGCGGCAAACCGGCTCGCCCAGGTGGTACAGCGATGCCGGCCACATATAACCCCGCGATATCGAGGTTCGTGAGATGCGTTCGGCTAATCCGCGCCGGCGCATGGCCTCGACCCGCGCCGCCGTGTAATAAAGACTGACGCGCGACGAGCCAACCTCTATCTGACGCGCGCGCAATGGAGTTGGAGATAACGATGCGACAGGGAATCACAATCCCGTTGGAAGCCTTTCAGAACCAGCATTTCGTCGACCTGGTGCGCACGGCCGAGCGTTGCGGCTACGTCGACGCATGGTCGTTCGAATCGTATGCGACCGAGGCCTTCGCCCCGCTCGCGGCGGCGGCGATGCTCGCGCCCAAAATGCGGCTGGGCACCGCGATCGTGCCGGTTTTCACCCGGCCGCCGGGTTTGATCGCGATGTCGGCGGCGACCGTGCAGCAGCTTTCCGGCGGCCGGCTTATCCTGGGGCTCGGGACCTCGTCGCGGGTGATTGTGCAGCAGTGGATGGGCGTGCCGTTCGAGCATCCGGTGACTCGGGTGCGCGAAACCGTCGCCGCAATTCGCAGCGCGTTCAAAGGCGAAAAGGTCACGCTCAAGGGCAAGACCGTGCAGGTCAGCGGCTTTCGCATGAACGTCACGCTGGACACGCCGCCGCCGATCTACCTCGGCGCGCAGGGCGCGAAGATGCTTCGCCTGGTGGGCGAGATCGCCGACGGCCTTATCACCAACTTCATCACGCCGGCGACCCTGCCCGCGATGATCGCACATGTGCGCGAGGGCCAGCGCGCCGCCGGCAAGGACGTGAGCGCGCCGCTCGACGTCGTCTGCCGCATCTTCGTCGCGGTCGATGAAGACAGCGACGCGCTGCGCGCCGAACTGCGCCGCCATCTGACCGCCTACATGACGGTGCCGCAGTACAACAATTTCTTCCGCGAGATCGGCTTCGACCGCGAGGCCACGACCGCCGCCGAGGCCTGGAACGCGGGCGATCGCAAGGCCGCGCTGGCCGCGGTGCCGGACCGGATGCTGGAGGAGATTTACGTCTTCGGCAGCGTCGACCAATGCCGCGCGCGGCTTGCCGAATACGCGAAGGCGGGCGTGACCGCGACGGCGTTGGAGCCGGAATCGTTCGCGCCCGATCCCAAGGAGCGGCGTGCCCGGATCCTGCGCGCGATCGAGCGACTTGCAATCGCCTAGCGAGGAGCCGGCTGCCGTCTGAACCTTTTCCGGTGTGCCCGGGACGCGCTAAGCAGGGAAAGTGCGATAGCATCGAGCGAGTTTTCACTTGGAGAGCGCGATGGCAGTACAAAAAAAATCAGCCAAAGCTACGCCACAGCGTTTCGTCGCCGACGTAAAGAAGATGCGCGAGCGCGCGCGCCGGCACATGCAGTCCGGCGCCGTCACCGAAAGCTATCGCGCCGACCGCGCGCAGGTCATCAAGGTGCTCAACGACGTGCTCGCGACCGAGATCGTCTGCATCCTGCGTTACAAGTCGCATTTCTACTTTTCCAAAGGGCTCGACGCGGAGCCGGCGCGGGCCGAGTTTCTCCAGCACGCGGGCGAAGAGCAGCAGCATGCGGATTGGGTCGCGGAACGGATCACCCAGCTCGGCGGCGAGCCCAACTTTGATCCCAAGGGCCTGCCGGAACGCAGCCATTCCGAGTACGGCCGTCATAGCAACCTGATTACGATGATCCAGGAGGACCTGATCGCCGAACGCGTCGCGATCGAATCCTATTCCGAGATCATACGATGGCTCGGCGATGACGACATGACCACGCGCCGCCTCATGGAGGACATCCTCAAGACCGAAGAGGAGCACGCCGACGATATGGCCAACCTGCTCGCCAAGGTTAGTTAGAGCCACGAAGAGTGAGTAAGCGATGAGCGAGATTCGCCAAGCCGAGACCGGAGCGCCGGGCGCCTTTGATCGAGAGCAACGCGGGCCGCTGGGGCTCGGGCTCTTCATGCCCAACTGCAGCAACGCGTACTCGATTAGCACGTACAAACCGGTGCCCGACGACTGGACCTACGAGTCCAACGCGCAGATCGCTCGCGCCGCCGAGGCCGCCGGGTTCGATTTTCTTTTTCCGGTGGCCAAGTGGAAGGGCTATGGCGGCAAAACCGATTTTCTCGGCACCTCGCTCGAGACCATGACCTGGGCCGGCGCGCTGCTTGCAACCACCGAGCGCATCCAGGTCTTCTCCACCGTGCACGTGCCGATCTTCCATCCGCTGGTCGCAGCCAAGACGGGCGCGACGCTCGACCATATCGGGAAAGGGCGCTGGGGCCTTAACGTGGTCAGCGGATGGAGCGAGCGCGAGTTCGGAATGATGGGGATCGAGGTCCTGCCGCACACCGAACGCTACGAGCGCACCGCGGCCTATATCGAAATCATCAAGGGGTTGTGGACCTGCGAGCCCGGCACCTTCAACCACGAATCGAAGTGGTACCGGATTCGCGATGGATGGGTGATGCCGCAGCCGACCCAGAAACCGCATCCGCCAATCGCCAACGCCGGCGTCTCGGAGGAGGCGCGCGAGTTGGTTGCGCGCCTGTGCGATTGGGCCTTTATCGCTCCGCCGTCGTTGGAAGCGTGTGCCGGGCTGACCGCCGATTTTCAAGGGCGCGCCGCGCGCCACGGACGCAGCGTCAGATGTTGCTGTTATCCGTTCGTGGTCTGGCGCGAGACCGAGCGCGAGGCCAACGAGGAACGCCGCCGCATCCTGGAACAGATGGATCGCGAAGCCACCGAAAACTGGGCGCGCGGCCTGCTTCCCCAAAGCGGCTCGTTCGACAACTTCACGCTCGAGATGTTTGCCCTTGGCGGCGGCGCCTTACCGATCTTCGGTACCCGCGAGCAGGTCGCCGAAGGCCTCGACCGGATCTACCGCTCGGGCATGGACGGCGTGCTGATGGTGTTTCTCTCATACTACGAGGACACGCTGCGCTTCGAGCGCGAGATCATGCCGCTGCTCCGTCAGCTCGGAACGATCCGCTGAGCACCGCCGGCTAGCGTCGCATCGGGCGGACGCTCACGACCGGCGCGATCTCAAGCTCACGCGCGACAACGTCCGGCTCGGCGCTCGCGGGCAGAATCATCAGTATCGAATTTACTCGATGGACTCCGGGCGCGAGATTTTCCCATCCGGTCATCAAGTATCCGATTTGCAGCGCGGCGCCCTCGCAGTCCGAAGGCGCTTGCCGCGAAGCATCCGCCGCCGCCCCGTCGCAATAGTAAAGCCGGCGCTGAAGTGTCGCGAAATCAGGTGACGGCGCGAAAGTCTGCATCACGACCTTGCCGCCGCCCTTAATCGCGAGCCATTTAATCTCCGGCGGATCGCTCGAAACCTCTGCTGCCAGAGCACTCCTGGTCCCGGGCTCCAACGGCTGCCATTCCATCCCCGTCCACGAGAGCGCGAAACCATCGAGCCCGACGAAATCGAGCCACGTGCGCACTCGAACGTCGCTGAAGAACAGGCGCGGCAGCCATAGCACTCGCGCGGTGAAGGAATCCTCCGCACGATCGCGGTAGAAGATCTCTTCGCTGAGCACGGGCGGCGATTTGACTCCGAAGATCAGCTTCACCGAATGGCTCACGCGCCGGATAAGCCGGATCGGACCGCTGTGCCACGCCAGCACGCGATTCGTCACCCCGTTGGCGCTGAACCGCAGCCTGAACAGCCTCAGCACTCGCGCCGTCACCTGCACCTGAGAGCCCTCGATGAGACTCGGCGAGAGTTTGCCGCGGCCGTCCTTCAGCGCGAGGCCGATCGGAAAATCGCCGCGAAACGTCATCCGGTAACTTCCACCCTCGATAGTGCTGTGGGCCGGATCGTAGCTGACGTAGGAAGCGGGGCTGAGATGCGGCGAAGGAACGGCCGCGATATACGCATACCGGTGCGCACCGCTCGCGGCGTCGACCGTTTCGATCTCGAGCGCATCGGGAGGAAGTTCGCGCGGCGGTGACGATGCGCGATCGCCAAAGTCGGAAAGCATCATCGCGATTTCATCGTCGCGGTCGAGAATTCCGGGGCTGTCGCTGGACAACGGCTCGGGCCCGTCGGGCAGCGCGTAACGGCCATCAGGCAGGACCTCATCGACCTGGAAAGGAATGGGCGCCAGGCGTCCGTCATGCAGCGCGAGCACCTCAAGATGGCTCTCCGGCTGCCGACGAGTTGCGGCATTGCGGCGCCCTTGAGCACGATTGTTCGCCAATTCGGCGCGGATGAATCGGCGAGGGCAGGGGAGGCGACGCAGGCCATGGAAGCCGTCGCTAGAGCGAGCGCCACCAGGATTGCGCGCGCGAGAACGCGCGTAGCGCGTAGAGCCGCGCGGGACCGTGATACGGCGCGTCATGTCGCGATCTTGGCGCAATCTTCCATCCAACGCGACGCGCATTGAAAGGTCTCTGCATTGAAAGCTTCGCGCATCGAAAAGCGTCGCCATCGAAAGCCGCGCGCCGCCGATGGGTCGCAAGCGCGGCCACACCGGGGTATGCTTTTTTCCCGGCGCGGGACGCGCTATCGAATACCTGGAGGCGCAGGCGATCACGATGAGCACACGCAAGACGGTTGCGGTCGAGAACACCGCGCAGGCCTTCCTCGAAATGCTCGAAGCGCTGGGCGTGCGGTATCTGATCGGCAATGCGGGCACGGATTTCGCCTCGATCATCGACGCGTTTTCCAAACGCATCGTCGACGGCAAGGCTGCGCCGCGCGCGATGATGGTCGCGCACGAGTGCTGCGCCGTCAGCATGGCGCACGGCTACTACCTGGTGACCGGCGAGCCGGCGGTGGCGATGGTCCATACCACGCCCGGCACGGCCAACGCGCTCGGCGCGCTGATGAACGCGTATCGCTCGAACGTGCCGCTGGTGCTGTGCGCCGGCCGCACGCCGCTTACCGAGGCGGGGATGCCCGGCAGCCGCGACACGCTGATCCATTGGGGCCAGGAGTCGTTCGATCAGGGCTCGATCGTGCGCGAGTTCGTCAAGTGGGACTACGAGTTGCGAAATTTCGAGCAGCTCGAAGCCGTGATGCGCCGCGCGTTTACGGTCGCGATGGCGGAGCCGCGCGGCCCCGTCTATTTGAGCCTGCCGCGCGAGGTGCTGGCCGAGGCTAATCGCGAATTCAGCTACTCGCCCAAAGGACTCGAGCCGCCGGTGATGCCGCCGGCGCCGTCGCCCGAGGCGCTGGCCGCGATAGCGCGGCTGATCGCGGACGCCGAGCGGCCGCTCATCGTCACGCGCATGCTGGGGCGCAATCCGGCGGCGGTTGCGAGTCTGGTCGCGCTGGCCGAGTCGTTCGCGCTGCCGGTGGTCGAGCATCCCAATCCCGCATACGTCAACTTTCCCAACAACCATCCACTGCATCTCGGCTACGATCCCGCGCCTTACCTCGACGACACGGATCTCATCGTCGTGATCGATACCGACGTTCCGTGGATTCCGCATCTGCGCAGTCCGGGCGCCGGGGCGAAGGTCGTCCATCTCGGCGTCAACCCGATTTACGATCGCTACCCCATCTGGGGATTCCCGTCCGATCTCGCGGTGCAGGCCGATTCTGCCGTGGCGCTCCCGATGCTGACCGAGGCGCTCGCCGCGATGCGCGCGGCGCGTCAGGGAGCGATCGAGAAACGCGCGGCGCGAATCGCCGAGCAGCATCGGCGTCTAATCGCGACGGCGCAGGCGGAGATCGAGGCAGCCGCGAAGCATCAGCACATCACGCTCGAATGGCTCGCCCACTGTCTGGACCGCGTGCGCGACGAGCGGATGGTCTTCATCAACGAGTACGATTTGAGCCTGCGCCATATCACTCTCGACCGTCCCGGCACGCAGTTCGGCCACTCGACCGCGGGCTATCTCGGATGGGGCGTGGGTGCGGCGCTGGGCGTCAAGCTGGGCGCGCCCGACAAGACGGTGGTCGCGGTAGTCGGGGACGGCAGCTACATCTTCAGCGTGCCGAGCGCGTGCCATCTGGCTTCGGCGACGCTGGGACTGCCGACCTTGACGATCGTCGCGAACAACGGCGGATGGGGCGCGGTGCATCGCGCCGTCCATGACGTGCATCCCGAAGGATGGTCGATGCGCACCGGCGAGATGCCGTTCGTGCGATTCGGGATGCAGCCGGCGTACGAGATGTTCGCGCAGGCCTATGGGGGCCACGGCGAGGCGGTGAGCGATCCGAAGGAACTGCCTGCGGCACTGGGGCGCGCGCTGCGCGCGGTGCGCGAAGAGCGCCGCCAGGCGGTGCTCAATGTGATTTGCCGCCCGCTATGATCACAAAGGCAGGTGAAGCATGCGAATCATAGTTGTCGGAGGCGGAATTGGAGGCCTGACGGCGGCGCTCACGCTGATTCGCGCCGGGATCGACGTCGAGGTCTTCGAGCAAGCCCCGGAGCTGCACGAAGTCGGCGCCGGCATTCAGATAAGCCCCAACGCAACGCGCATCCTGTATCGCCTCGGACTGAGCGAAGCGCTCGAGCGGATCGGGGTGCGGCCGCTTACGTTCGAGTTCCTGCGTTGGGACGACGGCCGCGTCCTGATGCAGTCGCCGCTCGGCGACGAATGCGTTCGGCTTTTCGGCGCGCCCTACTATCATTTTCATCGCGCGGATCTGCTGGCGGTGCTCGCCGCCGCAGTGCCGTCGAAACGCATCCATCTCGGCCATCGATGCGTCGGCGTTGCCGAGCGTCATGACCGCGTCGAGGCAAGCTTCCACGACGGTTCGATTGCCGAAGCCGACGCGATAATCGGGGCCGACGGAATTCATTCCGCGGTGCGCGGCGCCATCCTTGGTCCCGAGTCGCCGCGCTTTTCGGGCAACGTCGCTTACCGCGGGCTGGTGCCGGCCGCGCGTCTCGCCCATCTCGGGATGGAGCCCAAGTCGAACTTATGGGTTGGGCCGAACCGCCATTTCGTACACTACTTCGTCGGCGCCGGCCGCTACGTCAATTGGGTTGGTGTCGTCCCCGACGAATGGCGTGTCGAGTCGTGGACGGCGAAGGGCGAGATCGCCGACGCACTGGCAAAGTTCGAGGGATGGCATCGCCAGGTGCGCGAGATCATCGCCGCCGCAGACATCACCAACCGCTGGGCGCTGTACGATCGCGACCCGCTCGATACATGGGCAGTCGGGCGCGTCGCGCTGCTCGGCGATGCGGCGCATGCGATGCTGCCGTTCATGGCGCAGGGCGCGGTGCAGTCGATCGAGGACGCCGCGGTGCTGGCCAAATGCCTTGGCGCAGTGGACAACGGCGGCGTTGCTCGCCGCGCTTCGCCGCTACGAAGCGATTCGCAAGCCGCGCACTTCCCAATGCCAGCTCGGTTCGCGGAACAACGCCGTGATGTTTCATATGCCCGATGGCGAGGAGCAGCGCATGCGCGACGCCAACCTTTCCTCTGCGCTAAGCGGGCTCGGCTCGCGCAGCTGGCTCTATGCTCACGACGTTGAAGCCGCGATGGAGACGGCGCAGGCCGAGCCAAAAGGAGAGCTGAAATGAGCACGCTCCCGGGCTACCGGCGCACGGCGGAGGGAGTCGATCCGCCCTACGACCACGGTGCTTATACGAGTACGCACAAACGGGCGCCAAAACGCCCGCAGATTCGGATCGCGCATACGCTCTCCGAGATCACGGGGCCGCGTTTCGGCGCCGAACTGGTGCGTGGCGGCGACGCCGATCTCACGCACTTTGCCGGCGGCGAGGCGCTGGGCGAGCGTATCGTCGTGACCGGCCGCGTGCTCGACGAGGACGGGCGTCCGGTCTCCAACGCGCTGGTCGAGATCTGGCAGGCGAACGCGGCAGGCCGCTACGCGCACGACGTCGATCAGCACGACGCGCCGCTCGATCCGCATTTTTCCGGCGTGGGCCGCGTGGCGACCGGTGCCGACGGCGTCTATCGCTTCGCCACTATCAAGCCGGCCGCATATCCGTGGAAAAATCACTTCAACGCGTGGCGTCCGCAGCATATCCATTTCAGCCTCTTTGGCCCCGGCTTCGCGACCCGCCTCATCACGCAGATGTATTTCCCCGGCGATCCGCTGCTCAAACTCGATCCGATCTACCTGAGCGTGCCCGATCCGGCGGCGCGCGAGCGGCTCGTCTGTGCGTTTGATATCGAGGCGACCGTGCCCGAACGCGCGCTGGGCTATCGTTTCGATATAGTGCTGCGCGGCCGCGTCCCGACGCCGCTGGAACGCGACGGAGGCGCGAAATGACTTGCCGCGCGACGCCGTCGCAAACTATCGGCCCGTTTTTCCATCGCGCACTGCTGCATGAAGGATGGAACGATCTTGCCGCGCGCGGCGCGTCTGGCGAACGCGTCGCGATCGAGGGGCGCGTGCTCGACGGTGACGGCGCGGCGGTCAGCGACGCGATGATCGAGGTGTGGCAGGCGAACGCCGCCGGCCGTTATGACCATCCGGAGGATCTTCAGGAGACCAAGCCGCTCGATCCCAGCTTCACGGTTTTGGCCGTGTCGCCACCGGCCCCGACGGACGCTTCCGCCTGCGCACGGTTAAGCCGGGTCCGGTGCCGGGCAGCGATGGCGCGCCGCAGGCGCCACACATCAGCGTGTCTATTTTCGCGCGAGGACTTTTAAAGCGGCTCGTCACGCGGATTTATTTTCCCGGCGAGCCGCTCAACGAGACCGATGCACTCCTGAGCGCGCTGCCCATCGATCGCCGCGCCACGCTGATCGCGCGCGTCGCGGATGCCGGCGCGGCCGAGTTTATCCTGCACTTCGATATCGTGTTGCAGGGCGACAACGAAACCGTGTTCCTCGACGTGTAAGACGGTGCGCTTGCAATCGCGCGGGCAGAATCGATGAGCGTTCACCCAGCCGATTCGGAAATTTACGGCGCGCTGTGGGGAACGGCCGAGATGCGCGCGCTCTTTTCCGACGCGACCGAGCTTCAGTTGATGCTTGACGTCGAGTCCGCGCTGGCGCGGGCCGAAGCAAAGCTCGGCCTGGTGCCGCAACAGGTCGCCGAGGCGATTACGAAGGCGGCGCGAGTCGAGAACCTGCGGATCGAGCGGATCGCCGAGGGCACGCGTGAAACCGGCGTCCCGGTACCCGCGCTGGTGAGCGAGCTTGGCCGCGCGGCAGGCGAAGAGGCCGCGCGCTACATCCACCTCGGAGCGACCACGCAGGATATTCTCGACACCGCGCTGGTGCTCCAGATGCGCCGCGCGCTCGAGTATCTGCGCCGCGACCTGGTGGCGCTCGCGCGCACTCTGGCGAGGAGTGCGAGCGAGTATCGCGACACGCCGATGGCCGGGCGCACGCACTTGCAGCACGCGGTGCCGATAACCTTTGGACTCAAGTGCGCGGTCTGGGCGTCGCCGCTCGCCGCTCACGTCGAACGCCTGGACCAGGCGGCGCGCCGCGGCCAGGTCGTGCAATTCGGCGGCGCCGCGGGAACGCTCGCCGCGCTCGGCGCGAACGGAGTGGCGGTGGCCGAGGCGCTCGCACACGAGCTTGGCCTCGGCGTGCCGGATTTGCCGTGGCATGTCGTGCGCGGACCCGTGGCCGAAATTGTCGCGCTGCTGGGACTGGTGTGCGGCAGCCTCTCCAAATTCGCGCTCGACGCTTCGCTTCTGATGCAGACCGAGGTGGCCGAGGTTTTCGAGCCGCACGCGCCGGGCCGCGGCGGTTCGAGCACGATGCCGCAAAAGCGCAACCCGGTCGCCGCCGAATACATCATCGCCGCCGCGCGCGGCGTGCATGCACTAGTGCCCTTGATGCTGACCGCGATGACGCAGGACCACGAGCGCGCAACCGGTCCGTGGCAGTCGGAGGCGCTCGCGCTTAAGCAATGCTTCGTCCTTTGCGCGGGTGCGATGGCGCATGCGCTCGCGATCGCCGGGGGAATGACTGTCGATACTGCGCGGATGCGCCGCAACCTCGAGCTGGGCGGCGGGCTGATCATGGCCGAGGCGGTGTCGACCGGGCTTGCGCCGGTGATGGGCCGCGCGGCGGCGCATCATGCGCTTCAGCGCGTTTCGGATCGCGCGATCGCGGAAGGCAAAACCCTTGCGCAGGCACTGCGCGACGACGCCGAGGTCCGCGCGCATCTTAGCGACGAACAGATCGATCGCCTGACCGATCCGGCGGCGTACCTGGGATCGGCGGGCGCCTTCGTCGACCGCGTGGTCGCGCGAATCGCGCGCCTTGCATGAGGCCCAGACTGAAACGTGCAAAAGGCAGGCTTTCTGGTGTATACGTAACAATAGATTTCAGATAACCGGAAGGCGAAGCGCTCTTCGGGAGGGTATGGCGATGGCAGCGAACGTGACCGTCGATTACAACGCCCTCGTGCGGGAAGACCGAGTCCATTCCCGCGTCTATATCGACCAACAGATTTTCGAAGACGAGATGGAAAGAATTTTCCATCGCGGATGGGTCTTCGTCGGTCATTCCAGCGAGATTCCGGAGCCGGGCGATTACCGGCTCGCGTGGGTCGGACGCTACCCGATTATCATGGTGCGCGGCGAAGATGGCGAGATCAGGCTCCTATCGAATCGCTGCCGCCATCGGGCAAACACGGTCTGTCAGAGCGAGCGCGGGAATGCGCGGTTTTTCCGCTGCGATTATCACGGCTGGATGTACCGCAATGACGGCAAGCTTGCCTCGGTGAGCTATCCGGAGGGATACGATCACTCGCTGCGCAAAGAGGACTATGGGCTGATCCCGTTACCGCGGATGGCGAACTATCGCGGGTTCATCTTCGGCAGTATCGCGCCGCATGGAATGAGTCTCAAGGAACATCTGGGAAAGGCAACCGAGCAGATCGATCTGTTCGTCGACTTGTCGCCGATCGGTGAGATCGACGCGCGCGGTGGGATTCATAAGTACGGCTATCGCGGCAATTGGAAGCTGCAGATCGAAAATTCGATGGATGGGTATCATCCAAATTTCGTGCATAAGAGTTTTTTCGGAATGATGGGTCGGCGAGGGATCAAGACACCGACACGCCATTTCGGCGGCAGTTCGATTGCGGTGACGCGCGACTTCGGTCATGGGCATGTGATGCTCGACTATCGCGAGTGCAATCGCGACGGGCAGCTGCTGAATGTGGTGCAGGGTGCCGACAAATACCGCGAGACGATGATTGCACGTTACGGCGAGGCGCGCGCGAAAGAGATAATCAACAGCGGCGGCACCCATCTGCTGGTATTTCCGAACCTGGTGATGATCGGCGTGCAGCTAAGAGTCGTGCGGCCGATCGGCCCCGATCAGACCGAAGTGTACCTATATCCCACACTGCTCAAAGAGGTCGAGCCGGAGATGAATCAATGGCGCCTGCGTGGCCATGAGAGCTTTTTCGGACCGGCCGGGTTCGGCGCGCCGGACGACCTCGAGATGTTCGAGCGGATGCAGATTGGCTTCCGCAACGATCTCGATCCGTGGCTGATCCTGTCGCGCGGGATGCATCGCGAGCGCCGCGAGCCCGATGGGACTCGGGTCGGCCACGTGACGGATGAGGTGACGCAGCGCGGAATCTGGCGCGAATGGAAACGCTTGATGACCGGGCGCGAAGAGCAGGCGGAAAGCATCGACACGATGCGGCTCGTGGCGGTGGACTAGGCCGGAGCGCTTGAAATGGGAAGCCTGCGGGAGCGCGTCGAGGAGTTCCTCTTCTATGAGGCGAAGCTAATCGACGAGCATCTTTATGACGAATGGCTCGCGCTGTGGACCGAGGACGGGCTGTATTGGGTGCCGTGCAATACGGACGATGCCGACCCGGCGCGTCAGGCGATGATTATTTATGACAATCGCGCGCGGTTGGGGGAGCGGATCTATCGTCTGACAAGCGGGGCGGCGTGGGCGCAGCAACCGCGATCGCGAACGCGGCGGCTGATCTCGAATGTCGAGGTGCGGCTAAATGAAGGCGGCTACGTAGTCGAGTCCAACTGCATAATCGCGGAATTGCGGCGGTCGAAGCAAGATATCTTCGCCGCCCGGATGTTACATACGCTGCGGCCGGCGGGTGAGAGCTTCCGGATTGCGCTCAAGAAAGTACTGCTGCTGAACAATGACGAGCCGATCGACAATCTGACGTTCCTGGTTTGAGTATTTAAAAAATCAACGAAATCCGGGCGGTGTCAGGCAATTAGCGGAGAGTAGCGACACTGCCTCGGCGTCATTGTTTGCTGTGCCATTCCGCCAGTAGCGACAGCGGGCCGCGGAACGAAATGTTCTGCGAGAAGCGGAGCGTCTGACCGGCCGTGAGACGGAGCGCCGGAAAACGCGACGTGAATTCCTCCAATACGACGCGAGCCTCGAGACGCGCAAGTGGCGCGCCGAGGCAGAAGTGAGCGCCATGTCCGAACGAGATGTGATCGCGAGCGTTCGGACGCCGGATATCGAATCGTTCGGGATCTTGAAACATCGTCGGATCACGATTGGCCGCTCCGAGCAAAAGCAGCAAGTCCGCCTCGGCGGGGACCGGAACTCCTCCAATCTCGGTCGCCTGCCTCGTCCTGCGCCGCCACGCGATCACCGACGAATCCAGGCGCAATACTTCTTCGATCGCGTTCGGAATCAGCGAAGGATCGCGACAAAGATCCTCCCAGGCCGAGCGATCGGCGAGCATGCGCTGAAACGCGTTGCCGAGGAGATTGGTGGTCGTCTCGTGACCGGCGAGCAGCAGGCCATAGACGATCGTCGTGACCTCCGGATGCGTCAGCGCCGGCAAGTCGCCGTCGCGCGCGAGCAGCAGATCGCTCGTGAAATCCTCGCGCGGTTCCCTGGCGCGCGCCGCGACCAATTCCTCGGCGTAACGCCAGAACGCCGCCATTCCTCGCGCGAGCCGGCATTGCTCTTCGTCGCTGGGGTGGCCGAACATGAACAGGACGCGGCTCTCCGCGCCCGCCTTGATGCGAGGCACGTCCTCGTCGGGAACGCCCAGGATCCTGAAGATGACCAGGGCGGGAAGCTCCCACGCGAAATCGCGAATCAGATCGGCGCTCCCGCGCGTAAGGCGTTGCTCGCTGAACTTGACCACCAAGTCGCGAATGAACGGTTCCATTGCCGCGACACGGCGCGGCTTGAACGCGACGTTGGCGAGCCTCCGCACTCGAGTGTGCGCGGGCGGATCGACGTTGGTCAGCGTCGGGACGGGACGAAAATCGCCGTCGGCGAGAATCCGTTCCGTGGCCGGACACGCGGGCTTCAGCGCTGACAGGGCGTTGCTGGCTGAGAATAGTCTCGGGTTCTCGAAGATCTGCCGGATGTCGTGATAGCGCGTGACCACCCAGTAGTTCAGCCTCGCGCTGTAGAACACAGGCGTTGCCGCGCGAGCCTCGGTGAAGAACTCGTACGGGTCCGAAAGATATGACTCGCTAAACGGGTCGAACCGCTCGTCGAGTCCGCTATGCTCCGCGTGCGTGTTCATCCGCGGCCAGTTAGTATCTCCCCTCGGTTAGATCAACGCTGGCAACAGGCTATTCAGGCGGCCGCGTGTATCGGTGGACGCCTGGCGGCCCACGGACGCGCCTGCTCGAGTTGCGCGGCCAGGCAGAGCAGCGTCGCTTCGTCGCCAAAACGCCCGGCTATCTGCACTCCGACCGGAAGCCCGTCGGCGCTCCAATGCAGCGGGAGCGAGATGGCCGGCTGGCCGGTCACGTTGAATACCGGCGTGAAGGGCACGTAGGAAAAAATCTGCCGCGTCCATTCCATCGCGGTCATCCCTTCGCGATTCTGATTGAGCTCACCTAATGGCGCGGGCAGGCGCGCGATCGTCGGTGTGACGAGCACGTCCACTTTCTCGAAGAAAGCGCCGACCTGGCGCGACACCACGTTGCAGTGCGTCATCGCGTTGAGCAGATCGATCGCGGAGTAACGCTTGCCGTCTTCGTAAGAGGCGAGGGTGACGGCTTCGAGATTGTCCGGCCCCGGCTTGCGGCCGGTCATCGCCGCCGCGAAATCTATCGAGGCGACGCCGAAAGCGCCCCAGATGACATTCACGTTTTCGAGGAACGAGTCCCAATCGTAGCGCGGGCGATCCTCGATCAGCGTATGGCCGAGACCTTCGAGCAGGCGCACCGTCTCGTGCACCGCCTTTTCGCATTCCGGGTCGACCTTGGCTCCTGAAGCCGGTGTGGCGGTCCATGCGATACGCAGGCGGCCCGGTGGTGTGCCGATTAGCTCGCGATACGGGCGGGCAGGAGGAACAGGGTGGCCCGGCGCTCCCGGGTCGGGGCCGGCCACGGCGTCGAGCAGCGCGGCGGCGTCGCGCACAGTGCGGGTCAGCGCGAATTCGCACGCCAGGCCGCAGAGCAGATCGCCGTAGTCGGGGCCCGACGGGATGCGGTCGCGCGAGGGCTTGAGCCCGACCAGGCCGTTGCACGAGGCCGGGATTCGAATCGATCCGCCGCCGTCGTTGGCGTGGGCGATCGGTACGATCCCCGCCGCGACCGCCGCTCCCGAGCCGCCGCTGGAGCCGCCGGGACTGCGCCCGAGGTCCCACGGATTATGCACCGGGCCGAACGCGCGGGTCTCGGTGGTCGGGTTGTAGCCGAACTCGGGCGTTTGCGTGGTGCCGGCGAGCACCAAGCCGGCGCGGCGAAAGCGCGCCATCAATTCGGTGTCAGCGTCGGGGACGTAGCCCTGCGCGAGCTTCGAGCCCATCTCGCAGCGGACGCCTTTGGCGTGCAGCACGATCTCCTTGATCAGGAACGGGACGCCGGTGAACGGGCCGCGAGGAAGTCCGGCGCGAATCTCGGTGGCCGCTTCTTTGGGAATTGTATGCAGCACCGCGTTGATTCGGGGATTTACTTTTGCCACCGCCTCGAAGGCGGCGGCCGCGAGTTCGTCGGGCGTCACCTCCTTGCGAGCTACCAGTTCAGCCAGTCCCAGTCCGTCGTGCGCCGTGTAATCGCGGAGCGAAATCATCGCCGAATCCTCCCTCAGAAATCGCGATCGAGCTAACGCCGCGTTACCACATTTCGCGTTGCAGCGGCAAATCGATCGAATCGAATCGTCCCTTTTGCGAGACCCCTGTTGCGGGATCGCGTGGCGCAATGTATCCACAAAGTGGCGGCGTCGCGATCATCCGACTGAAACACGGACGTAATGCCGCGGCAATGGCTGAGCGGTTACGGTTGCCCGCCAGCTTATTTTCAAAATTGGTGGGAGTGCGGCTTGCGAAACCGGCCGCGCGCAGCGGAGAAAAATAGATGGGGCCGATCGGAGACGCGATTTTTCTGACCAAGGGCGTGGGACGGCATAGCGAGAAGCTCACCTCATTCGAGCTTGCGCTGCGCGACGCCCGCATCGCGGAGTTCAACCTGGTGCGGGTGAGTTCGATTTTTCCTCCCGGATGCAAGGTGATTCCGATCCAGGAAGGGCTAAAGCATCTGAAACCCGGCCAGATCGTTTACGCCGTGATGTACGACAACGCCACCAACGAACCGCATCGCCTGGTGGCGTCGTCCGTCGGCCTCGCCATCCCGGCCGACAAGGATCAGTACGGCTACCTGTCGGAGCACAAGAGCTTCGGCGAGACCGACCAGAAAGCCGGCGACTATGCCGAGGACCTCGCGGCCACGATGCTCGCCACCATCCTGGGCGTCGACTTCGATCCCAACGCCAGTTACGACGAGCGCAAGGACATCTGGAAGGTGTCGGACAAGATCGTCACCACCCGCAACGTCACGCAGTCGGCGATCGGCGATCGCGAAGGGCTGTGGACCTCGGTCGTGGCGGCCGCGGTGTTCGTCAACCTGCCCAAGCTCAAGTAGAACCAGCGGCCAAGTCCGGCTCGGCTGGGACTTTTGCTGACGGGACCCTGCTTGTTCCGGTGAGGGCAAGGACTGCCGCCAGCATCGCCAGAGAACCGAAATATTCGGCGCCGCAGTATAGGAGCGGCTCGAACAGCCGGGTGCTGAGGTTCAAGATTAGTGCGCCGGCGAGCACGATTTGCGCCGTCAATGCGCGGGCACGGTTGCCGGCGGCATCCGAACAGGCGATGAACGTCAACGCCATGTATGGAACTTCGAGCACCATGTAGTATTCCAGCCAGGAGACCGGCGAGAAGGCGGGCATCGTGCAAAAAAGCGCCGCCAGCGATAGTCTCGAAACAGACCCGGCCGCGCCGCTTCGGCGGACCAATATCCAGACGACAACAGCAGTCGACAGAGCAAGCTGGAAGACGAACCCGGCGGTCGCCGCAGCGCCCTGGCTGAACAATCCGCGGCCGTGCCTTGGCGCAAATAATCGCACCGCGATCGCGGCGGCCGACTGATTATACTTGTTATACAGATCGTGCGAGAGATGCGGAACACGGGTAGTCAGGCTTCTTATATACTCAGATGTCTCGTGGAAGGCATATCCAGTACCTAGAAATAGGGATGGTAACCATAAAAGCGCGATTGCACAAAACGTGAGCGAAATGAAGAACAGGATGCGCCCTCGGCCGAGCGAGTAGAATATCACCGGCAAGCCAATCGGCTTGACCAGCATCGACGCCGCCAGAAGCGCTCCGCCCGCTATCGGCCTTGCTTCGTTCGCAAAGGCGAGCCCCCATACTATTGTCGCCATCAGGAGCAGGTTGATCTGGCCGTGATCGAAATTTGGTTGAATGAATCGCGCACAAAGCAGCACCGGGACGATGATCAATTCTCCGCGCAACTCAAACCCGCGCCCGAAAAGCAGGCGGCTCGTCCCCAGGATCATCGCGGGCAAAGCCAGAGCAGTGCTGATCAGGAACCACAGAAGCTGTGCCGCGCGCACTGGAAGCAAGCCGAATGGAACGAAAGCCAGAGCGTATACAGGGGCGTATTGAAAAGGGCTTGGATCGTGAAAGTTGTAGATCGGCGCGCACTGGGCGGCATGAATGCCGGCATCCCGGTAGATAATCAGATCGCTCTGGGAGCGGAGCGACGCCGAAATAGCGAATCCGATGAGATAGAAAGCGATCAGTATCCAGGCCGCCGTGCGCGATTGACTACTGGTGAGCGGTAGCTTGTATCGCGTCAAGCGGTTGATGGGGCGCCGTCGCCCGGTTAGCCGTCGGCCTGGGTCTGGAGCTCGTAGATGGAGCTGTAACCCTTGCTGAAGTCGGGAGGCAGACGGATATCTCCCGCCGTGCGCCGGACGCTAAGCGGCGCGCGGCCGCGAACTATTGCGCCGAAAAATCGCGTTTTGGTCGGGTCGGCGCTGAGCGGTATCGCGTCAGCGGCGCTGTACGCGTTGATCAGGAGCCGGCGGTCGTCCGCAGAGGTGTTGGGCGCGGACCAGTGAATCAGCCGGTAGTGATGGATGTGGATGCTGCCGGCGGGCAATTCGAGCAATTGGCCCTTGCGGGCGTCGAAGCGGCCGATATCTTCCTCCCGCATCCGTCCGATGAAGCGTCCGCCGCCGTCGTAGTGCTCGTGGACTCTTTCGCGATGGCTTCCGGGCAGTACCACCAGACATCCGTTCTCGGCGGTGGCGTCGTCCAGCAGCAGGCCCACCGCGAGAACGTCGTCGTTGGAGTGCGGATAGAAGGCGGCGTCCTGATGCCACTCGACGGGCGCTCCAACGCGGCCGCCCTTGAGGTTGAGCTTGCTGTGATGGAACTTGACGTCGGGGCCGATCAACTCGGCCACGATGTCGGGAATCGGGGACTCGAAAGCGACCCATCGATACAAGGGATCGTTGTCGGCGGGATTCTTGATTCGTCGGAGCGTGGGGGTTTGCGCGCAATGAGTCGGATCGAGGTCGAATAGGTTGTCGCTCGCGCTAATCGCCCGCGAACGGTCAACGAATCGCCCGGTCACCGCGCGAAGCTCAGCAATACGCCCGGCGTCGATGACGCCCGGGAGCGACACGTAGCCGTCGCGCCGGTAGGCGTCGATCTGTTCGTCGCTCAGATAACGGCGCTGCGACCCGGTTTCGTTAGTCATCGGTAGTAGCCTCTTCGGTGCTGGCCTCTTCGGAACGCAATCTGTCCCGACGCGGATAGTAGGAACCGCGCGCTGTGGGGTCAAGTGAGCGCCCCGGCGCTTTGCAAAAAGCGGGCGGTCTGGATAATACTGCGAATTCGGAGACCGCGCCGAAGGATGGTATTCCAGTGAAAGCGATCAAGAGAGACGATCGGCATCTGCGAGTCGGCTTTTCGTGGGTCGTGGGACTCGCCCTGACGATGTGGGCCACCAGCGCGTCGGCCAAGTGGTACGTGGTCGTCGGCACGCTGCCCAATAACGTCGAGGTCGTCGACACCACCACCGACAAGGTGGTCAAGACCATCGCGCTGGAGGGCCAGGGACCGGTGCTCGCGATCGCCACCAACCCGGCCGCGCCGCGCTACGCCTATGCGACGACCAATCTTGACCAGGCCGTCGCGGTCGTGGACCTGGAACAGGGCAAGCAGGTCGCAACCTACAAGCTCTCGAGCGACACCGAGATCGTACGGGTCGAGGCAACCAACCTGAATCCGAAAGGCGATCGGCTCTACGTCTACGAGCTGCCGCTGAAGCAAAGCCTCGGCCGCTATCAGCACGAAGAGCCGCGCTTCCGCGTGTTCGACACCGCCACCAACCAGGTGGTGAAGACGCTTCCCGCGCCGGAACAAACCATGTCGTTCGCGTTCTCGCCCGACGGCAAGCGGATCTACGCCTTCTGCATCGGCCAGGACATCCTGGTGCTCGATTCCGAGGACGGTCATCGGCTGGGCACGATCCCGCTCGCCCATCGGAACATCACGGGGATTCGCGCGACCTACGGCTTGCCGATTCTCGCTAACTACCAGGAGCAGGATTACGTACTCAGCTTCGCGATCATCGTCGAAGACTCGATCACCGACACCGACACGCTGGCGCTCGGTGTTATCGACCTCAAGCAGCAGAACCCGACGCTGCAGATTGCCGAACTCGAACCGTTCGTCGAGAACTGGTACACGGTCGAAGGAATCGGCACCGCGCCCGATCTGCACAAGGCATACTTCGTGTGGAACGATCTGTGGAAGGTCGACTACAAGACCCGGAAAAGAGAGGCGCAGGTCTCGCTGGCCAACAGCCAGGCGGTCCCGCTGATTCATCCCGACGGCAAGAAGCTCTACTGCGGCGGCCAGTGGCACTCGCTCAACGTGTACGATACCGAAAACCTCAAGCATCTCACCGACGTCGAACTGGGCCATTCGATGGCGGCGTCGGGGATGCGGTTCGTCAGGAGCGACAAGGATCTGTAGCGCGCACGGCGAAACACGGTTCCGGCAGGGAGCGTCAGTTAGGGTGCCAACGATCGCTCCCCGATCGTCCAGGCGATTCCTCGTACGGCGCACAATGCCATCGCGAACACCGCGAATGACGCTATCAGGGTGAATGCCAACCCATCCAGGTTGTAAATTTCCTGATACCTGCCGTATATCGATCGAAGCTCGAAATTATTTTCGACCATACGATAACTCACCGGGCTCATCGTGTGCGCGATGAAAATCGCGTACAGCGAGCAGGCCTCACCTGCAACGTAGCCCGCGAGCAAGCTCAAACGCCCCACTCCCCTCGGCGGATTCAGCAGCTGACTCCATTTCATTGGCGGCACGTCCTTTTTCTAGGCATCGGGGGTCGTAAAAAAGGCCGCACCGTCGTGATGACCGGTGCAGCTGCTCACTTTTTCACCATTTGCTGAGCGCGATACGCTTAACGCCAGTACGACGGGGCCTTAGCGTTTGTTGGCGCGCGCGACCTGCTGAGGCCGAGCCTGCTGACGGCTTGCGTGCGTCGCGGGCCGAGCCTGCTGACGGCTCGCGTGCGCGGCGGGCCGGGCCTGCTGACGGCTCGCGTGCGCGGCTGGCCGAGCCTGCTGACGGCTCGCGTGCGTGGCTGGCCGAGCTTGCTGACGGCTCGCGTGCGCGGCTGGCCGAGCCTGCTGACGGCTCGCGTGCGTGGCTGGCCGAGCTTGCTGACGGCTCGCGTGCGCGGCTGGCCGAGCCTGCTGACGGCTCGCGTGCGCGGTTGGCCGAGCCTGCTGACGGCTCGCCTGCGTGGCGGGCCGGGCCTGCTGACGGCTCGCATGCGCGGCTGGCCGAGCCTCCTGACGGCTCGCCTGCACGGCGGACTGATTCTGCTGACGGCTCGCCTGTGCGACAGGCCGAGCTTGTACGCTGGCTCGCTGCCCGAGCTGATTTTGCGCAGGCAGGGCGTGTGCTTGACGATAGCTCTGCTGCTCTGACGCGCTTGACCAATTCTGGTGTTGGCTTAGCCAGACCGGATGATTACTCGTTACCCAAGTAGGATTCTGATTGTACCACCATTCGCCATAGTGCCACTGGTTCTGCTGGTCGTAGGCGCCATCCTGGATGAGCCAGCGCGAGTCGAGCGAAGCCCAGTCCTGATGATTGTCGTAAAACCAGTTGGCGTCGTTCTCATGCCACCAATAGGCATCGCGCCATTGGTGCTGGTTATCGTAGTAACCCCACTGGGTTTCGGCCGGCCCGGTGGACCAGTTTGCATTGTTAAGTGCCTGCCACTCGTAAGGATGCGTGTTCAGGTACTGCTCCAGGTCTGGATATTCCGAGCGCCAGGCGGCGTCGTAGAGCAGCCCGGGATTCAGTGCGAGAGCCTGTGCGATATCCGGATGGTACGCCAGAAAATACTGAAAGGTCTGGTTTCCCCGGTACTGCGGGACATCGTTGAACCATGGATAGTTATTCGAGAAGCCGCGTGCCTGCGGCCTTCCAAACTGAATTGTTACCTGTACCTGTGCCGAGGCGGGCGCGGCCATCGCAAGCGCGAGCAGGGTCGCGCCGAACCACGCCAGCCGGGATGCACGGAAACGAGAGTGTCCCATCGGGACCTCCGCAAGCCTTGCGATCGAGAGAATTTGGATGGTCTAGCGTAACGTGGTCAAAGGCGAGCGAAAGGGCCACCGTAGGGCTGGATCAAGTGGGACTCGATTCCTATGTCGATCCCTACTCAGTCAGCTTACATCGAGCGTAAAGCAAAAACCACGGCAAACCTCCTCATGTGGTTCCGTGCAGAACGGAAATACGGTTCGCGACGCCTGCGGATTTTTTCAAGCTCATTCGCACTGAGTTGCGATTTGATCGCGCGGAGGTCCGATCGTGGCAAATTGATGCCGCCGGCGTCATCCAATTGCCCAGCATGTCGTGTGAGGACCGCCAGAGCAAATTGTAGGAGCCCAAAGTACAAGTGCCTAGCGGCACGGCTCTTGAGTCGTACATTGAATGATCATTTGAGACGCTCGCAAAATCGCAATTTATGACTGGGAACAACCTTTCATTGCAGACAAACGAAGGCTGGTACCTTGTAGCGGGTTTCGCAATTGCGATCGTGGCCGCCGCCGTGGTGGCGTTGGCTTCCTATAGCGACATCAACCAATACTACAATCGGGTCGATTGGGTAACCCACACCGATGTGGTTCTCAGAACGCTGGACGCGGCCCGCGGAGATACATTCGGCTCGGTCGCCGCGCTACAAACCTATTACCAGAGCGGAGATCGGAAAAACCTGGACCAACTCGCGCTAAGTGTTTCCGAACTCCAGCGTACCGCCGCGGCGCTCCGCGTCCTCACCGTGGACAACGAGTCCCAGCAGCGCCGCCTCGATCGGGTCGACCAGTCCGCGCGGCGCGTGGCGACCCTCACGCACGACGCTACTCAGTCAGCCTCGACGATACGGCGCGAGGACGCGCTCAGCATGCCGATCTTCGTCGAGCTCGCCGCCGCGCTTTATCAGCTCCGCGCGCAATTCGACCCCATGTCCGTGGCTGAACAGGCGCTGCTGACAGAGCGCGCGGCAAACGCCCGCACGACCTTACATCGAAGTGCGATGGTGATGGGAATCGGGGGGACCGTCATCTTTACGTGGCTGCTGTTGGTTGGCGGCTACGCCGGACTCACTACGAACCGCTTGAAGCAAACCGCCGTGGACCGCAAGAAGGCCGATGACCAGTTCCGCTCGCTGCTCGAAACCGCGCCCGACGCGATGGTGCTGGCGGGCGCGGACGGCCGCATGGTGCTGGTCAACGCGCAAACCGAGAAACTCTTTGGCTACGCGCGCGCCGAGTTGCTCGGCAACTCGGTCGATATGCTGGTGCCGCCGCGCTTTCGCGAGAAGCATCCGCGCCAGCGCAGCCAGTACTTCGCCGAGCCCAAGGTGCGCCCGATGGGGGCCGGGCTTGAACTTTATGGCCTGCGCAAGGATGGGAGCGAATTCCCGGTCGAGATTAGTCTAAGCCCGATCGAAACCGATGACGGGCGACTGGTCTCCAGCGCGATTCGCGATATCACCGATCGCCAGCGGGCCGAGGAAAAAGTGGCGGAGCTGAACGCGCGCTTCCGCTCGCTGCTCGAAACCGCGCCCGACGCGATGGTGCTGGCGGGCGCGGACGGCCGCATGGTGCTGGTCAACGCGCAAACCGAGAAGCTCTTCGGTTACGCGCGCGCCGAGTTGCTCGGCAACTCGGTCGATAAGCTGGTGCCGCCGCGCTTTCGCGAGAAGCATCCGCGCCAGCGCAGCCAGTACTTCGCCGAGCCCAAGGTGCGCCCGATGGGGGCCGGGCTTGAACTTTATGGCCTGCGCAAGGATGGGAGCGAATTCCCGGTCGAGATTAGTCTAAGCCCGATCGAAACCGATGACGGGCGACTGGTCTCCAGCGCCATTCGCGACATCACCGACCGCAAACAGGCCGAGGATACCGTCCGCGAACTGAACGAATCACAACAACGCCATGCCGTACAGGTCGAGGCCGCCAACAAGGAGTTGGAGGCTTTTTCCTACTCGGTGTCGCACGACCTGCGCGCGCCACTGCGCAGCATCGACGGTTTCAGCATGGCCCTGGTCGAGGACTATGCCGGCCAGCTCGATGTGGAAGGCAAGGGTCTCCTCGACCGGATCCGGGCCGCAACCAAACGCATGGCGCAACTGATCGACGACCTCTTGAACCTGGCGCGAGTCACCCGTACCGAGATGCGCTACGAGGTCGTGGACCTCAGTGCGATGGCGAGTTCGGTCCTGGCGGACCTGCAGAGCGGCGACCCCGCGCGCCACGTCGAATGCGTCGTTGGCGATCACGTCGTCGGCCATGGCGATTCGCGCCTGCTGCGGGTGGTGCTCGAGAATCTGCTCGGCAACGCGTGGAAGTTCACGATGAACAAGCCGCAGGCAAGGATCGAACTCGGCATGTCGCGGCAGAATGGAGCGCCGGTCTATTTCGTCCGCGACGACGGCCCCGGGTTCGACATGGCCTACGTCGACAAGCTTTTCGGCACTTTCCAGCGGCTCCACGCGGCTACCGAGTTCCCCGGCACCGGAATCGGACTCGCCTCGGTGCGACGGATCATCCAGCGTCACGGCGGCAAAACCTGGGCTGAAGGGGCCGTGGGCAAAGGGGCGACCTTTTCGTTTACGCTTGCGGAACATGAGGGAGGACATCCCAGTGCATAAACAACGAGTCATTCTGTTGGTGGAAGACAACGCCGACGACGAAGCGCTGACGCTCCGCGCGTTGAAGAAGAACAATATCACCAACACCGTGGTGGTGGCGCGCGACGGCGTCGAGGCTTGCGATTACCTCTTCGGGACGGGGCAGTATGCAGGGCGCGATCCCAACGATCAGCCACAAATCGTTCTCCTCGATCTGAAGCTGCCCAAGCTAAATGGCTTCGATGTGCTGGCTAAGCTGCGCGCGGACAAGCGGACCAAGACCACTCCCGTGATTATCCTGACCTCCTCCAGGGAGGAGAGGGATATAGCGCATGGCTACGACCTGGGCGCCAACAGCTACGTGCGCAAACCGGTCGACTTCGAGCAGTTCGTCGAAGCAGTCCGTCAACTCGGGCTGTACTGGCTGGTCTTGAACGAAAACCCGCCGAGCGGTGTGGCGAGCAGCGCGTGACTGCACCGCACCTCCGGATAGAACCACAAGGAGGACGCCGCAAATGCATCAACAACAAGTAATTCTGTTGGTGGAAGACAACGCCGACGACGAAGCGCTCACGCTTCGCGCGCTCAGGAAGAACAACATCACCAACAAGGTCGTGGTGGCCCACGACGGGGTGGAAGCAACCGACTACCTTTTCGGGTCAGGATTCTACGCAGGGCGTGATCCCAATGACCTGCCGCAACTCGTTCTCCTCGATCTCAAGCTGCCCAAACTCGACGGCTTCGAGGTGCTGACGAGGTTGCGCGCGGACGAGCGCACGAAGCGTCTCCCCGTCGTCATCCTGACTTCCTCCAAGGAGCAGCAGGATATAGTGCACGGCTACGACCTGGGCGCCAACAGCTACATCCGCAAGCCGGTTGACTTCGAACAGTTCGTCGAAGCGGTACGGCAACTGGGCCTCTACTGGCTCGTTCTGAACGAGAAGCCACGCAGCGGCGTGGCCAACAGCGCATGACCGCGATAAACCTCCTGATCGTCGAGGACTCGGCGGACGACGCCGAACTGATGGTGCGGGCGCTGCGCCGCGCCGGCGTCGACCCGACCTACGAGCGGGTTGAAACGCCCGAGGCAATGGAAGCGGCGCTCGCGCGCGGCTCCTGGGACCTGGTCATTTCGGACTATTCGATGCCGCATTTCAGCGGGCTTGCGGCGCTTAAGCTGCTGCAGGACAAGGAACTCGATCTGCCTTTCATCCTGGTCTCCGGCAACGCCGGCGAGAACGTCGCGGTGGACGCGATGAAGGCCGGCGCGCATCACTACATCCTGAAAGACAACCTGGCGCGGCTTGCGCCCGCCGTCGAGCGCGAGTTGCGTGACGCCGAGTTGCGGCGCGAGCGCCGGCGGGCGGAGTCGCGCTATCGCAACCTGTTCAATAGCGTTCCGGTCGGCGTCTTCATCACCACCCCCGAAGGAAAGGTCATCGAGGCCAATCCGAGATTCGTCGCGATGCTCGGATTCGCGGACGAGGAGAGCCTGAAACGGGTCAATGTGGGTGAGCTATGGAATCGTCCGGAGGAGCGCGCGCAGCTTAACGCTCTCCTCGCGCGCGACGGCGTGGTTGAAAACCGCGAGGTGGAGTTCCGCCGCCCCGACGGAACGATCGTCTGGTGCGTGGTAAGCGCCCACGTAGTGCGCGACGCCGCCGGCAAAATCGACCACTACGAAGAGGTCTCAGTGGACATCACTGAACGCAAGCGCGCCGAGCAGGAATTGAGCCGCGCGCGCGACGCGGCGCTCGAGGGCATGCGGATCAAGTCAGAGTTCATGAGCAACATGAGCCACGAGATTCGCACGCCGCTCAACGGCGTCATCGGGATGAACGAACTGCTGCTCGATTCCGGTCTGAACGCGGAACAGCTCGAATGCGCGAAGACGGCCGCGGAATGCGGCCGCCTGTTGATGACGATCGTGAACGACATCCTCGACTTCTCCAAGTTGATCGAGGGCAAGGTGGTTTTCGAACGAATCGATTTCGACTTGTCCGCAGTTCTCGAAAGTACGATCGAGTCGTTCGCCGAAAAGGCCCGCAGCAAGGGTCTCGAGCTCGTCCTGGCGCTGGCAGCCGGCGTGCCCTCAATCATTACGGGCGACCCCAACCGGCTCCGGCAGGTATTGAACAATCTGATCGGAAACGCTTTGAAATTCACCGCCGGCGGCGAGGTCGCGGTAAGCGTGACCGCGAACGCGCAAACCCCCGACAAGGCGACAATTCGATTCGCGATCCGCGACACCGGGATCGGTATCCCGAGAGCCCTGCAGGCCCGGCTTTTCAGCCCTTTCTCGCAGGCCGACGCGTCAACCACGCGCAAGTACGGCGGGACCGGTCTGGGCCTGACGATCTCGGCGAAACTGGCCGAAGGCATGGAGGGGAAGATCGATATCGAAAGCGCGTCGGGCGAGGGTTCGATATTTTATTTGACCGCGGTCTTTGGCCTGCCGACTGCCGCTGCGGCGCAGCAGATACCGCGGATATCGCCGCTTGCCGGCCTGTCTGCCCTGGTCGTCGATGACAACGCGACCAATCGCGCCGCGCTCGTGGATACGATGCGCTCGTGGGGGATGATCGCTGACGCCGTCCACGGGGGTGATGAAGCGCTGGCTGCGCTACGGCTGCGATCGGCCGGTACGCAGCCGTTCGACGTGATTCTGGTCGACGCCCAGATGCCGAGCATGGATGGCGCCACACTTGCACGCACGATCGGACTGGATCCGGATCTCGCGAAAACTTCTCTGATCATGATGGGTGCGGCAAAAAAAGCTGAAGGCTCAATGGTCCGGGAAAGGGATGGCTCCGATCACTGGTTGAACAAACCGATCAAGCCGTCCCACCTTCACGCGACGCTTTGTGCCTTGCTCGCGTCAGAGCCGCTGACCCTTCAGGGGCCGCATGACAAAGTTGAATTGGCGGCTCGGCCGGCAGCGGCGGTGCCGAGTAATGGGAAATCTCCCGACCCGATACGAATCCTGGTCGTCGATGACAACCTGGTAAATCGCAAGGTGGCGCGAAAACAGCTCGAGCGGCTGGGGTACCTGGTCGACGTCGTGGACGGTGGCAAGCCGGCTCTGGCGGCAATGGCCAGCGCACCGTATCCAGTCGTGCTGCTCGACTGTGAGATGCCGGAGATGGACGGTTACGCCACCACCGTCGAAATCAGGCGGCGGGAAAACGGCGAGCGGCACACCACCATAATCGCGATGACCGGGCATGCCCTTGAAGGCGCGCGCGAACGTTGCCTGGACTCGGGGATGGACGAGTACGTGGCCAAGCCGGTTACGCTGGACGCCTTGGCAGCGGTGCTCGACGTCGCGCTTCGTCAGTGAGGCGGCGGTGCTTCGCTAAGCGCCCCTCCACGCGACGCCGAGTTCAGGGCATCGTCAAAAACCCCGGCTTGACCCTTGAGTTGCCGCGCGCGCAGACTTGACTATGGGCCGGACGAATCACGCCCAGGAGATCGCAAGATGGCAACCAAGGTTTCCGCGGTCCTGGAGAGCAAGGGTCGCAAGGTCGTCACTGTCGCGCCGCGCGACACCGTCGCCTCGCTAGTCAAGGTGCTCAGCGTAAACCGAATCGGCGCCGCCCCGGTGGTCAATGGAGACGGCCGCCTCGCCGGGATAATCTCGGAGCGCGACGTCATCCGCGGCATGGCCCAACACGGAGACTCGGTGACCGCGCTTCCGGTCGAGCGTCTGATGACGACCGAGGTCAGGACCTGTTCGCCGGAGGACGCGATTGTCGAACTGATGGAGGTGATGACGCTGCAGCGCATCCGTCACCTGCCCGTGGTTCGCAACGGCGCGCTCGAGGGGATCGTCAGCATCGGCGACGTCGTGAAGCAGCGTCTCGCGGAAGCGCAATCCGAGCTGAACGAGTTGCGGAGCTACATTTCTTCGGGCTCGTAGCGGACGCCTCGGCGGCTTTGGTGGGCGGCGCGCGTTTCGCGTATGATGCCCGTCGTGCCCGCCACCATCCGCACGATGTGCCCGATGAACTGCCATCCCACGCTGTGCGGGATGTTGGTTGACGTCGAGGACGGAGACGTCGTCGGCGTCCGCGGAGACCCGGACAACCCTGATAGCCGCGGCTTCCTGTGCATCCGCGGTCAGGCCTCGCGGGAGATCATCGGTAACCCGCGGCGCCTGTTGGCGCCGCTGGTGCGCGCGCAACGTAGCGAACAGCTGCGCCGCGCCTCGTGGGACGAGGCGCTCGACCTAGTCACGGAGCGCATGCGGGCGGCGGGGCGCGAGGCGGTCGGCACCTGGGTGGGGCACGGAATCTTCACCAGCAACTATGGTACGCGCGTTGGATCGCATCTCGTGCGCCGCTTCTCGAATCTCTACGGCTGTCAGTGGTGGAACCCGGCTATGATCTGCTGGGGTCTCGGCGCCTTCGGCCTGGGGCTCACCGGCATCCTCGAGGCCAACACCAAGGAGGACATGGGCGCACACGCTGCATTGATTGTGCTGTGGGGCGCGAACCTCGCAAGCCAGCCGAACACGGCGCGCCATCTCGTGGCCGCCAGACGGCGCGGCGCCCACGTCGTCACGATCGACGTGCGCCGCACGGAGGCGGCCGCGCAGTCCGACGAGACGCTCGTGATCCGTCCGGGCACCGACGCGGCGCTCGCGCTCGGCATGATGCACGTCATCGTCCGCGACCGGCTGTACGACGCTGACTTCGTCGCCCGCAACACCGTGGGCTTCGACGCGCTCGCGGCGCACGTGGAAGCGCACTCGCCCCAATGGGCGGCCGCCGTCAGCGGTATCGCGCCCGAGCGGATCGCCGATCTCGCGCGGCGCTATGCGACGACGAAGCCCGCGATGCTCGTCCTCGGCGGCAGCTCGATGCACAAGGGCAGCAACGGCTGGCAGGGCGCCCGCGCCGTCGGATGCCTTCCGGCGCTCACCGGCAACGTCGGCGTGCCCGGCGGCGGCTTGGGCCCGCGTCACGGCAGCGCCACGCATGGCCAGGCACTCAACAACGACCTGCTTGCGCTCGACCGGCGCCCGCCCGGACGTTACATCCCGAACCAGATGCCGCGCATTACCGAGGCTCTCCGTGATGGCGACGTGCGCGTGCTCCTGCTGTTCGGCACCGACATGCTGTCGTCGTACGCTGACGCGGGCAGCGTCGCCGAAGGGCTCGCGCGCACCGATCTCGTGGTCAGTTATGACCTGTTCATGAACGACACAGCCCGCCGCTTTGCCGACGTCGTCCTGCCCGCGACGTCATGGCTGGAGGAACTCGGCTGCAAGAGCACCAATACGCATCTCTACCTGATGCCGAAGATCCTGGAGGCTCCCGGTGAGACACGGCCGATCGCATGGGTGCTGAGCGAACTGGCGCGCCGGTTGGCTCTGGCTGACTTCTATCCATGGACGAGCGACGAGGGGGTGCTCGACGCGATTCTCGATCATCCCGCGACCGGCCACGCGACAGTGGCGGCGCTCCGGGCCGAAGACGGCATCCGCGCGCTGAAGGTCTCGCACGTGGCGCATCCCGATCTGCGCTTCCCGACGCCGTCGGGCAAGATCGAGTTGTACTCGGAGCGCGCGAAGGCGCTCGGACTGCCGCCGCTCCCGGTGCATGAAGACCTGATCGCCGCTCGACATCCGCTCAGGTTCCGCCAGGGACGCACGCTGACGCAGTTCCATGGCTTCTACGACCACGGCCGCGCGCTGCCGACGCTCGCCGCCGCCGATCCCGAGCCCTCGCTATGGATCTCGCTGGACGACGCGGCCGCACGTGGCGTGAAGGACGGCGACGCGATCCGCATCTACAATCAGCGCGGCGAGATGCACGCCCGCGCGCGCGTCACCGACGACGTACCGCCGGGCACGGTCTGGATGCACGACGGATGGCTGGGGCTGAACACGCTGACGGACGGCGCCGCGGTGATTCCGGACGAAGCGGTCGACACCTTCGGTTTCTCCGGCGGCCAGGCGAGCTTCGACGCCGCCGTGGAGGTAGCGCCCGCCTAGCGTCATTGTCGGCCGCCGCGGCCCTGCCGTTGCACGGCCGCCGTCCACGAGCGTCGTGGGAGATAGAGCCGCACGGGCGGAACTACCACTGCGTCAAGGAGGCTCCTACGTGAATCGGGTCCAGGACAAACTTATCAAGGACCAACTCATCAAGAAGCGAATCAAAATGATTGTCCCGGTTCCCATTCCGGCGACCGGCACTCTCGATGTTTCGCGCGCAGATTCCTGCCGAACTAATCAGATCCGATATCGAAGTCGACTTCGTCGCGACCCGTAACGGCGCTCATATCCTTGATTCGCTCTATGAAGCGACGTTGGCGGACGCGTTCTGCCTCGACCTCGGCGCCCGCGCTGAAACCGAGGGGTACGCGGCGGTTTGTATCAACTCCATGAGCGATTCGGGCGTTTCCGCGTTGCGCTCGCGTCTCGCGATCCCCGTGGTCGGGCCGGGCCAGGCGTCGTTCCTGATGGCGGCTGCGCTCGGAAAACGATTTTCGGTCATTACGATGTGGCAACGCTGGGATTGGATCTACGAGAAGCTTGCGCGCGAGACCGGGCTCCAACATGCGCTGGCGTCGGTCAGGAACATCGACACGCGGCCCGATGCGCAGGAGTTGCTGTCGGGAAAAGAGGACTTCGTGTTCGAGAAATTGGAACGAGCTTGCCGTGCTGCCATAGATCATGACGGCGCGGACACCCTGGTTCTCGGATCGACGACGATGCATCAGTCTCACACGTACCTGAAGGAGCGGCTCGAGGTGCCGATCCTGAACCCCGGTCTCGTCGCTTTCAAGCTCTGCGAAACGCTGCTCGACCTCGGGCTGACCCATAGCAAGAAAGCTTACCCCGCTCCCCAGACGTTTGACGATGACCTCCTGCGTCCGGTGCCATCGCGGTTTCCGTAACAATGACGTCTTTCATTTCGACTGTGTAGAATGCGTGATCCAAACTTCGAGTTTAAGCAGGGGATCGTAATGAGCGAAAATCAACATGCGAGAACGCTGATCGACGATATCGCCGAATACACGCTCAAGAGCGGGAAGGAAATCGGCTGGTTCTCCGATCCGCTGACACCGGGCCGTGGGCGCTTGTATCTGCTTCAGCACATCTTGAGAAACCGCCTGCTGAGCTCCGTCCTGCGGCCCGCGTGGATGAGCCGATGCCCCGACCTTGAAGTGGTCAGAAAGACGATCGGCCAGATTCGCCAGGAACTGGTGATGGACGACGAGATCGGCACCGGACACACCACAATTCTCTGGCAGATGGGGCGCAATGTCGGCCTCAAAGACGCCGAGATGAATGCCGTCAAGGCGCTGCCACTGGTCGACGCCGCATTCAATGTTTGGGAAAATCTGTGCCGGACGCGTCACTGGATCGTCGGCTGGCTGACGACCTCGACCGACGAATTTATCCTCAGCACGCTGCCCGAGAACAACTTTCGTCCGCAAGTTTGGAAAAAAACCTTCGGCCTCAACGACGAGCAGGTGTTTTTCTTCAGCTATCATCTCAAAGCCGACGAAGAACACGCGGGTCAGGAAGTCTGGGGCCCGATTCTTAGGCATGTAAAGAACGACGCGGATCGTGATGAAATCTTCTCAGGGCTGATTTCCACGCTCAACGCGACGAAGCTTTTCTACCAGGGTATTTGCGAGGCCGGAGACGAATACGACCGGACCCAGAGCAAAATGACGACGAGGTGATAGCCGGGCAGCTTTTACGATCTCACCTGAGAGCGCCGTCCACGATCTCCTGGGCTTCGCGAAGTATGGCGTCGAGGTGCGCGCGGTCCTTGAAACTTTCCGCGTAAATTTTGTAGATGCTCTCCGTTCCGGACGGGCGCGCGGCGAACCATCCGCTGGTGGCGATCACTTTAAGGCCGCCGATCGGGGCGTTGTTGCCCGGAGCGTTGGTCAGCTTGCCCGTAATCGGCTCGCCCGCGAGATTTGATGCTCTTACCGCTTCCGGAGAAAGCTTTTCCAGCCTGGCCTTTTGCTCCGGGGTCGCAGGCGCGTCCACGCGCTCGTACTGTGGGTCGCCGAACTGGACCGTGAGTCTGCGGTAATGCTCCCCCGGATCGCTGCCGGTGCGAGCCGTGATCTCCGCGGCAAGCAGGTTCGGAACAAGCCCGTCCTTGTCCGTCGTCCACACCGTTGCGTCGCGCCGCAGAAATGTCGCGCCCGAACTCTCCTCGCCGCAGAAACCGACGCTGCCGTCGATGAGACCTTCGACAAACCACTTGAATCCCACCGGCACTTCGATCAGACGGCGGTCTAAACTCGCGACCACCCGATCGATCATGCCGCTGCTGACGATGGTTTTACCGGCGGCAACCGCCGTGGACCATAACGGACGGTTCGCGAAAAGATATGAAATGGCAACCGCGAGATAGTGGTTCGGATCGAGCAATCCCTCGCTGTGGCTCACGATTCCATGGCGGTCGGCATCGGGATCGCATGCGAAGGCAACGTCGAAGCGGTCTTTCAGTCCGACCATCCGCGCCATCGCGTACACCGATGAAGGGTCCATTCGGATTTGGCCATCCCAATCGACGGTCATGAACCCGAACGTCGGGTCGACGGTGTGATTGACAACCTCGAGGTTGAGTCCGTAGTGATCGCCGATGGCGTCCCAGTAGGCGACGCTCGCGCCGCCCAGGGGATCGACCCCGATGTGAACGCGGCTCTCGCTTATCGCCTGCATGTCCACCACGGTGGAGAGATCGTTCACGTAGAAGTTCAGGTAGTCGTGCGGATGGGTCGTCGAGGCTGTGCGCGCCCGATCGAACGGCATCCGCACGACCGCACGCAAGCCCTCCGCGATGAGAGCGTTGGCCCGCTCCTGGATCCATCCAGTGGTCTGAGTATCCGCGGGTCCGCCATGCGGAGGATCGTATTTGAAGCCGCCGAATCGCGGCGGATTATGGGATGGCGTGATGACTATACCGTCGGCGAGGCCGCGCTTGCGGCCCCGGTTGTAGCTAAGGATCGCGTGCGAGATCACCGGAGTAGGGGTGTAGCCATTTCTCGCATCGACCATCACGTCGACGCCATTGCCCGCCAGAACCTCCAGTGCACTTTTGAAAGCCGGTTCCGAGAGCGCGTGCGTATCGATACCGATGTAAAGCGGCCCGTCGATACCCTGCTGTTTGCGGTAAAGACAGATCGCCTGGGTTATCGCGAGGATATGCGCTTCGTTGAAGGAGCGGTCGAGCGAGCAGCCGCGATGCCCGGAGGTCCCGAACGCCACGCGCTCCGCGGGCACGGATGGGTCCGGATGCCCCGTGTAATAGGCGGCCAGGAGATTGGAGACGTCGATGAGAATCGACGGATCGGCGAGTTTACCCGCTAGTGGACTGACATCCATAATCGCCGCTCCCGCGAGCGTGCAACGTCCATTAAAACTGGTCAGGGCTTCGCGTTCCAGAGGACAACAGGCCCGACCTTGCGTCGGAGCCAGGTGAAGCTCCGCACGTGCGGCGGCTTCGTCTATCGCGCGGAAGAATCGTCCGCGTCCGGGACTGACCGTGCGGCTGCGGTCTCATCCTGCGAGGCTTTCGGAGTGATGCCGGGAGGCAGGTAAATGATCTGTCCGACAGTCAACTGATTTATGTTGGTCAGCTGCGGGTTCGCCGCGACGAGTTCGTTAACTCCGTTCTTCGATCCGAAATAACGAATGGCAATTTTCTCGAGTGTGTCACCATCCGTGATAGCAATTTGACTTCGCCGCTCAGGGCCTGTGGTGAGCGTCCCGGTCTGTTTCCCAGTCGCGGCGGCTTGGGCGCCCGCGGCAGGAGTGGTTGAGGCGATGCGCTTTTCCGGGGCCGTCGCCGGCCCGGCAACATCGCTTTTGAACGCCGGAGGTGCGGCCGGTAGAGGAGGAAGTGAGGACCGCAATTCGGGCCGCTCGGGCGCTGTAGCAGCGGCGGCGTTGGGTTTCGCGCCGGAATCCGCACGATCCTCGACGCCAGTTTGCTCGACCGGCTTAGGCTGCTCGATCGGCTTCGCCTGCTCGACCGGCTTGGGTTGCTCGGCTGGCTTGGCCTGCTCGACGGGCTTGGCCTGTTCGATGGGTTTAACTTGCCGGCTCGCTTGGATGGCCGGACCGTCTGTTCCGACGCCGTGCCGGTATGGTTGAGTTTCAACTCTGACCAGATGTTCGGATGGACGAAACCCAAGAGCAATAGCGCCGCGAGCGCGATACCCACCGCGGACCACACCAGAGGCCGCATGTCGAATCCCGGTTTCGCGACCTTAACCGAGTCGTGATAATCGGCGGCAGTCTTGTTCGCGGTCTTGTAGCTGACCTTTCTTTCCCCTGCGTTATACGCGGACTGCATCGCGGTATGGCAGAGCATGTTGATTTTTCGGGGTATTCCATCGCTACGCCGAAGCAGGCGTTTCAAAGCGCCACGGTCGAAGATTGCCGCGCTGCTGCTGCCTTGAGCACTCAGTTTGCACTCGACGTACTTTGCGGCCTGCGCTGCGGTGAGCGGATTAAGTACCCCGCGCGAGGAAATTCGCTGATTCAATTGGCGCAGTTCCGGTTTCTTCAACCGCTCAGCGAGTTCAGGATGGCCCACCAGGATGAGTTGCAGGCGGCGGTCACCGCGATTCGACAGGAGCCGCAGTTCCTCCAAGACGTCATCGCTTAAGAGCTGGGACTCATCGACGACCAGCGCAATCCGCTCATCCTTGCCGCGAAGCTCCAGAAATCGGTCCAGCGCCTCGAGGTGATCCAGCTTCGTCGATCCGGTCGAGTACAGATTCAGATGAGTCAGGACTACCCGCATTATTTCCGGGAACGAGAGCTTGGGATCCTCTATGTGCGCGATCCGAACCCGCTTGAAATCGCGCTGCAGCAGGGAATATATGAGCGTGGTTTTTCCGGTCCCGGCTTCGCCGGTCAGCAGGGTCAAGCCGGTCAGATCCCCCGACAGTCCCGACTCCAGCGTCGCGAGACCCTCGAGATGAGTTGGGCTCAAATAGACCGCGCCGTCAGGTGATGCGGGTTGGAACGGTGGACCTTTCAGCCGAAAATACTGATAGTAATGCATTGCCCCTTTCGCAGTGCGCCCTCGGCCCTCACGGGACTCCCTTTATACCTGTTGCCGAGCAGTGCGCCTAGTACCGCCAACTGCAGCAACGGTATGACCAATAGCGGGGACAATTATAGACTCCGGTACCGGCTTCCGATAATACCGCCTCGCACCCCAGGGCCAGGCCCTCAACACCAAGGCGAAAGAACGTCGTAGCCCCCGCTCGAACAAACGCCTTCCACGTAGCTACCGCCACGTTCGTGTGGGCGCAACCTTCGTGCCAGCAGCAACTCAGTCGCTTATGCGACCAATTCTGTTCAACGGGAATCTATATCTTCGAGAGGACGGACCCGCCTGCGCGGATACGTGACGAAACGCAACACGAGCGCGGGCAAGCCAGCACGCCGTCCGGCCTCATTGGTAGCAAGAGCTTGTCATCCGGGAGCGAGTCTGCGACTCGAAACTGTTCAAGGGGCAAGACCGGCACGACGATCGGTTTGATACGGACAAACTCCAGAAGATTCGGTCCGATAACTTCCTCTACGGTTCGCCTTGCTACCCAGAGACTAAACTGTAGCGGTCGCCTAATCGCCAATGTCGGCCGATTAGTAAGTAGGGTCAAGTTCTATTTCCAGACATTTCAGATTGACGCGAAAGATTCCTTATTTAGTTCTCTAGAGAACCTTTTTCACCTCGTTAGGATAATTTCCTTTCATCCTTTTGCCTTCCGAGCGTAAGATGATTATGTCCTGACGTTCAGGCAAATATGGTCGAAAATCCAGCCAGAAGAGCACTATCTTCCAGGCCAACATACGACAACACCTGGATCTTGCGCCGAAGCTATACTGTCGCCGAAGGCCCAGCGTTTCACCTGGGAACGGCGGCGACGATGGACGAGCTTCCATGCCATTTCGGTCGGTAGAGTTGCTTACAGTGCTGGCGTTTTGCGAAGCCACACGCCGTCGTTTTGGCCCGATTAGTCTGTCCCGGAATTGATGCAAGGCTGCAGTGCTACAGCAACGGGTTTGTTGCGCCCTGTGTCTGAGTGAGTGAAAGTCCATTGCGCAAGACAGTGATGCAGCGCCTTGCCGTCTACGCGTTCATGGCTGCGATCGTCTACTACGCTGCGCGTAACGTTTCGTGGACGCGGGTCATCGACGCCTCAAGCCACGCCACGCTCTGGCTCTTTCTCGGCGCGAGCCTCGGTGGCTTTCTATGCTGGTTTGTCGGCGACACGATCCTGTATTCCCGCCTGTTCAGCTATTTTCATGGTTCGACCAGCGCACGCGAGCTGCTTCCGACCATGGCCTCCGTATACTTCCTGCAGCTCATCAACTCTTATGTCGCAAGCGGCGCGTATGTGCTTTTCCTCCACGCGCGCAAGCGGGTGCCCTGGATAACCGGTGGATGCACCTTGATGTTCCAGGGCTACGTCGACGTCATGTTGCTGGCCGTGTTGTCGCTCATCGCGATCGTTCTCTTGCCGACGTCACCGATTCGACCCGGCCGAGACTACGCGGCCGGCGTGCTAGTCGCAGGCTGTATCATCACCTCGTTTTGGCTCTTGTGGGGAGCGCAGCTCAATCGCCGCAATTGGCTCCGATGGCTCTACGAGCGGCCGTCGATGTTGAGTTTCCGCATGGCGCGGCCCTCGCACTACATCAAGCTGCTTTCCGTCAGGTTCCTTATTTGTCTGGGGGCAGGTTTTGCACTATACGGGCAATTAGCCAGCTTTCATATCCGGATCCCACTGGCGCAGGTATTGGCTCTGACGCCGTTGATTGTGGCGATAGGTAATTCACCATTCTCACCTGGGGGAATCGGAACGACTCAGCTCGTCTTCACGATAGGCTTTGCCCAGTTTGCCGGCAAGAGCGACCTCTTCGCGCTCTCTCTCGCCGTGAGCGCCTTTAACCTTCTGATTCGGATACCGATGGGACTGGCTATGGGAGCGCCGCTCGAAGAAGTGGCCGAGGTCAAGCGCGAATTCACGGCCGAGCGCGTGAGGCCGTTCGGCACGTTACGAACGGATCCCGGCAACTAGTCGCGATCATTGGTTCATTCTCTTCCGTGCAGCAGATCTATCATGCGATGGCACAAAACAATTAGTGCGCTGATCGTGGGGCTGCTTTTGCTGAGCCTGGGTCATATCTCTCACGCCAGCGACGATCGGCTGGCGCGTGAGACGGTGGATCGAGTGGCTCGGCTTTTCAGCGGCAAGTCCAGCATCGCAACGCTGCAAATGCAGATCTTCGGAGAAAATGGGCAACGCGATCTCGCGATGAAGATCTGGACGCAGGGAGATGACGCTCTGGTTCGTATCATCAGTCCCCAAAAGGATGCGGGTACTGCCATCCTGAAAATAGGCAGCGATGTCTGGTACTATCTGCCCAAGGTGAACCGCACGATCAAGGCTCCTTCTTCGATGACGATGACCTCGTGGATGGGAAGCGATTTCACTCTTGATGATTTGGTAAAGGAAAGCGGCTTGGTGCGTGACTATTCCCTGGCGAATTCCTTTGAGGGCAAGCGGGGCGAGGTCGCGGTGTATGAATATACGATGACACCCAGACCTGGCGCTGCGGTGGTGTGGGGAAAAATTGTGTTGCAGGTCCGTCAGGCCAACCTGATGCCTGCATGGCAGGGTTTCTATGACGAAGATGGGAAGCTGGACCGGGACCTGACCTTTTCCGACTACAAAACAATAGGCGGAAGGCTGATGCCCACACGCCTGGTCATGCGATCCCTGGACAAGCCGGGTCAGCAAAGCACGATCGTGTACGAAGATATCGCGTTCGATGTGCCGATCGGCGCGGAGACCTTTTCTCTGCCCAATTTGAAGCGATGAGCGGACGCCTGTTTCAGCTTGCCTGGCGCAATCTCTGGCGTAATCCCCGGCGTACGTTCATCGCTATGGCCGCCATCGCCCTGGGATATGCGATGCTGCTGTTTGTCGCGTGCCTGATGGCGGGCCTGCGCTGGCAGATGATCGAGAACGGGACACGCCTTGTGCTCTCCGAGATCCAGGTGCACGCCCCAGGTTATTACCCCAACCGTTCTATCCAGAAGACTCTGGGAGGGGCAAAAGGAACAGATCTCGGCGCGCTGCTTGGCGCGATCACCGCCGACCCCCGGGTTTACGCCACGGCTCCGCGGGTCTATGGCTATGGCCTGGCAAGCGCTTCGCATGGCTCTTCGGCGGGGGTCGCGCTTATGGGGGTGGTCCCCGACCAGGAAGCAAAGATCACGGTCCTGAATACGCAGATAGTAAAAGGAAGCTATCTGACCAAACTGCAAAACAAGGTTGTGGTGGGAGACAAACTCGCCAGCGTAATTGGTGTCGGGGTGGGGTCGGAAATCGTATTGCTGACGCAAGCAGTCGATGGCTCGATGGGAAATGACCTGTACACGGTCGAAGGGATTTTTCACACTGGTCTCGATGTTATGGACCGAAACCTGGTGCTGATGCCGCTCAGCTCTCTACAGGACCTTCTGCATCTGCCACCGGGAAGGGTCCATGAAGTTGGTATTAAGTTATACGACATTACAGAGGCTACGACGGTGGCCGCGGCACTTCAGACTCGACTGAGTAAGACACTTCCCGTTCAAGTGAGTGCGTGGCCCGAGCTGGCGCCGGACTTGGCCGATTATGTGCAGTTCAATCACGGCGTCACGTTTGTGCTCTTTTTCATCTTCTTCCTGCTGGCGGTCATTGGCATCATGAACACCATGCTGATGGCGGTCTTTGAGCGCACCCGTGAGTTGGGCATGCTGATGGCCTTGGGGATGCGTCCTGTTCAGGTGATTGGTCTTATCATGGCGGAAGCGGCGGGTTTGGCCGCGGCCAGTCTGGTTCTGGGAGCCGCGATTGGCGCTCCGCTGCTGTGGTATTTGCAGGAGCATGGGCTCGACCTGGGCGGTGCCACAGGCGAGGTCGTTTCTGTCGCCGGGGTAGTGGTAGGCCATCTGTGGTACGGCCGGCAGGATTTTTCCGCTTACGCGCAGGCGGCAGTGGGGCTGGCCGTTACGGCCCTTGTGTCCGCGCTCTATCCCGCGTGGCGAGCCGCTCATTTTCGGCCGACGGAAGCGATCCGCAAGGTCTAGCGGTGACAAGCTTTCTGCTGCTGGTAAAAGTCAGCTGGCGCAATGTCTGGCGCAATCCCCGCGGTACCCTGCTGACCGCCCTGGCCCTGGGTTTGGGTCTCGCCCTGCTGCTGATCTCCCTGGGCCTGCTCGACGGCGGCCACGAGCAGACGATCGCCAACGGAGTGCGCTTTGGCCCAGGGCATGTAGTCATCCAGGCCAAGGGCTTCCAGGACTCCGGCTCGCAGGAGTTGCTGCTTCCAGCCCGGGTGGTGTCCACGATCAACGAGTTCCTGCAGACCGAACCCATGAAGCGAGTTCTGCTGGGAGTGAGTCCCCGGCTTCTGGCTACCGGACTGCTGAGTTCCGCGGCCAACTCAGCCGGAGTGACTATCATTGGCGTCATACCACGAGAGGAGCGCGCGGTGTCGTTGATCCCTCAGCGGATGGTGGCTGGGAAATATCTGAGTGACGATAAACCCGCTGGAATAGTCATTGGCGCCGAGGTGGCTCGCAAACTCGAGGTGAAGATAGGTTCGAAAGTGGTCCTGATGACGCAGGCAGTGCGGCAACCTGGCACTAAAGTCAAGGACGTAACTCCGGGAGAGATGCAAAGTACTCTGTTGCGGGTGCACGGGATCTTTCGCACTGGTATAGAGGGGGTGGATGCCAATGTAATCCATTTGCCTTTGTCCGTGGCCCAAACTTTGCTCGGAGTACCAGACCAGCAAGTAACCCAGGTTGCGCTTTTTCTTCGGCAAGAGGGCGACTCACTCATGGTGGCGAAGGGTTTGCGCAGGCAATTGGCGGGGGCCCCGGTTGAAGTTCTGACCTGGCGCGAATCGATGCCGATGCTGGCGCAGATCCTTGGGCTGGACCACGCTTTCAACTACGTCATGAATGGCGTGGTACTGGCGATGGTCGGACTGGGAATACTCAATACCATTCTCATGCGGGTTCTGGAACGGCGCTATGAATTTGGCGTCTGTAAGGCTCTCGGCCTTCGGCCCGTGCAGCTGGCAGTGATGATCATCGGAGAATCCCTTGCGCTGACAGCGATGAGTCTTGCCTTCGGACTGGCGCTGGGCTTGAGCATCGACCACTATTTCGCCACCTCCGGGTTGGATCTGCGCCTGCTGTTCAGAACCAGCCTTCCCTCCACGATCGTTCTTGATCCCATTCTCTATTCGCGCTTGAGCGTGTCGCGAATCGTTTCGTCCGTGATCATCGTGTTCATAATGGCGACGGTCATATCATTTTATCCGGCATTAAAAGCGGCGCGCACCGAATTGCCGGACGCATTGAAGGTGCTCTAGCAGGACTAATCTCCTGCAAGAGGCCAGGATAAATTGACGAATTGGGGGACGATTTGACTCAGCCGGCGGTGGAATTGAAGGACGTGAGGAAGACCTACCGAACGGGACCGATCGAGGTTCCGGCGCTGCGTGGGGTCTCTCTACGTATTGTTCCGGGAGAGTTCGTAGCTACCGCTGGTCCTTCAGGTTCCGGCAAAACCACCCTGCTCAACATCATGGGCGGGCTCGACCGGGCGGACGCCGGAGAGGTATGGGTGGCAGGACAAAACCTTCAACTCCTGTCTTCAGGCGAATTGGCGCGTGTGCGTTTGCAGAGCATCGGCTTCGTTTTCCAGACTTACAATCTGTTGCCTGTCCTCACGGCGCTGGAAAATACGGAATTTACCCTCCTCCTGCAGGGCGTGACTCGGCAGGTGCGCAAGGAGAGGGTGGAAAAGCTGTTTGCGGAGATCGGCCTCGAGGGCCTTGAAAATCGGCGTCCAGCGGAGTTGTCCGGAGGGCAACAGCAGCGGGTTGCCGTGGCCCGCGCCATGGTCACGGAACCTGCGCTCATTCTGGCGGACGAGCCCACAGCGAATCTGGACTCTGCCACTGCTATCTCGCTTCTCGACGTGATGGAACGTCTCAATCGTACCACCGGTACGACTTTTATTTTTTCCACCCACGATCCTCAGGTCATGGAACGGGCGCACCGTTTGATCCATCTGCGAGACGGTCAGATAGTGGGTGACGAGGCACGCGACAAGCAAGAAGCTGTCGTGACGGCAAAAAAGGACGCCGTCTGACTGCAAAGAACTGTCATTGGGTAGTCGGTGAACTCCCGAGAACGGCGGCGGCCGGAGCGTGGGCGACGGCCACGGTCGGTAGGGCCATGACCGGTTGTGGTGCACCCGCGATGTAGAAACGAATGAGTTCCGTGGTGACCTCAGGGCCGCCGACGAAGGTGGCGCCTTCCTGCTTGAGCAGCCTGTAGGGCGGCGCCGCCGCGAAATAGAGCGTGTTGCTCGGAATTACCGGCTTGATGACGTGCAGAACGAAGCGCGGCCAATTGGGCATTATGGTCGCGATGTCGACTCGTGCGATGACCTTGAGCGCAGAGAAGGTGCCGGCCGGCACAGTGATCCGTTCGATGCTCTTGGCCGAAACGTCCTGGCCCACGTAACTGTACGGCGTTATCTGCTGATTGAGTATACCTTCGGCGCCGGCTTGCAACGCTTCGAGGGCGCGCAAAAACGCGACCCACGGAACCGCGTCGGGATACAGGTCATGTGGCAGGTCGACGGCCCCGGCCATCCGTAGCACCGCCGCGTCGTTGCGCCAGAACGCGCTCTGCAGCGCGCGACCATGATCATACAGCGTCCATTGATACATGGTGCAGCCCTGCCGACGATTGGGAAATAGCCAGAAGCCGACTTCGAACTGATGGCCGGCCAAAGTAGTCACCTCGATGTGGACCGTGTCGTCGCCGATAGTCTCGTTCCACGATTTGGCCTGCATCACGAGTTGGCCCGTGCGATTCTCGGTCTGCCGGGTTTCGTCGACTTCGACGCCGAAGGGTGGGGTCATCGCGTTAAGGCCGGATTGCTCGCCAACCATCCCGCGGCCAATCAGGCCGCGCGCTACCAGCCAGGCGTCAGTTACGCCGCCGGCACTGGACTCAGTGCTCGGCGCCTGCGTGGGTTCGGCGTGGCCGATAACAGGCCACAGGACTACGATCGACACAAGCATGGCCAGCGAAGAAAGACCGATTCGGAACGATGAGGTGCTCATTACTTTTAACTTACGGCTCCTATACAGAGCGACAGCCATGCGCGCCCGGCGCACGTTTTTATGCATTCAACGTGCTGCTGGGCCGCTAAATGCCTCGGCATGCACGCGGCGTGGCAGCGGCAACGCTTCCTCGAACAGAGTGTGTAAGGTAGGAAACTCTCGGGCGAGGTGAAATGATCGTATGCTCTTTGAGCGAGCGAAGCAAAGGTGACTGGTATTATAGTCTAATCAAGCAAGGTCTTCTCGACCCCGCCATTTTGGTTATCCATGTAACAGCGAATCAACCTCGCGCCGGCACTTCATAGTAAAAGTGTGAGTGAGTCGGGATCGAAAGGAATCGCGACCGGCTTTGATCAATAGGTGCTCCGAAGCACGGAGCGGTTCGAAAGCGGGCTTTATTAGGTTGTATTCGCGCTTTGGAGGCGCGCATGATGGGAAAAGGACGTGTGCAACGATGCGCAGAGTAGTTATTTTAGCCGCAGTACTCAGTGTAGCGACGTTAGGCTTACAGGCGTGCTTTTATGGGTCCGGACCGCCGGAACAGTATGGGCGATATCAATCGACTCACACGGTATGCGATGTCAACGGTAACAATTGCTTGGCCTGCGACGCGAATAATACCAATTGCGAGCGCATCGATACGCAGTATGGATCTGACCACACGGTGTGTGACGCCCACGGTTGCATGATCTGCGACGCGAACAATACTAATTGCCAGAGCAACACGGCCAGGAGTTCCTGGGGATTCTTTTTCTAAGGCTTAGAACGGACGCTGTCACTCTCGCCGGCGTCGCGCGTACGGTCAGCTGTCTTTGTCTGGTGGTGTCCCTGGCGGCGTGCTCAGTGCAAACGGAATCGCGGCCTCCGGTCATACCTGGCGCGGCTGCTCTATCGCCGCCGCCCGCCGCCGCAGCCTCTGAAACCGTTGCGCGGCGATCCGCGAAGCCATCAAAGACCGTCAAGGCCTCTTATCAAGGCAGCACCACTGCTGGTCGAGCTACAGCCAGCGGCGAGGCGTACAATCCCAACGCCCTTACCGCAGCGTCGACCAATTTGCCGATGGGCTCGACGGCGGTGATAACCAACCCAGAGACGGGCCGCTCGGTGAAGGTGCGCATCAACGATCGAGGTCCCTTGGTCCACGGGCGAAGCCTCGACCTCTCTAAAAGTGCGGCCGAGAAGATAGGAATTACGCATAAGGGTGTGGCTGGCGTGAAAGTTACGCCCATCAAGTCACCTCCGGTCTCGGCTAAAGCCGAACCGCCATCTCCGGTTAATACGCCGGATTCTGTCAGCGATCATGTGAATCTCGCCCCATAACCATCGCCTGCCTGCCCTCCTTGGTCCATTCGCGGTAGTTGCTAGTTTATCGTTTTCTGCTGCTGAATTGATTTGTGTTAGTTGCGCGCGGGAAGTGGAGCAGCATTTCTTCGACGAATAAGTCCCGCCGTCTGTAAATGCAGTCGTACAGGAACTGTGTCATTCGTGAGACACTGAGTATCTTTCGCGACATAGCCAGACGCGCCGCTTTCGGTTCAATTGGTGCTTCGCGGCACGCCAGAGGTTGAAAGACAGACCGAAGCCTTTGCTTCGCGCGAATCATGCGTACAGGATGGTTTGCTAGCGAATATGCAGTTATGAATGCAAAAGTGGTTCTCGCAGTGACGCCGGACGCTTTGATACTCGGCTTGCAGGCGTGTGTCGATCCTGCAGGCGGGTGCGCAAACGTCGGCCGCAATAATAATCACACGGTCCGCGATGCCGACAATGATCTTTGCCGGGGCCAGGTGCATGATTTCCATTAAGTGCCGCGGGTTGGAAATAAAACGGTGACCAGGCGCCGGCATGGGCGGGTGTGAGAGGTGCTCGGCGCGATTACGAAATTACAAACGGAGGTTATACGGATGGAAGGCAAGTTGGAGATACTAAGAATAGTCCGCAAGACAGAGGTTATACGCTTGAGAAGCGCCGTGGTGGTGGCGGCTGCCGCGATGTTTGTCGTCGGCTGCAGCACGACGCCGGCTCCGGAGCAGGTGGCGCTGGCGCCGGTTCAGACGCAGCTGGTCGGCCCGCAGGGCTATCAAGGCCCAGCCGGCCCCGCAGGTCCGCAAGGCCCGGTGGGAGCGACCGGTGCTCCCGGCTACGTGATGCAGGGTCCCGCCGGCGCTGAGGGCGCTCCCGGTCCCGCAGGCCCGCAGGGGCCAGTCGGAGCGACGGGCGCCTCGGGCTACCTGGTGAGCGGTGCTCGCGGGACAACCGGCATGGCCGGTCCCGCCGGCGCACAGGGTGCGGCTGGAGAGACGGGCGCACAAGGCTCCAGCGCGGTAGGTCCCGCAGGCCCAATAGGTCCTGCCGGCCCCGCAGGCGCGCAAGGTGCGGCCGGATACGAGGGCGCAAGAGGCCCTACGCTGGTCGGTCCTATCGGCCCCGTTGGCAACTCCGGTGTCGCGGGCGTGCAAGGCGTGAGTGGAGAGACCGGTGCTCAGGGGTATGCGATGGCCGGCAGCGCTGGCGCAGCAGGTCCTTCGGGTGACGTGGGAGCGCAAGGTCCAACGGGGCGGACAGGCGCCCAGGGCCAGGCTGGTATCGTCGGTCGCTGGACCGCGTACCGGGATTTCAGCTTCTACGGTGATCAGACGGATCTCCAACCTTCCGATGTGACGATGGTCAACGAGATCGCGGGGTACATGGCGCAAAATCCGTCCCTCCAAATCGGAATCGACGGTTCCACCGCTCCGAACGGGGTCGCTCCAACCAACCAAAATCTGAATGACCGCCGAGTCGACGCGCTTCATAACGCCCTGCTCGCGGCTGGAGTGCCGGCCTCGAAGATGCAGACGGGCGCCTTCGGCGATCCGCAGCTCAGGCGCGATGGCCGAGTCGAGGTTCTGATTAGCACCGGCTCTGCATCGACGGCGCGATCGGACGATTGAACTGCCATAAGTACTATTGCCGTGGGATCTCCTTCGCGGCCTGCACGCTGGAAGGAGATCCCTCCGGCCGTCTCCGACCTCGCGCGGCGATCCGCAAGATAACCCCGTCCGCCCCTCCTCAAGACGCCAAGGCCAGGGCGAGTTCTTTCGAATCACACATCTTGGTCGACCACATAGCAAAATTAAAAGTTGGCCGCGCCGTTTTTAGTCAGCCGTGCGCCCAGGAGCACAATGCCAACAAACGTCGCGGCCAAGGAAAAGCGCTGCCTCGCAGGTCGCTTGCCGGCCCGGAAATCGTGCGGTGGATCGAGGTCTAAAAAGTGGACGTTGAGAGGCTCTTCGGAGATGAGGTTTGTTTCGGATTGCCGTCCATTGTGCGTGAACGCCCGCCCGTCCCCTTTCTAATAAGCTTAGCCTATCTTTCGCCTGCCTAGCTCACATACACGGTTGCTTGTAGCTTCCAACGTGAAGATCCTTGTTCTTTGTGTGACATTATTTTGCTTTGTTCGGTGACATTTCACTTCCCCCTTCGCGTTAATGGGTGTAACCTCGTCTCAGTTGATCGGTGCGACTTGAAGATACGAAAGAAAGCGCGTGATGAGAACGTCCATCGGTTGACTCGGCTGAAAGCTCTATCGTGGCCTCTGACCGCGGAGTTCACCAGGCTCGGGGGTAGTTCCACCGTAACTGACTCCCAAACCCGCGAAGTTGTCCTTCACTCAGCGGCACTGACGGCCCAGTCCTGTAGACCTGTAGCGGGCATCGCGAATATTACGTGTCTGAACGCTGTGAGTGAGCGTGTAACCGCTGCTCTGCTTGCGAGCGGCCCGATCCGCGACTTTCTCTGTCCTCCGATAGCCACTGTCGCTTTCACGACGCCGGTTCTTGTTAACTAGGCGGGCATACGCATCTTTCCGAGAAACAGATTCATGCTTGCGAAAGGGGTACTGATGAAAGAGCCCCTGCGGATCAGATGGTTAGTTTCTCTACGCTGGTTGAAGCCCTTCGCTGCCGAGCGCTTATGCAGCCTGATCAACTGGCCTATGCCTATCTGCTCGATGGAGAAGTGGAGGGCGGCCGTCTGACCTATGCAGAGTTGGATTGCAAGGCGCGGACTATTGGTGCGCTACTTCAAAGCTACAGAGCAAGTGGGCAGCGCGCCCTGCTGATCTATCCAACGGGTCTCGAATTCATCGAGGCCTTTTTCGGTTGCCTGTATGCCGGCGTAGTTGCCGTCCCTCTGCCGCCGCCCACTGCGGCACAGCAGCAGCGGACTTTTCCCAGGCTACGGGCGATCGCAAACGATGCTCAACCGTTGGTGGCGCTCACCACGTCATCGATCCTCTCCAAGGTTGAGGCGCTGTTCACGCAAGCTACAGAGTTGGCGACAATGCGTTGGGTGGCCACCGACAAGGTCACCGGCGAGCTGGCGCCGAAATGGCAAAATCCCGCCACGACCAGCGACAGCCTGGCTTTACTCCAATACACCTCGGGCTCGACTACTGTGCCCCGGGGTGTAATGGTCAGTCACGAGAACCTTCTGCATAATTCAGCCAACGTCAACCGCGCGTTCGAGCTCACACCGGACAGTGGCGTATCGGTGTCATGGCTACCGGTCTTTCATGATATGGGACTTACTAATGGAATCGTCCAACCGATGTATATAGGACGTCCATGTGTTCTTCTGCCACCCCAATCCTTTCTTCAGCGGCCGGTGCGGTGGCTCCGGGCAATTTCGCGATACCATGGCACCGTCAGTGGAGGTCCCAATTTCGCCTACGAGCTGTGCGCCCGCAAAATTACTCCGGAACAATGCGAAAATCTCGACCTTAGCGGTTGGTATGCGGCGTACAATGGCGCCGAGCCAGTCCGTGCGGACACTTTGCAACGGTTTGCCGCGACCTTTGCAAGATATGGTTTCCGCCCAAGCTTCCTGTATCCCTGCTACGGACTCGCCGAAGCCACCCTCATGGTGTCCGGCGGACCTCTGAGAGATGAACCTCGCCTGTATGCGGTTCAGGCGGCGGCTCTTGAACAGAACCGCGTCGCGGAGGTCTCCGGCCAGCAACAGAATGTGCGGACCCTGGTTGGCTGTGGCCACGCGATGCCCGGTACCAGGATTGTCATCGTTCATCCTGAATCGTTGACTCGATGCGCACCGGAAGCGGTGGGCGAAATCTGGGTGTCAGGCCCGACCGTTTGCCGGGGTTATTGGAACCGCCCCGAGGAGACACAGCGTACCTTGCGGGCCTACCTGGCGGACAGCGGTGAGGGGCCATTTTTGCGCACCGGAGATTTGGGATTTCTCAAAGATGGCGAATTGTTTGTTACCGGTCGTCTGAAGGATCTGATCATCATCGGCGGCCGCAACCTTTACCCCAACGACATCGAATTGACGGTGGAACAGAGTCATCCCGCAATACGGTCCGGCTGTTGCGCGGCGTTTTCGGTCGATGTCGCCGACGAGGAACGATTGATCGTCGCAGCCGAAGTCGAGCGCCGCTACAGATCGGCGCATAGCCACGATCACAATGGGGCGCAGCACTTGCATCCGCGGCTGTTGCTGGATGTCGGGGCGATGGTGCGGGCCATTCGGCGAGCGGTGGCGGAAGAGCACGATGTGCGAGTGCATGCGGCGGTGCTGCTCAGGGCGGGGAGTCTGCCGAAGACTCCAAGCGGCAAGGTTCAACGCAACCTGTGCCAGGCCAGCTTCCTGAACGGCACCCTCGCCACACTGTAGGACGCGCGTGATGTCGGAGAATTCCACCAATGGTGCGGCGCGGAGTTCTGTCGCTCGGAGCCTGGTCGAGCGGGATAAACGCGACCGGCGAAATTCATCGACGGATTCCCGGCCCGCGGAAGTCATTCAAGGCTGGTTGGTCTCCAGGCTTTCCGAGCTGCTGGGAATTGAACCTCGCGAGTTAGATGTCCGCGAGCCTTTTGCCAGTTATGGCCTCGGTTCAACCGAGATGGTCATTCTCTCCGGCGAACTCGCGGAGTGGCTTGGACGACAACTTTCTCCCGCTCTCCCGTATGAGTACCCCACCGTTGAGACGCTCGCCCGGCATTTGGCGGGGTCACCGGACGCCTCGGAGTTAGCCGCCGCAGTTGACCATGAACCGCAAGCAACCATCGAACCGATCGCAATCATAGGCATCGGCTGCCGCTTTCCCGGAGCCGACGGCCCGCAAGCGTTCTGGCAGTTGCTGCGCAACGCAGTGGATGCCATCACGGAGGTTCCGGCGGAGCGCTTCGACCTCCAGGCTTTTTACGATCCGGACCCGGCTGCTCCGGGCAAAATGAACACCCGCTGGGGTGGTTTCCTTAAGCAGGTCGATCAGTTCGATCCGCATTTCTTCGGCATCTCTCCTCGTGAAGCCGCGCGTATGGATCCCCAGCAACGCCTTTTGCTGGAGGTGGCGTGGGAAGCATTGGAAGACGCCGGACAGGCAGCGGAGCTTCTGGCCGGCACCCAAGCCGGCGTATTCATCGGCATCTCGAACAACGACTACGGCCGGATTCAGTTCGGCGATCCACATAGTATCGATGCCTACGCGGGCACCGGCAATGCACTGAGTATCGCGGCCAATCGTATCTCCTACCTGTTTGATTTCCGCGGGCCGAGTATGGCTATCGATACTGCCTGTTCCTCGTCGCTCGTCGCGGTCCATCTGGCCTGCCGCAGTCTCTGGAATGGAGAGTCCAATCTCGCTCTCGCCGGGGGCGTGAATCTGATCCTCTCGCCCGCGATCACCATTAATTTCACCAAGGCTGGAGTGATGGCTCCCGACGGGCGCTGCAAAACCTTCGATGCGCGAGCCAACGGCTATGTTCGTAGTGAAGGCGCCGGTGTGGTTGTTCTGAAACCGCTCTCTAGAGCCTTGGCCGACGCCGACCCGATTTACGCCGTCGTTCGAGGGAGCGCGGTGAACCAGGACGGACGCAGCAACGGTCTGATGGCTCCCAATCCGCTGGCCCAGGAGGCCGTCCTGCGAGAAGCGTACCGGCGCGCCGGGGTTTCGCCCGGCGACGTTCAATTCGTCGAGGCCCACGGCACTGGCACATTGCTCGGCGACCCGATCGAGGTGAGCGCCCTGGGCGCGGTGCTTGGCATCGACCGTCCTCCGGAAAAACCCTGCGCCGTTGGCTCAGTCAAGACCAATATTGGCCACCTCGAGGCGGCGGCCGGCATCGCCGGCCTGATCAAAGTGGCGCTCGCGCTCAAGCATCGGGAGATCCCGCCAAACCTGCACTTTCGCGAGCCCAATCCTCACATTCCTTTCGATCGACTCCCACTGCGGGTGCAGACCACGCTCGGTTCATGGCCTGTCGAGTCGGGTTCGGCCCTGGCGGGAGTGAGCTCGTTCGGTTTTGGCGGGACCAATGCTCATGTGGTGCTCGAACAGGCTCCCCAGTCTGATCCAAGAATCGAGAGTGCGGAACGCGCATCTGATAATCCGCGTGCCACAATCCGCAATACCAAGTCCGCGCAGTTGCTGCCGCTTTCGGCGCGCAGTCCTGAGGCCCTCCAGTCGCTCGCTCGAGAGTACCACACTTTCCTCGCCGCCCCGCAGTGCAAATTGCCGCTGCACGACATTTGCTATACGGCCAGTATTCGGCGCAGTCATCATGACTACCGTCTCGCCGTAACAGGCTATTCACGCGAACAAATGACTGAAGGGCTCCAGGCTTTCTTACAGGGAGAGCCCCGTCCCGGTCTTTCTTCGGGCCGCAAGGATTCAGCTCGTCGGAGAAAGCTTGTTTTCGTGTTTCCGGGACAGGGATCTCAATGGTTTGGGATGGGCCGAAGGCTCCTGGAGCAGGAACGGGTTTTTCGCGAGGTCGTGGAACGCTGTGACCGGGCGATGCGGCCGTACGGAGATTGGTCCTTGCTCGGCGAGCTGACTGCAACCGATGCGGCTCGGTCCCGCTTGAACGAAGTCGATATCATCCAGCCGGCGCTGTTCGCGATTCAGGTCGCCCTGGCGGCCTTGTGGCGCTCCTGGGGTATCGAGCCACAGGCCGTGGTCGGCCACAGCATGGGAGAGGTTGCGGCAGCTTACATCGCCGGTGCGCTGAATCTCGAAGACGCGGCGCGAGTCATTTGTCATCGCAGCCGCTTGGTCAGGCGCGTCGTCGGACGAGGGCGCCATGGCCGCGGTCGAGCTTTCGATGGAAGACGCGCGCAGCGTTCTTGCCGGCTACGAAGATCGCGTGTCCATCGCGGCCAGCAACAGTCCGACCTCTACGGTGTTGTCAGGAGATCGGGCAACGCTGGAAACAATCCTTGATCAGTTGAGGCGTCGAGACATCTTCTGCGCTATGGTGAAAGTGGATTTCGCTTCCCATAGCCCGCAGATGGATCCCCTGCGTGCCGACTTGTTGCAGGCTTTGGAAGGGCTCGTGCCGCGGCCCGCGTCGATGCCCATCTACTCGACTGTGACTGGTATGGTGGGCGGCGGGTTCGAGTTTGAAGCGCGCTATTGGGCAAGGAACTTGAGAGAGCCGGTGCTATTTTCAGCGGCGGTCCAGCGCCTATTGGAAGACGGGCACGACATCTTCCTTGAAATCAGTCCGCATCCCGTTCTTCTAAGTGCCATCCAGCAAGGGCTCAACCACGTCGGCCAAGAAGGTGCCGTGCTGCCCTCGATGCGGCGTGAGGATGAAGAACGCACCGTGATGCAAGGGTCGATCGGTGCGCTTTACACCCTCGGGTACCCGCTCGACTGGAACCGCCTCTATCCCGCCGCCGGCCAGTGCGTTCGGCTCCCGGGGCATTACTGGCGGCGCGAGCATTGTTGGATGGAGACCGCGACAGGCGACTCCAGCTCTCAATGGGAGCGAGTTCCGCGGGGGCGGGTTCCGCGCGGCACGAACGATAAGCATCCTCTATTGGGCCGGCATTTCAAATCGGCACATCCTGCGGGAACTCACTTCTGGGAAGTCACGCTGGATAAACGGGTCCTGCCCTATCTGGACGACCATCGAATCGAAGGAGTTGCGGTGCTGCCCGCCTCGGCCTACGTCGAGATGGCTTTGGCCGCCGCGGTCGAAGCTTACGGAGCACAATCTTTCGCATTAAAGAATATCGAATTTCACCGCGCACTTTTCCTACCCGACGGCGAGGCCCGGCCGCTCCAGCTAATCCTTTCTCCCGGAACGGATGGAGCGGCATCTTTCCAGGTATACAGTTGCCCTGCTGGAATCGGCCAATCCGGTAAATCATGGACGCTGCACGCGACAGGAGAAGTGTCTCCTCGATCGGATGACGGTGTCTTTGCGGCGGGGCAGGGGGCGCTCGCGGAGGTCCTGGCTGGCTGCCAGGAAGAGATCTCTGGAGCAGACTTTTACGCGAGGCTCAGCGAACGCGGTATTCACTACGGTCATTTCTTACGGAGCATTACTCAGTTGTGGAGGCGCAACGGAGAAGTGCTGGCTGAAATTCGAATTCCCAAAGAGTCTGAAGCTGACCTTAGCGCCTATCAAATTCATCCGGCGTGCCTTGATGCCTGCTGGCAAGTTGCCGCAGCCGCTGTTGCGGCTGAGGCAACAGCAAACGGTGAACCGGCCATCTTCATGCCGACTCACATAGATGAGATCCGGGTCCAGGGCCATCCGGGGCCGCATCTATGGAGTCACGCCCGCATGCAAGAGCGGCAGCCTGACGCGGTCAAGGGAGACGTACGGTTGTTGGATGAAACCGGGCATGCGGCAGTCGAGATTTCGGGACTGCGCTTCGAATCTCTGGAAGGCGATACACAGCGCGCGCTCGAAAAGAATCTGCAAGAAAATTCGCAAAAGCATTTGCAGAGAAATGTGCAGGAAAATGTGCAGGGAAACGTGGATGACTGGCTATACGAGTTTCAATGGCAGCTCAAACAGCATCCGAATGAATTAGAAGCCGCGAAACCTTCCTCACGAGCCAAAGGGGAAAGCTGGCTCATCTTTGCGGACCGCGACGGCGTGGGAGAAGCGCTGGCAGCGCGGCTAGAGGCGCTGGGCGCGAGAAGCGTCATGGTCTCTTGCGGCGATTCGTACAAGGCTCAAAATAGTACAGAAGATAGTACCGAAGAGAGTACGCATTTTCGCATTCGTCCGCAAAGTTCCGAAGACCTCCGACAGCTTGTCGCGGCAGCACTACTCAATCAATCGGCTTGCCGTGGAATTGTCTATTTGTGGAGCCTTAATAGTACTGATACCTCTGCGCCACAGGAGATCACCGCGGATTCGCTGGCGACGTCCCAGAGACAGGGCTGCGGCACTGTGCTGCCGTTGATCCAGGAGCTGGCCCGAGCCGAGTTGCGCGATCCTCCGCGTCTGTGGCTGGTAACGCGAGGGGCTCAGGCAGCGGGCGAAGATTCCTTGCCCCTGGATGTAGCTCAGGCGCCTGTGTGGGGGATGGGGCGCGTTATTGCGCAGGAGCACGCCGCGCTCTGGGGAGGACTGATCGACCTGGAGCCCGGCGCTTCTCCACCTGACGCCGATGCACATCGGTTGTGGGAGGAAATCTCCAGACCAGACGGAGAGGATCAGATTGCGTTTCGTCAAGGGCGTCGATACGTCGGTCGCCTGGTGCGCAAACGCCAGACTGCGGTCGAACGGCGTCCGCTCGCGTGGCCGACTGATGGCAGTTATCTGATAACCGGCGGACTGGGAGACCTCGGCCTCGTGGTCGCCCGTTGGATGGTCGGGCAGGGGGCCCGGCGGTTGATCCTTTTGGGACGCACGAAGCTTCCGCCGCGCTCGAGCTGGAGTGCGGTAGAAACGGGAAGCCGCCTGGCCCATCAAATCGGCGCCATTCGGGAGCTGGAAGCGCTGGGAGCGAGCGTGCATCTGGCCTCGGTGGACGTGGCGGATGAAGCACAGCTTTGCGCCTTTCTGAAAGAGTTTAGCGCCGAGGGTTGGCCGCCGATCCGGGGCGTAGTGCACGCGGCCGGAGTACTGCAGGACGGACTGCTCTTGCAACTTGACCAAGCCGCGCTGAATACGGTCTTGCGGCCCAAGGTGATGGGTGGTTGGCTGCTGCATCGCTTGCTCGAAGACGCTCCGCTGGATTTCTTCGTACTCTTCTCTTCCGCGGGCTCGCTCCTGGGCCAGCCTGGTCAGGGAAACTATGCTGCCGCCAACGCCTTCCTCGATGCCCTGGCGCATCATCGAAAAGCGCAGGGCCGGCCGGCACTCAGCGTGAACTGGGGCGCTTGGGCCGATCTGGGCTTTGCGGAAACGGCTGGGGGCAAGCGTCTCGCCGCGCGTCTCGCGCTCGTCGGAGTCAGGAGCATGGCGCCCGAACAGGCGCTGGAAGTGCTTGGAACGCATGCTCCGGCAGGACGCGGCCCAGGTCGCGGCAGTTCCCGTAGACTGGAAGCAGTATCGCCAGTTTTACTCAGCGGGTAGTGAATCACCGTTGCTCTCTCAACTTGCTAGCGAAGAGTCCGAAGTCGCATTGCAAGCGAGCCATCCGGGAGAGAAGAGGGCGGCACTCCTTGCCGCACAACCCGCGGCGCGCCATCAGATACTGCGATCCTACCTGAGTGAACAAGTGGCCCGCGTGCTTGGGCTTTCCGCTTCCAGGCTGGACGTGGAGCAACCGCTCAGCAATCTGGGACTGGATTCCCTGATGGCGGTCGAGCTGAAGAACCGGATCGCCGTTGACCTGGGCGTGAATGTGCCGATGGTGAAATTCCTTCAAGGGCCGAGCGTTGCTCAGGCTGCGACCCAGATCCTCGATCAATTGACCGCGGAACTTGATGCCACATCGCCGCCCCTTGCTTCGGTGGCCGCGCAACGCTCCGGCGCGCACAGCAATGGGGATGCGGATGCACAGCTGTCGTCAAGACTCGATCGGCTTTCGGATGAGGAAGTGAATTCGTTGCTCATCGAGATGCTGGATAAAGCGGAAATCGGTGAATGAGCAACGCATCTCAGCGAATTGCCGATCTTTCACCGGAAGAAAGGCGCGCCCTGCTGGCAAAACTCCTTCGCAAAGAGGCGAACGAATCTCAATCGCTTCAGCCACTGTCGTACAATCAGCAGGGGATATGGTTTCTATACCAGCTCGCACCGGAGAGCAGGGTTTACAATGTCAATTTCGCCGCGCGCATCCGCTCCGACGTGGATATTCCGGCGTTGCGGCGCGCGTTTCAGGCGCTAGTCGATCGCCATCCCGCTCTGCGAACCACTTTTTGCGTGCGCTCTGGCAAGCCCGCGCAACGGGTTCATCCGCATCTCGCGGTTCACTTCGTCGAGACCGATGCGTCGGCCTGGGACAGCGAGGTCCTGAAAACGCGGCTGCTCGAGGAAGCCTATCGCCCCTTTGATCTGGAACGAGGTCCGGTGCTGCGAGTGAACCTGTTCACCTGCTCGGCAAACGATCACGTTCTCTTGCTGGTAGTACATCACATCGTGATCGATTTCTGGTCCCTCGCGCTGCTCCTCACAGAACTCGGCACGCTGTATCCGGCGGAAAGGGCCGGCGCACGAGCGCTGCTGCCTGCGCTTGATTCGCAATACACCGACTATGTTCGTTGGCAGGCCGAGATGCTCGCGAGCGCCGAAGGTGAGCGGCTCTGGGTCTACTGGCAGAAACAATTGGCTGGACAATTGCCCTTGCTGGAGCTTCCCACCGATCGGCCGCGGCCACCGGTGCCGACATATCGCGGCGCCTCATACGACTTCCACTTGAACTATGAACTGAGCTCGCGGTTGAAAGCGCTGGCGAAGGCTCAGGGAGCGACCTTGTACATGGTTCTCCTCGCAGCGTTTCAAGTGATACTGCACCACCACAGTGGTCAGGAGGACCTCCTGGTGGGCTCACCCGTGCTCGGCCGGAGTCGGGCCGAGTTCGAAGGAGTCGTGGGTCTCTTTACCAATCCCGTCATCTTAAGGGCGAATTGCTCCGGAAATCCGACTTTCGAGGCGTTTCTTGGCCAGGTGCGCCAAACGGTGCTGGCGGCGCTCGAGCATCAGGACTATCCAACTCTGCTGCTGGTCGAACGGCTCCATCCGGCCCGTGATCTCAGCCGCCCGCCGCTGTGCCAGGTGATGTTCGTACTGGATAAACCACATCAGCTCGCCGAACAGGGGGCGCCAGCGTTTGTACTGGGCGACAGCGGGCTGCGTATGAATCCTGGCGGGCTCGAGCTGGAAGCCCTTTCGCTGGAACATCGAGCGGCCACCCTCGACCTGGTGATGTTGACCATCGAAGCGGCACATTCGCTCTCCATTTCCATACGCTACAACAGCGATCTGTTTGATGCCGCGACGATCTCCAGAATCGCGAAACATTTCGAAACGCTATTGCACCATGTCACTACTCAACCCAATGCCAGGTTGAACGCACTGAGATCCATACTTGCCGGGGTGGACAGGCAAGAAATGGCGGAAATCCGAGGACAGTACAGGGAGGCTAACCTCCAAAGACTGAAGACCGCCAAGCGGATAGCAATTAGCGTATCCCAGCCAGGCAGTGACGGCGCGAACGGATATGGAACGCCCGGCCAGTCAGGTGACCGGCCGCATCTACACCTCAACGGCGCCTCTCCCGGGTCAAAGTCCTGAGCGGGCGATTGTGGGGCGAGATGATTGAAGGCTTCCGACTTTCGCCTCAGCAGAGGCATCTGTGGTCGCTGCAGCAGACGGACCATGCCCATGCTTATCGTGCGCAGTGCATGGTTCGAATCGAAGGACCACTTGACCTAAAGGCGCTCGAAGCGGCCTTACGAGGTGTCTTCGCCCGCCATGAGATTTTTCGCACTACGGTTGCCTGCCTGCCAGGGACGAACATTCCGGGTCAGGTTATAAGCGAAGGCGGTGCTCTCTCGATCGACAATTGCGACCTGCGCGGCCTGGAGCCTCACGAGCAAGCGGACAAACTTGAATCGCTCTTTCGAGCTGCCGGAGAGTTGCCTTCTGGCGGCGACAATAACCGGCCTGCGCATATATCCTTGGCGAATCTGTCGGCTAACAAGCATGTGTTGTTTGTTGCCTTCCCCGCCTTTTGCGCAGATGCGGTAACCCTCCAGATTTTTGTTCATGAACTAAGCCGTTTCTATTCGGCCTGCCAGCGCGGTGAAACACGCGCAGCCGCAATGCTGCAGTACGCCGATGTCGCGCAATGGGAGAATGAGCTTCTGGAATCGGAGGATACGAAAGCAGGAAGAGACTACTGGCGCAAGCACGATCTTTCTTCTGTGCCCGTTCTAACCCTTCCGTTTGAGCATCGCCGCTCAACAACACCGGGTTTCGATCCACGATCCTTGAATGTTGTTGAGCTCGCGGATGACTTGACGGCGGCAATCAAAGCGGCAATCCGGAATTATGATACGTCACCTTCCGTATTCCTTCTGACGTGCTGGCAAATTCTGCTCTGGCGTCTCAGCGGTCAACCGCACTTCATCCTTGGGATGGCCTGCGACGGCCGTACCTACGATGACCTGAGAGAGACACCCGGACTGCTGGCGCAATCCGTGCCGCTTCAGTGTCAGCTGGAGCCGCAGCTCCACTTCAGCGAGCTTTTAAAGCGGGTTAATGAATCGACACGGGAAGTGCTCGAATGGCAGGAGTACTTTGCCTGGGATTCAATTGAAAGCTCGAATACCGGTCGCGAGGAGGCGTCTTTCTTTCCGGTTAGTTTTCGAATTTGACCAACAACCCGTGTCGTATTCCGCGAGAGACGTGACATTTGCGATTGAGAGGCAGCACGTCTGTACTGAGCGGTTTACGCTAAAACTTTCTTGCGCCCAAAGGATCGATCTTTTTGGCATAGAGCTTCACTACGACAGCAATGTATTTCAAAGAGAGGATATCGAGTGCCTGGTTGGACAGTTTCAGGCGTTGCTGGAAAGCGTTACCGGCAATCCTGAAGCGTTGATTGGTGACCTCGAGATTGTAAGCGAACCTGAGCGACAAAGATTGTTGATCGAGTTCAACGATACCGAGGCCAGCTATCCTGAAGGCAAGTGCATTCATCAATTGTTCGAGGAACAGGCCGAGCGTACGCCGAACAACGTTGCGCTGGCTTGTGAAGACCGGCGTCTGACATACGCCGAGCTTAACGCCCGAGCCAATCAACTCGCCAATCACCTGAGGACTCAGGGCGTGAGGCCAGAAGTGCGGGTAGGCATTTGCATGCAGCGCTGCCCGGAGATGATAGTCGGACTCCTTGGCATTCTTAAGGCCGGCGGAGCTTACGTGCCGTTGGACCCGGCGTATCCCAGGCAGCGTTTGGCATTCATGTTGGAAGATGTCCGAGCGCCAGTGCTGGTGACGCGAAGGGGTGTAGTGGAAGATGGTATAGCGCCAGGGGTGCGAGTGGTCTCCCTGGATTTGGACTGGGACACGATCGCTCGCGAGAGTGAAGCGAACCCGGTAAGCGGAGCGACCGATAGGAATGCCACGTACGTTATCTATACCTCGGGCTCAACTGGATCCCCGAAGGGGGTCATTGTCGAACATGGCGGACTGGTTAATGCCGTCAATTGGCTGACGAAGACGCTCGAACTGTCCGCAAGGGACCGATGTCTTTTGAAGACGCCGATCACTTTCGATGCCGCCGGTCGCGAAATCTTCCCGATCTTGATGGCGGGTGGCACCCTGGTAGTCGCGGAGGCTGACGGTCATCGTGATAGCCGTTATATAGCCGAGACGATCCGCAACGAAGGTATTACGATTCTTCACTGCGTTCCATCCTTCCTTCGTCTCCTCGTCGAAGAGCCCGCCTTCGATGCTCTTGCAGCCTTGCGCGCTGTCATGTGCGGCGGAGAAGCTTTGCCAGCCGAAGTAGTAATGCGGTTACATCAGCGCTCGAAGGCCGCGCTGTATAATGTGTACGGTCCAACGGAAACAATTATCGACTCAGCATATGGTCTATGCACAAGCGATATTGCTGATTCTACAATTCCTATTGGACGGCCGATACCGAACGCAACGATATATATCGCGGACGATATGCTTCGCCTGGTGCCGATCGGTGTCGGCGGTAACCTCTACATCGGCGGAGTGGGCTTGGCACGAGGCTATCTTAATCGCCCCGATTTGACGGCCGAGAAATTTATTCCGGACCCCTTTGGCGCAAAGCCCGGAGCGAGACTGTATAGAACCGGCGATCTGGCCCGCCACTTGCCCGACGGGAGTATCGAGTTCCTTGGCCGGGCCGACCACCAAGTGAAGATCCGGGGGTTTCGTATCGAACTTGGGGAGATCGAGTCCGCGCTTCGCCAACACCCGACCGTGCGCGAATCAATCGTTGTGGCTGAAGAAGACGCGACTGGAGAGAAGCGGTTGGTGGCCTATGTGGTCGGCGAGCGAGGGCTTCCGCCCACGAGCAACGAGCTGCGCAATTTTCTCAAAGCGAAGCTGCCCGAGCACATGTTGCCCGCGGCTTTCGTTGCGCTCGAGGCCTTGCCATTGACGGCCAACGGGAAGGTAGACCGCCGCGCGCTCCCAGCGTCCAATCGAACGCGGCCCGAACTGGAAAAAGGATTCGTAGCTCCACGAACCCCTGAAGAGGAGCTTGTGGCCGAGATTTGGGCCCAAGTTCTCGGACTCGAACGGGTAGGAATCTACGATGACTTCTTTGAGTTAGGTGGACATTCGCTGCTGGCGACTCAGGCTGTTTCCCGAATCCGCGAGGCCTTTGCGGTGGAGATACCGCTGCGGCGTCTGTTTGAGGTGCCTACCGTGGCAGGCCTCGCTGCGAGCATCGACGCCGCCCGTCGAGCTGGGCAGAGTCTCCAGGCGCCGCCCATATTGCCTGTTCCCCGAGATGGAGACTTGCCACTTTCCTTTGCTCAGCAGCGGCTGTGGTTCATCGATCAATTGGAGCCGGGCAACTCCGCCTACAATTTTCCCGCCGCGGTCCGCCTGAAAGGCCCACTCAACCTGGTGGCGCTGGGGCAGAGCGTCAACGAAATCATTAAGCGCCATGAAGCCCTGCGGACGACCTTTACGACAGTGGATGGGCGGCCGGCTCAGGTTGTCGCGCCTACGCTGACGGTCGGCTTGCCGGTGGTGAATCTCCAGGACTTGACTGAAAGCGAGCGGGAAGCCGAGGTCGGACGCCTCGCCATCGAGGAGGCGCAGAGGCCGTTCAATTTGGCCCGGGGTCCACTGTTGCGGGTCACTCTGCTGCGGCTCGGAGAAGAGGAGCATGTAGGGCTGCTGACGATGCATCATATCGTCTCCGACGGCTGGTCTACCGGAATACTCATCCGGGAGATGGCCGTGCTCTACGAGGCCTTTTCCGGCGGAAGGTCCTCGCCGTTGCCCGAGTTGCCCATCCAATATGCGGACTTTGCTCATTGGCAGCGGCAGTGGCTACAGGGTGAAGTGCTGGAGACCCAGCTTACTTATTGGAAGCGGCAACTGCTTGGCGCTTCTCCGTTGGAGTTGCCGGCGGACCACCTCAGACCGGCTGTGCAGACTTTTCGGGGCTCACTCCAATCGATGCTTGCTGCCAAAGAACACCGGCGAGGGGTTAAAAGCGTTTAGCCGGAAGCAGGGGATTACCCTGTTCATGACATTGCTGGCAGCGTTCAAGATTTTGCTGCACCGTTACACAGATCAAAACGACATCATCGTCGGTACGCCGATTGCTAATCGCAACCGGCTGGAGATCGAAGGGCTGATTGGATTCTTCGTGAACACGCTGGTCATGCGCACCGACCTTTCAGGCAACCCTGCTTTTGTGGAACTCTCGCGGCGCGTGCGGGAAGTCTGCCTGGGAGCCTATGCGCATCAGGACCTGCCCTTTGAGAGATTGGTGGAGGAATTACATCTGGAGCGGAACCTGGGGCGCAATCCGCTCTTTGGGGTGATGTTCGTACTGCAGAATAAGTCACTGCAAACGATTGGGCTGCCCGGCTTGACGCTAAGTCCTGTCGAGATCGACAGCGGGACCGCTCACTTCGATTTAACTCTGCATATCGCGGATACCGAGCAAGGTCTGATCGCGACCTTGGCCTACAACAAGGATCTGTTTGAGGCCGCCACAATTAGCCGCATGCTCGGCCATTTCGGAAACCTGCTCGAGGCTGTGGTCGCTAATCCTGAGCGACGGCTTTCGGACTTACCGTTCTTAGGCGAAGCAGAACGACAACAACTGCTCGTGCAGTGGAACGATAACAAGGCCGCCTATTCGAAGGATTTGTGTATCCAGCAGTTTTTTGAGCTGCAGGCCGAGCGAACGCCCGACGCCGTAGCGGTCGTCTTTGAACATGAGCGTCTCACATATGCCGAGCTGAACCGCCGCTCCAATCAGCTTGCGCATCATTTGCAGGCTCTGGGAGTGAAGCCGGAGATACCGGTCGGAATCTGCCTGGAGCCCTCCGCGGAGATGGTCGTCGGGTTGCTTGGCATTCTGAAGGCCGGCGGAGCGTATTTGCCCCTGGACCCGGCGTACCCGAAAGAGCGCCTGGCCTTCATGCTGGAAACGGCCGGGGCGCCGGTAATCCTGACGCGTGAGAGTTTGGTAGGGGCGCTGCCAGAATATGACGCGAAAATAGTCTGTCTTGACTCGGACCGCGAGGCGATCGCCCGAGAAAGCGAGAGCAATCCGATTAGTTCGAGCAGGCCTGAAAACCTCGCCTACGTAATCTTCACCTCGGGATCGACGGGCCAGCCAAAGGGAGTTCTCGTTTCACACGGCGCGCTCGCGGGTCACTGCAATGATGTTCAGAGATACTATGAACTAGGCCCGACCGATCGGGTACTGCAGTTTGCTTCCCTGAGTTTCGATCTATCATTGGAGCAAATCCTGCCTACACTGATCGCCGGAGCTCGGCTGGTGATGATGGGTCCGGACGTATGGCATACGGCTGAATTCCATCGAAAGATTTCAGAATATGGACTGACAGTACTCAATCTCCCAACAGGCTACTGGCAGGAACTCGCTCATGAGTGGGCAGATCTTCCGCAACCGGCGTCGAGCGTTCAACCCAGACTGTTTATCGTTGGTGGAGACATCATGTTGCCCGAGGCTCTGAAGCTCTGGCAGCAAACCTCGGCGAATTCAATTCGTCTGCTCAATGCCTACGGCCCGACGGAGGCCACTATAACGGCAACCGCTTTCGAAATTGATCCTCGACCGCACGAGATTGCGACTTCGCGCAGAATTCCCATTGGCCGGCCCCTCGCCAACAGAGAAACCTACATTCTCGACCAATACGGCAACCCCGTTCCCGTTGGAGTGCCCGGCGAACTGCACATCGGTGGAAAATGTCTGGCCCGAGGATATCTGAACCGCCCCGATTTGACCGCTGAGAAGTTTATTCCACACCCGTTCAGCACCGAGCCGGGAGCCCGGCTGTACAAGACTGGCGACCTAGCCCGCTACCTGCCGGATGGAAACATCGAATTTCTGGGCCGGGTTGACCATCAGGTCAAGCTTCGAGGATTCCGTATCGAATTGGGGGAAATCGAGGCTAACCTTCGCCAACACCCGGATGTTCGAGAGGCGGTAGTTCTAGTTCACCACGATACTTCAGGAGAGAAGCGCCTGGTAGCCTATGCGGTCGCCGAGCGGGATCTTTTCCTTACATCGGATGATCTGCGCGGCTTTCTGAAACAAAAGCTGCCGGAGTACATGGTTCCCTCGGCATTCATGATATTGGACACGCTGCCGCTGATGCTCAACGGTAAAGTAGACCGGCGTGCGTTGCCAGCGGCTGGACGAGCGAGGCCCGAGTCGGAAAAAGCGTTGGTCGCACCCCGAGATGCTTTGGAACTTCAGCTCACTCAACTATGGAAGGAAGTTCTGGGTATTGAGTCTATCGGGGTGAGAGACAATTTTTTTGAGCTTGGAGGGCATTCTCTGGCAGCGGTACGTCTGTTCGCTCTGATTGAGAAAAGGCTGGGCAGAAGACTTCCGTTGGCGGCCGTTTTTCATGGAGCAACTATCGAACAGCTCGCCGATCTTCTTCGTCATCAGATCAAGCCTGCATCTCAATCATCTTTGGTAGCCATTCAGCCTGACGGCAGCGAACGGCCGCTTTTCTTGATACATCCGGCTGGCGGCCAGGTATTCCCCTACGTTCATTTGGCGCACCATTTGGGCCCCGATCAACCCTGCTTTGGGCTACAAGCAAAAGGAGTGGACGAAGGGCAAGACCCGCACCTGCGAATCGAGGATATGGCCGCTCATTACATCGAAGCGCTACAGACAGTCCAGCCTGAGGGCCCGTACTATCTGGGAGGGTGGTCGATGGGTGGAACTGTAGCTTTCGAGATGGCCCAGCAGCTTCACGCGCAGGGACAGAAGGTGGCCCTGCTGGTTTTACTGGATACTCGCATTCCAGCTCCTGATGAGCAGTTCGCGGAAGATGATTTTGAAGCGACGCTGTTGGCCGACGTTGTCCGTTACTTCGGTCTTCCCTTGGACCCTGGAGAGCTGTTGCGGCTTCCCAAGGACGAAGTGTTAGCCGCTGTGCTGGAGCAGGCCAAGAAAGCAGGTTTGGTACCCGCGGAGGTTGAGGTTTCCCAGGCTCAGCGGTTTGTCGAACTGTGCAAAGCCGACTTTCGTGCGACACGAAATTACATACTGCGTCGCTACCCGGGTCGAATTACTCTATTTAGGGCCAGTCAGCGAGCTTGCGGGAACGTCCCCTGACCCGACCCTGGGGTGGGGCGAATGGGCTGCTGGAGTCGAGGTTCATCCCGTTCCAGGCAATCACGCCAATATGGTCTATGAACCCCAGGTTGAAGTATTGGCTGAGAAGCTTACGGCTTGCCTCACCCAGCTGCGGGCGGCCGAGGAATGGTTGTCCGATGGAGTCAATCTACAGACCAGCTTGATGAAGGATTCTCAATGAATAGTGACGACACGGAACACAATACAAACTATCGGGTGGTAGTGAATCACGAAGGGCAGTACTCGATTTGGCCTGTTGAACGAGATAATCCGATTGGCTGGAGGGACGCAGCGAAGAGCGGGTCAAAGGCGGAGTGCCTGGATTACATCAACGAAGTGTGGACTGACATGAGGCCGCTCACGCTGCGCAAGAGCATGGACAAGCGGGAAGGATAGGCGCACGGTTTCCGCACATGAGCCAGCCCACGACCGCCGCTGCAACTGTTGGCTCCTGGATGCCGGGCCGCAAACCCAGCCCGGAGACCCGTCTCCGTTTGTTCTGTTTCCCGTACGCGGGTGGTAGTGCCTCGATTTTTCGAATCTGGCCGAACGCCTTGCCAGCGGATGTTGAAGCCTGTCCGATTCAACTCCCCGGACGGGGTACTCGTTTGATGGAGCGTCCTTTCACTGACCTCTCGTCACTCATCGAGGTCCTTGCCCAAGCCCTCTCCTCGCTTCTGGACAAGCCCTTCGCGATCTTCGGCCACAGCCTGGGAGCATTGGTGGGGTTTGAACTCGCGCGCCAGCTCCGCAGACAGTATGGCGTAAGTCCCGCTCGCCTGTTTGTTTCCGCCGGCTGTGCACCTCAAATTCCCCGTCGAGGCTCGCCCATTCATACCCTGCCTGCAAAAGAGTTTTTAGCGGAAGTGCGCCGCCTCAACGGTATCCCCAAAGAGGTGTTGGAGCACGAAGAACTAATGGAGATAGTAATTCCTCTGTTGCGGGCTGATTTCGCACTCTACGAAACCTACGTGTATTCGGCCGAGCCTCCCCTGAACTGCCCCATCTCAGCCTTTGGCGGTTTGCAGGATAGCAAAGTGACGCGCAGCGACCTTGAAGCCTGGCGCGACCAGACTACTGGCGCCTTTTCGTTGCGGATGCTTTCCGGCGACCACTTTTTCCTCAACACCACTCAACCGCTCCTGCTTCAGATGCTCTCCCAGGAACTGCACGGTGACGGCTGAGAAGAGTTACGTGACAGCATCCAGCACCGCTCTTGTTCTTCAGCCATGGCCCATTGCGGGAGAAACCTTAACCTTGGGCAATGATGACGTGCATGTCTGGCAAGCCGCATTGAACCACGCTCCATCACAGATTGATGGCTGGCTACATTCGCTTGCCGAAGATGAACAGGCGAGGGCGCGGAAGTTTCACTTTCCGATAGATCGCGAACGCTTTATCGTCGCTCGTGGCGTGCTCAGAGAGATTCTCGGCCTCTACTTGAACCGAGCAGCCCAGTCCGTGTCTTTCCGCTACGGCCCCCATGGGAAGCCTGCGCTGGCCGACGAATCGAACGGGAATACGATCCATTTCAACACGTCCCATTCTCACGATGTGGCCCTCTATGCGGTTACTCGTGGCCGCGAGGTCGGCATCGATCTCGAATTTATGCGCGACGGCCTGGAGGTAGAGCAGATCGCTGAGCGATTTTTCTCGCAACGCGAGATTGCGACGCTGCGTGCGCTTCCGGTCAGCCTTCGGAAATACGCGTTCTTTCTTTGTTGGACTCGCAAGGAAGCCTACATCAAGGCGAGAGGTCAAGGGCTCTCACTGCCCTTGGACCAGTTCGACGTGTCGCTGATCCCCGGAGAACCTGCAGCTCTCCTGAGGACGCGAGCAGATCCGGACGAAGCGCTCCGTTGGTCTCTTCAGGAGTTGAGCATTGGCTCCGGCTACGTATCCGCTCTTGCGGTGGAAGGGCACGACTGGTCTCTCTCCTGTTGGCAACGGCCGCGGCCACCCCGAGGTACGGCGTGAAAGCCTCGGTATATTTGTCTTTGATTTAATTGGTGGGCGGTGCAGGTTTCGAACCTGCGACCCTCGGCTTGTAAGGCCGCCCCGGTCGATCGGCGGATCACGGAAAATGCCCATATTTCCGATTGTTTCTGTTCATTCGATCTCATCCAAGAGCACTGAAAATCGACCTTCCACCGGCACCAAAACCGGCACCAGAGTTTCAGTCGCTACGTTGCATCGTCGTCGTCTGATTCCTTAGAAAATAGATGCTTGAAGTAGCGTTCCGGCGCAGTAAGAAACTGCTTGGTCACACGGTAGTGATCAGTGTCCATGTAATGAACTTCTCGAATCTCGGTGCCGTCAAGGCTCAACAGCACTGCGCCGGGATACGCCAGGATGATTGGCGAATGGGTGGAAACCAGAAATTGGGCGCGCCCAGCGGTTTCGAGACGATGGATGATGGCAAGGAAACTCAGTTGCCTCTGCGGCGATAGAGCGGCCTCCGGTTCGTCCAAGATGTAAATTCCGCGGTTGAAACGGTGCGAGAACAGCGCAAGGAAGGACTCGCCGTGGGACTGATCATGCAGCGAGCGGCCTCCATACCTTCGGAAGTCGCTACCCGACTGTTCGATATAGCTGGCGAAATTGTAGAAGCTCTCCGCACGCATGAAAAAACCGTCCGTAACCTTCGGTAGCCATGAAAGGTGAATCGCGGAAGAGAGGTCTGATTTGTCTTTGCGATCGGTGAAGGTGTGGTCGCGGCCGCCGCCCTCGGCGTTGAAGCCACTGCTCTCGGCAATAGCTTCGAGAAGGGTGGATTTCCCCGATCCATTCTCGCCAACAAAGAAGGTGACGTTCGAAGTTATTCTGATGTCGATGCCGTGCGAGAACGCGGGAATATTGAAAGGATATCGATTTCGATCGATCTTGTCCGGCGAGATCGCAATGTGCCGCAAGAAGGGCCCCGTCAGTTTGTCGGATGTACGCGTTGACGTCATGGACTGACAGGTGACCGCCGTCTACTCGCCGCCGAATAGGCTCAGCCCGTTTCGTGGCCTTCGCATCTGGCGAGTTGTTACGGCTTTGAATTCTCCCCCACAGAATCGGCTCATTTTCACTATACATGCACGCTGCGAGATCGGCATCCAACTCTGTCATTCCAACTTTGGCAACTCGAAAACGTTCACACCGTCGATGTCGATCTCCACGACTCTGTTTATCAGATCGCGAAGCCTCGAGGCCTCACTGATCGCGCGATCAAACATCTGGCGCTGCAACGCCGGCGCGACGTTCGGAATGATCACCACCAGGCCGGGGTGCAATCCGCTCTCCGCCATCAGCTTGCGAAAATCGCGTGCGTTGTTGGTGACGAAGACGAATTCTTCGCGCAGAATCACTTCTCGGAGCTGATAATCCTTGAACCCTGACCATCCTCGCCGAGTCACATGATGGGCCTCGTGGCCGGCCTTGTTTGCGACATCCGTGAGGCTGGTATGCAGGCATTCATCGATCAGAAACCTCACCTGGGAGTTTCGCTCCGCGAGATCTCACGCCAGGGCGTCTGGTGCCACGGATGGCGAGGTGGTCGGCCCTTGCGCGGGTAGGCCTGCGCGAAAATTTTGGCGAGTTCAAGCTGCTCGCGCTTGAGCGATGAGTAGCCTTCCAAAATCTCCTCTTCGGCTGCGCCGTGTTCGAGCATACTCGCGACTTCATAGACACCAATTCTGGTCCCGCGAATGCACGGCTCGCCGCCCCTGATCTCGGGATCTTCAACGACCATTGCTCTAGCCAGTTCGAGACGCTCCAATCTGGAACGCACTTCTTCGAGAACTAGCTTAAGATCGAGCAAGAGACGGCCTCCGAAGAGCGGCAATTCCTTCTTGGCCGGCTTCCTACTTCGCCAATATACGATGATCGCATCGTGAAGCTTATCTTTGCCCTCACTGGTGAGTTGGACCAGGCGCGTATCAAGACCCTTCGCTACGGCCAAGTAGAAGAGATCCTGTTCGCGGAGCGTTCTCTTGCTTCCAGGCTTCCGGCGCTTTGGCTTCAAAGGCCCTTCGTCGATCTCGCGATGCACCGTCTTGACTGGAACGCCCGACACGACCGCCGCCTCGCTGGGGGTGAATGTTCTCTCTTGATTCAGCATAATTCATCCTGTGCGACGGAATACTTTAACAGGTTGGGTCGGTTTGATCGACGCACACTGGAAAGGGAGGCCGTCCGGCGATCAACTGACCGAGAGGTTTACACGCCGCGCTCTCGGCGGACGGCGCAAGATTGGAAGTAACCGAATTTGGGGCTGCGCTTTACGACCGTCGATCTGCGATCGGATTCTGCCGCTCATGCCAACCATCTAAGCGGCGGATCGCCTCGCGCTGATGCGCCCCGCTCAGATGCGCGTAACGCTGCGTCATCAGTGAACTTCGATGTCTCATCAGTGCCTGCAGAGTGTAGAGATCGACGCCGCTCATTGCCGCGCGCGACGCGAACGTATGACGGAGATCGTGAAAATGAAAATCTTCGATGCCAGCGCGGCGAAGGGCAGGGTACCAGTATCGCTTGAGGTTCTGGATGAATCCGCCTCTCGGTGCACTGAACACGAACTCGCTTCTGTCCGACGCGCCCGCTTTCAATTGCACGACCTTCGTCGAGGAATCCCAGAGAGTCTTCAGGGTCTGTTGGGTCGTCGAGTTCACAAGGACGTGCTCGTCTTCCCCTGACTTCGGATCGCGAATGGTTATCGTCCCGCTCGTGAAATCGACATCACGCCAGCGGAGGTTCAGGAGTTCGCCCTTTCGCATGCCGGTGTTCAGGGCGACGATCACTAGCGGCTTCAACCAGTTCGGTAGGGCTTCAAAAAGCGCCGATTCCTCATCGTCCCTGAGCCAGCGAAGACGCTTATTATTTTCCCTGCAGAGCTTGCCCCTGCTTACCGGGTTTGACGCGATAGATTGCGTGCGAACGGCGCGCATGAAGATCGCGCGGAGCAACTTCAGATGAAGGTTGACCGTACCGGCGGAAAGCTCTTCAGCGAGCTTGTCGCGGAATGACTCAATTTGCGCTGTGGTGATCGAATCGGCTCTCTCGGGGCCGAAGGCGTCGTTTAACCGACGGTAGCCGATGTCTCCGCGCATGATTTCCCGGCCGGCCTTGAGGGCTGAATTCCTATAGTCGGACAGGATGGATTCGAATGAGACGGTTCCTCGCCTTTCTGGTGCGAAGAAGTGGCCCTCTCGAATCTCGGTCTTTCGCTTTTCATATACGCGCCGAGCGAGGCCTTTCGCTCCAATCTTCTCTCGATGTTCACGCCCGTCGCGGTCGAAGTATCGCACCCACCAAATACCCGAACCCTGCGGACGTTCGAACAGACCGCGGTCTTTTCCATGTTTCCGAGCCATATTGCTCTCCTGGGAATTCAGTCAGTTGGCGAGCCTGCTTCGCTGCTCGCTCCAAGCGATCAGATCGATCAGCCGATAGCGAACTCCTCGGGCGCCGATCTTTACCGAGGGAAGCTCATGACGATACGTCAGATTGCGTACCGTCCCGAGTTCGAGGGCGAGAAATTCCGCTGCCTCCTCGGCCGTCATTAGCTGGAAAAGCTCACGAACCTTGACCTCGCCTGCTGTGGCGCGGAGAGCCGTCTTGAAGGCCTCCTGCCTTGCGACAAGACCATTGCGTTCTCGTTCGGACTTAAGCGTAAAACTCATGGGCGGGCACCGTGCAGAATCGAAAAGAGAAAGTAACTAGCTATGTAGCTAGCACACTGACGCATTGTAAGGCAAGAGAAACCGATTGCCGCGAAAATCTCGGTTCAACTTGGTGTTCATTTCGCTATCTTCCGCCCGCGTCCCGAAGGGAAGGGCGTTTGGGTTGCTGAGCAGCATTGAAAGCGCCG